>NZ_FOSN01000005.1 GCF_900114285.1 Methylocapsa palsarum | reverse complement strand
CGAATATCTTTCACAAGCTGTTCTGCCGGGGCTTTCGCCGGCACGGATTTCTGTCTCATCTGCGCTCCTGAATGGGCTAAGATGAACCAGAAATCTCCCTTCAGAAAATACCCCGATTTGTCTCATGGGCGCTGACGCCGGACACTGCAGATAGTCGTCGTGGAGGGCTTTGTTGGCGCGTTCCGTCTCACTCAAAAGTTCGGCGAACAATTGCTGCGCGCGATGCTGGCCGCGCGCAGCGTTGACCGCGATAGCGCGGATCACCGCCTGCGCCATAGAGATCGTTACCTGGCGTTTGCCTTCTGTGACCTTGATGGCGCGATAGGCCTCGTCGAGGATGATTCCCTTGAGCCGCTCCTCGTTGAGCGCCGGACGCTTGTTGGGCGCGCCCTTCGGGCGGCCTTTCGGATTGCCCGAGCGGCCTGGCCGAAAGCGCGAGGCGACGGGCGGTTTACCATAGCCGACCTCGTAGCAGGCCGGCTCATGAGGCGGAGGAATGCGAGGCTTTCGATCGCGGGACATGCGCGTCAGCCTTGGCTCGGGCTCAACGCGCGCAAAGGCGCCGCGGTCGCAGGCCTGCCTTGGCTTCGAGCGCGTTTCAATCGCCGATGGTCGTGCGCCAAGCCGTTTGCCTCCGCCCCCGGGGAGCCAGCCTCCGTGTCGCCGTCGCTTTGGGTTGCGCTTGGGCCAACGGATGGATCGAGCGGTGCGCCGTCGTCATCGAGGGCGACGCCGTTCCAGGCCTGTCGGATGCGCCTGCAGACGACAAGTTCGGCCTCGTCCTTGGCGAAGTTCTCCCAGCGCGAGAGAATGCGGTCGCAGTAGATAGGGTCGAGCTCGCAGAGCCGCGCGCGCCGCCCCGTCTTGTGCGCCGCGATTAGCGTCGAGCCGGAGCCGCCGAAAAGATCAAGCACGATCGCGCCGCGGCGCGAGACGTCCTTGATGGCGTCGGTGATCATAGCGACCGGCTTGACGGTCGGATGCAGCGCAAGCTCGTCGAGGCGGCCGGCTTTCAGCGTGTTGACGCCGCGATACTCCCAGACATTGGTCCGATAGCGGCCGTGCTGGCCGAGGTCGAAACTGTTGAGATGAGGGGCGGATCCAATTCTTGAAGGCGAAGATCAGCTCGTGCCGAGACCTGTAGAAGGAGCCCATGCCGCCATTGTCCTTGACCCAGACGATCAGGTTCTTCAACTCGGCGTAGCGCGCCGCGCCAGCCTCCAATATCTCGCCCATGTGGCGCCAGTCCATGCAGATGAAATGGATCGAGCCGTCAAGGCTGTGCGCGACAAGGTTGGCGAAGGCGCAGGTTAAGAAAGCTATGAACTCGGTGCGGGTCATCTCACCGGACGCCATCGCGAACTCGCGGTGCCGGATTTTACCGAGGCCGCTGACGTTGCCTTCGATTGCAACGTTATAGGGTGGGTCCGTAAAGACCATCTCGGCCTTTTCGCCATCCATGAGATCGGCGACGACCGCAGAATCGAGCGCGTCGCCGCAAACGAGCCGATGCGGCCCCAGCCGCCAGATGTCGCCGGCTTGGCAACGCGACGGAACCGCGTCGGGCTCTGGAAGCCGATCCTCGGCCGGGTCGCCCGGCTCCGAAGGCGCAAGGCCCTCGATCAACTGGTCCACCTCGGCGATCGAAAAGCCGGTGAGGCCGATGTCAAAGTCGATGTTGGCCTCCATCAGCTCCTTCAGCTCCAGGGCGAGCAGCTCCTCATCCCAGCCGGCGTTGAGGGCCAGCTTATTGTCCGCTAGCACATAGGCCCGCTTTTCGGCTGCCGACATATGATCGACGCGCAGGCAAGGCGCCGTCGCCATGCCAAGCTCCCGCGCCGCCACGACTCGGCCATGCCCCGCCAGGATGCGGTTTTCGCCGTCGATCAGCACCGGGTTGGTGAAGCCGAAGCGCCGGATGCTTTCGGCGATCTGCCGGACTTGTTTGCGCGAGTGAACGCGAGCGTTGCGCGGCCAGGGCTGCAAAAGGTCGAGGGGAAGGGTTTCGAGGGCGCGGGCGGTCATGCGAGGGCCTCCAGGGCTGATTCGGGTTATCTGCCTTGAAAGTAAGATAATAAAAACCTTGCTGTCAATCCTGGGTGCATGTAAACGTCAGATCACACGAACAGTTCCTCCGATTGAGACCTCGCCATGAGCCTCGGCGCACGCCTCACCCGCCTCCGCCTCGAAAAAGGGGAAACGCTGCAGCAGGTCGCCGACGCCGTCGGCGTCTCCAAGGCGCATATCTGGGAGCTCGAGAAAGGGCGTACGGACAATCCGTCCATGGCCCTCGTCACGCGGCTCGCCGATCATTTTGGCCTGTCGCTCGCGACCCTGGTCGGAGAGGACCCCGCAGCCGACGACGCCGGACAAATTGGCCGCATGTTCCGGCAAGCGGGGGCGCTTGAACCGGACGACCTCGCGCTTCTCGACGAGATGATGCAGACTCTGCTCAAGCGACGCCGCAGGGGCGGGGCAGGGGGCGGCTGATCTTTGTGCTGGCGCTGGACCGCATGGCGATCGAGGAGGCGGGCCCGAACTGCGTGCGCCTCGCCGCCGAAATTCACGACCAGCTGCGGCACAAAGGCGGCGAGGTTCCGGTCGCCGCCATAGCCGCCGCGCTTGACGTAGTCGAGATCAAGGAAGCCCCGTTAAAGGGTTTCGAGGGCGCGCTGATCGCGCCCGACGACCGCAACTTTGGCGCTATCCTCATCAACAGCAACTCGTCGCTGAGCCGGCGACGGTTCACGCTCGCACATGAACTCGGGCATTTCCTTAATTGCTGGCACAGGCCAGAGGACCCCGCGGGGCGGTTCGCCTGCTCGCGAGCGGATTTGGCGACGAGGCGCCCAAAGTCGTCCGCTTCCGCCCCGCGCCGCGTCGTGCAGGAAGCCGAAGCCAACCGTTTCGCCATCGAACTGCTCGCCCCGCCGCGGTTGATTCGCCCCTATCTGCGCGGCGTTCCCGATCTCGCGAAGGTGCTTACTCTGTCGGATGAGCTCGGCCTCAGCCGCGAGGCCGGCGCCCGCCGTTACGTCGAGCTTCACGCCCAACCGTCCGTTTTGGTGTTCAGCGCCGCTGGCGTGGTCCGCTACGTCGAGAGGAGCCCCGCCTTTCCGTTCGTTTCGTGTCGTCCGGGGCAGCGATTGCCCCAGCTCCCGTCCCCGGCCGATGCGAGCGGCCTCTCCGCCCACGAGGAGGCCGACTCCCTCGATTGGTTGGCGCGACCCGGTCGCGGCGCCTTGATCGTTCAGACGCTGAGCCAGCGCAACGGCTACGCGATTACGCTGCTCGCCTTTGATGCGGCCGAATCCGGCGATGATGAGGAAGAGATCTGAGCCTTGGCCCTTGGGGCCGCAGCGCGTTCCTTTTTATCGCCGGCTCCGCCGTCGAACTCCAAACGGTCGTCATTCGCTGCGCATTCGCTGAAAACGCCGATCGCGTCCCTGTTGGGCCATTGTCTTTCCCTGATTGGCGCAAATTAATTCCCTGCTCCGTCGAGTAGGGAATTTGTCGAACAACGCCATGATTTTGCTAAGAAAAAGGACGATCGAATCCGTCGTCGCAAGGGCTGATTTCGACAATATCCCTGTATTTTCCCTGTAAACCAGGACCGGGTCGGCTGAGACCGGTTCGCACAGGACTGCGTCGTCCGCCACTTATAATACATAACTTATTGATTTTACACAAATAACGCTTCATTAATTAAGATTCAACCCACATTATATCCCACAGTCTGAATTGGATCTTATCGACTGTTGCGGTGATCGTATCCTGTTTCCTAAACCGTAGGTCAGGGGTTCGAATCCCTTCCGGGACGCCAATATTTTCAATGGGTTATACGATTTATTTTGCCGAAAGCGGATCGCCACATCGCAGCGAAAGCCACAACGTGTCAGACCGAAGCATGTTGCCGGCATCCTAAGATCGCGAATTCATTCATGCGTGATCGGGCTCATCTTCGATGCTATTTCCACAACGCGTTCAATGGGCGGGCTGTCCCGTTTTTTGTGACTGCACATAGTTCATAAACTGAGCAAAGGCCTTTTCCCGATCAAGCGGCGACAAGGTCTTAAGACGTGACGTTGCAGCATAATTTTCGATGAATCGCTCGAACGCCGCCTTCAGTTCTTCAGAAGAGTGGTTGGCTGACACTCCGTCGGTCTGCAAAGAGGCGACACTTTGATGCGCCGCCAGCCAGTCGGCCGCCGGCTTGAACCGCGTCCAGCTGGGAATTTCGGCGGAAAGGTTAATTTCGCTCCACTTAGGATGTCTGGCGGCGCTGTGGAACTGATCAATCTTCCCGAAGAACTCCTGCACGAATTTGGCGAGTTTTTTATACCGCTGGGAATCTTCCGGCCATGCATAGGCCACGAGCAACGCTCGATTCGCGACAGTCGGTACGGACTGCCCCTCGGCAATCAAATTCGGATACTCTTCATGCGTCAGCTCAGCCGGCAGATAATAGGAGGCTATCGCACTTAGATCATGATCAGGCAGGCTCTCATGGTCGAGGGACAGAAAGTGAAACTTGTCCTCCTTCTTTACTTTTGCCAAAGCGGCCTGCGGCGCGCCCGACAAAACAATCATTGCGGCGATGTCGCCGTCTTCCAATTTCTTGATCGCCTCATCGTTATCATAATTTGTCCGTTCAACATCGATTTTCAACGCATTGAAAATGACTTCGGCGCTGACCTCCGTCTGGCTCGCCCTGAGATTGAAATTTACCTTTTTGCCCCGCAAATCGTCATAGCTTCTTATCTCGTCCCTTGCGAGCACATGAAATTCCGAGTTGTAAAGTTTGGTGATATACTGAATCCGCTTCTCTATGTTCGCATACAGATACGGATCTTTTTTCTTAACCAGGCGGAGATTGTCTTCATCGACCACGCCCATGTCGATCCCCTTCAGAAACAACACATCGTCTACATTCTGAAGTCCACCGACGCCCAGGACCGGCAAAACGCGTAAACCGTTGGGCCGCAAATCGTTCACGACATTGCGTATGTCCTCTGCAAAGCGGGCGCATGTGCAGGAGAGACCAGAAACGACGACCGTGACTGCGATATCATTTGTCTCGCGCTTTTTTTGTTCATCGCCAACAAATCCTTTTTCGGCTTGTGCGCACTGGAATGGCGCCAGCAAAAAAAATAGACATATCAACGCATTTCTTGCCGATTTCCGCGCGACGTTCATTACGTTTTCCTCGCCTTGGCGATGTACAGGACTTCGTGAAATTTAATCTGCTTGCGACGCCGGTCGATCTGTCCTCGAACTGAAAGTGCCAAGACACGCGCCGCAGAGCATGTCACTCCGGTTTCCTCGCAAGCATTTCTAATCTTTGCGACGCATCCCGCGACCCGAGTGCTTTGGCTTTCTCATACCAGTGGCGAGCCATGGCTATGTCTGGAGATAAGCCATGCAATGAGAGTTTCTTCAGCGTTTCGGGATCGTAGGTCCCAGCGAGCGCCAAGGCTGCACGCTCATCTCCAGCCTCGGCTGCGCGCTGCAGAACCAATCGCGCTGCCGCAAAATCGCCGCTGGAGATCAAATCATTTCCCCGTTTGATCAACGCAGCGATTTCTTGGGGAGCGATTTGATGGATCGACGCACTTTGGGGGTTAGGCTCCGAGCCTTGCGCTTGGCTTTGCACACTAGAGCTCGGGACCTTTGCCTCCACCCATTTGAAGGGCAATCGCCGAGTCTCCGCTAAGTTTTGAATCAACGCCACAGTGACGACCATTGTCCCAACAAAATGAGGGGGGGGTAGAATAAGGGCATTTTCGATATCTCCCGCGTAGAGCCACCATTTGCCATCGCTTATCGGACGGCCGGTCGACAAGGTCGTTCCTTCCACTAGGCCTTCAATTATCAATATGGTGGATTCATCAGAATTGCGAACGGACACGCCCAGCGGAATGGCGGCGTCCATCGGCCGGGGGGGCGCCTCATTAACGAGTAGCTCTGGCGTCGCGACATTTACAGGCGCAGCCATTGCGCTACTCAAGAACAGCGACGAGACAATGCTCAATTCGCCGTTACTCTTGTTCGCCCCACTCGAGCACATCGCCCCGGGGTTGCCGACAAAAAGGAACGCAAGTCCCGCCGTCACCGCTATAGCCATCGTCGGACGCCCCAGAATCCCGAAGGGCGATCGAGCTCCCGGTTCAGGCAAAGTCTTCGAAGTGCGTATCGGCGCCAATGGACTCGGCTTACGAAAGCTTTCAAACGCCAAAATTTCACTGGAAGGGATGATATGTTGTTTGATCTTGTAAGGCGGATCGCCATGGAATTTGTCTGATCCTGTCAAGCGCGTATCCTACCCTGTTTCCCGAACGGTTTTCTCATTCCAATCGGGCGCATTAAACGAACGCTCGTCAGGGTCGATTGGTCGATTCCGTGTGCATTTTCTTAAGCGCTTTCAAATAGCCTAGGAATAGCTCTCTGATTGAATAGCCTTTTGCTTATTATAGATTATTACGGATATCCGGCACACCGCTTTCCCTAATTCCGGAAGCGCGGGGGGGCTAGCTCCCCTTAGTCACCTTGTCTTTGGTCACTTTGTACCATACGCCGAAAGTGGGCAGGAGGTATAAACAGCGCCAGACGACCAACTTGATGGCAACGCGGTCAAGCCGGTCTGCGCGCTCGACTCGCTCTTACAGCCAGAAGACCCATCGCGAAAGCGCAAGAGTCCACTATTCGTTCCCATAATTGCGATCCAATAGGGTTGGCCCGCAGATACTATCGCGCCTGGAATTGAAACAGCGTTCCAGGTTGCCGCTTTAAGCGCGGTGGCGCTACCTTGTGCAATCAACGCCCCGGGGTGACCTGCGGAATCGGCATAAAGCCCGGCAACCAATTTTGTCGCGGTTGATGAGGCGTCGAGATAGATCGAAAGAGATCCTACGGTTCCAGAAGCAATCGCTGTGGTCTGGAACGCCTCAGCCGTGCCCAAGCTATTGTCGTCAAGCTGAGACTCGACCTGCTGATCCCCCATGAGCACGTTAGGCGGCGGCGGCGGCGGCGAGGTTGATCCCTGCGCAAAAGCGCGGACGGTGCCGCCATCCGAAGCTCCAAAACCGTTCCAAGAGGCCGTATAAAGAACGCCATTTGCCACCATCGGCGCGACGAAGGTGGCGCCGCCGGCGATCGCGGAGCCGCTGTTCCAGATCTCACTCCCGCTTGTTGCGTCGTAAGCGTGGATGCTGCCATTGAGCCCCGATCCAACGAACACCACGCCATTGGCGACCGTTGGTGGCGACGGCGGCTGATTATCCGCTGTCAAAACATTAGTCCCGTCAACGCTCCAGGCCGCTTGAAGATTGCAACTCGGCGGTGAGCTTATAGTTAGGCCGACAACGCCTGCATTGATATGATGGCCCGCGCTGTCCGTGATGCCTGGCCCTCCGTCGGTAACGAACAGCATGTTCCCCGATGGCCAATAAGCCGGGACACCGGTTATGCCGCCCTTGCCGGGGCCGTCAAAGGCATCGTTGAGCGCGAGAGTCTGAAGGGGTGCAGCGTGTGCAAGCGTTTCGCTGTTCCTGGTTGAGAGGTCATCGGCCGTTAACAAATGGACATGTCCGTCTTTATTAACGGCCGCGGCGAGGGTCGGGCAGCCAGGCGGCTGATAAATTATGGGAGTTGCGCCAAAATCCATGTCGCAGGGACCAGGGTCTCCCGGACATGGGGATGGATGAGGCGGCTCAAACGAGCCGTTAAGCGCTAGACTGCTGCTTAAGGATAACATGCGGGCGGCGTAGGGCGTGTACCCTTCCGTAAGGTCCACCGCTGAAGTGGCCGCAAAGACGCGCCCCGTGGAGGGATCGACGGATACTCCGCCGTAGCCCCAAATTCCGCCTCCGCCATTTGGTACTTGAATGCTCGGCACCACCTTGAAAATATTCGCTATGACGGGCGGAACGGACGCCGTTGATTTCGATACATCAACCTGTATGACCCGTCCCCACCAAGGCTGTGTATCCGGCCCGTCGCTGGCTGTCACAATGTACAAATTGCTGCCAACCAAATTAAGTCCGCCCCAAACCCTGTTTGTTGCCACATTATCCGTGATCACCTGGACAGCGGGGCTGGCTGTCGTGCCGTCGGCGAGAGATAGAGTCCTGAGGGCGCCGTTGTCGGTCACGGCGTAAATGCGGCCAGCCACCCGATCGATCACGGGCGTTCCATTAATCCCAAAGCCGCCGGGAATACTTCCGGGGTTTGAGGGCGCTCCAAAATTCATTCTCCATAGCTGGGCGCCATTGCTTGCATCGAGCGCGTAGATCGAATTGCCGGCGGTCGCTACAACGATGAGATCATGCATCGCCCCAACAACCCGCGCCGCACTGACAAAAACAGGCTGCGCAGTCACCTTGCCGTCGACGACTGCCGACCATTGCAACGCAAGATTTTTTACGCTGGCAGGCGTGATAAGCGTCTCACCCGCTGCATTGCCACTGCGTTGCGGATCGTGACCGTAAGTTAGCCAGTCGCTGCCTGCAGGCGGCGGCGTTGATGAGTTCACGCTGAATGTTACCGGGACCGTTACGGGCGAACCTTGCGCGCCTGCTGCAGCGATCGTGATGTTTCCTGAGTAAGAGCCTGCCGCCAGTGCGCCAACTTTAGCAGAAACGAGCGTCGTCGCTGACGGAGGAGCCGATCCGCTGCCAGGAGAGATCGAAAGCCAGGCTGAATCGGATGTTGCAGAAAAAGTCAGGGCTCCGATGCCGGTATTATTGATGGTCAGAGATGTCGGTAGCGGATCGGAGCCTCCCGCAACCGCGGTAAAAATGAGCCCTGAAGGGGATACTGACAACACTGGCTGGCTAGCCGCCGCGCTGGACCCATATGCAGAAGCCGGCGAGCTGCTCCACACATTACCGGTGGACCACGTCAACGGTAATGTGGTGAGGTTCCTTTGGCTGCTGCTTTCAGATCGGCGGCCATTTTCGCCGCTGTCACGGAACGCCAGCGTCCCTGAACCTGATGGACCGAGAATTGCGATCCAATACGTGACGCCCGCGGTCACACTGGCGTTCGCCACAGGGATCGTGTTCCAGGTCGACGCCACCGGCGATGAAAGGGTCCCTTGTGTTAGCAGATTTCCAGGCGTCCCGTTTTTGTCAGCATAAAGTCCCACAACGATGTTTTTAGATTTCGAGATTGCATCGACGTAAACGGTAAGCGAAACGACAGTCCCCGACACAGAGGCCGTGACCATGAAAGCTTCCGCGGTGCCCGACGTGTTGGAATCGATCGACAACGCCGTCTGTTGTGCGCCAATCAGAATTGTCCCTGCCGCATGGACAGGCGACACGGCTATATTAATCAACGTTGCCGCTATGAGGAGAATAAAGCTTCCGCTGCCCGTTACAGGCCGCTTCGTCGATAACCACGACCATTTCATATCATCCCCCCTTCGGATTGGCTGATCCAGGGCCTCAGCCGTCCGCTAGTTGGACTAGGTCTTGAAGAGTTCTAAACTACAAATATGTCGCCGACAGATTTGAGGTTGGCGCGAGTCACAAGTATTCTGCGACTGTTTCAGTCTCCTGACAAGCCCATGAATTGATGGTGGTGTGCATGAAGGCTCACAAATATACGCTGTTATCGGACATATAAAGTTTATTTCTAATATTTCTACAATGCACCCTGGTGCTCAAGCGTTCTTATCCGTCTGACGCACGCCCATTCCAACGCCTTTTTTCGCTGTTAAACCTTAAGATTCAATCCTTGGCTGTTTATTGGCTTTTATCACCCTATAAACACTCGCCACACCAATTCCAAGCTTATCCGCTATAGCTTCTTTGGTAAGACCATCCGTGACCAGCGCACAAACTTCCGCAGCCTTTGCCCTAGCCGTAGGCTTTCGACCCAAATATTTTCCCGACGCTTTGGCTTTGACGATTCCTTCTCGTTGTCTTTCGAGCATAATCTCCCGCTCGAATTGAGCGATTGAGCCCAAAAGGTTGAGCATCAGCTTGCCCGTTGGCGTCGCGGTGTCCAACCCGAGGCCGAGGATGCGAAGCGCGACCTCCTTCTTTTTAAGCTTGGCTACGATCAGGCCGAGGTGCGCGACGGATCGAGCCAAGCGATCGAGTTTGGTTAAGCCTTGCGGCCACCCGTCCTTCATGATCCCATGGCTCCTGTTCCGACTGGAACGTGATCCAATTCGGGCGTTTGCGAAGGTGGTCGCCGCCATGCCGTCCGCGGAAGGGCCGCCGGTCAAGGCGCCCCGCGGGGCTCAATCCGTTGGGCCTCCTGCCGACAGCGCGCGGCTATTACCGCTACGCCGGGTCGTTGACTACGCCGCCCTGCAGCGAGACGGTCGAATGGATGATTCTGAAGCAGCCCCTCGAAGTCGACGCGCAGGACATCGAAGCCTTTGCCAAGCTCTATCCTCACAATGCGCGGCCGGTGCAGAAAATCAACCGCCGCTTCGTGCTCCGATTTGTTTGATGCACAACCGGTCGGCGCAACGTCAGGCAATTACAGTAGCGGGAGCCAGTTCCAACCACTTCAGTTTTCGAACAGCCGCGTGGGTTCGCCTGCGCGGCTTTTTTTTAGTCGGCCGGCGGCGGTCAGGCGGACGTTTCAGCATTGCCAGAAGCGCGAAACGGTTCCAGATTGGATTGAATAGACTGCCATCGGGGTATGACGGTTGAGATAATCTAAAATCCTTCGGGCTGAATTATTCCAGGGGGGCACTGTTATGGCCGATGACGATAACGACACCGATCCGCCGGTCGGCAAGATTTGGATCGACGAAAACACACCCACGAATCCGCCCGAGAGCGTTAAACGGTACGTAACGGTCGCTAGGCGAGGGAACGTCTCGACGCCGCAGCAGGATTACCCGGGCGAGGTGTCGACCAGTTTTCAGTTCGGTCTTCTGTGCAAGCTCTGGTCGTGGACGCCAATCATCGACAGCGCCGGCACGAAGGGCAAGCCGATCAAATATTTCAATTGCGCAATGGACCAAACCCGGCTGATTCCCGCACGCTGGAACCCGCAAAAGCCTCTGCCGGACAATGTGTTGGTGGGTCCCTACCTTGAGCAGATTCACGTGCGCATGGGCTTCTCCGATCCGCGCGCGATTTTGGCGGAAAGCCAGCCCGATACCGACCGGATCGGCGGATCTATATCTAGTTCAATTAGCCGCAGCTTCAGCGGCGGCTTCTTCGGGTACATCCCGACCGCCAGCGTCTCGGGGACTGTGTCGCACTCATCGACGGTTAGCATGCGGGATTTTGCGGTCACGAACAATTCGCTCCAGCATCACAGCGATCACATTGTCAGGCTGTCGATGCTGATTGGGCCGCAAGCCGGTCCCTACAAGGACTGGAGCAGCGTTCAAACCGGGGGCTGGTCATGGAACGCCAGCAACGACTCGCTGCCTGCGCTGGCGACCAGCGACGTTCCGTTGAACATGCAGGGCTTGTGGGAGTTACCTGGAGATTCGAACGACGTGCTGGACTTCGAGGTCTTGGTGGACTGCACCTTCGTCATGCTCCCGAACTGCCGGGAGGGCTGGGCGATCACATCGCCCGCCACTCGGTCGCCGCCGAGCGAAGTCGCGCAGCAGGCACAGAACCGATGGGGGGATCCCGATACTGTTCTCGACGTAAAAACGGAGTTTGACTGCCAATGGAGCCGGGTGATCAGCGTCCCCTTAAAGAATGCCGATCCGCGCTGAAAATCGCTAACGAAAAATGACAGGAGGCCGTCATGGGACACATCCCCGCCAGCGCCATTCTTCATCAATTGCATCTCGCCCGAGAAAGAGATCCGAACTTTGGCTTTCGGGAGGTGCCGGCGACCCGCTCAGGCGAGTATGAAATCTTCTGCTCGACCTTGGATCCCATGAACGGGACCCGGACGTTGACGGAAATAAAGACGACAGACCGCAACCCTCAGACGAGAGAGCCGATGTTCCTCGCATCCACCGTCCAGAAGTTCTTCCTGGATGCCAAGGTTGCGGTCGAGCCAGACTTCTTGAAGCTCTTGCTGAGCGAGGTCGCGAGGGGTGACCCCAACGGCGTGGATCCGTACGCCAATCCCTATGACCCAGAAGAGCCGCCGACCTTTTGGGCGCCGGATCCGCCGGGCGACGGGCAGGTCAATTTGGCAATCCCGCGCGAAAAACCGTAAGGATTTTGGAAATGATCGCGCGGCTCTCTGACCGTCGCGACTTCGGCGCCCAACCAAAAGCGCGCTGTGTTTTCGTGCGGTGCGGCGCAGGCGGATGACGCTGCGGAATGCGGTCACGAACGGCGGCTCCGGCCGCCTGCGGTCCGTGAAAGCGGGGTCGCTGAAGAACGAGAATTCGGAACGGGCGGTCCCGCTGCATCCCGCGATCATCGAAAGCGGCTTCTTGCGATTTCTGAACGCAGCACGCTCGGGGCCCATGTTCCCCGGCCTTGCTGCTGATCGATTTGGAAACCGCGGCGGCAATGGGACGAAGGTCATTGGGCGATGGGTGCGGGGTCTCGGCTTGACCGACGAACGGCTTTCGCCGAGCCATTCCTGGCGACATCGGTTCAAGACCCACCGATTATGAAGCAACCGTATTTCAAGGCGCCCGAGCTTAATCACCGCAACGCGCCCGCCCATGCCATAAACAGAACGGCCGTTTACCAAATGGAGGCCCGGTAGCGGACCGTCGCAAAACCACCCGTTTGAGACCTTCGAGGCAGCCAATCCGCTCGTATATCGCGATCTTCTGCGAACTGCTGTGCCTCACCGTCTATGTCGTTAATAGGGCAAAAGTGTATAGAGGTCACACTGTGGAGCGTCTCGTCGGGTGCCGAGTTTGCTCGAATACGAGATCCAACCAAAACACTTGGATTTGATTTTGCGTTCATTTTTGACAAAGTCTTTTAACAAATAGCGTCTTGCGGCTTTGAGATTCGCTTTCAAGGTCCTATTCCGAACATCTAGCTTTCTCCAGATCGCTTGAAGTTGAGGGGCGATTGAAAAAAATTTATTAGCGTAAGCCGGGTCAATTATGAGGACAGCATGTATGTGTGGGCAGGCCTCAGGGTGATCCACATAGAATCTAGCTCTTTTCCTTTTAAATCGGGTCGAAGGTAGGTCCAGAGAAAAGCAATCGTATGCGGACGATACTTCCACTTCCCAGGTCGGTCCAAATTGTTAATCAACTTACGGCACAGCATAGAGTAAAATTTTTCAAACTTTTTTAAACAGTCCTCCGGACGTGTTGATCGTCGGCGATGCACAATTTTGAATTGCATAACCATCGCGCGATAGGCCGCGAAAAATGAATTTTCGTCTCGCTTGAAAAGAATTGGGCATTACGCTATAAAATAGCACAAAAATACAGGTCTCCGCACCCCAAGACGTGGACGTTCTTGTAACACTTCTGGCGAAAAGGGAGCCCAAGATGGCGAGTTATTTGCAGACGTATGATGCGACGCCGGCAGCCGAGCGTTGGCGTCTCGTTCGCGGTTGGATGCATAACGAGCCATGGGCCTTCTATGCCGAGCTTCGCAAAGATCGTCCCATCCTCGTTATGCCGGAAGTGACGCTCGCGACCCGGTTCGACGATTGCGCCGAGATCCTCCGCCGGCATGATGTTTTCAGTGTCGCTCTGTATAAGCCGAAACAGGGCGATTACTTCATGGCCCAGGACGATACGGCGGTCCATTGGCGCGAAAAATCGATCATGCGCGCCATTCTCGATTTCGAAGACATTCCAGCGATACGGACCTTCGTAGCCAGTAAAGCCGCAGAGCTCCTGGCGAGCGCCGGCGGCTCGATGGAAGCGGTCGCCGGCCTCACCCGAGCCGTGCCCCTGGCGCTCGTTCAGGAATGGTTTGGCTTCGAACATGTCGATCCGGCGAAATTGTGCAAATGGTCCTACTGGAGTCAGATCGACACTTTCTGGAACCAGCCCTTTGACGCGATTGCATGGTCCGATCCGGCCAAGGTCATCGCCGAGCGCGAAGCCGCGGGAAAGGAAATGGTCGTTTATCTGATCGAACTGGTTGCGATCAGGGAGGGCAAGCTAAAACTCGGTCTTGGCGGCCACGATCCCGTCACGCGGCTGCTGGAGCTGTCATCGTCCGGGGCGGTCAAATTCGACTTGCGGCGGGTCATCGAAAATGTCGCAGGATTGCTGATTGGCGCGGTGGAGACAACCTCGCACGCCGTCGTCAATGCGCTCGATTTTCTGATCAGTCGTCCCGACGACCTCGCCAAGGCTCGCGCCGCCGCGCTCGGCGAGAATACGGCGGCCGTTGACGGCTATGTCTTCGAAGCAATCCGGTTCAGGCCTGCATTTCCTTATTTTTTCCGCACGTGTGAAGAGGACGCCGTCCTTGGGCGTGGCGAAGCCTACGAAACCGCCGTCCCGAAGGGAACAACTGTCCTGGCTGTAACCCAATCAGGCATGTTCGATCCGAAAGCGATGTCTCACCCCGATGAATTCGACGCCGGCAGAGGGTTGGGCAATCAATTTCATTTCGGCCTTGGTCTACATGAATGCCTCGGGCGCGCGATCGGGCGCGTGATGATCCCGGAAATCGTGGCGCAAAGCCTGCGGCTTTCCGAACTCACTGTAGGCTCCGTTGATCGCAAGGGCGGACCAGTGCCGGAATCCTGGGATTGGCGCTGGAAGAATTGATATTCTTGCGGCGCATTCGTCTGCTGGAAACATTTCGGTCATCGTCAATTCTTGATGGGTTGCTCTCTCTGCCCGTTGGGGAGAAGGGCTGACAGAGAGGCGCTCATCCGCAGCTTTTGATCGAGGCCGGCAAAAATGCATTTCAAACTCGGGGGGACTGAAATGAGAAAGCAGTGCTTGTTGCTTGTGTCGCTTCTCACGACCTGCTTCGCGTGGACGGGGCCGTCGGCGGGAGACGAAATCGTAAATGTTGAACAGGGCTGGAGCCCTGCTGATAAAGCGGCGTGGTATCGCTTGACGCAGGGATCCCGGCTGTTGCCGTTGAGCTGGTTGCGGGCCCTCGAACAGCCTGAGTCTGAAAAGCCGTTTCTCGATGCGGAATTTATGGCGGCCTTCCGCTATATCGGCGGCTCGGGCGCATCGGATTTGCCGATGGGCTTCGTGATCGACGATCAAGACGATTCACAGCTGACGACCACCAGGCTTCGCTGGAGGGAAGGGCAGACGGCGAGAGAGCCGTGGGTCGGAATGAATTGCTCCGCCTGCCATTCGAACGAGATCACCTACAACGGCAAGCGGCTGCGGATCGAAGGCGCGCCGACGCTCGCCGATTTTCAATCCTTCCGCGAGGCGCTCTATAAGTCGCTGGATCAGACGTGGGTCGATGACCGAAAGTTCGCCCGCTTCGCCAAGAAAGTCCTTGGCGACGAAAGCGGGAATTCGGACCTGTTGCGTGGGGAATTGGCGAAACTTGTCGACGCCGAAGCGAAACTGCGATCGGCGAATTCAACGCCGCTGCGCTACGGATACGGACGCCTCGACGCTATTGGAAACATATTCAACAAGGTCGCGACGATCGCCAACGCGCAGGCGCAGACCTTTCACGCCTCCGACGCTCCTGTGAGTTATCCATTTTTATGGAACATCGCCCAGATGAATCTGGTGCAATGGAACGCGTCCGCGCCCAACGGACCTGTGCTGGGCGGCGTCGATCTCGGCGCCCTTGGCCGCAATGGCGGAGAAGTGATCGGCGTTTTTGGCGACGTTCAAATCAAACCTTATCCGATCGCGTTGCTGCAGCCGGGGTATATAACCAGCATCAATTTTTCCAACCTCGATCAACTCGAGGAACTCGTGCGGCGTCTGAAGCCTCCCGCTTGGCCAGCCGTATTTCCCGCAATCGACGAGACCAAGCGGGCTTCTGGCCAGAAAATTTTCGTCCAGCAATGCGCCAAGTGCCATTCGCATCTTGATCGCGAGGACATTTCGACGCCGATCAAGGTTGGCACGACCTTGCTGAAGGGGGCCGATCCCATCGGAACCGATCCCTGGATGGCGTGCAACGCCTATGCGAACACCGCAAAGACCGGAGCGATGTTTCTGACTCCGCGAGGTTACCTCACGCCGCCGGGCCAGCCGACGCTGATTCTCGGACGCGCGGCGCCTGAGTTCGACATGCTCGCCACGGCCGTTGTCGGCTCCATCGTCGGCTATGCCGGGCGATACAGGGACCTTGTCATGCAGGTCGGACAGAAGGTGGCTGTTGAAATGTTTGATCGCAAATCGACGCCTCGTGATTTCGCGATGCCGGAAATCAATCTGAAGAATCTCGTGCCCCAGATCGCGCCCGCCACGATTGATCGCGACAAGAGGGACATGCTGAAGCGGTGTCTTGCGGACGACAGTCCCATTCTCGGCTACAAATACCGGCCATTGACGGGTATTTGGGCGACGCCTCCCTACCTCCACAATGGCTCGGTTCCAACGCTCTATGATTTGCTTCTGCCGCCGAGCGAACGGCCAAAAAGCTTCAATGTGGGAACGCGGGAATACGATCCGATGAAAGTCGGTTTCAAGACTGAACCCTCGTCCGAAAACAGTTTCGTCTTCCAGGCGTTCGACGAAGAAGGGAAGCCGATCCAGGGTAATCTCAATACGGGCCACGATTACAACAACGCGGGTTTGTCGGACGCCGACCGTCAAGCTCTTGTGGAATATATGAAGGGTCTGTGACGACCGGGCGGGCGGGCGCCGGCCGAAAGCGAATGGTTTTGTCTGGCGCGCCGGACGGTCGCCGGCATAGCTCGCGGGGGTCTCAGGGACGCAGAACGCTCCGGCGCGCGGTCTATGACGATCGCGGCGCCGCTGCTTGGCGCTTGATCGCAAAAGAGCCGCGGCGGCGCTCGATCGCAAATGGCCGGCCGATTTGTAAGCCGCCGAGGCTTGGAAGGCGGCGGTTTTTGTGCGATACACAAAAACTGAACCGAGGCCGCAGGCGGAGCCGGATTTGGCTCTCGCGGCTGCGGCGCGGCCGAACCCTCGCGAAGCCGAGCCTCCAGGAACTCGAACGAAAAAGCGGGTTCAGAAAAGTTTTCCATGACAGGTTCCAGACCCATCATGCTCAAATCGCATGTCCGCTCCGGGAGACCCCCATTCGAGCGGATCGCGCTTCTCCTTCAGGGCGGCGGCGCTTTGGGCTCCTATCAGGGCGGGGTCTATCAGGCCTTGGCGGAAGCGAATATCGAACTGGACTGGGTGGCGGGCATTTCGATCGGGGCCATCAATTCGGCTCTGATCGCCGGCAACCCGGCCGAAAGACGCGTCGAGCGGCTGCGCGAGTTCTGGGAGATCGTCAGCACCTCTCCCATCGGTCTGCCCAGCTCAAAATCGATCGCGGTCAAGGGCGAGTTCGCGCGGCGCATCGCCGGCCAATTGTGCTCGCTCGGCGTCGTTCTCGACGGCGCGCCCGGCTTCTTCAAGCTGCGGTTTCCGCCGCCATATCTGTTACCGTCGGGAGCCGAAGAGGCGCTGAGCTATTATGACGTCACGCCGCTGAAGGAGACTCTCGAGCGCCTGGTCGATTTCGACCTCATCAACGCGCAATCCATTCAGCTCAGCGTTGGCGTGACGAATGTCCAGAGCGGAAACTTCGTCTATTTTGACAATACGACCCAGAAAATCCGGCCGGAGCACATCATGGCGAGCGCCGCGCTCCCACCGGGTTTTCCGCCGATTGAAATCGAAGGCGAATATTATTGGGATGGCGGCATCGTCTCAAACACGCCATTGCAATGGGTGCTCGACGGGTCGCCGAGGAAAGACACTCTCGCGTTTCAGGTCGATTTATGGAGCGCCCGCGGCGACCTCCCGCGCGATCTCGTCGAGGTTGAACTGCGGCAGAAGGAAATCCGCTTCTCCAGCCGGACGCGGCAGGGGACCGACGGTTTCAAGAAAGCCCAAATCCTGCGCCGCGCCGTAGGGCGGCTTCTGCAGCAGATCCCGGGAGAACGGCGCAACGAGCTCGAATTGCAAATTCTGGAGCGGGAAGCGGACGAAAAAGTCTACAATATCGTTCATCTCATTTATCGCGCCCAAAACTCCGAAGGTCCGGCCAAGGACATCGAATTCTCCCGCCCGACGATGGAGGAGCATTGGCGCGCGGGTTATAACGACACTGTCCGCACGCTGCGCCATCCGGAGGTGCTGGAGCGCCCCCAGAGCGAGGATGGCGTTTCAACGTTTGATTTGTCGAGAGACGGACGCGACTGATTCATTCAGCGCGGAACTGCGCTTCCTTGGTCTTGGCAAAGGCCAGCGAAAACGTTTGGGCGGGGTCGGGAGGGGTCATGAAAGAGAACGAAGTCCGCAGCCGGGCGTTTGCGATGCCGCTGACGAGTCCGGCCTATCCGATTGGCCCGTACCGTTTCGTCAATCGCGAGTTTCTCATCATCACCTACAGGACCGATCCGCAGAAACTGCGCGAACTGGTTCCCGAACCGCTTCAGGTCGAGGAGCCGCTGGTCAAGTTCGAATTCATCCGGATGCCGGATTCGACCGGATTTGGCGATTATACAGAGAGCGGCCAGGTCATTCCGGTGTCCTTCCAGGGGCGCAAGGGCGGCTATAGCCATTGCATGTTCCTCAACGATCATCCGCCGATCGCGGGCGGGCGCGAATTGTGGGGTTTTCCGAAGAAACTCGGAACGCCCAGCCTGAAAAAGGACATCGACACCCTCGTCGGAACCCTCGACTACGGCTCGCTGCGGATCGCCACGGCGACCATGGGATACAAGCACGCGCAGGCCGACCTCGCGGCGGTGAAGGCGTCGTTGCTCGCGCCAAATTATTTGCTGAAGATCATGCCCTGCGTCGACGGCTCGCCGCGCATCTGCGAGATCGTCGAATATTATCTCACCGACGTCGACCTGAAGGGCGCCTGGACAGGCCCGGGCGCGCTCACGCTGACCTCGCACGCTTTGGCGCCGCTGGCCGAACTGCCGGTCCTCGAAATCGTGTCCGCGACCCATATTCTGGCCGACCTCACGCTCGCGCTCGGCAAGGTCGTGCACGATTATCTGGCCTGACCCCCGACCTGATTTTTAAAAAGGACAGCCCATGCGTTTGAAGGATAAAGTCGCCGTCGTCACCGGCGCCGCCAGCGGCATCGGCAAGGAAATCGCCATTGTGTTCGCCCGCGAGGGTGCGAAGATCGCCATCGCCGATCTCAATCTAGGCGCGGCCGACGCCACCGCGAAGGAACTCGATCCCACGGGCGAGCGCGCGATTGGCGTCGGGATGGACGTCTCCAACGAGGCGGAGGTGGATTCCGGAATCGCCAAAGTGATCGAAAAATTCGGCGCGCTCGACATTCTCGTCAGCAATGCCGGCATTCAGATCGTCGCGCCGATCGTCGATTTCGAATTCGCCAAATGGAAGAAGCTGCTCGCCATCCATCTCGACGGCGCCTTCCTCACCACGCGGGCCTCGCTGCGCCAGATGTACAAGCAGAAAAGCGGCTGCATCATTTACATGGGCTCGGTCCATTCCAAGGAAGCCTCGGTCCTCAAGGCGCCCTATGTCACCGCCAAGCACGGCCTGATCGGCCTCTCCAAGGTCGTCGCCAAGGAAGGCGCGGCGCATGGCGTGCGCTCAAACGTGATCTGTCCAGGGTTCGTCCGTACGCCGCTCGTCGACAAGCAGATCCCGGAACAGGCGAAGGAACTCGGCATCACCGAGGATCAGGTGATCAAGAACGTCATGCTGAAGGAAACCGTCGACGGCCAGTTCACCACCGTTGAGGATGTCGCCGAGGCGGCGCTGTTCTTCGCCTCGTTCCCCTCGAATGCGCTGACGGGGCAATCCCTGGTGGTCAGCCACGGCTGGTTCATGGAATAAGAGGTTCGAACGCCGGGGATCGGCCGTTTCGCGAAGGAAACATCACGTTGAACCGCAAGCGCCTCGCCGCCCTGATGTTCTGCCTTGCTCTCGGAGCCGCATCCAGCGCCGGGGCGGGGCCATGCGGGAAGGCCATCGCGACGTTCGAGGCGCAAGTTCGCGCCGCGCAAACCACTCCCGGCGCGGGTCCGGGAGGTGTTCAGTCGCTCGCGGCCGATGAGGAACATCAGCCGACGCCTGAATCCTTGAAACGCGCCGAAGCGAAGGCGCAGCGCGGCTTCGAGGCGGTGCTGGCCCGCGCCAAAAAACTGGACGCCGAGGGCAAAAAGACCTGCGCGGAGGCTCTGACCGACGCCCGGCTGATCTATTTCCAGTGAGCCTGCGTTGATTCGATTACGGCGGGCGGCTCGATTTCGGAGGAGCGCTCATCTCCGGGAAAGAGGAAGTTGTCCCCGCGGGCTCGTTCCGTGTATCGGCAGGTTCAACGGTCAGTTCGACCGTATGCAAGGTCTCGTTCCAGTCCCCCTCCTCGCCTGAGGTCGCAAACGAAAAAACGTATTGACCGGGAACCAATTTGACAATCGGACACAAAAAATCGGCTTTATGGGAACCTTTTGGAAGAGTAATCGGATATATAATCTCATGCAAAGGCAACACGAACTCGCCGACAATATTCTTGTTTTCTATAACTAATATTAATGATATTTGAATATCACGTTTCAATTTCTTATAGCTCGCTGTAAATTCAACTCCTAAGCTTCGATTAGCAGAACAACAATCTGTAACTTTAGAATTAATAGCCTTTTCTTTTTGGTCGCAAGCGTTGTCGTTGTTTTGTCGACAAGCGTTGTCATTTTTGTTTTGTAGATAGGAACCGTTCCAACGCCGAAGGCGCCCAGCTATAATTGCTCCATCGCGAAAATAACTGTTAAGATCACTATATTGAAAGCATTCATTCTCTTTTATTTCAGGACTAGAATAAAAGTCGCCGAAATTTCCTGTACTAGATTTGTGCGCAGATATAAGAAGGCGCCAAGCCTCATGTTCAAGAGATTCCCACAGTGGATAATCGCCCGGTGGTCCTAAGTCGTCTATTTCTTTTCGAATCGAATTATTGTTAGATTCATTCTTAGGAGGTTCTTGCTTAGGAGGTTCTTGCAACACATCGAAAACAATAAGAGCGGCTCTCGCGGCATCAAAACCGCAAGCGATACTTAACGATTCGCACGCGAGATTTCTTATTTGATTGATACTTAATAGCGCAAAAGCTCCGACGACGAGACCAAATATGGCGACGCAGAGCGTCAGGATGTTGGCCCCAAAAGAGAGCCACGCGGCGAGTAGCGCCGACTTTTCCCGGTCCATCAACCCATTCCCGTAACCAGCCCCGCCTTCTCCTTAAGGGGCACTCTTGGGGCGTGCTTCACAAAGGGAAACTGGCGCGGATGACCTCGTCTTCCGCTAAAAAGTCTGCATCAACCTTAGGTTTTTGACAAGCAACAGGCGTCGTAAGTGGAGTTCCGCAGGTTACGGCGAGCCGAAAAATCTCCGATCCTCAACATGCGGAGACGTTTCCGTCATCAAGGCACACATCTCCCTATGATTTCAAACGAACGCGTGACAGAGGGTCGTGGGAGGCGCTTGGGAACAGCCGTGACCGCGTGCGCGGCAATGGCGCTTTGCTTCAATTCGGCGTAAGACGCAGGTTCAAGCTCGGGGCGCAGGCTTTTTGCGTCCTTCCACGGCTATGGCCGCGCTGTCACCGAAACAAAGGCATTCCTCAACTTGACCATTCTCTCCGCAAGCCCTGCGCTCGCGCGCGCTCTCGAGGAGCGCAATTATCACGACGCGACGCCGGTGCAGGAGGCGGTGCTTGAATCCGGCGCCGCCGAACGCGATCTCCTGGTCTCGGCGCAGACCGGCTCCGGCAAGACGGTCGCCTACGGGCTGGCGCTCGCCGCGACCTTGCTCGGCGACGCCGAAACGCTTCCGCCGGGCGCCGAGCCGCTGGCGCTTGTCGTCGCGCCGACGCGCGAGCTTGCGCTTCAGGTCCAGCGCGAAATCGAATGGCTTTATCAATATGCCGGCGCCCGCGTCATGTCCTGCGTCGGCGGCATGGAGCCGCGCCGGGAGCGCCGCGAACTGGCGGCGGGCGCGCATATCGTGATCGGGACGCCGGGACGCCTGCGCGATCATCTGGAGCGCGGGGCCCTGGATGTGACCAAGCTCAAGGCCGTCGTGCTCGACGAAGCCGACGAAATGCTGGACCTCGGGTTTCGCGAGGACCTCGAATTCATTCTCGAATCGACCCCGAAAGAACGCCGAACCCTCCTCTTTTCGGCGACGATGCCGAAGGCGATCGCGACGCTCGCGAGGCGCTACCAGCGTGAGGCGATGCGGATCGAGGTCGCAGGCGGCGAGAGCGGCCACGCCGATATCGAATACCGCGCCATCCGCGTCGCTCCGAATGAAATCGAAAGCGTCGTGGTCAATCTGCTGCGCGTCGCCGAGGCGCCGAGCGCGCTGGTGTTCTGCAATACGCGCGAAGCCGTGCGCCATCTCCACGCCACCTTGCAGGAACGCGGATTTTCCGCCGTTCTCCTGTCCGGCGAGTTGAGCCAGAACGAGCGCAACCACGCGCTTCAGGCCCTTCGCGACGGGCGCGCGCGGGTCTGCATCGCCACCGACGTCGCCGCGCGAGGGATCGACCTTCCGAGCCTCGCCCTGGTTATTCACGCCGAACTGCCGCACGATGCCGAGATCCTCCAGCATCGCAGCGGCCGCACGGGGCGGGCGGGCCGCAAGGGCGTCAGCGCTCTGCTCGTTCCCAATTCCCGCAAGCGGCGGGCGGAGCAATTGCTGGCGGGCGCAGGGGTTCAGGTCGCCTGGAGCGGCCCGCCGACCGCGGAGGAAATCTGCACACTCGATCAGGAGCGTCTGCTTCAAGATCCGTTGCTAACGGGCGACGGCAACGAAGACGATCTCGTCATGGCGCGGGCGCTTCTCGCCGAGCGCAGCGCCGAGGATATCGCCAGCGCCCTCGTGCGCGTCTACCGCTCGCGGCTTCCGCTTCCGGAGGACGTGCAGGATCCCGGGTTTGGCCGCGACCGCGCCGCGCCTGAGGCGGGCAAACGCGCGCCCAGGGAGACTAGGGACTCGCCGCGGGCGCGGGGGGTCGCCGGAGGAGGCGTCTGGTTCCGCCTCGACATCGGCAGAAAGAAGAACGCCGACCCGAAATGGCTGCTGCCGATGATCTGCCGGCGCGGCAAGATCACCAAGCAGGACATTGGCGCGATCCGCATCTTCGAGCGCGAGACGACGTTCGAGGTGTCGGCGGCCGCCGCGGGGCAATTCGCCAAAAATGTCCGCCGTCCCGACGGCGATCCCATCCTGATCGAGCCCGTCGGAGCGGCGCCTGCCCCCGGACAGACGGCCCATGCGGAACCCCGGCGCCAGCATTCGTCCGGGGAGCGGCCCCTGCGCGCCGAGAACGCCGCCGGAAAGAAGCGCAAGGCGCGGTAAGGGCGCCCGTGCGAAGCGGCCAGAGTGAGCGCATGACAGGCGGCGCCAGAGCAATCTGCCTCTATATTGACGCGGACGCCTGCCCGGTGAAGGGCGAGGCCTACCGGGTCGCCGAACGGCGCGGCGTCAAAACCTTCGTCGTGGCGAACAGTCCGATCCTCGCGCCCAAACATCCTTTAATCGAACGGATCGTCGTCCCAAGCGGTCCCGACGCGGCCGACGACTGGATCGCCGGGCGGGTCGCGCGGGGCGATATCGTGGTGACCGCCGACGTTCCTCTCGCCGACCGCTGCGTCAAGGCGGGGGCGGATGTGATCGCGCCGAACGGACGGGCGTTCACGGAAGCCTCGATCGGGATGGCTCTCGCGACCCGCAATTTGCTCGACGGCCTCAGATCTCAGGGCGAGACCACCGGCGGCCCAAAACCGTTTTCGCCCCGCGACCGCTCGGCCTTTCTGCAGGCTCTCGATCTCGCGATCGTCCGATTGCAAAGAGCTGGGTTCGGATCTTGCTAGAGCATATTCCGATTGGTGAGAATCAATCCAAACGAGAAGAATATGCTCAAGCTTTGACTCTGGAGCGATTTCTGATCGATCGCATGACTTCATGCGATCGGAAAGCGCTCAAGCATATTCCGATTGGAGTGAATCAATCCAAACGAGAAGAATATGCTCAAGCTTTGACTCTGGAGCGATTTCTGATCGATCGCATGACTTCATGCGATCGGAAAGCGCTCAAGCATATTCCGATTGGAGTGAATCAATCCAAACGAGAAGAATATGCTCAAGCTTTGACTCTGGAGCGATTTCTGATCGATCGCATGACTTCATGCGATCGGAAAGCGCTCCAGGCCCAACCGAACAAGAAAATCGCAATCCATATCGGTAATCGCGTCTCACCTATGGAGTTTCTGGCCGATGCAGGACTTGACGCCCGAAGGGCTGCGGCTGTTGGATGGCGTCGCTCAGCGCCATGGGGTAAGCCGCGAGGCGGTCGTAACCTTGCTTCGGGCGCTCGCGCAAGGCGGCGGATATCAGGCCCAGTTCAATCATCCCGATCTCGGCGGAATGGGACAATGGTCCCAGGGCGGGATGATCATGGTTGGCGACATGTTCAATCAGGGGCTCAAATACCGCGTCGATCAGCTCTGTGGCGAATTGTCGACGCTCCTGCGCAATCAGCCGATGTTCAGCGTCGCGCCGGGAAGTTCGCAAACGCAAAGTCAGGGCGCCGCCGGTGTCAGTCTGTTCGTGCCGGGGCCGAACTCGTCCTCGGGCCAATGGTGGCCGGGCGATCTTGGCGCGCCGTCGTCGACCGGCGCCCAAAACGATTTACGCTACGCCTGCTTTCCGGGTTCGCGCCGCCTCGCCATCCGGCAGGGCGACCGGGTCAGCGTCTACGACACCGGCGACCATATCGTCAGCGGCTTCTCCCAGCAGCAGGGCGGCGATCAATCTCTGACGTTCACGAGCCAATACGGGCTGGTGCGCGTCGCCGATCTGCCTTTGGCGTCTCCCGCGAGCGTCCATGCGCCGGAACCTCCCGCGTCCGGTTTGGCCGAGGCTGCTCCCTTGCCAAAATCCGCTCCCGTTCCGCCTGATTTCGAACCGACTGCGGTCGCCGCCCCACTCGCCGCCGCAAGACCGCCGGAACCGCAACAGAGTTCAGCCGACGACATTCTGACGACCATCGAACGGCTCGCGGACCTTCGCCAGAAAAACATCCTGACCGAAGAGGAATTTGCGGCGAAAAAGGCGGCGCTCCTCGCCCGTCTCTGAGCGGCCGCCGCTTGGCGGGATTTGCCGCCGCTTCGGCGCCGGGATAAAAGTCCGGCGGCCCGGCAGTCCTCAAGGACCGTTGTTCGGAGCCCCAACCGGGAGGAGACATGAGCGACGGCGCGCAGTTCCGCACGCCCGCGTCTGACGCGCGGCAAATCTCCCCGACGCGGCGGAGCTTTGTTCTCGGCGGTTTCTGCCTCTGCTGCCTGCCGGGCGCCGGCCCCGGCGCGTTCGCGGCGGAAGGCCCCTGGCCCACCGAGGAGATCGCGGAGGGGATTCATGTCCGGCGCGGCGTCGACGAAGACGCGACAAAGGCGAACGCCGACGCCATCGCCAATATCGGCTTCATCATTGGCCGCGACGGCGTGCTCGTCACGGATCCGGGCGGAAGTCTGACGGACGGCGAGCGTTTGCGCTCCGCGATCCGGGCGAAGACCAGCCTTCCGATCCGTTATGTCGTGATGAGCCACATCCATCCGGACCATATCTTCGGCGCAAGCGCGTTCAGCGGCGACGATCCGGTCTTTATCGGGCATTACCGTCTTGCCGAAGCGCTGCAACAACGGGGGGCCTATTATCGCGGCGTTCTTGCGGAAATTCTCGGCGAGGATCGGGTCGGCTCCATCGTCGCGCCAAAGATGGAGGCGCGCGGAAAAAGCGAGATCGACCTTGGCGACCGCGTCATCGAGATCAGCGCCCATTCTCCGGCTCACACGTCGACCGACCTTAGTCTGCTCGATCGGAAAACCGGGACGCTGTTTCCCGCGGATCTGCTTTTTGTGGGGCGCGCGCCCTCGCTCGACGGCAGCCTCCAGGGCTGGCGCGACGTCCTCGCCGATCTGAAGCAAACAGGCGTCCCGCGCGCCGTTCCCGGACATGGTCCGGCGTCAGTCGCCTGGCCTCAGGGCGCCGCCGCGCTCGATGGCTACCTCGCCGTGTTGCAACGCGAAACAGAGGCGGCGGTCGAAAAAAATATCGGCATCGACGCGGCGGCGAAAAGCGTCGCCCAATCGGAACGCGCCGCATGGAAACTTTTTGACGACTACAATGGACGCAACGTCATCGAAGCCTATAAGGAAATCGAGTGGCGATGAGTTCGCCCGGCGAGAGGAGTCGCGAATGACACGATTTTGTTTGGCGCTGGTCCTCTTCGCCGCGATTGCGCCTGCGGCGATGGCGGCGGACGACGAGACCGCCAGGGCCGAACGCTGGAACGATCTGCGCCAGAGCTTTTTCGGTCAAAGGCCAATCCTCGAAGGATCGGATAAAATCAGTCTGGACGCGCCCGACCGCGCCATGGACGCGGCGCTCGTTCCTGTGACGATCAATGTGGCGAATCCCTCGCAGGTCAAGGCCGTCTATCTTCTGATCGACGACAATCCGGCTCCTCTTGCGGCTCATGTCGCATTCGGGCCCGCCGGCGATCCGCGCAGTCTGAAGCTGCGCGTGCGCGTCAATCAATACACCTACATCCACGCTGTCGAGGAAACCTTGACGGGCGAACTTTTCGCGACCCGCCGGTTTGTGAAGGCCGCCGGCGGATGTTCGGCGCCGGCGGGATCCTACGATCCGGCGGCTCTCGCCGACATCGGCAGGATGAAACTGCGCGCCTCTGAGCAATCGTCCGGCGATGGTTCGGTAGAGGCGCAACTTCTCGTCCGCCACCCGAATTTCAACGGCATGCAGATGGACCAGGTTACAAGACTCTACACGCCGGCGCGTTTCCTCAAGACGATCGAGGCGACCTACAACAACGAAATTGTCTTCCGCCTCGAAACCGATATCTCCATGGCGACGGATCCCGCCATCACGTTCGGAGTCAGGACGAGTCAAAAGGGAAAGCTCGCCGTCAGCGCGCGCGACAGTTCGGGGGCGCTGTTCGAAAGCAGTTTCGATCTGGGTCCGCAGGGAAGCTGATGACCATTCGCAAGTTCGAATCCCTTGCCTCTGTGGCGGCGCTGCTGACGTTCTGCGCGGCCGCCTTCGCCGCGGCGCCCGAACCAAACGATTACTGGTCCGGACCCATGCAAGGCGAGACGCCGGCGACCCTGACGGGCGGCCGCGTCCTGCAAACACAAGACATGGCTGCGCTGATCGCGGCCGGAGGCCTCGCTCTGATCGACGTCGCGGAAGCTCCGCGCCGACCCGACACTCGTGCCCCCGGCAGTGTCTGGACTCCTCCGCCGCATCGCAATATTGCGGGAAGCATCTGGATTCCGGGGGCGGGAGCGGCGCAGCTGGATCCGCGGATGAACGAGTTCTTCCGGCTGCGGCTGGCCAAGGCGGCTGACGGCGATCTCGATCGTCCGCTGGTTTTTTATTGTCATCTGCGATGCTGGGGAAGCTGGAATGCGGCGAAGCGCGCGATCGGCTACGGCCACCGCGCCGTCTATTGGTATCCCGAAGGCGTGGAAGGATGGCAGGACAGCGGCCGCACGCTGGCGCCCGCGGAACCCGAGACGCCCCTTTTGTGACCGAGCGGCATGGACTATATGTCCTCCGACAAACCGGCTGCGGCGTCAGCCTCAACAAAAGAAAAATTGAAAAATGGAGACGTCATGACGCTCTCCTCCGCTCAAGGATCCGATATGAACCGCAAACTGTTCTTCTGCGCCGCTCTCCTTGTTGGAGTCGCCGCGACGCCGGTCAAGGCCGACGCGAGCAAAACGGAGGCCGCCACGACGGCGTTTCTTTCGGCTCTGACGGCTCTTGACGATGCGATCCAGCATTTCAGGGATCTTGTCAAAGAGACGAAGCTCCTCCCGCAGGACATCGATCCCATTTGCATGGCGCTGAACCCTGACCCTAACGAGCCCGCGAACGAGGACCAGCCGACGCTTTCCGATTTGCTGGGCAAGAGCAATTTGCCTAACGCCAAGGCCAAGGAAATCTGCGCCGCGCTGACGGCGGAGCGGGGATTTATCGAAAAGGCCAGGGCGGCGAATATCGGAGCCGCCACCGAATGCGCCACCGACCGCATTCCGGCCTGCGACAAGATCAACGAAGTTCTCGCGGCGCAGTCTCGCAAGCGCGCCGAGGAGCAGTCGTCCGCGCAGCCTTAACCCGACGCCCTCTTTCAGATGGTCTTGTCCGCGTCGGGCTGGTGCTCCGGCGCGGCGGACGCGAACGCCGCGACCTCCCGCGCCGCCGCGTCGACATCGACGATGCGCGGGTAGGGCGAAAGATCGAGACCGAACCGGCGCGCATTATAGACCTGGGGCGTCAGGCATATGTCGGCGAGGGTGATTTGGTCGCCGATCGCGTGCCGGCCGGCTATCGCCGTCAACCGCGCCTCGATGGACGGGAAACCGCGCGCAATCCAGCGCCTGGCCCAGGCGACGCGGGCGCCGCTGTCCACGCCGTAATCCTTGGCCAGAGTTTCGAGCACGCCGACATTGCCGAGCGGATGAATGTCGCAGGCGATCGTATAGGCGATCTCGCGGCAGACCGCCCGTAATCTCAGGTCGGCCGGCATGAGCGGCGGATCGGGATAGGCCTCGTCGAGATATTCGATAATGGCGAGCGACTGGGACAGCGTGAACCCGTCCGGATCGCGCCAGACCGGGACGAGACCAGCCGGATTGAGCGCCCGGAACGCCGCGTCATGCTGGGCGTCCTCGCGCAGATGCACGAAAGCCCGCCGGGCGGTGATCTCCTTGAGGTTCAGCGCGATCCGCACTCTGTAGGACGCGCTCGATCGCCAATATTCAGAGAGTACGGAGTCCGTCATATCGCCTCGCTCAGGACGCTGATGGATGAACGGTCTGTTCGATGGCCCCGAAGATGGATTGTCCATCGAAATCCTTCATTTCGATACGAACGCAATCGCCGGAGCGCAGGAAGGGCGTCTTGACCGCGCCCTCCGTCAAGATTTCGAAGGTGCGCAGTTCGGCGAGGCAGGAATAGCCGCGCCCGCCCTGGCCGACCGGCCGGCCCGGACCGCCCTTGGCGTCCCTGTTTGAGACCGTTCCCGAACCGATGATCGTTCCCGCACAGAGCGGTCTTGTCTTCGCCGCATGGGCGATGAGAGCCGGGAAGTCGAAGGTCATGTCGAGGCCAGCGTCCGCAAGGCCGAACGGCCTTCCGTTGAGGCTGACGAGCAGGGGCAGATGGACGCGCCGCCCGTCCCAGGCCGGTCCCAGTTCGTCTGGCGTCACGGCGACCGGAGAAAACGCGGAGGAGGGTTTCGACTGCACAAACCCGAACCCCTTGGCGAGTTCGTCCGGGATCAGGTTGCGCAAGGAGACGTCGTTCGCCAGCATGACGAGCGCGATGGCGGATTTCGCAGCAGCAGCGCTCGCGCCGGTAGCGACATCGCCGGTGATGACCGCAACCTCTCCCTCGAAATCAAGTCCCCAGGCCTCGTTTGCGAGCGGCATCGGCGCCCGGGGAGCGAGGAACGAATCCGAGCCGCCCTGGTACATCAGCGGATCGGTCCAGAACCGCTCGGGCATCTCGGCGCCGCGCGCCTTGCGCACCAGTTCGACGTGGTTCACATAGGCGGAGCCGTCGAGCCATTGGTAGGCTCGGGGAAGCGGCGACAGCGCGTCGTGCTCGTGAAAGCGAAAGTCCGGGATCGCGCGAAGCTCGAGTTCGGCGGCCAGAGCCCGCAGCCGGGGTTCCGCATCGGACCAATTGTCGAGCGCATGTTGCAGCGTTGGCGCAATCGCGCGCGCGAGCGTCGCGCGGGTGAGGTCGCGGGAGACGACGGCGAGCGAGCCGTCGCGGCCCTCGGCCTTGAGACTCGCCAGTTTCATGTCGGCTCCCGCTTTGCCGGGTCAAAATGTTTTTCGAGGCCGCTCCAGCAGTCCGGGTAATCGGGCTGCAGGGTTTCGAGTTCGGCGGCGTAGCGGGTCAGGTGCTGCGGAAATCTCGTCTCGAACATGAAGGCGAGCGTATTCGTCAGTTTGACCGGCGCCAGCGCGGCTGTCGAGGCCGCCTCGAACGCCTGTGTGTCGGGACCATGCGGCAGCATGCAATTGTGCAGCGACATTCCGCCCGGCGCGAAGCCTTCCGCCTTGGCGTCATATCGCCCGTAGATCAGGCCCATGAACTCGCTCATGATATTCATATGATACCACGGCGGCCGGAACGAATGTTCGGCGACGAGCCAGCGTTCCGGGAAGATCACGAAATCGACGTTCGCCGTCCCGGCCTCGCCCGAGGGCGCGGTCAGCACCGTGAAGATCGACGGATCAGGGTGGTCGAACAGGATCGCGCCGACCGGCGAGAATGTGCGCAGATCATATTTGCAGGGCGCGTAATTGCCGTGCCAAGCGACGACGTCGAGCGGAGAATGATCGATCTGCGTTTGATGAAAACCGCCGCACCATTTGACCGTGATGCGGCAGGGCGTCTCCTTGTCCTCGTAGGCCGCGACCGGAATCTTGAAATCGCGAGGATTGGCGAGGCAATTGGCGCCGATTGGCCCGCGTTCGGGAAGCCGGAATTTGGCGCCGTAGTTCTCGCAGACATAGCCGCGCGAAGGTCCGTCAACGGGCGCGGCCTTGAACTTCACCCCGCGCGGAATGAGCGCGATATCGCCGGGGCCGGCTTCGATGAGGCCGAATTCGGTGGCGATGGACAGGCCGCCGGTTTCGGGAACGATCAGCAATTCGCCGTCGGCGTTGTAGAAATATTCGTCCGTCATCGGTTGCGTCGCGGCATAGACATGCGCCGCCATCCCGGTCTGGGTGTTGACGTCGCCGCAGGTGGTCATGGTTTTGAGGCCGGTGAGGAAGGTCAGCGCCTCAGTGGGAATCGGCGAGGGATTCCAGCGCAATTGCCCCAGCGGCAGGGCGTGATCGACGTGATGGGGCGCCGTTTTCCAATAGGGCAGGTCGATCTTGTGGAAGCGGCCGACATGCCGGACCGAGGGGCGCATCCGGTAAAGCCAGGAGCGCTCGTTCTGGCCGCGCGGCGCGGTGAAGGGCGAGCCGGACAATTGCTCGGCATAGAGGCCGTAAGGGCAGCGTTGAGGCGAGTTCTGCCCCTGCGGCAGAGCGCCTGGCAAAGCCTCGGTCTCGAAATCGTTGCCGAAGCCGGACATATAGGCGGGAGATTTCATAGCCTCAGGCATGGCGCGCCTCTTTTGAGGAGCAGGATAAAGCATTTTGCCGGATGGTCGACTCACGGCGTCGGCCCGCATTTCTCACTGGGAGACCGGCGGAGGTAGCTCGAAAAAAAATCAGTGCCGGGGCTGCGTCGATACGCCAGGATTTCGTCGCGCAGACGTCTTTCCGGGAGGTGCCGGACGCGATTCTCCGGGATCACAAGGAAGAGCGACGCGTACATGCCGTCTAACATATTTTTTGTTCTTGAGCGGTCCGCTACGCCGTCAACACTCCCCTTCGAATCTGATCCTCCTCGATCGATTCGAACAATGCCTTGAAATTCCCTTCACCGAAGCCTTCGTCGCCCTTGCGCTGGATGAATTCGAAGAAGATCGGCCCGATGACGGTGGTCGAGAAAATCTGCAACAGCAGCTTCGGCTTTTCGCCCTCAACCACTTCGCCGTCGAGCAACAACCCGCTCGCGCGCAACTCCTCCAGCGGTTCGCCGTGGTGGGGCAGGCGCTCGGCGAGCTTGTCATAATAGGCTTGGGGCGGGGGCGGCATGAAGGCCAAACCTTTCGCGGCGAGGCTCCTGACCGTTTTGTAAGCGTCGTCGCTGCCGCAGGCGATGTGTTGGATGCCTTCACCCTTGTAGGCGCGCAGAAATTCCTCGATCTGGCTTTTGTCGTCGGCGGACTCGTTGATGGGAATCCGGATGCGTCCGCACGGCGAGGTCAGCGCGCGTGAGAACAGGCCGGTCTTTCGTCCCTCGATGTCGAAAAAACGAATCTGGCGGAAATTGAACGCGAATTTGTAGAACTCGCTCCAGCGGTCCATTTGGCCGCGATGGACGTTATGGGTCAGATGGTCGATGTAGGTCAGTCCGGCCCCGGTTGGCGTCGGATCCGGCTCGCCGATCCAGTCGAACTCATCCGCATAGGGCGAACCTTTGACGCCGAATCGATCGATGAAATAAATAAGGCTTCCGCCGACGCCGACAATCGCGGGCGCGTCGATGGTCTTTTCGCCGCGCTCGCCAAGATAGGACCGCGCGCCATGGGCGATGGCGTGAGCGAAAGCGTGGTCCGCGTCGACAACTCGCCACGCCATGGCGGGGGCGCAAGGCCCGTGCTGTCTGACGAATTGTCCGGCGAAACCATGCTCATCGGCGTTGAGGAGATAATTGACTCCGCCCTGACGGTAGAGGTCCACGGGGCGCGACCTGTGCCGGGCCACACGGGCGAATCCCATGCGCTCGAACAGGGATTTCAGTGCGTCGGGATTGGCGTCGGCGAACTCCACGAATTCAAAGCCGTCCGTGCCGGCCGGGTTGTCTGCGCTGATTCTGGCGGGCGGCGCGTCGTGCGGAAACGGACCCATTGCTCAGCTCCCTGGACGGGACCGAATAGCCCAGCCTCAATGGCGTGAAAATGAACTGGGCGACTAAAATCATATGGCCGCCCGTTCCGATTTTAAAAGAGGCCGCAAACACCAACCGCCTATTGTCGTCCCGCCACCTCGTCGATGTGGTTCAGCATGTCGGCGGGATCCTCATAGACCCGGTAGGCCCCCGCGCCCTGTAGTTCTTCCTGGCCGTAGCCGCCCGACAGCAATCCGATTCCCAAAGCTCGGGCGCGCCGGCTCGCCAGCATGTCCCAGACGCTGTCGCCGACGACCGTGGCCGTCGCGATATCGACGTTCAGCCGCTCGGCCGCGGTCAGGAACAGGTCGGGGTCTGGCTTGGCGTATTTGACCTGATCGCGGGTGACGACGGGAACGCGGTCGAGATCGACGCCGAGGCGCTCCAGGACCGGTCCGGCCGTCTCCAGACGCCCGCTGGTCGCGATGGCCCAGGGAATATCGGCCCTGGTCAGGTAGGTGAGCAGATCCCGGGCGCCGGGCAGGGGCTGCACGTCGGCGGAACGGACCTTGTAGGCTTTCGAATGGAGAGCCTGCAGGCGCGCGATGCGTTCGGCGCTGATTTCGATCCCGGTTTCGCGCAGCAGCATATGAGTCATCAGGCCGCCGCTCATGCCGACCTTGCGGTGGATCCGCCAGATGGAGAGATTGATGTTTTCGGCCTCGAGCGCTTCCCGCCAGGCCAGCACGTGATGGTAGACGCTGTCGACCAGGGTTCCGTCGAGGTCGAACAGAAAGGACGATTGCGAGCGCCGCAAAGGCGGGACGACCTCCACGCCCGCTACCACGGTAAATCCTCGCCCTTGTAGTTGAGGTATGCGTGGGATTTCGAACCCCAGCGGGCCTCGATGACGTCGACGATTCCCGTGGCGCTGGTGGCGACGTCGAGCGGCGCGGCGTCGCCACCCATGTCCGTGCGCACCCATCCCGGATGAATGGAGAGAACGGTGACGCCCGTATCTTTTAATGTAATGGCGAAGCTCCGGGTCAAGGTGTTGAGCGCCGCCTTGCTGGCGCGGTAAAGATCGTATCCGCCCGAGGTGTTGCCCGCCACGCTGCCGAGCTGCGAGGTCATGAAGGCGATGGTTCCGCCGGGCGCGACCTGGGCGGAAAAGCGCTTTGCTATTTTCACGGGCGCGATGGAATTGGTGTAGACGAGCCGCCCGATGTCCTCAGCCGTCGCCTCGTCCACGGATTGATGCGCGGGCCCGAAAATTCCGGCGTTGAGGAAGATCAGGTCGAATTTCTGCCCCGCCAGCCGGGCCGCCAGCGTCTCGACGGCGTTGGCGTCGTTCACGTCGAGAGTCTCGATTCTGATTCCGGTCGGATTGTCCTTTTCAAGCTGGACGAGACTCGCGGCTTTGGCGCGGTCCCGCACTGTCGGGGTCACGCGCCAGCCGCGCGAGGCGAGTTCCCGGACGAGGCCGAGGCCAAGGCCGCGAGACGCGCCGATGACGAGAGCGGATCTTGGCATGTGAAGTCTCCAAGGTGGAAGGCGGATGCACAAGGTGGAAGGCGACGCGACGGCGTGGCCATACTTATAATTCCGCGTCGCGAAAGAGGTTCATTGGTTGCAGACGAACCGATGCGGCCGCGCCCATCCTGTCGTTATGTTGGTCATGGTGGGCGCTTTCGTCGACATGCTTACAGCGAATGAGTGATGATAAGACCGATAGCGACGCCCGCGAGCGCGGCCGAGACGCCGATCAAAACTGTTTCTATCACCGTTCGCCCAACGGGCTTGCGTCCGATCCTTGCGCGCCCGACGCCAAGGCTGATCAGCAGCGCTAGAGTTATTCCCGACGAGATCCAGCGGGCGTTATGAACCGGCGTCAGGGCGAAAGGCACGATCGGAATCGCCGCAGACAGGAAATCGGCGACGAGCATCCAGAGCGCATGCGCAAGCGGACTTTGAACGGCGGTCGCCGCGGGGCTGGTCATCGCCGCCGCCACGCCTCGCAAAAGGGCCGGCTCGGAGCGCACAAAAGCGACAATGTCCGCGGTCTCGACGTCGTTCATCCCGACCGAATGCATCCGATCCGCAATCCGGCCGACGACAGCGTGCGGATCCTGTTTTATTTCAGCGGCGAGCAGCGCATTGAACGTCCGGGCTTCATCGAGGCTGGTTTCGACGTCGAGATATGTCCCCGCCATCATCGATACGGCGGCCGCGCACGCCCCGGACGCGCCCGCGATCAGAACCGTCTTGCTGTCGTTCGTGGTTGCGGCGACTCCGAGGACCAGTCCGAAAATCGAGACTGTTCCATCTTCCATGCCGAAGACGACGTCGCCGGCGCTGGCGGCCAGGGATTTCTTGAGTTTGTCAAAGCGGGAGAGTTCAGCCAAGCGAGCGTCCTCGGCGCGTCCGGCCCTTTGCGCCTCAAGCACAACTTTACGCCGGGACGCCGTTCTGGTCGAGGCTGTCGAGAATGGCGATGACCTCCGCGTCCGTCAGCTGCCTGAAATCACGGTAGAAGGCGCCGACTCCGGGGAAATAATCCTGTTCCTGAAGGCAATAAATCTCGTCGCATTCGAGAGCGAGATCCTGGAGGGTTTGTGGCGGCGCCACCGGAACGGCGAGGGCGATTCTGGAGGCTCCCTGCTGGCGCAGCGCGTTCAATGCAGCCCGCGCCGTCGCGCCTGTCGCCAGTCCGTCGTCCACCACAATGACGAAACGCCCTTTGGCGGACAAGGGCGGTCGGCCCTTGAAGTAGCTTTTGCGGCGGCGTTCGATGACGCCGAGTTCCACGTCGCGGATTTGAGCGATCTCGCCCGGCGTCACGTGGAGGCTGCGAACGATCTCGTCATTCAGGAGCAAGGTCGGCTTCGCTCCGTCGACAATTGCTCCGATCGCGAGTTCGGGCTGGCTGGGCGCGCCCAGTTTACGCACCAGCAACAGATCGAGCGGCGCGCGAAGCGCCTTCGCGATTTCAGCCGCCACCGGAGCGCCGCCCCGAGGAAGCGCGAACACGATCGGATGCTGCGCCTTCAGAGGCGCCAGGAGGCTCGCGAGCTGGCGTCCTGCGTCGGACCGATCCACGAACATGGCCGCTCCTCCAAATCCGCCCGGTAATCGATATTGATGTCGGGCATGACGCCGCCGGGCTCTGCTCGGTCCACCGCGAATTCATCTTTCGTCTGGTGGACGGAACGATAGCTCCCCTTGCAGGCAGGCTTAAACGTTAAAGAAGAAGAACGTTTACTCTCGGGATTCGTTCAAGATAAAGGCTTCATCCGATGGGTTGAGCCTTTGGGGCCATCGACGCCGCGGGGCGCGGCGATATGCGGGAGTGCCGACCGCGGCGAGCGAACGAGGACTGTCATGAGCGAGACTCCTGCCCGGAACGCGTCGGCGCCGCGGAGCGAAGACTATGCGCTGGTGCCTGGTTCGACGGGACCGCGAAGGGATTTCCGCATAACGGTCGGTCTGCGCGAGGGATGGGAGGCCGAGGGGAAGGTCTATGACGTATCCGAGGCGGTTCGCACGGCGCGCGCCTGGATGCGCCGCCGCGTCGCCGCGGGCCTGCCGGCGTTATCAGGGATGTTCACAAGGGCCGAGGTGACTTACGCCTGGCCGAAGCCGGACGGAACGGTTGGGTCGGATCGCGAACCGGTCGCGGTGTTCACCGGCGAGGCGGTCCACGCCTATCTTGGAGATCTGCCCGACCAGATTGTGGAGGGAATGCTGAACGAACTTGCGATCGAACTTGGCGTCGCCCTCGGACAGGAGCGCATCTACGTCGCGTTTTGTGCGCGGACATGGATCTTGGATGCGGGAGAGGAAGCCAGAGCTCCTCTCAAACTCTGACGGCGCGGCGCCGTCAGAATTGGCCTTTTCTGATCGACTCGTTCTGGAGCCGACCTACCGGCGGCGACGCGCATTCGGTTTACGGGCCATCGCAGCCTGCAGGCGATGAGTCGCCGCCCGGCGCATGAGGACGACGACCGCAATCGTCGCGAAAAGTCCCGCCGCCGGAACCGAAATCAGGATAGCGAACGCGAGTACGACAATGGCCGTGGCCAGAGCGGAGGCGGCGAGCATCGACGGCACGATAAACCCGAGCCAGTCTCCGCGCCTTTCCTCCAGAAACGAAGGAGTCCAGGCGGAGAAATGGACTTCGCTGATGGGCATATCAGGAGAAGTGAACTCTGCTTCTGAGTGTGGAGCGCCGTTCGAATTTGACTTCTGGTCCATGGTTCTGTTACCCGCCAAAGAATTGCCCGTCTGTTGCATTTGGGGGCTCGCAGCTAAACTGCAAGGCTTTCGCGGCCAGGGAAATTGATCCTTTTTTTGAGCGCAAGAGCATATTCTGAAGACTATGCTCAAGCCTTTAACTCTGGAGCGATTTCTGATCGATCGCATGACTTCATGCGATCGGAAAGCGCTCTAGCCGGTGTTGCGCAGACCGGCCGCAACGCCGTTGATGGAGATGAGAATTCCGCGCAACGTCTTGTCGTCATGTTCGCCGCTGCGCCACCGGCGGATGAGCTCGACCTGAAGATGATTGAGCGGCGCGATATAAGGGAACCGGTGCCGGATGGAGCGGGCCAGCGAGGGATTGTCCGCGAGGCGGTCTGTCGAGCCGACGATCCCATTGAGCGCTTCGACGGTGCGCTTCCATTCGTCTTCCAATGCTGAAAACACCTCGTCAGCCAGTTTGCGGTCGGGCACGAGGCCGGCGTATCGCTTGGCGATCGCCATATCCGCTTTGGCCAGCACCATGTCCATGTTCGACAGCAGCGCGCGGAAGAAGGGCCATTCGGCGTTCATGCGCCGCAGGAGAGCCATTTTTTCCTCGGGCGCGTCCGCTATGAAGGCCGCCACCGCTGAACCAAAACCAAACCAGCCGGGCAAGGTCAGACGCGCCTGCCCCCAGGAGAAGCTCCACGGAATCGCGCGCAGATCCTCGATTCGCCGGGTCGAGCGGCGCGAGGCGGGCCGGGAGCCGATGTTCAATTCAGCGATTTCGGCGATGGGCGTCGCCGCGAAAAAATAGTCGACGAAGCGGGGATTGTCGTAAACCAGCGCGCGATAGGCTTTCATGCTCGCTTTCGAGAGCGCTGCGGCGGCGGCGAGGAAATCCTCCGAGGCCGCGCGCGCGGGCGGCAGCAGAGTCGCCTCGAGGGAAGCCGCGACAAGGGCTTCGAGGTTACGGCGGCCAATGCCGGGATTGGCGTATTTGGAGGCGATGACCTCGCCCTGTTCGGTCAATCTGATCTGGCCGTTGACCGTGCCGGGGGGCTGCGCAAGGATCGCCTGATAGCTCGGGCCGCCGCCGCGGCCGACGGTGCCGCCCCGGCCGTGGAAGAGGCGCAGCGTCACGCCCTCGTGCTGCTTGAACAATTTCGCAAGCGCGGTCGAGGCTCGGTAGAGTTCCCAGTTGCTTGTGAAAAAGCCGCCGTCCTTGTTGCTGTCGGAATAGCCGAGCATGATCTCCTGATGCGCGCCTGATGCGCGAATGAGGCTGGCGACGCCTGGCAACGCGTAAAACGCGCGCATGATGGCTTCCGCATTGCGCAAATCCTCGATCGTCTCGAACAATGGCACGACCATCAATTGAGCCGAGGCTTGCGCGTCGCCGAGGATTCCGTTCATCATCCCGCATTCTTTTTGCAGGACAAGCGCTTCCAGAAGGTCGCTGACCGTTTCGGTATGGCTGATGATGTAGTGCCGAATCGCCTGTTCGCCGAACGCTTTGCGCAGATCGCGCGCGGCTTCGAAAATGCTGAGTTCTTCCTCGGTCCGCTCGGAATAATGGACGCTCGAAATACGGAGCGGACGCGGGTCGCGGAGCATCGAAAGCAGAAGCGCCTGTTTTTTCGGTTCGTCGAGCTGCGCGTAGGCCGGCTCGATCCGCGCGACCGAAAAGAGTTCGGCCAGGGTTTCCTCGTGCCGGTCCGAACTTTGACGCAAATCGACTGTGGCGAGATGAAATCCGAAAACCTCGACGGCGCGGCGCAGGGGCGCGAGACGGGAAGGAATCAAGGCCGATCCGTGATTGGCGCGCAGCGAGCTTTCTACGACGCCAAGATCAGCCTGCAGTTCGCCCGCGTCCTGATAGGGCTCGCCGGGCGCGACGGCGTGCCGAAGCGCGCTCGTGCCCGTGAGAGTCTGCAGGTTCGCGGCCAGCCGCGAATAGACCCCGATGAGCGCGCGCCGGTAGGGCTCATCCTCGCGGTGAGGATTTTCGTCGCCCGACCGGTCCGCGAGCGCTTCAAGCTCGGGCGTGCAGCCGACGAGAAGCCGCGAGATCGAAAGTTCGCCGCCCAGTTGATGGATTTCGGTCAGAAAGTGCCGCAGCGCAGTCTCGCACTGCCGTTTGACGGCCAGCGTCAGCGTTTCGGCGTTCACGTTGGGATTGCCGTCGCGGTCGCCGCCGATCCACGATCCCATTCGGAAGAACGGGGCGATCTCGGCGCCGTTCAGCCGGTCCTCGAGATCGTTGTAAAGACGCGGAATCTCCGTCAGGAACGTCGTCTGATAAAACCCGATGGCGTTTTCGATCTCGTCACGCACGCTGAGGCGCGAGTAGCGCAAGAGCCGCGTCTGCCACAATTGCGCGATGCGAGCCCGCATCAATGTTTCGTTTTGTTTTCGCTCGCGGTCGCTTCGCAGGCCCTCGCGTTCGGCGAGGAGGTGGGCGATCGAGCGTTCGGCGTCGAGCAGGCTCTTGCGCTGGACTTCCGTCGGGTGAGCCGTGAGCACCGGCGAGATGAGGCTGCGTCCGAGCGCCTCGGCGACCTCCTTCTGACCGACGCCGGCCCCGGCGAGCAGCTTGAAGGTCAGGGAAAGGCTGCCGGGTTCGCTGAGCGCCGAGCCGTCGTCCTCGTGGGCGGCGCGGCGGCGGATATGGTGCCGGTCCTCGGCGATATTGGCGAGATGGGCGAAATAGCTGAACGCGCGGATGACGGACATCGCCTGTTCCGAGGTCAAACCGTGCAGGATGTCGTCGAGCTTGCGTCCGGCTTCGGGATCAGCATCGCGTTCGAAAGCGACGCTGAGCCGGCGGATGCTCTCGATCCGGCCGAAGGTCTCATCCCCTTCCTGTTCTCGGATGGTGTCGCCAAGGAACTGGCCGAGCAGCCGGATGTCGTCGATCAGCGGACGCTCTTTCGCGGCGCCGTTCGTCGCCGGTGCAGCGCCATTCGTCGCAGGCGAAGCGCCATTCGTCGAAGGAGAATCAGAGCTGTTTGTCATCAAGGCCTCGTTTGGCGGCGCCGCGGCGGGGGGAGGGCGGGCGCGGCGATTGTGACAGAAATTTCGCACTGCACAAGCGGCTAGGGAACCCCCTTTTTCATCGTAATTTCAGGAAAAAGCGAATGTATTTTCTTCAGCTGCAAGGCGAATTGAGCGCTGACGCAACGGCTCAATGGTCAAGCCCGGAAAGCGCCGCGCTGCGTTTCCACAATTCGAGCGCCGCCTTTCGGTCCAACGCCGCAGCAGAGGGCGAAACGGAACGTCGCTTGTAAAAATACTGTCCGCTGACTCCCGCGGCCTCGGGCGAGGACGCCAGATAGACGATCGTGTCGGCGCCGTCCTCAGGCGAAATCGCCAGGAGCTTCGCAACGCCGGCGAAGCTGGAGATAAGTCCTCCGGCCTCGTCGGCGAATCTCGTCGCGACAAATCCCGGATGCAGGCAATTGACCGTGACGCCTGTTCCCTCGATCCGTCCGGCGAGTTCCCTGGTGAAGAGAATGTTGCAAAGTTTCGATCGGCAATAGGCCCTCATCGCGCCGTACCGTTTCGTCATCTGAAGATCGTCGAAATCGAGTCGCGCGCCTTGATGAGCCCGCGACGACGTGTTGATAATTCTCGCCGGAGCGGAAAACGCAAGGCGGTTGAGCAGCAATTCGGTCACCACGAAATAAGACATGTGGTTCAGCGCGAAGGTCAGTTCGAGGCCGTCTTCGCTCGTCCGCCGCGCGCCGAACAGGGCTCCTGCATTGTTGAGGAGCACGTCGATGCGAGGCTCCTGCGCCGCTATCGCGGACGCCGCCTGTTTCATTTCGGAAATACGGGACAGATCGGCGTAATGCGCTGTATGAGCGAGATCTGGCGCAGCTTGGCGCAGCAAGGCGAGGGTCGCCTCGGCGCGCGGTTTGTCGCGCGCGATAAGGACAATCCTCGCGCCCATCTTCGCGAGCTTCTCAGCCGCGACTTTCCCGATGCCGGAGGTTCCGCCCGTGACGACGACCGTTTTGCCTTTCATCTTGATTCGACTCCAATCGAGCGGCTCGGCTTCAACCGAGGAGGTCTGATCCGAAATCTTGTCGCCAGCGCTCGACGCGCGGCGCGGCGTTCAATCGCCGCCGGAAAGTTTTTCAGCCAACGCCAAGGGTTGAAGGAACGGACCTTAGCGAATTTGATCCGCACGGGCGAATCGAAGGTCTGCCGCTGGGGGGGAGGGGGGCGGCCCGTCGGATCTTGCGTTTATTTGCTGGCTTTAAGCCCGCCAATGATCAAAGGCCCAAAACGCGAAACAGCTTTCGCGCAGCGGCTATTTATAGCCTGGCAGGCGGCGCAAAACTTTCAAGCCGGCGTTCATGACGCGGGCGTATTGCGCCGCGCTCATGAAGGAGGGCGGAGCCAGCGGCAGCAACCGCTGGATCGCGATCGTTTGCGCGTCGGTGTATTTGAGGAGGCCGTGCGCGCCGTGTCTTCGGCCGACGCCCGAGGCCTTGAAACCGCCCATGGGCGCGTCGGTCGATCCCCACGCCGCCGCATAGGCCTCGTTGACGTTGACCGTGCCGGCCTCGAGCCTGCTCGCCGCCTCTCGTCCCTTGCGCGCGTTTCGCGTCCAGACGCTGAAATTGAGGCCGTAAGGGCTGTCATTGGCCCTGGCGATCGCCTCCTCGACGCCGTTGGTCCTATACAGTGAAACAACGGGGCCGAAGGTCTCCTCCGCATAGAGGATCATTCCGGGCCTCACCCCGGTCAGGATGGTGGGTTCGTAAAAATAAGGACCGAGATCCGGCCGATGGCGTCCGCCCGCGATGACCTTGGCGCCCTTGGCGAGCGCGTCGTCAACGTGACGCGTAATCGTGTCGAGTTGTTTCGCCGAGGTCAGCGAGCCCATGTCGGCGTCATAATCGAGGCTCGCCGAAAGCTTCATTCCTTGCGCCGCCGCGACGAAGCGCGGAACGAACGCGTCCCATAAGGCGTCGTCGACATAAATCCGTTCAATGGAAACGCACAGTTGGCCGCTGTTGGAGAACGCGGCCCGGGCGGCGCCCGGAACCGCCCTCTCAAGATCGGCGTCCGCGAGGACGAGAAGGGCGTTCTTGCCGCCAAGCTCCATCGAATAATCTATGAGGCGCTCGCCCGCCTGTTTGGCGACGCTCCGTCCGACCGCCGTGCTTCCGGTGAACATCACGAAGTCGCTCGCCTCGATAATCGCTCCGCCAAGTTCGGCGCCAAAGCCGGTGACGACCTGAAGGACGCCATGGGGCAGGCCCGCTTCCTCGAGAAGCTCCGCGGCCCACAGCGCGGAATAGGGCGTCCGCTCGTCAGGCTTCGCGAGAACGGCGTTGCCCGCCATCAGGGCTGGAAGCGCGTCGCCGACGCCGAGCGTCAAGGGATAGTTCCAGGGCGAAATGATGGCGGCGAGGCCCTTGGGATGACGATGCTCGAAGGTTTTGGTCAGGAGGGGAATGGCGCCCTGCCGGCGTTGCGGACGCAAAAGCCTGGGCGCCGCATGCGCGTAATAGCGGGCGACGAGGCAGGTATCGAGGATTTCCTCATAGGCGTGACGGCGGGCTTTGCCGTTCTCCAGTTGAATGAGATCTAGAACCTCATCCTGGCGCGCCAGCACTGCGTCGTGGAAACGCAGCAAGACCTCGGCGCGCTTTGCGGCGGGCGCGGCGGACCAAGCCGCTCCGGCTGCGCGCGCCCGTTTCGCCGCGGCCACGACATCTTCTTGTCGACAATGGGGAACGGAGCCGAGCGAGGCGCTGGTAAAGGGCATGGAGATGACGAGGTCATCGCGCGGTTCGACCGTGACGACGCGCCGCGACAGACGATCCAGAAAATTTCTCGAAACACGCGCCGAAAGCCGGCCGTCGTCTGGGGTGTCTTGAGGGCAGGCCGGTTCAGCCACGAAGGACACGCTCCCGAAAGGTCATCCCGGACTTTAGGGCGCAAACTTACGGTGAGCCAGCCCGGATGCGATAAAGCGCCGTCCATCTCTGGCGGCGCTTCGCTTTTTTTTGACCGGGCATTCTATTTCAAGAGCGGCGGGACTCAAATCCAAGAGCGGCGGGGCTCATTCCGCGCTGACCGAAAGTCGACGCGGCGCTTGAAGCTGCATCTGCGGTTGAGGCGATTTCGACGCTTCGATCGCCGGCGCGCGGCGTCTTGCATTCAGTTCATCGCAGGCCCTGATCCGGTCCACATGCCATGTCTCGTTCATAGAATCGTACTGGTGGTTTCTATAAGCCGACTCGCATTGCGCATGGCTTTCGGCCTGCGCATCGTCGCGCACGGCGCTCGCGTCCACCGGCTGAAGGGCGCATGTCGCGGCGCCTTGCGCGGGGATCTGGGCAGGGGGCAGGGAAAGGGACTGGGCGGCAGCGGCAGTTTCGGCGCGAGCGACGGATTGAGTTGAGGCGTGACGGCATTCCAGGGCGCCCTTGGTCTCAATGCAGTGATAAAATCCCGCTGTGCTGATCAGCGCCGCCAAAATCATGCCTTCCATGACGTCTGGTTCCTTCCCAAAAACAAGGGCGCTGTTCAAACGCCCCAGGCGGGCCACATCTTTGGCCGCGTCATTGGACTAGAAATGGCGATGACCAGGAAAAATGATGTGTGGCGGCGCACATCAAGAATTTCAGCAAGAACCAGGACGAAGGAGCGCTGTTGGACGTCGATCTCGCGCTACGAGAAAGAGCTCGCCCGAGCAGACCGGCGAAAGCGGGCCGTCAATGACGAACAAATCGACGCGCTCGAGGGGCTAATAAACCCGGTATTGTTTGGTGGAGCCAGACGGAATCGAACCGACGACCTCTTCAATGCCATTGAAGCGCTCTCCCAACTGAGCTATGACCCCAAATTTTTTTTGCACGTTCGACGCTTTTTCCGGGTTGGTCCGGTCAAAGGCGGCTTGAACAGGCGTCCAAGACCGCATTTCGCTCATCGCAACTGCCCGCTCCAGCGGCCAGGAGGCGTGGTATAGCCTCCGCGTCCGCGCTTCACAAGCAAAAGAATTAATGTTCCTCGTCGTCCTCCCGATCCCCGTCGATGAGGTCGACGACGTCGTCGCCGTCTTCCTCTTCCTCTTCGAGGAACGTGTCGTCCGCGACCTCGATTTCCACTTCGTCATCGACCGCGGCCACGATCTTGTCGTCTCCGGAATCGGCGTCTTCCAGCGAAACCAGTTCGGCCTCTGGCGCGGCCTCGCCATCATCATCGTCGGTGGCGGCGGCGCGGGCTGTACGGGACAGTGGAGCGGCGTGAAAAATCGTCCCGCATTTGGGGCAAGTAATCGGATTTTTATTGAGATCGAAAAATTTTGCGCCGCAATTCTGACACTGGTGTTTATTGCCGAGCTCTGGTTTCGCCACGAACCTACCTCTTGAAGGGGAGACGCGGCCATTTTGGGCCAAAGGCGGCGCTCCGGAACTTTGGGTCCGGTTAGTGCTGCAAAGCCCGCGTGTCAAATGGAAGTTGAACGAACCGCCGGTTTGATGACAGAGCGGGTCCGGCATGTTACGAGCGCTTGGAAATCCTCCGCAAACTCAACGAGCCCCGCTTGTCGTCAAGCAATTATACTTCCGGCGCGGCCGCCTCGTCAGCGGGGATGGGCCGCGATCCGAATCAGCTGAGCGCCGCTGCGGGCGCTCCTTTGCGCGGCCGCCTCAAACCCCCGGGCGACAAGTCCATTTCCCATCGCGCCTTGATCCTCGGCCTTCTCAGCGTGGGCGAAACCGCGATCGAGGGCCTTCTTGAGGGGGACGATATCCTGCATACGGCGGGAGCCTGCCGGGCGCTTGGCGCCACAGTCGCGCGGCAAGGCGAGGGGCGCTGGCGCGTCAAGGGCTGCGGAATAGGATCCCTGCTGGAGCCGCGCGAGACGCTCGACTTCGGCAATTCCGGCACCGGGATGCGGTTGATGATGGGGGTCGTCGGCGGCCACGCGCTGACCGCGCGATTCGATGGCGACGCTTCGCTGCGCAAGCGGCCGATGCGGCGCATCCTCGACCCGCTGATTCTGATGGGGGCCGAGGCTTTGTCGGAGGCTGCGGGCGGATGCTGTCCCGTCACCCTGAAGGGCTCCGGCGAACCCGCTCCGATCCACTATAGCCCGCCGGTCGCCTCCGCGCAGATCAAGTCGGCGGTCCTGCTCGCGGGACTGAATTCGCCCGGACGGACCATCGTCACCGAGACGGAGGCGAGCCGAGACCACACGGAAAAAATGCTGAAGCATTTCGGCGCGGCGATCGAGGTCGAGCCGCAGGGGGCGCATGGCCGCAAGATCATGCTGGAAGGGCGCCCCGACCTGCGTCCCGCGCCCGTGATCGTGCCTGCCGATCCCTCATCGGCGGCCTTCCCGCTGGTCGCCGCCACGATCGCGCCGGGGTCGGAGATCGTGATCGAGGCGATGATGATGAACCCCTTGCGCACGGGCCTGCTGACGACGCTGCTCGAAATGGGCGCCGATGTCGAAGTCCTCGATCGCCGGATCGAGGGCGGCGAGGAGGTCGGCGATCTTCGCGTTCGGGCCGCGGCCTTGCGCGGCGTCGACGTGCCTGCCGCGCGGGCGCCGTCGATGATCGACGAATACCCGATCCTCGCCGTCGCGGCCGCTTTCGCCTTTGGCGAGACGCGGATGCGGGGGCTTGGGGAATTGCGGGTCAAGGAATCAGACCGGCTCGCGGCGGTCGTGGCGGGCTTGCGCCAGGCGGGAGTCGAGACGGACATCATCGGCGACGATCTGATCGTCAACGGCTGCGGCGGGCAGGTCGAAGGCGGCGGTCTCGTGACGACGCATCTCGACCATCGGATCGCGATGAGCTTTCTTTGTCTGGGCCTCGCCTCGCGGCGACCCATGTCGATCGACGACGCGAGCATGATCGCAACGAGTTTTCCGGCGTTCAGGACCCAGATGGAGCGTCTGGGGGCGCGTTTTTCATGATCATCGCGCTCGATGGACCGGCCGCCTCGGGGAAGGGCACTCTCGCGCGTCGACTCGCCCGCCATATGGGTTTGCCGCATCTCGACTCCGGGCTTCTCTACCGCGCGACTGCGCAGGCTTTGATCGAGCAGGGCTGCGACCTTGCCGACAGCGCCGCGGCGGTGAAGGCGGCGCGGGGCCTCGCCTTGACCGATTTCGACGAAGCCGCGCTGCGCGGGCGAGACATGGCCGAGGCCGCCTCTGTCGTCGCGGCGATCCCGGAGGTTCGAACAGCTCTGATCGACCTCCAGCGCGGGTTCGCGGCCCGTCCCGGCGGAGCGGTTCTGGATGGCCGCGACATCGGGACGGTGATCTGTCCCGAGGCCTCGCCCAAGATTTTCGTCACGGCCAGCGTCGAGGCGCGCGCGATGCGCCGGGCGCTGGAGTTGAAGGGCCGCGGGGAGGCGGTCGATTACGCGTGCGTCCTGGAGGATATCCGCAAGCGCGATGAGCGCGACAGCAGCCGCGCCGTCGCGCCATTGAAGGTTGCGGCGGACGCTTTTGTGCTGGATACGACGAAACTCGATGTCGAGGCTGCGTTTGAAGCCGCGCTCGCCATTGTCAACTCCACTTTGGAAGACAAGAGAAACCTGGTCGCCCGGAGCGCCGGCTAGAGCATATTCCGATCGGATTGAATCAATCCCATCGACAAGACTATGCTCAAGCTTTTGACTCTGGAGCGCTATCGAAAGAACGGCGGCCTTCGGGCGGATCGATACGATGGCGGATCATTCGTCCCAGACAAACGTCCCGATCCCAACGCCGCCGCAAGGGTTGGCGGAGCGCAATGGTTCCGCGGCGGGCGGGAGTTTGATCTCCGAGCCAACGGAAACACGCCCGTCGCCTCCGCGAGGTGACGAATCCTGGGCGTGGATCGTCGCGGCGGCGCTGGTCTTTCATGGTTTGATCGGACTTTTTCTGGTGCTGGCCGACCGTGCGCCTGTCGAAAGCCCGTCGGTGAAGGAGATACCTGTCGAGGTCGTCGCAGCCGCGCCGGACCCCGCCAAAACGCCTCCTCCAGCGCCGCAGGAGCAAAAACAGCCGCCGGAGGCCGCCCAAGCCGAAAAAAATGCTCCGCAGAACGTCAAAAAGGCTGAGCCCGAGCCCGAATCCAAGACCGAGCCCAAGGCCGAATCCAGGCCCGCGCCTAATGAGAAACCGAAGCCGGCCGAGGAGCAAAAACGTCCTCCCGAACCAAAACCCAAACCAGCCCAGCGGGCGAAGACCGAATCTTCGGCTGCGGCCGGAAAAAGCGCCGCCCGCGATGCGGCGGCAGGCAAAGGCGCGGCTCAGGAGGAGAGCGAGCATTCCGCGCCGGGCGCCGCCAGGACCGCCCCCGCCGCTCAGCTTCCGTTCGACCTCGGACCGCCGATTTTTCACGCCGTCGCTGTGCCGATGCCGGTCGAAGGCGACGGTGAGTTGGTAAACTACAAGATTATCGTCTTTGGAATGCTCGAGCGGGTGAAGCATTTTCCCGACGCGGCGGCGGCGCGGGGGGCGCACGGCGCATCGGTCGTCGTCTTTTCACTCGATGATGCGGGCGGGGTGAAGAGCGTCTCGCTATTCCGGTCGAGCGGCGATCCCGATCTGGACGCCGAAAGCCTCGACGTCGTGACCCGCGCCGCGCCCTTTCCGGCCCCGCCGGCCGGCGCGCAACACGACTTCGCCGCGGAGATCACCTTCGGGATGCGGCCTTTGCCGGACCGCTGACGCCGGGGCCGATCCTGGCATTTGGCGTATCGGCGCAATTCGGGCGCGGTCCGATCCGGCCGCGCCCGAATATCCGTCAGATCAGGTCAAGTCGAACCGGTCGAGGTTCATCACCTTGTTCCATGCAGCCACGAAGTCGCGCACGAATGTCTGGCGCGAATCCTCGGCGGCATAGAATTCGGCGACAGCCCGCAGTTCGGAATTCGATCCGAAAATGAGGTCGACGGGGGTCGCCGTCCATTTGAGCTTGCCCGTCTCGCGGTCACGACCCTCATAGAGTCCCTCGGATTGGGTCGACTTCGTCCATTTCGTCGACATGTCCAGCAAGTTCACGAAGAAGTCGTTGGTCAGGCTTCCAGGCCGGCTTGTGAACACGCCATTGGGAGACTGTCCGGCGTTGGCGTTCAACGCCCGCATTCCGCCAACCAGCACGGTCATTTCGGGAACGGTCAGGTTGAGGAAGTTCGCCCGTTCGATGAGCATTTCCGTCGGCGAGAGACGGTTGTTCTTTCCGTAATAATTGCGGAAACCGTCCGCGGTCGGCTCGAGCGCCGCAAAGGACGCCGTATCCGTCTGCGCCTGGGAGGCGTCGGCGCGTCCCGGCGCGAAAGGCACCTGCACGTCGACGCCGGCCTGCTTGGCGGCTTGCTCGACGGCGGCGCCGCCGCCGAGCACGATGAGATCGGCGAGCGAAACCTGTTTGCCGCTCGATTGCGCGCTGTTGAAATCCTTCTGAACGCCTTCCAGCGTCTTCAGCACCTTCGCCAATTCATCCGGATTGTTGACCTGCCATCCCTTTTGCGGGTCGAGACGAAGGCGTCCGCCGTTGGCCCCGCCGCGTTTGTCGGTTTCGCGGAAGCTCGCGGCGGCCGCCCAGGCGGTTCTGATGAGTTCTGGGGCGGTCAATCCCGAGGTAAGGATTTTGGACTTCAGCTGTGCAACGTCCTGCGCGTTGATCACCGCATAATCGACGGCGGGAATCGGATCCTGCCACAGGAACACTTCCTTGGGCACTTCCGGGCCGAGATAGCGCGACCGCGGCCCCATATCGCGATCCGTCAGCTTGAACCACGCCTTCGCGAAAGCGATCTGAAACTGGTTAGGGTCCTTATGGAAACGCTCGGCGATCTGGCGGTAGCTCGGGTCAAACTTCAGCGCCAGGTCGGTCGTGAACATCACGGGCGGATGACGCTTCGAAGGATCCTGCGCGTCCGGCACAAGTCCCGCGGCGTTCGCGTCGCTGGGAACCCATTGTATCGCTCCCGCCGGGCTCTTGGTCTGCACCCATTCAAAGCCGAACAGATTGTCGAGATATTGCGTCGTCCAGGCGACGGGACTAGCGGACCACGCGCCTTCCAGCCCGCTGGTTATAGCGTCGTCGCCATGGCCTTTGCCGCATTTGTTCGCCCAGCCGAACCCTTGCTGTTCGATGGGCGCGGCCGCCGGTTCAGGACCAAGGCATTTTTCCGCGTCGTGAGCGCCGTGGGCCTTGCCGAAGGTATGACCGCCAGCGATCAGAGCCACCGTCTCTTCATCGTTCATCGCCATGCGGCCGAATGTTTCGCGGATGTCCTTGGCCGCCGCGATCGGATCAGGGTTGCCGTTCGGCCCCTGCGGATTCACATAGATGAGACCCATCTGGACCGCGCCAAGGGGACGCTGAAGCTCCCTGTTCCCGGTATAACGTTCATCGCCAAGAAACTTATGCTCGGGACCCCAATAAACCAGGTCGGGCTCCCAGTCGTCCTGACGTCCGCCGGCGAATCCGATCGTCTTGAAGCCCATGGATTCCAGAGCGACATTCCCCGTCAGGACCATCAGGTCGGCCCACGAAATCTTTCGGCCGTACTTCTGCTTGATCGGCCACAACAGCCGCCGTGCCTTGTCGAGGCTGGCATTGTCCGGCCAGCTGTTGAGCGGCTCGAACCTTTGTTGGCCGCCCGCGGCGCCGCCGCGTCCGTCAGCCACGCGGTAAGTGCCTGCGCTGTGCCAGGCCATTCGAATGAACAACGGCCCGTAATTCCCGAAATCGGCCGGCCACCACGGCTGCGACGTGGTCAACACCGCCGCGATATCCTTCTTGACGGCGGCGAGATCGAGCGTCTTGAAGGCTTCGGAATATTTGAAAGTGTCGCCCATGGGATTTGACGCAGCCGCATGCTGGCGAAGCGGCCTGAGGTCCAGATTGTCCGGCCACCAATCCTGATTTGACATCGGTTTTCCGTCAGCGCCGGCCGGGCGTGGCCCCAATGTCGGGGACGCCGCGGCCACCAAGATCGCCAGCACGGATATTGATTTTTTTATCATTGAAGTTCCTCCCTTGGGTCATTTCTGGGACGAGGGGACAGAGCTTATCGTGTTATGGCATGCCAAGTGAAGGGAGCATTGCGCGAGAAGGCGGGCGCCGCCGCTCCCCCATCGGCGTTTCGGCTTGTCCGGCGTGGCAAACCGGGTCAATATCACCCGGAACTAGACGACCCTCGGGAGGAAGAGGCTCTTCTGGCGCCTTTAGAGGCTCCGGCTCGGACATTGGTAGCCGCGTCGATCCTTAAGCTTGACGAAGCCGCCTCTTTGCCACGCTCAAACATTTGGCCACGCTCAAAAATTCGGCCACGCTCAAAAATTCGGCCACGCTCAAAAATTCGGCCACGCTCAAAAATTCGGCCACGCTCAAAAACTCGGCCACGCTCAAAATTTAAGACGCGCTCAAAAATAAGAGAAAGCATCATGAGCACACCTTCGACCACCCACAATGCGCCTGAGGCCGCGCGCCCCATGACCGGCGCCGAGAAGAAGGTGATTTTTGCGTCGTCCCTCGGCACTGTGTTCGAATGGTATGATTTTTATCTTTATGGCGCGCTCGCGAGCATTATCGGGGCGCAATTCTTCAGTCAGTTTCCCAAGCAAACCGCGGATATTTTCGCGCTGCTCGCCTTTGCGGCCGGGTTTCTCGTTCGGCCCTTCGGAGCGCTTCTGTTCGGGCGGCTCGGCGATCTGGTCGGAAGAAAATACACCTTCCTCGTCACCATTCTCATCATGGGTCTGTCGACCTTTCTTGTCGGCCTCCTGCCCAATTACAATTCGATTGGAATCGCCGCTCCAATTATCCTGATCGCCGCCCGTCTGCTTCAGGGTCTTGCGCTCGGCGGCGAATATGGCGGCGCGGCGACCTATGTCGCGGAACATGCGCCGCGCAGACGGCGGGGTTTTTACACGTCGTGGATTCAGACGACCGCGACGCTCGGACTGTTCCTGTCGCTCCTCGTGATATTGTTCACCCGGACCATATTCGGCGAGGCGAAATTCGCCGAATACGCCTGGCGCGTTCCCTTTCTGGTCTCGGTGGCGCTGCTCGGAATTTCACTGTGGATTCGTCTGCAACTGAACGAGTCTCCCGCCTTTCTCAAGATGAAGGACGAGGGTACGGGATCGAAGAAGCCGCTCAGTGAATCGTTTGGCAATTGGGCGAACGCCAAAATCGTTCTGCTCGCGCTGTTCGGCCTGACGATGGGGCAGGGCGTCGTCTGGTACGCCGGCCAATTCTATGCGCTGTTCTTCATGCAATCGATTTTGAAGGTCGATGGCTACACCGCGAACCTTCTCATCGCCTGGGCCTTGCTGCTCGGCACCGGGTTTTTCGTCGTATTCGGATGGCTGTCGGACAAGGTCGGACGCAAGCCGATCATCATGGCGGGCTGCCTGCTGGCGGCGCTGACCTATTTTCCGATCTTCAAGATGATCACGGCGAACGCCAATCCGGCGCTGCAGGCCGCCTTGAAAAACGTCAAGGTCACTGTGGTCGCAGATCCCGCTTCGTGCGGCAATCTCTTCAATCCGGTCGGCACGCGGGTGTTTACGTCGTCGTGCGACGTCGCCCGGGATTTTCTTGCAAGGAGCGCAGTCAGATATTCAAGGGCGAACGGGCCCGTCGGCAAGCCGGCGACGATCAGAATCGGAAGCGTCGAGATTCCATCCGTAGACACATCGAGCGCCGCCGATCCGAAGGCCGCCGCGGCGGAGTTCGGAAAGGCGGCCCTCGCGGCGCTGCAAGTCGCGGGCTATCCGAAAAGCACTGACCCCGGCATCGTCAAAATGGCCAATCCTCTCGACGTGTTACGTCCTCAGGTGGCGAAACTCATCGGTCTCCTGTTCGTCCTTGTTCTTTACGTAACCATGGTTTACGGGCCGATCGCGGCCGCACTCGTTGAGCTGTTTCCGACCCGTATCCGCTATACGTCGATGTCGCTTCCCTACCATATCGGCAACGGATGGTTTGGCGGCCTGCTGCCGGCGACCGCATTCGCCCTCGTGGCGCAAACCGGCGATATCTATTACGGGTTGTGGTATCCGATCATTTTCGCCTCGATCACGTTCGTCATCGGCGCCTTGTTCGTGCCGGAGACGAAGGACCGCGACATTTACGCCCAGGATTGAGTCGCCGGCGGAGGCTTGGTCCGGTCGCGCGCCCGATCCAGAATCGGCGCGGGCGGACGCCGGCTTTGTTCCTGCCAGGTTGGTTCCTCCAAGATTGGTTCCTCCTCCAAGATTGGTTCTGGTTCCTGGGTTCCCGCAGGGTTGATCAGCTTGCGGTTTCCTTTGCTCGCGCAGGTTCCTGGACTCGCGCAGGTTCCTGCAAGGGAACGAACACGTTCTCGGCCGTCCCGCTCATTTCGATGCAACGCCAGGTTGAGGGCCGGTGAGAAACGGAGTTCGGACCGCTGAACATTTCAAAGACGCCAACCGTCCGGAAATGCGCGATCTGACCATGCGTCACATTGACGAACGGCAGGAAGAAACCGAAGCGCTCTCCGCCTGTGTCGAAGCTCTGCATCAAGGCAAAAGACACGATCGTTCCAAGACCCGTGCTTTCAGACGAGATCTCGTTCGCGTTGAAGCTTTTCTGAAACGCCCCTGATTTGTAAATCAGCGCCGTAAAGGAAGGATTGCCGCCGATCGTGTAATCGACTTCCACGCCTAAGGCGCTCAAGATGAACTTGTTGGCCGTCAAGGGTCTCTCCCGTGTTGCTGCGATCTGGATCGTCGAAGCCGCTGAGAGGAGCCGGACTGGTTTGCGACTCGTCAAAGGCCGCCGCGGAGATCGCTCGAGCATATTCCGATCGGATTGAATCAATCCGATCGAGAAGAATATGCTCAAGCTTTTGACCCTGGAGCGATTTCTGATCGATCGCATGACTTCATGCGATCCGGAAAGCGCTCTGGTCTCCGCTAGCCTTCCAAGTCTGCTCGAAACGCTTCGGAGCCGCGTCATTCAAACAGATGACGGGCGAGCAACCAGATGATGACGGGGAGCCAAATCGACGACCGGCCTCGCCCTGGCGAAGCCGGTTGTCGCCTCAAAGTAAAAGAGGGGCGTTATTTTTCGGACCAGGGAATGATCGGCACGCTGCTGATGGCGTTCGCGGGGGAGCCGTTGATCAGCTTTGAGCTGATGGCCAGATACACCAGGGCGTTGTGCTTTCTGTCGACAAGTCGATAAATCCTGGTCGCCTTGAAAAAGATGCTGGTCTTTTCGGTAAACGCTTCGTCCTTGTCCCCAAGCGTCGAAAGATCGACCGTGATCGGGCCCGTCTGGCGGCACGCCACGGAGAAGTTGGACGGGTCTTCATTGAGGCCCAGAGGTTGGCCCCATCCACCTGCCCGCGCTTGTGAAATATGGCAGGTGACGCCCGAGACCTTCGGGTCTTCGAAGGCGGTGACGCACACTTTATCGTTCGGGGACAGCAAATTGAATGTCGTGCTGATGCATGTCAGTTCATCTCCGAGCGCAGAAGCCGGGATCGCCGCGGCGAGCGCAATGGCCGCAAGAAATAATTTCACTTTGGTCTCCATTTCCCGTCCTGTTGCGCTCGCAGGATCGATGCAAGGCGCCGGCCGATCTAAATTTATTTAACCGCAAGAGGCAATCCTCGACCTGAGCGTAAGTTCCCTCGCCAGTGCTGCGGGCGCGGCCGGCTTCGTTCGCGTCGGCCGATGGGGCAAAGCAGGGAGAGGCCAGCCCGGTTCGCTCTTGCCCGGCGAGTCTTGCCAAGCGAAGGGGAACCTTCGCGCCTCGGTAAGACAATTTGATGAAGCTGAAAATTTGACGAAGCTAAACGCGGGACGAATCACTGGTGAAACCGGCGATGCCGCGCGCGCGATGCAGGACCGGCTTTTTGGCCCTGAGACGGGCTATCGATCAGGCCGGTCCATGCAAGCGGGAAGCGTTACCGGCTTCCCGCTCGCCGGACGGTGTATCGACTCGCCGCTTTTGAGGGAGCATTGCCCTTCCCCCAAGACTTGACAACGCCACGAACAAAAGGGGCGACCGTGTCAATGCATCGACAGTGATATTATAGGGGCAAGGCAGGCGGAGAACTCTTAAGCTTTGCTTCTCTTTTTCTTATGTTTTTCTTAAGAACGAGGGCGCTCCCTCGGGGATCGCCCCCGGCGCGCCAAGGTCCATGCGTTTCACGTCCAAGCGTTTCACGTCCATCCGCTCAGGCCCGTGCGTTCAAGTCCGTGCGCTTGGTTTCGAGCAAAAAGGATCGCCTGCTCATTGGAGCGGAGAGGCGTATCTCTCAACGAGCGACGAACGCAGGGGGTCGGCCTCGTCAAACGTCGCGGCCAATGTCTGAATGATCGCGTCACAGCGGCGTCGGAAGACGACGGCCTTGTCGGTTTCCCCGACGCTTTCGTAAAATTCCGCGGCGGTTGCGCAGACGCGCCAGGCCGCGATCGGCATCTCGCCCACTTCGACGATGGCGATCGCCTTTGCAAGCTGACCCTTCGCCTGCTCCATATCTCCCTCGGCGACCGCGATCCTCGCCAATAGCCGATGGGACAAAGCCAGATAGGCGTTCTCCGGCGGTCGCGCGGCGGTTTCGGAAAGCTGCAACGCGTGCACCTTTGCGCGTGGCGTATCGCCCACCCCGAGCCAATATTCGGAAAGACTGTGGAAAAAGAACGGGTGGAACACCGATTCCATTGGAACGCCGTCCGTCTCGATTCTGCGCGTGATGGCCGTCAATTGATCGAAAGCGGCCGGATAGTCCCGCAAGCCGAGATGGATTTTTACCAGAATATTTCGGCCAAGGAAAAAATTGACCGGGTTTTCCTCCACCGCCAGATCAAGCGCTTCTTCGCAACGCTTCCTCGCGCCTTCGAAGTCGAGCGCTTCGGCATGCAGCCATGCGATCATCAGATGGCACATGCCGCTGACATGCTTGTTGGCGTTTCTTTCCGTCAAGGTCAGAGCGGCGGCGAGCCTCTGTTTCATTTCCCGCCATTCTCCAAGCTGAAGCAGGGAAAGGGCCAAAAACGTATTGTAAATGACGTAGAAGTAGACGTCGCCCCTGTCCTGCGCCAATTGCTGACACCGGTCCGCCGCGGCGAAACACTCCCGATAATTCGAGGTGATCAATTCGATGGTGCTCACGATGCCGCACCGCCTCATCTCCGTGCGCGGATCCTGCGACTGACCCATCATCTGCACCGCGACGCGACTTCGAGCCGCGTCTTCGTCGCGCCAACCCTTGAGATAAAGTCTTAAGCTCGACCAGTTCGCTTCAGCGAGGATCGTCAGCGTCTGGTCGCCCAATGTCCGGCTGAGGACAACGGCGCGTTCGGCGAGGTCGAGGCAGCGGCGCCGGTCGACCCAAACACAAAATCGGCTGAGATCCATCAGCGCCTTGACCTCGGCGAGCGGCTGATTGGCTTGCGCCGCGCAGGACGCGACGGCGGTGAGATCCTGGAGCGCGCCGCGAAGGTCGCCGGCCGAGCGCCGCGCCCAGCCGCGTTGCTGCAGCAGTTTCATCCGCAGCTCCAGGGGAGGCTCGCTCGACAGGCGCGAGACCAGGTCGAGGGCGCGAGTGACGTAAACGACGACTTCGCGGTTGCCGAAACGCTTGGCGGAGCTTTCGGCGGCCTCGCCTAGGTAGCGTATCGCCTTGGAGAAATCGCGGCCTTCCTCGAAATGAATCGCAAGAAGAGAGGCGACCTCCGCCGTCCTTGCGCCGTACCCGATCTCCAATCGCTCGCCAAGACGCCGATGCAGCCGGACCTTTTGTCCAGGCGCAAGTCGCTGCGAGAGCACCTCCTGAAAGAGCGCGTGCAGGAAAGAATAATGGCCGGCCACCGTGCCGTCAGGCCATTCGGCCACTCCGGCCTGGGCGATTACCTGGCCTTTCCTCGCGAGACGTTCAAAAACCTGCTCGACGTCCAGAGCGTCGCTCTCGAGCGCTCCCGCCACGAGGGCGGCGGAAAATTCCGCTCCCGCTGCGCTGGCCGCCTCGAGCGCCCGCTGCTCGACGGGGTCCAGTCGATCCAGCTGGCGCCCGATCATGGCCCGCAAATCGTGCGGAATACAGTCCTGGGAGACAAGTCCGTCGGGCGCGAGGCGCCATTTTCCATCGACTTCACGGATTTCCCCCTGGGCGACGAAATAGTCGACGAGAGAAACAACGAATAAGGGCTGTCCGCCGGTCCGCGCGTAAATTTGTTCGGCGACCGTTTCTCCCAAATTGACGTCGCCGAATCTCTGACCGAGATATTGTCTGACTTCCGCCAAGGACAGCTTTTCCAGCGCAAGTTCCGTGCAGCGCCCATGAATCTGGAGTTCTTGGTGAACAGTCAGGGCAGGGTGGCCGCCGACGACGACATCAACAGGACGATAGGTCGCAAGGACCAGGGCCGCCGACCGTTGCTGCCGTTGCGCGAACAGCGATAGGACGTCGAGGGTCGCGTAATCGCTCCAATGAAGGTCCTCGATAATGATGAGCCAGGGTCGTTCGAGGCTCAAGAATTCCACGAGTTCGCAGAACTCGCGAAGCATGCGCTCCCTGGTGGCTCCGAAAATCTCGTTCTGGAGGTCGGCGCGGTCATTTGGCTCGAGAAATCCGGTCAATTGAGCGAGCCACGTCGGGGCGATCAAGCGCAATGTCTTGACGAGGCCCGGACCTCCGGCGCCACGGCAGTGATCCTGCAACGCCTCGATCAGGGGCAGGAAGGCCTCGTCCGTGCCGAAGTGCTCGACGCACCGGCACCAAAGGAGAACGGGGCGGGCTTGAACCTTCCGCTCCACGAACATTTCGAGAAAAGTGGTTTTTCCGATCCCGGCCTCGCCCGTGATGAATGCGAGCTGGCGGTCGCCCGCCACGGCGAGTTCGAAATATTCGTCGAGGCGTTTGAGCGGACCGGCGCGTCCGACATGCCAGCGCGCGGGCGCGACAGTCTGGCGCAGCTGACGCTGAGGCTCAGGTTCGGGCTTTTCGTCGGCTTCCGCCTTCGGCTCGCCGCTGACAGGAGCGATAAAACGATACCCGCGTCGCGTCACCGTTTCAATGTAGCGCGGAGCCTTGGGGTCGTCGCCAAGGGCGATGCGCAAGGCGTTGATCGAAACGCTCAGGCTCTATTCCGTCACATGGAGATTAGGCCAGACCGCGTCAAGCAATTCGTCTTTGGTGACCAATTGGCCGTGGCGGCGCACGAGGCAGCAGAGAACATCGAAAGGCTTGGGCGGCAGCGAAATCCGATTGGCGCCTCGCCACAATAGGGCGTTCGCATGATCCAGACGGAATTCTCCGAAGGACAATGCCGTAGTTGCGTTCTCCATTTGCGTCCTCTGTTTCGATTTAATCGAAACTTAAGAAAAAATCAGCCCGCCCCTAAGGCGTTCCTAAAGACCCTGCGCACTTGAAGGATCAATGTGCTTTTCGAGGGGTCGCCGAATTCGGCGGCAAAGCCCCGTTCACGCCGTGTTTGTGCGCTTGCGCCCGACTTGTCCGCAAGAGTTTGTCCGGCGAGGAGATAAAGGGATGCAGATGATCTCGGCTCATACGCCAGTCTTTGCGATCGGTGACTCGCTCCGATCACATATGCACCAAGTCGACCAGTTGGGGAAGGTAATTGGATGTGCAGGATTTGCTGTGCTTCTGATCACATTGAATCGCCAAATCATATGCGCGAACGACGCGGCGGAGACCTTGCTCGCCGAAAATAATCTCCTACGCCAAAAACACGGTTGCCTTAACCTTGAGGACGCAATCGCCGCCAGAAAATTGCGCGCGCTTTTGGCGCCGGCCTCCAGTCCGCGCGGCGAAGGTTCGCCAAAGGGCTCCATCGTCCTGTATGATAAGTGCGGATACTCATCACTGATCATTCATGTGGTGCCGCTTGGGCGGAACGAGGAACATCGCAGTCATGATGAGGATGAGGCGGCCGCAGGCCTGTTCATCGTCGATTGCCGCCGCGGAACCACGGAACGCATTCGAGCTTTCGCTGATTTGTTCGCGTTGACGCCTGCCGAGGCGAAGGTTCTTGCGCAGTTGATCTCAGGAGACGGATTGAAGATTTCCGCTCATCGATTGAATATCGCCCAGTCGACGGCGCGGACGCATCTCGCCCACATCCTTGAAAAAACCGGCGTTCATCGTCAGGCCGAACTTGTCCGGGTTTTCTTCGAAACCACGATTCCCTGGGAAGAATACCGGTCCGCCACAGCACTCAGGCGAGCGCCGCTCGGAGCCGCGACGGCGCGGCGTAATGAAGAAAACGCCGGACCGCATTCGGATAGATTTCCTGCTACAGCGGCAGTTATGCTGTAGCTTCCACGACGGCATTTGTAACGAGGCGATGACGAAACGACTCCGCTACCGCAGCTTGATCTGCAGGGCAAATCCGATGAAGTGGGAATTTCCGCAAGATAGTTCCTGCGAGAGGAAACTTCCCGCAAGGGGAAAATTGCTTGCGAATTTCCGGCGCCGGCTTGAAAATATTGGCCGTCTCTCGATGGAAAGTGACGCAAGTTCATTTGAACGGCCAAGGCGGCGCCCTTGACCCTTGAGCATAGAGGGCGGCGGATGCTGAAAGCCTTCGTGATTCATCTGGCTCCACGGTATCCGTGGTTGTGGCGTTTCGTGAGCGGCGTTCCGTTTCTGAGAAAATGGGCGAACCGCGTCTTCATCCATCTTCTGACGAGCAGCGGGCCAGCCAGGCCATACGCCTATTCGCTTTGGGGGCCAAAGCGAAGATCCGAAACTGATCTCGAACCTTATGTTGCAGATTATGTGTCGTGGGTCGGGCTTGTCGATAGAAGCGTAACGGGACGCCACCTGTCCCCAAGCCCGGCGGCCAGCTCCGCCGAGCCTCTATCCTTGCCTGATCCAGACAAGGTCGCAGCTCTGTTCAAGCGGCGAGGTCCGATGATCCCTTGCCCGCGAAGCTCAATCCTCTTCGGCTTTTTCGCGCAATGGTTCACTGACAGCTTCCTTCGCACGGATCCAACCGACGCCAGAAAGAACACGTCTAATCACGAAATCGACCTTTGTCAGATTTATGGACTTAGCCCTTCCGACGCTTCGATTCTGCGCAGCCATGAAGGCGGCAAGCTGTTGACCGAAAGCTTGAACGGCCAGGAATTCCCCCCTTTGCTGTTTGAAAAGGACGAGGCCGGAACTCTCGGCGTGAGGGAGCGATTCAAAGATCTTTCCTACGTTAAAGACAAGAACAGCTTCTTCACCCGGTTCGTGAATGTTTCTGCGTCCAAATCACCCGCAGAATCTTCTGGACGGCAAGCGGCGACGGACAAGCAAAGAGAGTGTTTTTTCGCTTCCGGACTTGGAAACGCCAATTCCACGCTGTTCTACAGCGCCATCAACACGATATTCGTGCGTGAGCACAATCGCCTCTGCGACGAGATCTCCCGGCGGTATCCGGAGTGGGATGACGACAGGCTCTTCGAGACAGCCCGCAACGCCAATATCGCGCTTCTTCTGAAGGTGATCATTGAAGATTACATCAATCATTTGTCTTCGGCACATTTCCAGATCTTTACCGAGGTTGGCTTTGCGGAAACCCAACATTGGTACCGGACAAACCGCATCACCGCGGAATTCGATCTACTTTACCGGTGGCACCCGTTCGTGCCGGATTCGATCAGCTTGAACGGCGAAGAACGTCCGATCGAACAATTGCTTCTGGACAATGGCCCGCTCATCGCCCTGGGCGTAGAGAATGTGCTTCACGCCGCGGCGACCCAGCGCGCCGGCCGGCTCACGATCAGAAACACCACGCCATTTCTCAACAGCATGGCGGACAAAGCGGCGCTCGCCAAATCGCGGGCATGGCGTATCCGTCCCTACAACGAATATCGGGCGCATTTCGGTTTGCGGCCGGCGTCGACGTTCGAGGAGCTCACCGGGGATCAGGCTTTGGCCGCCGAGCTCAAAGCGATTTACACCGATGTCAATCAGGTTGAACTGATTCCGGGTCTTTATGCTGAGAAGCAGGAAGAGCGCGCAATCCTCGGCTCCCTGATGCTCTTCATGGTGGTCGTGGACGCCTTCTCGCAGGCCTTGACCAATCCGCTCCTCTCGCGGAACGTCTACGGCGAAAAATCTTTCTCCAGGGTTGGCCTGGAGAGTATCGAAACGACGTCGAGCTTCGACGCCATCGTTCAGAGGAATTCTTCGATGAAAGATCGCAAGGCGACGTTCGCCGCCGCGCTGGAGGCGCCGGGAGGTTATGGACCGCCGGTTCTGGGAAAGCTTGTTGACACGTGCGACTTCTTGTTCTTTAGCGGATGGGAGCGGTTTTTCCGCCGCAGGCAGAAAAGATACGCCAGCAACGTGTTCAGGATAAATCTGTTTCAGCCAACCATCGCCGTTCTTGATCATCGCGCCATCAAGGCGTTGTTCGCATCGGAAGATCTGGTGCAGGACATTCCTTCCGACAAATACAGATTCTCACTCCCGCTCCTTTCGTTGACGGGCGGCCTGCCGCCCGGCATGTATGAGTCTGGCGCCGCGCACGACGCGCCGAAATCATTCTACATAAGATTGTTGCAGAGGCGCTCATCCTCCCTCGCGGCGCAGTTCCATGAAACGATCGAGGAATTCTCGCAAAGATGGCTGTCGAAGAGCCAGTTCAGCTGGAGCGACGAGCTGGAGGACTTTTCCGCGGTCTTCCTGTTTCGGTGGATATTTGGCGCCCGTCCCGACCCCAAAAAGGTGCGGCTGATTTACAAACATATTTTCGGGCACCGGTTTGTCGCCGTCACGAGATACATTCCGTGGTCGAAATACGCGAAATCGAAAGCGCTCTACCCCGAGCTTCTCGCTTTTGTGAAATCCGCTCCTTTGTTCCGGGAGATTGTGGAGCTCGCCCGATTGGAGGGGCTGACGGATGAGGAGGCGGTGGCGAGGCAGCTTATGTTCCTCGTTGGGATGAACGCTTTCCTTGGGACTCAGAATATCCTGAAGTCGATCGTCGGGGAGCTTAGCTTGCGCCCCGAATTATGCGCCCGATTGCGCGAGGAGATGGCCGATCGGCTTGGGCCCGGCCAGCGGACGATCGACGATCTGAGCGTTCTGCGATCGCTGCCGCTGCTCGACAAAACCCTTCGCGAAATCCTGCGGCTTCATCCTCCCGTGTTTCTGATTTTCGGCCGGGCGACACGCGACCGAACGATTGAATCGGACTCGGGACTATTCGCCGTCGGCAAGGGCGAACTCGTCATGGGCGTCATTCCGTTCGCGCATCAGGACCCGGCGGTTTTTGACAATCCGAAGGAATTCAACCCTGACCGGTTCGACGACGAAAAGGCGTCCGAGCATCTGATCTGGCCGCGAGGCTCCCACGACGCCTCGGCCTCGCCAGGCAACAGGACTTGTCCCGGCAAGGATCTGGCCGTCGTGATCACGAAGCTGTTCTGCGTCGCTCTCCTGACGCGGTTTCAGTGGCGGTTGAAGGATCCGCAGCCGCGGTGGGATGATTTCAGGTTCGGGGCCGGCGTGGCGGCGCCCGTCGGAGCTTTGGACGTTGAATGGTTCCGTTCGGAGAGAAACGCGAAGCCGGCCCGCGGCGCCGTGTCCCCGCAGGCGCGCCCTGACGGACAATGCCCGTTCAAAGGGTCGCCGGTTCCAAGCAAGTCCGTTCCAGGCAAGACCGTTCCAGGCAAGACCGCGGCGGTCGACCAGTACGAGATCGCCCAGGATTGAGCAGGATTGAGCAGGATTGAGAATGTGAAGGCGAAGGTTCGTTTTTCCGTCGGTAGCGGTGAACATTCCGCGCCATTATAGATGAAAGCGCCGAGTCTCTGATAAATAGTGAGCCGGTTCCGCGTCAGCGGCGCCGAGGCCTGCTTGTTTTTGACCCCGCGCAAGCATAGGTTCACCGCTTACGCGGGCGTCGGGCCCGCAATTCCTGTAAGATTTCTTCAAGGAGGTTGGCGGCATGGGCAGTCTCTCGATCTGGCACTGGCTCATCGTCGGCGCTGTCTTTCTCGTCCTGTTCGGCGGCAAGGGCAAGATTTCCGACATTATGGGCGATGTCGCGAAGGGCATAAAATCCTTCAAGAAGGGTATGGCGGAGGACGATTCCAAGCCCGAGGCTCCCGGTTCGGTCGATTCGGTCCGCAGCCTCGATCATCAGGCGTCGGACCCGGTCAAGGTTTCCGAAACCCGCAAGGTCAGCTAAGCCCTGACTTCTGACATGCCCTGAAGGCGCGTTTCTCTTTCGCGCTCTTGTTCGCCGTTCGTCCGACGTTTCGAGTGACGCTTCCAGATGTTCGATTTCGACGCCGGCAAACTGATCATCATCGGCGTCGTCGCGCTGATCGTCATCGGGCCCAAGGAATTGCCCGGCGTTCTGCGCCAGATCGGGCGGATGGTCGCAAAGATGCGACGGATGGCGGCCGAATTCCAGGGCCAGTTCATGGACGCGATGCGGGAAGCCGACCTCGAAGAGGTAAAGGCCGACGTCGCGAAGCTCGCCGAAAGCGCCAAGGTCGATGTCGCGTTCAACCCGATGAGCGACATCAAAAGCCAGATCAGCGGGGCGATCGAGGGCGAGGCGAAAGCGCCGTCCGCCGGGATCGGCGCTGAAGCCCCGACTCTGCCTTCGCCTTACGACGACGGACCGCCGTTGAATTCGGTGGACCTGCCGCATTTGCCGCTTGCGGCCGCGGAAGGAGAGGTTTCCCCCGGCGACGCCGGAGCCGCGCCCCTCTCGCCAGATCCGCAGCCGGTCGCGCCGGCGGCGGGGCCAGGCGGGATCGAGGCCGAGATGAAGGCGCTGGCCAGCGCGCTCGAGGCGGAGATGGCCGCCGCGCCGGCGGCAGGCGCCGAGCCTCAGGCGCAGCCACAAGAGAAAGCGTGACTTTTCCGGCCCGCGCGTTCACTGAGGACGCGCAGCGGCGCCAGCCGCAAAATGGGCCATCGAGACGGGATTTCCATGAGCGACGCCGACATCGAGGCGACCAAAGCCCCTTTGATGGATCATCTGATCGAATTGCGCGCGCGTCTGATCAAGGCGCTCGTCGCATTCATTTTGATGTTCCTGATCTCGTTCTTTTTCGCCAAGGATATTTATAATGTGCTGGTGGCGCCGTTCGAGAAGGTGGCGGGGCCGGATGCGAGGCTCATCTACACCGCGCCGCAGGAATATTTCTTCACCCAGATCCGCGTCGCGCTGTTCTCCGCGGCTTTCCTGTCCTGTCCGGTGATCTTCTCGCAGATCTACCAGTTCGTGGCGCCGGGCCTCTACCGGCACGAGCGCAAGGCTTTTGCGCCTTACCTCATCGCCACGCCGGTTTTCTTCACCCTCGGCGCGCTGCTCGTCTATTTCGTCGTGATGCCGAACCTTCTGCATTTTTTCATCGGGATGCAGCAGGCCAAGGAGCCGGGCAGGGCGCAGATCGAGCTTCTGCCCCGGGTCAGCGAATATCTCTCGCTGATCATGACCTTGATCTTCGCCTTTGGCGTGACCTTCCAGATGCCGGTGGTGCTGACCCTGCTCGGGCGGATCGGAATCATCCATTCGGAATTTCTGCGCAATAAGCGGCGCTATGCGATCGTGCTGGTCTTCGTCATCGCGGCGATCCTGACTCCGCCGGATATTTTCTCGATGCTGGCTCTCGCGGCGCCCGCGCTCCTGTTGTACGAGCTGTCGATCGTCACGGTCGCAATGATCGAAAAAAGCCGTGCGGCAGAGGAAACGGACGATCCAAAGGCGGAACCATAGCTCTTCCTCTTTTGTTAACTTAAAGCGATTTCGAAGAGCCATTATGTACGATATCAAATGGATACGCGATAATTCTGTAGTATTTGATGAGGCTAGGCGCCGGCGCGGTCTGGAGCCGTTGGCCACTCATCTGCTGGCGCTCGATGAGTCGCGCCGCGCCGCCATCGGGAAATCACAGGCCGCGCAGGAACGCCGCAATTCCGCTTCGAAGGAAATTGGCCAGGCCATGGCCGCGAAGGATTCCGCGCGCGCCGAGGCCCTGAAGGCGGAGGTGGCGGAGCTGAAGGCGGGACTCGCCGCGTTCGAGGCGGAGGAAAAAGAGGCGACCGCCCTCCTTGACAAGGCTTTAGCGGAGATTCCGAATCTGCCGCTTGAGGATGTTCCGTTCGGCAAGGACGAGAATGACAATCCCGAATTGCGCCAGGTCGGCGAGCGGCCGCGCTTCGACTTCAAGCCGAAGGAGCATTTCGAGATCGGCGAAAGTCTCGGGCTGATGGATTTTGAGACCGCCACGAAACTGTCGGGCGCGCGGTTTGTCGTGAACAAGGGCGCGCTAGCGCGGCTGGAGCGCGCGCTTGGCGCCTTCATGCTCGATCTGCATACGGGCGAACACGGCTACACGGAGGTCAATCCGCCGATCCTCGTCAAGGACGAGACGATGTTCGGCACGGCGCAATTGCCGAAGTTTCGCGAGGATCAGTTTTCGGCTGTCAAAGAATTGAGTCTGCCGCCACAGATTGACCAGCTCGGCGACGAATATGATCTGGGAACCAAGTTGACGCCGCTTAATGCTCCGGTTCGGAAGGACACTCTCTGGCTCATTCCCACTGCCGAGGTGCCGCTCACCAACCTCGTCCGCGAATCGATTCTCGACGAAAAAGAGCTCCCGATTCGCGTCACCGCCTGCACGCCCTGTTTCCGCGCAGAAGCCGGATCGGCGGGGCGCGACACGCGGGGAATGATTCGCCAGCATCAATTCATCAAGGTGGAGCTTGTCTCGATCACGACGCCGGAAAACTCCCTCGCCGAGCATGAGCGCATGCTCTCCTGCGCCGAGGAAGTCCTCAAACGCCTAAAGCTGCCCTATCGAATCGTTACGCTCTGCACCGGCGACATGGGGTTTGCCTCGCAGAAGACCTATGACATCGAGGTCTGGCTGCCGGGGCAGGACCGCTATCGCGAGATTTCGTCCGTCTCGGTCTGCGGCGATTTTCAGGCGCGGCGCATGAATGCGCGCTACCGCCCTGAAGGCGCGAAGGCGACCCGATTCGTTCATACGCTTAACGGCTCCGGCGTCGCCGTTGGCCGCGCATTGGTCGCAGTGCTTGAGAATTACCAGAACGAAGACGGTTCCGTCTCTATTCCGGAGGCGCTCTGGCCCTATATGGGCGGACTGCGCAAAATAGAAAAAGCGTCTTAGGCGAAGATAAAGCGTTTCGGCGCCGATAAGGGGTTGACGCGCCTTCGCCGTCTAACTAAGTTCCGCCCACCTCAGACAGGCCGTAGGTTTTCTGCTTCGGAGCGTCTCGCTCTGAACCCACTGAAACCTAAACGCTGTCGGATCCACGACTGAGAAGTCACAGCTGGATACGAGCGGTTTCGCCCGGATCCTTTAGACGCAAGACCGCGGTTTGCGCCGCGGTCCTCTGCGAAGGGCCCAGCGCCAGAAGCCTTGATCGGCTGATGGCGCTGCTTTTTTGGCGTTTTTGTAACGCCGCTTAGCGCGCCCGGATTTGAGTTTCAAGGAGGCCAGGGCAGCCTGACCTTTACGATTTGACTTGTTTTTGGAAAGACCACGATGCCGACGATCAGCCAGTTGATCCGCAAGCCGCGACAGGACAAGACCTACCGGGAAAAAGCCCGGCATCTCGGGGCCTGCCCGCAGAAGCGCGGCGTCTGCACGCGCGTTTATACGACGACTCCGAAGAAGCCGAACTCGGCGCTTCGCAAGGTCGCTAAGGTGCGCCTCACCAACGGGTTCGAGGTCATCGGCTACATTCCCGGCGAAGGCCACAATCTGCAGGAGCATTCGGTGGTGATGATCCGCGGCGGCCGCGTCAAGGATCTTCCCGGCGTGCGCTATCACATCCTGCGCGGCGTGCTCGATACGCAGGGCGTCAAGAACCGCAAGCAGCGCCGTTCGAAATACGGCGCCAAGCGGCCGAAGTAGACCGCCGCGACACTGAACGCGGCAAGCTGAAAAGCTGAAGCAAACAAATTGAATTTGGACGGAGCCTAATCGATGTCTCGCCGCCATAGCGCTGAAAAGCGGGAAGTCATTCCGGACGCGAAGTTCGGCGATGTCATCCTGACGAAGTTCATGAACTCGATCATGTACGACGGCAAGAAGTCGGTCGCCGAGACGATCGTCTACAACGCGTTCGACATCATCAGCCAGAAGACGAGGGCCGAGCCTCTCGGCGTCTTCAAGCAGGCGCTCGAGAACGTCGCCCCCGCGATCGAGGTGCGTTCGCGCCGGGTCGGCGGCGCGACCTATCAGGTGCCCGTCGAGGTCCGCATGGAGCGCCGTCAGGCGCTCGCCATCCGCTGGATCATTACGGCCGCGCGCGGTCGCAACGACAAGACCATGGTCGACCGTCTGTCCGCTGAGCTGATGGACGCCGCCAACAACCGCGGCAACGCGGTCAAGAAGCGCGAAGACACGCACCGGATGGCGGAAGCCAACCGCGCCTTCTCGCATTACCGCTGGTGACAACCGCAAGCTTCGCGCTTGCACAAGCTTAGCGCTTGAAGGATTTTGACTATGCCGCGCTCTCATCCCATCGAGGACTACCGTAACTTCGGCATCATGGCCCACATTGATGCGGGCAAGACGACGACGACGGAACGCATCCTCTATTATTCGGGCAAGTCGCATAAGATCGGCGAAGTCCACGACGGCGCCGCCACCATGGACTGGATGGAGCAGGAGCAGGAGCGCGGCATCACGATCACGTCCGCCGCGACGACGACATTCTGGAACGGCAAGCGCCTCAACATCATCGACACCCCCGGCCACGTCGATTTCACCATCGAGGTGGAGCGGTCCCTGCGCGTGCTCGACGGCGCGGTTTGCGTGCTCGACGGCAACCAGGGCGTCGAGCCTCAGACCGAAACCGTCTGGCGTCAGGCCGACAAGTACAATGTTCCGCGCGTGGTGTTCGTCAACAAGATGGACAAGATCGGCGCGGATTTCTATCGCTGCGTCGACGACATCAAGACCAAGGTCGGCGGGCGGCCTGTCTGCATCCAGCTCCCGATCGGGTCCGAGATGGACTTCAAGGGCGTCATCGACCTCGTCCGCATGAAGGCCATCGTCTGGGAAGACGAAGCGCTGGGCGCAAAATACAATGACGCCGAAATTCCGGACAATCTGAAAGAGCAGGCGGCCGCCTATCGTCACACGCTGCTCGAGGCGGCTGTAGAACTCGACGATGACGTGATGGCCGCTTACCTCGACGGCGTAGAGCCCGATGAGGCGACCCTCAAGCGGCTCATTCGCAAGGCTGTCCGTCACATCATCTTCATTCCGGTCCTGTGCGGTTCGGCCTTCAAGAACAAGGGCGTGCAGCCTCTGCTCGACGCCGTCGTCGATTACCTTCCCTCGCCCATCGACCGCGAGGCGATCAAGGGCGTCGATGTGGAGACCGGCGAGGAAGTTCTCCGGCTGCCGCGTGACGAAGACCCCTTTTCCATGCTCGCCTTCAAGATCATGGACGATCCTTTCGTCGGGACGATCACCTTCGCCCGCGTCTATTCCGGTCACGTCGATTCCGGCACCACGGTGATGAATTCGACCAAGGACAAGAAAGAGCGCATCGGGCGCATGCTCCTCATGCATGCGAACAATCGCGAGGACGTCAAGGAAGCCTATTCCGGCGACATTGTCGCGCTTGCTGGCCTGAAGGACACGCGCACAGGCGATACCCTGTGCGACACCAACAAGCCGGTGATCCTCGAACGTATGGAATTTCCCGAGCCGGTCATCGAGATCGCGATCGAGCCGAAGTCAAAGGCGGATCAGGAAAAGCTCGGCGTCGCTTTGTCCAAGCTGGCGGCGGAGGATCCTTCGTTCCGGGTCTCGACCGACCAGGAATCCGGCCAGACCATTCTCAAGGGGATGGGCGAGCTTCATCTCGACATCAAAGTCGATATTCTGCGCCGCACCTACAAAGTGGACGCCAACATCGGCGCGCCGCAGGTCGCCTATCGTGAAAAGCTGACCCGCCGGGTCGAGATCGACCACACCCACAAGAAGCAGACCGGGGGCACCGGTCAGTTCGCGCGGGTCAAGGTGATCTTCGAGCCGAACGAGGCCGGCATGGGCAATCTGTTCGAATCCCAGATCGTCGGCGGCGCGGTGCCGAAGGAATATATTCCTGGCGTCGAAAAAGGCATCAACAGCGTCATGGGCTCGGGCATTCTCGCCGGATTCCCGGTCGTTGACGTTAAGGCGACCTTGATCGACGGCGCCTTCCACGACGTCGATTCCTCCGTGCTCGCCTTCGAGATCGCGGCCCGCGCCGCGTTCCGCGAAGCGCTTCAGAAGGGCGGCTCGGTTTTGCTTGAGCCGATCATGAAGGTCGAAGTGACGACACCGGAGGATTACACCGGATCGGTCATGGGCGATCTTCTGGCCCGCCGCGGCCAGGTCCAGGGGCAGGACATGCGCGGCAACGCCGTCGTGATCAACGCGATGGTGCCGCTCGCCAACATGTTCGGCTACGTCAACCAATTGCGCTCGTTCAGTCAGGGACGCGCGAACTACACCATGCAATTCGATCACTATGAACAGGTCCCCGCGAGCGAAGCCGCGAAGGTCCAAGCCAAATACGCCTGATCTGAGCAGACAGACGCCAGATCCTAGAGGAGCCGGACGATGGGCAAGGAAAAGTTTGAGCGGAATAAGCCGCACTGCAATATCGGGACGATCGGCCATGTCGACCATGGCAAGACGTCCTTGACCGCGGCGATCACCAAGGTTCTCGCCGAGTCGGGCGGAGCGACGTTCACCGCCTACGATCAGATCGACAAGGCGCCGGAGGAGAAGGCTCGCGGCATCACGATCTCGACGGCGCATGTCGAATACGAGACCAAGAACCGCCATTACGCTCACGTCGATTGCCCCGGCCACGCCGATTATGTGAAGAACATGATCACCGGCGCAGCGCAGATGGACGGCGCCATTCTTGTCGTTTCGGCGGCTGACGGCCCGATGCCACAAACCCGCGAGCACATTCTGCTCGCCCGTCAGGTCGGCGTCCCTGCGCTCGTCGTCTTTATGAACAAGGTCGACATGGTCGATGACGCCGAGCTTCTCGAGCTTGTCGAACTCGAGGTGCGCGAACTTCTGTCGAAATATGATTTCCCTGGCGATGATATTCCGATCACCAAGGGCTCGGCCCTCTGCGCTCTGGAAAACCGCAGCCCGGAAATCGGCCATGACGCCGTGCTGGCTCTCATGGAGACAGTGGACGCCTATATTCCGCAGCCGGAGCGGCCGATTGATCAGCCCTTCCTGATGCCGGTCGAGGACGTGTTCTCGATCTCGGGACGCGGCACCGTCGTCACCGGCCGCGTCGAGCGCGGCATCGTCAAGGTCGGCGAGGAAATCGAGATCGTTGGTCTCAAGCCGACCGTCAAGACGACCGTGACGGGCGTCGAAATGTTCCGCAAGCTGCTTGATCAGGGGCAGGCCGGCGATAACATCGGCGCGCTGTTGCGCGGCACTAAGCGTGAAGACGTTGAGCGTGGCCAGGTGCTGTGCAAGCCCGGCTCGGTCAAACCGCACACGAAGTTCAAGGCGGAAGCCTACATTCTGACGAAGGACGAAGGTGGCCGCCATACGCCATTCTTCACCAACTATCGTCCGCAATTCTACTTCCGCACTACTGACGTGACTGGCGTCGTGACGTTGCCGGAAGGCACCGAAATGGTGATGCCGGGCGACAATGTGACCATGGACGTCGAACTGATCGTGCCGATCGCGATGGAAGAGAAGCTGCGCTTCGCTATCCGTGAAGGCGGCCGTACAGTTGGCGCCGGCGTCGTCGCCTCGATCACCGAATAGCGCTCAAAAAGCGCGCGGATGTTTGAATGAAAGCTCCCAGGCTGGCGCCAATTCGGTCCGCCGTTCGGGAGCAGTGAGGGTCAGGGTAGGCTGGCGCGGGCGAAAGTCCGTCGCTGGCTGGCAGGGATTGAATTGATGAACGGCCAGAATATTCGGATTCGACTTAAGGCATTCGATCATCGAATCCTTGATTCCTCCACGAAGGAAATCGTTTCGACAGCGAAACGGACTGGCGCACAGGTGCGTGGCCCGATTCCGCTGCCAACGAAGATCGAAAAATTCACGGTCAACCGCTCGCCGCATGTCGACAAGAAGTCGCGCGAGCAGTTCGAAATCCGTACTCACAAGAGAGTGCTGGACATTGTGGATCCGACTCCGCAGACGGTTGACGCATTGATGAAGCTCGACCTCGCGGCGGGCGTCGATGTCGAGATCAAGCTTTAATAGCCGGGTCGCGGTCGCAATTGTTTTAAAAAGACGAACCCTTTGAAACGCGTTTGACGGTTCGGGTTCTGAAGGGGTGTTGAAGGATTTAACCATGCGGTCAGGCGTCATCGCACAAAAGCTCGGCATGACCCGCGTCTTCACGGACGTTGGCGAACATGTGCCGGTTACGGTCTTGAAGCTCGAGGGCTGTCAAGTGGTCGCGCATCTGACGAAAGAGCGCAACGGCTACAGCGGAGTTCAACTCGGGATCGGCCGAGCCAAGGTCAAGAACGTGTCAAAAGCCGAACGCGGGCGTTTCGCCATCGCGAGCGTCGAGCCGAAATTGAAACTCGCCGAATTCCGTGTCGAGGAAGACTCTCTCCTCCCGGTAGGCGCCGAGATCACTGCTGATCACTTCGTTGTCGGCCAGTTTGTCGACGTGACGGGCACCAGCACCGGCAAAGGGTTCGCCGGGCCGATGAAACGCTGGAATTTCGGCGGCTTGCGTGCGACTCACGGCGTTTCGATCTCGCATCGTTCGCATGGTTCAACCGGCGGCCGTCAGGACCCGGGCAAGACTTTCAAGAACAAGAAAATGGCCGGCCATATGGGCTCCGAACGGGTGACGACGCTGAATCTGCGTGTTGTCCAACTCGACAGCGAACGTGGTTTGATTCTCGTCGAGGGGGCGGTTCCGGGCGTAGCGGGCGGCTGGATCTTTGTCCGCGACGCGGTCAAGAAGGCCTTGCCGAAAGAAGCGCCGAAGCCGGGCAAGTATCGCTTGGCGAAGGAGAATACCGACGCAGCTGCTGGGGCTGACGCAACGGCGGAGGCAAGCGCGTGAAAATCGATATTACCACGCTCGAAGGCGAATCGACCGGTTCGATCGAACTCGACGATTCCATTTTCGGCCTCGACCCGCGTGAAGATCTCATCGCGCGAATGGTCCGCTATCAGCTCGCCAAGCGGCGCGCGGGAACGCATAAGACACTCGGCCGCTCGGAAATTTGGCGTACCGGAAAGAAGCTCTACAAGCAGAAGGGCACCGGTTCGGCCAGGCACGGTTCCGCTCGTGTGCCGCAGTTTCGCGGCGGCGGTCGCGCATTCGGTCCGGTGGTGAGGTCGCACGCGCATGATCTGCCAAAGAAAGTACGCGCGCTCGCTCTGAAGCACGCGCTTTCGGCGAAGGCGCAAGACGGCGGCATCATCGTTTGGTCGGACGCCCGTGTGGCTGAACCGAAAACCAAGGGACTGAAGGCGAGTTTCGCCAAGCTTGGCTTGTTGAACGCCCTGATCATCGACGGCGCGGAGCCGGAGGAGAACTTCTGCCTCGCCGCGCGGAACATTCCACAGATCGACGTTCTGCCGGTTCAAGGGATCAACGTTTATGACATTCTGCGTCGTGAGAAACTGGTTCTGACCAGGGCGGCGATCGATGCTTTGGAGGCGCGTTTCAAATGAGCCCGTCGAAACTCGCGCTCGAGGCGCATCATTATGACGTGATCGTCGCTCCGGTCATCACGGAGAAGGCGACGCTCGCCGCTGAAGTGAACCAGGTTATCTTCAAGGTCCGCAAGACCGCGACGAAGCCCGAGATCAAGGAAGCGATCGAACGGCTGTTCGACGTCAAGGTTATGAGCGTCAACACGCTGATCCGCAAAGGCAAAAGAAAAACCTTCAAGGGGACACGGGGGGTCCAGTCGGATCTGAAAAAAGCGGTCGTCACCCTTGCCGACGGCCACAAGATCGACGTCACAACAGGTCTCTAGGAATTCGATTCGAGGATTTGCGCAATGGCGCTTAAGACGTTCAAACCGATCACGCCGAGCCTTCGCCAACTGGTGATCGTCGATCGCAGCGATCTCTACAAAGGCAAGCCGCTGAAGCTGCTGACGGAGGGTAAGTCCTCGTCTGGCGGCCGCAACAACAACGGCCGCATCACGGTGCGTTTTCGCGGCGGCGGGCACAAGCAAACCTACCGGATCATCGATTTCAAGCGCCGCAAGCTTGATGTTCCAGCCAAGGTGGAGCGGATCGAATATGATCCCAACCGGACCTCGTTCATCGCGCTCATTCGTTATGCGGACGGCGAACAATCCTACATTATCGCGCCGCAGCGGCTCGCCGTCGGGGACGAGGTGGTGTCGAGCCTTCAGGCTGACGTGAAGCCTGGCAACGCCATGGCGCTGGCCAACATGCCGGTGGGCACGATCGTCCACAATATCGAGATGAAAATCGGCAAGGGCGGCGCGATGGTGCGGTCCGCCGGCACCTACGCCCAGGTCGTCGGCCGCGATCAGGGCTATGTCATTATCCGGCTCAATTCGGGCGAGCAGCGTCTCATTCACGGCCAATGTTTCGCGACGATCGGGGCGGTGTCGAACCCCGATCATATGAACGCCTCGATCGGCAAGGCCGGCCGCAGCCGGTGGCTTGGACGGCGCCCGCATAATCGCGGCGTGACCATGAACCCCGTTGACCACCCGCACGGCGGCGGTGAAGGCCGCACCTCCGGCGGTCGCCATCCGGTCACCCCGTGGGGTAAGCCGACCAAAGGTAAGAAGACCCGGTCGAACAAGTCGACCACGAAATTCATCGTGACCTCGCGTCACAAAAGCAAGAAGAAGGGCTGATTATGGCTCGGTCGATCTGGAAGGGTCCGTTCGTCGACGGCTATCTGCTTAAGAAAGCGGACGCCAGCCGAAGCTCTGGCCGCTCTGAAATCATAAAGATCTGGAGCCGCCGCTCTACGATTCTGCCGCAGTTCGTCGGTTTGACCTTTGGCGTCTACAATGGGCACAAACATGTCCCCGTTAATGTGACAGAGGAAATGATCGGCCACAAATTCGGTGAGTTTTCGCCCACGCGGACCTTCCACGGTCATACGGCGGACAAGAAAGCCAGGAGAGGCTAATCATGTCCAAAGAGAAAACCCCGCGCGCGCTTAAGGAAAATGAAGCGAAGGCCGTCGCTCGCATGTTGCGCGTCAGCCCGCAGAAATTGAACCTGCTTGCGCAATTGATCCGCGGCAAAAAGGTCGACAAGGCTCTCGCCGATCTCGAATTCTCCCGCAAACGCATCGCGTTCGAGGTGAAGAAGACCCTTGAGAGCGCGATCGCCAACGCTGAGAACAACCATAGCCTCGACGTCGACGATCTGGTTGTCGCCCAGGCTTATGTCGGCAAGGCCCTCGTGATGAAGCGCTTCAGCCCGCGGGCGCGCGGCCGGGCGGGACGGATTGAGAAGCCGTTTTCGCATTTGACGATTATTGTGCGCGAAGTCGGCGCCGCCCCCGCCGGGGCCTGAGGAGAAAACGATGGGACAGAAAGTCAATCCGATCGGCCTTCGGCTCGGCATCAACCGGACTTGGGATTCACGCTGGTACGCGGGGAAAGCCGAATACGGCAAACTGTTGCATGAGGACATGGCGATCCGCGAGATCCTCATGAAGACTCTGAAGCAGGCGGCCGTTTCGAAGATCATCATCGAACGTCCGCACAAGAAGTGTCGGGTGACGATCCATTCCGCCCGCCCGGGTGTTGTGATCGGCAAAAAAGGCGCCGATATCGACAAGATCCGCAAACTTGTGTCGAAGATGACGGACTCGGAAGTCCTCATCAATATCGTCGAGGTTCGCAAACCCGAGATCGACGCGCTTCTCGTCGCCGATTCGATCGCGCAGCAGCTTGAGCGCCGCGTCGCGTTCCGCCGCGCCATGAAACGCGCCGTGCAATCGGCTATGCGGCTTGGCGCGGAAGGCATCCGGATCAATTGTTCGGGCCGTCTTGGCGGCGCGGAGATCGCCCGTCTCGAGTGGTATCGCGAGGGGCGCGTTCCCCTGCACACCCTGCGCGCCGACGTTGATTACGGCACGGCGACGGCGCATACGGCCTACGGAACGTGCGGAATCAAGGTCTGGATCTTCAAGGGCGAGATTCTGGAACACGATCCGATGGCGCAGGACAAGAAAATGGCTGAACAGGACCATGGCGGCGGCGGCGGCCATGATCGTCGGCGTCGCGACCGCGACGCCGCCTGAGCGTCTTGTTGAATGTTTGAGAGTTATTGAATCATGCTGCAACCCAAGCGCACCAAGTTTCGCAAAGCCTTCAAGGGCCGTATTCACGGCGCCTCGAAAGGCGGCTACGAACTGAACTTTGGTCAATTCGGCCTCAAGGCGCTCGAGCCCGAGCGGATCACGGCGCGCCAGATCGAGGCGGCCCGGCGCGCGATGACGCGCCATATGCGCCGCGCAGGCAGGGTGTGGATCCGGATATTCCCGGATGTCCCGGTTTCGAAGAAGCCGACCGAAGTCCGCATGGGTAAGGGCAAGGGCGCTCCGGAACTGTGGGCCGTTCGGGTGGCTCCGGGACGCATCATGTTTGAACTCGACGGGGTTCCGGTTGAACTTGCTCGCGAGGCTCTGCTTCTCGCGGCGGCGAAACTGCCGATCAAGACGCGCTTCATCCAGCGCATCGCCGAATAGGAGGGCGCCGTCATGAAAGCGAAACAACGTTTGTCCGACCTCAAGGTGATGACCGAGGATCAACTCGAACAGGAGATTTTGCAGCTCAAAAAAGAGCAGTTCAATCTTCGCTTCCAGCGCGCCACGGGTCAGCTTGAAAACACCGCGCGCGTGCGGGTTGTGCGTCGTGATATAGCTAGAATGAAAACGCTCGCGGCGCAAAAACGCGGCCAGCCGGCGGTTTAGGTTCGAGAGCTCTAGTTCCGAAGAATAGGTTTGAAAGCATGCCGAAGCGAATTCTCCAGGGCGTCGTCGTGAGCGACAAGCAGGAAAAAACTGTCGTCGTGAAAGTCGAACGCCGGTTCACCCATCCTCTCTTGAAGAGAACGGTGAGGCGGTCGAAGAATTATCACGCGCATGACGAAACCAAGGAATTCAAGGTTGGCGATACGGTTTCAATCCAGGAGGCCAAGCCTATCTCGAAGCTGAAGCGCTGGATCGTTCTTCCCGCGGCCGAGAAGGCCTGAGGCCAGGTTTTATCTGGGAGGCGGAAGTCTCCTTCAGACGAAGTCCGGCGCGCAAGCGGCCGGAAACCGCTCTGAAAAGAAAGGTGTGATGCGATGATACAGATGCAGACCAATCTCGACGTCGCCGACAATTCCGGCGCGCGACGCGTGATGTGCATCAAGGTTCTTGGCGGTTCAAAGCGCAAATACGCCGGGGTCGGCGACATCATCGTCGTCTCGATCAAGGAGGCGATTCCGCGCGGACGCGTCAAGAAAGGCGACGTCATGAAAGCGGTGGTGGTGCGGACCGCGAAAGGCATCAAGCGCGCCGACGGTTCGGTGATCCGTTTTGATTCCAACGCCGCGGTCCTGATCAATAATCAGTCGGAGCCGATCGGCACCCGCATCTTCGGACCCGTGCCGCGTGAACTGCGCGCCCGCAACCAGATGAAAATCATCTCGCTCGCGCCGGAGGTGTTGTAATGGCTGCGAAGATCAAGAAAGGCGACAGGGTCGTCGTGCTTTCCGGCCGCGACAAGGGCCGCTCCGGTGAAGTGCTGCAGGTCAAGCCGAAGGAAGACCGCGCGGTCGTCCGCGGGGTCAACATGGTCAAGAAGCACCAGGCCCAGACCCAGCAGCAAGAAGCTGGCATCGTCAGCAAAGAAGCCGCCATTCATTTGTCCAACCTCGCGCTTGCGGATCCCAAGGACGGCAAGGCGACGCGGGTCGGGTTCAAGGTTCTCGACGACGGCCGCAAGGTTCGCGTCGCCAAGCGTTCTGGAGAATTGATCGATGGCTGACTCCAAAGCCGGGAAGGGCGGCGGGAAAACCGCCAAGGGCGGCGGCAAAGGCGGGAAGGATTCCGGCAAAGCCGCGTCGAAGCCCGAGGCGAAAACCGCGAAGAAGGCCGGGGGCGCCGAAGGCGCTCGTAGGGAGCCTGTTGCGTTCGCCACCGCGTCAGCGGAAGCGCTCGCCGCGCCGAAGGATTACGCGCCCCGCCTGAAGAAGTTTTACGAAGAGGTTGTCCGGCCGCAGTTGATCGAGGAGTTCGGCTATAAGAACCCGTTCGAAGTTCCGACGATCGAAAAGATCGTGCTGAACATGGGCGTCGGTGAGGCCGTGAACGACACTAAGAAGGTGACGATGGCGGCTGCGGACCTCGGTTTGATCGCAGGTCAAAAGCCGATTATCACCCGCGCCCGGAACGCGATTGCGACCTTCAAGGTCCGCGAGAACATGCCGATCGGCGCGAAAGTCACGCTTCGCAAGACGCGCATGTACGAATTTCTCGACCGTCTCGTCACGATCGCGCTGCCCCGGATCAGAGATTTCCGCGGATTGAATCCCAAGAGCTTCGATGGCCGCGGCAATTTCGCGATGGGCGTCAAGGAGCATATCGTTTTTCCCGAGATCGACTACGATCAGACGGAAAGCATCGTAGGAATGGACATCATCGTCTGCACGACGGCGAAGTCCGACGACGAGGCGCGCGCCCTGTTGCGCGCATTCAACTTCCCGTTCCGGCAGTGAGACGGACAAGTCTCAGACGCGGCGACCAGAGGTAGGTTTATGGCGAAGAAAAGCTCGATCGAAAAAAACAAGCGCCGGATAGCGCTCGTCAAACAATATTCCGCCCGCCGCAAGCGCCTCAAAGCCGCCGCGAACGACGAAAGCCTGCCGATGGAGGAGCGCTTCACCGCGCGGCTGAAATTGGCCGAACTGCCGCGCAATTCCGCAGCGGGGCGCATCCGCAACCGCTGCGAAGTGAGCGGACGTCCGCGCGCCTATACGCGTAAGATGAAAATGTCGCGTATCGCGCTTCGCGAATTGGGCTCGAAAGGCCTGATTCCTGGCCTTGTCAAGTCGAGCTGGTAGGAGGACGGATCATGGCGATGAACGATCCGTTGGGCGATATGTTGACCCGCATTCGCAACGCTCAGATGCGACGCAAGGGCAAGGTGCAGACCCCGGGCTCGAGGCTGCGGGCGCATGTTCTTGATGTGTTGCAATCCGAAGGCTACATCCGCGGCTATTCGACCACCGAATACGGCAACGGTCGCACCGAGTTTGAAATCGAGCTCAAATATTTCGACGGCGCCCCGGTAATCCGCGAAATACAGCGGGTTTCGAAACCGGGACGGCGCGTTTACGCCGCCGTTGACGGCATGCCGCGAGTGGCGAACGGGCTCGGGATCACCATCATCTCGACGCCCAAGGGCGTCATGGCCGACTATGCCGCGCGCGAAGCAAACGTCGGCGGCGAAGTCCTTTGCAAAGTATTCTAATTGGAGCGTCTTCCCGCGGGAAGAACGAGGAAACCTAAGTCATGTCTCGTATCGGAAAGAAGCCTGTGGCTCTGCCCGCCGGCGTCACGGCAAAGATCGAAGGCCAGGCCATCTTGGTAAAGGGCGGCAAGGGGACCTTGTCGTTCAGCGCGCCTGAGGACGTGAGCGTGACCTTGTCTGACAACGCGATCGACGTGGCTCCTCGCAATGAGACCAAGCGGGCTCGCGCGTTGTGGGGAATGACGCGGTCCATGGTCAATAACCTGGTGATCGGCGTTTCGTCGGGCTTCGAACGCAAGCTTGAAATTACGGGCGTCGGCTACAAAGCCGTCGTTTCGGGAAAGAACCTGCAGCTTTCTCTTGGCTACAGTCACGACGTGAATTTTCCGATCCCGGAAGGGATCTCGATCGCGGCGCCCAAGCCGACTGAAGTCTCGATCACCGGCATCGACAAGCGTCAGGTTGGGCAGATCGCGGCCGAAATCCGCTCCCTCCGGCCTCCCGAGCCCTACAAGGGCAAGGGTGTGAAATACGCCGGGGAATTCATCTTCCGCAAGGAAGGCAAGAAGAAGTAATATTGGTGAGACTGATAAGGATCGAGGAGCCAGGTCATGGCAAAAGATAATGCGGCGACAGCCCGGCGTCAGGCGAGAGTTCGCCGTTCGCTGCGCGCGCGCGCCTATGGCAAACCCAGGCTTTCGGTGTTCCGGTCGTCCAAGCAGATCTATTGCCAGGTGATCGATGATTCCGAAGGCAAGACCCTGGCCGCGGCCTCGTCGCTTGAGAAGATCAATCGCGAGGCTCTCAAGACAGGGGCGACCGTCGAAGCCGCAAAAATCATCGGCAAGCTGATCGCCGAGCGCGCGGTGCAGGCTGGCGTCAAGGAAGTCGTGTTTGATCGCGGTTCCTATATGTATCACGGCCGCGTCAAGGCCTTGGCCGAAGGCGCCCGCGAGGGCGGGTTGAGCTTCTAGACGGCTTCGAGGCCGCGCGGGATGGATGAAAGCGAATTGAAGATGGAACAAGCACATGGCGCGTGATGGTGAAGGCGGTCGCGGCCGCGACCGCGAGGAGCGCGACAGCGAATTCATGGATCGTCTGGTCCATATCAACCGCGTCGCCAAGGTGGTGAAGGGCGGCCGCAGGTTCGGTTTCGCCGCGCTCGTTGTGGTCGGCGACCAGAAAGGCCGCGTCGGCTTCGGACACGGGAAGGCGCGCGAGGTTCCGGAAGCGATCCGCAAGGCGACCGAATCCGCGAAGCGCTCGCTGATCCGGGTTCCATTGCGCGAGGGCCGAACCTTGCATCATGACGTCAATGGCCGGCACGGCGCTGGGCGGGTTGTTCTGCGGGCGGCGCCCGCCGGAACAGGCATCATCGCCGGCGGCCCGATGCGCGCCATTTTCGAGACTCTCGGCATGCACGATGTCGTCGCCAAGTCGCAGGGCTCGTCGAATCCCTATAATATGATCCGGGCGACGTTTGACGCTCTCAAAAGAGAGGACTCGCCCCGCACGGTCGCGGCGCGGCGCAATCTCAAAGTGTCCACGATCCAGTCGCGCCGCCTCGGCGGCGAAGCGGAAGCCTCCGGCGAAGCTTGAAGGAGCGAATGATGACGACTTCTTTAGCTAAGGTGACGGTCGAACAGACCAAAAGCCCGATCGGGCGTCCCGCCTCACAGCGTGCGACGCTGATTGGGCTCGGTCTGAACAAGATCGGACGCCGCGCCTCGCTTGAAGACACCCCGGCCGTTCGCGGCATGATCGCCAAGGTCGCGCATCTCGTCCGCGTCATTGAGGCGGATCAGACAGGAACAGAACGATGAAACTGAACGATATCGAGGACAACGCGGGTTCCTCGAAGTCCCGTATGCGTGTTGGACGCGGCATCGGCTCGGGAAAAGGAAAGACCTGCGGTCGTGGCGTCAAGGGTCAGAAAGCGCGCACGGGCGTTTCGATCAAAGGGTTCGAAGGCGGCCAGATGCCGTTGCACAGGCGATTGCCAAAGCGCGGATTCTGGAATCCTTTTTCCACCAACTATAACGAGGTGAACCTGGCGCGACTGCAGGAAGCGGTCGATGCCGGCAAGCTTGACGCGGGCGCTCTCGTGACGATCAAGGCTCTGGTGGCGGCTGGCGTCTGCTCCAAAACGCGCGACGGCGTGAAAATTCTTGGCGTTGGCGCGCTCACGGCGAAGCTGAACTTCGAAGTCGCCGCTGCGTCCAAAAGCGCGATCTCGGCGATTGAAGGCGCGGGGGGCTCGATCAGACTCCTGACGGTGGCTGCGGAAACCGAGGCCCCTGCGGACGCTTGATCACCATCCTGGCGTCCGGGGTTTCCTCCTTCGGGCGCATTCTATATATGAACGAGTAAAGTGACTTCATGCTCTGGCGTGAAGTCTCGTTTTGCAGCGGTCGGGAAGCAATCAAGCCTACCTGCCGAGCCGGCGGAGCTTAAGAACTAAGAAGACGAAGCGGAGCGGCGCGGTCTGAAGCGATGGCAGTAGCGATGCGTCCGGCCCTGATTGTCTGCCGGCGCGTTCTTCCGCCAAAAGTTTTGACTCCTTTCCAGACTCCGCAATTAACCGGACCGTGAGTGTTGAAAGCGACGTTCTGTCTGGGTCGAATGAACTATTCGGACGCGGACGCGTCCAGGGAGCGCTAAATGGTATCGGCGGCAGAGCAGCTTGCTGCAAATGTGAATTGGAGCGCGTTCGGCAAGGCCGAAGAACTCAAGAAGCGCATTTGGTTCACGCTTGGAGCCCTGATCATTTACCGGCTGGGCACTTACATCCCATTGCCGGGCATTGATCCGGCGGCGTTCGAGAAGAATTTTACCGGCAATCAGCAAGGCGTCCTCGAACTGTTCAATATGTTCGCGGGCGGTGCCGTTCAGCGCATGGCGATTTTCGCGCTGAACATCATGCCGTATATTTCAGCGTCGATCATCATTCAGCTGCTGACGTCGGTGTTCCCTACGCTCGAGGCGCTCAAGAAAGAGGGCGAGTCGGGGCGGAAGGTCATCAACCAGTACACACGGTATCTGACCGTCGTCCTCGCTGCGTTTCAGGCCTACGGGATATCGGTGGGGCTTGAGGGGCAACCTGGAGTCGTGACCGAACCGGGGATGTTCTTTCGACTCTCGACAGTCCTGACCCTGACCGGCGGGACCATGTTCCTGATGTGGCTTGGCGAGCAAATCACCTCACGCGGGATCGGCAATGGATCGTCGCTGATCATCTTCGCCGGAATCGTCGCTGCGTTTCCGTCCGCAATCGTCAACACCCTGGAGCTTGGACGGCAGGGCGCCATCTCAACCGGCCTTATCATAGGCGTGATGGTGATGTCGGTCGGCGTGATCGCCTTTATCGTCTTTATGGAGCGCGCGCAGCGGCGTTTGTTAATCACCTATCCCAAACGGCAGCAGGGCAATAAAGTCTATGAGGGCCAGACCTCATTTCTGCCGCTCAAGCTCAATACGTCCGGGGTCATTCCGCCGATTTTCGCCTCCTCGCTCCTGCTGTTGCCCACGACCATTGCGAATTTTTCGCAAAGCCAGGGCGGAACGGGCGTTCTCGCGACCATCACCAGTTATCTGGGTCACGGCCGGCCGTTATATCTCGTGCTTTACGTGACCTTGATTGTGTTCTTCGCGTTCTTCTACACGGCGATTGTGTTCAATCCCACCGAGACAGCGGACAATCTCAAGAAACATGGCGGATTTATTCCGGGCATCCGCCCGGGGGAAAGGACGTCGCAATATATCGATACGATCCTGATGCGGATCACGGTTCTGGGCGCGGGCTATCTTGCGCTGATCTGCCTGCTGCCGGAAATATTGATCTCCTATGCGGCGCTGCCGTTTTATTTCGGCGGCACTTCGCTTCTCATCGTCGTGAGCGTCACCATGGATACCGTGGCCCAGATACTCGGCCATCTCCAGGCTCATCAATATGAAGGCCTTGTGAAGAAATCCAAACTCCGCGGGAAGCGCAGATGAGGCTTGTGCTGCTTGGACCGCCTGGCGCGGGGAAGGGCACTCAGGCGGCGCGGCTGCAACAGAAGCACCGCATCCCGCAATTGTCTACGGGAGACATGCTCCGGGCGGCGGTAAAGGCGAAGACGCCTGTCGGTCTTGAGGCGAAGGCCGTCATGGACAGCGGAGGTCTGGTGCCGGACGAGACGGTCGTGCGCATCATCGCCGAGCGGATCGAGGAAGATGACGCAAAGGATGGTTTCATCCTCGATGGTTTTCCAAGGACGGTTCGTCAGGCCGAAGCTCTGGCTGAGATTCTCCGCGCGAAGACTATAAGCCTTGACGCTGTGATCGAGCTCAAGGTTGACCATGAGGCGCTTCTCGCGCGAATTCAAAAACGCGCGGACGAAACGCTGGCGGGCGGAGCCGCAGTCAGGGCGGACGATAATCCCGAGGCCTTCAAAATTCGTCTTGACGCCTATCACGCCCAGACCGCGCCCGTTTCCGCTTATTATGCGGCGAAAGGCGAGCTCTATGAGGTTGACGGCATGGCGCCTGTGGACGCCGTCTCAGAGGCGATCAACACGGCGCTGGATCGCGCGAAGCGGTCATCACGATAGCCTTCCCGAGGGCGCGCGCGCCAGGGAAGTCGAGCTCAGATGTAAAACATCAGATTCGCCTCGTCTCCTTCGGTGAGGGCGCGCATGTCGGCGAGCGTCCGGTTGTCGAGGACCAGCGCGATCGCATTGCGGGCTTCCAGCATAATGAGCCTTACGCCGCATTTTTTTTCGTCGGCGCAGTCGTCGCAGCGCCGGTATGAGGTGTTGCTGGCGCATTGGATTGGGGCGAGCGGCCCATCGAGGACGCGCACGATATGCCCGACCCTGATCTCATGGGCGGGCTTCGCCAAGGTATAGCCGCCGCCTTTGCCCTTCTTTGAATTGACAAAGCCAGCGTTGCGCAGTTCTCCCAGAATCGTATCGAGAAATTTCTTCGGGATATCGTTGGAAACAGCAATCTCGGTGACGAGAGTGGGTTCTCCAAGTGGACGTCCGGCCAGATGGACCATGGCCTTCAGCCCATATTTGCCTTTTTTAGTGAGCACAAATGACTCCGATGGAGAGCTTCGGTGCGCGAGCCGAAGGGCGGAACGCCAATGATCGCCATTGCTATACCACGGAAATCCCAACAGATATGAGATTTCCACAAAAATGATGGTCTTATCCCGTCTTCCTTACAAGTCACGTTTGAGCTGACTCCGGGAATGTAGAAAATTATCGCCAAGAAAGATCATCGGCTCAGCGTTCCGCTCAGGGCTTGTTCTGGCCAACCGGAAATGACAAAAGACGAGTCCGACTCGAAACAATAGTAAAATAACAGCGGCGAGAACGCTTGCGATTGGGCTGAAATGCAAACACACGAAAACGTCGCCAGCTTTCGCAAGATCAACCTTGGGTCAGACCGCAAATTCGGTTTGACGTTCGCCGCCATCTTTGCTGTTTTTGGCGCTCTCCCATTATTCCGCCATGAGTCGCCCCGATGGGCGCTGATCGTACTGTCCATCGCAATTCTTTGCGCCGCCGTGCTGCGGCCGGGTTGGTTGGCACCTCTGAATCGCGCATGGTTCAAGCTTGGGCTTGTGCTCAATAAAATTGTCGGCCCGATCGTCATGGGCGTTCTTTTTTTTGGCGCCGTCACTCCGTTCGCTTGGCTCCTTCGCAAACAGGGAAAAGACCTTTTGAGCCTTGAACGCAAGCCGGAGGCGGAAAGCTATTGGATCGAACGAGAACCGCCGGGCCCCGCCCGCGGATCACTGACAAAGCAGTTTTAGGAGAAACACATGTCGCTTTTTGCTGAGCTTTTCGAGTTTCTGGGCGCGCGCAAGAAATTCTGGCTGCTGCCTTTGCTGGTGATGTTCCTTCTCTTCGGCGGCCTTTTCGTTCTGAGCCAGGGCTCGGTCGTCGCCCCCTTCATCTACACCCTGTTCTGATCGGCCTCCTATGCTGGTCCTCGGGATTTCCGCATTTTATCACGATAGCGCCGCCGCCCTGATTCGCGACGGCGAGATCATCGCCGCCGCTCAGGAAGAACGCTTCACGCGAAAGAAGCATGACGCGAGCTTTCCGGCTCACGCCATCCGCTATTGCCTCGAAGAGGCAAGGATCGCGAACGGTTCGATTGACCGGGTCGCCTTTTACGAAAAGCCGTTCCTGAAATTCGAACGGCTGATTGAGACCTATCTCGCTTACGCGCCGCAGGGATTTGAGTCGTTTCGCAAGGCTATGCCGCTGTGGATCGGGGAAAAGCTGTTTCAACGCGATCTGCTCGTGCGTGAGCTTGCGGAGATCGCGCCCGGCCTCGGAGACAAGACTCTCCTGCGCTTCAGCGAACATCACTACTCCCATGCGGCTTCCGCCTATTATCCGTCTCCGTTTCAGTCGGCTCTGGTTCTGACGATGGACGGGGTGGGCGAATGGACGACGACCTCGGCTGCGATCGGCCAGGGGAATGATCTCAAGATCATCAAAGAGCTGCACTTTCCGCATTCGCTTGGGTTGTTGTATTCGGCGTTCACCTATTACACAGGCTTCAAAGTCAATTCCGGCGAATACAAAGTGATGGGCCTCGCGCCCTACGGCGAACCGAAATACGCCAAGGCGATCTTCGATCATCTGATCGACGTGAAGCCTGACGGGTCGTTCCGGTTGAATCTCGATTATTTTTCATATTGCACCGGCCTTACGATGACGGGCGCGAAGTTCGACGTCATTTTCGGGGGACCGCCCCGGAAACCCGACGAATTGCTCGAGCAGCGGCATATGGATCTCGCCGCTTCCATACAGGCGGTCACCGAAGAAATCGTCCTGCGCTTGACGCGTTCGCTTGCGGCGCAAACGGGCCTGCGCAATTTGTGCCTGGCGGGCGGCGTCGCGCTGAACTGCGTGGCGAATGGAAAGGTTCTTCGCGACGGGCGCTTCGACAACATCTTTGTTCAGCCGGCCGCAGGAGATGCGGGCGGCGCTCTTGGCGCGGCGCTCGCCGTTTATCACGACGAAACGGGCGCCGACCAGCACGCCCGGCCTACGTCGCAACCTGACGCCATGTCCGGCGCCTATCTGGGACCGAAGTTCGAGCAGGCCGATATCGAACGCAGGCTCACGGCCGCAGGCGCCGTTTTCGAGATCGTTGAAGAAGCCGAACTGATCTCAAAGACCGCCGCGGCGCTCGCCAGCGGGCAGGCGGTCGGCTGGCATCAGGGAAGAATGGAGTTTGGCCCGCGCTCGCTCGGGAATCGCTCGATTCTCGGCGATCCTCGTTCGCCGACGATGCAGAAGGCGCTCAACCTTAAAGTCAAATACCGCGAGAGCTTTCGGCCGTTCGCGCCTTCGGTCTTGCGCGAGCGGGTCGCCGATTGGTTCGAGATCAATTCGGATTCCCCCTACATGCTTCTGGTGGCCGGAGTGAAATCAGAACATTGCCGGAAGATGTCGAACGAGGAACAGGCTTTGTTTGGCATCGACAAGCTGAATGTGACGCGGTCGGATATTCCCGCGGTGACTCACGTCGATTATTCAGCCCGCATCCAGACCGTCCATCACGAGACGAACCCGCGCTTCCATGCCTTGATCAGCCAGTTTGAAAAGCTCACAGGTTGTCCTGTCCTTATCAACACAAGTTTCAACGTGCGCGGCGAACCGATCGTCTGCACCCCGGAAGACGCCTTCGCCTGCTTTATGGGCAGCGAGATCGAATTCCTCGCCGTTGGCGATTGCGTGCTGCACAAGGACCGGCAGAATCCCGATCTCGCCCTAGACTACAAGAACGCCTTCGAACTTGATTGATCTCGCTTGCGGCGTCGAACTCAGTCAGGGCCCTGTAGCCGGCAAGCTGTTCGCGCCCGATTGAATGCGCGATTCGGACAGCACGCCTGAAATGTTGTGTTCGATATAATCTTTAAGCAGAGCGGCCCGGAGCCGGTTTGCCAGCGGCGTTGGATGACCGTCACCCTGGATCTCGATCACGGCGCCCCGGCTTGCCTCCTGCACGAGTGAGGCGTCGACCACATACCCGCCGGTTTCTCGCAACCGATCGATCACCATCTCGTTGGTGAAACCCGTTCTGGCGAGATACGCATCCGCGACACGTATATACGGAATCAGAGTGGGCGCGCCGTATTTCGTTTTGGCGAGGCGGACGGCTTCTTTGAGGATGCGGATATAAAGCTCGACGTCATTGTGATTGATTTGGTTGACGATCGGAGACGCGAACGCGCGATACGCTGCGGAATTTTCGAACCATTCCCGGGTCCATAAGCGGGGTCCGGCGAAACATCGTCCCTGAAATGAAACGGCGTCGTCGAGAAGCGTGTAGCGAGGGGCGCTGGCTGTCCACGAGGCCTTGCACGACGTGCGTTCGGCATGGAAGGCCGCCGTCTGGAAGATGAAAAGCTTTGGATTCGCGCCGATGACATGATCGAACAGCCCTGTTTCTTCTTCGCGCAGAAATTGCGCGGGGCTGTAACCGCTGAAGCCGATATTGAGGACGCTCTGGCCAGCGTTCAGAAGGTTCGCGAATTGCTGTGGTAATGTATCTTGATCATTCACGCCAAGGCCGAATGTAAACGAATCGCCGAAAAAGACGATCGCAGGTCCACCCTTGGCCGCTCGCACCTCGCGTAGAAGGTTCGAATCGATCGTGTAATCGACTTTGAAGACATTGGCCTTGGACTTAGGATCTTTTTTTTCGTGGTGATAGACGCCTGGGTGTCCCGGCGCGACGCCGAGTATCGGATGGTTGGTGTAGAAACCCTCCGCGACGGTGTTCAATTCCGACGTTTCAGAAAATGCCGCTCCCGCTTCGGCCAGGGTCAGGGCGAGAGCGATGGAAGCGGCGACGATCACGCCGTCGCGCAGCCCGCGCCGGGTGAGCGTCGCAAGGACGGCGAACAGAAAAAAGACGGCGGTGAAGGTCAACAGCCGAAACCCCCGGAAAGGGTGGAACGCCTCGAGGCCGGCGATGACGGCCAACAAGATCGCGATCGCTGAAATTCGAAATAACATCGTTTTCCGGCCGGTCATGAATAAGAGCCTCATGTTTCTACGTTCGACTGGTTCAGTGATGATCGCCGATTCACCGCGAAACGAGGACGCCGGGCAAATTTTCGTCGATGTAGGATTTCAGCAGCGCCGCGCGCAGGCGGTTCGCAAGCGGAGTAGGGTGTCCGTCGCCCTGTATATTCAGGGGAAGGCCTCGCGTCGCCTCGTCCGTGAGCGCCGCATCGAGCACGTAAGCTCCGCCAGCGCGAAAGCGGTCGATGAGCGCTTGGTTGGTGAAGCCTGTTCCAGCAAAATAAGACTCCGAGACCGGAAGATAGGGGATGAGCGTGGGAACGCCGTACTTCACATTGGCCAAGCGGACAGCTTCGAGAAGAACCCGAATGTAGAGCTCGATATCGTCGTGCTTGACCCTGCTGAAAATCGGCGAGGCGAACACCCGGTAGGCCGCGGAGTTTCCCAGCCATTCGCGAAGCCAGAGCCTCGCCCCGCTGAGGCATGGGCCTCGGTACGCGACAGCGCTTCCGGCAAGATCGTAGCGGGGCGCATTTGCTGTCCATGAGGCGTTGCAGGACGTTCGTTCGGCGTGCCAGGCGGCGGTCATGAAGACAAACAGTTTCGGGTGCGCGCCGATGACCTGATCGAACAGTCCCGTTTCCTCTTCGCGCAGGAATTGTTGAGGACTGTAGCCGTTGAAGCCAAGGTTCAGGACGCTCTGGTCTGGCCCCAGCAGGTCTGCGAATTGCTGGGGCAGCGTATCGGAATCATTGACGCCAGTGCCGAACGTAAAAGAATCACCAAAGAAAACGACCGGCGAATCGCTCTTCGCGCCGCGAACGTCGCGGAGGAGGTTGGCGTTGATGGTGTAATCGACGTTGAAAATTGTGGCGCCGGTCGAGGTGTCTGTCTTTTCCGAATGAAAGCGTCCGGCGTGTCCTGGCCCCCAGCCGATTTCGGGTCTGTACACCGACCATCCTTCCGTCGTCACCAGCGATTGTTGCGGTTCGGACCTGATCGCCACGGCCTCGACGACGCAGAGGCCGAAGGCGATTGAAGCCAGGACGATGAGAAAATCGCGGCTGGCTCCGCGGCGAAGGGAAGCTGCGTCGCAGATGAGCAAAAAAACCAGGATGAAGGTGATCAGCCGGAAATTCGAGAGAAGATGCCGAATCGGCACGTACGCCTCAATCAAAGCGATGAGGACAATCAACACCGGAATTGCGAGGATGCGCAGCTTTAAAGAGATTTGTCTGGCCACAATTCCGCCCATTGGAAGCAGGGGAGCAAAAAGCAAGAAGGGGAACAAAAAGAAGGGCTCATACGATAGCCGGCATCGTGATGTCCAGCGGCGGGCGTCCTCCGGCTTTCTTGGTCGCCAGACCCGGGGGCGCTTATCCACAATTTCATTGCCGCATCGGCTTTTGCGGCAAGGTCAGAATGTTATCTTGAGCGGGGTTCCGTTGCGGGCGCGTCTGATTCTCGCGTATCGGGTCAGGGTCAAGACCGCTGCCGGCTCGCGGGGAGCGGAACTCGGAGGGTGGGTCTTGAACGACGAAAGTTTCGTATCTCCCCGATTGTTCGTCGAAGCAGGGTCATCGCAGGCCGAGACCCTTTCGCTTGTCGAAGTCTCGGGCCTTGTAAAATGGTTCGACGCCGGAAAAGGGTATGGATTCGTAACCCCCGATCAAGGCGGCGCGGACGTTTTGCTGCATGTCACCACGTTGCGTAAGGACGGTTTCGAACTCGCGCTCGAGGGCGCTCGCGTCGTCGGCGAAGCCGTCCGGCGCGCCAAAGGGCTCCAGTTCTTGAAAGTGATCTCGATAGACCTTTCGAGCGCCGCGCATCCTGAAATCCGGCCATCCGCTGCGCGGTTCGCCTCAGCGCCGTCGGGAGGGTTTGAGGTCGCCATCGTCAAATGGTTCAACCGGACCCGCGGATTTGGCTTCCTCACCCGCGGAGATGGAACCGGCGATATTTTCATTCATATGGAAACGCTCCGCCATTACGGGATCGGCGAAGTGCAGCCCGGCGAAAGCCTTCTGGTGCGTTTTGGCGACGGGCCGAAGGGGCTGATCGCCGTTGAGGTGCGGGCGCTCAACGCCGCCGCGTCGCGTTCGCATTGATCGAATTCCGCGGGACTTGTCTCGTCTCCACAGGACTTGCCTCGGCGGTCGATTGCGCGCTAATCGACTTCGAGCAGGCCTAAATTCCATTGGCGCGGCGGGATTTCGACGTGACACATCTTTTCAACCCGGCGGCGCGGGTTTTCATGGCGCTTTTTGCCCTGTTCCTGCTTGTGGAGACGGCGATCGTCATGCCGTCCGCCGCAATCGCCCAGAACCGCATCGTCGAAGCGCAGGGCGCGCTTGAATCTCGGGCCTGGCTCGAAGCTAAAGGCGGTCTTGAACCTCTCGAAATCATCACCTCGACCGGACCGCATGACTTTCTGGTCGAAATGGCCCGCACGGAAGGGCAACGCGAGCATGGCCTGATGTTCCGAAGATCTATGCCGCCGGATCGCGGCATGTTGTTTGGATTTGAATCGGAACGGCCCGTGACGATGTGGATGAAGAATACCTATTTGCCGCTCGATATGATCTTTATCGGCAAAACCGGGAAGGTCGTCGGGCTCGCGGAAAACACCGAGCCTTTGTCGGAAAAGATCATTCCTTCAGGCGCGCCCGCGTTTTCGGTCCTCGAAGTGAACGCCGGCGTCTCGGCGCGGATCGGTTTGAAAATCGGCGATCTCGTGCGGCATCCTCTTTTCGCGAAATAGTGTTTTTGCGAAAAGAGGATCCGTTTCAGCCTCGCAATGGTCCCGCGTCGTGGTTCTCCGGGGCCGCCTGCGGACAGCCGACCTTGTCCGGGCGGACGCTGCGTGATAGCGAGAAGCTCCTCGAGGCGGCGGGTCCATTTCGGCAGCCGGGGTATAGCGCAGTCTGGTAGCGCGGAAGTTTTGGGAACTTCAGGTCGCAGGTTCGAATCCTGCTGCCCCGACCAACGAGGTTCGATGGAATGCGGCGAGCGCGTGACCGGTCTGACGCAGGTTCGCCGCGTGGCCCCGATCACTTTGAAAACAGGAGCCCTTGAATGACGGCACGGATCTATCGGCCCGCAAGGACCGCGACACAATCGGGTCAGGCGCGCACAAAGCTTTGGGTTCTCGAATTTGAACCAGCGGAGGCGCGGGAGATCGAGCCGCTGATGGGCTGGACGAGTTCGGGGGATATGAAAAGCCAGGTGCGCTTGAAATTCGGGAGCAAGGAAGAGGCGATCGCCTACGCCCAGAAAAACGGCTTGACCTACCGGGTCGAGGAACCAAAACTTCATCCGCGAACGATTCAATCCTATTCCGACAATTTCAAATCCACCCGCCTCGGCCAATGGACACATTGAGCGTTTGCGCGACGGCTCGACCCCGTAGCTCAGCTGGATAGAGCAGCCGCCTTCTAAGCGGCAGGCCGCAGGTTCGAACCCTGCCGGGGTCGCCATTTAAATCAAAGAGTTGCACAAAAGTTATCGACTAATATTTTAGATGATTTTAACCTAGGGTAACCCCACGGGTAACGCTAAGAAAACGCCTCTCGGCTCACGAAATTGTGATGAAAAGCAACTTCGCTATTGCTTGGTTCAGCTATTCCTCGCGTTCGCACCACCCTGCGTGGCCGAGCCCGCGATCCACTACGCCCCGTCGGAAAACCTTGAGCGGATCGATGTCGGCTTGATCGATGGCGCACAGCGCGAGATCGACATGGCGGCCTACGTCCTGACCGATTGGCCCGTGATCGAGGCGCTGACCCGCGCGGCCAATCGGGGCGTCGCCGTGCGTATCATCCTCGACGGCGCCCAACTCGGCCAACGCGCGCCGACAGGCCCGTTCCAAGACCTCGCCGGAACGCCAACCGTGCAGATCCGTGTCAAGCCCGCGCACAAGCCGCCGATGCACCTGAAAGCCTATGAGATCGACGGCTCGACCTTGCGCATGGGCGCCGCGAACTTTTCCGCATCTGGCCTCAAAATGCAGAATAATGATTTGATCGTGATCGATAGCCCCGATGCAGCGATAAGCTTTAAGCGCAATTTTGAGGTGATTTGGAAAAGGCTAGAAACCTTAAAATGAAGCGGTTTATTTTAGTGGTTTCATTTCTTGTAGCAATGCAAGAAGTTACGCGAGCCTTGGCTTGCTCAGGTTGCGGCTGTCGTGGTGGCCCAGGCTATCGGGGCCCAGATGGAAAATGTGTCGGCTGGGGCAATATCGGCAAGGTGTGCGGCTCGCCGCCGACCAAGAATTGCGTCGCCGAAGGACCGAACACCGGGGCCGAGGATGCGGCCGAACACGAAGTGAAGGCGCACGAGTTGAAGAGACCGTAGGCGCACCACGCTTGGGCGGTGCCCCGTAAGATCAGGCTTCGACCACGGAGATCGATCCTTCGGACCGCCGTTCGCAAGGGGCGGCAAGTCGAAGGAATCGACGATCCCAATTTTGGGGAGGTTAATCTCGACGCTCTGGCTTGACCAGTCGAGGCCGATCTTCTGACGTAGCGCGCGCCATCGGCCGCCGGCGCGACTAATTCAGCCTCAACCGGCGATCATCATGTTTCTTCGCCGCAGGGATCTTGGCGATCGAAACGTCAGGTAATTCTCGAAGAATTGAACGTGTCTTCTCGAGACTCGTCTCAACCTGGTAACCCGCTGCCTCTGCAGCCTCAAGCTCACGCAGCCGCTCCCAAAGGACGTAGAAAATCCGGGCCTTCAAATTTATAATGGCGTCCCTCCAACAGAGTTCCCAGATTCGAGGATTCAGGACGCGAGAAGGTCGCGGATGATCGACTGCGCCACGGTTTTGAATTCGCCAAGATCGGCCAATGTCGCCTTCAGGCGGAATTCGGGAAGCGTCGTCGCCCGGATGCCTGCGAACCGTTCGATGGATTTATATGACTTATCGCCATCCGCTGTTTCGGCTTCCTGAGCCCTTGAAAGCGCTTTTCGGGCAGCCTGATTGTCTTCGTCCACCCGCACCGCCCTTTCGGCAATGGCGAGCCGACGAAGCGTCTTCGAGAACGCGACGTAGGTTTTCTCAACCTCAGCCAGCGCCGCAATCAGTTCAGGGTTGACATCCGTGGTTAGGTCCAACTTGGCCGCAGCGGCTGAGCGGAGGAATGCGCGGCGGGTGGAAGGCAAGTCGCGAGCGACTGCCGGAACGGTGTTGTTCGGCATTGTAGTTCTCCAAGATTTGAATCGAAATGTTTGCTCGACGGTCCAGTCGAGCGTTTGTTTAGTCGCCCGTCGTGACGGCGAAGGAGTCGCCATCGATCTGGATCACGGTCTTGCCGTGCTTGATCAGCGCGGAGAATTGCTCACCAGCCGAGACAAGGCGAAGGGTCCGGCCTGACGTTCCGACCTCGCCAGCGATGCGCTCGGCTTCGGCTTCGAGGCGCTGCATCGCCCGCCCCGCCATTGAGGCCGCGTGGCGGACGCCATGAAGTTCGCGAGACGCCGAGGCTATGGAAATGTCTGTGCTTTTCGGTTTGGACATTATGGCCATCCTTGAATTAAATACGCCAAGGTGATATAAATATCTCATGTTTGCCATAAGTCAAGAGGAAGCATCCATAATGAGTGATAGTGCTCAAGTTACCGGCCGACAAATTGCGGCGGCGAGAGCGCTTACAGGCATGGATCAAGCGACTTTGGCGCAGCGGTCAAAGATTTCGGTCCAGACGTTGCGGCGCATGGAGGCGGCCGAAGGCGCTCCGAATGGGTACGCGAACAATATCTTCGCCGTTATAGCCGCCCTTGTCTCCGCCGGCGTGATTTTCATCGACGAGAACGGCGAGGGTCCAGGCGTTCGATTAAAGAAGAGGCCATTGGCGGTCGCGGAAATTACCGAAAAGATTGAGGCGTTGGACCAGACGATCGCGACCCTCAACGTCGAAGGGGAACCCAGCCCCGAAACAGGCATGAATCAGTTACGGAAGGCGTTGGCCAAGAACCAGCGAACGAAGCTCAAGAACCGGCGCGCTATGAAAAGCGCAAAGCCAAAGTGAGAAAGGGAAGGCTAAAATGAGCAGGTTCCGCAACGCCCTTGCGCGGCTACATTATGCCAACATGAACGATGCAATGCGCGAAGCCTATGATTACGCATTAGCTCTAGACGTCGCGGCTGATTGATGAGACGGCCCCTCGCGACCCTATTGTTTGCAACGCAGATTGCGATGAGCCGCCACTTCTTACCATCGGTTTTGGCGTGCATTGCGTTTGCCTTACCGGCCGCAGCGAAAGCCGAAAAACACTTCAAAGAGTATCAAGGAGACCAACCGAGTAGACGCAAATCTAGCTTGCCCGCATTCGATGCCGTCGATTTTATCGTCGATGGCGTCGAACATCTTGGACAGGCGGTGGCGGTTACTGGTTGCTACCTAATTCAAGCCAATGACTGGATGTTTTTTTGCGCCGCCTACTCCACTGACAAGAGACATCTTGGCAACATTACGCTCGATAGCAAATCGATGAATAGGGAAAGTCTTAGACGTGCGCTAAACAATTGTAATGGAATAGACGCCGACGACGCTTGTTTCGTCGATGTCTACGGCGACGCCTACGACCCTTTAGCCCCGAGATCCGATCACCCAGAAACGCCACAACCTGAAGCTTGGTTGAAAAACGTCGTGATCAAATGGAAAGACTAACGAGAATCAAGGTGTGATCGTGAATCGAGTTAACAACCGCCATGGCGTGCCGGCCGCCAAAGCCCATGCGCTCAGGTGTGGAATACGAATCAAATTGAATAGGGCCTAGAATGAGAACGTCGATCATGTAATTTTGCAGCGGTTAATGATCTTCAAAGATGCGTTTTGATGATGAATTCCCGTCCGATGGAAGCCGGGAACTTCCCGCAAATCGTCAGGCTCGGGCGGCGGCTGCAACATCATCTTCCGAACGCCGTATTTGTCATAATCCCACATCTGGCCCGGATCTTTGAAATCAGGCAATGCCGACGCGCGCCCTGATGGGGCTGGCGCCTTCGGTTTTGTATAATTCTCAGCGGCCATTCATCTAAGTCCTTTAAACCGCAACCAGCCCAGCGTCGGGAGGCGTCCACGCACTCGCGCCGTCGTGATAAGGCGCCTGCGTCGGATGCGTCGCCTTCGCGACCATTCTGCGGGTTGTCGAACGATGTATCTCTTCGCCGTCGAGATACATTACGTTTTCAATCGTGGGGGATTGGTTCGCCCTGCGATATGGCGCGACGTGACGTCCGCCGCGGGATTCCTGCGGCTCGACATGCCATTTTTCCCAAGGCATCGGAAACTTAAGGCCAAACCGACCCGCGTTTTGATGCGCCCAGCCGAGATCGCCGCCAAGGTCCGCCGCGATGCCGCGCGTATGGTTTGAATGGCGGGCAACCCAATGGCCGGAACCATTTGAGTTTGCAAAAAGAGCATTTTGATGCGCTTGTGAGCGCCAGCCCGACTTGATCGAAAGAGAATGGCCAGACGCGTTGCCCGCCGCCATCATCGCGGCGAGGCGATGGCGAAATTCCGGGTTCATGTTGCTGACGCCGGCGCCGCCGGAAAGATCGGCGCTGCCGAGAGAGGCCTTATGAATCAGATTGGCGTCAATCCCGGACCCGCCCCCGCCGCCATCATAGCTATTTAGATGCAGTAAGCCGCCAATCGTGCTGCCAAGCGATGTGATCTTCCCCCAAAGCCATGCTAGCGATTCGCCAAACGCCTTGATGCTGCCGACAAGCTCTTTCCATGCGAAAGCGCCAAGCGTGCCGATAGCAATCGCGAGCGCCGGGATACCCAGCGGCCCGATCATCGAGGCGACCGCCGCCGTCACCATGATAGCGCCGAGCCCGGCAATCGCCCCGCCCAATACGCCAAACCCAATGCCCAAATTTTGAACCGTGTCAGGATGCGCGTTGGCCCACGCGCCGGTCTTTTCGAAGAATTCCGTCACGGATTTCATGATGGGGAGGGCGGCTTGCATCAGCGGCGCGCCGATCGACTGCATCATGCTTTCGAACTGGTTGCCGAACGCTTCCTTGACGCCCTTCGGGTTTTTCGAGGTGAAATCCTTGTACGCTTCCTCGATCGGCTTGACCTGCCCAGCGAGGCCCATATCTTTCATTTGCTGATCTAGGAATCCCTGATTGCCGAACATCTCGATGAGTTTCGACGAGTTGCGGTTCGGCGAGAACTTGGAAATCAGGTTCTGGAACGTCGCCTCGTCACCGCCGGCCATTTTCATCAAGGCCGGATAGATGACATCCTTGATCCAGCCCGGCAGATCGCCCGCATGCTCAAGCGAACCCTTCATGGCGCCCGGCGCGAGCTGGAGCCTTCCGCCGCCAAAGCCAGTTTTCGTCGTCTTGCTCAAATCAAGCAAGCCTGCATCGGCCATGACGGCCGCTTGCTGCTTGGACAGCGTGGACGCGCCCATTTGCAATTGCTGCAAGGTCATGGCGGTCGTGCCGGCGCCGGAGCCGCCCAAATCAGCAGCCAGAACGGAAAGAGGCCCGAGGGCCTTGTCGATATCGGCGTTCATGAACGCCGTGCCGCCGCGCCGGGCCAAAAGCTGGAAATCGTTCGCGGTCAGCTTTCCGCCAAACGCCGTAATGTACGAAAACGCCTTGTCCGTGAAATCCTTAAGCCGCTCTGGATTGGTCGAAATGCCCTTCATTTCCGCCGAGCGCAGGAGCTTGTAATATTCTCCGCTTGATTGCTTGCCCATCGAATTCGACAAGAGCGCGTCAACCATCAACGCGCGCGGGGCCAGCGCCGCCGCGCCCGACGTTGTGCCGGTGACAGCGCGCAGTTCGTTCGCTGTCTTGAGGTATTCGGCAGCCGTCGAAGTCGGGATGGCTTTCGCGATCTGATTGTAATAATCAGCCTGGAGTTTCAAGACCTCGTTCGCGGCCATGCCATTGCGCTGGAGCTTGTCTTGCTGGTCAAGCAGCTTGTCGCCGTAATCCGCGACGCCCTTAAGCACGGCGCCAATCCCGACCCCGCCCGCAATGCCCAACCCGCCAAAAATGAGAGCCGACGTGCGACTGAAACTGGACATCGTCTTTTCGAGGCGTGCAAAGGACCCTTCGAGATGTAGAACATCTTTTGCGAGCGCTGCGAGCCCCGCCGAGGCTCTGTTCTCAAGCGATAATCGAGTATATATCTCGTACACTTGCATGTAATTCTAGCCCCGTAGACGATCAATGCAGATCCGGTTGAAAACAATTGCCGCGGCGAATCCAAAGTTGAGTTCGGGCGGTTCGTCAGGCGCGCCGTCAGGGCGAACAACAAGCATTCGCAACGTTTCGTCTTTTGAAACGCTCACAACCAATATGCGCCAAGAGTGACCCGTCGATGGAGGCAGCGCAAGACCGCCCGAAATCGCGGCAAGTTCATAACCAAGGTCACCGTGCGACGATCGCATGATCGTCTCCACTTCGCCCTCCCCCGGCGCCCTGATGCGATAGTTCCGATTTGGGTTGCGCTTGAACCAAGCTCGGTCAACACTGATTACCTGGTCCATCACTTCAACCCTGCATCAAAATGGAACTGGAGGCGCACCCCATTGGGGACGCCTCCAGCAGCCTACGCCCGACCGCCCAGGGGACGGAGAGAGAACCCATCGGCCGAGCGCATAGATGGCGGAATGCCCGCGCCAAATATAGCGCGGTGCTCTCGACGTTAAAGCCGCCGCCATGACTGTCTGACGCCCCCAGGACGCCAGCCTTCTGCCTACCAACGGGGCGGAGGAAACCGCTAAATAACCAAACGCCGCCGTCGATTGGCAAAACTTTTTTCATCCGGTCACACCTGCCATTGTCGCTCGCATATGTTCCGCTCTGACCTTGGCGCGCAGGTCGGCGTTGTCTTTGTGCGAGTATAGATAGGTGTAGCTGCCCGCATACGTTTGCCCCGGATGCGCCCGCATGTGGTCGACAGCCAGACTATGGAGTCGAGCATGAGCCGGCCCTATGAATTCGGGTTCCGGATCGGACGGCGCGTCCTCAACTTTGATCGTCGGGCGCGTGGCGCGAATGGCGTCGCGGATGGGATTCTCGATGAAGGCTTCGCCCTGGATCGCCGCCAAGGGCTTGCCCGCGGCAACATTTCGCTCCTCAAGCTTCACGCGTTCGCGTAGCTCGCGGTTTTTCGGGTCCGAGAATGCTAGAGCATAGGCCTGTTCAAATGTGAGCGTCCCGTTCGCCGCGAGCATGGCGTCGCGGGCAAGCCCTTCGATCTCCAGCCCAGCGGGACCCCTCCGCGGCACGAAGTCCTGCTCTGGCGTCGCAGGAGGTGGCATTTCGCGACCGGGAGCGACTTTCAACGCGGAATACATCCGCTGTCCTATCTCATCATCCGTAATTGTTCGCGTAAATGCTTGCTCCATGGACTCGTTTGGTCCGCGTAAACGCTCAGCGCGCTTCGAAAGCGCAGTATAGATTTCGTGCTTTTGATATGTCATGTCACGCCGCCTTTGTTGATTTGTTCAGCCGCGCTGACGCCCGCATTCGGACATGGCGCGACCAGCCTTCAATAACGTCCCGAAAGTCGCGGCGGGCGTGCGGGGGCAGATGTTCAATCCGCAAATCGGTCGGCATCAAAGCCGCCTTCATCGCGGACTGCATGTTGGTTTTTACGAGCGCATAGCTCGTCGGAGCGTAGCCGAGCAACTCCAGCCGCCGGAAATCGTTCGTCAACTCGCTGTACTTCGCAATGAATTTGTCGAGCGCCTGCTGTAGCTGGTCGCCCCTCTTGGCGAAATCATCCAACAGCGCCAGCGCTTGCCGGGCCTTCTCGCGTTCCGACTCGGCGGCCTCAGCTGTTGTCGCAAGATCAACCCGACGTTTCGCTTCACTCACCGCAACCTCAATGGAGCGAATTTCCAAGCTCGCCGCCGACGCCTTTGAATTGAGCGCGTCAAGGGTCTTCCGAGCGCCAGCGTCATCGCAATGCGCTGCAAATGAAACACCCACGATCTCAACGTCGATCCCCGCAGCCTTCTTCCGTGCAGCCTCCAGCTTTTCGTTCAGGTCGACCAATATGGCCCGCGCCTCGTCAATCAGAGTAGTCATGTGTGCTTCTCCATCATCTGGGTAACTTCCAACCGAATTGACCGCCGACGGCGTTAGCTTGCGGTGAGCCCATCGGCCAGCCTCCCGGCGGCGAGGTCTCTTGCGCGGCGTCGGCGGCCGTCAGACAAAACGCGGCGGCGAGTTCGGCCCGGCTTGGGCCGACGATTGGCGGGTGAAAACTCACCACGGTCTGCCAGGAAATTTGCAAATCCGTCAGCGCATAGACCGCCGCATCGAGGCGATCAGGACTGTTGGCCGAGCCGGGTTCAAACGAGCAAAGTTCGTCTTCCAACTCAGGAAGACAACCGACAATATGCGCACGATGTTGCTCGAACAGAGCCGAAATCGGTTCCGCACGAGTGATCTTGCCTCGCGATGCATGAACAAGACGAATCGGGATTGTCCGATCTACCGCCCGCAGCGTCGTCTCGACCATCATCCCGCCTTGATTGCTCTCCGCGACAATCCTGTCTGCGCGATGGCTCCGGTAGGCTGCAACCGCTTTTGTCGCCCATTCGATCGGGGAGTATCTGCCGCTTAAGTCTTGCAGAATGTAGCCCCTGCCGTCATCGCCGAGGCCAGCGACGACGATGCCCGTCAAATCACTGTTCGCGCCAACGGAAGTCGCCGGGTCAATCGCGACCACGATACGCCGCATCGGCGGCTCCGACCCTTTTTGAATGCGCGTTGCCTCAAGCAAGTCGCGGTTCCAGAGAGCGCCTTGGACGTCGCTGAGAATTTCTCCACCGAGTTCCTGCCGGCCGAGACGAGTTCCTTCATATCGATTGACGATAGCGGTTAGGAACGTCGGCGCCAGATTTGCGGCATTATCGGCCGTGCGCCCGCGCGTGAGAACAACGTCCTGGCCTGCACGCGCCACCAATTGCTTGAGAATTTTCAAAGGTCGCGGCGTCGTGGTGATCATCGCGCGCGGACGCTTGCCGAGCCTCAAGCCGAACATCATCATGTCCCACGTGGCCTCGACGTTCTGCCAAGCCGCGAATTCATCGCAGAGGGCCGCACCATGCTGCGGGCCGCGCAACCGGTCGGGCTCTTCCGACGAAAATGTCGTGGCGATCGCGCCGTTCGGCCACGTCAGACGCCGCTTCGACGGCTCCCAAATTGGCCTATTCCAGGATGGAGATGTCGCCAGAATTCCTGATTCGCCTTCGACAAGGACGTCGCGGCTGTCAGCGGCCGTCGGCGCAATTAGCGCAATGCGTGAAACTCCGGACTCGACTTGCGCGCGAACCCACTCCACGCCGCTGCGTGTCTTGCCAGCGCCACGCCCCGCGAGATAGATCCAGATCGTCCAGTCGTCGCCAGGTGGCGGCAATTGTTCCGGACGCGCCTTCGCCGCCCAGTCGTCGCCGAGCGCATCGGCAAGCCGCGCAAACATCGTGTCAGACATCGCCGCACACCTCGCTCAGAACCGCAGCGGTGGCCGCAGACTGGCGCCGGACATCATCGGCCATGGTAGTGGCGGGAATCACCTCAGCCGCCTTCAGCGCCTTCGCCTGAATCGTTTTGGCGTCATTGCTGGAGTGTCGGGCGTCGAGATCGTGAAATAGCGAAATGATATCGGCCCGGGCCTCGGGATGACGGGCGCAGACCTTCAGCAGCCCGGTTTGCAATTCCATGAACGGTTGGCTGTTTAAAATTTGCGTGTTGTTTTGGATGTTGATTGTCGTTGCCGCGAAGTCGCGAACTTCGCCCGTGATCCGCCCGATCTCGCGCATGGTCTCGATCATGCGGCCGCTCAATCGATCGACCTCGTAGGGCTTATTGGCCTGCGCCGACCGATCCAACGCGTTCATGACGATCGACCTGGTGATCGTCAGATAATCGAGTACCGTCCGGCTCTCATCCGCCGCAGCGTTCGCAAGGTCTGCGATTTTCGCCGGCCCTAGCAGGTACCCAACCTTAGCTTCGTCGCTGACGTGATTTTCGCAATGTCTCCAAATTGCGTCTCTATGGAAGCCGAACTGCTCCGCAAGCTTGTCGAGGCTCACGCCAGCCGTGCGCAACGCCTCAATCCTGACACGCTCATGATGATGGCAGACCCCGCAACGCACGCGCGGCTTGAACGCCTTGGCCTCGCGCTCGCGCTTCTCCGCCGCATGTTCAAAGTAGGGCTCGCCGGATTTGAAGTGACCGCGAGGGTTCTGCTTCATCTCATGCCCGCCGCGCATTTGCATCCAAAGCGAATCCCACATTTCGCGAAAAACCATCGCGTTTGTTTACCCTTATGCTACCCGAAGCCGCCAATCGTCAACGATGATAACTCAATGCTTTGTTTCTATTTGATCTATTGTCCCATAACGTCTTGTGATGTCCTGATTGGATATCAAAAGAAGATGTGGATAAGAGCAATTCGCTGAGTGGATCGCGACATCGGGAGGCCCGTCGTTCGATCACTGTCGCCAGCCTCACAGACGAGGCCAACTGTTTACCGGAAGGCCCTTTGGGCTTAGCCGAGGGGCTGCTTGGCTCAATGCGCCTTCCCGACAATCTTAAGCGCAGCCGAATAGCCCCTATCGCGCGAGTGGAAGCGCATCGTCCGATAAAAGCGCCCCAGGTGGGCTGAAAAAATCCGCCCTGTTTCAACCCCAGACCGTCGAGAGGAACAAAAGGAACAAAAGGAACATTGTTCCGAGGTGTTCCGGGGGGGAACAAAAGGAACAAACACCCTAGGGGTGTGTTCCTTTGTTCCTCCACCTGTTCCCCCATCAAACGGCCCATGCGTAAGGCTCCCAAACCGCAACCTGTTTTGCGGCGACGAGGGCTTCGTGAGCCCGCTGGAATGCTAGTCTCCGGGCCCGAGGTTCGTCCGAACCTGCGACACCCTGCCGATAGGCATAGTCGCGCCATTGGCTGACCGTGACGGTTTTGACGCCTGCCGGAATGTGATTTGATACGGGTGGAATCGCGCCGAGTTCGCCGATGGCCTCGCGCAGAGCCGCCAGAGCTATTTTGCCGCCTTTGGTGAGTTTGATCGCTCGCTCTTTCTTCGGCTGCGCCTGTATAGGCTCGACCACGCATGATCCAAACGGCTCGCCGTCCTCATCCAAGCCGAGATTAACAAACCGAAGCTCGAAACCGCCTATTGGCCCCTCTTCGCCGTCTCGAGCTTTTGCGAGGCAAAGTGAGCGACTATCAGATTCGCCAGTGATCTCGTCTCGGTCCGCGAGGACTGACAGCACAACGTCGGCGCCCCCACGAAACGCGCTTGATCCGCGCAGACCGGTTGCACTCGCTTTCCCATAATGGTGGACGGGGACAATGAGCGTTCCGAGTTCGTCTCCGATTTGGCGCAACACGCGCATCGCGGCGTTGACTTGCGCGGCATCGTTTTCATCTTCGAGGCCGAAGGCTGCGCCGATGGTGTCGATAAATACGACTCCAAGCCGCACACCGTGTTCGTCGCGAAATTGGACCCCCAGCGCTTTCAAGCCGCTGATCGTTTGCTTGATCACGGCGGGATTGAGGAGGTTTTCGCTTATTGCACGCCAGGCGATTGGAAGCGGCGTAGCGATATTCATGGCATGCTTGGCAGCGTCGAGACGCCGTTGAATTCCGCCCGCGCCTTCTGCGGCCAGGATGACGCTGCCGACGCGCTCCTTGATCCTCCGGCCAAAGAAGTTTGTATCGCTTGCAAGACAGGCCGCGACATGGATTTCGACGAAGGTTTTTCCAGCGCCGCTTTGGCCGCCGAGGAAGCATATTCCTTCTGCTGGAACCAATCCTTTGATCAGCATTCGCGGCGGATCAGCGGAGCCCTGCCCGTCGAGGATAAATCGAACCGGCGCGACGTGCCCGTTGCGCAATGGGATGCCTACGGGCTCGCCGAAATCCAAAAGCGAATCCAGGTAGGCCTGATCGGCCGGCCCATTCATTCACGACCGCCTTTCGAAGACAGCGGCTGATCAACGCGTTGCTTTACAATTCTGATAGTTAAGCAGTCCCATACCTCGAACGACGTTAGAACATCGTCGAGCGAAAAGGCGACAACATGCGGAATGCCATGCCGGACGCACCACAGTCTGAACTCATCCTGAGATTCGGACAGTCTTTCGCCGGCGCGCTTGAGTTCGATCGCGTGGAAACGGCTGTCCGGCGCAATCAACACAAAATCGGGCCAACCAGCCTTTACGCCCATTTGCTTGAGCTTGCCGGCCGTTCGCTTATCCCGGATCTCTCCGCTAGGAATATGGCTCCAGCGCCACTCTGGCCTGGCGTGATCGCGAAGAACCTTGGCGACCGACATGTGAAGAACGATTTCCTTCGGCCGCGGCGCCGGAGACCTTCGGAGGCGCGGTTTACGACCTTCAGCGAGAAGCAAGAGGGGTGGAATCGTCATTCAACCACCCCCGGCTTCTTTGCCGCGGCGAGCTTTTCTTTTTCAGCAACAAGCTCCTTGAACGTCATGCGGACAGCATTGACGCGCCCGATGAGGCTTCGGAGCGCGTATTCGAGACCAGCATCGTCGCCCATCCAGGAATAGGTCTGCGCAAGTTCGGCTTGGATCCCAATCCAGCCAGACTCTTCGTGGATGAATTCGCGCGCGTTGATAATTTTGTCGCGGCTCACCGCCTCTGGATTGCGATGCTTCTGGAGGGTGGTGCTCATCCACGCCTCCCGCAGTTGAAAGCGAATTCGCTGATCAGCCGAGCACGATCAGGCCTTACGCCGAAGCGCGAAGCCAAAAAGCGCTGTTGCAATTCGAGGGAAGAGGGCTTATTTTCCGAACTGTTCCAGCCGCCAAGCATGAACCTTTCGGACCCGGCCGCCACCCCATGGCGCGCCGGGTCTTTGCTGTTTGAGGCCATCGATCAAACGTGCTCCCCAACAGAGAGGCGCGCGCGGTTCAATTTCCATGCTTCCAGCTCTACGCGCCGAAAGTACCATCGGCCTTGAATTAAGAGCGGCTTAGGGAAGTTTAGGTTCGGATAATCCACCCACCGCGCGAGCGTGCGGCGAACGACGCCGAGTTCGGCGGAGACAACAGCAGCGGGGACGAGCGAATCAGAGGTACCCTTCGCCGTGATGGCGGAATGCGCACTGTTTAATGACTGTGTGTGGGAGGTCATGGTTTTGTCCCGTGTCAAGAATGGTCGGGACAATGATGCCGCTAACGGTCGCGAAAGTCTTGGGAACGGATTTACAAAGATTTCCCAGTTTTGGAATCAATTACTCCGCAAAGCCATATATGTCCCTCGTGAATGAGCCGCCGCCACTCGGCCTCATCAGGTACGACTGCGAAACCGTCTACGCCGACCTTTACGCCCATGAATTCGGAAAGAAATGTAATTTCGTTGCCTAGCCAGCGGCTCGGGAACCGCACGCGCAGTTTCCGCCCCGTGTCTCCTTTTCCGGAGTTCCAAGGCGTGTTTTTTTCAATTGTTTTTACCCACTTGGGGTACTGTTTGCGCAGCCTCTCAACTACCGAGTCGAATTCCTCATCAGCGCCTCCGATCACATTTCGGGCGACTACGAATTGGGTGGCGGAACGTAGCGGGTACCCCTCTTGTTTTACCCACATATGTATCTGTGGCATTGCCCACCAGTCGCGGGCGTAACCGTCATTCTTTATCTTGTTGACTACAGTCTCCTTCACGCCTTTGCGATGGAATCCATGAGTGAATCCATAGCCATTCATCGCCAAGGCGGCTCCCTTAAAGATTTGATCGCCAGTCGCCCCATATAGAAAATTGAGGGTGTCTTGAATATCGATGCAGTTCAGCGATGGAACAGACGTAGCCTCTAGCTTTGTCACTAGATCCACTACAGAATGACGTTTCTTTCGGCCGCGCTCCCATGCTTCTCTCAACTCTACTTCTGACATTTCACAGAGATTTACGAATTTAGAATCTGCTCTGGATACATCAATCATTCCAAAGAGAGACGCGATTTCAAGGTCGTCTCTCCAGTTTGAGGTGTTGCTCCGCCGTGCCGCCATAGCTTACCCCCGCGCCGTCGTTAAGGCGGCGACATTTCCCGCCGGCTCGCCGTTAACCAGGGTCTCAACGAACCGCCCCCAAGTCTCAAGCGCGACCCGCTTTTCATCGGCGAATCCGTGGCGCTGATAAATTCCAACGATTCCAGCGAAGCTGCCGGACCGATGATTTAAAATCTTCTCGATGACGGGAATCGAAACGCCGAGCCGCGCCATGCCCGTCGCAGCGGTCCTCCTTAAATCATGAAAGGTCCAATGCGGCGCGGCGGGTAGCGCGGCGCCGAGATGCGCCCTCGCTTTGCTAAAACCAGAAACCGGGGTTCTTCCGTTCGTCGTGAAGACGAAATCGCTCGCGCCTCCAATGCGGGGCAAGCCTTCCAAGATAGCGAGCGCTTGCGGCGACAGCGGAACCTGATGCGCCTGCCCATTCTTGCAGCGCTCCTTGGGTAAAGTCCAAGTCCTGGTGGTAAAGTCCAGTTCGCTCCAACGCATTTCGGAGACTTCGCCGAGGCGTTGGCCCGTCAGGATCAATAATTGAATAATCCGTCCGAATGGCCAGCCCAATCCTTCTGCGGCCAGCCACACGGCCCGAAGTTCCACATCGTCAAGCACCCGGTCACGGCTTCGCTCGGGCGACGGGGAGCGTATCCCCAAACAGGGCGATGCTTCGATTATGCCGCGCTCGACGGCCCAGCCGCACATCCGGCGAAAGATTGCCAGCACGCGATTGGCAACGATCGGGGCAGGGCGGTCCACGATGGAATCCAAAAGTTCGTGAATGTCGGCCTTGCGGATTTCCGAAAGCTTCCGTCCCCTCCAGGAGGCAATGACTTCCTTTCGCATCATGCGCTCAGCCTCGCGAGCCCAGCTTGGACGCATGCTTGCTTTGATATGCCGCGCAATAAATTGCTCTGCGACTTTTTCTACGAGATCATGATCGAGGGGACTTTGCTTGGCTGCTTTTGCAAACTGCTTCGCGGCCGCAGGATCTTCGCCTCCCGCGACCTTAACGAGAGCCTTGGCCGCCAAATCGCGAGCGGCCTTAAGGCTAAGTGCTGGGTAAGTCCCAAGCGTCATCTTGCGGCTTACGCCGCTCACGCGGTACCGGACCGCCCAACCGGCCTTGCCGGACGGCTGCAATATGTAATAAAGGCCACGAACGAGACCGTCAGGGACTTCCTTTCGGGCTTCGCCGGGTCTTATCGTTTCGAGGGTTCGAACAGTGAGCGGTTTCGCCATGGAATGCCCCGGGGTAATATGGGGTAACGAATCAAACCTGTCTTAACTTGTTACCCCGCGTCCGAGACATGGCCGGACTTTTACGCATTTACAAGGGGGCGAAGATGAGATTACGCGCACAAGACGTCCCGATTGTCCTGGTATGTCTGGCTATAATTTCAGACTTCTAAGCGGCAGGCCGCAGGTTCGAACCCTGCCGGGGTCGCCATCCTCCCGAAAAGCGTTTCGGGCGATTTCGCCTCGCGCCGGGCTTTTTCGTCGCAGGAAGCGAACAGGCAAATTGAGGGGCTTTTACGAATTTTTCGCCGGCGGTGGCATGGCGCGGGCTGGGCTCGGACCGCGCTGGACCTGCCTTTTCGCCAATGATTTCGACGCCAGGAAGGGTGTCGCCTATCGCCTGAACTGGGGAGCGCGGGAACTCCACACAAAAGACATCGCCGAGATCAAAACGTCGGACCTCCCGGCCGATCCGGCGCAGCTCGCATGGGCGTCGTTCCCCTGCCAGGATCTCTCCCTCGCGGGCGCCGGAGCCGGATTAAAGGGCGAGCGAAGCGGGACCTTCTACGCTTTCTGGGCCTTGATGGAATCCCTGATCGCGGAGGGCCGCGCGCCTGATATCATTGTGCTGGAAAATGTCGGCGGCGCATTGACGTCGCATGGCGGCCGCGATTTCACGATCATTTGCGACCGCTTGAACGCCGGAGGCTATTCCTACGGCGCGCTGATTGTCGACGCCGCGCTTTTCGTGCCGCAATCCCGGCCGCGTCTTTTTTTCGTCTGCGTCCGCAAAGGCCTCGGCGCGCCGCAGGGCCTCATAATGTCCCGTGGCCTCATGGCCGCGCCGTCGATCTGGCATCCGGCCAATCTGCAAAAGGCTTATTGCGGACTGCCCGAGCGATTGAAGGGCTCATGGATCTGGTGGTCGCCGCCGGCTCCTCCGCGCCGTAATTCCATCCTCGCCGATCTGATCGAGGAGGAGCCTCTGGGGGTCCGATGGCGGAGCGAGGCTGAAACCGTCCAGCTGCTGTCCCTCATGAGCGCGGTCAATTTACAAAAAGTCGAGATGGCGAAAGCGGAGTCCAGGCGGGCGGGGCACCGTGTCGCCGGTTGCGTCTACAAACGCACCCGCGTTGATCCGGGCGGCGCAAAAATCCAGCGCGCCGAGGTCCGCTTCGACGACATCGCCGGCTGTCTCCGAACTCCGGCGGGAGGATCGAGCCGGCAATCGATCATCATCGTCGAGGCCGATAATGTGCGCTCGCGTCTTATGTCCGCGCGTGAAACAGCCCGGCTGATGGGGCTGCCGGACGATTACATTCTGCCCGGAACCTATAACGAGGCCTATCATTTGACCGGCGACGGCGTCGTCGTTCCCGTTGTGCGGCACCTCGCGGAGCACCTGCTGGAGCCGATTTTGGAAGCGATTTTGGAGGCGAAGACGTCATCCGCATCGCCGGTGGCGCATCTCAATAAGGCTTCGAAAGGTCTAACTCCGGCGACATAGCGGACATTCGATGATGGGAGAAAAGCCGCCGGGCGATGTTTAAGGCCGGACGATTATTAAGATGGAAGATTCGCGTTCTGACCTTTTGAAGCGCCTTGATTCAAGCGCTGGCAGCCAAATTCCCGTTGAGCCGAAGGGGAGGGCGTTCGTTCAGGAGGCGGCGGCTGCGCGATAAGTAAGCATGCGGGATCGTGCGCTCTGCGCAATGTCATCCCAGTTTTGGCGTCGATTACGTGCGCGCCTGCGGTGATCGCGTTTGACTGTTTCAACAGGCCGTAGTTTGAGCGGCACGTTGAGCCTGTAGACATGATCATCGCATTCGGCGGCGTCGAACTTTTCCCACAACGCCGTATAGGAGTTTCGAAAGCTCGTATCATAGTTTTCATGATAAGCTATCTGAGAATCGTGGGCTATCCCAAACACATTTTCGAATCCGTTTGCCATTGCGATCCCACAAATTGCAGAGAGGCAAAACAAATGTGGCGCATTATGTTTGAAACCAGAGTCGAATATGGTCCGCTCTGGGACTTGGTCCGTTTGATTTCTTGATATAAGGAGCGTTTCTTGCGGCTGTAATCTGAAGAGAGTTGTATTTACATAGCAAAATGACATTCGGCAAAGTCTGACGCCATTTACAGACAAAATAACACTCAATTCACCTTCATAAAGATTATCATCCGTTGCTATTAGAACAATTGTAAAGCGGTTGTTTGGCGTGATATGATCCCAAAGTGTCACCCCGCCCAAGAGATAAGCGTCTCTAATATAAATAGAATTAAAATTACTCCTCTCGAATTGATAATGTCGGAGCGCGGTATTAAGTCTCTGTGATAATGTAAGTTTTTTTGAAAGATAATAGTTATGCGTGAAAAAATACAATGGATCAAAATCATTGTGCTTTCTGGATATTTCAATGATAGTTTCCATTGTAGAATATTTTAATAGTTTTGCTGGGAAGGCGATAACACGTAAAGCGTGTAGGGCTCTTAATAAGCAATACAGATGACGTTGTTTATGTCTGGGGTTTGCGCATACTGTCAAAATTGATCTTAAGATTAAAATTAAAGCTAGGTACGCCGACTCTACCGTTTGTAGTCGAATCGTTGGGCAATTCATCGATACCGCCCCCAGATGGACCCAGATTCCGCCGATCGCAGCATCAATCCCCATCTCCGCGTGAAAACACCTCGCCAAGCCTATTTGTTAAAAGCCAGGTCTGTTTGAAGCCGGGCCTGTTTGTTAAAAGTTGGGCCTGTTTGTTATAACAAGCATAGGTTGTGTTGGTTCCTAGCAATGTTTGCGCCCTTATCCAGCGCGCGTGAGTTTGTCGCGGATCGGCGCGACTTCTGGGCAGGAACTCTTGTTGAAACCGAAGATCATCCAAATTCCAGATGCGATCCGCAGCGCCACGATGCGCGCGGTGAAATCAGCCAATACGAAACCGGAAATGATCGTGCGCTCGCTGGCGCATCGCCTCGGGTTCCGTTTCAGGCTTCACTGCAAGGCGCTCCGGGGCTGTCCGGATCTGGTGTTCGCCGCGCGCCGCAAGGCGATTTTCGTCAACGGCTGCTTCTGGCACGGGCATGACTGCCGGCGCGGGGCCCGGACACCGAAAACTAACGTCGTCTACTGGCGGACGAAGATCGCCAACAACCGCCGGCGGGACGCCGCCGCGCAGGCTGATCTTGCGGCCGCGGGCTGGGCCGTTCTGACTGTCTGGGAATGCGAGACGCGCAGTCTGGAGACCTTGCGAACTCGGCTCTTAAGCTTTCTTTCTTGAAATTCGCTTGACATTTAGGCCCAGTCGCCCCGTTCGGGCAATCTGGAGTCGAATTCCAGGGATCTGTTGTAAAATTGCACATCACATTGAAATTTAACATTATTATTGCGTTTCAATAGTCGTTTTCGTCGCTTTGAGCGCTATGGATCCGCCAAATTCCAGTCGGCTCCCGGTTTGTTTCCATGCATAGTTCAAGCGTCGCCGCAGCCTTAAGGCTTAGGCAACCAAGAGATGCCAAACTGTCCGTTGGACGGGCTTCGGGTCTTAAACCTATCCGGCGCCGCACCTTTGGTGAGGCGCGCTGAAGCGAAGGAATCGGTTATGCGGGCGAAACTGTTTTCTTGTTTCTCATCGCATCGCTTTACCAATCTGATCATCCGTTCTTTCGTAGACAAGGCGCCGCAACGCAGCCTCTTCGTGGCCGGCGCGTCCGGTTTCCTGGCCCTGAGCCTTGGCGGATGCGCCCAGCAGCCGGCGCTTCAGCGCACCGCACATTCCAAGGAATATTTTCCCTCCTCGATCTATGGCCGGGCCAGCGAGCGCGTCGTCGCCATCGGAGAGCCTGCGCCGCGCGGGGGCGGCGTCTACCTCGTCGGCCATCCCTATTCGGTCGCGGGCCAGACCTATTATCCCAGCGAAAAGAAATACGCGGCTGTCGGAAACGCCTCCTGGTATGGCGACGCTTTCCACGGTCGCCGCACCGCAAATGGCGAAGTCTACGATTGCGAGGGCATTACGGCGGCCCACCCGACGATGCCTCTGCCGAGCTACGCCCGCGTCACCAACCTCAGAAACAATTATTCCATGATCGTCCGCGTCAATGACCGCGGTCCGTTTGCGTCCAATCGGATCATGGATGTGTCGCGGGCCACGGCCGACGCGCTCGACTTCCGTAGATATGGCACTGCGAAGGTCAAGATCGAATATGTCGGCGCCGCCAGTCTCGCCGGCTCGGACGACCGCCAATTACTGGCGACCTTGCGGAACGACGGCCCGGCCTCGCTCGACAACGTTGACGGCGCGACCATGGTGGCCGAAGCCAGGCCGCAGCGGACGGCCGCCGCTGAGCCCGCTCCCGTAAAAGCCAGCCTGGAAGAAGCCGTATCCGCCGCCGATGACGACGCGCCCGCCGCCGCTTCATCAGGCTCCAGCCGGCGCTTTTACGCCGGCGCCATACCGACGCCGCCCGCCCGTCCGTTCGATCTTGGCACAATTCCCGGAGCGGGCGTGAAAATCGCTGCGCGCATGCGGCAGACCGGATCGCGTTGAGCGTTTCAAGAACCACGCCGACGTCGCTGTCTTTACCCTTTTCGAATGTTTGCCTTGAACCTCGATGCGCGCCGCGCCAATATCGCCGGGCGGGCAAACATGAGGTCAGACGATTTTAGCTGCAGCGGGATCTGAAACCAAAAGGCGCGGATCTGACGGCGTGGGACGGATGAGCCCGGCCGTACTCGCCGGGTGTTCAACGTCTGCGGATTCAACCCTCGCGGTTCAGTCCGTGATGAGTCGGATCGGGATCGCGCTGATCGTCGTTGGGTTGTCAGCCGCATGGAGCGGCGCGCGCGCTCAGGCGGTCCAGACCAACATTCCTCACGCCATCCTGATCGATTCGGACACGCGCAGCGTTCTTTTCGAAAAGAACGCCGACGAACCTGTCGTGCCTGCGTCCACGGTCAAGGTGATGACGGCGGAAATCGTCTTTCACGAAATCACGGCGGGCCGCATCAAGCTGGACGATGAACTTCCGATCAGCGAGAACGCGTGGCGTTACGGCGGCGCGCCTTCGCGCGGTTCCAGCATGTTCGCTCCCTTGAACAGCAAGGCGAGGGTGGAGGATCTGATCCGTGGGCTGGTGATCGTCTCGGGCAATGACGCCGCGATCGCTCTTGCCGAAGGCGTCGCCGGATCGGAAGGCGCGTTCGCCACCCTGATGATGAAGCGGGGCTCCGAACTTGGCCTGACGCATTCGACCTTCACCAATCCGTGGGGCCGCGACGATCCGGAACAGAAAGTCAGTCCGCGCGATATGACCACTCTCGCCAATCACGTCATCCAGACATATCCCGATTTCTACAAATACTTTGGCGAAAAAGAATTCACCTTCAACAAAATCAAGCAGACCAACCGCAATCCGCTTCTCGCCATGAGCATCGGCGCCGACGGGCTGAAAACAGGAAATATCAACGCCAGCGGCTACGGTTTGATCGGCTCGGCGGTGCAAAACGGGCAGCGCCTCGTTCTGGCGCTCTATGGGGCGCCCGACGCCAAGTCGCGAGCGGAGGAGGCGCGTAAACTATTCCTTTGGGGGTTCCGCTCCTTTGAGGCGAAGACGATTTTCGAGCCGGGCGAAACGATTGGAAACGCCAAGGTCTTTGGCGGCGAGGAGTCGAGCGTTCCGCTGGTCGCGCAGGGGGCCGTGAAGGTCCTCGTTCCCCGGACTCCCGGCGAAAAACTCACCGCGAAAGTGGTTTACAAGGGACCGTTGATCGCGCCAGTCGCGAGCGGAAGCGACGTCGCGCGGCTTCAGGTATTCCGGGGGGCGACGCAAGTTCTTGATCTGCCTCTCCAAACCGCCGCCGCCGTCGCCGTCGGGTCGCTGCCGCGCCGGGCGATGGACGCGGGGCTCGAATATGGCGGCGACCTTTTTCGCAAGTTGATCAAGAAGCAATGATCCCGGAAGCTCCGGAGTTCGCGTTGCCTCAATCGAAAGACGCCTTGCAGTCGCGGCGGGGCGCGCTCATCACTCTGGAGGGCGGCGAAGGCGTGGGCAAATCGACGCAGCTTCGCCTGATTGTCGATCAACTCAGGCGGGCGGGGTTCGAGGCGATCGCGACTCGCGAGCCGGGCGGGTCGCCAGGCGCCGAAATTTTGCGTCAAACCCTCCTTTCAGGAGTTCTGAAGCCGCTCGGATCCGCGGCCGAAGCGCTGCTTTTTGCGGCGGCGCGCATCGACCATATCGACGTCACCATAGAACCAGCCCTGGCCGCGGGCGTCTTTGTCGTGTCGGACAGGTTCTCGGATTCGACGCGCGCCTATCAGGGAGCGCTCGGGAGCCTCGATCCACGCTTCCTGCGCGCGCTGGAACGGATCACATTGGGCTCTCTGCGCCCGGACCTGACGCTTGTTCTGGATTTGCCCGCGCAGACGGGTCTGGCGAGGGCCGCGCGGCGGCGCGGACCCGAAGAGGCGAGCGATCGGTTCGAGGGCGAAAGCCTTCGGTTCCACGAAAGCCTGCGCGCCGCTTTTCTAGAGATTGCGACGGCGGAGCCGGAGCGCTGCGTCGTGATCGACGCCGGGCAGCCCGAGGCCGCCGTGACGCGGGCGATCTGGGACGCGATTTCTCTGCGCCTTCTTAAAGGACGCGTTCAAGAATCAGCCGATTCGTCGGTTCACGGGATATTTTCCCAAACCGCGTCCGCGCTCGGCGACTGCGCCGAAGGCGCTCCAGTCCATGGCGGCTAAATCATCTGCGGCCGGCGCTTCGGATGAGCTGCCGGAATCCGATCGTTTCGACGCCGCGCCGCACCCGCGCCAAACCCTTCAGTTTTTCGGCCACGACGACGCTGAAAGGGAGCTGTTTCAGCTTTATGCGTCGGGACGCATGCCGCAGGCCTTTCTCATCGGCGGCCCAGAAGGCGCCGGCAAGGCGACTCTCGCGTGGCGCCTCGCCCGTTACCTGCTTGCATATCCAGACCCCGCGCAATTTGACGCTGACGCCCGCGCCGGGCTGTTCGTTCCGGAAGACCATCCCGCCGCGCGCCAGACCGCCTCGCTCTCGCATCCGGATCTGTTTTTGCTCCGCCGCGCCTGGAACGAAAAATCAAAAAAACTCTTCAGCGAAATCCGCGTCGACGACGTCCGCCGCGCCAGTCACATGTTTCACCGGGCTGCCGGGCGAGACGGTTTTCGGATTTGCATCGTGGACAGCGCCGAGGACCTCAATCTCTCCTGCGCCAATGCGCTGCTGAAGCTGATCGAGGAGCCGCCGCCGCGTTCTATTTTCCTGATCGTCGCGCACAGGCCCGGCCGCGTCATCGCCACCATCCGTTCGCGCTGCCGCAAGATCGTCCTGGCGCCTCCCGGCCCCGACGATTTGGCTCGAATCGTCAGGTCTCTCGGGCCGCCCTGGTCGCTGGCCGACGACGGCGATCTTTCGCGAGCGATCACGCTCGGGCATGGCTCGCTGCACACTGTCTTGCGGCGGTTCAGCGGGCAGGGCCTCGCCTTCGACACGCAAGTGTTGCGCATGCTCGACCTGCTTCCAGAAATCGACTGGCGTGAGGTTCACGCCCTGGCCGACCGGATTGCGCTTCCGGGTTCCGACGACGATTTCGAATCGATGCTCGGATCCGTCTTCGACTGGTTGCAGGGCCGGGTGCGCGACAGCGCCAGTTCGGGCGAGGGCGGGCAAGTCCGTCGGCTTGCGCCCTACGCGGAGGTGTGGGAAAGAGTGAACGAGGCGGTGCGCGAGACCGAAACGTTCAATCTCGACAAACGTCCGCTGGTCATGTCCATTTTCTCCGGCCTGGCGGCTGCTTCCCGGACTTCCGCGTCACCGTAAAGCTTCGCCGGGGCGTAGCGCACCTGTCTGGATTTACTGTCCATGCCCGCATCGACGTCCGCCGAACAGGCTTCGGCCAGGCCGAAATTCTACATCACGACCGCAATTCCCTACGCCAACGGCGCGCCTCACATCGGACATGCCTACGAACGGATCGCGACGGACGCGATCGCCCGCTTCAAGCGTCTCGACGGGCATGACGTTCTGTTCGTCACGGGCATGGACGAGCACGGGCAGAAGATGCAGCAGACGGCGGCGCGCGAGGGGCTGACGCCGATCGAACTTGCGGACAGGACGGCGGCGCAATTCGCCGCGATGGGGCAGGCGCTGCTTGCGCCGGCCGACGACATCGTGCGCACGACGCAGCCGCGTCATCATGCCGCCGCCCAGGAAATCTGGAACCGGATGGCCGCATCCGGAGATATCTTCCGCTCGAAATATCCCGGCTGGTATTCAGTGCGCGACGAGGCGTTTTTCGACGAATCCGAACTCTCCGAAGGCCCGAACGGCGCGCGCCTCGCCCCGACCGGCGCGCCGGTCGAATGGGTCGAGGAGGACAGCTATTATTTCACGCTTTCGGCCTATGCGGACCGTCTGCTCGATCTTTACCGGACGCAGCCGGATTTTGTGACCCCCGAAAAATATCGCAATGAAATCATCGCCTTTGTCGAACGCGGTTTGACCGATCTCTCGATCAGCCGCTCGACCTTCGACTGGGGCGTTCCGGTGCCGGGCGACCCCGACCACGTGATGTATGTCTGGGTCGACGCGCTGACCAATTACCTCACCGCCACCGGATTCCCGGACGTCGCCGCTCCGCGGGCGCACTTCTGGCCGGCCGACGTCCATGTGATCGGAAAGGACATCACGCGCTTTCACGCGATCTATTGGCCGGCGTTTTTGATGTCCGCGAACCTGCCCTTGCCCAGGCAGATCGTCGTGCACGGGTTCCTGTTCAACCGCGGCGAGAAAATGTCGAAATCCGTCGGCAATGTGATCGATCCTTTCGCGCTCGCCGAGCATTACGGGGTCGATCAGTTCCGCTATTTCCTGCTGCGCGAAGTGCCGTTCGGGCAGGACGGCAATTATTCCCATGAGGCGATCGTCAATCGAGTCAATGCGGATCTTGCCAATGATCTCGGCAACTTAGCGCAACGCTCTCTTTCAATGATTCAAAAGAACTGCGACGGTCGCACGCCTGTTCCTGGCGCGTTCAGCGAGGCGGATGCGGCGCTTTTGTCGGCGGCCAAAGACCTGGCGGGAAAGTCCCGGACCGCGATGCGCGACTTCGCCTTGCATTTGATCCTCGCCGACATCTGGCGGGTCGTCGCCGACGCAAACCGCTATTTCGCCAGTGAAGAGCCGTGGGTCAAACGCAAGACGGACCCGGCCCGGATGGAGACAATCCTCTATGTTACGGCCGAGGTTCTGCGCATCGTTGCGATCATGGCGCAGCCCTATATCCCCCAAGGGGCGGGGAAGCTGCTGGATCTGCTCGACGTTGCGCCGGACGCGCGGACTTTCGCCCGGGCCGAGGGGGAGGCGGGTTTGACGCCGGGCGCGGCATTGCCGCCGCCCGCGCCGATTTTTCCGCGTTACCTGGAGGCGGATGCGCCGTCGGATCGAGAACCTGTATAATTTGATGAGCCATCCCCCAAGGAAACTTTGAGAAAACTCGAGCTTGAGAATACCCTCTTCGGCTCAAGGTCCTGCGTCGTTCGCGCGAGGGCCGTGTTCGCGAGGCTTGAAAAGAGGTCAGGTTTCATTCATCGAGCTTGCTCATGCTGATCGACTCACATTGCCATCTCGATTTTCCCGATTTCGCCGCCGAGCGCGACGCCGTGGTGACTCGCGCCCGCGCCGCGGGAGTCGGGCGAATGATCACGATTTCAACCAGAATTGAACGGTTCGGGGAAATCAGCGCCATCGCCGACGCTTATCCGGATGTCTTTTGCACGGTCGGCGATCATCCGGACCATGTTCATGAGGGCGCTGAGGCGAGCGTCGAACAATTGCTCGACTTGGCGCGCCATCCCAAATGCGTCGCCATCGGCGAAGCCGGGCTCGATTTCCACCATGATCGCGCGCCCCGGGCGCTCGCCGAACGGGTGTTCCGCACCCATATCGCCGCCGCCCGCGAGAGTGGGCTTCCTCTGGTGATCCATTCCCGGCAGGCCGATGAAGAGATGGCGGCGATCTTGCGTGATGAAATAGGGAAGGGGGCGTTCGCGGCCGTGATGCATTGCTTCACCTCCTCCGCCGCGCTGGCCGAAGCCGCCTTGGAGCTCGGGCTTTATATTTCCTTTTCGGGGGTTTTGACGTTCAAGAATGCGGAGGAACTGCGCCGGATCGCAGAATTTGCGCCGGTAGACCGTATTCTTGTTGAAACCGACGCGCCTTTTCTCGCTCCGGTTCCCCACCGCGGCAAGCGGAACGAGCCGGCCTTTGTCGCCGACACCGCGAAGGTTCTCGCGGAGGTCAAGGGGATTGAACCCGACCGGCTGGCGGCGGCGACAAGCGCCAACGCGTTTCGGCTGTTCGCCAGAATGCCCGGCGTTCCGGCCGCATGAACCTCAAAATCACAATCCTCGGCTGCGGATCTTCGGGCGGCGTTCCGCGCGTCGGCCAAGGCTGGGGCGCGTGCGATCCTGGAAATCCGAAGAACCGGCGCCGGCGCTGTTCGATTCTGGTCGAGCGGATAGGCGCGGACGGCGGCAGAACTCAAATCCTCGTCGACACGTCGCCCGACCTTCGCGAGCAATTGCTGGCCGCAGGCGTGTCGCGCCTCGACGGGATTTTGCTGACGCATGCGCATGCCGACCATACTCATGGCATCGATGATGTCAGGCCCCTGGTGATCCTCGCGAGACATAAGATCGATCTTTACATGGACGCCGAGACATCGGAGGTCGCGCGCGCAACCTTCAGCTATATTTTCGAAACTCCGCCAGGAAGCCAATACCCGGCGCTTCTCAATGAGCGCCGCCTTTATGCTGGTTCGCCAGTGACGATTCGAGGACCCGGCGGGCCAGTCGAAGCCTTGCCGTTGCAGCTGACTCACGGCGAAATCGGGGCGCTTGGCTTCCGCTTTGGCGGGATCGCTTATTCTCCCGATCTCAACGCCATCCCGCACGAGAGCGTCCCGGCGCTTGAAGGCCTCGACCTATGGATCGTCGACGCCTTGCGGCACACGCCGCATCCGAGCCATTTTTCGCTGCCTGAAACACTCGAGTGGATTGATCGGTTAAAGCCGCTACGCGCCGTCCTCACCAATCTTCACACCGACCTCGATTTCGAAAGATTGAGGGCCGAGCTTCCGCCGAATGTCGAGCCGGCGTTCGACGGCATGACGCTCTCGTCTGAAGTTTTAGCTTAACGCAAACGGGTTTTTATAACACATTGATTTAATGGTTAAAGTGAAGCGCCATGCCATATGGTTCCATAATATTGATTATGCGAATCAGATATCTTGAGATCGGCTTCTCCCACTCCCAGCGCTTGAAAGCCCCGAAATCCGCAAAGCATTCGCGTGGAACAAAGCCAATTGGGAGTAGCCAAAAGCTCTGAGTGTTGTTATGATTTGGAGATCACGGGACTATCGGCATTCAGAACGAATACCAACGGCAATACTTTTGGCTGGCGCCCGTGGGCGGCCGGCCTTTTTGCGCTGGTTCAGTTGTTGAATAGCGCTGGTTGATTCCGGGGTGGGATTGGGTTGCGTGGACGAGGGATCGGCAAGAGGCCGACGTCGAAGTCAAATGGCAGTTACAGGCGGATATAAGCGGGCACATCATGAGCAAAGGTAGAGATTTCCGGGGACCAAAGAAGCGCGGCTTCGATGACGATGGCCCCTCACCCTACGATCCGCCGCGGCAGAGCCGGGCTCCGCGCGCAAGTTTCGGCGGCGCTCCTGGCGGCGGGCCGGAGATGGTGGCTCCGCCGAGCGGTCCCAGCGTCGACGCGATTGTGAAATGGTTCAAGGGGGACAAGGGATTCGGTTTCGTCGAACTGAGCAATGGATCGGGAGACGCGTTCCTTCACATTGGTGCGCTCCAGGCCGCCGGTTATGAAACGGTCCCTCCGGGCGCAAAGCTGAAAGTGAACGTTAGCAATGGCGTCAAAGGCGCTCAGGTAACGCGGGTTCTCGAAGTCGATACGGCAGGCGCTGTTGAAAGAGCGCCGCAGCCGCGTTCTTTTGGCGATTCGCCGCGTCCGGCGCGCCGCGCGCCTGATCCGTCCACGGCGATCTCCGTCACAGGGACCGTCAAATGGTTCGACGACAACAAGGGCTTCGGTTTCGTTCAATCGAACGATGGCGGGAAGGATGTCTTCGTCCATATCTCGATCCTTGGGCCGTCCGGCGTACAGGGCCTGGCTGAAGGTCAGCCTGTCACGATGCGGGTTGTCGATACTCCGAAAGGGCGCGAAGCTTTGTCGATTTCGGTCGAGTAGCAGCGCTCGCCCATAGTCGCACGGCTCCGTCGGAAGGCTTTCCGACGGGCCTTACGGCGGCGCGACAATGGCGCCGTCGTTCGGCGACTGATCGGGGCGCCTGCGTTCGCGCGTCCTTCCTCCGCTACGCCGCCGGTCTTGATCCATGCAGTCCTCGCGCGATATTTCCCGTTTGCTTGAGATCATGGCCGCGCTGCGCCACCCGAAAACCGGCTGCGGTTGGGACGTCCAACAGACGTTCGAAACCATTAGCCCGTTTACGATCGAGGAAGCTTACGAGGTCGCCGACGCGATTGGCCGGAGGGATATGGCTGATCTTAAGGACGAACTGGGCGACCTGCTGCTTCAGGTGGTCTTTCATTCACAAATCGCCGAAGAAGCCGGCCACTTCGACTTTGGCGGGGTCGTTCAATCGATTACGCAGAAAATGATCCGCCGCCATCCGCATGTCTTTGACGAAAACCGCGAGCTTTCGCCGGCGCAGGCGAAAGCCTCCTGGGCGGCGATCAAGGCCGCGGAAAAGCTGGCGCGGGAGGATGCGCCCGACTCCGGCGGTCTGATGGGCGACGTGCCGCTTGCCCTGCCCGGCCTGACTCGCGCCGTGAAGCTGCAAAGGCAGGCTGCGACAATCGGCTTCGATTGGGATGACGCGCGCCTCGTTCTCGATAAGATTCGGGAAGAAACTGCGGAGGTCGAGGAGGCGCTCGACCTGGGCGAATCAGACGCCATTCGAGAGGAGATCGGCGATTTGCTCTGCGCCGTCGCCAATCTCGCCCGGCACGTCTCGGTCGATCCCGAAGACGCAATCCGGGGCTCGAACGCCAAATTTGAACGGCGTTTCCGCTTCATTGAAACTGAACTGGCCCGACAGCGCGTCTCGCCCGGGACCGCCACCCTTGAGCAGATGGAAGACCTTTGGAATTCCGCCAAGGCCCAGGAAAAGCGCTCCAAATCCAGCTAGAGCGCTTTCCGGCCGAATGTGATCATTCGGTCGATCAGAAATCGCTCCAGTTACAAAGGCTTGAGCATAGTCTCATCGATTGGATAGATTCAATCCGATCGGAATATGCTCTAGCTGGCACGATCCAGCGACGCCTGCCCTTCGCGGCCGTCGGCGAAAAACTTCCGCCGCACGCGTTCCGCACGCTCCGGCGCGACGCGAATGGTCAAAAGCGTGGAGCCGTCAGCCGCCGTCGTTCTCTGCAAGACTTCCGTGTTTTCGTAAAGCCATCCAAGGCCTGACCCATTTTCGGGTTCGAGCGAGACGTCGAAGGTGACGCGGCCTTGGGCGAGGCGATGTTCGATCGCCTCGCGAAGCCCGGCCATGCCCTGCCCCGTCAGCGCTGAAACGATGATGACAGGCCGCGCCGCGGCAGATCGCCTCTGGGCGCTGTTCTGCGCCGCCGTCAGGGCGTCGGGATCGAGCAGGTCGGCCTTGTTCCAGACTTCCAGCAACCGGCGGTCCCCGGAGGGATCCACACCCAGCTGCGAGAGAACGGTTTCGACGTCGGCGAGCTGCGCTTCGGCGTCTTCATGCGCGATGTCCCGGACATGAAGGATCACGTCCGCCTCGAGAACCTCCTCGAGCGTCGCGCGGAAGGCGCTGACCAGCATCGTCGGCAGGTCGGAAATGAAGCCGACGGTGTCAGACAAAATGATTTCACCGCCGTGCGGCAAGGAAACCCGACGCAAGGTTGGGTCGAGAGTCGCAAACAGCATGTCCTCGGCAAGCACCTTCGACTGGGTCAAATCATTGAACAGCGTGGACTTTCCCGCATTTGTGTAACCGACCAGCGCGACGATCGGATAAGGCACCGTGCGGCGGCTCTTTCGATGCAGGCCGCGCGTGCGCTTGACGCTGGCAAGCTCAAGCTCGATCCGTTTCATGCGGACTTCAATCAGCCGCCGGTCGGTCTCGATCTGGGTTTCGCCGGGGCCGCCGAGGAAGCCAAAGCCGCCGCGTTGACGCTCTAGATGGGTCCACGAGCGGACGAGCCGGGACTTCTGATAAGCAAGATGAGCGAGTTCGACTTGAAGCGTGCCCTCTCGCGTGCGCGCCCGGCGCCCGAAGATTTCAAGGATCAACCCTGTCCGATCGATGACTTTGGCGAAGAACGCCTTCTCAAGGTTGCGTTGCTGGACGGGAGAGAGCGCGCAATCCATGATGACAAGGTCGATGTCCTCGTTGCGCACGAACTCGGCCAATTCCTCGACTTTGCCTTTACCGAGAAAACTGGCCGGACGGATCTGAGCAAGATTGACAATCCTGGCGTCGATCAGATTGAGGTCGATAGCGCAGGCGAGACCCTTCGCCTCGGCGATCTTCGCCTCCTGAGAGCGGCTTCCAGCTGCCTGGTCGTTGCTTTTTTGGACACGTTCCAGATAAGGGCCGACGACAAGCGCGCGGGTTCGCCCGGCGATGAGTCGTTCCGTTTCGGGATTCGGGGTCTGGCTGACGCTCGATGCTTCGATGCTGGTTCCTCACAATTCAATCGAGCGCGCAGCGGGACAGGATCGATACGCCCGGACACCCTCCATATGGGGAGTCCGCTTCCGATGCCAACTGCAATCGTTCGCGCTAGCCGCCTGGCGCTCCGCCGTCGTCTCCGGCCTCAAACATCTGGATGGGTTGTCCAGGCATGATCGTCGAGATCGCATGCTTATAGACGAGCTGAGAATGACCGTCCCGTCTCAGCAGCACGCAAAAATTGTCGAACCACGTGACCACGCCTTGTAGTTTGACGCCATTGACCAGGAAGATCGTAAGCGGAACCTTGTTTTTTCGGACGAAGTTGAGGAACGTGTCCTGTAGATTTTGTGGGCGTTCTGCCGCCATCTTCTAGTTCCCGTTGTTTGGTTTGTTTATCGGGCGCTTGTCTGGCGCGAGTGCCGAGTCCAGTTCCCTTAAAAAAAGTCGCCTTCCCACTAATGATATACAGAAGCCCTCAAAACTAGCGCATTAAAAAGGCTGCTCAAGGGGATTGCAAATTCTGTTTCGCATCGGAAGACAAATTAACGCAAACTCCGCGCTAGAGCATATTCCGATCGGATTAAATCAATCCCATCTAGAAGAATATGCTCTAGCCTTTGAATCTGAAGCGATTTCTGATCGATCGCATGATTCCATGCGATCGGAAAGCGCTCTAGTGGGATCTTGCCGCATGCTCGTGGAAAACAGCCCGTAATTTCTGTGCGATGGGTCCGGGCAGACCCTCGCCGATAGGTCGGCCGTCGATCATGACGACCGGCGTCACGAGCGTCGTGGCTCCTGTGATGAAGGCTTCACGCGCGCCGAACGCTTCCGTCAAGCTGAATTTACGTTCTTCGAGGCGGAGGCCTTGCGCGGCGATAATTTCAACCAGGGCCGTCCGCGTGATTCCTCGCAAGATAGACTGATCGGCTTCCCGCGTGATGATCGTTCCGGATCGATCGACGATCCAGGCGTTCGACGCGGCGCCCTCCGTCACCATCCCGTCCGCGTCAATCAGCCACGCCTCGTACGCGCCGCTTTCCTTCGCCGCTTGACGCGCCAGGACATTCGGCAGCAGGGAGATAGTCTTGATGTCGACCCGCTTCCATCGGAGGTCCGGGGTCGACACTACGCTGATTCCCTTGAGCGCTGCGGTTTCGCCCTTTTTCGGATCGACGGAGCGCGCGGTCACGATCAGGCTCGCGCGCACAGGCGTCTGCGGAAACGCATGATCGCGCGGCGACACGCCCCTTGTCGCCTGGAGGTACACAAACCCGTTCGAGACCTTGTTTCTCGAGAGGACTTCCCGGAGGATGAATTCAAGCGCGCCCTGCCCCACCGGCGGGTCGATGCGCAATTCGCGGAGCGAGCGGGCGAGTCTGTCGTAATGTCTTTGCTCGTCGATCAAGGCTCCCCGAAAAACTTCGCAAACCTCATAGACCCCGTCCGAGAATGTATAGCCGCGATCATCAATATGGACCATGGCGTGGCGGCCCTCGACATATCGACCGTTGACATAGGCGATTCTGCTCACACGCGCTCCTTCCAGGCGGCTTTAAGGGAAACAGCTGAGACCATTCGGCCGTCAGTGCGGGCGTTACGGCCTTTCTTGAGAGTCCCGACTTGAAGGGTCATGCCGGGCGCCGGGGGGATCGTCAAGCTGATCGCCGCGCAAGACCTTTTCAGTTCTGGCGCGGAATCAATCAACCCGTAGCGATTTCAGTTTGCGATGAAGGGCCGAGCGCTCCATTCCGATGAACTCGGCCGTCCGGGAGATGTTGCCGCCAAAACGGTTGATCTGAGCCACGAGATATTCCCGCTCGAAAACCTCGCGGGCGTCACGCAGGGGCAGGTTCATCAGCCGTTCGCCGCCCGAGCCATTCGGCGTCGATGGCACCAGCGCGCCGATTTCCGAGGGCAGCATGTCGGCGGTGATCGCAGCCTCCGGATCGCCGGCGGCGAGAATCATCAGACGCTCGACATTGTTGCGCAGCTGCCGGATATTTCCGGGCCAATCATGGGATTGCAGCACCGCCATCGCGTCGTCGGCAATGATGCGCCGCGGCATCCCGCTCGTCGCCGAGACCTGATCCATAAAGAAAGTGATCAGCTCCGAAATATCCTCGCGGCGCTCGCTCAGCGAGGGAACCCGCACGGGAACCACGGCGAGGCGGTGAAACAGATCCTCGCGAAACGCTCCCTCCGCGATCAGGGCGGCGACGTCGCGCGAGGTCGACGATAGGATCCGGACATCGACATGCACGCGGACCGAACCGCCGACGCGCTGGAAATTCTGTTCGACCAGAACGCGAAGGATCTTGCCCTGGGTTTCCTTCGGCATGTCGGTGATTTCATCGAGATAAAGCGTGCCGCCGTGGGCCTCTTCGAGCGCCCCGATTTTGCGGGCTCCGCCGTCCTTGCCTTCGACGCCAAAAAGCTCGACCTCCATCGTTTCAGGCTCGATCGCCGCTGAATTGATGACGACGAACGGACCTCCGGCGCGCGCCGAGGTCTCATGGATGGTCCGCGCCGCGAGTTCCTTGCCGCTGCCCGGCGCGCCGGTAATGAGCACCCGAGAATTCGCCGGTCCGACCCGCTCGATAATCTGGCGGAGCTGGTTCAGCGTCGTCGAGCGGCCGACCATTTGGTTGACCGCTCCCGCTCGGGCGCGCAGCTCGCTCACCTCCCGCTGCAGACGGGACGCCTCGAGGGCGCGTTCGGCGACGAGCACGAGCCGGTCAGCCTTGAATGGCTTCTCGATGAAATCGTAAGCGCCGAGTTTGATGGCGGAAACGGCGGTTTCGATATTGCCGTGTCCCGAGATCATGACGACAGGCAGTTTCGGATTTTGCTCCTTGATGATCTTCAGAAGCTGCAGGCCATCGAGGCGCGAACCCTGCAGCCAGATGTCGAGGAAGACGAGGTTCGGCCGCCTCGCCTCGATAACGGCAAGGGCTTCGTCCGAATTCTTCGCAGTGCGCGTGCCATGGCCTTCGTCAGCCAGGATCCCGGAAACGATCTCGCGGATATCGGCTTCGTCGTCTACGACCAGAATATCGCTCGCCATCGGTGATTTACGCTCCTCGTCGCGCGGCCGCCGCGGTTCTGTCCGGCATCCCCGCCAAACTATGCGTTCCTTCGCTCCAAGGGAAATAGAGCCTGACCCATGCGCCCCGGCCTTCTGGCGCATCGCGCAATTCGAGGCCGCCGCCGTGATCGGCGAGGATCTTGGCGACGATCGGAAGTCCGAGGCCGGTCCCTTCCTCGCGGGTCGTCATATAAGGCTCAAGCAGCCTTTGCCGGTTTTCCTTGGGGAAACCCTTGCCGTTGTCGATAACGTCGATCACAACGTCCTTTGCGACGAAAGAAAGCCGCACGGCGATGCGTCCCTCCGAGCCCGTCTCCGAGGTCTGCGCGGAGACGCTTTCGGCGGCGTTCTTGATGATGTTGGTCAAGGCCTGCGAAAGCAGGCGGCGGTCGAACCGTCCCAGCGCCGGGCGATCGGGCAGCTGATCTTCGATAACAATGTCGGGATGGGCGACGCGCATCAAGAACAGAACGCGGCGGATGCATTCCGACAGGTCGTCGTTTTCGAGGCTTGCCTTCGGCATCCGGGCGAAGGAGGAAAACTCGTCCACCATCCGCTTGATGTCGTCAACCTGGCGAATGATCGTGTCGGTGCATTGATCGAAAATATCTCGGTCCTGTGTGATCGCCCAGCCGTATTTGCGCTTCAGACGCTCCGCCGAAAGCTGGATCGGGGTCAAAGGGTTCTTGATTTCATGCGCGATGCGGCGGGCGACGTCGGCCCATGCGGCGGTTCTCTGCGCGCCGACGAGATCGGTGATGTCGTCGAGCGTCACAATGTAGCTCTTGTCGGCGCGCTCTGTCGGTTCGCTCGTGATGGTGACGTTGAAGAGGCGGTCGAGGCCGCCGCGGGACAGCGAGATCTGATCTTGCACCGGACGCGAAGGGCCCGACCGCGCCTCGGCGAGCGCCTGCTTGATTTCGGGAAGGACGATGTCGGCCGCCTGCCCCACGATGTCGGCCGCCCCTTCTCCGCTTTTGGGAACAAGCCTTTGCGCCGAGGGATTGAGGACGGTGATTTCGCCTCTTGATCCGACGCCGACGACAGCGACCGGCACGCCCGAAAGGACAGCCTCGGTAAAAACGCGCCGTTCGTCGATCAAATTACTCGCTGCGATCAGCCGGTTCTGCTGCAACTGCAGCTCCGAGGTCATTTTGTTGAAGGTTTCGCTCAGATGCGCCAGATCGCCCTCCGATTTTCGAACCGCGACCTGGACGTTGAGATTGCCCGACGACACCTGGTCGGTCGCCGCGATGAGCCGCCTGATCGGAGCGACGAGGCTATTGGCGAACGAAAGGCCGAGCCAGGTCGCGGAGAGGAGCATGATGAAGGCGATCAGGACGAACATCACGGCGAAAGCGATCTGAATGCCGCGCCGGTGGCTGTCAAAGAGGTCGTAAAGCGCCACTAGCTTCTGCGCCTGACGGGGAAACTCCACCGTGAAAGGGTCGACCGGGCGCGCGACGTAGAGAAAAGTGTCGTCAAACGACGGCAGCAGACGCAAGACGGCGAAAGTCTGCCCGGAGTTGAGGATAATACAGTACATATCCTCTTTTCTTGCGTCGGCGAACTCGTCCTTGTCGGGCTGCACGAGAGCGTTGGCCGCCGGGTCGTTTTCGATCTTTTGGATGATTGTTCCGTCGGCCTTGATAATCGCGCCGGTCGCAAAGCCGAGAAATTTGACGCGAGAGGCAAAAAAACCGTCGAAATAATGCCTGTCGTAATCAAATAATTGTTTGAAATGATCGAGATCAGATGCGGTCACCGCCGCGTCCCTCAAGAGGGACTTGCATTGCGCGTCCCGGAACAATTGCGCCGCCTCGATTGTATTTTGAACAAACGTTCGCCCGTCCTGCATAAAGGCCGGGTTCAAGCTTCTCTCCATCGCGACAAGACCAACCCACGCCATCAATAAGGCGGGCGCTGCGGCGATAATCGAAAACAGTCCCACGATCCGGACGTGAAGCTGCGCTCCGGCTACCCCTGCCCGCCGCGCCTTGTAGAGCGAAAAGGCCTCGGCGACGACGAGGCCGAAGATAACGCATATGCCAATCACATTGATGACAAAAAGGACCAGCACCACCGTGTCTGTCGGCGGGATCGGCGTGTAATTTGCGAAGATCAGGAAGCTGGCGAGACCGATGAGCAGCGCCAGAACGACCGCGACGGGTCCGAATCTGATCGCAAAACGGCGTTCGCCATTCGCCGCGGCCTTAGCCTTTTTTGAGAGTGTTTTGTCGCTCATCGGCCGTCGGTAAAACAACTTTGTTCGGGCGCAAAATCAGATGATGAGCATTCGAATCGAATTTCAAGTATGAGTGTAGCTTAAATCGGGCATTTCCGGGGCCGGAAGCCGGTGGAGCGGCGACTCCGCGTTCAGCGCGGAGAGCGCATGAGCCTGATGTCGAGATCTCGGACCTTCTTGCGCAGCGTATTGCGATTCAGTCCGAGCAGCTCGGCCGCCTTGATCTGATTGCCTCTTGTGGCGGTGAGAGCGGCGGAAATAAGCGGATATTCCAGTTCGCGCAGGATCCGATGATAGAGGCCGGGAGGCGGCAAGCTGTCGCCATGCTCCCGAAAAAGATCGGCGAGATGCCGGTCCATTGCGCCGGACAGCGTCATCGCGCGCTCCGGCTCGCGCGCCCGTCCGGAATTGAGCGAGGAGGCTATTCCGCTCGTCGTCGCCGGCGGGTCGGAGGCAAGTTCGGCGTCGATCAACTGGACCGTCACCGATTCCTGCGGATAAAGCGCGGCGAGGCGCCGGCTGAGGTTTTCAAGCTCCCGGATATTACCCGGCCAGCGGTAACGTTTGAGGCGCTCCAGCGCGTCGGCCTCAATATGCTTCAACGGCAATCCCTCGCTCGCCGCCTGAGCGAAAAAATGCTGGGCGAGGTCGCCGATGTCTTCCGTGCGCTCGCGCAGCGGCGGCAGCCTCAAGGGAACGACGTTCAGGCGGAAAAACAAATCCTCCCGGAACAGACCCTGCTGGATCAGGATGCGCAGGTCCTTGTTCGTCGCGGCGATGATTCTGACATTGGTCTTGATCGGGGTGCGCCCGCCCACGGTCGTATATTCGCTTTGCTGGAGAACCCGCAAAAGCCGGGTCTGGGCTTCCATCGGCATGTCGCCGATCTCGTCCAGGAAGAGCGTTCCTCCCTCGGCCTGCTCAAAACGTCCGGCCGAGCGCTGACTCGCGCCCGTGAAGGCTCCTTTTTCGTGGCCGAACAATTCGCTTTCAATGAGGTCGCGCGGGATCGCGGCCATGTTGATGGCGACAAAAGGCCCCTTTTTCCGCTTGCCGTAGTCATGCAGGGCGCGGGCGACGAGTTCTTTCCCGGTTCCAGATTCGCCCGTGATCATAACGGTGAGGTCGGTCTGCATCAGACGCGCCAGAGAGCGGTAGATTTCCTGCATCGCCGGCGAACGACCGACAAGAGGCATCCCTTCGAGGTCTTCGGGACGTTCGGGCCTGACGCGGTTCTTCGGCTCGCTCATCGCGCGGCCGACGATGGAAACCAGTTCCCTGAGATCGAATGGTTTGGGCAGATAATCGTAGGCGCCCCGCTCGGACGCCTTGATCGCCGTCATGAAAGTGTTCTGCGCGCTCATGACGATGATGGGAAGGTCCGGACGCAATTTCTTCATTTTGGGGAGAAGTTCGAATGCGTTCTCGTCCGGCATGACGACATCCGTGATGACGAGATCGCCGTCGCCGGATTGAACCCAGCGCCAGAGCGTCGCGGCGGTCCCCGTCGTGCGGACGTCATATCCGGCCCGGGACAAAGCCTGGCTCAGAACCGTGCGAATTGCTGAATCGTCATCGGCGATGAGGATATTTCCAGTGGCCATTACGAAACTTCTCCTGTCGCCGGACAACGGCGCGAACCGGACTTTTGGCAAGTGCGCCAAAGACGGTCTTTCGAGGTCAGCGGCGGCGTCGAAACGATCATGAGCGGCGACGCCGGTGCCTTGGGTATGTCGCGGCTTGCGAGATCATCTTATCAAGGACGGTGCGCGCCTGCGTTGAATCGTCGGCGTGGGGTCAAGGTCAGATCATGACTCGACCAAGGCTTTGCGAGAATTATAAACCGGCATAAGAACCCGAAATGTCGTCCTTCTGGCAACAGACTCGCATTCAATAGCGCCCCCGTGATCGCCAATAATCTTTGCGACCAATGCAAGTCCAAGGCCAGTTCCGTTCGGCTTTGTCGTGACGAAAGGGTCAAAAAGGTACGGCAAGACCTCGTCGGCGACGCCGCATCCGTTGTCGCGAACGCAAAACTCCAGCGGCAGACTGACGGGCGACTTTGATCCCGGAACCGGCATCCTGACGCCCGGCCTGAACGCCGTGGTCAGTTCGATATCGCCGTCGGTGCGATTTTCGCCAATGGCTTCAGCCGCGTTTTTCACGAGATTGAGAAAGATCTGCGTGAGCTGATCCTTGTTGCCGTGCACCAGCGGTAATGAGGGATCATAGTTTTCGTGAAAGCGGATGTGGCGGGCGAACCCGACTTCGGACACTTTTTTCACATGGTCGAGGACCGCGTGGATATTGACGCTTTCACGTTCGATCGGCTGGCCGTCGTAAAATGCGCTCATCCGGTCGACCAGCTTCACGATCCGATCGGTTTCTTCACAGATGAGTTGGGTCAACGCCCGATCCGAATCGCTCGCCTCGGCTTCGAGCAGCTGGGCGGCCCCCCTGATCCCGGAAAGCGGATTTTTGATTTCATGCGCCAGCATAGAGGCCATCGCCGCGGCCGATTTCGCGCCGCCGCGACTGGTGAGCTGGCGGTCCATCTTGTCGGTGAGGGAACGCTCCTGCAACGTTATGACGACGCCGTCTTCAGCGTCTGGCAGCGGCGTCACGAAAATATCGACAATTCGGTCTCCTTCCATCTTCGAAAGGGCGAGATCCACCCGATATTCATTGATCGCCGCGCCACGGGCGTTCACCAGTTCGACGAGCCCGATCAGGGGAGAACCCGGCGCGACAAGATCGACCAGCTTCTGCCGGCGCAGAATGTTCCGGCTGACGCCGAAAAATGTCTCGGCGGCGGCGTTCGCTTCGGCCATACGGCCATCCGGGAGGACTGCGAAAACCGGATGCGGCAGCGCGTTCAGAAGGTTGGCGGTATCGGTATACGGACCCGTCGGCGTCGCGGCGGGGGTCCGGTTTGGAGTCCAGCTCAAGGTTTTCATGCCGCCGCTCCCAGTTCTGAATGATCGAACATGTCCGATAGCATTTTCTTGACCTGATCCGGACGATCACAGGTGACGAGACTGCGCCGCAACGCCGCCGCGCCGGAGGCGCTGGTCTCCTGCGCATAGGCGGCGAGATGCTTGCGGGCGTGGCGAAGCCCCTGTTCGATCCCTAGAGTCTCGAGAATGGTCTCGTAATGTTCAAGCGCGGCGTCTTTGCGGTCCCGCGCCGAGGGACGCGGCCGCTTGAGGCCCGTCGCCAGATAATGCGCCGCCTGCCCGACCAACCAGGGTCGGCCAATCGCCGCCCGGCCGATCATGACGGCGTCGGCGCCAGACCGAGCCAGCATCTCAGCGGCGTCCTCGGGGTTCGAGCAATCGCCATTGGCGACGACAGGAATGGAAACGGCGTCTTTCACGCGCCGGATGGCGACCCAGTCGGCCTTGCCTTTGTAGAACTGGCAACGGGTCCGGCCGTGGACCGTGAGCATCGCAATCCCCTCGAGTTCGGCGAGGCGGCCGAGCTCAGCGGCGTTGATCGACTGGTCGTCCCATCCGAGCCGCATTTTCAACGTCACCGGAATCGAGACGGCGCCGACCGTCGCCCTGATCAAGGCCAGCGCGAGAACCAGATCCCGCATGAGATGCGATCCGGCGTAGCCCGCGGTCACCTTCCTCGCGGGGCAACCCATGTTGATGTCGATCATCGCCGCGCCCGACGCTTCGGCGAGCTGCGCCGCCCGCGCCATCTCGGACGGAACGCAACCCGCGATCTGAACGGCATGGATATCGATTCCGGCGCCTTCTGCGCGCAGCATCGCCTCGGAATCGCCGCTGCCGTACCGGTCGGCGGCGACCATTTCGCTAATCACGAGCGAAGCGCCGAAGCGGCGCGACAGACGCCGCATGCCGATGTCCGTCACGCCGGACATCGGGGCTAGAAAAGCCCGGCCAGCCAAGCTAAGGCTGCCTACTTGGAGGCGCGCCGGTTTTTGTGTGCCTAAATCTTCGGCAAAAATGCTCATGCTCATATGATAGTCACTTTGTGCGGCGCGGCAATCGATAAAATGACTATAACAGCGCCAGCCTGTGAGAAAAATTGACGCAACCACGGAAAAAAGGGAGGAAAACGCTCATATCGCCTCCTTCAACTGGATCGAGTTCTTGATGACCGCAAGGCCGCACATTTCCATTCTTGTCGTCGCGGCGGGACGCGGTTCGCGCGCGGGCGGCGGACTGCCGAAGCAATACAGGCCTGTCGCCGGGCGTCCTCTGCTCGCTCATAGTCTGGAAGCGCTTTGCCGCGCCGCGCCGGACGCCTCGATCTTGCCCGTCATTCACAGTGACGATCTCGGGCTTTATTCACAAAGCGTCGCGGCGCTCGATCGGTCCTATGCGGCCCGGCTGCGCGAGCCGGTCTTCGGCGGGGCGACGCGTCAGGCGAGCGTACGCGCCGGACTGGAAGCGCTCGCGTCCGGCCCTTCCGCCGCCCCCGAAATCGTCCTCATTCATGACGCCGCGCGGATGTTCTCCGGCGAGGCCCTTCTGTCGAGAGCGCTGGACGCGGCCATCGCCCATGGCGCTGCCATTCCGGGAATCGCCGTGACCGACACGATCAAGGAGATCGATTCGAGCGCGGGGGTCGTCGCGACTCCTCCGCGTTCGAACCTGCGGGCGGTGCAGACGCCGCAGGCGTTCCGGTTCGATCTGATCCTTGAGGCGCACCGGCAGGCCGCGGCGGCGGGGCAGGATGAACTGACCGACGATGGCGCGATCGCCGAATGGGCGGGTCATCGCGTCCACGTTTTTGAAGGGGAGCCAGGCAACATGAAAGTGACCAGCGCCGAAGATCTCGTCCTCGCCGAGGCGCGCTTCATCCGGGAATTGCCGGATATTCGCATCGGACAGGGCTATGACGTCCATGCGTTCGGGACGGGCGATCATGTCTGGCTCGGCGGCGTCAAAGTTCCGCATGATCGCGGACTGGTCGGCCATTCCGACGCCGACGTCTTGAGCCACGCGATCACCGACGCGCTGCTCGGGGCCCTGGCGGAAGGCGACATCGGCAGCCATTTTCCGCCGTCCGATCCGCAATGGCGCGGCGCCGCCTCGAAGATCTTTCTCGCTCACGCCGCCGAAAGAGTGCGCGCGCGCGGCGGCATGATCGCCAATATCGACGCGACGCTGATCTGCGAACGGCCGAAGGTCGGGCCGCATCGCGACGCCATCCGCGAGAGCCTCGCCGCCATTTGCGGCGTTCCGGCGGAGCGCGTCGCGGTCAAGGCGACGACCAGCGAGAAACTCGGCTTCACCGGCCGCGAAGAGGGCATGGCCGCCCTCGCGCTGGCGACGGTGCGGCTGCCGATGTAGGGAAGCTTGATGTTCCCTGACGCCCTCGCCCACCGCTCCGCTGCGCTGATCTCCCTTGCGCGCGAGCGCAGCCTCATGCTGGGGACCGCCGAATCCTGCACCGGCGGCCTCGTCGCGGCGCTGATCACCGAAATCCCAGGTTCGTCCGATGTTTTCGATCGCGGCTTCGTCACCTATTCCAACGCCGCCAAGGCCGAAAACCTGGACGTTCCCCTCGCCCTTTTGAATTCATTCGGCGCGGTCAGCGCGGAGGTCGCCGGCGCCATGGCGACGGGCGTCCTCGCCCATTCAAACGCTCAAGTCGCCGTGTCGATCACAGGGATCGCTGGCCCCGGCGGCGGCTCGCCGGACAAGCCCGTCGGACTCGTTCATTTTGGCTGCGCGGTGAAGGGCGGCGGCGTGATGACAAGGAAACATCTGTTCGGCGATCGCGGTCGGTGCGCCATAAGGATGGCTGCGGTCGTCGTCGCGATCGAACTTTTGTTCGACGCCTGTCAGATCGCCGCGCCATAAACGATATCGGCACGCTGCTCGAAGGCCGTCGCGAACTTTCGGAACGCCGCGTCGAACATCCCGCCCATGAGAAGACTAAGAGCCCGGCTGCGGAATTCGTAATTGATCCCGAAATCGACGATGCAGGACTGATCGTCGCCCTGCCCCGCGCCTTGCTGGCGGAAAGCCCAGCGGTTTTCCAAATGCTTGAACGGGCCGTCGATATATTCGACAAGGATTACAAGCCGCTCCCGGTTGCAGGTCACGCGGCTCGTGAAGGTTTCGTGGATCGCCTTGTAGCCGACTTCCATGTTGGCGATAAGAGTCGCGACGCCATTGTCCTCGGTCCGGCGGCGCACGCGTAAAGACCGACAGAGCGGGACAAATTGCGGGTAGGCCTCGACGTCGGCCACGAGGTCGAACATTTCGGCGGCGCTGTGGCGGACCCTGTGGGCGGTCTGAAACGAAGGCATATCTCGTCACGGATGGGATTGACGACCGGCGCGTCTCGCGCGGCGATTTCGAAAATTTCTATCGTTTCAAAGGCCAGGCCGCAAGGCCGCGCGTTGCGCCTTCAGTTTGGCGAAATCCTCTCCCGCATGATGAGAGGAGCGGGTCAGCGGCGAGGCCGAAACCAAGAGAAAGCCCTTGGCGCGCGCCGTCTCGGCGTAGGACTGGAATTCCTCGGGCGTCACGAAGCGCTCGACGGCGTGGTGCTTTTTCGTCGGCTGCAAATATTGCCCGATGGTCAGAAAATCGACCTCGGCCGTGCGCAGGTCGTCCATCAGCTGGAGCACCTCGCAGCGCTCCTCGCCGAGGCCCACCATGATCCCGGACTTGGTGAACATCGAGGAGTCGAGCTCCTTGGCCCGCTGAAGCAGGCGCACGGAATGGAAATAGCGCGCCCCCGGCCGCACGTTCAGGTATCTGGAGGGCACCGTTTCGAGATTGTGGTTGAAGACGTCGGGCTTCGCCGCGATGACACTCTCGAGCGCTCCTGGTTTGCGCAGAAAGTCAGGGGTCAAAACCTCGATGGTCGTGGCGGGGCTCAAGGCCCGGATCGCGACGATGACCCGCGCAAAATGCTGGGCCCCGCCGTCGGGCAGGTCGTCGCGATCGACCGAGGTGATCACGACATGCGCCAGCCCCAGCTTTTGGACCGCGTCCGCGACCCGTTCCGGCTCACCTGAATCCAGCGCCCCCGGAAGGCCCGTCCTGACATTGCAGAAGGCGCAGGCTCTTGTGCAGGTGTCCCCCATGATCATGAAGGTCGCGTGCTTTTTTTCCCAGCATTCGCCGATATTGGGGCAGCCCGCCTCCTCGCAGACCGTGACGAGCTTGTGCCGCCGCACGATCTCATGGGTCGCCTTGAACGCCGCCGAGCCGGGGGCCCTGACCCTGATCCAGTCGGGTTTGCGCGCCACCGGCTGATCCGGCCGGTGCGCTTTCTCGGGGTGGCGCGGCGCCGCCTGGCCATTACCGAGAACCACGCTTTCGTCGAACGCTGCCACTGGCCTGATCTCCTGAGGCATGATCCCTGGAACGGTTACGCGTTCCAAATGATCTCGGCCCTCTCCTACATATGGATCACGCGGCCGTAGGCGTCGAGCACGCTTTCGTGGATCATTTCGGACAGAGTCGGGTGCGGGAAGATTGCCTGGATCAGTTCCGCTTCGGTCGTCTCGCAGTTCATGGCGATGACAAAGCCCTGGATCAACTCGGTGACCTCGGCTCCCACCATATGCGCGCCGAGCAGCTTTCCCGTTTTGGCCTCGAAGATCGTCTTGACGAGGCCGTCAGGTTCGCCGAGCGCGATGGCCTTGCCGTTGCCGATGAACGGAAATCGGCCGATTCTGATCTCGTCTCCAGCCTCTTTGGCCCTGGCTTCAGTGAGGCCGACCGAGGCGATCTGCGGATTGCAATAGGTGCAGCCGGGGATCATCGCCTTGTCGATCGGATGCGGATCGAGACCTTTGATCGCCTCGACGCAGACGACGCCCTCGTGCTCGGCCTTGTGCGCCAGCATCGGCGGCCCGGCGACGTCGCCGATGGCGTAGATTCCGGCGACATTGGTGCGGCCGAAGGGGTCCGCCTTGATGATCCCGCGTTCCGTCGCGACGCCTAAATCTTCAAGACCAAGGTTTTCGATATTTCCGGTGACGCCGACGGCGGAAATCAGCTTTTCAGCAGGGAGCGTCTGCGCCGCGCCCATGGCGTCCTCGACCGTGGCGACGAGTCCGTTAACGTTCTTCTCGACTTTGACGACTTTGGTCGAGGTCAGGATTTTAACGCCTTGTTTCTCGAAGCGTTTGCGGGCCAGCGCGGCGATCTCCGCATCCTCGACGGGAAGGATCTGCGGCAGGATCTCGACGAGTGTCACCTCGGCGCCCATCGTCCGGTAAAACGAGGCGAATTCGATCCCGATCGCGCCCGATCCCATGACGATGAGGCTTTCGGGGATCTTGTCCGGGATCATGGAGTCGAAATAGGTCCAGATCTGCTTGCCGTCCGGCTCGATCCCGGGAAGCGCCCGCGGCCTCGCGCCGGTCGCGATGATGATATGCTTCGCCTGATAGGCTCCCTCGCCCAGAACGCCCTTGGGAACCGGATTTTGCGGCTGCATCGGAGGTTTCTTGCTCGCCTCGACGGCGACTTTGCCGGCGCCGGTGATCCTGGCCTCGCCCCAGATCACGTCCACCTTATTTTTCTTGAGCAAAAATCCAACGCCGCCATTGAGTTGCGCGGAGATCTTGCGGGAACGCTTGACGACGGCCGCGGGGTCGTATCCGACCTTGCCGTCGATCACGAGGCCGTAGTCCTTCGCGTTCATCGCGTAATGATAGATCTCCGCCGTGCGCAGCAACGCCTTGGTCGGAATACAGCCCCAGTTGAGGCAGATGCCGCCGAGATGCTCGCGCTCGACGACGGCGGTCCTGAAGCCGAGCTGCGCCGCGCGGATGGCGGCGACATAGCCGCCCGGTCCGCCGCCGATGATGAGGATGTCGTAGGTGTCAGCCATGCCGGTCTTTCATGCCAGAGGTCGAACTTAAGCCAGCATTCCAGCCGGATGTTCGATCAAATCCCTGAAGGCCCCGAGCAATTGCGCGCCGAGCGCCCCGTCGATCGCGCGATGGTCGGTCGAAAGCGTGGCATTCATCAGCGTCGCGACGGCGGGCGCGCCGTCCCTGACGACGACGCGCTGCTCGCCGGCGCCGACCGCGAGGATCGAGGCCTGCGGCGGGTTGATGATGGCGGCGAATTGTTGGATGCCGAACATGCCCAAATTCGAGACGGACGACGAGCCGCCTTCATAATCCTTGGGAAGGAGTTTGCGCAGGCGCGCGCGGGCGGCGAAATCCTTCATCTCGTTCGAAATGACGGAGAGCGTCTTGCTCTCGGCGGCGCGGATGATGGGGGTGATCAGGCCGTCCGGGATCGCGACCGCGACGCCGACGTCTGCGGTCTTGTGTTTCAGCATCGTCGCCTCGGTCCAGGTCACGTTCGCGTCCGGCACGCGGATGAGCGCGAGCGCGAGCGCCTTGATGATGAAATCGTTGACCGAAATCTTGTAAGCGGGCTCCCCGTCCTTGTCCTTCGACGCGGCGGCATTGATCTCGGCGCGCAGTCTGAGCAAGGCGTCGAGGCGGCAATCCACGGTCAGGTAGAAATGCGGGATGGTCTGGCTCGCCTCGACGAGACGGCGGGCGATGGCCTTGCGCATCATTTGATGCGGGATCTCGTCGTAGGAGCCGGGCGCGTAATACTTTTTGATCGTTTCATCGGAAGGCCCGGAGGGCGTCGCGGTCGCAGCGAGAGCCGGAGCGGGCCGTGCGGGCGCCTGCGGCGATTTCGCCAGGGCGGCCTTCACGTCGCGCTCGATGATGCGCCCATGCGGCCCTGATCCGGAAACCTTGGCGAGATCGATGTTCCCCTGTTTGGCGATGCGCCGCGCGAGCGGCGAGGCGAAGAGTCGTGCGCCGTTCTTGAACGCCTTCGGCGAACGCGCCGTGGCGCCCTCCCCCGTTTGCTGGACGGGCGCGCCAGCGTGGGCGGCTGCGGCGGTGTTTGCTGCTGGAGCGCTCTGCTGCGTCGCCGGCGCCGCGGATGGTCCTTCCACGGACGGCGCGGCGGAGCCTTCTCCCTCGCTCGCAATGACGCCGATCACGTCGTTGACGGGGACGTCGGTGGCGCCATCTGGCACGACGATCCTGGCGAGAACGCCGTCGTCGGCGGCCTCGACCTCCATCGTCGCCTTGTCGGTCTCGATTTCGGCGATCACGTCGCCCGACTTGATCTGATCTCCTTCCTTCTTCAGCCAGCGGGTGAGATTGCCTTTCTCCATCGTTGGCGACAGCGCGGGCATCAGGATGTTGATCGGCATGGGGGGCTCACATTTCGGGCGAAGGGTCTCGTCGAGCAAAAAATTTGGCCGCAACGACCCTTAGGCGGGTCAACGATAGAGCACGGCCTTCGCCGCCGCGACGATGTCGCCGATATTGGGGAGCGCAAGCTTTTCGAGGTTCGCGGCGTAGGGCATCGGCACATCCTTGCCGGCGATGCGCACGACCGGCGCGTCGAGATAATCGAATGCGTCCTCCATGATCCGGGCGGATATTTCGGCGCCGACGCCGCTCTGGGGCCAGCCTTCCTCCACGGTGACGCAGCGCCCGGTCTTCTTGACGGATTCGACGATGATCGCGCTGTCCATCGGCCGGAGGGTTCGCAGGTCGATCACCTCGGCGTCGACGCCTTCGGCTTCGAGTTCGGCCGCGGCTTTGAGCGCGTAAACCATACCGATGCTGAACGAGACGATGGTGACGTCTCGGCCTTCGCGCGCGATGCGGCCTTTGCCGATGGGGACAAGAAAATCATCAAGCTTCGGAACTTCGAACGTGTGTCCGTAAAGGATCTCGTTCTCGAGGAAAATGACCGGGTTCGGATCGCGTATCGCGCTTTTCAGAAGCCCCTTGGCGTCGGCCGCCGTATAGGGAGCGATAACCTTGAGGCCGGGCACGTGGGAGAACCAGGCGGAATAATCCTGGCTGTGCTGGGCCGCCACCCGCGCCGCCGCGCCGTTGGGTCCGCGAAAAACGATCGGGCAACTCATCTGCCCGCCAGACATATAGCGAGTCTTGGCGGCGGAATTGATGATCTGATCCATCGCCTGCATGGCGAAATTGAAGGTCATGAATTCGACGATCGGGCGCAGGCCCGCCATGGCCGCGCCGATTCCGAGGCCGGCGAAGGCGTGTTCCGTGATCGGCGTGTCGACGACGCGTCTTTCGCCGAACTCTTCGAGCAGTCCCTGCGTGATCTTGTACGCGCCCTGGTATTCCGCGACCTCCTCGCCCATGATGAAGACACTGTCGTCGCGGCGCATCTCCTCCGCCATGGCCTCGCGCAGCGCTTCACGCACGGTCATCGCGACCATTTCGGTTCCCGCCGGAACTTCCGTGGCCGGAGCGATCTCCATCTTGCCTGACGCGTCCGCCGGCGGCAGCGGCGCGTCCGCGGCTGTTATGGCGTCGGATTGCGGATCCTCGCCCTCTTTCGCGTCGAGCGCGGCGATCTTTTGAACAGCGGCGGTTTCCGGCGTCGACGCCTCGGCGGAAGCGGATTCGCCGGCGGCCGCAATGATCGCGATCGGCGTGTTCACCGCGACGTTTTCGGCACCCCCCGGCACGAGAATTTTTGCGAGCGTGCCTTCATCTACGGCCTCCACCTCCATCGTCGCCTTGTCGGTTTCGATCTCGGCGAGAATATCCCCCGACTTCACCGCGTCGCCCTCGCTTTTCAGCCATTTCGTGAGCTTGCCATGCTCCATCGTCGGCGAAAGCGCGGGCATAAGAACGTTGGTTGTCATCTGTGCTCCTCGGCCGCCGCCGCCGCGTGTATGATCGCCTTATTGCAGAACGTCGGTCCACAATTCAGCCGGATCGGGCTCGGGATCGTGAGAGGCGAAATCGACAGCCTTCGAGACAATAGCGCGGATTTCGGCGTCAATGGCCTTGAGGTCGGCCTCGCTTGCATATTCATTGGCGAGGAGACGCGCGCGGACCTGTTCGATCGGATCGTGCTCCTCGCGCATCTTCTGGACTTCTTCCTTGGAGCGGTATTTCGCCGGGTCCGACATCGAATGGCCCCGATAGCGGTAGGTCTGCATCTCGAGAATCATCGGACCATTGCCGGCGCGGCACCAGGCCGCCGCCCGCCCCGCTGCGGCCCTGACCGCGCGCACGTCCATGCCGTCAACCTGTTCGCCCGGAATGTTGAAGGATTGGCCGCGCTTGGAAAAGTCGGTCAAGGCCGAGGATCTCGAGACTGACGTTCCCATCGCGTAGCGGTTATTTTCGACGACGTAGACCACGGGAAGTTTCCAGAGCTCGGCCATGTTGAAGCTCTCGTAGACCTGTCCCTGGTTGGCCGCGCCGTCGCCGAAATAAGTAAAGCAGATATTCTGCTGACCGCGGTAGAGGTTGGCGAAGGCGAGACCCGTTCCCAGCGGCACCTGCGCCCCGACGATGCCGTGACCGCCGAAAAACCCCTTCTCTTTCGAGAACATGTGCATCGAGCCGCCCTTGCCTTTCGACTGGCCGCTGCGCCGTCCCGTCAATTCCGCCATGACGAAACTGGGGTCCATGCCGCAGGCTAGCATATGGCCATGGTCGCGATAGCTCGTGATGGTCTGATCGCCCTCTTGCGCAACCATCATGATGCCAGTGACGATCGCCTCCTGGCCGATGTAGAGGTGACAAAATCCGCCGATCAGACCCATGCCGTACAATTGCCCTGCCTTTTCCTCAAAACGGCGGATCAGCAGCATCTTGCGGTAGGCCAGCAGCTCCTCTTCCTTTGTGAAGGGAGGGACGTCCTGGCTATAGTGAGGCGCCTCCTCTTGGACCGAAGGAGCGTCCGTGGTCGATGAATTTGCCATTGGTGCGCCTCGAAGCGGGCGGAGCGTGAAACGAACGAGCTTGCGCCGCAGACTAGCCGATATCAGGCGTCGCGGCGAGATCCTTTTGCCTCGCCGCCGTTCATCGCCCGATCTCCGGACATACGAAAGCGGCGCGTGACGCGAGGACTTTATTTCGAGGAGGGAGGGAGGAAAACGACGAGCTCTTTGACATCAATCCGGCCAAGAACCGAACGGGTCTCCTCGTCGAGCAGATCGCGATCGACGGCGGCGCCCTTCATCAGCTCGATCCGGTTCTTCCATTGCGCCAGCTCGGCGTCGAGGCCTTTGAGCTGGTCGCGCAGCGCGGCGATCTTGTGTTCGTATTCTTCCTGGGTTTTCAGGCCCCGCTGCCCATTGACGGCGTGCCAGACAAAATAGCCGCCCGCTGCGCCCGAGACGCAGTACAGGAAAAGCGGGTAAAGAATTGCGCGCCAGCGCCGCCGAATGACCATGCCGCCAGACTGCCGCATCAAGGTTAGCGATAGATTAACCGCGCCGGATCTTCGCCGTATTTCTTATAGTTTCGTCCAGCCGGCGAGCCACCAGGTCCCGAAGCAAAGGCTCAGCAGGGTCAGCGGCAGGCCGACCGCGAGATAGGCCAGAAACGAAAGATGCACGCCGTCCTTTCGCGCTTTCTCCGCGACGATCAGATTCGCCACCGATCCCAGAAGAGTGAGATTGCCGGCGAGGGTCGAACTCATGGCGACTATGAGCCAGGCCTGTCGCGGATCGGGTAAATTGGCCATCCAGGGCTTCAAGATGAGGACGGCGGGGACATTGCTGACGAGGTTTGAAAGCGCCGCCGTGACCCCGGAAAGGGCCCACGGATTCTCAAGGTGAAGTCGCGCTGCGGCCATGGCGGAGCTTGCCAGAAACGCTTCGTGAGCGGCGGCGATCACAACGAAAAGTCCCGCGAACATCAGCAGAAGCTGTCCGTCGACGAGCGCATAGATCCGTTGCGGCTTGACCGAGCGCGAGATCAGCAGCAGCGAACCGCCGATCAGCGCGGCTTTAGCGGCTGGGGCGCCGACGAAAAAGCTGGCGACGACTCCGGCGGTGACGAACGCGCCCTTGCGCAATTGCCGGGGATCGTGGTTTCCGCCCGGTTCAGCCTTGACGTTTGTGAAGGGAGAGAAAAATTCGCGTGGGTAGAAAAGAGCGATCAGAATGAGCGTCAAGAGAAGGGCGGCCGCGGCCGTCGGAGCCAGTTTGACCGTAAATGCAGCGTAGGGGATCCTCGAGGCGAGGCCGATGATCATGTTCTGGGGATTGCCGGTGAAGGTCGCGACGCTTCCGGCATTCGACGCCATCGCTACGGCCAGAAGGTAAGGGACCGGATTTCGCCGCAACGCTTGCGTGACGTGGACCACGAGGGGGGCCATCACAAGGCAGATCGCGTCGTTCACGAGAAACGCGGAGAAAAGACCGGTGATGGCGATGATCGCGCTCAGAAGCATGATCGGCCCTCGCGCGCGATCGATGGCGAAGTGTCCCGCCAGATCGAAAAATCCTGAAATCCGTAATTGTGCAACGATGATCATCGTGCCCAGAAGCAGCGCGATGGTGTCGAGGTCGATTGTCCGTAAAGCCTCTTCAAAGCTCAGCTTGCCGAAAACGAGCATCAAGCTGGCCCCGACGAGGGCTATGCCGGCCCGGTCTATGCGCAAGCCGGGAATTCGGCCTAGCGCCACGCCGGTGAGTGTGCCCACGAAGATGATGGCGGTCGCGATCTGACGCCCGTCGAGCGCGGCGGATGTCATTGCGCCGCGATCGCAGCCGCCTCTGGCGGAACGAGCTCGCCGTCGTCGCGGGTTTCTTTCATGCCGAGGAGATAAAGCACGAAGCCGGCGAAGGCGATGCCTGCAAGGGTAAGAAAGGCGGCTGAATAGCCAAAGCCGACCACAATGAACCCCGCTAGAGTGGTGCTCAACGCGGCTCCGATTCCCTGAGCCGTGATGACTGCCCCCTGCGCGAGATTGAAATGTCCAGTGCCCCGCGTGAGGTCGCCGACGATCAGCGGAAATAGCGCCCCGTAAAGCCCCGCGCCGATTCCATCAAGGCTTTGCACTCCGACGAGCCAGTACGGATTGTCCGACAAGGTATAAAGCACGCCGCGCAGAGGCAAGATTGCAAAAGCCGCGAGGAACAGGGGCTTTCGACCCCAAGAGTCGGCTTTGCGCCCGACAAGGATCGCCATCGGAGTCATCACGACCTGCGCGGCGACGATGCAGGCCGACATCAGGGCCGTGCCCTGATTTCGATCCTGCAGGGCCAGCTTCTGACCAACCAGCGGCAGCATGGCGGCATTGGCGAGATGGAACGCGACGCAACAGAGACAGAAGATCATCAGGCCGCGGCTGGTCGCCAAGGTGCGGATCGCGGAGGGGCGGTCGTGCGCTTTCGATTCGCCGTCGCGAAGACCACGCGCGCGGTCGTGGTCGATCAACGTCGGGTTGACGGTCAAAATACTTGCGATCGAGAGAAGCGCCATGACCGCAAGAAGATAGAAAACGACAATCGGCCCCCACTTCATCGCGCAGATCCCGGCGAGCGCGGCCAAAAAAGCGTTGCCGACATGGTTGAACGATTCATTGCGGCCGATGCGTCGCGTAAATGCTTTCGGTCCCATAATCCCCAGGGTGATCGCGGCGATCGCCGGCGCGAAGAACACGGCGGCCGCTCCGGACGCCGCCTGCGAGCCGGCGACGACGACAAATGATGACGTAAAGGGGATGACGAGGGACGCGAAGGTCACGACGAGCGCCGCCGCGACCATGAGCGCGCGCTTTGCATGGGTGGCGTCGATCAAGGCCCCCGCGGGCGTTTGCGCGAGAATCCCTGCTCCGGCGGCAATCGACATGACGAGGCCGATCTTGTCCTCGGTCCACTGCTGTTCGGTCAAAAGATAGATCGCGAGATAGGGGCCAAGCCCGTCACGAACATCTGCCAGAAAAAAGTTCAGGGCGTCGAGGGAGCGTTCGATGCGCATCAGTCCTCTGGGAAGCAGGGTTGGCTTCACCTAAAGCATCCACGCGCGGATCGGTTCCCCGGCAAGACCCGCCAGTTCTCAAGCCGCGGTGGAGGTTCGCGAACCGGATCGCGCAGCGCGCCGGTTCAGCTCCCAGTCCTTAACTCCAGGCCTTAACTCCAGGCCTTGCGCCCAGTCCTTAAGACCAGGCCTTGAGGGCGGCGCGGCCCGCGTAGTGCGCCTGCGACCCGAGCTCCTCCTCGATCCGGATCAGCTGGTTGTATTTCGCCAGCCGGTCCGAACGCGCGAGCGAACCGGTTTTGATCTGCCCGCAATTGGTCGCGACAGCGAGATCGGCGATGGTCGAATCCTCGGTCTCACCCGAGCGGTGCGACATCACGGCGGTGTACCCCGCCCGCTGGGCCATATCGACGGCGGCGAGGGTTTCGGTGAGCGTGCCGATCTGATTGACCTTGACGAGGATGGAGTTCGCGATCCCCTTGGAGACGCCTTCGGAGAGCCTGGTCACGTTGGTGACGAAAAGGTCGTCGCCGACGAGCTGGCATTTGCCGCCGATGAGTTCGGTGAGGATTTTCCACCCCTCCCAATCGTCCTCGGACATCGCGTCTTCGATGCTCGCGATCGGATATTCGCTGGAGAGCTTGGCGATGTATTTCGCCTGGTCCTCGATGGAGCGGGTCGCGCCCTCCCCCTCATAGACGTATTTGCCGTCCTTGAAGAACTCGGTCGCGGCGCAATCGAGGCCGAGCGCGATGTCCTGGCCGGGGCGAAATCCCGCCGCCTCGATCGCCTTGACGACGAAATCGAGCGCGGCCTCGGCGGAGGGCAGATTGGGCGCAAAGCCGCCTTCATCGCCCACATTGGTGTTCTGACTCGCCTTTTTGAGCGCGCTTTTCAGGCCGTGAAAGACCTCTGATCCCCAGCGGACGGCTTCCTTCAGCGAAGGCGCGCCCACCGGGAGGATCATGAATTCCTGAAAGTCGATGGGATTGTCGGCATGGGCGCCGCCGTTGATGATGTTCATCAACGGGACCGGCAGAACGCGCGCCTGCACGCCCCCGACGTAGCGATAGAGCGGCAGGCCCGAGACGTCGGCCGCCGCCTTTGCGACCGCCAGCGAAACGCCGAGAATCGCGTTGGCGCCGAGCCGCGCCTTGTTCGGCGTCCCGTCGAGCGCGATCATCGCCGCGTCGATCTTGCCCTGGTCCTCGGCGTCAAGGCCGCCGAGCGCTTCGAAAATATCGCGGTTGACGTTTTCCACCGCCTTCAGGACGCCCTTGCCGGAAAAACGGGTCTTGTCGCCGTCGCGCAATTCGACAGCTTCGTGCGCCCCGGTTGAAGCGCCGGAGGGCACTGCGGCGCGGCCGAACGATCCATCTTCCAAAGTGACGTCGACCTCGACGGTGGGATTGCCGCGGCTATCCATAATTTCTCGTGCGGCGATGTCGACGATCGCTGTCATAACAGCTCCTTTGTGCAATGCTGACGGATGGATTAGGTTCTACGCTGAACCTCGGCGGGAAAAAAGCCCTTCGCTTGTTTCGGACAGGACCTCTTAAGATTTTTTCTCTACCATCGATTTCATTCGATTTCGTTGTTTTCAGGCTGTTTTGGAGATTGCGCGTGCAGGGAAAAACCGCCGCGAATTGGGCTTTTCGCCTCGGCGCTGGTTTTCTGACGGTCGGTGCGGGTGCGGCTGACGCGCTCGGCGAGGCTCCCCAGCCTCCGCGAAGGCCGCCGGAGATCGCCGGATTGCCCGCGGCGCCCAAACCGGATCAAGGCGAGGCCAATTCGTCTGCCGCCGACCCGCAAAACGACACGCGCCCGCCTGAAGCTCGGGCGGCGCGCAGCGCCTATCGCTTGATCTTGAAGCGGGAGGCCGACCGGAGCGGCCTTCCCCTAGATATCGCCGACGCAGTCACGGCGATCGAGAGCGGGTATGATCCGACCGTCATCGGAGGCGTCGGCGAAATTGGTTTGATGCAGATCCGGCCGGAAACGGCGGCGATGCTGGGTTTCAAGGGCGACGCGGGCGAACTCGCCAGGCCCGAGGTCAATATTCACTATGGCGTGACCTATCTCGCGGAGGCCTGGCGGCTCGCCAACGGCGATCTTTGCCGCGCCCTTATGAAGTATCGGGCTGGACACGGCGAGGAAACGATGTCGCCGCTTTCGGTTACATATTGCGGACGCGCGCGCGCTCACCTTGCCGCGCTGGGGTCTCCTTTTGCCGCTGGCGCATCGGCTCCGTTCGCCTATGATCCGGCGCCGGCGAGAATTCCCGTCGTTCCGCGCGGTCCGCGGATCAGGACCGCGGCCGTCAGCGCGGCCTTCTGGGCGGCGCATGACGCGCGGGTGCGGGCCCTGGCCCGGCGGGTCGAGGCTAAATGGCGGCGGATGGCGGCGCGCTGAGATTTTACGCGCAGAAGCCAGACGCCAATTTGGAGAGTCTGGATTGGTCAGGACGCATACGGGAGCCACTCTTCTGGGCGCGCAGGCGGCGGCGCACTCTCCGGACGAGGCGACGCTCGAACGCGTGCCGAATCCGCATGCGGGTGAAACCTATATCGCCCGTTTCACGGCGCCGGAATTCACCTCGCTCTGCCCGGTGACGGGACAGCCAGATTTCGCCCACCTCGTCATCGATTACGCGCCCCGGGAATGGCTGGTCGAATCAAAATCGCTCAAGCTTTATCTGGGATCATTCCGCAATCACGGCGCTTTCCACGAGGATTGCACCCTGCGCATCGGCAAGGATCTTGTCGCGGCGCTCGATCCTGTCTGGTTCAGAATCGGCGGCTATTGGTATCCGCGTGGCGGGATTCCGATCGACGTGTTCTGGTCCGCAGGCGCGCTACCGGCCGGGACATGGTTGCCGGACCAGGGCGTGCCACCCTATCGCGGGCGAGGCTGACGCGCTTACACGAGCCGCGATTGCTCCAGCGCAGCCGCGATGAAGCTGGCGAACAGCGGGTGCGGCTCGAACGGCCGGGACTTCAGTTCAGGATGAAACTGGACCCCGATGAACCAGGGATGGTCTTCGAGTTCGATGGTTTCGGGCAGCAGTCCGTCAGGCGAAAAACCGGCGAAGACAAGGCCTTTATCTAAAAGGCGGTCGCGATAGGCGGCGTTGACCTCGTAGCGGTGGCGGTGCCGTTCGGAGATTTCCGTCGCGCCATAGATTCCCGCGATCTTCGAGCCGGGCGAGAGCAGCGCCCGATAGGCGCCAAGCCGCATCGTCCCGCCAAGATCGCCTTCGGCGGCGCGAATCTGCAATTCATTTTCCCGCATCCATTCGGTCATCAGGCCGACCACGGGTTCTCTCGTTGGTCCGAATTCGGTCGAGTTGGCTTCGGGAACGCCGCCCAGCGAGCGCATCGCCTCGATCACCGCCATCTGCATTCCGAAGCAGATGCCGAAATAAGGCACCCTGCGCTCGCGCGCGAAGCGGGCGGCGAGAATTTTTCCCTCCGCGCCGCGCTGGCCGAACCCGCCGGGGACCAGAATGCCGTGGACGTGTTCGAGATGGGAAGCGGGATCGCAGCCCTCGAAAATCTCGGATTCGATCCAGTCGATTCGCACCCGCACGCGGTTTGCGATGCCGCCATGAGCGAGAGCCTCGATCAGGGATTTGTAGGCGTCCTTGAGGCCAGTGTATTTGCCGACGATCGCGATGGTGACTTCGCCTTCGGGATTGCGGATGCGCTCCATGACGGCGTTCCAGCGTCCCATGTCCGGCTTCGGAGCGGGTTCGATTCCAAACGCCGAAAGAACCTCCTGGTCTAGCCCTGTGGCGTGATAGGCGCGCGGCGCGTCATAGATCGAGGCGACGTCGCGCGCCTCGATAACCGCGCTTTCGCGGACGTTGCAAAACAATCCCAGCTTGCGGCGCTCCTCGCGCGGGATCTCGCGATCTGTGCGGCACAGCAGGATATGAGGCTGAATTCCGATGGATCGCAGTTCCTTGACGGAATGCTGGGTGGGTTTGGTCTTGAGCTCGCCCGCGCTGGGGATATAGGGCAACAGCGTCAAATGAATGAAGAGCGCGTGGCCGCGCGGGAGATCGTTGCCGAGCTGGCGGATCGCCTCGAAAAAGGGAAGGCCTTCGATGTCGCCGACGGTGCCGCCGATCTCGACAAGGACGAAATCAACCCCGTCGTTGCCGCTGAGGACAAAATCCTTGATCGCATTGGTGACGTGGGGAATGACCTGGACCGTCGCGCCAAGATAATCGCCGCGGCGCTCCTTGGCGATGATGTCCTGATAGATCCTGCCGGTCGTGATATTGTCTTCGCGGACCGCCGGGCGGCCGGTGAACCGCTCGTAATGTCCAAGGTCGAGGTCGGTCTCGGCGCCGTCGTCCGTGACGTAGACTTCGCCGTGCTGGTAGGGACTCATCGTCCCGGGATCGATATTGAGATAGGGGTCGAGCTTCCTCAATCGCACGGTGTAGCCGCGCGCCTGAAGCAACGCCCCGAGCGAAGCGGCCGCGAGTCCTTTGCCGAGCGATGAGACCACGCCGCCGGTGATGAAAATGTACCGCGCCATGGGCCTTGAGGATTATCCTATTTCAGCCAGTTTAGGGAAGTAACTTGCGCATCGCGGGCGTCATCCACACGAATCTGGGCTCCGACCAGATTCGTGCGTGACCCGACAGAGGCAGACCGAGCCGATTCGTCAGAAGATCCAGGCCAAACCGGCCCCTACTGGGCTTTTATTGCGCTTTATTCGGCTTTGGCGCGGTTAAAAGCTCCGCCGGCGGCGCCCAGGTTTTAACCGGAGCCTTGGGTGGAGAAGCCGCCGGAGCCGGAGAAGGAGCCGCCGCCGACGAAGGAGCGGGAGCCGATGAAGGAGCGGGAGCCGGAGAAGAAGGAGCCGGCGCTTTCGGCTGTTGCTCCTCCAGCTGTTTCAGCTGATCGAACAAGGTTCCGGTATTCGCCCCGGCCGGGGCTTGGCCGGCGGGGGACGGCGCCTCGGTTTGCAAGATTGTGTCGGGCGCGCGGTTCCATCTGGCCAGGACCGTCAGGCCGAGGCTGGTCGCAAAGAAAAGCGCGGCGAGGATCGCGGTTGCGCGCGTCAGCACGTTCGCCTGACCCCGTCCGGACATAAACCCGCCGCCGCCGCCAACCCCGAGGGCGCCGCCTTCGGAGCGCTGCAGGAGCACGGTCACAACAAGGGCGACGACGACCATAAGATGAATGGCGACTAGGACCGACTGCATGAAAAGAACTCTCTACCTGTTCAGCCGCCCTTTGAGGGCGGCCGATGCTGCGGCTCCGCAGGCTTTATGCTGAAACGCGGTTTATAACGCGCCCGCCAGCGAAGGCCAGCGAATAAATGGTCAGGCGCTTTTTGGCGTCGAGCCGGTTTCGACCTTGGCGCCATAGACCGCAGCAATCGACATGAAATCGGCCGAAGTCAAGCTGGCGCCGCCGACAAGGGCGCCGTCGACGCCGTCCACGGCCATCAGCTCCGCAGCATTGCCCGGCTTGACCGACCCCCCGTAAAGGATCCGTATTTTAACGCCCTGCTGCGGCAGCAGCTGGTCGAGGCGCAACCGGATGAACCGGTGCATCTCGGCGATCTCACCAAGGGTCGGAGTCAATCCAGTGCCGATGGCCCAGACGGGCTCATAGGCGATCACGAGGCGCTCCGACGTCGAAAGCCCGGGAAGAGATCCCGCCAGCTGGGCGGCGATGACCGGCAGAGCCTCGCCCGCTTCGCGCTCCGCCCTCGTTTCCCCGATGCAGACGATGGCCGAAAGGCCCGCCCGGTACGCGGCCTTGGTCTTTTCCTGAATGAGATGATCGTGTTCGTAATGGTCGAGCCTTCGTTCCGAATGGCCCAAAATCACGAATTCGGCCCCGGCGTCCTTCAGCATCTCGGCCGAAATCTCTCCCGTGAACGGTCCGCTCGCCTCAATATGACAGTCCTGTCCTCCCAACGCCACGGGAGATCCCTTGCAAATGGGCGCCGCCGCCATCAGCAGCGTCGCGGGAGGACAAATCACGATTTCGGCTTGCCCAGCGTCTCCGGCGCCGACGGCCGCGCAGATCGCCGCGATCTCGCCGAGGTCTCGCCGCAGGCCGTTCATCTTCCAGTTTCCGGCGACGAGAGGACGTGGCCGGTGCGGCTGAGAATAAAAGGACATCGAGAAATTTCCGATTGAGTCGATCGCCGCCGCGTTGCAAGCGCAGGCGCACCTTCTTATAGTCCGGCCGAAATTTGTGAAAGCCTGCCGAAGCTGCGGAATTTAGAGAGAAACTGTAAACATGCTCGACTCGATGCGCGCGGCGACGCAAAGCTGGATCGGCCGCGGCCTGATGGCTATGGTTATGGGGCTCATCATCTTGAGCTTCGTCATCTGGGGCATCGGCGATATTTTCCGGGGATTTGGAGCCGGCGGCCTCGCGAAGGTCGGCTCCGTCGAAATCACCGCGGCGGAGTTCCGCGACGCCTACCAGAGCGAACTGCTTCGCATGCAAAGGCGGGCCCGGCGCAATATTACGCCTGCGGAAGCCCGCAAGTTGGGCCTCGACCGGCAGCTTCTGTCCCGGCTCGTCAGCGAGGCCGCGCTTGACCAGCAGGCGCAAAAGCTCGGCCTCGCCGTCAGCGACAAGGACATCACGAAAGCGATCATGAACGATCCCTCGTTCAAAGGTCCGACCGGCCGCTTCGACAAGCAGAAGTTCGAACAGCTTCTCCGCGACAACGGATTCACTGAAAAAACCTTTGTGCGGGAACAGCGCAGTTCCTTGTTGCGCAGCGAAATCGCCGACGCCTTGACCTATGGGCTTGAGATTCCCAAGGCGATGCTCGCCGCCATCCATCGCTTTCAGGCGGAAGTCCGGAGCGCGGATTATATGGAACTTCCGGTTGCGGGCGTCTCCGTCCCCGCTCCCTCGCCGGACCAGCTTCAGAGCTATTTCAACGATCGTCGCGCGTCGTTCGCGACGCACGAATATCGCGATCTCGTTGTTTTAACGCTGACTCCGGCCCTGATCGCAAAACCCGACCAGATAAGCGACGCCGACGCGCAAAAGCGCTACGACGAAGTCAAGAACGAGAAGTTCGGATCCCCGGAAAAGCGCGCCGTCGAGCAGATCTTATTCCCTGACGAGGCCGCCGCTGCGCAGGCGCGCGCCAGAATCGGCGCCGGGACGAGCTTCGACGCAATCCTCAAAGAAAAAAATCTGACCGCCAAGGACGCCAGTCTCGGAACCGTCGCCCGCGACGGACTGGTCGACAAGAACGTCGCCGACGCAGCTTTCGCCCTCGCGCAAGGCGAGGTCAGCGGGCCGGTCAAGGCGCAGTTCGGCACGGTGCTGGTCCGGGTTACGAGCATCGTTCCCGCCAGCCTCAAACCTTTTCCGGAGGTTTCGGCCGAGCTGAAGCGCGAAATTGCGGCGCAGCGGGCGCGGACGGAGGTTGATCGGCTCCATGATGCGATCGAGGATCAGCGCGCATCCGGCAAGTCCTTGACGGAAGCCGCAAAAGGCGCGGGTCTCGAGCCGCGAATCGTCGCCTCCGTCGATGCGGCCGGGCTGAACCCTAAGGGCGCCGATTCGGCGTCCGGTCTTGAGAATCGCGCTCCGCTTCTGAAAGCGGCCTTCGCCTCGGATGTCGGCGTCGACAACGACACATTGAGGGTTCCGGCCGGAGGCTATCAATGGTTCGAGGTCGCGAAAACCGACAAGGCCCGCGAGAAGACCCTTGAGGAAGTGAAGCCTGAGGTCGAAAAGGCGTGGCGCGACGACGAAACGGCGAAGCTGATGGCCGCGAAAGCCGACGAATTGGTCAAGAAGATAAACGCCGGCGAAACGTTGGCGGCCGTCGCCGCGGCCGAAGGCAATGTCAAAGTGAAGCATGTCGCCAACATCAAGCGGACCGGAGCCGAGGGACTTCCGGTCAACATAACGCCGCGTATTTTCGACACTCCCGTTCGGGGAGCGGGGTCGTTCCGGACCGACGACGGCGGTCGCATCCTGTTTCAAGTCGTCGATTCTGTCGTATCGCCGGTCGATTACGAGAGCGCGGATCTCGTCGCGGTCAAGGATACGGTGAAAGGCGGCCTCATCGACGATGTGCTGGCGGAATATCTGGCGAAGCTCGAGGATGAACTCGGCGTCAAGGTCAATGCGGCGGCGTTCGCGGCGGCCGGAGGCGGCTCGAACGAGCCCGCCGATCTTGCCGATTGAGCGCTATGGATCACCTCTCGCGCGAGTCCTTCGCTAAGAGCTACGCAGTTGGCGAGGCGCGTCTTTTGTCGACGCGACTCGTCGCCGATCTCGAAACGCCGGTCTCGGCTTTTTTGAAACTGTCCGCCGGACGGAACGGACGTCTCTTCCTTCTGGAATCGGTCGAGGGCGGAGCCGCGCGCGGCCGCTATTCCATGATCGGCCTCGACCCGGACATCATTTGGCGCGCCTTCGGCGGCGCCTGCGAAATCAATCGGCGCGCGCTGATTGATCCCGATGACTTCACACCTTGCGCCGAGCCTCCGCTGAAAGCATTGCGCGCGCTCATCGCGGAATCGCGGATCGGAGCGAGCGATGACCTGCCGCCGATGGCGGCGGGCGTTTTCGGCTACCTCGGCTACGACATGGTGCGCCAGATGGAGCGCCTTCCCGCCGAAAAATCCGATCCGATCGGCGCCCCCGACGCGATGATGATGCGCCCGACCGTGATGGTCGTTTTCGACGCGGTCAGGGACGAGATCGTTGTCGTCACCCCGCTGCGGCCGTCGCCGGAGACGACGTTTTCCGCCGCGTATGACAGCGCCTGCGAGCGCATAGAGGCCGTCGCCGCGATTCTGGACTCTCCCCTCGCCGCCCAAATCCTGCCCGCGGACCCTTATCTTAAAGCCGCCGCGCCGGTGTCGAACACGTCCGAGGCGCGCTTTCATGAGATGGTCGGAAGCGCCAAGGACTATATCCGCGCAGGAGACATCTTGCAGGTCGTTCTGTCGCAACGTTTTTCGGCGCCCTTCGCCCTGCCCGCCTTCGCCCTCTACCGCGCGCTGCGGCGGATCAACCCGTCGCCATTTCTTTGTTATCTCGACTTCGGCGCCTTTCAGATCGTCTGCTCCAGTCCGGAAATTCTGGTGCGGGTGAGCGGCGGAAAAGTCACCATCCGTCCAATCGCCGGGACGCGCTGGCGCGGTCAGACAAGGCTCGAGGATGAAGAACTCGCCAAGGATCTGCTCGGCGACGAAAAGGAATGCGCCGAACATCTGATGTTGCTCGATCTCGGCCGCAACGATGTCGGACGCGTGGCGCAGATCGGATCAGTTCAGGTGACGGAAAAATTCGCCATCGAGCGCTACAGCCATGTCATGCACATCGTCTCGAACGTTGAAGGCAGGCTCAAATCCGAGCATGACGCGATCGACGCGCTCTGCGCCGGGTTTCCCGCGGGCACGGTGTCGGGAGCGCCGAAAGTGCGCGCGATGGAGATCATCGACGAACTCGAAACCGACAAACGCGGAATTTATGGCGGCTGCATCGGTTATTTCGGCGCCTCGGGCGAGATGGACACCTGCATCGTTCTGCGCACCTCGATCGTCAAGGACGGCATGATGCATGTGCAGGCGGGCGCCGGCGTCGTCTACGATTCAGTCCCCGCCGCGGAGCAGCGCGAATGCGTCAACAAGGCGCAAGCTTTGTTCCGCGCCGCCGAGGAAGCCGTCCGCTTCGCGACGAGACCGAAGCGCGGGCAGTAATAGCGCTGCTCAAAGCGGACCCAATGATCTCCAGCACCAGATCGTTGTTGTCCCGGGAACGAGATCGCGGGGCAGCCGCGCGGCCCAGATAGGGGAGGATGGTTCGCCCGGACCCCAGGGTTTGATGAACGCGGCGTTGCCCGTATAGCTCCTCGATGGCCTCCTGCGCCAAAGGCGATCCAAGCAACTGGCCTGCGGTCGGTCATAGCGCCCCCTTCCCATTTGCGGGATCGCCTTAACCTCTACGATTCCCTTGCAAAAAAATACGACAGAGCCGGTTGGCTCCCCAGGTCCGGGGCGGCTGATCTTTCTTGACCTTGGCTCGCGCGGGGCCCAAAACAGCGCACCAACGATCATAAGCGCCCATGACCGCGATCACATTCATCGACAATTACGATAGCTTCACCTGGAACCTGGTGCATTGCCTGGGGTCTCTTGGCGCGGATGTCGCCGTGCACCGCAATGATCGCGTCAGCGTGGCGGAGGTGATGGCGGCGAAGCCTGATGCGATCGTGCTCTCGCCTGGCCCGTGCCGCCCGCAGGACGCTGGAATCTGCCTCGACCTGATCGAGGCCGCGGGAGCGTCGATTCCGATCCTTGGAGTTTGCCTTGGGCATCAGGCGCTCGGCGAGGCTTATGGCGGCGAAGTCGTCCGTGCGCCAAGTCCCGTTCACGGCAAGATCGCATCTGTCGAACATCAGGGCCAGAGCGTGTTTCGCGGTCTCAACGGGCCCTTCCACGCGGTCCGCTACCATTCGCTGGTGGTGCGCGCCGAGACGATGCCAGACGTCCTGTGCGTGACGGCGACGACCGACGGACTTGTGATGGGGCTTTCGCACAAGACTTATCCCGCGCACGGCGTTCAATTTCACCCCGAAAGCATCGCGTCAGAACATGGGTCCCGGATTTTCGCGAATTTTCTGGATCTGGCCGCGCAATGGAACAAGACCGCACGCCAGGCGGGATATTGAACTCCCCGGGTATTGGGATCTGATATGGACGCGTTCAAACCTCTCATCGGCAAAGTCGCGACAGGCGCCAGCCTGACCGAGGCCGAGGCGAAGACGGCGTTCGAGCATATTTTTTCGGGCGAACCCACTCCGGCCCAGATCGGCGGCTTCCTCATGGCGCTGCGGGTGCGCGGCGAAACGGTCGAGGAAATCACCGGCGCCGTCGCGGCGCTGCGGGCCCGGGCGCTGACCGTCGCCGCGCCACCGGAGACGATCGACATCGTCGGCACCGGCGGCGACGGCCATTCGACCTACAATGTCTCGACGCTGGCGGCGTTGATTGTCGCGGCCTGCGGCGTTCCCGTCGCCAAACATGGCAACCGCGCGGCGTCCTCAAGATCGGGATCGAGCGATGTGCTTGCCGCCCTGGGGGTCCGCACAGGCCTTTCGCCCGCGCATGTCGAAGCCTGTATCCGGGAGGCGGGCATCGGCTTCATGACTGCCCAGACTCATCACGCGGCCATGCGGCATGTCGCGCCAGTCCGCGCCGATCTCGGGACGCGCACGATTTTCAATATGCTGGGTCCGCTCGCCAATCCCGCGAACGTGAGGCGGCAGATGCTGGGCGTGTTCGCGGCGCGCTGGCTCGACCCATTGGCGCGCGTTCTCCGCAATCTCGGCGCCGAAAAAGTCTGGCTTGTCCATGGCTCGGACGGTCTCGACGAGGCGACGACGACGGGTCCGACCTTCGTCACCGCGCTGGAAAACGGAGTGATCCGCTCCTTTGAAATTACCCCCGAGGCGGCAGGGCTGCCGCGGGCGAAGCTCGCTGATCTCATCGGCGGCGATCCGGCGGCCAACGCGAAGGCCCTGCTATCGGTCCTAGACGGACAGCCCTCGGCCTACCGCGATATCGCAGTCTTCAATGCGGCCGCGGCGCTGGTCATCGCCGGGAAAGCCGCCGACCTGCGGGAAGGCGCCGTATTGGCGGCGACGGCGATCGACGATGGACGCGCGTCAGCGATTCTGGCGAAACTTGTGGAAGTCTCGAACAGCGCGCATGCATGCGAGGAGGCGGCGATGATGTCCGTTGCGGCAGGCTCTACATGACCGATATTTTAAAGACTATTGAAATTTATAAGCGCCGCGAAATCGCGCAGGCGAAAGTCCGGATGCCGTTTCAGACCCTCGAGCGCAAGGCGCATGATCACGATCCGCCGCGCGGTTTTGTGCGCGCGATCGAGGCCAAACGGGATTCGGGGCATATCGCGCTGATCGCCGAAATCAAGAAAGCCAGTCCGTCGAAAGGCCTCATCCGGGCGGATTTCGATCCGCCGGCGCTGGCGCGGGCCTACGAACAAGGCGGCGCGGCCTGCCTTTCCGTGCTCACCGACAAACCTTCGTTCCAGGGCGATCTTCCCGATCTCGACGCCGCCCGTGAAGCGACGCATTTACCCTGTCTACGCAAAGACTTCCTTTTCGATCCTTATCAGGTTTATGAGGCTCGCGCACATGGCGCCGATTGCATCCTCATCATCATGGCGTGCGTCTCCGATGACGAGGCGAGCGCCTTGACGCGAGCCGCACACGATCTTTCCATCGATTTTCTTGTCGAGGTGCACGACGAGGCGGAACTCGCGCGCGCGCTGCGCCTCGAATCAAGGCTCATCGGCGTTAACAATCGTGATCTGCGTACTTTCAAGACGTCGCTCGACGTCTGCGAAAGGCTGGCTGAAAAAATTCCGGCGGACCGGATCATCGTCGGCGAAAGCGGCATCCACACGCATCAAGACTGTGTGCGATTGCAATCGCATGGGATTTCGACCTTTCTTGTCGGCGAAAGCCTGATGCGTCAGGACGACGTGGCGGCGGCGACTCGGGATCTTCTCCTTGGTCCGCCTCCAGCGCGCGCTCACGGCGGCCACGCCGCCCAGTAAACCGCTCGAACAGAAGTCCTCATGCCGGACCTCACACATCTTTCAAACACCGGCGAAGCCGACATGGTCGACGTGTCCGGCAAAGCCGCGACCGAGCGCGTCGCCGTCGCCGAGGGCCGGATCGTCATGCGGCGGGAAACACTTGAACTGGCACTATCGGGAAACGCCAAGAAGGGCGACGTTTTCGCCGCCGCTCGCATCGCGGGGATCATGGCCGCCAAAAAAACCCACGAATTGATTCCCCTTTGCCACCCATTGCTTTTGACCAAAGTACGGGTTGATCTCGAGCCTGATGCGGCGCTGCCTGGCATTCGGGTCCGGGCGATGGCGAAAGTCGCGGGCCAGACCGGCGTCGAAATGGAAGCGTTGACAGGTGTTTCGGTCGCCTGCCTCACGCTTTACGACATGTTGAAGGCGGTCGACCGGGACATGCGCATCGAGGGGATCGCCGTCCTCGCAAAGAGCGGCGGCCGGTCGGGCGACTGGACGCGGGACCAGGCGTCGGGTTGATGAAGCGCGAGGGGCTGCTCTCCGTCGCTGAGGCGCGCGAACGCATTCTCGCGGGCGCCGCTCCGTTCCATCCGGCCGAATCGGTCGGTCTGACGCAAGCCTTGCATCGGATTCTCGCCAGCGACCTGTCCGCGAACCTCACGCAGCCGCCTTGCGCCGTGTCGGCGATGGACGGCTATGCCGTACGGTCGGCCGATCTCGCCAGCCTCCCGGCGCGCCTTAAGCTCGTCGGCGAGAGCGCCGCCGGGCATGGATTCGACGGGCGGGTCGGGCCTCTCGAGACAGTGCGGATCTTTACCGGCGCGCCGGTTCCCGATGGCGCCGATGCGATCCTAATGCAGGAATACGCCTCCGCTGAAGACGCGGACGTTGCGCCTTTACGAACTGTCGCCAGGGGCCAGTTCGTGCGCGCGAGGGGCCTTGATTTCACCAAGGGGGAAGTTTTGCTCCGGGCCGGGACCCGTCTGGGCCCGTCGCAGATTGCGCTCGCGGCCGCGATGAACCATCCGAAGATTCCGGTGACGCGCCGTCCGCGGGTCGCGATCCTCGCCACGGGCGATGAACTGGAGCCGCCCGGAACGGAGCTTTCTTCGCGCCAGATCATAGCGTGCAACTCCTTCGCCGTCGCCGCGATCGTCGCCACCGCAGGGGGAGAACCGATCGATCTTGGCATTGCCCGCGACGAGGCCGGAGCGGTCGAGGCCGGGATCAGGGCCGCCCGCGACGCCGGCGCCGATGTTCTTGTGACGCTGGGCGGAGCTTCCGTCGGAGACCACGATCTCGTCAAGAAAGCGCTCGCCAGCGAAGGCATGGCGCTGGACTTCTGGCGGGTCGCGATGCGGCCGGGCAAACCCTTGATCCACGGACGCCTTGGATCCATGGCGATTCTCGGTCTGCCCGGCAATCCGGTGTCCGCCATCATCACCAGCATGCTGTTTCTCGCGCCGCTTGTGCGGGCTTTGGCCGGAGACGCCAAAGCTCGGATCGGCCAATGTGAACCGGCGGTGCTGGGCGCCTTTGTCCGCGCCAATGATTCGCGCGAGGATTATCTGCGCGGCTCGCTCGCCGTGAGCGCCGACGCCCTCCCCGTCGCAACGCCGTTTGAAGCGCAGGATTCCTCGCTGATGGGGCTGCTCGGCCGCGCCGATTGCCTCATCATTCGTCCTCCCTTTGCGCTGGAAGCGGCGGCCGGCGAACACTGCCAGATCCTCAGGGCGCCGTGACGGCGTTCCGGGCCGTTTTGGCCCCGGGGAATGAAACCGCGGAGGAATTCCTCCATCTGTCCGTTTCAAAAACGGATGTCGAGAAACATTCATGTTGCTGCAGCGCAATTGACAAAAAAATACCCTTGCTTCAGTTTTAGTGTGGCTTGTAAGCGCTACTGAGTCGGTTGAGGGCGCTGCAAGACTCGGATGATCCCCGAAGAGGAGGCGAAGACGCCCCTTAAGAGAAGGCGCCCCTTAAAAGAAGGCACTCCTTAAGAGAAGGCGCCCCTCGACTAAGAGAAGACGTTTCCTCGAATGAAGAGCGGCGTGTGACAGGCCCGCCCAAAAGCGCCTCAAACAGCGTTTCCGCGAAAAACACCGTAGCCTTTCCCCGAAAGACCGATCACCGGTCGAAATCCCCTTCCTTAAATTGAAATTGGAATCCGACATGAATCTCTCACAACGCCTCACCGCGGAATTTCTTGGCACATTTTGGCTCACGTTCGGGGGGTGCGGCAGCGCGGTGCTGTCCGCCGCGTATCCGCAATTGGGGATCGGTTTCGCCGGCGTCGCGCTGGCGTTCGGCCTCACGGTTCTGACCGGCGTTTACGCCTTCGGAAATATTTCGGGCGGCCATTTCAACCCGGCGGTGACTGTCGGCCTTTGGGCGGGAAAGCGGTTCTCCGCGAGCGACGTGCTGCCGTATATTGTCATACAGGTCGCTGGCGCCATCGCCGCCTCGGTCGCCCTTTACGTCATCGCCAAGGGCAGCCCTGAATTCAAGCTCGGCAATTTTGCGGCGAACGGGTACGGTGAATTGAGCGCGGGGCATTACTCATTCGTCTCGGGCATGTTCATGGAAATCTTGCTCACATTCTTCTTCTTGATCATCATCCTGGGCGCGACGTCGCCGCGCGCGCCTGCTGGCTTCGCCGGACTTGCGATCGGCCTGGCTTTGACGCTGATCCATCTCATTTCGATTCCGGTGACGAACACCTCGGTCAATCCGGCTCGCAGCACCGGCCCGGCGCTGATCGTGGGCGGCGCTTACCTCAAGCAACTCTGGTTCTTCTGGGTCATGCCGATCGCAGGCGGCTGGCTCGCGGGCATTGTCGGCCGCACTCTCTACAAGGCGCCGAAATAGCCGCTTTGGACGCCGTATTCTTTGAAAGGCTGAACATCGCCATTGCGGTGTTCAGCTTTTGGCCCGAAAATCGCTCCTGCTTTTTACGTTGCTTATCCAGGGATTGAAGCAAAAGTCTGCGGGATTGGAGAAAAAGTCCGCTTGGCCTCGCTGGATGAATGCTCGACAGGCCTCGCGAGTTTATTATACTTACTCGACCGGGAAACGAGACTTTGAAAATGGACCTGCGGGCCAACGTGATCGAGGCGATCGGACAGACGCCTCTTATCAAACTCAAGCATGCGTCTGACGCGACCGGCTGCGCCATTTACGGCAAGGCGGAATTCATGAATCCCGGCGGGTCCGTTAAGGATCGCGCCGCGCTTTCCATCATTGAGGACGCCATCCGGCGCGGCGCATTGAAGCCCGGCGGGCTTATCGTCGAGGGCACCGCAGGCAACACGGGGATAGGCCTCGCCCTCGTCGCCAATGCTCTCGGATTCGGAACCGTCATCGTGATCCCGGACACGCAAAGCCAGGAGAAAAAGGATCTCCTGCGCCTCCAGGGCGCCGAATTGATCGAGGTTCCCGCGGTTCCTTATTCAGACCCGAACAATTACGTCAAACTGTCCGGACGTCTCGCGGAAAAACTCGCCAAGCAACATCCCGCGGGCGCGATCTGGGCCAATCAATTCGACAATATCGCCAATCGTCAGGGCCACATCGACACGACCGGCCCTGAAATCTGGGATCAGACGAACGGCGCGATCGATGGCTTCGTCTGTGCCGTCGGCACTGGCGGCACGCTCGCCGGCGTCGGGATGGCCTTGAAGGCCAGGAACAGCAACGTCAAAATCGCGATCGCGGACCCGTTCGGCGCGGCGCTCTATTCGTTTTACACCAAGGGAGAGCTTTCCTCCTCCGGCTCATCGATCACCGAGGGTATCGGCCAGGGGCGGATCACCGCCAATCTCCAGGATGCGCCCGTCGATTGCGCCTATCAGATCAGCGACGAAGAGGCGTTGCCGATCGTCTTCGATCTCGCCGAACATGAAGGATTGCTGCTGGGAGGCTCCTCCGGCATTAACGTCGCCGGGGCCATCCGGCTCGCGAAAGATCTTGGGCCCGGGCACACGATCGTGACCATCTTGTGCGATTCCGGCGCGCGTTATCAGTCGAAGCTCTTCAATCTCGAGTTTCTGCGCTCGAAAAATCTTCCCCAGCCGGAATGGCTGCAACGGAAGGTTTCGGTTTCCGCCGAGTTCGCCTGAAGCCAGACCCCTTACGTTCAGTCGTCAGGACTTGTCGTATCGTCGGCGGCCGAGAGCGGCTCCACGGCTTCGGTTTCCTCAAGCGGATCCTCGTCGGGACTGAGACTGGCGTCATCGGAGGGCTGCGGGATCCCAAAGCTCTGCGGAAGCCTGCCGTCGAAGAGACCGGCCGCTTTCAGTTCATCGAGCCCGGGCAGATCGGCGATGGCCTCCAACCCGAAATGGATCAGAAACGCCTCGCTGGTTCCATAGGTGATCGGGCGCCCTGGGGCGCGCCGGCGCCCCCGCAGCCGCACCCATCCAGCCTCGACGAGGACGTCGAGGGTTCCCTTGGAAATGGCGACGCCGCGGATATCCTCGATTTCCGCGCGGGTCACCGGCTGGTGATAGGCGACGATCGCCAATGTTTCGAGCGCCGCGCGGGAAAGCCGTTTCGGTTCGCCCGCGCCGCTCGACATCAGCCACGACAGGTCCGCCGCCGTCCGGAACATCCATTTGCCGCCGGCCCGGACGAGATTAACGCCGCGCACGCTATACGCGGCCCTCAAGTGTTCGAGCACCGCGGAGGCGGCGGCGCCGCGCGGAAGCCGCTTCTCGATGTCCTGTTCGCTCAAAGGCTCCGAGGCCGCAAAAAGGAGCGCTTCGGCGATGCGCATGGATTCCGCCAGCACCGCACCGGCGTCGGCCGGGGCGTCTTCCACGGAACGATCGCTTTCCTGATCAGGAAATAATCTGGCGAGGTCCGCCAAGCGAAGTCTCCTTTCCGAAGTCGTTGTCCGGCGCGCTTTCTTCGTCGGTCCGGCCGTTCCGTTTGATCCACAGCGGCGCGAAGGGTCCGTCCTGCCTTATCGCGATCGCGCCTTCGCGCACCATTTCCAGCGAAGCCGAGAGCGTCGACGCCCTGATCGATCGACGTAATTCCGGGGTCGCGCCGTAATCGGCGATAAAAGAATCGAGGTCGAGCCAGTCGAGTGCATATCCGGTGAATTTCTCGAGTTCGTCGCGGGCCCTCGCAAGCGACCAGACGAAACGCTGTTTCATAACGACGCGTTCGAGCGCATGCTTCTGACGGCGCTGCGAATAAGCGGACAGAAGATCAAAAAGGCTGACGCGCCAGAGCGCCGCGCCCGAGGCGTTGACCGGTTCGGGTTGGCCGCGCAGGAAAATATCGCGACCGATTCTTGGCCGGTTGACCAGCATGTCGGCGGCCGCGCGAATCGCCTCGAGGTGGCGCAGACGAATTTGCAGCGCTTCAGCAAGCTCCTCGGCGGCCGGTTCGCCGTCCTTCTTCTCCTGCGGTAGAAGCAGCCGCGATTTGAGATAGGCGAGCCAAGCCGCCATCACGAGATAGTCCGCCGCGAGTTCAAGCCGCAAACTCCGGGCGGCCTCGACGAAGTCTAGATATTGCTCGGCGAGGGCCAGAACGGAAATCTTGTGTAGATCGACTTTTTGTCTGCGCGCCAGATCCAGCAAAAGATCGAGCGGCCCCTCAAAGCCTTCGACATCGACGACGAAGGACGTCTCCGCTTCGGCCTCGGGCGCCGCTTGCGCAAAACCAAATTCCACGAGACGGCCTCCTTCGCGAAACCAGCGCCGCGCCACGCGAAACAGTGACGGGATCTCGCGCTCATCGCAAGCCGGCTTTCGCGTCTCGCGCGAAGATCCACAGCGTTCTAAGCCGTTGCGGCCTCGCTGTCGGGCTTACATCTCTCGACATAAGCCAGAGCCGCCGCCGTACGGATTGAAGGCGGCGGCGATCATCAACTCACAAATCGACCCGTTCAGTTCTTGGCGACGAAACAGGCTCCCCCGCCGCCTTGAATTTTTTGACACAGAGCAGTCGCGCCCTCTTTCGACAAATTTCCGACGCGCACCCGATAGACTGTCTTGGAGCCGCTTGCGGCCTTATGGATCGAGGGGTGGAAGCCGGCGAGTTCGCCGCCGAATTTCTTCATGAGGCGAATCTGGACATCACGGGCCTCCTGCTCGGATTCGGGGGCCGCCAGCTGCACGGCATAGGTTCCTGCGCCCACCGGACTGGATTGCGCTTGGTTGGCTTCAGCCTGAGCGTCGGCCACCTGGACTGGCCTTGCCCTTTGAGCGGGCTGGGCGGCCTCGGCTTCGGCCGGCTTCGGCGTCATCGTCACACGCGCCGTTGTTTTCGGCGTGGCGGCCTTGACCGGAGGAGCGGGCGCATGCGCGGCGCCCGGCGGCGTCGCCTGAATGGGCGCCGGACGGGCGTTCGGCAGCAGCGTGCCGTCTGGACGAACGGATACGGTCTTGACCTTCTTGGGCTCGATCAGACCGGCAATGCTGAGGTCGCCGTCGGAACGGGGCGCCGATTGCGGCTGAGCATTGGCGACAGGAACGCCCGCCGCGCCGGGCGGGAGCGCGTTGTATTGACCCTTTGCGCCATTCAAAGTTATGACCCGGGCGGTTTTTTCCGGCGCCTGCGACAAATCCACTGGCTGTTCGGCGTTGTTCACGAGCGCGACCGCCGAGGATTGAGAACTTCTGTCGATGATCGAGGCGTCCTGAACGGGAACCTCTCCTCCCGGCGCCGCTTCAGGCTGAATTTTAGCCGGACCGCTGGCCGCCTTGATCGTGGCGACCTCGGTGGGCGCGGTAACGCCGCCCTTGATGACGAAGCTGGCCGCGATGACGGAAATTCCCGCGACGATGATGGCCGCCATGAGATAGAGCGGGCGCCTCGACCGTTCTTCCTCGTCAGGGCCTTCAGCCGGAAACTGGGGCGCTTCCAGAGCGTCCGCATAATCCCAATGCCCCGGTTCGTCGGCGGTGTCGTGGAATTCGTGCGGTTCGTGAAGATCCGGCGAATGATACTCCGACGCGCGTCCAGGTTCGGAATATCCCATCGCCGCATCGCGTCCCGCAGCGCCCAGAAGCCCGGCTTCGATCGCGGCGAAATCGCCTCCCATCAACGGGTCGCGCCCGTTGGCGTCATGGGAACGCTCGTCCCATGATTGAACTGGACGGCGGCCCTGGGCGGCGAATACGCCCTTGTAGGGATCTTCCTGAGGACCAACAAGGCGGGCAAGCTCGGAGAGAGGATCGGTGTCCTTGTGCTCGCCTGAGCCGGGCTGGCGCAGGCGCCGCTCGAATTCGTCAAGATCGATCATCGGTCGACGTTTTACAACTGGCTCGGCCATACTGTCTTTACTCCTGACACAGGGGACGCTTACGCAATATTCCCGACAGCCGCAGACTTCTCGAACTCAAGGGCGGTCATAAGCGCCTGCCGAGCGGTTTCGAACCGCGAATTATCGCATTTCCGCGGGAGCGCTCACACCCAAAATGCCGAGACCGCTGGCTAGAATCGCCGCCGCCCCTTCGACCAACGCCAGCCGCGCCATGGTTAAAGATGGCTTGTCTTCATTAAGAAATCGTAATTGCGGCTGATCTTTGCCACGGGTCCATTGCGAATGCAGGGTCGACGCCAGTTCATAGAGGTAGAATGCGAGACGGTGCGGTTCGTGCGCGAAAGCGGCCGATTCGACGACCCTCGGAAATTGAGCGATCAGCCGCACAAGATCGCGCTCCCCCGCATCTTCAAGAAGATCGAAGTTCGCCGAGACGAGGGACGGAATTGACGTATCAATGTCGGGCATTGCTGTATGTGCTTGGCGAATAACAGACTTTGCTCTTGCATGGGCATATTGGACGTAGAATACCGGGTTTTCTTTCGACTGTTCGATCACCTTTGCAAGATCGAACTCCAAAGGCGCGTCATTCTTGCGAAAAAGCATCATGAAGCGGACGGCGTCGACGCCGACCTCATCGACGACTTCCCGCAACGTGACGAAGTCTCCGGAGCGTTTTGACATTTTGACGATCGCGCCGTCGCGCATCAGTTTGACCATCTGACACAGCTTGACGTCGAGGATCGCCTTTTTGTCCGAGAGAGCTTCGACCGCGGCGCGCATGCGTTTGACATAGCCGCCGTGATCAGCGCCCCAGACGTCGATCAGAACCGTATAGCCCCGGTCAATCTTCAATTTATGATAGGCGATGTCAGACGCGAAATACGTGTACGAGCCGTCCGATTTCATCAGCGCCCGATCGACGTCGTCGCCAAAATCGGTCGATCTGAACAATGTTTGTTCGCGATCTTCCCAGTCTTCGGCCGCCTGGCCCTTTGGCGGCGCGAGCCGGCCCTCGTAGACAAGGCCCCGCCGTCGCAGTTCCGCGATCGCCGCCGCGATCTGATCGCCCTCGGCGCCGCGGGTCAGCGATCTTTCCGAAAAAAACACCTCGTGCTCGATGTTCAACGCCGCCAGATCGGCGCGGATCATCGCCATCATGCCGTCGACAGCTTCGGCGCGGACGTCCTCGAGCCAATCGCTTTCCGCGCGATCAACGAGGGCCTCGCCATGAGTTCTGGAGAGCGCTTCGCCGGTCGCCTTCAGATAATCGCCGGGATAGAGTCCCTCCGGGATCTCGCCGATGTCCTCGCCCAAAGCCTCGCGGTAACGCAAATGAGCGGACCTGGCGAGGACATCCACCTGCGCTCCGGCGTCGTTGATGTAATATTCGCGCGTGACTTTCTGGCCGGCGAATTCGAGAAGATTGGCGAGGGCGTCGCCGAAGACGGCCCCACGGCCATGACCAACGTGCATCGGGCCTGTCGGATTGGCCGAAACATATTCGACATTGACCTTGAGCTTCGAAGTGCGCTCCGGCGGCCGTCCGAACGCGGCCCCCTCGGTCAGCGCGGCCTGCAACACGCGAGAAAAAACCGCCGGCTTGAGACGGATATTGATAAAGCCCGCTCCGGCGACCTCCGCCTCGGCGACGCCGGGCGCTTCCGCGAGGGCGACCGCGATTTCCACCGCGAGCTGCCGCGGACTGGAAAAAAACGCTTTCGCCTCCTTCGCATAGACCATGGCCGCGTTGACGGCGAGGTCGCCATGCGCAGGGTCACGCGGCGGCTCGACCACGAATCGTGAAAGATCGAGATCGGCGGGAAGACGTTGGCTCGCGACGATGGTTTGCAGAATCGAAGCGACGAGATCATGAAATTCGGCGAACAGGTTCATTCCGGCCTACTCAGGGAAAAAGGCCTCCGCTGCGGCGGGACGCCCTTTCTCCCGGTTCAGAAACCACGTGAAATCAAAGTTTTAGTCCGCCGCCACAGGGGCGAGGAATGCGCGCTCTAACGCAAATCCGGAGCCTCGTCAAAAAGTCTCCGATGTTCGAGAATTGCGTATCTGTCGGTCATCCCCGCAATGTAATCACAAATCGCGCGCGCGCGTCCCCTCGAACCGATTTCGAAATCCGCCGCTGCCCGCGCCCAGTTGGACGGCATCTCGTCCGGAGCTTTCATAAACCGGTGAAACAGGTTGCAAATGACCTCGTTCGCCTCGGTCCGAACGCGATTGAGGCGCGGATGCCGATAAAGATTTTCAAACAGAAACTCCTTGATCGTCCGCTCGACGTTAACCATCGGCTCCGAGGATGCGATCACAGGCCGCGCCATGGCGCGAACGGCGTCGGCGCTGGCGGCGCCGCTCGCGGCGAGTCTGCGGCCGCTTTCATCGATCGCATCTTCGATGAACGATGTGAGAAGCCGCCGGACAAGTTCATGAACGACGCGGACAGGCTCGAGATCCGGGTTCAGTCTGCGGATTTCCGCTTTGATCTCCGCCAGGAATTCCACCCCGCCGCCGATCTGCTCTAGATCAAGGAGGCCGGCGCGAAGACCGTCGTCGATGTCATGCGCATTATAGGCGATGTCGTCGGCCAGCGCCGCGACTTGCGCCTCCGCGCTGGCGAATTTCGAGAGTTCGAGATCGACCGCCGCGTTGAACTCGACAATAGCGCTCGGCAAACCCCGTTTCGCATGAACAGGCAGCGGCGCGCCATCCGGGCGCAGCAAGGGTCCGTTGTGCTTCACAAGACCTTCGAGGGATTCGAAGGTCAGGTTGAGACCGTCGAACCCAGCATAGCGGCGCTCGAGCCTCGTGACGATCCGCAGCGCCTGCGCATTATGGTCAAAGCCGCCGTAAGGCTCCATCAGCGCGTCCAGCGCATCCTCGCCGGCATGTGCGAAGGGTGTGTGCCCGAGGTCGTGCGCCAGGGCGAGAGCTTCGGCGAGATCGTCGTCCAGCCCGAGCGATCGGGCGATCGAGCGCGCGATCTGGCCAACTTCCAGCGAATGGGTGAGCCGCGTGCGATAATGGTCGCCTTCATAAGGAACAAAGACCTGCGTCTTATGGGCGAGGCGGCGGAACGCGGAGGAATGGATAATGCGGTCGCGGTCCCGCTGAAACTCGGATCGCGACCTCGATGGAGGCTCGGCGAACACTCGTCCGCGACTTCGCGCCGCATCGGCGGCATAGGGCGCGCGCGCCATCCGCAAGTCCAGTGCGCCCATGAGAGTCGTTCCAGGTTAAGCTTATATTGCCGTGACAAGCCGTCCGACATATGTTCCTTTGAGGAGAACGAGGCAAGTCGGCGGCGCTGACCGCTGACGGCGGGCTACCGCCGCATATCGAGTCGAGGTTTCAAATGAGCGAAACGGCCGTCGAATCACCCGTCGAACTGACGGAAAAAGCCGCGCGCCGCATCGTCGAGATCCTGAAGAGCGAACCCCGGGGTTCGGCATTGAGGATTGGCGTCGATGGCGGCGGGTGTTCCGGGTTCACCTACACCTACAACATTACCGCGAGCCGTGAGGAGGATGATCTGATCCTCGATCGCGACGGCGCGGTCGTGCTGGTCGATCCGGTCTCGCTGGAATTTCTGAAAGGCTGCCGGATCGATTTCGTCGATGATCTGATGAGTCGGATGTTCAAGATCAGCAATCCCGCCGCCACCGCTTCGTGCGGATGTGGATCAAGCTTCGCGGTCTGAGTTCTAGTTCATCGGACAAATCAGCTGCTGCTGGCCCGTCGCATTCGGCCCCTGGAGCGCTTTCCGATCGCATGAAGTCATGCGATCGATCAGAAACCGCTCCAGAGCGAAAAGCTTGAGCATATTCTTGTCGATTGGATTGATTCAATCCGATCGGAATATGCTCTAGCTCGCAAGCCCGCCGGTCTTGCGAGGAAGCTTTACGAGCTAGGTAGCCTTGTGAGCTTGGACGGCTTCCTAGTCGAGTGCTCTTGCGAGCCCCGAGGCCGGAGCCAAACGCGCTCGGTCACGAGGCGGTTTTGTTTGGTCGGAGTGGCGGGATTCGAACCCACGACCCCTAGTCCCCCAGACTAGTGCGCTAACCGGGCTGCGCTACACTCCGACTCATGGCCTTATAGAGAAAGCCTCCGGCAATCGCAACGCCGCGCCGACGAGTTCCTCCACTTACGACGCAAAGACTTTCAGGACTGGCGCGCCCCGGTCAAAATCTGCTCGCATTCGTCGAGATCGATCAGAATGCGTCGCAGGCTTTCGATCGCCGAAGAGTTCAGGACCGGCGCATCGCCCCGAGGCGTATCGGCCGCAAACGGCTGGCTGGGGAGAGTCGATTGAAAGAGCGGCAGATCGTGCTCGTCGGGCACCGCTGGCGCGCTTTCCATGTCGGGAGAATTCAATCCGGCGCCCTCGTCCGGCGCGTCAGAAATTATGGAAGCGACGACGCGGACGCCCTGCTCTTTCAGAATTTTCTGGACGCCTCTGATCGTATAGCCTTCACCATAAAGCAGGTGTTTGACGCCACGCAGAAATTCGACATCATTCGGCCTGTAGAAACGGCGCCCTCCAGCCCGTTTCAGCGGCTTGATCTGTGGAAACCGCGTCTCCCAGAACCGAAGGACGTGCTGCGGAAGATCGAGTTCTTCCGCGACCTCGCTGATGGTCCGAAACGCATCAGGACTCTTCTGCATCGGATCGGCTCCTTTGAGCGACCTTAGCTCCAAAACAGAGCCGTGGCTGCTTCTCGAGACTCCGCGACGGGACGATCCGCAATTGAGCGAACAGCGGACGCTCCGCGAAAGACCCGCATTCCGCGCCTAGAGTTCTTTCCGATCGCATGAAGTCATGCGATCGATCAGAAATCGCTCCAGAGTCAAAAGCTTGAGCATAGTCTTCTCGATTGGATTGATTCACTCCAATCGGAATAGGCTCTAGCAATCCTCGTCGGGCGTCGCTTGTCCGTTGACGCGCGCCTTCAGCACGCTGGAGGGTTTGAACACTAGAACACGGCGTTGAGTGATCGGAACTTCGATGCCGGTCTTCGGATTGCGGCCGATCCGTTCCGACTTGGCGCGCACGACAAACGATCCGAATGAAGAGAGTTTGACGGCTTCGCCCCCCGCCAATGTGTCGGCCAGTTCATTGAGAACCGTCTGAACCAGCGAGGCCGATTCCTTGCGGGACAGGCCGACGCATCGGTACACCGCTTCGGCAAGGTCAATCCGCGTGACGGTCCTCGGGCTCAGGCTTCCGAGACCGTCGACAACATGACTCACTGGCGAAACTTTAGTATCGGCGCCAGGCACAGTTCCAAACTTGGTCATTCCGCAATCTCGATGATCTGCCCCATCAGCAATCGGGACGGCAAGGACGCCGGCCTGCGAACTGACCTTTAGGTATGAAACTCTTGTCAGTGGGGACGATATTCCATCTTAATATACGGCACTCTTTTAATATACCACTTTAACTACGGCTGTGGCCGCCGGAAAGCGTCATCCCCCTAATATTGGCCGGAACTTTGGAGCATTCGTTGTTTCAAATCAAGGCGTATTCCGAAATCAGCCTTGCGCTTTTGCGCGGCGGACCAGCCGAGGATTTCCATGTGGGACGCCAGCCGCCGGACTTCATGAAGCAGTGGATTGGAAAAATAACATTCACCTACGTCAAACTTGCAAGATTTTACTAAAAAGCGACGAGCATTTAAGAAAGCAAAGGCGTAAGACGTTTTGGCCGCAAACATCTGCCCCGCTCACCCTTAACTCTTTTCGCCTCCCTGAATGTCAGACAGATCAAGATCTCAAATCCGGCCGCTTCCAAGCGTGATATTCGCCTCACGCTGGCTTCAAGCGCCGCTCTATCTCGGCCTGATCGTCGCGCAATGCGTTTACGTGGTTCGCTTCGTCAGGGAACTGTCCCACCTCGTCTCGCACGCGACCTCGATCAGCGAACAGCAGATCATGCTCGCGGCGTTAGGATTGATCGACGTCGTGATGATCTCGAATCTGCTGGTGATGGTGATCATCGGCGGCTATCAGACTTTCGTCTCGCGGCTCGGCCTCGGCGACCATCCTGATCGTCCCGAATGGCTCGGACACGTCAACGCCAACCTTCTGAAGATCAAGCTCGCTATGGCGATCATCGGCATATCGTCCATCCATCTCTTGCGGACCTTCATCGAAGCGAGCGCCCTCGGGACGCCCGACGCGACGGTCACGGAGACCGGCGTCATGTGGCAGACGATCATCCACACGGTCTTTATCATATCGGCGATCGGGATCGCGTATGTGGATCATCTGTCGGCGACGGACAGTCACCGAGCAGTCATGGATCTAGACTGAGATCTAAACTGACGCCTACCAGCGGATCAGCGCGGACGCCCAGGTAAAGCCGCCGCCCATGGCTTCGATCATGACGAGGTCGCCTTTTTTGATCCGCCCGTCGTCCCGGGCCACCGTGAGGGCGAGAGGGATAGAGGCGGCCGACGTGTTGCCATGCAGATCAACCGTGACGACGACCTTTTCCGCCGCGATGCCAAGCTTTTCCGCCGAAGCGTCGATGATGCGCCGGTTGGCCTGATGCGGCACAAACCAGTCGAGTTGCTGCGCGGTCGTGCCGGTCGCCGCGAACGCCTCGGTCACGACATCTGCGACCATGCCTACCGCGTGACGAAAGACCTCCCTGCCCGCCATTCGTAAATGTCCGGTCGTTTTCGTCGAGGAAGGGCCGCCGTCGACATAAAGCTTTTCGCGGTGCCGGCCGTCGGACCGCAGGTGCGACGTCAGCACGCCCCGGTCGTCCGCGGAGCCGCTTGAGTGTTGCGCCTCGAGGACGATCGCGCCAGCCCCGTCCCCGAAGAGGACGCAGGTCGTCCGATCCTTCCAATCAAGAAGCCTCGAAAACGTCTCCGCTCCGATCACGAGGGCGCGCTTGTGCGAACCGGAGATCAAAAACTTGTCCGCCGTCGCAAGGGCGTAGACGAAGCCGGAGCAGACCGCCTGCATATCGAAAGCGGCGCCATGAAACATCCCGAGACTCGCCTGGATTTGCGTCGCGACCGCCGGAAAAGTGTAGTCGGGCGTCGCCGTGGCGACGATGACAAGATCGAGATCGGATCCGGTCAGACCCGCGTCGGCGAGCGCCGCCCGGGCGGCGTTGAAGCCAAGGACAGAGGTCGGTTCGTCCTCGGCGGCGACATGGCGCTGCTTGATTCCGGTCCTTTGCACGATCCATTCGTCGGTCGTGTCGAGGGATTTTTCCAGATCGACATTGCTGACGATTCGTTTCGGTAAATAGGACCCAAGTCCCACGACGACGGAGCGAAGCTTGCCTGGCGTTGAATTGTTCACGGACCGGTCCATAAATGAATTGGGCGCGTCTGGGATCGCGCGGCGCGGATTATGATTTGTCGGCCGCCAGCAGTTTCGGCGGGGACAGGTTTTCCGCGTGCGAAAGAGCCAGCGACTCCCTGATTTTGCTCAAGAGGTCGTGACGCGCCATGTTGTAGGCGATCTCGATTGCGTTCGCGGTTCCAACCGCGTCTGAACTTCCGTGACTTTTGATCACGATCCCGTCAAGGCCAAGAAACGTTCCTCCGTTGACGTTGCGCGGGTCGAGTTTTGCTCTCAATTCCGCGAAGGCTTTTCGGGCGAACAGATAGCCGATCTTGGAGAACATGTCGCGTCCAAGCGCTTCGCGCAGCCATTGCCCGATCTGGGTCGCGGTGCCTTCCGCGGTCTTGAGCGCTATATTGCCGGCAAAGCCTTCGGTGACCACGACGTCCACAGTTCCCTTACCGATGTCGCCGCCTTCCACGAAGCCGTAATAATCAAGGTTAGGGAACGCGTTCTGGCGCAGCATCCGCGACGCGGTCTTCACTTCCTCGATCCCCTTGATTTCCTCGGAGCCGATATTCAAAAGGCCGACGTGGGGACGCTCGACCGCAAGAACGATCCGCGCCATCGCCGATCCCATAATGGCGAGGTTGACGAGATGCTGCGCGTCCGCGCCGATCGACGCGCCGACATCGAGGACAATGGTCCTGCCCTTGATCGTGGGCCAGATCGCCGCCATCGCCGGACGGTCGATATTCGGCATCATATGGAGGCAGGTCTTGGCCATCGCCATCAAAGCGCCGGTGTTGCCCGCCGAAACGGCGACATCGGCCTGAGACTTCTTGACCGCCTCGATCGTCAGCCACATCGACGACGTGCGCCGTCCCGACCGCAGGGCCTGGCTCGGCTTGTCGTCCATCCGGATGGCGACATCAGTGTGAACGAGACTGGAGGTCTTCGCGAGCTGCGCGTAGCTGTCCAGAATCGGCTGGACGACCGTCGCGTCGCCAAAAAACGTAAACCGGATATCCGGACGCCGCTCCAGCGCGCGCGCGGCTCCCGGGATGATCACCTCCGGCCCGTGATCTCCTCCCATCGCGTCGAGAGCGATCCGCACAGGTTTCATCATGGCGTCCCCGCCTCCGGGACGAAGCGTCGGGAGTGGAGGACGGCGGCCGGGGTCGTGTTCGGAATGCGCCACTGGTGGTCCGCTCCGTTCCTGCGGACGGCGTCTTTTCGCGCCTGCGTCGTAGCCAAGACTCTGGTCCTTGATTGGAGCGGGCAAACGAATGTCCAGGCGGCGATCATGTTTTTCTGTTTTGGACCGTCGGGGTCGCGCCGAAACGGCTGCAAGGTAAACACCGGCGAATCCCCTTTGTTCAAGCGTTTTTTTTCGTCCCCGCCAACCAAAATGTTTTCTAGGGCCGCTTTTTTAGAGAGTTTGGATTTAAAGCGACGAAAGAGCTTCGCGCCGCGAAGCCTTTCGCCATGAAGAGGCCATGTCACGAAAACCACGCCGGAAATAAAGCCTTTACTCCTGCGGCTTGAGGTTTCTTAGCACCTCAAAAGGAGAAGTCTCGACTTTTGCCTCTGCGGCAAGGATCGAATCATCGAATTCGACGCCCGGCTTGCGCGGATACGGGTCGAGACTCAGGATCAAAAACTCTTGCGCCAAGGCGCCGAGATCAATCTGGCCGTCGATGATGGGATCCGGAGCGTCTAGGGCCGCCTCGCCCTGCGCGCTCGCGGCGGCGGTCGTGAAATCGGCGTCGATATCCGCGGCGATCTCCGAGGGAAACGGATCGAGCGTGACGACGCAGGTCTGGAGAATAGCGGCCGTCAAGCGCCCGACGACCTTGACGTTCGCGGGATCCAACTTCTGCACCTTGAAGTCGGCTTTGAGCCCCTCAATGTCCACAAGACCGCTGCGTTCCGCGATTGCGGCGCGCTCCGTCGGATCGGCCTCGATCGAAATTTCGAGGCCGGTCTCCGGCACGTCCTCGATGAGGATCGGACGGAAGAAATCGCTCGTCCCGCCCGCCGACGCTCCGCCAGCGGCTTTACCGGAATTTGCATTCGGGCCGCCCTTTGCTTTCATGGCCTCGCCTCGCGATCTGGTCCCGAACACATTTTCTGGCGAACGCCGCGCCTTTTACGGACTTCCCCCGGAAAGCGATAGCCGAATTCTCCTCCCGCGCCAACGGCCAGCGGCCAGCCGGCTTGATCAGAATGCGGCCGGGTCGGGAAACGGAACGGGGCCGGACGTGAAAGCCTGAATCTGCGCGCGTTCAAGCGCGGCGGCGGCAGCCTCGGCGTAGCGCGCGAGGCGATCCCCGCCCGGACGATTGGACAGCACATTTCGCGTCAGAGCGACGGCCAGCGCCTCGTGTCCCGACCGTAGCGCCTGATCGTAGGCGACAGCCCGGCCCTGGAACGATTCCGTAAATGTCTTCATTCGTTTGGGGACGCTCGCGTCGCCCACCCCGCTCTCGCGAAGCCCGGCGTCGAAATGCCTGAACACGGCATCCGCGAGGTCCTGGGCCATGTCGGGACCGGGAGCCTCGATCGCGTTGAGGCGGCGCAACACCAGAGCCGCAAGGAGCGTGAATGCCTCAAACCGGCCATCGAGGCTGTCGTCGATCCCATAATCGGTGAACAGAACAGGATTGCGGGCGGCGGCGACAATGTCGCCATGCAGGCGCTCGATCATGGCTCGATTGGCGGATTTGCGATAGAACGGAAACATCACGTCGGGAGCGTCCAGATTTCGCCCGCTCACGCGACGACGCCGAAACCGGCGACGTCGGAATTTGCATTTTTTCGGGCTGAGGGCTAGGCATCTTGCGCGCGTTACGCGCTTTAAATTGCTCGCGGCGTTGGTTTACATTTATTTACCGGAACATGCAAAAGGTTACGGTCAGGATGAACGATCGTCCCGTCGACCGGCCCGCCTTGCGTCTGGAATGGCTTTGTTATCAGGTTGGTTATCAGGTTGATTATCAGGTTGATTATCAGGTTGATGCCGGGCGCAAAGTCCAAATTCCGGTTGTGCCGTTCGCTCCGGCCAGCGTCGGCCGGGCGAGGCGGCCGACTGCGGGCGTGAGATGAGCTGGAGGTTTGAAGAATGCGGTTCCTAGGCGCGACCCTTGCGGGCGATCGGAAGGCCGGCGTACCAGACTTGCGCTCCGCTGGCCTTAAGCTGGCCCTGGCCGCGGGCATCGCCCTCGGGCTTGGCGGATGCCTTGGCTATGACGGCACTGTGGTTCATGGCTACCAGATCGACCCGAAGGTTGTCGATCAGGTCAAGGTCGGCAGTTCGGCCGAGCAAATTCTCGTTCTCATGGGAACGCCCACGACGACATCCACCGTCGGCGGCGACGCCTGGTATTACATCACCCAGGTCACCGACCGCGGTTTGCAGTTCATGCAGCCTAAGGTGATCGACCAGCGTATCTTCGCGGTCTATTTCAATAAGAACAAAAAAGTCGAGCGCGTCGCCAATTATGGCATGGACGACGGCAAGGTCATCGATTTCGTCTCGCGCACCACGCCCACGGCAGGCGCCGAATCGACCTTCCTGAAGGGCATGTTCCTCAATCTGCTGAAATTCAGCTGATCTTATGCCCGCTGGAGGCCGTGCTCGCCTCCAGCCTCTCCCGAAACGCGGCGCGTCACGCCGCGCCCGCGCCCAGGAGCTGTTCCCGCCGGTTTAATGGGCGAGGACGGCGAGCAGCAGCAAAGCAACGATATTTGTGATCTTGATCGCCGGGTTCACGGCCGGGCCGGCGGTGTCCTTATAGGGATCGCCGACCGTGTCGCCGGTAACCGAAGCCTTGTGCGCGTCGCCGCCCTTGAAGTGCCGGACGCCGTCCTTGTCGACAAATCCGTCCTCGAAGCTCTTCTTGGCGTTGTCCCAGGCCCCTCCCCCGGACGTCATCGAGATGGCGACGAACAGGCCGTTGACGATGACGCCCAAAAGCGAGGCGCCGAGCGCCGCGAAGGCCGAAGCCTTGGAGCCCGAGATGAACAGGATTCCATAATAGACGACCAGCGGCGCGAGCACTGGCAGAAGAGACGGGACGATCATCTCCCGGATCGCCGCTTTGGTCAGCATATCGACGGCGCGTCCGTAATCCGGACGCTCGGTTCCGGCCATGATCCCGGGATGCTCACGAAACTGCCGGCGCACTTCCTCGACGACTGATCCCGCCGCGCGGCCGACGGCCGTCATGGCGATGCCGCCGAAGAGATAGGGGATCATCCCGCCGAAGATCAGTCCAGCGACGACGTAGGGGTTCGAGATGTCGAAGGAAACCGTCCCCATTCCCTTGAAATAGGGGAACGAATCCGGATTCGCAGCGAAATATTCGAGATCGTGGCTGTAGGCGTTGAAGAGCACCAGGGCGCCTAATCCGGCCGAGCCGATGGCGTAGCCCTTGGTCACGGCCTTCGTCGTGTTGCCGACGGCGTCGAGCGCATCCGTGACATGCCGAACCTCCTTGGGCAGACCCGCCATTTCGGCGATTCCTCCCGCGTTGTCCGTCACCGGGCCGAAGGCGTCGAGCGCGACGATCATCCCGGCGATGCCGAGCATCGTCGTCACCGCGATCGCCGTGCCGAACAGGCCCGCAAGCTGGCTCGTCGCGATAATGCCGCCGATGATGACGAGCGCCGGAAGCGCGGTTGATTCGAGCGAGACGGCGAGCCCCTGAATGACGTTCGTGCCATGCCCCGTCACGGAGGCCTGGGCGATGGAGACGACCGGCCGTTTGCCGGTGCCGGTGTAATATTCGGTGATGACGACGATCAGTCCCGTCACGATCAGGCCGACGATCCCGCACAGAAACAGCCGCCAGCCCAGAATCTCGACGCCGTTCACGACGCCGGCGGCGCCCCAGCCGACGGTCAGCGTCGTGGCGATCGCGAGGCCGAGGATCGACAAGAGTCCGGCGGCGATCAGCCCCCGGTAAAGCGCCCCCATGATCGAATTGTTCGCTCCGAGCTTCACGAAATAGGTTCCCGCGATCGAACTGACGATACAGGTGGCGCAGATCGCCAGCGGGAAGAGCATCGCCGCGAAGAGGACAGGCTGATCCGAGAAGAAGATCGAGGCCAGGACCATCGTGGCGACGACGGTCACAGCATAGGTCTCGAACAGATCGGCCGCCATGCCGGCGCAGTCGCCGACGTTGTCGCCGACGTTGTCAGCGATCGTCGCCGGATTGCGAGGATCGTCTTCCGGAATGCCCGCCTCGACCTTACCGACAAGATCGGCGCCGACGTCGGCTCCCTTGGTGAAGATGCCGCCGCCAAGACGGGCGAAAATCGAAATCAAGGACGCCCCGAATCCAAGCGCGACCAGCGCGTCAATCGTCTCGCGGCTGTTGGGCGCGAAACCCTTTGGTCCGATCAGGACGTAAAAATAACCGGCGACGCCAAGCAAAGCGAGGCCCGCCACCAGCATGCCGGTGACCGCTCCGGCCTTGAACGAAATATCAAGGCCCGCGGCCAGCGACTGCGAGGCGGCCTGCGCGGTGCGCACATTGGCGCGGACCGAAACATTCATGCCGATGAAACCAGCCGCCCCGGACAGCACGGCGCCGATCAGAAAGCCATTCGCGATCGTCCAGGACAGGAGAAAGCCGAAGGCCGCGTAGATCACCACGCCGACGAGCGCGATCGTGAGATATTGGCGCTTCAGATAGGCCTGCGCGCCTTCCGCGATCGCAGCGGCGATTTCCTGCATCCGGGCCGACCCCGGGTTTGCGGCGAGAAGGTTCAGCGACGTCACGCCGCCGTAAACGAGCGATAACAGACCCGCCAAAATGATCAGCCAAATCCCAATCATGTCATTCCACCCTGCGGCTTTTTTTGAGGAGCCCGCCGACATTCGGCTTTGGCCGATTTTTCCACGCGAACGGTTGCCCTACGCCGAAGCTTTTGGCAAGGACGCGATTCGCTTGTGGGAGGATCGAGTCTGCTGACCCGCGGCGAAGAAATTCTTTTGAAATCATTCGTGTGACAGAGCCCGCCGCAGGATTGTGCGCGCGTAAGGCTCAAAAATGCTGAAAGGAAAGTTTTTCCAATCGTAAGATTTCGCCAGATGGCGCCTGAAACAAAACGCCCTGCCCCCCGTCAAACGTCTCAGCCACCCTGGTCACGGTCGTTCCGTCGGCGGCGGCGGACGCCTCGAAAGCCGCCCTGTCAGCAGGCGCGATCGCGCAGAGGATTTCGTAATCGTCGCCGCCAGTTAGGATTGTCTCGATCAGGCGCGGCTCAAGGCTCAAGGCCTCGCGCGCGGCGGCGGAGAGCGGAACGGACTCAATGGACACGCGCGCGCTCAAGGCGCTCAGCCCCAGCATTTTCGCAAGGTCGCCGCCGAACCCGTCCGAAACATCCATCGCGGCGCGAGCATGGCGCCGCAAGCTCCCGCGCAGGGCGACGCGAGGTTCCGGGAGAAGGTAACGCCGGCGCAGATGATCGGCGGCGGCCGCGCTCAAGGCCTGCGTCCAAGATCTTCCGGCGGCGGCGTCATGACGCAGTTTCAATCCCAGCGCGGCGTCGCCGATGGTTCCGGTCACATAGATGTGGTCTCCCGCCGCGACGCCGCCGCGAGGAACCATTCCGCCAGAGGGGACAGCGCCGATCGCCGTGATCGAAATGGTCAGCGGACCGGGCGTCCTGATGGTGTCGCCGCCGAGCAGTGGACAGGCGAAGGCCGCGCTGTCGCTCCCAAGCCCTTCCGCGAAGGCCTTGAGCCAATCCGCCGTCCAGTCCTGTGGCAAGGCGAGCCCAAGAAGGAACCCCAGCGGCTCCGCGCCCTTTGCGGCGAGATCCGAAAGGTTTACCCGCAGCGCCTTGCGCGCGATGTCGCCCGGCGGATCGTCGTTGAAAAAATGGACCGCCGCGACGAGGAGATCCTTGGTCAAAACCAGATCCTGCCCCGGCGCGGACGCAAGGCTGGCGGCGTCGTCGAGCAGTCCGTGCGCGCCAGCCCCCGCCAGCGGAGCAAAATAGGCGGCGATGAGTTCGTCTTCCGAAGGACGCAGCATCGCCTCCGTCACGTCCGTCACATTCGCGGCTCGAATTCGCTCGCCCGGCAGGCGCGCGCAAGGGAGTCGAGGACGGCGTTGATCATGCCGGCTTCGTCGCGCCCGAAAAACGCCCCGGCGACATCGACATATTCCTTGATGACGACGCGGGCCGGAATGTCCATACGCTTTTTCAGTTCATAGCCGCCCGCGCGCAGGATTGCGCGCATCACTGAGTCGACGCGGGTCAGGGGCCATCCCTTGACCAGGGTCTCGTCGATCAGCCGGTCGATCGGATGCTGTCCCGCCAGGACGCCGCTCAGAATATCGTGGAAGAAGGCGATCTCCGCCGTTTTGTATTGATCGCCTTCAATTTCGTTGCCGATCCAGAACGACTCGAATTCGGCGAATGTTTCGTTCACACCTTTTCCGGTCACTTCCATCTGGTACAGCGCCTGGACCGCCGCCAGGCGCGCCGCGGAACGTTGATCGCCGTTGGCCATCAGAGCGCTCCGATTTTGCGTTTAATCCGGTGGAGCGCGAGCGCCGCCCTGGCGGCGTCGCCCCCCTTGTCGCCTTGCGCGCAATCCGCGCGGACATGGGCCTGGGCCTCGGTTTCTACGGTCAGGACGCCGTTGCCAAACGACAGGTTCCGGGCGAGCGCAAGCTGCATCAAAGCGCGTGCGCTTTCGTTCGCGACGATCTCGAAATGGTAGGTGTCCCCTCGAATGATGCAGCCGAGCGCGACCGCTCCGGAGAAAGACTCTCCCGACGTGCTGGCGTGGTCGAGCGCGATCGCCATGGCGAGAGGGATTTCAAGAGCGCCCGGCACGCTGAGGAGGTCGAAACCCGCGCCCGCGGCGTCGAAGGCGCGCTTTGCGCCCTCGAGCAGCATTTCGCCAATGTCATCGTAGAATCGCGCCTCGACGATAAGAAATTTCGCGCCCTTGGCGCTTGCGTCGGCGGATGCGGAAGAACGGCGCGGCGAGGCCATGGGAACTATACTCTGGACGGAGGTTCACGCGATGCGTCCCCGATAACGCGCAGGCGGGCCCGCTTCGACTAACAAGCCCTTCCGCCGGCGGCAAGGCGAAAGAAAGAATAAAAGAATCGCTCCTCGTCTGGACGCGCGCCCGAATCTCTCGGGAGCCGCTGGCGAGCCGGGTCTTTGCGTCGTAATCAGGAGGCCAAAAAATGGCGATATCAATCTTGGCGACGCCGACATGTGCTGGCGCTACAGATCGGCGAGACCCCCCGCCCCGGATTGAGACATGAGCGAACCCGGCCCTGCGCCGCAGGAAATCCAGTCCGAAGTCTTCGCCTTTCTGGCCGACCCGGCGACGCATCGGCTCGATGCGCCCGTGACACGCATCGACACGCATGGCGCCGCGGTCTTTCTCGCCGGTCCGGACGTGTACAAGGTCAAGCGCGCCATTTGTTTTCCTTTTATGGATTTCTCGACTCTCGAAAAGCGGCGGCGCGCCTGCGAGAACGAGATCGAGGTGAATCGGGCGAACGCCCCAGAACTCTATCTTGGGACCCTGCCCATATCGAAAACGGGCGGCCGCCTCAAACTGGGCAGCGGCCCCCACATCATCGAATGGGCCGTTCACCTTCGCCGCTTCGATGAAAATTGCACGCTGGACCGGCTTGCGCTGCGCGGCGCGCTCGACCCCGGAATCGTCCCCAAGCTCGCGGACGCTGTCATCGCGTCGCACCAGCGCGCGCGAACCGTCAAAGACTCAAACTCCACCTCCGCGCTCAAGGCTTTGCTGGACGAAACCGCCGAGGCCTTCGAAGCCGCCCCCGATGTCTTCGAGGCGCAAGCTGCGGCGGTCTTTCGCCAGCGAATGTCGATCGAGTTCGACCGCATCTGCCCCCTTCTACGGCAACGCGAAACCCAAGGTTGGACGCGCCGATGCCATGGCGATCTTCATCTGGGCAATATCGTTCTGATCAACGATGCGCCGGTGTTGTTCGACGCCATCGAATTCAACGATGCGATCGCCACGGGCGACATCCTTTACGATCTGGCGTTTCTCCTGATGGACCTCTGGACGCGCGGGCTACGAAATCACGCCAATCTCCTGTTCAACCGCTATCTGTCACAATGTCCCGAGGCAGACCGGCAACTCGAAGGCCTGACGGTCCTTCCGTTTTTTCTCGCTCTGCGGGCGGCGATCCGCGCCAAGGTGCTTCAGCTTGGACCTGCGAATTCATCCAGCCTGCGGGACGCGTCGCGCCATTATTTCGAGGCCGCGATCGCGTTCCTTACACCTCGCCGGCTCGATCTCGTGGCGGTCGGCGGCCTATCTGGCTCGGGTAAGACGTCCCTGGCCCGAGCGCTCGCGCCAGCTCTCGGCCGCGCGCCGGGGGCGGTTCATCTGCGCAGCGATGTGGAACGCAAGCGCATGTTCGGCCGGAGCGAACTGGAGCGCCTCCCGAGCGACGCTTACACGACGAACGCCACGGCGGAGACCTATCGGATCCTGCGGCTCAAGAGCGCGCTGGCGCTGAAGGCCGGTCAAAGCGTCATCCTGGACGCCGTCCATGGCAAGCCCGCGGAGCGCGAGGCGGCCAGACAAATCGCAGCCTCCGCACAGGCGGGATTCGCCGGCCTGTGGCTCGAGGCTCCGATCGGTCAGCTGATCGACCGGGTGTTCCGGCGGACAAACGACGCCTCGGACGCCACGAGGGTCGTCGTCGAGGCGCAGGCGGCCGCGGATATTGGCGAGATGGAGTGGCGGCGCCTTGACGCGTCAGGATCGGGCGAAGACCTTGTGGAGCGCGCCCTCACCCTGATCGAAGCGCAGGAGGGTTTGTCTCACTCAGGTCGATAGAGCCGTCAATGGGCGAGCAGCTGGCAGCAGGACGATTGACCAAGCAGGTCGCGGGTGACGCCTCCGAGGATCCATTCCCGGAGCTTGCCGTGACCAAAAGCGCCCGCGACGATCAGGTCCGCGCCTTCCTTTTTCGCGAGCGCTTCCAACTGGAGAGCGGGACTGTCGCGTAAAGGTTCAACCCTGCCCGCGGCGTTGACGCCATGGCCGCCAAGCCATTTGGCGACGTCATCGACATGACGCTGCGCTTCCGCCGGATCGCGGTTTTCGTCGACTTCATAAACAATGACTTGCTGAGCCCGTTTCAGGAAGGGCAGAGCGTCGAACGCCGCGCGGCGCGCCTCACGCGTATCCTTCCAGGCGACGATCACTCTCTCGGCCGTCAGCGCCTTGACGTCGTGGGGGACGATCAGGAGCGGCCGGCCGATATGTCCGATCAAATCGCTCGGGCTGATCTGATCGAGCGGTTCCTGCGTTTCGTCGCTCGGAGTCTTGCCGATCACGACAAGATCCGCGGCGCGGGATTGCTCGGCGATGAATTCGCTCGGATCCTCGAGGGACGACCTCCATTCGAGCTGCTTCACCCGGCCAGTCAAGGCGGCTCGAAAACGCTCCTCGGCCTGTTGCACGCGTTTTTTGATGTCAGCCAGATTATCTTCCGCGACGAAACCTGCGGCATATCCGTCGGCCGTATAAAACACCGGAAGAATTTCGGCCTGAGCGGCGACGCCGATCACTCTTGCGCCGAACCGTTCGGCGAGGTCGCCAGCCACACGGAGTCTAGCGTCATTATTCTGGTCCAGATCGATATGGACCAAGAGCGTCGCGTAGGACATGGGCGTCTCCCTTGCGGCGGCCATTCAGTCGAGCCGCATATTTTCAGCGCGAACCTCGCGGCGGCCGCAAATTGACCAGGGCCGCCACCCGAAAGCCGTTGCGTAACTTATCGGGATTTTTATCAAATCGCCACGATCATATTGGCGAAAACACTAAAAGAGTCAGCGTTGCTACGCCTGAGCCTTGACGCCCGGAGGTGTTTCTGCCGCCTTGATGATGTTGGTGGTGGAGTGGCCGGGCGAGAGGTCGGCGAGAACCACCCTGCCCCCGCGCGCCCGGACGATATCGGCGCCGACGACCTTGTCCTCGGTATAATCCGCGCCCTTGACGAGGATGTCAGGCTGCAGCGCTTTGATCAGTTCGAGCGGCGTATCCTCATCGAAGATGACGACCGCCGAAACGCCCTTGATCGCGCCAATGACCGCGGCGCGCGCGTTTTCATCCTGCACCGGGCGCGAGGGGCCTTTGAGGCGCCGAACCGACGCGTCCGAATTCAACGCCATGATCAGGCGATCACAACTGTCCGACGCCTGGCGGATGAGCGAAATATGGCCGGGATGGAGCAGGTCGAAACAGCCATTGGCGAAACCGACGGTCAATTTTTCCTTGGCCCAGGCCCAGCGCAAAGCGACGGCGTCGCTACGCGAGAGCCTTCGACCATCGTTGACCACATCGTCGACCGCTTCCGAGGCGAAGGATGCGAGGAGTTCGTCGATCGTCACTGTCGCCGTGCCGACTTTCGCGACGACGATGCCTGCGGCGTGATTGGCCATTTTCATGGCGTCGCCGATCGGCAGGTCCGCCGCAAGCGAGGCCGCGAGAACCCCGATGACCGTATCGCCCGCGCCGGAAACGTCGAAAACATCCTGTGCGACGGTCGCAAGATGGATCGGAGCGCTCGACCCGGAGAAATAGGACATCCCTTTTTCTGAACGCGTCAAAAGGATGTCCGCGCCGCAGACGTCGCTTGCGCGCCGCGCCGCGATTGCAGCTTCAGCGTCGGTGTCGCAAGGCAGCGCGGTCGCCGCGGTCAGTTCTTTCCGGTTCGGCGTGATGATCGACGCGCCCCTGTAAGCCGACAGGTCCAGACGTTTCGGATCGACCAGCAGAGTCTTTCCAAGAGCGTTGCACTTGCCGATCACCGCCTTCAGGACGCGGTCCGATAAGGCGCCCTTGCCGTAATCCGAGAGAATGACGACGCCCGAGGGTTCAATCGCGGCGAAAGCCGCCTCAATCAGACGGGCCTCGGTCAATTCGTCGAACGGCTCGGTGTTTTCCTCATCGATCCGGATGATCTGCTGATGAGCACCCAAGACCCTCAATTTTTTGGTCGTCGGCCGGCCGAGGACGGGGATCACCCCGGAGAGATCGAGGCGTCCGTGCGCGCGCATGCGATCGAACAGCATGTCGCGCGCGCCGTCCGAACCCGTCAGCCCGACGACCCGGACGAAAAGGCCCAGGGCCGCGACATTGGCCGCGACGTTGGCGGCGCCGCCTGCAACCGACTTTTCCGAAAGGGCGCGGACAATCAGGACGGGGGCCTCGGGAGAAACCCGGCTTGCCTCGCCTTTCAGGTAACAATCGAGCATCAGATCGCCGATCACCGCGACCTGGCATTTGGCGAAGCGGTCGAAGTCGATCATTTTGCGATCCGATCGGCAGTTTGCGTTTTGGGACCTGATGTTTCGAAGGCTAATGCTTTGGGGCCTAATGGGTTGGAACATAAAATCATCATTTAGCGCTCCCGGACGGCATCATTTCCTGATTGTCGTTAAATCAAAACAAGTCATTGAAATATTATCATAATCCTCAATATCAAAGCGAGGTTTAGATCAAATGACAAGTCGATTTCTCCATGAGGAACTCGGCCGACCCGGAGGGAACTAGGCCGACCCGCCCGCGTCGGCTGGAAAAGCGCGGTTCATTTCCGTAGCCGCCAGAAACAAATGATAGAGCGAACTCGCAGGAACGTAGTCCACGAGAGGATGGCCTCTATGGTCCAGATGGTCGATCCAGCCGCCCTCGAATGGACGGTCGAGAAAATGCTCCATTAAGCTCGAGATCATGGCGGCGCCAAATTCCGGCGCCTTCCGGTCCCCTGCCGAATAGAGGGCGACAGCCGCTTTTGCAGCTTCGGTGTGAGGCCAGATCCGGTTGGATCGTTTCAGGACCGTCATGTCCGTTGCGACCTCGTCGAAGAGCAGCAAGCTTTCAGCGGAGCCATACGCGCGCGCTGAAAGATACAGTCTTTCGATCCAGAATTGCAGATCTTCGCCGGTCAGTTTTTCGTATTCACGCAGCAGCCATGCCCATTCGTATTGATGTCCCGGCTCCCATACGCAGCTTTTCGCCGTGTCCGGATGCGCGCCCCAATCTTCGGCGAAATATTCGAGGAGAACTCCGGCGTCGGGGGAAAACAGGCGGACCTTGAAGATCTCCACCAAGGAACGGGCGCGGTCGATATATCCCCGCCCCGGCGCGGATTCCTCAAGCGCCAAAAATGCTTCCAGAAGATGCATGTGCGGATTTTGCCGCTTGTTGCGATCCTTCACGGGGAACTCATCGAAGACGCCCCCGTATACAGGGTCGACCAGCGAGGTCTCGATGAACCGCGTCGTCTCATCAGCCGTTTGCAAAAGGCGGGCGTCGCCATTGACGCGATACAGCCATGCGATGGCGAAAAGGACGAAGGCATGGGTATAGGCGTCGCGCGCGAGAGAAACCGTCTTTCCGTCGGCGTCGACTGAAAAGGCGAAGCCTTCGGCCCCATCCCTGAAATCGCGCTGCAAGGACTCCATCGCGGTTTCGGCGATTTGAAGCCCCTTCGGAAACCAGCCGAGATGCGCCGCATGCGAAAAAACATAAATCTGACGCGCCTGAACCATCGCGCGTCGGGGCGTTCCGAGAACCGGCTGTCCGCCGCGAGTCAGGCGTTCCTCGAAACAGCCGCGTTCATGGTCGAAACCTTCCGTCGACCAGAGCGGCAGGGCTTTCGCGGTCAGCCAGCGTCGAATCGTTTGAGCCGCGGCCGAGGACGCCGCCAAGGGCGAATCAAACGTTTGGATGGACGTCGCGTCGCCAATAGCGTTCATCCGCCAATCTTTACCGTGCGAGGACTTGAACAGGTTCCGGCCCGGCGGCAACGCGGGCCGCCAATTCCACAATACAGCCCGGAATCTACACGCAAGTGAGCAGTTGCACAATAACGCCCGGCTCTCGTTCGGACGGCCGCGCCTCCTCGCTTCGCCGTTTAGCCCTACGCCGCGCGCAGGCTCCGCGACGCGTCGGCGCGATAGGACAAAGCTTCCGCCAGATGCCGCCCGCCGACCTTTTCGTCGCCATCGAGATCGGCGATCGTCCTGGCGAGCTTCAAGACCCGATGAAAGCCGCGAGCGGACAATTGCAGTCGGTCGGACGCTTCCTGAAGCAGGCTGAGGCCGCTTGCGTCGAGCTGCGCGACATCTTCGATGACCGCCGCCGGCGCCGCCGCATTGGACCCGACGCCCGGCAGTCCCAGCGCCGAATACCGGCGCAGCTGAATGTCGCGCGCTGCCGATACTCTCGATGCGACCTCTTTGGAGCCCTCGGCCGGCGGGGGCAGCATCAAATCCGCGGCCGAAACCGCGGGCGCCTCGATATGAAGGTCGATGCGGTCGAGCAAAGGACCCGAAAGCCGCGCCTGATATTGGGCGACGCAGCGCGCGTTAGGCTGGCGGCTGCAAGCGAATCCAGGGTCCATGGCGTGGCCGCAGCGGCACGGATTCATCGCCGCGACAAGTTGAAACCGGGCCGGATAAACAATCCTGTGATTGGCGCGCGCAATGGCGACTTCGCCGGTCTCCAGAGGCTGGCGGAGACTGTCGAGAACCTGCGGCTGAAATTCGGGCAATTCATCGAGAAACAGAACGCCATGATGGGCGAGTGAAATTTCTCCCGGCCTCGCCCGGACTCCGCCGCCCACGAGCGCGGCCATCGAGGCGGAATGATGCGGAGCCCGGAACGGACGCCGGTCGGTCAGCGCGCCCCCCGCAAGATCCCCGGCGACCGAGTGAATCAAAGATACTTCAAGCAATTCCCGCGGCGAAAGAGGCGGCAATATTGATGGCAGACGCGCCGCCAGCATGGATTTGCCGGCGCCGGGAGGACCGTTGAAGAGAAGGTTATGCCCTCCGGCCGCCGCGATCTCGAGCGCGCGCTTGGCGCTCTCCTGCCCTTTCACGTCGCGAAGATCCGGCAGCCGCCCCGGTTCGCCCCTGACCGCCGGGCGGGGCGGCGCCATCACCTGCGTTCCCTTGAAGTGATTAACCAGTTGAATGAGGGAAATCGGAGCAAGGATGTCGATGTCCGCGCTCGCCCAAGCCGCTTCGGACCCGCTGGCGTGCGGGCAGATCAGACCGTGGCCGCGCGCGTTGGCGGCGATGGCGGCGGGAAGCGCTCCGGCGACCGCGGTAATGGCGCCATCAAGGGCAAGTTCGCCGAGGACCGTGAAATTCTGCAGGGAATCGGCAGGAATAGCGCCGATGGCGGCCATCACGGCGAGGGCGATCGGCAAATCATAATGGCTGCCCTCTTTGGGCAGATCAGCCGGGGCCAGGTTGACCGTAATTCGTTTTGCCGGAAGAGCCAGTCCTGACGCATTCAGCGCGGCGCGCACCCGTTCGCGCGATTCGGCGACCGCCTTGTCTCCAAGTCCGACGATGGTGAAGACAACATTGCCGTTCGCGATCTGGACCTGCACATCGACAGGCCGGGCTTCGATGCCTTCAAACGCGACCGTCGCAACTCTGACGACCATGGGAGAGTCCCGCCTTGCGGCGCCGCGCCACGCAGCGGCCTGCAAGTGGACAGCTTAACCGCATCAGCGTCCGCTCGCAAGAACAATTAGAGAACGGAGTCGAAAGCCGCCACGGCCCCGCGCGGCAGAAGAAATGGAGGTGAACGCTGGAGAATTGGAAGGAAAATTTTGTCTGCGCGGCCGGTCTCGGCGAGCGAGACCGGCCAGACAGATCAAAGACTACTTAATGGGCAGGCTTTTGCAATCCTCGACGACAGTGAACGTGTCGGACGGATTGAGCTTGGTCAGAACGACCTGCGAGACCCAGCCTTCGGGTGTATAGACTTTCTCCGAAGTCCAATCGTCGTAAAGCAGGCTCAGATCGAACTGCTTGGCGTCGGGACCTCCGGTCGGGTTGTTGGTCTCGATCGCAGTATAAGTGACGCCGTCAACCGACTTCTTTTCGCCTGACGGAACGGTCACCTTATCAAGTTTGGCGGCGCCCGTGGTCTGGGTCAGACGTGTGTCCGGGGCGGAGAAGCGCCGATTCAGGTCGCCGACCTTGCCAGCCTTTTGCGTCGCGTTGGATTGATCGACGTAGAGGTTAGCGGGATCAAACAGGAAGCCTTTGGCGGTCTTCGAATTGTCCAGTTCCTGAACCTTGAAAACAGCGAACGCCTGTCCATTCGGCGCGGTCACCTTACCGCTGGCCGTTTCGAAGCCCTTGCAGACGCCGATCTGGCGGAAGGTGATGCCCGTTTGTCCGGGCGGAGCCTTGTCGCAACCCGCAAGGGCGATCGCGGCGGCGGCGCAACCGAAGGAAAGCACGGAAAGTGATTTGAATGATAACCCTGACATTTAAGACTATTTCCTCTGAAAGCGCTTGGCTTATTCAGGCGAACAGGACCGCTCGCGCCCAAGCGTCACGAGCGAGCGGCCCAAATGCGATGGCGAAGGCCTCAATTGAGGGCGATGGTCCCGCAATCAGCCGTCACCGAATAGGTCGAGCCGGCCGGATTCGTCTTGTTCAGGAGGACCTTGGAGACAAAACCTTCACGGTAGCTCTGGTATTCCGGACTCCAATCGTCATAAACCAGATCGAAATCATATTGCTTGGCTTCCGGGCCGCCGCTCGGATTGTTGGTGCCGACCAAGGCGACGGTATAGGCGTTGACGTCCATCGCGCCGCCCTTGGGAATCTGACCTTTCGGGGGAGCGTTCGAACCGGCCGGCGCGCTCTTGGCGTCCATTGTCGCCAGCTTGCGGTTCATGTCGATGACCTTGCCCGCCTTTTGCGCCGGCGTCGATTGATCGACGTAGAACATCGAGGGGTCAAAAAAGAAGAATTTGGCGGTTTTCGTATTGTCGATGTTGGCGATCTTGAAAATCGCGAAAGCCTGATCTGCTGGCGCCGTCACAGGGCCGTGAGCCGTATTATAGGATTTGCAAAGGGCGGCTTGACTGTAATTTATCGCGGTCTGGGCGGCGGGCGCTTTGTCGCAGCCAGACGTCGCGATCGCCGCCGTGAGAAGAAACGGGGCGGAGAACAAACATAAGCTAGACGTTTTCATGACACTCTTTTCTGTTTTTGTTTCTTGAGCATACAAGCGGTCATTAAGCCGCCGCGAAACGCCAGCCTTTCAGTCCTCTCGAAGCTCCTTGTCGCCAACTTGAAACGATCAAAGGCGCTCGATTGTGACAAACTAAATGTCTTCTGCTAAGTCAACTGGCGGATGGCCGCACCTGTGCGAATCTTTGCAAGAACGCGCTTGGCCTTCGGACTGTCAAAAAGTGTTCTCGACCATTGTCCGTTCCGCAGCCTCGATCGCCTCGGGAGCGCCGACATGCAGCCAGAGGCCCTCGAGCCGCTGGCCGAAAAGCCGACCTTTCTCCGCCGCTTCGAAAAATACCGGCGCAAGCCTGAATATTTCCTGGGTCTGACTGGCGAATAGCTCCGGCTTAACAATGCCGACGCCGGTATAAACGAACGGGACGATCCTGTCTTCCGCGCGCCGGGTCAACCGCCCGTCCGGGGCCATTTCGAAGTCCCCCTGCCAATCGACGCCAACGCTCGACGTCGTCGCGGCGACCAGAAGAAGCGCATCCATCCTTTCGGGATCCCAGGCGCCCGCGAGTCGAAGCAGGTTTTGCTGAGGTCCCTCCTGGATCCAGAACGCGTCGGTATTGGCGACAAAAAAAGGCCGATCGCCAAGCCAGGGCAAGGCTTTTGCGATCCCGCCCCCCTGATCGAGGAGTTTGCCGCGTTCGTCGGAAATTACGATTTTCGGGTTCGCTCTTGCTGCGAGATGCGCCTCGATCTGATCGGCGAGGTAATGGACATTGACAATTGCGGTCTCGACACCGGCCGCCTCGAACCGGTCGAGGATATAATCGATCATCGGCCGCCCCCCTACCCTGATGAGAGGCTTGGGCGTTTCAAGCGTGAGCGGGCGCATTCTCGTCCCAAGTCCAGCGGCGAAAACCATGGCTTTGGCGGGCGCGCAAATTGACATGTCGGGGCCGGGGGTGCGAGCGTCAGGAGGCTGGATCAAAAATCCGCGGGAGATGGTTTTCGTACCAGATCTTGAGACTCTCCAATATCGGATGGTTCAGATCCTTCACCAGATATTTTTCGACGCGGGGGATGTGGGCGAGATAGTGCGGTTTCCCATCCCGGACGTCGAGACGGGTGAAAATTCCGAGAATCTTCGTCGCCCGTTGTGCGCCAAGGACCGCATAGGCCCCGGCGAAGCCGCTCATGTCGAATCCCTCGTCGGATTCCCGGCGCAGACGGGCGTAATGGGACAGGAGCTTCAACTCGAAATCCTGCCGCACGTCGACGCGGGCGTCCTGAAGAAGCGAGACGACGTCGTAGGCGGCGTGGCCGAGCACGCAGTCCTGAAAATCAAGGACGCCGACCTGAGCCAATCCTTCGCGGCGCGGCAGCCACACCAGATTCGGCGAATGATAGTCGCGAAGGGTCCAGGTCGAGGGCGCGGAGACTATCTCAAGCAACGCCTGACGCCAGAGATTGATAAAACTCGCCTTCGCGCCGGACGCCAGCTGGACCCCGGCCCGGTGTGGGGCGTACCATTCGAGGAGAAGTTCGACCTCGATGGAAAGCGCGTCAAAGTCGTAGGCCGGAATCCGGTAGATCTCGTCGTTCGAGACCGGCAGCGTGTCTGGAAGGCTTGCGCGGTGCAGAGCGGCGAGCGCGGTCGCCGCCCACGCGAATCGTTCCGGGTTGACCTCGCCGTTCTCGTCGACGAGCGCCTCCGACCCCAGATCCTCCAGGATCACATGGCCGGTCGCAAGATCGAAGGCGAAGATCTCCGGCGCCGAAAAACCATTTGCGCGCAGGCCCTGATCGATGGCGATAAAAGGCCGGACGTCTTCCGCGAGTTTCGCGATCGCGCTGTAGGACTTGCCGTATCTGATCGGGGGTCCGTCCGGGCGCGGCGGAGAAATCATCAGGATTGCGGTTTCGCCGTTTGGCTTGACCAATCGCTCGTATTGCCGGGACGAAGCGTCTCCTTGCATGAAATGGCGCGCGGCGCCGCTCCAGCCGCTTGTCTCGAGAATGTCGTGAACGGCTTTGGCTTTGGCGACCCTCGCCGCGAAAGCGCCCGAGCCGGTCAGGCGCGCGATGCGATGCGAGGGACCGCACTCCTGATCCAGCGCGAAGTCGATGTCGAGCCGGTCGTCGGGAAGAAAAGCTTCGGCGCGGCCCGGCCACTCGACCAGCACAAGCGCCCCCTCGCAAGCTTCCTCCCAACCGAGTTCGAGCAGTTCGCCGGGCTTCTGAAGCCGGTAGAAATCGGCGTGGACAATCGGATAGTCGCCGGTTTCATAGGTCTGGATCAAAACGAAGGTCGGGCTTGGAACCTCGAGATCAGAATCGCCGGCGAGCAGGCGAATGAGAGCGCGGGCGAAAGTGGTTTTGCCGGCGCCAAGGCCTCCCGACAGGGCGACGACGTCGCCCGCCCGGACCAGCGCCGCGACATCGACGGCCAAAGCTGCGATCTCCGCCTCGCTGGAAAGTTCGCGCCGCCAGACCTTATCGAAATCCTGTCCCGCCTCGGCCGTCTTTGACATCATTTCTCCTGCGCCGCTTCTATCAGATCCAGCTTCACACCCTGCGCGGGAAAGACGCAAGTCACGCTCGCACCCTGTCCAGGGACAGACTCGATCGAAATATGGCCGCCGTGCAATTCGACGAACGATCTGACGATCGACAGGCCAAGGCCGACGCCGCGATGGCGCGAACCGCTCGTATGCGTTCTGAAACGGTCGAACACATGGTCGATGACATCGGGCGGAATGCCCCTGCCCCGATCGCTGACCTTGAATTCCACTTCGCCCTGCCGCCGCGTCGCGACAAGGTCGACCGTCTGGCCTGCGGTCGAGAATCCGATGGCGTTTGAAAGCAGATTAAACAGAATCTGGCGGATCCGTTTGCCGTCGGCGCCAAAGCTGCCGATCGCGTCATCGACGAGGACGCGAAGGGTGAGATTCGATTCGTCCAGCCTGTCCTGCACGCCTTCCGCCGCCGCCCTTATGGTTTGGGCGATATCGACCTCCTCAAGCGTCAGCTCCATCGCGTCCGCGTCAATCGACGCGAGATCCAGGATGTCGTTGATGATTGCGAGGAGCGCGGAGGAGGATTTCATCACATAGCCGGCGTATTCCCGTTGTTTGGCATTGAGCGGACCGACCGCGGCGTCTCCCAGAAGCTGGATAAAGCCGATGATATTCGTCAGGGGCGAGCGCAACTCGTAGGACACATGGTGGACGAAGTCGTTGCGGAGCTTTTCCGCGTCGATGAGCGCCTGGTTGCGCTCGGTCAGCGCTTTTTCGACATTGACGCCCGCGGTCGCGTCGATGAACGTCAGCAGCGTCGCGCCATCGGGCAGCGGCGCCGCCGCGCAATCAAGAACCGAATTGTCGGTCCTGGCGAGCCGCCGCTCGAAGCCGGTCCGCTGATCCTGCAATCCCGCGACGACGGTGCGGATTTCATCCCAGGCCGCTTCGTCGGAGAAGGCCGGGGCGCAAAGCCGCGCAACCCGGTCGATGTGCGGCGCATCGTCGAGTTGCTCCGCCGCCAAGGTCCACATTTCGGCAAAGGCGGGATTGCACAGCTTCATGCGCCCGTCGCTGCCAAAAACGGCGACGCCTTCCTTTAACGCGTCCAGCGTTTCGCCCTGGACGCGGGTCAGCGCATTGAACCGCGATTCAAGCTGGAATCGTTCCGTGACGTCGTCGAACAGATAGGTGACCCCGCCCTGCGGATTGGGATTGACGACAATGCGCAAGGTGCGCCCGTCCGGCAGATACCAGGCCTGTTCGTCGGTTTCGATCGATTGATAGGCGGAAAGAAGGTTCGCCTTCCAGATACGGTAGTCGGCCTGTTCGGGCAGGAGCCGCGCGGCGCGCAACGTGTCGAGAATTTCCGAATCGGTCGGGATCTGCTCCAGCCAGGCCTGATCGAGCGCCCAAAGCTGCCGGTAGGCGGCGTTATGAAAGACGAGACGTTTCGACCGGTCGAAAATGGCGACGGCCGTCGAGAGCTGATCGAGGGTCTGGGCGTGAGCCTGCGTCTCGCGATCGAGCGCCGCGCGCAAGGACTCGATCTCGGAAAGATCCACCGCGAGACCAACCGAAGCGCCTCCGGAGGGCGCTTCGACGATGTCGAAGACCCTCCGCTCGCCGGCGGCAACCGCGGGGGCCCGGCCTCGCCAGATGGAGCCCGAAGCGAGGGCGTCGGCGCTCGCCTCGCGGGTCGGCCGCTCCAGCAGTTCGGCGCCGCTCTCGGCCGCGACGGTTTGATCCCTTGCTTCCACGGAGCGGGCGTAGGCGGCGTTGACCCAGGTCAGTTTGCCCTTGTCGTCGCGCGCCCAGGCCGGATTGGGGAGCGCGTCGAGCAGCGCCCTCACGGACTTGAGATCCTTTTCCGTCTTCGCTCGCGCCTCGTCCAGCCGGATCGCGTCGAGGCGGTCGCCCGACACGTCACGGATGCGCAGGACCGCGCGGCCGCTGACCGGCCGCCCGTCAATTTCGAGATGGCGTCCGCTCAAAGCCGTCACTGTGATGCGGAACGATTCGCCTCGCGCGCGAAGCATTGAGAAGCGCTTTTCGACAGCCTCCGCCATGTCGGGCGCTAGCCAGGAGCCGAACACGAGGATTTCCTCCGCCCCGGCGCCGGGGAAGATCAGGCCAGGATCGCCGTCGGTCTCGGGGACGGCGTCGGGATCCGAAAAGGACAAGACGATCTGATGCTCGGCCGCGAAAAAAAGTTCGGCGCGGTCGAGCCTCGCCCGCAGGTTCAAAAGGTCGGTCTTGAACGCGGCTTCACGCCGTGTCCATCTCTCGCGAGAGCTCAGATAAAGAAAAGCGGTGACGCTCAGAAGGATCGCGAGAGCGACGATCAGGGAGGCGGCCGCGAGGCCGAGCCGACCGTCCGTCGTTGCAAGCGTCGAATGTTCCCAGAGCGAATTTGCGATCGCGGCGGCGGCGATGACGATCAAAAGGCCGACGCCCACGGCAAACGCGGCGCCGGGGCGCCAGGGCCGCCACGACGGAATCTGATCGCGCGCGAGGTCTGACGCCGGCGAAGGCCAGCGCTCCGAAGACACCACGTCATGCTGGCGTCCGCGCCAATTCATCCAAAATCTCCAATCCGGCGCAGCCCCGAATCGCCCTACTGTAACGGTCCCACGCGATTTTGATAATCAGGCAGAAAACTTGGCCGGAAGTCTCCTTGCGCGGAAGCGGGTATATGAAAACAATAAATGACATTTCTCTATATTCACGCTAGATTCAGAGCTCGTTCGTATGATCGCTGCCGGAGGAGCTTTCCAAAGTGGCAAAGGCTCAGGTTCCCGCAGCGAGTCCGCAAAAGCCTGATTATTTGCAAAAGGATGACCCTCCGCAAAAGGATGACTCTCCGCAAAAGCCGGAGCGGCGCATCGTCGGCTGCGGGCTCAGCACATATTCGAAAATTGGCGGCCTTCAGAATTTCAATCGCCGCGTCATCGACGTGCTTGCGAAGCGGGCGGCCCTGCGCCAGCAGCAAAAGCCTCTGATCATCTTCCTCGGCGACAAAACGGAAGATTTGCCCACGGACAATGGCGTCGAGTTGGAAGCTGGCGGAAGCAGGATCCATTTTTCCTTTCGTTCGATTTGGTCGGCTCTCGCGAGCGCCGAAATCCTTATCCTGTTTCATGTGCATCTGATCCCGTTCGCCGGCCTTGTGCGTCTTTTCAGGCCCGATCTTCCAATCCTCCTGTTCGTGCATGGAGACGAAGTCTGGATCCGGCCGCATGATCGCAAAGAGCGCTGGTATGAGTCCTGGTGCCTTGGAGCCGTCAGCAGAATCGTCGCAGTGAGCGAATTCACGGCGAACAGGATGGCTTGCGGATTCCGCATTTCCGAATCGAAATTCAGCATTTTGCCAAACGCCGTCGACCCGACCGACCGTGCGGCTCAGGGCGAGCGGGACCGCGCGACAATTTTGACGGTCAATCGAATTGAGGCCAACGACCGGGGAAAAAACGTAGACCAGATGATCCGCGCCGTCGCGCGGCTTCGAACATCCGTCCCAGACGTGCAGTACCTGATTATCGGCGACGGCGCTCTTCGACATGAACTCGAAGCGCTTTCGGCGGAACTCGGCGTTTCGGACATCGTCACGTTCTGCGGCTGGGTCCCTCCGGCTGAGCTGCAAGCCGCCTATGACCGAGCCACCGTGTTTGCGATGCCGTCCTCGAAGGAAGGTTTTGGGATCGTCTACCTCGAAGCCTGGCAAAGAGGGCTTCCTGTGATTTGCAGCAAGGACGGAGCGTCGAGCGAGGTTGTGACCGACGGGGTCGACGGTTTCGTGGTTGATCCCGCCGATGTTTCGATGATTTGCGATCGCCTGCAAACCTTGCTTTTTCGACCTGAACTTTGTCAGGAGATGAGCGCCCGCGGCCGTCTCAAGGTCGAGGCCAAGTACCTTCATCCCGCGTTTGACGCGAAGCTGAACGCCATTCTCAATGACTTGATCCTGTCGCCGGCCAAGGAGCGGCGCGCCGCCCTCCGAGAGAAAACCAGGCCGAAGCTCGAGGGCCGCAAAGGCGCTTCACAACGCTGAGATTTTCATCCGAGGCAGTCTGGCCGCAAGATTGGCCGCAAGACTTAAATTGACAATTTTCGGATTCCGCCGAAACTGAAATGGAGTTTCAGCTTCGCCAGGCCGCGACAAGACGGCCGGAAAGACAGGGAAACGCCATGGCGCCCGAGTCTTCGACGAGAGCCGCATCGCCAGGGCCGCGCGCTGTCGCGCTCGTCGGCCCATATGGAAGCGGAAAATCGACGCTTTTCAACGCGCTGCTCGAGGCTGCGGGCACCCCGCAGCGAAAGCCGCGCGAGACCCGGGGCCGGACCATGAGCACGGAGCTGCGGCTCGGTCATTGCTCCTTCCTCGGCGATCCGTGGTCCCTCGTCGATTGTCCCGGTTCGGTCGAATTTTCCTATGAAACCGAATGCGCCCTGCGGGCGGCGGATCTGGCGGTCGTCGTTTGCGAGCCCGCGCCCGACCGCTTTTTCAGCCTGCCGGTCCTGCTCAAGACGCTTGAGGATTTAGGCCTTCCCCACCTGATTTTCGTCAACAAGATCGACACGTTCGCGGGCTCGTTCAGGGAGATGATCGCGGCGCTCCAGACCCATTCGAAACGCCCGCTCCTGCCGCGCCAGATCCCGATCGGCTCCGACGAGGCGGTCACGGGCTACGTCGACGTGGTGCGGGAGCGGGCTTACAAATACGGGGCAAGCGACAGCGTCGAGCTGATCGACCTTCCTCCCGACATGCGCGAACCGGAAAAGGAGGCCCTCGCCGGTCTGACTGAAACGCTCGCGGATCAGGATGACGATCTGATGGAGAAGCTGCTCGAGGACATCGCGCCGACGCAGGGCGAGATTTTCGAGCATCTGCGCAAGGATCAGGCGAGCGGATCGATCGTCGAGGTTTTGCTCGGGGCGGCCAGTCGAGGCTATGGCGTCACCCGGCTCTGGAAGGCGCTGAGGCACGACGCGCCCGCGGCGCAAGAAACCGCAAGACGCTACGGGGTCGCGGCGGGCGATCAGCCTCTGGTCCAGATCTTCAAGACGGCGCAAGCCGGTAAAATCTCCTACGCCCGCGTCTGGCGCGGCGAGATTCACGATGGCGCCGCCCTCGACGGACATCGGATCGGCGCGATCCAGCGCTTCGTCGCGGGCGAGGCCGTCAGAATGGCGGAAGCGCGCGCGGGCGACCTCGTCGCCCTCGGACGTCTCGACAAGGTCGCGACGGGGGCGGTCATGGGCGTTGGAGGCGGAAATGAGGCCTTGCAGTTTCCCTCGCCGCCGCCCCCGGTTTACGCGCTCGCGATCAAGACCAAAGACCGCCAGGACGACGTCAAGCTTTCCGCCGCCCTCCATAAACTCGTCGAGGAAGACCCCTCCTTGAAAGTCGAGCACGACGCGGAGACCGGCGACACCTTGCTGATGGGCCAGGGGGAAATTCACCTCAACTCGGTTCTCGAGCGCCTGTTCGCCAGTTCGGGCATCGAGGTCGAGACCAAACCTCCGGGCATCGCCTATAAGGAAACCATCGGAAAGCCGGTCGTTCAGCATGCGCGGCTGAAACGCCAGACCGGCGGTCACGGCCAGTTCGCCGACGTCAAACTCGAAATCGAACCTCGCGCGCGCGGCGGCGGATTTCTGTTCGCCGACAAGATTGTCGGCGGCACGGTGCCGAAGCAATATATCCCGGCGGTGCGCGAGGCGGCCGAGGACGCGATGCTGAAAGGGCCGTCCGGTTATCCCGTCGTCGATGTCGGCGTAGCGCTCGTCGACGGAAGCTTTCACGCCGTGGACAGTTCCGACATGGCGTTCAAGACCGCCACGAAGATGGCGATACAGGAAGGCCTCGCCAAGGCCGATCCCATCCTGCTGGAGCCGATCGACCATGTGACCGTCAGCGTCCCCAACGCCTACACGGCCGCCGCGCAACGGTTGCTGAGCGGACGCCGGGGCCATATCCTCGGCTATGGCGAAAAGCCGGGCTGGCCCGGCTGGGACGACATCGAGGCATTGACGCCGGCGGCTGAACTCCATGATTTCATTATTGAATTGCGCTCGGACACGATGGGGCTCGGCGACTTCCGCCGCCGCTTCGACCACCTCGCGGAAGCGCGCGGCAAAAGCGCGCGAGGGCATTAGATTTTGAGCGAGGCTTTCGAAGACTGACGACGAGGCCGCAACGCCGCCGGCCTTTGCGTCGAGATGGTGCGGGCGGTCGGAGTCGAACCGACACTCTGTCACCAGAACCGGATTTTGAGTCCGGCGCGTCTACCGGTTCCGCCACGCCCGCCGTGAGACCCTCCCGAAAGCCGGAAGAATCGGAACTGATCGAATAAAACTCCCCTACGCGATTGCGCGCCCGCCCGCAACCTTTCCGCCCCATGGACGTAGCCGTTTTTCGATCCGCGGCCCCGCCTGTGCTTTCTCGCACCGCCCCGCCACACATGCTGAGCTAACGCATGGGGGTCGCCACGCTTTGTGCGGACCGGCTTGAAGCGCGCCAACCATCGCCAAGGGGAAACCGATAATGAAACATGTTCCGATCGCCATCGCCGCAACGATCGCCTTCGCGCTCGCCGCGGGATTCGTGAACAGCGGCGCCTCTCAGAAATCCGCGCGGGGGCCCTCAAAGGCGAGCGCGACGGACGTCGCGCCGGCTTCCCCTGACCGACCCGAGAATGACGCCCAGGAGCAAATCTTCGTCAGCGCGATCACCGCGCCGGAGGGCGCGGAAGAAAGCCGCACAAAGTCGAATGAGACGGGTCTGCTCCCGGCAGATTCTGAAATAAGAGATGAAGCGTCTGCGTCTCCAGGCAAGGCGACGGACACCGCCCTTCCATCAATTCCGGACTTGAAGGAAAGCGTGAACGCGGGGCTTCCGGATCAAGCGGCGCCGTCGGCGAATCGGAGAAATTCGCCGACACATTGGAAACATTTCGCCGCCCGCCAGCATCCTCGCGTTCATCTCGCCGAAACGGCCAGGGAGAGGCCGGCTTATGATCCGTCGGAACGCCGCTTCGGCTTTTCTGGCCATTTTGGAGCATGCTATTACAGCGGTTATGTCACCGCGGCCGGCTATCAAATCCGCAAATCCTGCTGAACTCATGATTTAAGTTAGCAGGATAAGCTACTGTAATTAATTGCTTTCTGCGTCGCTTCTTAGCGCCATTCGCGGACGTCGACGAAATGGCCCGCGATGCCGGCCGCCGCCGCCATCGCGGGCGAGACCAGATGGGTCCGCCCCTTGAAGCCCTGGCGTCCTTCAAAATTCCGGTTCGATGTCGAGGCGCAACGCTCGCCGGGCTCGAGCCGGTCGGGGTTCATGGCGAGGCACATGGAGCATCCGGGCTCCCGCCACTCGAAACCGGCCGCCTTGAAGATCGCATCGAGGCCTTCGGCCTCGGCCTGCTCCTTGACGAGGCCGGACCCCGGCACGACCATGCCCTTGACCGTGGCCGCGATATGCTTGCCTTCGACGATCTTCGCGGCCGCGCGCAAGTCTTCGAGCCGGCCATTGGTGCACGACCCGATAAACACCCGGTCGATCGCCAGTTCGGTGATCTTTTCGCCGCCCTTGAGGCCCATATAATCCAGCGCGCGCGAAATCGAGGCGCGCTTGGCGTTCGTCTCGGCCGAATCCGCGCGCGGCACCAGACCTGTGATGGTCGCGACGTCTTCTGGACTTGTGCCCCAGGTGACGAGGGGCGGCAAATCCGCCGCGTTGAGCCGGATTTCCCGGTCGAATTCGGCGTCGGCGTCCGAATGCAACCCTTTCCAATAGGCCATCGCCGCGATCCAGGCGGCGCCCTTCGGAGCTTTCGGGCGGCCTTCGAGGAAGGCGAAGGTCTTTTCGTCGGGAGCGATCATTCCGGCTCTCGCGCCAGCCTCGATCGTCATGTTGCAGACGGTCATCCGCCCTTCCATCGACAGCGCCCGGATGGCCTCGCCGGCATATTCGATCACGTGTCCGGTGCCGCCCGAGGTGCCGATCTCGCCGATGATCGCCAGCACGATGTCCTTGGCGCTCACGCCCTCGCCAAGGACGCCGTCGACTGTGACGCGCATGTTCTTGGCTTTGGACTGGATCAGAGTTTGCGTCGCCAGCACATGCTCGACCTCGGAAGTGCCGATGCCGTGCGCGAGCGCCCCGAACGCGCCATGCGTCGAGGTATGGCTGTCGCCGCAGACGATCGTCGCGCCCGGCAAGGTGAACCCTTGTTCAGGTCCGATGATGTGAACGACGCCCTGGCGGCGATCGAGTTCATTGAAATATTCGATCCCGAACTCGCGGGCGTTGCGGGCCAGTTCCTCGACCTGAATCCGACTCTCGGGATCGCTGATGCCCTTGGAGCGGTCGGTCGTCGGCACGTTATGATCGACCACCGCCAGAGTCTTTTGCGGCGCGCGAACCCGGCGTCCGCTGAGGCGCAGCCCCTCGAAGGCTTGCGGCGACGTCACTTCATGGACAAGGTGGCGATCGACGTAAAGCAGGCACGAGCCGTCGTCCTGGCGATCAACGAGGTGGTCATCCCAGATCTTGTCATAAAGCGTGCGAGGCTTGGTCATGTTTGCCGATCCCGGGCGCCCCACGCGGGCGCCTTCATGAAAAAAAACTTTGGAGGCGCAGTTCTTACTCGCAAGATCCTCGAGGGGGAAGTACCCTGAAAAAGTAGAGGCGCATCACGCGCTCTGACCTCGTTCGTTTCAGCGCATTCTCATTCCCCAAACACCTGCCATTTCGAGTCATTCCCCAACGCGGAGATTTCCATGCGGCCGCCGGTTGCGCCCTATCTGACGGTTTCCCCCGCGCTCGCCGCGATCGCCTATTACACGTCGGTTTTCGGCGCCACGCAGAAAGCCATCATGCCGGCCTTCGACGGGATGCGAATCATGCACTGCGAACTGTCAATCAATGGAGGCTCGATCATGCTGGCCGATGCGTTTCCCGAATTCGGGCATACGCGGATGTCGATCCCCGGCGAACTCGTCACGTCCTCCGTCAGCCTCGAGTTCAAGAAGGCGCAGGATGTCGACGACACATTCGCCAAGGCGACGAAATTCGGCGGCAAGGCCGAAACAAGCCCGACGAGCTCGTTTTGGGGAACGCGGGTCGCGACGTTTCGCGATCCGTTCGGCCATCGCTGGATCCTGAACGGACCTCTCGTCTGAACCTCGGGCGATGCGCGCGGCCAATCCGGGCCGCCTTGCATCGCGCCGAAGCGTTAAAATCAGGCGGATTTTCTGCCGAATAAAAAGTAGGCCGCCGCCGCGCCGACCAGGGCGACGCCGCCGATTATGTAGGACCAGATCAGATTGCCGCCGGTCGCTCCCACCGCAAAGGGAAAGCGCGACACAAAGACCTGACCATGATCGTTGGTCGCAGTGACAAGGCCGATGAAGTTTCCTTTTTCGAAATCGTGCTGAAATGTCAGCGTGCCGCTGGGATACTTTTTCGGCTGAAGATAGACTTCGGTGTTCTTCTCCATGTCGTCTTCATCCTTCGCCTGTCCGACATTTTTCAGAACCCGGAAGTCTATCATCATGTCTCGAAGTTCGTTGCTGTTGGCGGCTCCCGAGGCCCCAGTGCCGGCGGACGATTGCTCGGCGTCGAGGACAATGACGGTCTTGCCGCGATCGGGAATGTCGTCGCAAAACTGGGAGTACGTATTTTGCGGCTGATAACCCGTAAAGCTCAAAAAATACGGGCCGATTTTCATAATGCATTTGTTTTCTTGGACGCTGACGCCGCCATGAGCGCTGGCCTGAGCCATCAGCATGAGCGTGGCGATACCGCAGGCTCCCATTAGCCGGAAAATCTTCACTATAGCTTCCTCCATCGGGTTTTTTTACCGTCGAAGACGGCGCTTTGTCGGCCCACCGTTTCAGTCATAGGGGGCGAAAATCGATAAGCCAAATCATATCCCCGGATTCGACTACTATAGTCCCAGCCGAAACCGCCGGAAAGAGAGCAGCCCAATGTGGATTCGCCACGAAAGCAGCCGCCCGATCGTTCCAAACGCGCGCGCAATCCGGCCTTTTTGACTACGGTTCCTGCCCGGCGGGCGCGTGCGTCCGTGCTATTCTGCGGGAGCGGCGGCGTTCTTTATGGCCTTTGCCGCGGCCTTGGCCTCTTTCTTGGCGGCTTCTCGGGCAATCTTCGCCGCCGGCGATTCCATCTTCTCGGCGATGCGCGCGGACTTGCCGCGCCTGTCGCGCAAATAGTAAAGTTTGGCGCGGCGGACCCTGCCGCGCCGCACGACCTTGATGGAATCGATGTTGGGCGAATGGATCGGGAAGACGCGCTCCACGCCTTCGCCATAGGAAATTTTACGGACGGTGAAGCTCTCGTTCAAGCCGCCGCCGTTGCGGGCGATGCAAACGCCTTCATAGGCCTGAACGCGGGTGCGCTCGCCTTCCTTGACCTTGACGTTCACAATCACGGTGTCGCCAGGCTGGAAAGTGGGAATGGTCTTCCCGGCGAGCAGTTTGGCGGCTTGTTCAGCCTCGATTTCAGCTATGATGTTCATGCAAATGCCTGCCGTTCCGCCAGAATTCTCCAGCGAGCGTTTCGGTACGCTGTTTTGAATTGAAGTGGCGTCTCTACACCAGAGCATCCGCCATGTCGAGACGCCATCTTTAAGGTTTTCGCTTTAAGGTTTTCGCTTTCGCAGGTCGATCAGTCTATTTCTGCTTCTCACGATCAAAGGTCGTGACGCCCTCGGTGGCGTCGTCGATCAGGTCGAATCGATTTGGACTGGTCGCCTTCCATTCGGCGGTATAGCGGGAGCCATTGTTCAGCTTGATCAAGATTTTGCCGCCGGGCTGCAGCATATAGGTTCCCGACACGGGATAGGTTCCCGAGACGGGGGCGCCCGCGCCTTCCGTCGAACCTGCGTCAGGATGCAGTTGCGAAGGGTTGGTCGAGGTTAAAACCAGCGTCCTGTCCGGTTGAAACGCCAGCCGCAACGGCTTGTCGCTGGACGTCCAGTCGCCGACGATCGGGACCGCGATGGTCGGCGCCTCCCGAATTTTCTGGCGCGCCGCCATGCCGAATACCAGAACGACAAAAGTGACGCCAAGGCAAACGAGCACCAGCTCCATGATCCCGACGGGGGTGATTTTTGATTTTTTTGGCTGCGTCGTTTGTTGGTTCATGTCCGCCTCGCGCCGATCCAGGTAAATGCCAATGAAATGATTGATATAACTAAAGAACCTCGTCCCGCCGCTCACTGAGGCGGCGGCGACGCCTTGTTCGGAAGCGGAACCGACGCCTTGATCGGCGCCGAGCGCATGAACAACCCGACCGAGCCTGTTTCCGAATCGATGAGATCCATCTGGTTCGGATAGGAAGGGGTGAGAGTCGCCGTATACGTCCTGCCGTTTTTCAGTGTGACCCAAACGGTTCCGCGCGCGTCGATGGAATATTTGGCTTCGCCCGCCGCCCACGCGTCCGACCAGGCTCGCTCGGCTGGTTTCGGCTCCGAGCCCTCCGAACGCCCTGCGAGCGCCGGAGTGTTCTGAGCCGGCCCGGTCGCGATCAGGAAAGACTTATCAGGTCTGAAGTTAACGACCCAGGCTTTGTCGCTCGCGACCCATTCCCCCTCGACGGGAACATTCACGATAGTCACGGTGTCAAGGATCTGCTTCGCGCCCATCGTCACGAGCCCGAGTACGCCGAGCACCGCAAAAACCAGCATGATGACTTCGATGTGTTTCGCGCGGGCCGATTTTTCCGGCTTTGTTTCTTGTATTTCCATCCCCTGCCTCGCCTTCTTTGAGTGCGGCAAAATGGCATGTAGGCAACCTTGACGCTAGGCTCAAGGGGTATCGCCTTCAAACATGATCCTTGTCCGGTCGCCGCGGCGCAGCGAAACGTCGGGTCGAGGGTTTGGGGGTTTGGGGTTGAATAAGGAGGCCGCAAGTTGCATGTTGCGGCCTCCACGAACACGAGAACCAGAAGGCGAGCATTGGGCAGTTTCAGAGAAAAAGACTTTTCGGAGCGCAGAGGCGCGGCGGCCGAGGCGACAGCGGCGCGTTTGGCGAAGTTTCGCGCCCAGCCAGGCCCCGATGATCCGGCCGTTGTCGCGCGCGAGGCCGAGCGTAAGGCCATTCGGGAAGCGAGGGAAAAGAGAGAGGCCGAACGTGCGGCCGCCAATCTGGAAAGGCTAGCCCGCGAGGCAGCCGAGAAGGCCGCGCGCGAGGCGCAGCTCGAAGCGGAGCGAATCGCCGCCGAAGAGGCCAAGGCGGCCGAGAAGGCGGCCAAGGGAGCGGCCCTCGCGGAGCGGGCCGCCCGGGTCATTGCCGACGAGGCGGCGCGAAAAGCCGAACGGGACCGGCGCTACGCCGCGCGCAAGGCGCGGCAGGGTTAAACCCTCCGCCGCGGGCCTCCGCCCTGTAAATGACAGCGGCGGAGCGCCTTTTCAAAAAAAGCGGCGCATTTCAGGGTGAAAACGAGCCTCACCGTCAGCTTATCGCTTCAACCGCCGCAAAGAGACGCGCAATGTCTTCGTCGCGGGACAGCCGATGATCGCCGTCCTTGACGAGGGTGAGGCTTACAGGATCGCCCGCCAGATGTTCGACAAGCGTCAGGGCGCGCCGCCAGGGCGCGACCTCGTCCTGCATCCCCTGCAGGATGTGGACCGGGCAATACGCCCGCACCGGACCGCCAAGCAGAAGATGGGCGCGGCCTTCTTCGATCAGGCCCTTACTGATCCGGTCGGGCTCGGCCGAATAAGGCGATGGACGGAGCCAGACGCCCGTGCGATCCATCTCCTTTTTCGCCTTGACCGACATCTCGTCCCAAATCAATCGTTCCGTGAAATCGACAGCGGGCGCGATCAAGACCAGACCTTTCAGCCGGCTCTGTTCTCCGCTCGCGTGCAGCGCCCTTGCGCACAAAAGCGCGAGCCATCCTCCCATCGAGGAGCCGACGACGACGCTTGGCCCGTCCGTGCAAGCGCGGATCGCGGCGAGACTTTCCGTCAGCCACATGCCAATCGTCGAATCCCCGAAGGCGCCCTCAGAGTCGCCGTGTCCCGAATAATCGAACCTCAAACAGGCCCGGCCCTGCTCCGCCGCCTTGCGGTCGAGCGCCTCCGCCTTGGTTCCTCTCATGTTCGAATTGAAGCCGCCGAGCCACACCAACCCTGGAGCCCTCTGGCCGCCCTGCGCGGGAGAGCGCCGCAAAAAAGCAATGCGCCGCGCTCGATCGTCCGAGCCCACGGTCAAAAAGCCAGGCTCGGGCGAGTCCGTCGCCTGACATTGCGAGTCCGTCGCCTGACATTGAAGCAATTGATTTTTCAGCGCGATGTCCCCTGTGTGAACGATCAATTCATGATCTTGCGTAAATATTGAGCGATCAGACTTGCGGCGCTGTCTGATCGAACGCAGTCTTCATCGATGTCATCGCAATCCGGTTCCTTCTTCCGCGACAGGACGGCGCATCCCCTTGCGGGTTATACCGTGCTGCAGATCATCCCAGAGATGCATGCCGGTGCCGCCGCGCGCGCCTCGATCGACATCGCCGCTGCTTTGAGCCGCGTCGGCGCCAATGCGCTCGTCGCCGGGCGGGCCGGTCCGATGGTGAGCGAATTGCAAGCCAAGGGCGGCGTCTTTGTCGCTTTTCCCGCGCACTCGCGCAATCCTTTCGCCATGACCCTGAACGTGCGACGCCTCGCCCGTCTGATCGAGGCCGAACGCGTTGATATCGTTCATGTTCGCTCGCGCGCGGCGGCCTGGGTCGCATATGGGGCGACAAGGCTGACGAAAACGCCCTGTGTGACCAGTTTCCAGACGGGTTTCGAGACCACCGACGCATTCGCCGCGCGGTACAATTCGGTTCTGGCGCGGGGCGACGTGATCATCGCCGATTCGGCTTATGCGGCCGAACGCATCGCCGCGCGCTACCCCGCCGCCAGGGGAAAGCTCAAGATCGCGCGGCGCGGCGTCGATTGCCGGGTTTTCTCGCCGCAGGCGGTGTCGCCCGACCGCGTCCGAGCGATACGGACCGAATGGGGCGCTGCGCCGGACGAGAGCATCGTCCTTCTGGCGGCGGGCGCGGCCGCGGCGCCCGACCATAAGGTTCTCATCGAAGCGGCGCGGATTCTGATCGGCAAGGGGGTGTCCGGAACGAAATGCATCATCGCCGGCGGCGATGAAGGCGGCGGACGTCTCGCGAGGGACCTCGACCGCGCCATCGCCAAGGCGCAGTTGCAGGGGATCGTGCTGCGGACGAGCCCGATACGAGACCTCCCCGCGGCCCTTCTCGCCGCCTCGGTCGTGATTGCGCTGTCGTCGCTGACCGAAGACGGCGCAGCCCTCGAGGCGCAAGCCATGGGGACGCCGGTGATCCGGGCCGATGCGGGCGCGTCCCACGAAACCATCCTCGCGCCGCCCGAGGTCGACGATTCGGCGCGAACCGGGTGGCGGGCGCCTCTCGCGGATCCGGCAGCGCTCGCCGCGACGATCCTGACGACGCTTGATCTGGGCGCGACGGCCAAGGACCGGCTTTCGCTTCGCGCCCGGGCTCATATCGAGAGCCGGTATTCGCTCGAACAGAGCTGCCGGGCGACCCTCGACGCCTATTGCGCCGCTCGACGTGGGCGTCAAACCTGAGCGCCGCCCCGGCGAGGCGACATCGCCAGTTCAGCTCCGCTTGCGAAGCCGCTCGGTCAAGAAGGACTCGGCTGTCATGGATATGGCCGATAAGGAATACGTATGGTGCGGGCGAGGTGTTTATTGACTTCGGGCTGCAATAAACCGATGTTTATAGAGAGTCGGGTGACTTTGCTGTAATCTGCGGCGAGCCTTCGTCATGGGTTCCACCCGGAAATCAGCCGCCTGATTTCATCTCTCGATTAATTAGCACAGGAGAAGTCGCCATTCGCCGTCCGATGAAAGCCCCCCCGGTCCCGCAAAAGGACGGGCCACGTATTAACCGTGACATCCGCGCTCGTGAAGTTCAGTTGATTGACGCCGAAGGCCACAATCGAGGGGTTATCGACACGCTCGAAGCGCAGCAATCGGCCGACGATGCGGGACTTGATCTCGTCGAGATCGTTCCGACCGCAAATCCCCCGGTCTGCAAAATCCTCGACTATGGCAAGTTCCGCTTCCTCGAGCAGAAGAAATCCGCCGAGGCGCGCAAGAAGCAAAAGATCGTCGAGATCAAGGAGATCAAGCTTCGTCCCGGCATCGACGAGCATGATTACGACACCAAAATGAAAGCCGTCCGCCGGTTTTTCGAGGAAGGCGACAAAGTCAAGGTCACTTTGCGCTTCCGGGGCCGAGAGATGGCGCACCAGGATCTCGGATTTCGCCTTCTGGAGCGCGTGAAAACGGAGACGGGAACCATCGCGAAGGTCGAAGCCGAGCCCTCGATGGAAGGCCGTCAGATGATCATGGTGCTCGCGCCGAAATAATCCCCGGACTTCATGATGCCGGCTGGATTGCGGTCCGGCGGGGAAAATCGCGGCGCTTGAGGCGTGATCAGGCGGACGCCCTGCCGATCGCTGTGGCCTCGGGCACTTCGACAAGACGCCCTGTCTTCACGTCGTAATAATATCCATAGATCGGAATGCCGGCGGGGACGAGAGGATGTGAACGGATCCGTTTGACGTCCTCGACGACGCTCGCGGCCAGATCCTTGAACGTGTGCCATTTGACGAAATGGCCATGAACGCTGCCGGGACCGTGGCCATGATCGTGCCAGCCCTGCGCGTCGATCGTTGCTGTTTCCAGACTCTTATCGAGAAGATCGCTCATGATTTCGTCGTCAAACAACTGCATGCCGCAGTCGGTATGATGAACGACGAAGAACTCGCGCGTCCCCAGAAGCTTGTAGGAAATCACGAGGGACCGGATGGCGTCGTCGCTGGCCCGTCCGCCCGCGTTGCGAATCACATGGGCGTCGCCTTCGGCGAGGCCGGCGTATTTGGCGGGATCGAGCCGGGCGTCCATGCAGGTCAGAATCGCAAATCGCCGCGCAGGCGGCAAAGCCAGCGATCCCTTGTCTCCGAAACTTGCGGCGTAGGCTTCGTTGGCCTTGAGGACTTCGGGCTGAACGGAGTGGGCTTCGGGCTGGACAGACATGCATCCCTCTTTTCTGTTTTGTCGACACCTTAAAATACCAGCCGCGCGATGTCTACAGTATTTGCCCTTCCTCAAGTGGGAGGCGACAGTCTAAACAGCAAGCTCTAAGTATTTCTCAAGGATATACTGTAGATTCGGCGCAGTGTGGTTCGCTTTTGACCGGTCCGGCCTCGAATTCAAACGGACGCGGCGAGATGGGCGAAGGTTTCGACAACCTTTTCGTAAACCGGCCGCTTGAACGGTATGATGAGATCAACCAGACGGTCGATCGGCTCCCATCGCCAGGCGTCGAATTCGGGTTTTTGACCGCCGGCCGGCGTCTCGATGTTGATTTCGCTTTCCGATCCGTCGAACCGAAGCGCGAACCATTTCTGCCTCTGCCCCTGAAACCGGCCTTTCCACGCCCTGCGCGTGAATTCGGGGGGCAGATCGTAAGTGTACCATTCAGGAGATTCCGCGAGCAGGGTCGTCGACGAGACGTTGGTTTCCTCGCGTAATTCGCGCAGCGCCGCCTGAATCGGTTCTTCGCCCGCGTCGATGCCGCCCTGTGGCATTTGCCATTCATGTTCGGGACGCGCCAGATCGGACGTTTTCTTACCGCGACGGCGCCCCACGAAGACGAGTCCGTCGCCGTTCAGCAGCATGATGCCGACGCACGGGCGGTAGTTTCCTGATTGCATCATTCGATAACCTTGCAATGGCCGAACGTCTCAGCCCGCTTTGTCGTCCCTCCCGCTGTTGCGCGTCAATCCGCTTTCGACGCGTTTATTGACCGCAGATCTTCAATACGAGAGGGCGAATCAACCGTGAAGGTCGACCCGCCCTGCTTATTCAATGATTGCCGCCCCCGCGCCAGACCATTTCTGATCAATCTGCGGCGCGGTTTAGTTGGGAACCTTCACCGGTTCGTTGGAGGGTGGTGAAATCACCCGGCTGGACGATTTCGTCACGCCGCGCAGCAGGTCTTCGGCGGCGATCAACTGCTTGTCGTCCTTGGCGTTGGCCGGAACATAGGCCTGAGATCCGCCTTTTTCGTCGTCGCCGTTCTTGAGATGCCCCTTGAGCGACGCCTCGCCTTTGGTGTCGTCCTTGCCCTTCAGGTCGTCCGGAACGTCCTGGAGAATGATCATGTCCGGATCAATCCCCTTCGCCTGAATCGAGCGTCCGGACGGCGTATAGTAACGCGCCGTCGTCAGCCGGACCGCGCCGCTGTTCTGACCGAGCGGAATGATGGTCTGCACCGACCCCTTCCCGAATGAGCGCGTGCCGATGATCGTCGCGCGCTTGTGGTCCTGCAACGCTCCAGCGACGATCTCGGACGCCGAGGCGGAGCCGCCGTTGATCAGGATAACCAGCGGCTTGCCTTTGGAAAGATCGCCGGGCCGGGCGTTGTAGCGCATCGTCTCGTCCGCGTTTCTGCCCCGTGTCGAGACGATTTCGCCACGGTCGAGGAAGGCGTTGGACACCGCGATGGACTGATCGAGCAGCCCGCCGGGATTATTCCGCAGATCGAGGATATAGCCCTTGAACTTGTCCGCCGGAATCTCGGCCTGGAATTTCTGGATCGCGTTCCGGACCCCTTCAAAGGTCTGTTCGTTGAACTGGGTGATCCGGATGTAGCCGATGTCGTCGCCGTCCTTGTGGTCGCGAACCGACTTGATCTGGATCACGGCGCGGGTCAGCTTGATGTCTTGCGGGTCCTTGTTCGGCCCGCGCAAGATCTTGAGCACGACGGCGGTGTTTGGCGCGCCCCGCATCTTGTCGACAGCCTGGTTGAGGCTGAGCCCGACAACGCTCTCGTCGTCGATGGCGGTGATGATGTCGCCGGACAGAATGCCGGCCTTCGACGCAGGCGTGTCGTCGATCGGCGTCACCACCTTGATCGCGCCGTCCTCCTGGGTCACCTCGATGCCAAGGCCGCCAAATTCGCCGCGGGTCTGAACCTGCATGTCTCGGAAGCTCTTGGCGTCCATATAGCTCGAGTGCGGATCAAGCGAGCCAAGCATGCCGTTGATCGCCGATTCGACGAGCTTCTGCTCGTCAGGCTTCTCGACATAGTCAGACCGGATCTTTTCAAAGACATCGCCAAACAGATTGAGATTGCGATAGGTGTCCGAGGCCGCGGCGAGCGCCGACCCCGGCGGCAAAAACCGCGTCATTTCCGGCGCGATCGTAATGGCCGACGCGCCCAAGGCGACGCCTAAAGCTAAAATAGAGACCCTGCTGCGCATCATCCGCGAACCCTTTGCAACTCCGGCTTCACCCACCACGGGCCCGGATCGATCGCCGCCCCGTCTTTTCTAAATTCGACGTAGAGAACCGGCTCAGCCGCGCCTATGGCGATGGCCGCAGCCGTCTTCGCGGCGCCGTCGCCCATAGTTGCGACGGGTTCGCCGGCCAGAACGAACTGACCAACGTTTACGTTGATCCGTTCCATCCCAGCAAGAATTATATAATAGCCCTGCCCCGCATTTACGATCAAGAGTTGGCCATAAGACCGATACGGCCCGGCGAAAGCCACCCATCCGTCGGATGGCGAGACCACCGTGGCCTCGTTTCTGGTCGCGATCATGATCCCTTTTTCAGCTCCGCCGAAACCATCCGGCGCGCCAAAACTCCGCCGCAGCGAACCGGCCGCCGGCAGCGGAAGCAATCCTTTGGTTTCAATAAAAGCCGTGGCCGGAGCCAGTCGGCCCGGATCCTTGAACGGCGCAAGGGCGGTTTTAAGGCGTCCATCGGGCGGCGGCGCCGCAATCGCATTCTTGCGCGCCTCGTCAGCCTTGCGCGCCTCGGCGGCTCCGCGCGCCGCCGCAGCGACCTCGGCTTCCATCCGGGCGATCAGATCTTTGAGGCTCGCCGCCTGCTTTGCGAGTTCGGCGACCCGATTGCGCTCGGCGCCCAGCGCCTGTTCCGCGGCGGCGAGGGCGGATTGCCGGGCCTCCACCAGAGCCGCAAGCCGGAGACGGTCGGCGCGGAGCTTCTGGACGTCGCCCGCAAGTCCGTCGCGTTCGGCGGCGATCGACGCGCGCAATTGCAGAAGATCCTGCAGATCGGCGGCGAGCGCCTCGGCTTCGGCTTTCATTTCCGGAACGACCGACCCGAGCATCATCGAGGTCCGGATGGCGGCCAGCATGTCCTCCGGGGCGGCGAGAAGCGCGGGCGGCGGGCGCCGTCCCATCCGTTGCAAGGCGGCGAGAACCTCCGCGATCACGGCGCGGCGCGCCGTCAGCGAGCGCTGGATCGCCTCCTCGCTTCCGGTCAAGGTCTCAAGCCTCGCCTCGGCCTCGCCAATTCTGCGTTCGGCGTCGCTCACATTGCCGCTGGCGTCGAGAAGCGCCGCCGTCAGCTTCGCCCGGTCGGTGCGGATCAAGGCGATCTCGGACTCGATCTTCCGGCGCTGGTCGCCCGAGGCGTCGATCGTATCCTGCATGCCGCGCAATTCGAGCTTGCGCCCGCTCAATTCCTGCGCCTTCGGGTCGGCCGCGGTGGCAATGGGCGGATCGGGGGGCGTCTGCGCCCGCGCGGCCGGGACGACTCGCGCGGAAAGGGCAAGCGTCAGCGCGAGGCCCGCGATCATGGCTCTCGTCAAACCGGTCCGGCGAAGCGCAATGCGAATGGCCACGAATCGTCACGTCTCTTTATGCTCCAGGCCTTATCCCGGAAACAGGGTCATCGAGACAGGGGAAAATGGCTGGAGAGGGGCGAAACCGTCAATCCCGGTGATAGGGGTGCCCTGCAAGGATCGTCACCGCCCGGTAGATCTGTTCGGCGGCGAGCAGCCTCACCAGCTGATGCGGAAAGGTCATCGCACCGAACGACAGAACCATGGCGGCGCCCGCCCGGAACTCGGGGGCGAGACCGTCCGGCCCGCCGATCACGATCGCGAGCGTGGCTGCGCCCTGGTCGCGCTTTAGCCCCAGACGGCGGGCGAATTCACGGCTCGACACGTTTTCGCCGCCCTCGTCGAGGGCGATCACGTCGGCGGTCCCGATGGCGGCCCGGATCGCCTTCGCCTCCTCCGCCTTGCGGTCCTCGGCGCGGCGGGCTCGGCTCTCGTCAAATTCGCGCACGGTCACGCTCGGAAACCCGAGGCCTCGCGCGGCGGCGCCAGCACGTTCGATGTAACGCGCGGCCAGATCCCTCTCGGGACCGCGCGCGCGCCCGACGCACGCCAGGACGAGGCGCACGGGATCAGACGGCGCGCAACTCGCCGGGCCTGTCCACGCCCCACATTTTTTCGAGATTGTAGAACTGCCGGACCTCGGGCTTGAAGATATGGACGATGGCGTCGCCGCCGTCGACCAGAACCCAATCGCAGTTCTGCAACCCCTCGGCGCGCGGCGCCGCATGGCTGGCGTTCTTGAACGCCGTGATGACGCGGTCGGCGATGGCTCCGACGTGAACACTGGAGCGGCCGGTCGCGATGATCATGACGTCGGCGAGGGAGGTTTTGCCGTGCAGGTCGATTAAGACGATGTCTTCGGCTTTGAGATCTTCGAGACTCGTCAAGACAGACCGCACGAGAGCGCCGGAATGGAGGCCGGAAGGGCCTTTGACCGGATGAAACGGCAGAGCCGCTCCTTCGGATATCGTGGGGTTCAGGGCGTCGATCCTCTCTGAGCGCAAGGCGGATCGCCTAACGCTCGCTCAGCATGGCGCAGATTCGGACGAAATTCAATCGCGGGTTTTGCAAAATTCAATTCGCCAGTTTGCGCGCCGCCGCTTCACCTCCGCCGCGTTTGGCGCCAATCATCGTCAAGCCGGAATCCTGGCGACGCGAAACCCCGCCGGGAGAGAGCCATGATGCTGCGCCGTTCGATGACTTTCTCCCACGTCGTCTATGCGGCGGTTTTCCCGGGCGTGGCGGCGGTTCTGGCCTTGGTCGCCGTCCTCATCCTGACGATGCGCTACGTCGAGACGCCGCGCAGGCTCATCGTCGCGGCCGGGCCGCCCGGCGGAACGGAGGCGCAATTGATGGCGGCGCTGGCGAAAAGCCTCGATCGCGACGGCGGGGCCCTGCGGCTTTCCCTGCGCGCGGTGGAGGGACCGGCCGAAGCCGCGCGGGCCCTCGATCAGGGCGCCGCCGATCTCGCGGTGATCCGGAGCGATTCGGGAATTCCCACCCGAGGCGCGGCCGTCGCGGTCCTGCACAATGATGTCGCGGTCCTCGCGGCGACCCGCGCGTCAGGCATCACAAAACTCTCCGGCCTCGCCGGCAAACGCGTCGGGATCGTCCCGGGGACGGCGCTCAACGCCGCCTTGTTCGGCGCTGTGATCGCGGAATATGACATTGCGCCCGCGCATGTGCAGCAGGTTCTTGTTGCGCCGGACGAGGCGCAAAAGGCGCCGGCGGACCGGAAACTCGACGCTTTGTTCGCCGTCGGCCCCCTGCGCGGCCCTACCCTTCCCGCCGCCATCGCCGCCTTCGCCACGGACGCGCCAAGGCGCGAGATTTCCCTGATCCCGATCGACGCCGCCGAAGGCATGGCCGCGCGCGGCCCCGCCTACCAGAAGGTGGATTTGCCGCAGGGCCTCTTTCCCGGCGCGCCGCCGCTGCCGGATGATGATTTCGTCACGCTCGGCGTCGCGGTGCGGCTCGAGGCCCGCGCCAATCTCTCGCAGGATGTCGTGACCAATCTGACGAGGCGCCTGTTCGAGACCCGCCGCGCGCTGGAGGCGCAGGCGCCGCTCGCCGCCGCGATGGAGAAGCCCGAGGGCGATCGCGGCGCGTTTGAAGTCATCCACCCCGGCGCCGCCGCCTATTACGGCGACAGCGAAAAGAGCTTCATGGACCTCTACGGCGACTGGATCTACATCGGCGCCATGTTGCTCAGCGGGCTAGGCTCAGGCGCCGCCGCCATGGTCGGGGTGACGCGGGCGCGGGCCCGCAAGGCCGCGCTGGCGCTGATCGACCAGCTGATCGATCTGAAGCAAGTCGCGCACACCACAATGTCGCTGCCCAAGCTCGCCGAACTCGATCACGAGATCGAGGATCTCTCAACAAGGGGGCTGCGCTTCGCGCGGGATCATAATTTCGACGAGGCGGGGTTGGCGGCCTTGCGCCTCGCCATCGACGAGGCGCGGCGGGCGATCAACGATCAATGCAACGAACTGGAGGAGAAGCCGGCGCTGCTCGCCAACGCCGCGGCGGCGAAGGGGGGGCATGTCTCTCAGGGCGGCCAAATATGAGGATGAGAAGCCGCCGCTTGCAAAGGACCAACGGCTGACGCCCGTGTCACGGCTCGCGTCTGACTTGGTCGAGTTCATACGCAATGACGACGCGCAAGGGCTGCAGTTCTCGCTGCACAGTATTCCACACATATTGCGCGGCGACATCCTCGTAGTCTTGACGATAAATGTTACCTGCTCCCGCCACGCGCTTCCATGGGATCGAAGGATGCCTTTCTTTCATCTCATCAGGCAGGCGGCGCGACGCTTCCGAGATGATCTCAAGGCATCGAACGACCGCATAGACGGTGCGCAAGTCAGCGCAGAACGATTGAACCTCGAGACCTTGGGTAAAATGAACGGCGAGATCGATGTGATAAAGAATATCGCGAAGCGCAACTTCGGCCGATCTAGAACGCATAGATCGCGTCCGCCGTCACAGCGGGACGGATCGCGGGTTTCAGAGCCTCGTGGCTGACAACATCGACCGGAACTCCGAAGAAGCCTGCGATCTGCTCTTTCAAGCCGACGTACTCATAAAGGCTGATCTGCGCGCCGGGATCGACCTCGATCATGATGTCGATATCGCTGTCGGGACGATGATCGCCGCGTGCTCGCGAGCCGAACAGGGCGGCGTGGGTCACGCCGAGCGCCCGCAAGGCCGCTTCGTTTTCCCGCAGTTTGGCGATGATGTCCTGTTTTTCCATCGGACCAATATACCACAACGATGCGGCGCGTTTTGCGCCAATTTTTTTAGGACCGGACTTACGCCGCCGCCCCATCCGCCGCCATCAGCGCAAGCCCCGACGCCACCGATTGAAACGCGTCGCCGATGTGGATTTTCTCCTCGCCGAACCGTGTCGCAAACAGCTTTCGTACCGCCGGCACATAGGACGTCCCGCCGGTGACGAAGACCGCGTCGATATCCTCCGGCGCCAGCCTAGCCCCTTTGAGCGTTGCGTCCATCGCCCCGCCGATGCGTTCCAGATCGCCCGCGATCCAGGTCTCGAACTCCTTGCGCGTCACAGAGGCGTCGATGTCGATGCCCTCGCGCTTAAACACGAACCGCGCCTCGTCCGCGTCCGACAGCTGCGCCTTGAGCGCGCCAACGGAGCGGTAGAGCTCGAAGCCGAGATCGTGTTCGATGAGCGCGATCAGATCGGCCAGCCTGTCGGGTTCTTCCGCACAAGCGGCGAGCTTGCGCAATTCGCTCAACGTATGCGCCGATTTCAGCCACGAGAGCTGATGCCATTGCGCGAAGGCGGCGTGAAAATAGGCCGGGACCGGCAGCAGCTTGCCGAAGGAACGGTAGAGCGTCCCCTTGCCGAGCCGCGGCGCGACGACATGATCGACAATCCGGAAATCGAAGGAATCGCCCGCAACCCCGACGCCGCCGTGGCCGAGCGGCTTTGCAGAGAGACGCCCCGCCTCCCGGGAAAACCTCAGCACAGAAAAATCGCTGGTGCCGCCGCCGAAATCGGCGACGAGCACGGTCTCGTCGCGTTGCAGCTTGCGGGCGTAATAATAGGCCGCGCCAAGGGGTTCATAGGCGAGGTCGATCCCCTCCAGTCCGGCCATCGCATAGGCGCTCGCGAGCCGTGCGACCGCCAGATCCTCGTCGGCGCGTTCGCCCGCGAAGACGACGGGCCGCCCTGCCCGGCTGGACAAAGGCTTCGCGCCGCGCAGCGAGTCATGATCGAAGAGATGGCCCAGAAACGTCGCGACGAGCTTCTCGATGGTGAAGCGCTCGCCGTAGAGCCGCGTCTCGGTGAAGAGCGGGCTGGCGAGATGGGTCTTGATCGACTGGATGAATCGCTGCTCGCCCTCCTGCGCGATGGCTCTGGCGATGGCGTCGGGACCCGCCGCATGGCAGACCTTGCGCCCCTCGCGCCAGAACATCAAAGCGGTGCGGAAGTTGCTCGAAGCCCCAAGGTCCGAAGGAAAGACGAGGCTTTCGACATGGCCGCCCTCATAGGCGAGCGCGACGACGCTGTTCGTCGTGCCGAAATCGACGCCAAGACCGATGGGCGGAGCATTGCCCGGCAGGAAAGCAGCTGAAGACAAAATTCACCCAACGCCAGAGACGAAAGCCAAGAAAAAGGCCCGCGGGGATGTTCCCCGCGGGCCGTCAGTCAGAAGCCGAAAGATTCCGGCCTATTCGTCGGAGGTTTTCTTACCCTTCGGCGTGTCCTCGCGCGCCTTCAGCGCAGCGCCGAGAATGTCGCCCAGCGAAGCGCCCGAGTCGGCGGAGCCATATTGCGCGATGGCCTCCTTCTCCTCGGCGACTTCCAGCGCCTTGATCGAGACCGAGACCTTGCGGGCGCGGCGGTCGAACAAGGTGATGCGGGCGTCGACCTTCTCGCCGACGGCGAACCGCTCGGGCCGCTGATCGGCGCGGTCGCGCGCGAGTTCGTTGCGCTTGATGAAGGCGGTGAACTCAGTCCCGACGATTTTGACGTCGAGGCCGCCGTCCTTGACTTCGAGCACTTCGCAGGTGACGACCGAACCCTTCTTGAGTTCGCCCGAACCGCCCTCCTCGGAGGGTTTGGCGCCGGCGCCGGCGGCCTCTCCGGGACGCGCGGCGAACGGGTCGGACGTCAGCTGCTTGACGCCGAGCGAGACGCGCTCCTTCTCGATATCGACGTCAAGAACCTTGGCCTTGACCATATCGCCTTTCTTGTAGTCCTCGATGACCTGCTCGCCGGGCTTCGACCAGTCGAGATCGGAGAGATGCACCATCCCGTCGACGTCGCCTTCGAGGCCGATGAAAAGCCCGAACTCGGTCTTGTTCTTGACCTCGCCCTCGACTTCGGAGCCGATCGGGAACTTCTCGGCGAAGGCTTCCCAGGGGTTGGCGAGGGTCTGCTTGAGGCCGAGCGAAATCCGGCGCTTGACAGGATCGACCTCGAGCACCTGAACGTCGACTTCCTGGCTCGTCGCGACGATCTTGCCGGGATGGACGTTCTTCTTGGTCCAGGACATTTCCGAAACGTGGATCAGGCCTTCGATGCCCGGCTCCAACTCGACGAACGCGCCATAGTCGGTGATGTTGGTCACGCGGCCCTGGAACCTCGCGTCCACCGGGTATTTGGCCTCGATACCCTGCCACGGATCTTCCAGCAGCTGCTTGACGCCAAGCGAGATGCGGTGCGTCTCGTGGTTGATCTTGATGATCTTGACGCGGACGGTCTGGCCGATGGTCAGCACCTCGGTCGGATGATTGACCCGGCGCCAGGCGATGTCGGTGACATGCAGCAGTCCGTCGATGCCGCCGAGATCGACGAAGGCGCCGTAATCGGTGATGTTCTTCACCATGCCCTCGATCACCTGGCCCTCTTCGAGGTTGGCGACGATCTCGTGGCGCTGCTCGGCGCGGGATTCTTCGAGGACGGTGCGGCGCGACACGACGATATTGCCGCGGCGGCGGTCCATCTTGAGAATCTGGAACGGCTGCGGCACCTGCATCAGGGGGGTGACGTCGCGGATCGGGCGGATGTCGACCTGGCTGCGCGGCAGAAAGGCCACGGCGCCGTCGAGATCGACGGTGAAGCCGCCCTTGACCTGGTTGAAGATGATCCCTTCAACCTTTTCCTGCTTCTCGAACGCCTTTTCGAGCTTGACCCAGCTCTCTTCGCGGCGGGCCTTGTCGCGGGAAATGACCGCCTCGCCGAGGGCGTTCTCGATGCGCTCGAGATAGACCTCGACCTCGTCGCCGACCTTCAGCGCGCCTTCGCGGCCGGGACCCTGGAATTCCTTGAGCGACACGCGTCCTTCGGTCTTGAGGCCGAGATCAACGACGGCGACGTCCTTTTCGATCGCGACGACCTTGCCCTTGATGACCGAGCCCTCGAAGGCCTCGTTCTGGCCGTAGCTCTCGTCAAGAAGCGCCGCGAAATCCTCGCGCGAGGGCGCGTAGGTGCTGGTAGATGCCATTTGTTCTCCTGATGGCCCGATGTCGGGCGGCGCCGGGGTTAAGGGTTGAGGGCGCGTTCGCCCGCCTGCGTCCCTCCGATGCGAAGGGACCACCGCTTAAAAGCGGGCCGGCGCTGGGCCGGCGGGAAAACGCGAGTTGACGATGGACCATTTAGCAAGCCCCGTTCGCGGGAGCAAGGGCGCGGCCGAATTTATACTTCAGCCAGAACGGACGCCTGTCGCGGATTGGCGACATAGCCGCGAGAAACGGCCCGGCCCGGCTTTTCCGTGTCGGCGCCGCCCTCCCGCGATCGTTTCTGCCCAAGACGCCGCCAGTCAGGCCAGCAATCATCGGCCTCGGACAAGCTCGAGCCGATCATGAAAAATGTCGTCGTAGGCGCGCTTGCCTTGAGCCCGGCGCTGTTTTCGTCGCGGTCAATTGCGCGGACCGCCTCCCGGGCGGACGCCTGCGTGTTGTCGCCCCCGATCATTGTGTTTACGCCTGGTGCGGGAGCGTGGAAAGACGTGAAGATCGCCAGACTTTATTTCCCACATCCGTCACCCGGCTATAGTAGGCGACTGGCAAAGCCGGTGAATTGCCGGTAAAATCAAATCCGCTCGTGAAAATCTGCATCAGGCCCGTCGTCCGCGCCTAAATAATCTCGATTTAGAGTCTCTCTTGCAGCATGATTTGGTTCAGTAGAGCCATCGCTTCAATCGAGAGTCGAGAGTTAGAAAAATATTTGCCGCTTGTTTTGGAGTTGTTCAAATGAGGGCCAAGATATTTTCGCTGTTGAGTCTTTTGTCAACGCTCGCATTTTGTCCTTCTACGGCGTCTGCGCTTGGTTACTGCAATTTTGATTATATTCCCGCCGGCCTGATCGGCGATAAATATAAGGAGCTGGTCACACGATCTCCGCCCGCTCCGATCGGGTGTCCGCTCAGCCCGGTCCGAAAAATTCCGGGAGGAAACGGCGTTTACGCCGATTTCGCCAACGGACAGATCATCTGGTCGCCGGACCAGAAAATGGTTATCGCTTCTTACGGGGTCCCCGATTCGAATGGCGCTCACAGTACGAACGGTCCGATAAAAGTCGAATGGCGCGTGACGGACCAGTATCGTTACGACAAATTCGTCGTCCACGCCTTTTCCGATTATGACCACGATCCGCAACCGGATGACATCGAGGTAGGCGGCGGAACGCAAGGCTCCGCCGAGGTGAGCAAAAATCTGCCGTCAGGCCGAATTGTGATTGTCGTGCGCGGTTGCGACAGCAATCCGCCTTTCAAGGATGTCTGCCGTCAGGGGTGGAGCAATCCGTCGTTCGTGGATATTGGCTCGATTGATGTTGGGCACAAGGCACCCGGCAATTATCCTGTCCCCGGCGATCCCAACACCCTGCAATTCACACTGGACGAGCCGCTGCTTCCGGCGGCGACCGTCCAGGATGTGCGCGACAGTTTTGAGGACCGCATCCGCGCCGCCCTTTTGCCAAGCTGCGTCGCCGGGCTCGGCGGCGACCTCGGCGAATCCCTTGCGAATAATGCTCTCGGCAAGCTGTATATGTCCGATGCGCCCTATATTCCGCAATGCGACCAACGCAAACTGATCGCCGACGCCAATAGCGCTCTCGCCGCCGCCCATAAAACGTCTGAGGTCGGCACAGATTTCGAAACCCAGAACGGAACTGATTTTTCCATTGGCGCGGGTACGGCGGTTATCATGGATGGCGTTGCGGGGCCCGCCGGCGCATTGCTGGGAGGGCTTTTCGGAACGATTTTTGGCGCGACGACCTGCAACCATCCAGGTGATTATGACATGGCTCTGGTGAGCCTCATTCCGATTGTCTACGAATACTACAATAAGCCGCAAAAGCTTCATACGAGCGTTCGTAACCACATCATTCACGACCTGCTGACCGAAACCGGCGGCGTCGCCAATGTGCGGACCAATAATTCCATTTGTGGCGTCTTGCAGATTCACGAGACCGAGAACCACATGAACATGACTGAATCGTCCCGCTATCTGACAAATCAGCTCTTGTTGAGGGAGGCGGAGGCCGCGCATCAAAAAGACCCACAATCGCCGGCGCTGGCCGCCGCCCGGCAGAAATATGACAATTCCATCAATGGAATGGACAAATGGATGCTGCAGCGGCTGCAAGGCTTTTTACAAAGCGATTTTCACGAATACAACGCCCGGCCCTACGCAAGGCTTTCGATGAGGGCGTTACACAATTTGGCGGAATATGCTCAAATCGACGCGACGCAAAGGCCCGTCGCTGACGCCGCAACAATGGTTTTGGATTATCTCGCCGCGCGATTTGCGGCGTCGAGCAACGGCCTTCGCCGGGCGGCGACATTCCGGAGGCATTTTGATCATCGTTCTTACGGCCCCTTTTTTGGCAATTACAGCGATGAGGAGACCTGGTGGGGCGCCACCATGTTCGGAGCCACTCAAAAGCTGATCGAACTTCGCCACGGACGCGCGGATTGGGGCTCTGGTTCGGATATGGGACAGTTGGCGATCGGCCGCTACCGGGTCAATGACCTTATTGTGGACCTGTTGTTGCGCCATGAAAACGCGCTTTACGATGGTCTCGCGCAGACGAACTATTTTCAGACCTACCGTCATGAAGGGTTCGAAGCCTATTATCATTCGAACAGTTATCTGATCAGCTCCGGCGGGATTTATACGCCTTTGACGGGGGAATATGTTACTGGCGCCGGACACGGCGCGGAGAGCTTTGAACACGATTCCCTCGGGGCGGCGCTCCCAACAGTGGTGATGCCAAAGTGGAGTTTGGGCAAGGATCGTACTGAACTCATCCGCATCGACGGCCACAAAGACGATGACAGCCGCTTCAACAATTGCGTCGGACCAAATTTTGCGTGCGGACTCAATCCTGTGGTTCCCGATGACTTACAGGGCCGATTCCGCCAGGGACCGCGCCCCTGCGCATTTGCCGTAGCCGGATTAATTGCCGACAAATGGAATCAGATGGGCGCTGAAAAAGGAGTGTTTGGCTGCCCGACGACGGCCGAAGCAAACAGCGCCGAGGGCCAAGGACGTTTCCAGATGTTTGAGCGCGGCGAAATCCTGGCCTCGCCAGGACAAAATATGGTGTTGGCCGCATTTTATAAGAGCGGCAGCAACGACATCGCGGTCGAGTGGGCGATCACCACACGTTACTCTTATGATTTTTTCAATGTGCGCTGGGACAAGGATGGGGTCAATCTTGGCCAATGGGCGGTTCAGCATGATGATCCCAATGCTTCGCGCACTGGCGGCAACTGGACCGTTCCGACAAAAGGCAACGGCAAATATCGCATCGTGGTCGAAGGGTGCGACGGCCGGCCATTGAGCAACTCGGAATGCCGCCAGGGCTTCTCGGCACCGTTGATCCTCAATTTGCCGGGATTTGGCGCCTGCACGATCGTCAACGGCGCCTGGACCTTTGTCGATATGACGGCGGGGTGTGACGGCCTGCCGGACGCAGGGTTTTTCGCAGCCGTCAATGTTCTGCCGTGCGAACGCGACGACTGCAAATTCGGATTTATTTATACGAACGAAAAAGAAAACGACACTTTGACCTCTTTCGAAGAAAAGGTCATCCACAATAATGGATTCACCACTTATGTTTCGGACGGCGTCAATCAGTTTAAGAAAAACGACGGCGGCGCAGTAAATTTCAAGCCTCGCCACGACGCCAATGAGTTGGGAATTGTCCACATGGACGACTGGCCGCTCAACACATATGATATGGAAAGCCTGCGCCTCGCCAAGGGCGATGTTGTCGACGCCGATGGCAAGGGGTGCGTCGTCATCACAAACCAGAGTCTGCACAAGGCCCTGTTTCTGGACTTCCGAAATTGGGAACATCCATTAGAGCGTGTTGTGCCTTTAATTAACATCGTCAACTGCCAAAACGTCGGCGGCCTGACGTCGCCTTAGAGCATATTCCGATCGGATTGAATCAATCCAATCGACAAGAATATGCTCAAATCTTTGATTCTGGAGCGATTTCTGATCGATCGCATGACTTCATGCGATCGGAAAGCGCTCGAGCGGTCTTTACTACAAGAAGTTCACGATAGGTTGTTTCGACGCGCTGACTCTACCTGCAATATCAGAACCCTATTTCCGTCGCGGACGGCGACAACGCGCGATGGCCGCAGAAGGGCCGAACATAACGCAGCGTCGCTGAAAGACAGGCCATCCCTATTTCTCCACTTTCTCTCCCCGGTTCGTCCATTCGAGAAAGCCGCCTGGATAATGCGCGCGGACATCGTCGCGTCCCGCCATCCTGGCGAGCGCGAGGGCGTCGAGGGAGCGTTTGCCCGAGCGGCAGGACAAGACGACCCGCTTGCCCGGCTCCTTCGGCAGCGCCCTCGGATCGAAACTTTGCAACGCATTGAGCGTCGATCCGGGGATGCGGCCCGCGCTATATTCGTGCGGTTCGCGTACATCGACGAGCAGGATGGAGCCTTCGGCAAGCCCCGCTTTCAAGTCCTCGATATTGACGTTTTCAACTTTGACGATTGTCTCGGCCATGCGCGAGCCTCCTTTGCCGGCGGACCGCGCCGAACTTGAACGTGAATTCATACTCTGTTTCAGGTGGTTTGTGAAATAAAACCACCAAATTTATGTCGTATTAAAAATCACCTTTTTTTCGCTGTAAAAAGGCCTCCGCGGCTTGCAGATCAGCTGGTTCGTTGGCGTTGAAGAAGGGATCGAGGGGCTCGCACCGCCAGTCCACCGCCGCGACCTTGTATCGCCTCGTAAAACGGTCGATCTTGCGCTCGTCTTCATCGACCAGCGCATGCCGCAGGTCCGCCCGGATGTTCACCGGCCAGAGCGCGACGACGGGATGGAGCCCGCCACACGAACTGGCGCAGGCGATGTCGGCGCCCTGCTCCCGCCGCGCGGCGGCGAGCCTGCCGACGAGATCCCCGGGCAGAAACGGCGTATCGGACGGCGCGCTGAGAACGACGGCGACGTCCGGCCGCCGCGCCGCCATCCAGTCGAGTCCAGCGAGGAGTCCGGCGAGCGGACCCTTGAACCCCGGAAGGTCATCGGCGACGACAGGCAGACCGAATTCCGCCAGTCGCGCGGGATCGCCGTTGGCGTTGAGCACAAGCCCGGCGCATTGCGGGCGGAGGCACTCGATGACGCGGCCAAGGATCGTCCCTCCGCCGATTGTGCGCAGCCCCTTGTCGCCGCCGCCCATGCGGCTCGCAAGGCCGCCCGCGAGCACTATTCCGAACGGCAAGTCAGTCATATCCGCGCTCAGTCATCGGCGCCCGCGCTCTTGCGGCGAGAACCCGCCGCCTCGTCCGCGACATAAGAGAGATCCTGATCGAAGATGATGCGTTCCTGGCCGGAAAGCGCGACGAAGCGCTTGCCCCGCGCGCGGCCGATGAGGGTCAGGCCTGTTCGGCGCGCGAGATCGACGCCGGAGGCCGTGAAGCCGGAGCGCGAGACCAGCACCGGAATGCCCATCCGCACGGTCTTGATCACCATCTCGGAGGTCAGCCGTCCGGTGGTGTAGAAAATCTTGTCGGCCGGATCGACCTTGTTGACGAACATCCAGCCGGCGATCTTGTCGACGGCGTTGTGGCGCCCGACGTCCTCCATGTAGACGAGCGGCCTGTCGCCCGAGCACAACACGCAGCCGTGGATGGCGCCGGCTTCGAGATAAAGCGAGGGCGTCAGGTTGATCAAATGAGTCAACCGGTAGAGCCACGACGTGCGCAGCTCCGCCCTCGGCAGCGCCACGTCCTCGATCGCCTCCATCAGGTCGCCGAACGTCGTCCCTTGCGCGCATCCAGAAGTCAGGGTGCGTTTCTTCAGCTTGTCTTCGTAATCCGTGCGCCGCCTGGTGCGCACCACGACGACATCGAGTTCCTCGTCGAAATCGGTTCCGGTCAGTTCGTCGTCTGAGCGCAGCATCATCTGGTTCAAGAGATAGCCGACGCCAAGATATTCCGGATGATCGCCGATGGTCATCATCGTCACGATCTCCTGCGCGTTCAGATAAAGCGTCAGCGCTTTTTCCGTGACGACGCGGGTCGTCGCCGGCGCCCCGCTCTGGTCGACGCCCTCGACCTCCCGGCTGAGGCGCGGATCGGCGGGATCGGGGCGCAGTAGATAGCTCGCCAGCAGATCCTGCGAGGCGGCGTCCATTATCCTGGCCATGATCCGTCCACCTGGCCTAACTCGCCCTGATCATGTCTCCGCTGAAACGAAACAGCGACGCTATTCGGCCGCCGCCCGCGCCTCAGCCCGCGACACCCTGACCGCGCAGAATTTGAATTCGGGGATTTTTCCGAAAGGGTCCAGCGCGGGATTGGTGAGCAGGTTCGCAGCCGCCTCGGCGTAGCAGAACGGCATGAAGACCATGTTTTCGGGCACGTCGCGATCGGACCGGATCTTGATTTCGATCGCGCCGCGGCGGGTTTCAAGCCGGACGAAGTCGCCGGGCCAGAGGTTCAGACGGCGCAGATCCTTCGGCGAGAGCAGCGCGACCGCTTCCGGTTCAAGACTGTCGAGCACGTTGGCGCGGCGCGTCATCGAGCCGGTGTGCCAATGCTCCAGCAGACGCCCGGTCGAGAGGACCATCGGATATTCGTCGTCCGGAACTTCGTCAGGCGCCGTGACGCTGGCCGGAACGATCCGCCCGCGCCCGGATTCCGTCGGATAGCCGGTGGTGAAAATGATCTCGTTGCCGGGCGAAACGGAATCGTCGACGGGATAGGTGACGGCGCCCTCGCGTTCCACCCGCTCCCACGTGATGTTGTCCATCGACGGCATGAGGCGGGCCATCTCGTTGAACACTTCGGCCGGCCCCGGATAATTCCAGTCAAGCCCGAGCCGCTTGCCCATCTCCTGAATGATCCAGAGGTCCTGGCGCGCATCGCCGGGGGGCGCGACCACCGGCCGGCCGATCTGCACCCGGCGGTCGGTGTTGGTGAAGGTGCCAAGTTTTTCGGCGAAGGCCGAGGCGGGAAGGATCACGTCGGCGTGGAACGCGGTCTCCGTGACGAAGAGATCCTGAACGACGAGATGCTCGAGCATCGCAAGCGCGCCGCGCGCATGCTGGAGGTCCGGATCGGACATCGCGGGGTTCTCGCCTTCAATATAAAGGCCGGTGATCTGCCCGGCGTGAACAGCGTCCATGATTTCGACGACGGTCAGGCCGCGCTCGGGGTCGATTGGGCCGCCCCAGGCCTCCTCGAACGGCTCGCGCAGATCGACGCTTCCGACCGGCTGATAGTCCGGCAGGAACATCGGAATGAGGCCTGCGTCAGACGCGCCCTGGACGTTGTTCTGGCCGCGCAGGGGATGGAGGCCCGTGCCCGGGCGGCCGATCTGGCCGGTGATCAGCGCGAGCGCGATCAGGCAGCGGGAATTGTCCGTGCCGTGGACATGCTGGCTGATGCCCATGCCCCAGAAGATGATCGAAGACTTCGCCTTCGCGTAGAGCCGCGCGACCTCACGCAGGGTCTCGGCGGGAACGCCGCAGACGGGCGCCATCTTTTCGGGAGTGAAATCGGCGATCTTCGCCTTCAGCTCCTCAAAGCCCTCGGTGTAGCCCGCGATATATTGTTCGTCCGTCAGCCCCTCGGTGACGATGGTGTTGATCATCGCGTTGAGCAGCGCGACGTCGGAGCCGGGCTTGAACGCGAGATGCCTGTAGGCGTGCCGCGACAAGCTTTGCGTCCGCGGATCGATGATGATCAGCTTCGCGCCGTTCTTCGTCGCGTTCTTGATGAAGGTGGCGGCGACCGGATGGTTGACCGTCGGATTGGCGCCGATCACGATGATGACTTCGGCGTCAAGGGCCGCAGAGAACGGAGCCGAGACGGCGCCGGAGTTGAGGCCTTCCATCAGCGCGGCGACGGACGAGGCGTGGCAAAGCCGCGTGCAATGATCGACATTGTTCGAGCCGAAACCCATCCGGACCAGTTTCTGGAACAGATAGGCTTCTTCGTTCGAGCCCTTGGCGGAGCCAAATCCGGCGAGCGCGCGCACGCCCTTCCCGTCGCGGATTCGGGCGAGGCCATTTGCGGCGGCGTCTAGCGCCTCTTCCCAGGTGGCTTCACGAAAATGGGTGAAGGGATTGGCGGGGTCGACCTGATCGTTGGCGTCTTTTTTGACGTTCGGAAGCCTGATCAGCGGTTTGGTCAGGCGGTGCGGATGGTGGATGTAGTCAAATCCGAACCGGCCTTTGACGCACAGCCGGTTGTGGTTGGCGGGACCGTTGATCCCCTCCGCGTAGACGATCTTCTCGTCCTTGACCTGATAACTGACCTGACAGCCGACGCCGCAGAACGGGCAGAGCGACTCGACCGTCCGGTCGGGATAGACCGCCCGGGTCTGGTGCTCGTCGAGCAGCGCCGCCGGCATCAACGCTCCTGTCGGACAGGCCTGGACGCATTCGCCGCAGGCGACGCAGGTCGACTCGCCCATCGGATCGTCGAAGTCGAAGACGATCTTGGCGTCATGGTTTCGGTAGGCCATGCCGATCACGTCGTTGACCTGAATCTCGCGGCAGCCGCGTAGGCAAAGCCCGCACTGGATGCAGGCGTCGAGGTTGACGCGCATCGCCGGATGGCTGGCGTCGCCAATCCAGCGCGCCGCTGCGGGGAACCGGCTTTCCGTGACGTCGATTCTTTCGGCCCAGTTCCAGAATTTGGACTGCGGATCGTGCGATGTTTCGCGGGGCGGCTGGTCGGCGACGAGAAGCTCCATCACCATTTTTCGCGCCGTCGTCGCGCGTTCGCTCGCCGTCTTGACCTTCATGCCGGACGACGGAACGCGCTTGCAGGAGGCGGCCAACACCCGCTCGCCCTCGATCTCGACCATGCAGACGCGGCAATTGCCGTCGGCGCGGTAATCGGGCGAAGGCGAATAGCACAGATGCGGAAGTTCCGTTCCGAGCCGCTTGGCGACCTGCCAGATCGACTCGCCCATAGCCGCCTCGACCGGCCGGCCATCGAGTTCAAAAGTGATCTTGTCGCTCATTGCGCGGCTCCCCTCGTCGCGAATTCCTCGGGAAAGAATTTGATGACCGTCATCAATGGATTGGACGCCGCCTGACCCAGCCCGCAAATGGACGCGTCGCGCATGACCTGACTGAGTTCGGTCAACAGATCCTGGCTCCAGTCGGCTTTTTCCATGAGCTCGGCGGCCTTCTGGGTGCCGGAGCGGCAAGGCGTGCATTGCCCGCAGCTCTCGTCCTCGAAGAAGCGCATCAGGTTCAGCGCCGCGGCCTTGATGTCGTCTTCCTGCGAAAGGACGATCACGGCGGCCGATCCGATGAAACAGCCGTATTTTTCCAAAGTTCCGAAATCGAGTGGAATATCGTCCATCGAGGCCGGAAGGATGCCGCCGGAAGCGCCGCCCGGAAGATAGGCGCGCAGCGTGTGGCCGTCCGCCATGCCGCCGCAGAATTCATCGATCAGCTCGCGGATGGTGACGCCCGCCGGCGCGAGCTTGACGCCCGGCGATTTGACCCGGCCCGAGACCGAATAGCTGCGCAAGCCCTTTCGATCGTTGCGGCCATGGCTCGTCCACCAGTCCGGGCCCTTTTCGACGATGTCGCGGACCCAGAACAAGGTCTCGATATTGTTGATCAGCGTCGCCCGATTGAACAGCCCGATCTGGAAAGGAAAGGGCGGTTTGTGCCGGGGAAGCCCGCGCTTGCCCTCAAGGCTCTCCAGCATGGAGGATTCCTCGCCGCAGATATAGGCGCCAGCCCCGCGGCGCAGATGGATCACCGGCCCGCCGGGCGGCAATTTCGCGATCTCGCGCTCAAGGATGATCCGCGACGCCGGATATTCGTCGCGCAGGTAAATATAGACGTCCGACGCCTCGACCACATGAGCGCCGATCAGCATGCCCTCGAGGAAGCGATGCGGATCGCTCTCGAGATAGAACCTGTCCTTGAAGGTGCCCGGTTCGCCCTCGTCGCCGTTGACCGCCATCAGCCTCGGTCCCGGCTCGCCAAGGACGGAGCGCCATTTCCGCGCGGTGGGAAAGCCTGCCCCGCCCAGACCGCGCAGGCTCGCGCCGTCAAGCGCCTGCAGCAATGTCTCCACAGGCAGCGCGCCCGAGCGCACCCGATCGAGGAGTTTGTAGCCGCCCTTTGCGACATAGGCCGCATAGTCGGCATAGTTGGGAACGTCCGGATGGATATGGCCGCTTTCAGCGGCCTCCAGCACGGCCGCCGGCGTCGCATGATCCACGAACGAATGGCCGACTTCCGCGACCGGCGCTGTGTCGCACCGGCCGACGCAGGGGGCGCGAACGACCCGAACCTGCGGCCCTGCCCCCGCCTTTACCGCGTGGAGCAGCTTTTCAGCCCCAAACAGGGCGCATGTGAGGGAATCACAGACCCGGATCGTCAGCGGCGGGATCGATGGTTCGCCATCCTTCACGACGTCGAAATGGGCGTAGAAGGTGGCGGTCTCGAAAACCTCCGCGAACGAAAGTCTCATTGCGTCGGCGAGCGCGGCGAGATGAGCCGCGGAAATCTGGTGGTATGCGTCCTGAATGAGGTGCAGATGTTCGATCAGGAGATCGCGCTGACGTGATCTGTCTCCCAGCAACGTCTCGATCTCCTCCATTGCTTTCGGATCGAGCTGGCGCCCTTTCGGCGCCGGCTTGGCGCGGCGAATACCTTCTCCCGGATGATCGAAGCGGCGGACGGTATTGTGCTGATCACCGTTCATACAGCGGTTTTTCCCTGAAATCGCTCGCGAAAAAGGCCGCGAAGACGTGAGTTTGTGTCTAATTTAACTATAAATACGACCGACGCCAGCCTCAAGCGAACCGGGCGTGATCAGAAGCGATACCAGAGCCCGCCGAAAGGGCCAAGCTCCCGTCCGGCATTAATCCCGGCGGCGGTAAAAAAGCCGCCTATCTGGAGCGACCATTGCGGCGTCAGGTCGTAAACGACGCTCGGCTGCAGTTTCGCCCAGAATGAATTGGGCCAAAATTTTTTTGGGGGGAGCGCCCCCCGGGCCAATCGCAGTTCCGGATTGTTCGTTCCCGCCGGAATACGAAAAGAAACTCTGCAGAAGAACCATAACCTCCGGCGAAGGACGAAGTCCGGCGGTGAGATCGAGCCTCCATTCGCCCGGCTGATGATCCCCATAAAATCGGTACGCCGCCTGCGCCTCGGCGAAGCCTGGCATGGCTCCGACGGCGATGTTTTGGCCAGCGAGGGCGCGCAATTCGATCGAGGCGGCGCGGCTCGGCTGAAAGATCCGGGCGGAATCATTGATCGAGGCGCCCGGCGACCGGATTGCGGCCTGAACCGAAACGGCGCCGGCGTCGGAATGGTAGAGTCCGATTTTGGCGGCGGCCTCGCTTTCGCCGATTCCGTCGTAGTTGACGGCAGGAGGCGCCGCCCTGATCCGGTCGTAGGATGGCGACGCGGCCACGCTGAGCCAGTCGGTCACGCCATACTCGATATATGAGCCAAGCTCGAATTTCTGGTAGGACGGCACAGGGATCAGTCGCCCGCTCTTGTTGAAGGCCCGCGTCGATGACGAGAACGCGGTCGACGCGATGATCTGGCCTTCGCCCGGAGGCGTCAGCCACGCGCCGGCGATGGTCTGTCTCGGCCACAGACAAGCCGCGACGAAGAGACAAGCAATCCGGGGGGCGGCTCTTCGGCTCATCTGGAAAAGCAAGACGAAAAGGCGCGGCGCCCGCAAAACTGCGACTCCTTGACCCGGACGGCGGCGTGCCCCGGCCTTGCGAGCGCCGGCGTTGGCGAAAGCCGGACAAGCGCTTCAATTATACAAAAGTATGACGATTTATTTTAGTCAATATACATTACAAAACTGTTTATGGATCGGCTTGACACTCTGCCGTCCCGGGCCTAGAGCACATTCCGATTGGATTGAATGAATCCAATCGACAAGAATATGCTCAAGCTTTTGACTCTGGAGCGATTTCTGATCGATCGCATGACTTCATGCGATCGGAAAGCGCTCCAAGCGCCTAGGCGCAAGTCAAGTTCGTCAGCCGAGTTCGCCTATCGAAATTGTGCGTCGAGAGCACGACTGATTTCGTGGCGGCGAAACTTTTTTCCAATCCCAAGGACACGTTTGCCCCGTATCGTTCACGGCTTGGCCGACCTCGCAAACGGCTATGACGTCATCTTATGTGATGTCTGGGGCGTCCTTCACGATGGGGCGCAATATTCCGAGAAGGCCGCCGACGCGCTCGCGCGCTTCCGGACCAAGGGCGGCAAGGTCGCTCTCATCACCAATTCGCCGAACCCCAGCCGGATCGTTCGCGCGCAGCTTGAATTGCTCGGCGTGCCGGCCAACGCCTATGACGCGATTGTGTCGTCGGGAGACGTCACCTTGTCGATGCTGGCCGAACGCGCCGGGGAGGCCGTGTTTCATCTCGGTCCGCCCGCGGAGACGGCCCTGTTCGACGAGCTGCTCGCCGTTTCGGGCAAACCGCAGCGCCGCGCCTCCCTGGAGCATGCGGACTTCGTGCTCTGCACCGGGCTCGTCGATCCTTATGGAGGCAAGCCCTCCGATTATGACCCGATCCTCGGCCGGATGCTGGCGAAGCGCCTCGACTTTATTTGCGCCAATCCCGACATTGTCGTCGAAATCGGCGGCGAACTCTCTTATTGCGCCGGCGCCATCGCGGAACGCTACGCCGGCATGGGCGGCAAGGTCATCGAGGCCGGCAAACCCTACGCTCCGATCTACGACAAGGCGATGCGGCTCATCAGCGAAACCAACAGCGGCGTCGCGCCCGACCGGTCTCGGGTCCTCGCGATCGGCGACGCCATGCACACGGACATCAAGGGCGCGCGCGCACAGAAGTTCGACAGCCTCCTCGTCGCCTCGGGCCTTCATCGGGAGCAGCTCCAAGCCGCAAAGGGCGCGGAGCTCGCCCGCGCCGTCCTGCGACAATTCGTCGATGAAGCCGGCTTCGCACCAACCGCTGCGATTCCCGAACTCGTCTGGTAAAAGCCGGAAGCCTTCTTTGAAATTCGCCCGATTTTTGCGCGCCGAAATCCGGATTATGGAGTTTTGGTCCCGGAGTCGCTATGAGCATCTGTAACGCTTCAGATGGCCTGGTTTCGACCCCGGCCTTGAACGGCTTCGTCCGACTGACAACCCTGGCCACATTGACCGCACCGCCGCACGCCAAGCGCTTTGTCCTCGCCGTCGATCCGGCCGCGCCGCCCTCGGGCCTCGAGGGCGCGGTCATCGCCATCGGCAATTTTGACGGCGTTCATCGCGGCCACGCCGCGGTCATCGAGCGCGCCGGCGCGCTGGCGAACAAGCTCGGGCGGCCGTGCGCGGTGCTGACCTTCGAACCGCATCCGACAGACTTTTTCCGCGGGCCAAACACGATTTTCCGTCTGACGCCGCTCGCCGCCAAGGCGAGGTCGCTCGAACGGCTCGGCGTCGACGGCATGATCGTCGTTCCCTTCGACGCGGCTCTGGCCAGCCTGAGCGCGGAAGATTTCGTCAGCGACGTTCTGGTGCGCCGCCTCGGCGTCGCGGCGATCGTCGCCGGTTACGACTTTCATTTCGGCGCGCATCGCTCCGGTTCTCCGGACCTGCTCAAGGAGATCGGCGGACGGAGAGGATTTCCGGTCGACATCGTGCCGCCGATCCTGGCGGACTCCGACGGTCCCATGGCCGCCTCGTCAACCGCGACGCGGGCCGCCCTCGAGGCGGGAGACGTCGAGGGCGCCGCCAGACTGCTTGGGCGTCCCTATTCCATCCTTGGCGAAGTCATCCATGGCCAGAAGCTTGGCCGGACGCTCGGATTTCCGACCGCGAACCTCGTCCCTGATCCCAGCTGCCGCCTGCGTCACGGCGTCTATGCCGTCCGGGTCGAGGTGGAGGGGCGCCTCTATGAAGGCGCCGCAAGCTATGGGCGCCGCCCGACCTTCGACGATGGCCCCGCCCTGCTCGAAGCCTATCTGTTCGATTTTTCCGGCGATCTCTACGGCGAGACGATCGAGGTTCTGTTCGTCGGCTGGATCAGGCCGGAATTGAAATTCGGGTCGGCCGCCGCGCTCATTGTGCAGATGAAGGACGACGTCGCCCAAGCGAAGGACATTCTCGGTGCGATCCCGCCTGCCGCAACCCGGTCGACCGACGACGGCTGAAACACACGCACTGAAACACACACATGGTCAGACGGCGATGGGTGGACGGGAAAGGGGAATTTCCTTGTTTTTCGTCTGGATCTCACCTAATTTGACTCCGTCAATGGTGGATGGGACGCATGATCCTCATCAAGTCAAATGCTAAGACGGGCGCGGCCGCGGCGGGTTCTGGGTCGTCGCTTGCGCTTTTGCTTATCTGCCCCTGAGGGCCGGCCGGGCGACATTCCCGGGCGCTCAGGGGATGCAAGCTCGATTTGACCGTCACCTGATTTGACACTTAACGGACAAAACCCATGACCCAATCGGCGCCCGTTTCGCCCAGCGAAACGACCAAAACCAACCGCGAACAGGTTTTCATTTTCGACACCACGTTGCGCGACGGCGAGCAATCGCCGGGAGCATCGATGACTTTCGAGGAGAAGATCGCCGTCGCCGACCTTCTCGACGCGATGGGCGTCGATATCATCGAGGCGGGTTTCCCGATCGCCTCCGAGGGCGATTTCGAGGCCGTCTCCGCCATCGCTGAGCGCGCCAAGAACGCCGTGATCGCGGGCCTCGCCCGCGCGATCGAAGGCGACATCGCCCGCTGCGGCGAGGCTGTGCGCAAGGCGCGCCGCCCGCGCATCCACACCTTCGTGTCCACCTCGCCCATTCATCTGCGCCATCAGATGAACAAGAGCGAGGAGCAGGTGCTCGAAATCATCTCGCGCACCGTCGCGCAGGCGCGCAACCTTGTCGACAACGTCGAATGGTCGGCGATGGACGCGACGCGGACTCCAATCGATTATTTATGCCGCTGCGTCGAGGCGGCGATCAAGGCCGGCGCGACCACGATCAATCTGCCCGACACCGTCGGCTACGCGATGCCGGAAGAGTACGAAACCCTGTTCCGCGCCGTCCGCGAGCGGGTTCCCAATTCGGACAAGGCGATCTTCTCCGTCCATTGCCACGACGACCTCGGACTCGCCGTCGCCAACACCCTGGCGGGCGTCAAGGGCGGCGCGCGGCAAATCGAGTGCACCATCAACGGCCTTGGCGAGCGGGCCGGCAACGCCGCGCTCGAGGAAGTCGTGATGGGGCTGCGCGTTCGCGGCGATTCCCTGCCCTATTACAGCAACGTCGACGCCTCGATGCTGACGCGGGCGTCGAAGCTCGTGTCGGCGGTGAGTTCGTTTCCGGTGCAGTTCAACAAGGCGGTCGTTGGGCGCAACGCGTTCGCGCATGAGAGCGGCATTCACCAGGACGGCATGCTGAAAAACGCCCAGACCTACGAAATCATGACGCCCGAAAGCGTCGGTGTCAGCAAGACCTCGCTGGTGATGGGCAAGCATTCAGGCCGGCACGCGTTCAAGGAAAAACTGAAGGAGCTCGGCTACGAACTCGGCGACAATGCGCTGGAAGACGCCTTCATCCGGTTCAAGGATCTCGCCGACCGCAAGAAGATCGTTTACGACGAAGATCTGATGGCCCTCGTCGACGACGAGATCCTCAACGCGCATGACCGCATCAAGGTCGTCGCGCTGACGGTGATCGCGGGGACCAAAGGGCCGCAATCGGCCGCCCTGACGCTCGAAATCGACGGCGAGCAGGTCACCCATCAGGCGACGGGCAACGGGCCGGTCGATGCGATTTTCAACGCGATCCTCGCCCTCGTTCCGCATCATGCGACGCTGGAGCTCTATCAGGTCCACGCGGTCACCAAGGGAACCGACGCGCAGGCCGAGGTGTCGGTTCGGCTGGCGGAGGACGGAAAGTCGGTCACGGCGAAGGGGGCCGATCCCGATACATTGGTCGCGTCGGCGCGGGCCTATGTCGCGTCGCTGAACAAACTGATGCTGAAGCGCGGCAAATCCCGTCCGGACGTTCTGACCGGCTGATGCGGGGAGATCCGCAAATTTTCGCAAGTGCGCTGGACAGGCCCCGGCGCGTTTGCTAAGCCGCAGTGCTTGCTTCCATCCGTCCTTGTCGCCGACTTTCGGCCGGGGCCGCGGGGAAGCGATTTTGATGGGCGTATAGCTCAGTTGGTAGAGCAGCTGACTCTTAATCAGCGGGTCCACGGTTCGAGCCCGTGTGCGCCCACCATCAAAATCAGTGGCTTAGGCCAAGTGCGGTGCCCCAGCTATTTGAGAGCGGACCCCGAGCGGACCCTGTAGAGGGAAATGGAGCGACTCGCCGCAGCGCTTCGAGTTTCGCCTTCGGCACAGTAAGTGAACTTTTAGCGACGAGCATGAAGTTCGAAGCCAGCCGGGCTTTGCGCCAGCTGACCTGCCACTGAACTTTCATCCGGCGGTAATTAGAGTCTCGGCGGAGTTTACGCCGTGTGGCGCGGGTTGAGCAACCTGCGATCGGCGGAGCT
>NZ_FOSN01000001.1 GCF_900114285.1 Methylocapsa palsarum | reverse complement strand
GCAACGCCTCGGCGCCGTCGACCGCGATCACGACGTCGGCTGCCGCGGCGGGTTTGGCGATTTTGGTGTTCACGGTGATCTTGTGTCTGCCGGGCGCGATCGGCTCTTCAGTGCGGCCGATATAGCGTTCGATCTCCATCATGTTGTATTCATAGACAAGATGGCCCTTGTCCATGTAGAGGGTGAGGCCGCCGCCGATCCCGCCGAGCGCATAGAGAACGCCCGAAGCGCTTTCATTCACATCGACGTCCACGGTGACGAGATTACTCTCGCGTCCTACGCCGGGCGCCGCAAATTCGGGAAGCCGCGTCGTCGTCGAGTCGAAGGCCCAATGCGTATAGGGAACCTTGACCCGATCCTCGGGATGCAGTCGGGTCCATAGCCCCGCCCCAACCGGGAACACCTTGTTCGCCTCCGCCTCTTTCAGGAAAAGCTGTTTCATTTCAGCAAGGCGCTTCGGCTCCTTGGCCGCGAGGTTGTCCGCCTCGGAAAAGTCGTTCGTCAGGTCGTACAGCTCCCAGACGTCCTTGTTGGCATCCCATGTCGCGAGACCGGGGCTGACCGACAGCCACGGCGTCAAGGGGCCGAACGTCGCCGCGATCCAGCCGTCATGATAAATTGCGCGGCTGCCGTTGTTCTCGAAATATTGCGTCGTCTTGCGTCCCGGCGCGCCGGCGCTGGCGAACGTATAGGCCATGCTGACGCCGTCGATCGGGTCCTGCCGTACGCCCTCCACGACCTTGGGCGGCTTCACGCCGAGGATCTGGTAGATCGTGGGCGCGATGTCGTTGACATGATGGAACTGCGGCCGCGGAATCCGGTCAGGCTTGATCCCCTTAGGCCAGGAGATCACGAGCGGATTGCGGGTGCCTCCGAAATGCGAGGCGACAAGTTTGGTGTGGTGAAACGGCGTGCCGCCCGCCCACGCCCAGCCCGCATGGTACATGTTCTCGACCTTGTTGGTGCCGAGCGCGTCGAGACCGCCGATCTTGTCGAGTGCCGCAAGCTGCTGTTCGATCGTGTTTGGTATCATGTTTTGCGCGAGCAGCTCGCTAATGGTGCCGTTCTGCCCTTCAGCGCTCGAACCGTTGTCGCCGAAAATATAAAAGATGATCGTGTTGTCGCGCAGCCCGAGCTGTTCGATGCCGTCGACGAGCCGGCCAACCTGCGCGTCGGTGTGTTCGACGAATCCGGCGAACACCTCCATCAGGCGGCGCTGGAACGGGCGCTCCGCCTCGGGGATGCTGTCCCAGGACGCCATCGTCTCCGCCCGCTCGGTCAGCTTCGCGTTTGGCGGAATCCAGCCGAGTTGTTTCTGGCGGGCGAACACGCGCTCGCGATAGGCGTCCCAGCCGCTGTCGAACTTGCCTTTGTATTTGTCCGCCCATTCCTTGAAAATATGATGCGGGCCATGAGCTGCGCCGGGCGCCCAATACATCAAGAACGGCTTATCCGGCGCGAAGGCCTGACGCTTGCGCAACCAGGCGAGCGCTTTGTCCGCCATGTCCTCGGTCAGATGATATTTTGGATCGTGTGGCGGTTCGATTGCAGTCGTGTTCTCAAAAAGGCGAGGCTCGTATTGCGACGTCTCGCCCGCCAGAAAGCCGTAGAAATAATCAAACCCATAGCCCGTGGGCCAGCGGTCGAATGGCCCCATCGCCGTCGTCTCCGTCGCCGGGGTATTGTGCCATTTGCCGAAGGCCGCCGTCTTGTATCCGTAGTCGCGTAAAACCTCCGCTACCGTGGCCGCACTCTTAGGGATAACGCCCGTATAACCATCGAAGTCGAGCGCGCGCTCCGCGATGGTGCCGGAGCCGACGCGCTGATGGTTGCGCCCCGTCAGGAGCGCCGCACGGGTCGGCGAGCAGATGGATGTTGTGTGGAAAGTGTTGTAGCTGATCCCTTCATTGGCAAGCCGGGTCAGGGTCGGCGTCGCGATCCCACCGCCGAACGTATCGGGCAGACCAAAGCCGACATCGTCAAGCAGGACGATCAGAATATTGGGCGCGTTCGGCGGAAGTCGGTTGGGCTCGATGCGACGGACATGCTTTGAGTCTTGCAACGTCGGCCCCGCAACGCTCGCCGACGGCGTCGGCGGAAAGGGAAGCACAGATCCGTCATTAGGCGCTTTGACTTCGGCGGAAGCGGCGGGATGGGAGGTCGCGACAAGGATTATTGCAAGCGCGAACGCCCGGAGTAAAGCCCTCATGTCGTTCCCCGCCGCTGGTGATGATTTTGCGTCAACTTAGAAGTTTCATGCGCTCAGATTTCCGTCGTAGTCAAATCGCGAAGCCGTTCGGCCGAGCCGCGAAAGACAGAACAGCCGCTTACCAATTTGCGGGATCACGAGCGGACCGGCAGAAATCCACCCATCTCGCCCATTCGCGAATTTGATACGAACGTCCGCTTCGGAGCAGAGCAAATGTTCGACCGAACGACGAGCATGGGCGCGAACCGGACATTCGCGAGCGTTTGAAGTATCCTCCCTGCCGGAGGCAAACTGTGCTAGGCGTCTGGATGGAGCCAAGGCCTGAGAGCCTGTCGCCCGAGGGAGGAACCAGATGCGTTACGTTCTTGCCGTAATCTTCGTTTGCGCCATCGGCATGCCCGCCGCGTCCGCTTTGCCGAATGTCAATCCCAATAGTATTTCGGTCTCGGCGTCGAAAGCGGACCCGATCGTGCACGTCGCCAAGCGCACGCGGGCGTCCTCTTCCCGTCGCAGTCGCGCAGGGAACGGAGGAATTCACCCTCTGGTCGGCAGCGGCGGCTACTGAAGCCGCGCTGCTTCTCTCACACTGAAACCGGCGCCGGCTTCCGTCAATCCGCGCGCGAAAAAAGCGCGCGCCAATGGCGGCTCCTGAGTCCCGCCATCGCGGAAATATCCTCGATTGCGAGCGGCCTCAGGCCCTGGCGTTCCGCTTCCGCGACGAACGAGCGCGGCAGCGGCCAGGGCGGGCCCGCCGCGTCTTCGTCCTCGTCGCGGGCGCGCGAGATGACGAGAAGACTGCCGCCGGGCGCCAGAAACCCGGCCAGCGCCGCGAGCGCCTCCGGCAGCAGCGAGCCGGGCAGCGCCTGCAGCGTGTAGCATTCATGGACGAGGCCGAAGCCGCCCCGCCATTCCTGCGGCGGGTCGAACAGATCGGCGGTGCGATAGGCGACGGGCGAGTCTGGGAAGCGCCGTTTCGCCCATTCGATGGAGGCGGCCACAAGATCGAAGGCCGTCACCTGCGCCCCCGCCTCGGCGAAACATTCGGAATTGTCGCCAAGTCCGCAGCCGACGTCGAGAACCCGCAGACCGGCGAGGCCCCGCGCCTGCAGGTTGACGAAAGACCGGGTGAGAGGATGCGGCGCAAGCGCCGCCCACGGCACGGCGGCGGGATCGCCCTTTGCGAGCGCATAGACCGCCTCGAACCAGTCGCGTCGGCGCGGATCGGCGAGAGGACCGGCCGCTGGCGCTTCCGCCAGCCTCATGGCCGGGTCGAGGGCGTCGATCGTCTTGCGCGCCTGCGCTCTGCGCATTGCAAATTCAGGCGATTCGGGATCGTGCGAACGTTCATTGTCCATTGTGGTCCATCACACGACTCAACCCGCCTTCTCCCACCGGCCGGTGTCGTCCTGACGCCAGTAGGCCATGGCGAAACCCTGCTCCTTCAACTGCCGCCACTGCGCGCGCGCGTCGGTGAGTTCGTCGTCGTCGGCGCCGTCGAAGACATTGATCGCCCTTGTATAGGCACAGGCCTGCGGCTCGCCGAGCGAGGGCGAGATCGGCGCGCGTTCGACAAAGAACCGCACCGCCGCGCCATTCGGGTTCTCGGGACCGGTCGAGAGATAGACCGGCTGGAGGTCGGCGTCGCCGTCTCGCGCCGAGCCATGCGCCAGGAAACTGGCGTCGGAATAGGTCCAGAGCAAGTGATCGATCGCCTCCAGCCGTTCGCCGCTGCGGGCCTGAACCACGACGCGCCAGCCCCGGGCGAGGCATTTCTCGATCAGGCCCGGCAGGACGTTGTCGAGCGTCTGGCGCTGGAGGTGATAGAACCAGATTTCGGTCATGGCCGGGCGGGATCAGGAAGCCAACGCAACCGCGCTCACTCTTCGTAATGGTCGGCGACGAGCCGGTCGAGCAGGCGCACGCCGAACCCAGACCCCCAGCTGTGATTGATTTCGCTCGAAGGCGAATTCATCGCCGTGCCCGCGATGTCGAGATGCGCCCAGGGGACGCCGTTGACGAAGCGCTGCAGGAATTGCGCGGCGGTGATCGAGCCCGCGTGGCGCCCGCCGGTGTTCTTCATGTCGGCGAATTTCGAATCGATCAGTTTGTCGTAGGCGGGGCCAAGCGGCATCCGCCAGAGTTTTTCGCCCGTCTCGAGGCCCGCCGCGAGCAGATTTTCGCTCAAGGGTTCGTTATTGGAGAACAGGCCGGCGTGTTCCTGGCCGAGCGCCACGAGGATCGCGCCGGTCAGAGTCGCGAGGTCGATGATGAACTTCGGCTTGAACTTGTCCTGCACGTACCAGAGGAGGTCGCACAGAACGAGCCGGCCCTCGGCGTCCGTGTTGATGATTTCGATGGTCTGTCCGGACATGGATTTGACAATGTCGCCCGGGCGCTGCGCCTGCGGACCCGGCATGTTCTCGACGAGGCCGATGATTCCGATCGCGTCGACCTTCGCCTTGCGCCCCGCGAGCGCCTGCATGAGACCGACGACGCAGGCGGCGCCCGCCATATCCCCTTTCATGTCCTCCATACCGGCCGCGGGTTTGATCGAGATGCCGCCGGTGTCGAAGCAGACGCCCTTGCCGACGAAGGCGATCGGCTGGGATTTGCTTTTGGAGGCGCCTTTGCCGCTGTCCTTGGCCGGCCTCGCGCCGCGCCAGCGCATGACGACGGCGCGGCTTTCGCGGACCGACCCGAGGCCGACGCCCAAAAGCGCGCCCATTCCAAGCGCCTGCATCGCCGGATGGTCCAGAATTTCGACTTCAACGCCGAGCTTCGTCAATTCTTTCGCGCGGCGGGCGAATTCTTCAGGGTAGAGCACGTTCGCCGGCTCATTGACCAGCGAGCGGGCCGTCAGAACTCCCTCGGCCACCGCCAGCCGGGCCTTCGCCTCGCGTTTCGCGCCGGCGGGGTCGCTCAGGCCGATGATGATTTCGGATCGGCTGTTTTCCTCGGAATCGTCCTTCTTTTTGGTCTTGTAGGGATCGAAAGCGTAATTGCGAAGCTCCATCCCCAGAGCGAATTCGGCCGCGGCGGCGGCAAGGTCGTCAGGGGCGCGCGCCAGATCGAAGGCGACGAGGGCGTGCGCGCCGCGGCCTAGTTTGCCACAGACGAACCCGCCGAGATTGGCGTAATCGCTTGCGCCCGGCGCGGTCTTGTCCGCCGGAACCGGCTCCACAGCCTCCTTGCGCCCATTTTCCTGGCGGCCGTCGTCGATCGGCCCCGCGCCGACGACAATAACCCTGTCGGCGTCGATTTCCGCCGGGGCGAGAATCTCCAGACTGGTCGCCTTCTTTCCCTTGAATTTCGCCACCGCGGCGGCCCTTTTGATCAAAGCCTCGCCTGCCGGACCGATGAATTGAAGCGTCGCCGCGCTGAAAGCGTTCCCCTCGCCAGCGAAGATCACGAGTGTGTGAGGGACATCGGTCCTGGAACCGGTCTTGGAATCGACCTTGGAGCCAGCGGCCTTTTCCGGAGCGGCCCGTTTTTCGGCCTTCGCCGGTGCGAGCGGGGCGAAATCAATTTTGAACGAGTCCGTCATATCATCCTCAGCAGGGATTTTCAGGGCGCGCGCCACAATCTGGTCCATAGCGGCTTCGCCGTTTCCAGCGCGCGCGTTCAGGGCCCGGAGAGATCCGGGGCTCAACAATTCATGACCGCGGGCGCGGCCGACTCGTTCACATCATGTTCGCCCGAACGGGCCGGGGCAAGAGGCCCCGTCAGTGAAAATTGCGCCAAAGCGCGGATTGACGCCGGAAAATCGCAGCAACCGTCCGCTTGAGGGGCAGCCTGTTGGTCGGGCCCTGTCTTCCAGTATTGTTAAGTTCAAGGCTATTCGCGCCGGCGATTGTGACGCGCGGGCCACCCTGCTCCAAAATCGGGCCCACAGGCGCCCGTTCCGGACCACGATCTCTTGCGCCACGAAGGTTTTTAGAGCCATACGGTGCGCATGACGGTTGTCATCACCAGTTGCGTACCCTTCGCGTTCGGAACCGCCGCCTCGCCTGGCCAGGCCGCGGCGATTCTTTCAGGATTCGCTCTTACAGAACGCGCGGACGACGCGCGCCAGCTCGATCGAGGCGGACGCCGCCGGCGGCAGGCCTGTTTTTCCGGCGGCGGACTGGCCAGATGATCGGCTTTACTCTGGGCCGTTATTTTTCGGGCCGCTTCCTCAAGATGATCATGGCCGTGTTCCTGACCTTGTTTGGAACGGTCTACATCGTCGATCTCGTCGAAATGCTGCGGCGGACGAGCAATATGGCCGGAGTTTCCGCCGGATTTATCGCGATGCTGTCGTTGCTGCGAGCCCCCTCGGCATCGGAGCAATTAATGCCCTTCTGCGTGCTCTGCGGAGCGATGGCGGCGTTTCTCGACCTCACCCGCAAGCTTGAACTCCTCGTCGCCAGGGCGGTCGGAGTTTCGGTCTGGGGATTTCTCGTTCCGCCCCTCCTCATCGCCATCGTCACCGGCGTCCTGTCGATCACTTTGTTCAATCCGATCTCGGCCGCGATGAGGCACCGGGCGGACCGGATCGAGGCCCAGCTTTTTGGCGTCGGAGACAAAGATAGCCCGACCGCCGCTCTCTGGCTCAGACAGAAAGGCGTCGATGGACAGGCGATCATCCGGGCTGAAAAAGCAGAAAACGGCGGCGCTCGCCTGATTTCCGTCACCGCCTATATTTACGATACCGATGGAAAGTTCGAAGCGCGGGTGGAGGCCCCGACGGCCGAACTTCTGCCGGGCGTCTGGCGCTTCGACCAGGCGCGCCTCCTGGCGCCGGGGGAAGAGGCGTCCTCTGCGGGCGTTTATCTGCTGGCGACGGATCTTTTGCCGGACCAGGCGGGCCAGGCCTTCATTCCACCGGAATCCGTGCCATTCTGGGATCTGCCGGAATGGGCGCGCTGGACCGAAACCGCCGGGCTCGACGCGACCGGGTATGAGATCCAGTTTCAAACGCTTTTGGCGCGGCCGCTGCAATTCGTCGCCATGGTTTTGATCGCCGCGGCTTTTTCCTTAAGATTTTTCCGGTTTGGTGGCGTTGGTAAAATGGTTGGCGGTGGCGTGGGTGCAGGCTTCGTGCTTTACGTGGCGACAAAGGCGGTGGGCGATTTCGGAGGCGCGGGCCTGCTCAGCCCGGCCATCGCCGCCTGGTCGGTCCCGATCGTCGCCAGCATGCTGGGCGCGGTCGCGTTGATCCAGCAGGAGGATGGTTAATGGGGCGGCGTTCTTGCCCCGCCAACGCCGTCGTCAGGGTCCGCCATGGGCGAGGCCCCGCGCGACTGCGCGAATCCGCACGCCTCAAACTGGAGACGAGGGGCGGCGCCCTCGCCCTGACCCGGGCGCTCCTTGCAGGAACGACGCTCTTTTTCGCGAGCGCCCTGATGCTCGCGCCGGGATCGCACGCCCAGACGGCCGGCCCCCGCGTGGCGAAAACACAGACGGGCCAACCCGACAAGATGCTGGTGGAGGCCACCGAGCTTCGCTATGACGCCGACAAGAACGTGGTGTCCGCCGTCGGCAACGCGCGGCTCTACTATCAAGGCCGCACCCTCGAGGCGGACCGGGTCGTCTACGACCGCAACACCGGGCGCGTCCAGGCCGAAGGCCACGCCAAGATGACGGAAACAGACGGCACGGTGCTGTTTGCGGACCATTTCGACCTGACCGACAATTTCCGCGACGGCTTTATCGAGAGTCTACGGGTCGAAACGCCGCCGAAACCCTATATCGATCCGGCGACGGGAAAAGCCGCGGGATCCTATAAGACCTATTTCAGTTCGCCGCGCAGCGAGCGCACCGAAGCCGACACGATGGTGTTCGACAAGGGCTCCTACACCGCCTGCGAAGCCTGCAAAAACGATCCCGACAAACCTCCGCTCTGGCGCGTCAGGGCGAAGCGGATCATCCACAAGAACGACGAAAAGATGATCTATTACGAGGACGCTTCGCTGGAGCTCCTTGGCATTCCGATCGCCTACGTCCCATTCTTTTCGACGCCGGACCCGAGCGTCAAGCGCAAATCAGGCATCCTTTCGCCGCACCTCGTCTATAAATCGAGCCTTGGCAACGGCGCGGGCATCCCGATCTTCTGGGCGCTCGCCCCGGATTACGACTTCACATTCACCCCGACCTATTATTCGAAACAGGGATTTCTCGCCAACGGCGAGTGGCGCCAGCGATTCGACATCGGCGAATATTTCGTTCGCGCCAACGGGATCGCCCAGCAAAACCCGACCGATTTCCCGCTGTCGCCGTGGGGCGCCGGAGACCGGACGTTGCGCGGCTCATTTGAAAGCAAGGGCCAGCTCGCCATCGCCGACGAGTGGAAGTTCGGATGGGAGTTCACTCTCCTGTCCGACAAATGGTTCCTCAATGACTACCACGTGCCGAGCCAGACCGTTTCGACGAACTATTTCAGCGAGACGACGTCGACAGTCTACCTCAACGGGCAGGGGGAGCGCGGCTATTTCGATCTGCGCGGCTATTATTTCGAAGGATTGTCCAGTCACGACTTTCAGCCGCAGCAGCCGCTTGCGCATCCGGTCTGGGACTACAACAAGACCTTCGACATCGACCCGGCGCAGACATTCGGAATTGGCGGCCAGGCCGAGCTCGACTTCAATCTGACGAGCCTTTCGGCCGCCGCGGCCAGCTTTCAGTCGGTCGGCACTCAGGTTCTGGACAATGTCTACGGCCTCTACAACGTCTGCACCAATTACGTTCCGGGTCAGGTGACAGGGACGTGCCTGTTGCGCGGCGTCGGCGGCGAATACACGCGCGCGACCTTGGACGCCTCCTGGAAGCGCAAGTTCATCGACCCCGTCGGCGAAGTCTGGACGCCGTTCACCTTCGCTCACTTGAACGGCGAATGGTTCAACCTGAACACGACCAACACCTACACCTTCGGCGCGGGCCCCAACGCCTCGAGCTTCACCAACGCCTCGCAGCTGGGCTTCCTCGGCAACAAGGATCTGAGCTTTTTCGGCGAAATCATCCCCGGAGTCGGCCTCGACTACCGCTTCCCGTTCCTCGCCAAGACGAGCTTCGGCTCGATGACGCTGGAGCCAATCGCACAGATCATCCTGCGCCCCAATGACCAAATCGGCGCGCATTCCCTTGTCAACCTCGACGCGCAGAGCCTCGTTTTCGACGATTCCAACCTGTTCAACTGGAACCGCTATTCCGGATACGACCGTTTCGAAACCGGAACCCGTGCGAATTACGGCGGCCAGTTCACGATGAACTTCAAGGACGGCGGCTACGCCAACGTCGTCGCGGGACAATCCTATCAGGTGGCGGGCACGAATTCCTATGCGACGCCCGACGCGGCGAACATCGGTTTGAGTTCGGGGCTCGACACGCGGCGCTCCGATTACGTCACCGCGTTTTCGTTCGCGCCGAATTCGATGATCGCCTTCACCGCCAAGAGCCGTTTCGACGTCGATACGTTCGCGGCGCGGCGCATCGACCTCATCGCCTCGTATAATTTCGGCGCCTGGACGGGCAATGTTCAATACGCGAACTACCAGGCCCAGCCGGTGCTCGGTTATTACGTCCGCCGCGAGGGCCTCGCCTTGTCCTCGCGCTACAAGATCAGCGACAATTACTTCGCCCAGGGCAACATCACGTTCGACATGAGCCGGCAGTTTTATCCAACTTACCTCATCGGCAACACCAGCCCCGGCCCCTTCGCCATCGCCGCGTTCGGAATCGGCGGCGGATACCAGGACGATTGCACCACCTTTTCGGTGAATTACAGTTCGATCTATCAGGACAACGGCAATGGCGCGCTCGTCCGCAACCAGACCGTTCTGCTCCAGTTGCAATTGCGCACCCTCGGCGACGCCAAGCTGAGCCAGTCCTTCTCCACCACATCCGCGCTCGACGGCGTCAAATATTGAAATGAGTCCGCGCCGCAATGACCCGGATGAGAAAGGCTCGACACCTGCAATGATGCTCTCGCCCTCAACCCTGGATAGAGAAACAATGCCCGCACTGCTGAAGGCGCGAAGGGCTTCCGCCCGGGCGCCCATCCAAGTCTGCTTCGCGCTTTTCGCGGTCTCCGCCGCCTTTTCGTTCTCGGCGGCGCCCGCGGCGGCGCAGGCGATCGTCTCAAGCATCAACGGCGATCCGGTGACGAACATCGACATCGACGAGCGAATGAAGCTGCTGCGCGTCCTTCGCAAACCGGCGACGCGGGAAGCGGCGATCGAAAGCCTTTTCAAGGACCGTCTGGAAATTCACGAGGCGGGAAAATATGGCGTCAACCCGAAAGATTCCGATCTGTCGCAGGAAATCGTAAAGGTCGCGCAGGATCTGAAAATGCAGCCGGAAGCCCTGATGGCCGCGATCCAGGGCGCCGGGGTGACGCCGGACCATTTCAAGGCCCACTTCCGGGCCGATATGGCGTTCAGCATGCTCGTTCAGGCGCTCAACAAGGGCGTCGAGGCGAGCGAATCCCAGGTGCGCGAGGAACTCGCCAAGCAAGGCGGCAAGGCCGCCGCGGGCACGCAGTTCACGGTGCAGCAGATCATCTTCACCTTGCCCAATGGCGCCTCCGTCGCCACGGTCAACGAGCGCGGGCGCGAGGCCGAGCAATTGCGCGCGCGGTTCTCCGACTGCGAAACCGGATTGCCCATCGCCCGTTCGCTCCCCGACGTGACCGTGCGCGATCCGCTCACGAGAACCTCGGCGGAACTCGGCGAGGGGCTGCGCCAATTGCTCGAAAAGACCCCGACCGGCCATCTGACGCCGCCCTCGCGCTCAAGTTCCGGGCTGGAGCTCGTCGCGGTCTGCAGCAAAGGCGCGGCGAAGGACGACACGGCCGTTCGCAATGCGATCTCGCAAAAGCTGCTCGCCGGAAAAATCGCCGAGGACTCGGCCCGCCGCCTCAAGGAATTGCGGGACAGGGCCGTGATCGTCCAGCATTGAGCGACACATCGGGAGGCGACGGCCCGCCCCTTCTCGCGCTGACCCGTGGCGATCCTTCAGGGATCGGCCCCGAACTTGCGCTGAAGGCGTGGCTGCGCATGCGCGGCGATCCGGAGGCGCCGCCGTTCCTGATCGCCGCCGGACCCGGCCATCTGAGGGCGCTGGCGAAAAGGCTCGCGCTCGACGTTCCCATCGAGGAAATCGCCGGCCCTGATACAGCCGCCGCTGTTTTCCGACGCGCCCTGCCGGTCCTGACGCTGGGGCATGACGTCGCCGGGGCTCCCGGCGTTCCCGATGCGCGCGACGCGCCCGGAACGATCGCCTCGATCGAAACCTGCGTGGATCTGGCGCGCTCCGGGCAGGCCGGAGCCGTCGTCACCAATCCGATCGCGAAAGACGTGCTCTACCGCGCGGGCTTTCCCCATCCCGGCCACACCGAGTTTCTGGCCGAACTGGCGGAGCGTTGGACCGGCGCGCGCGCGCGCGCGGTGATGCTGCTGTGGTCGCCCGAACTCTCCGTCGTCCCGGCGACCATCCACATCCCGCTCGCGCGCGTTCCGGAGACTTTGACCCGTGAACTCCTGGTCGAGACCGGCCTCATCGTCGCGCGCGACCTCACGCGGCGTTTCGGCGTCGCGCGCGCCCGTCTCGCCTTCACCGGCCTCAACCCGCATGCGGGCGAAGGCGGCGCGATGGGCCGCGAGGACATCGAGATCATCGCGCCCGCGCTGGCCGACCTCGCCGCGCAAGGGATCGCGGTCAGCGGCCCGCATCCGGCGGATACGCTTTTCCACGCCGCCGCGCGGAAGACTTATGATGTGGTCATCGCGATGTATCACGATCAGGCGCTGATTCCGATCAAGACCATCGCCTTCGACAGCGCGGTCAATGTGACCCTCGGGCTGCCGTTCGTGCGCGCCTCGCCCGATCATGGCACCGCCTTCGACATCGCGGGAAAGGGCGTCGCCAACCCGGCGAGCCTCATCGCCGCGCTGCGGCTGGCGGGGCGGCTGGCGGCGGCGTGAGGAAGAAAGGCTGTAGACCAGCATGAACGGCGTCGTGGATTTTTCGCTGGAGAGTCTGCCGCCCCTGCGCGAGGTCGTCGCCCGCCACGGGCTTGCGGCGAAGAAATCGCTTGGCCAGAACTTCCTCTTCGATCTCAACCTCACCCGCCGCATCGCGCGCGCCGCGTCGCCGGCGACGGCGGAGCTGATCGTCGAGATCGGCCCGGGCCCGGGCGGACTCACCCGGGCGCTGCTCGCCGAAGGCGCGCGGAAGATCATCGCGATCGAGCGCGACGAGCGCTGCCTTTCCGCGCTCGCCGAAATCGCCGAACGCGCCGACGGCAGGCTTCAGGTTGTGGAAGGCGATGCGCTCGACATCGATCTTCGCGCCCTCGCCGGCGCCGCGCGCCCCGCGCGCATTTGCGCCAACCTGCCCTACAATGTCGCCACGGCGTTGTTGACGCGCTGGATCGAGACGGACCCCTGGCCGCCCTGGTTTGATCGTCTCGTCCTGATGTTTCAGCGCGAAGTCGCCGAGCGCATCGTCGCGACGCCCTTGCAGCGCGCCGCCTACGGACGCCTCGCGGTGCTTTGCAACTGGCGGTGCGAGACGCGTATTCTGTTCGACATTTCGCCGGCCGCCTTCACCCCGCCGCCCAAGGTGACGTCGAGTCTTGTCGAGCTTGTTCCGCGCGCGGCGCCCTTGCCCTGCGACGGGAAACTGCTTTCGGAGGCGACGCAGGCCGCCTTCGGCCAACGTCGCAAGATGCTCCGGCAATCGATGAAATCGCTGGCCGCGGGAGACGCCGCGGATCTTCTGGCGCGCGCCGGACTCGACCCTACGTCAAGGGCCGAGGAAATCGACATCGCGGGATTCGCCGCGCTCGCCCGTGCGCTCGCGGAAATCCGATTCTAGATCAGAACTCAAACCTGTTGCGCGAAGAAGCTTTCGTAAAGAGTCCTGAAGACCGCAGGCAGGCTTTCAGGAATGTCCTCAGCGATCAGCCCGGGGCCGAAATGGCGCGCGGCGGCGCCGTGAAGCCAGACGCCGGCGGAAGCGGCTTCGAACGCCGGCGTCCCCTGCGCCAGCAGGCCGCCGATCATCCCGGCCAACACGTCGCCCGATCCCGCCGTCGCGAGCCAGGGCGGCAGGTCGTCGGCGATGCTCGCCCGGCCATCCGGAGCGGCGACCACCGTGTCCGGGCCTTTCAACAAAACGACGGCGCCGGTCAGCGCGGAGGCCGCCCGCACACGTTCGAGCTTCGAGGCTGACGACAGCGCAAGAAGAAGGGCGTCCGGCGCGTCGACCTGCGGCTGAAGATCGCCCCAACTTCCCTCGCGATGGGGGTCGATGTCGCCGAAAAGCCGGGCGAATTCGCCCTCGTGCGGCGTCAGGACCACATTTGCGCCGGAAGCGCGGATCTCCTGGGCGAGACCAAAAGCATCGCCGGAAAAACTCGTCAGCACGTCGGCGTCGAGAACGATTCCGCGCGGCGGAGACATCGCGCCGCCAGACTGCAACAGGGCGCGAACGAGCGCTTTGGCGTGGGCCGCCCCGCCGAGCCCCGGCCCCGCGACGACAGCGTTCTTGCGGCGATCCTCCAGAATTTTGGAAAGATCGTTCGGGTCGTCGCAAACAAGCGTCATGATCGCGGTCAGCGCGCCGGCGTGAACGGCGAGGGCCTCCGCCGGCGTCGCCACGGTCACGAGACCAGCTCCAGCCCGCAGCGCGCCCCTTGCGGCGAGACGTGCGGCTCCCGTGCGCGCGAGGCCGCCGGAGAGAATCAACGCATGGCCGCGGGTATATTTGTGGCCGTCGACTCTTGGCACCGGGAAAACGCGGCTCCAGAGGCCCGGCTTGTTCGCCATGGCCCTCGGCGCGATCAACGCAAGGACCTCGTCGGAAATGCCGATCTGGGCGAGAATGGTCTCGCCGCAGAGAACGCGGCCCGGCAGCAGCAGATGCCCCGGTTTGCGGCGAAAGAAGGTGACCGTGGTTTTGGCTTTGACCGCGACCCCCTGGACCTGCCCGCTCGACCCGTCAAGGCCGGACGGCACGTCGACCGCCAGGACCGGCCTCCCGGTGGCGGCCGACCAATCGTTGAGACGCAACACGGTCTCTCTTGCAAGACCGTCGAGGCCGCGGGCGAGGCCCGCGCCGAAGAGGGCGTCGATCGCAAGCTCAACGCCGTCGAGACTCAACGCCTCGATCGGCGAGACGGGTCCCCGCCAGGCTTTCGCGGCGAGCGCCGCGTCGCCGGTCAGCTTTTCGAGCGGACCCAAAAGTCCGACTTCGACCTGACACCCTCGCGCAAGCAGACGCTCGGCGGCGGCGAACCCGTCGCCGCCATTGTTTCCAGGCCCGCAAAAAATCGCGATGCGGCCGGTGCGTCGGCCGAGAGCCCGGCCCAGCATATGCTCCGCCTCGAGGGCGACGGCGGCTCCCGCCTGCGCCATGAGATAGGATCCCGGCGCGCCGGAAGCGATGGTCAGCCGGTCGGCCGCGGACATCTCGGCGGTCGTCAGAAGCTCAAGGGGATCATAGGAGGTCATCATCAGTTTTCTCCCGTCCCGCGGGCCAACGCCCCGGCGCCTCACAAAGCGGTCCGCGCTCCGCTGATACGCGATGTGCGCCGATGTGCGCAATCGCACTTCATCCGGCCGCAAGACAGGTCAGGCATGTTGACATAACAAACGGCGAAGCCTAACCAGCGCCCGGAGAGACGCTCGCCCCCGTGCGAACGCCGCCGCCAGGCGACAGCCGGACCCGGCGATTCCTCGCCGCAGCGGGACAAAATCAGATGAAGCCCCTTATCGCAAAATTTGGCATTGGTCAGGTCGTCAGGCATCGGAAATATCCGTTCCGAGGCATCATTTACGACGTCGATCCTGTCTTTGCGAATACCGATGAATGGTGGCGCTCGATCCCCGAGGATGTGCGGCCGCATAAGGACCAGCCGTTTTATCACCTGTTTGCGGAAAACACCGAAACCGAATACGTCGCCTACGTTTCAGAACAAAACCTGATGCCTGATACGTCCGGCGATCCGGTCCGTCATCCACAGGTCGACGAAATGTTCGAGCGCGCCCATGACGGCGTTTATCAGATCAGGGCGCCCCGGCTGAACTGACCCCGGCCAAGAGGACACGCGTTCCAGAGCCGGATGACTTCAGACGAAATCGCGGCCGCGATTCCGTCTGAAGTCTGAATCCGTCTCTCATCAAAGAGCTGGAGCATGATGCCGCCCGAAAACCGGTTTCCACTTTTCGGCATCATGTTCTGAGCATATTCCGGTTGGATTGAATCAATCCAATCGACAAGAATATGCTCAAACCCTTGATTCTGGATCGATTTCTGATCGATCTCATGACTGCATGCGATCGGAAAGCGCTCTAACGCCGATCCTGCAATTCCAGAGTGACAAGCCTCGCGAGCAAGGTCGCCGGGTAAAGCTGCCCGATGACGCCTTCCAGATTGGAAAGGCTGCGCGCGATCGGATGCACCGGCGTGATGTCGCCGTAGCCGATCGTCGTCAAGGTCGTAAAGCTGAAATAGGACAGATTGCCCAGCAGGGCGGGTTTATCCTCGATGGCGAGGCCCGCGAACGCGCCAGGAAAGGCCAATCCGACAATTCCATAAAGCGCCATGAAGATCAGACCAATGGTCATGTAAAGCAAAATCGCGCCATTGATGCGATGGAAAGTCACGCGTCCGGGCGCGAATACCGCACGGGCCACCAAAAAAGCCAGCGCGAGCTCCACGACAATGAAGCCGGCGGCGTCGAAATAGAGGTCGAGCGGCGAGCGATCGTGAGCGCGAAGCGCGATGGCGACGAAGACAAGGCTGGTTCCGGCGACAATGGCCAGTACCGCGAAAGGGCTTCGTGAGGCGCCGAGCACGCAGCTCGCGAGCACGAACACGAGCGCGAAGCCATAGCCCTGAAAACCAATGACGCCAGAAGCGTGCAGCGGAACGAGCACGAAGACAAGAAACGCCAGCAGCGCCGTGAGCGCCGTCAGGAGCCGGTCGCCCCACTTCTCGCCGATCTGGCCGAAGCGCCGCTTCAAGTCATCGCGCCTCATCCGGCGTCAACTTCGGGCGCCCCCTGGGACTCGTCATCTTCGACGGGCCCTTCGTCCTCCGTGATATGTTCGACCGCGACGACCTGCTCTTCGGCGGCGGTGTTGAACACGATGACGCCCTGCGTGCCGCGTCCGGCGACGCGAATGCCGTCCACCGGGCAGCGGATCAGCTGCCCCCCGTTCGTCACCAGCATGATTCCGTCGCCGTCCTCGACCGGCATGGAGGCGACGAGCTTTCCGTTCCGGCCGTTGACGATCATGGCGACGATGCCTTTGCCGCCGCGACCGGTGATCCGGTATTCATAGGACGAGGTTCTTTTGCCGTAACCGTTCGACGAGACGGTCAGGATGATCTGCTCGTTGGCGGACATTTCGGCGTATCGGTCGGAGCTGAGGTTCGAAGCGCCAGAGGCCTCTTCGGCGCCGGCCTCTTCCGCCGCGGGCTCCGCCCCCGGCTCGGCGCTGGCGTCGGCCGAGGATTCGCCGGCGATGGCGCGGCGCATCTTGAGATAGGCGACGCGCTCGCCGCTGTCGGCCTCGATATGGCGCAGAATGGCGAGAGAGATCACGCGGTCGCCTTCGCCGAGCGCGATGCCGCGAACGCCCATCGAGTCGCGGCCCTTGAAGACGCGGACGTCGGTGACCGGGAAGCGGATGCATTGGCCGTTCGCCGTGGTCAGGAGAACGTCGGAGGTCTCGGCGCAGATCTGCACGTCGACGATTTCCTCACCCTCGTCGAGCCGCATGGCGATCTTGCCGGCGCGGTTGACCTGAGCGAAATCGGAAAGCTTGTTGCGCCGGACGGTGCCGCGGGTCGTCGCGAACATCACATCCTGCGTCTCCCAGACCGTCTCGTCCTCGGGCAGCGGCATGATGGTCGTGATGCGCTCGCCCTGCTCCAGCGGAAGAATATTGACCAGCGCCTTGCCGCGCGCCTGCGGCGCCGACAGCGGAAGCCGCCAGACCTTTTCCTTGTAGACCTGGCCATGCGACGAAAAGAAAAGCACCGGGGCATGGGTCGAGGCGACGAAGAGCCTTGCGACGAAATCCTCATCGCGGGTTTGCATCGCCGAGCGCCCCTTGCCGCCGCGACGCTGCGCGCGGTAGGTCGCCAGCGGAACCCTCTTGACGTAGCCAAGATGGGAGACCGTCACGACCATGTCCTCGCGCTGGATCAGATCCTCGTCGTCGACTCCGGCCGCGCTGTCGAGGATGATTGTGCGCCGGGGCGTGGCGTAGGCGCTTTTGACCGCGATGATCTCATCCTTGATGATGGAAAACAGGCGCGTGCGCGAACGCAGGATGTCCAGCAAATCCGCGATCTCGGCGCTGAGCTTGTTCAACGCGTCGGCGATTTCGTCGCGTCCCAGCGCGGTCAGACGTTGCAGCCGCAATTCGAGGATCGCGCGCGCCTGCGCCTCGGACAGGCGGCATGAGCCGTCCTCCGTCAGGACATGGCGCGGATCTGCGATCAAAAGAATCAAAGGCTCCATGTCGCGCGCCGGCCATGGGCGCTCCATCAAGGCCGCGCGGGCTTCCGCCGCGTCCTGCGAGGTCCGGATGAGCCGGATAACCTCGTCGATATTGGCGACGGCGATCGCAAGGCCCACCTGAAGATGCGCGGCGTCGCGCGCTTTCGCCAACAGGTGCTTCGAGCGGCGGGTGACGACGTCCTCGCGGAAATCGATGAAGGCGGACAGCATGTCCTTGAGGTTCAGGACCTCAGGGCGTCCTCCGTTCAGCGCGATCATGTTGCAGGCGAAGCTCGACTGCAGCGCGGTGAAGCGCCACAGCTGGTTCAACACCACGTCGGCGACGGCGTCGCGTTTCAGCTCGATGACGATCCGCATCCCCTGACGGTCGGATTCATCGCGCAGGTCAGACACGCCCTCGATGCGTTTTTCCCGCACAAGTTCGGCGATCTTCTCGATCAACGTCGCCTTGTTCACCTGATAGGGGATTTCGGTGACGATAAGAGCCTCGCGCTCCTTGCGCAGTTCCTCCACCTCGACCTTCGCGCGCATCAGAACGGAGCCGCGTCCGGTCAGATAGGCGGAGTGGACGCCCGCGCGGCCGAGAATTGCGCCGCCTGTCGGGAAGTCCGGCCCCGGCACATAGGCCATGAGATCCTCGACGCTGAGTTCGGGCTGATCAATCAGCGCGATCACCGCATCGATCACTTCGCCGAGATTGTGCGGCGGAATATTGGTCGCCATCCCGACCGCGATGCCGCCGGCGCCGTTGACGAGCAGATTCGGGAAGCGCGCCGGAAGAACCGTCGGCTCGCGCTCCTTGCCGTCGTAGTTCGGCTGAAATTCAACCGTGTCGGAATCAATGTCTTCCAGCAGCGCCAGCGCCGGCCTGTTGAGCCGTGATTCCGTATATCGCATGGCGGCGGGCGGATCGCCGTCGACCGAGCCGAAATTTCCCTGCCCGTCGATCAGGGGAAGCCGCATCGAGAACGGCTGCGCCATGCGCACGAGCGCGTCATAGATCGCGGAATCGCCGTGCGGGTGATATTTGCCCATGACCTCGCCGACGATGCGGGCGGATTTCACGTAAGGGCGGTCCGGCGTGTAATTGTTCTCGTTCATCGAGAACAGGATTCGCCGGTGCACCGGCTTCAACCCGTCGCGCACGTCGGGCAGCGCGCGGCTCACGATCACGCTCATCGCGTAATCGAGATAGCTTCGCCGCATTTCATCGGAAATCGAGACGGGTCGCACGTCGGAGCCGGGGGACGCCGGTCCTTGATCGTCAGTATCGGCCAAACAGAAACATCCAAAACTAAAGGGGAGATGTCCGACATTACCCCCTGCGCCCGCGGAACGCCAGTTCCGCGGAGGCCTCGATCAATCCTTCTGGATCAAATCCCTTACGCCAATCCTCGAAGCGGATTCCGGCCGCCGCCAAGGCGCATTAGCGAAGGCGATGTCTGCCCCGCCTCGCCGCCTTTTGCAGGGGGCTCGCGCATGTGGCGTTGGATCGTCCCTGCGCGCGAACGATTTGATCGCCGGGTCCGCGCCACGGGCCTCATGAGCCTGGAAGAGGTTCATGTCGTCGCGATGATCGGCGGCCAATGATATCGATGAACGTCAGGACTAGAACGGAATATCGTCGTCGATCATATCCGCGATGCGGCCGCCGCCGGCAGCGGGACGCTGATCCTGCGTCCGTTCCATTGGCGAGGAGCGTCCAAACCCCGAGGCCGCGGGCGCATCATAATCTGCGCCGCGTTCACTGGAATCGCCGCGGCCGCGGCCGTCGAGAAGCGTCAGCTCGCCGCGAAACCGCTGCAGCACGACTTCCGTCGTCTTGCGCTGATTGCCCTCGCGATCGGTAAATTCGCGCGTCTGCAACTGGCCTTCGAGGTACACCTTCGCGCCCTTCTTGCAATATTGCTCCGCGATCTTGCCGAGGTTCTCGTTGAAGATCACGACATTATGCCATTCCGTCCGCTCCTTGCGCTCGCCCGAGGCCTTATCGCGCCAGGACTCCGACGTGGCGAGGCTGAAGCTCACAACGGAATCGCCGGAATTCATCCTGCGGACCTCGGGATCGCGGCCAAGATTGCCGACGAGAATGACTTTGTTGACGCTCCCGGACATGGGCGCTCCTTTTTAATCGCCAGCACGTGTTAAATTAATCGCCAGCACTCGTTAATGTAATCGCCAGCACTCGTTCGCCGACGCCGTTTAATCGCCGACGCCATTTGATTGTCGGCATTGTTCGCAGGCATTGTTTGCAGTCATTGTTTGATTGCAGGCAATCGCTTCATCGACATTGGAATTGCCGGCGTCGCGCCGGCGCTGATCCCAGCATTGACTGACGACATTAACGCGTTCTCGCCCGCCGCGCCCCGTCCAGCGAGGCCAACGTCGAAACTTGTCCACCGGATTTCGAGTTCCGCTCAGGCTCCACTCTTTGGGGCAGACTATCTTTCTTTGGGGGCAGACATATGTTCTTTTTTTGTTCTAGCATCTCCGCCCGATCGGCGCAAGGGCCGGGCGCTCGGCGCATCTCGCCGCAATGGCGCAGGAAAAGGGCGACAATCCCGGAACGATCTCGCGATGCTCAACGCGCCAGCAAGTCGGCGTGAGGCCTCGGGGCGTTGCGAAAGCCGATGCGTTCCATTACATAGGCCGTGGAAAAATGGGATCTCACGATGTCCAAACAAAAAGATGAGCATTCCACATCCGGCGTCGAGCGCGCTCCGCCTGACGCATCGAACGAATCCGGGGCAGAAACTGCGGCGGCTGGAACTGCTGCTGAAGCGTCCACTGAATCCGCGGCGCCTTCGGCCGCGCAGCCGCCTGGCCAACCGGATCCGTCCCATTCTGCCGACTTGAGAACGGACGCGAAGACGGGCGGGTCTGGAGCGCACCGGCCGAAATCGCCATGGCTGCCGCTCGCCGCCGCCATCGTGACAGGTTCCCTGATCGCCGTCGGCGGCGCGTTCGGACTGCGTTATCTCGACGCCGTGAAACCGGCAGGCGCCGCAACCGATTTCGATGCGCGCGCCGCCGCGATCGAACAGAAGGTCAATGAGGCGGGCTCCGCGTCGCGGATCGCTTTTGCGGCGCTGGAAAGCCGCATCTCATCGCTCGCGAGCGAAACCGGCAAGAGCGAAGCCTCCACCAGATCCGCGCTGGAGAACCTCGAGCAGGCGCTCGCCGCGCGTCCCGCCCAGGCGTCTCAAGGATCGGGCGCCGAGGCGTCGGAACCGGCTGATCTCGGCCCGATTCGGATGCGGCTGGACGCGATCGAGAAAGCGGTCGCAGCGCTCCCTGCCGAAGCTCCGCCCGGCGGAGGAGGCGCCGCCGAACAGCCCAATTTCGCTCCTTTGGAAAAGCGGCTGGACGCGATCGAACAGAAGGTCGGCGCGCTCGAGGCGCAACTCGCCGCTCCCAAGGCCAACGTCCGCGCCCAGGAGCCGCGCGAAAACGCCCCGCGTGAAAGCGTCAAGGCTGAGCCTCAGGGCCACAGCGTCGCCGTTGTCGCGGGAAGCCTGCTCGGCAAGGTTCAACGCGGCGCGCCGTTCGCGGCGGATCTGTCGGCGCTCGAGACCCTCGGCGTCGGCGCTGGAGCCCTTGCGCCGTTGCGACCGCATGCGGCGACGGGAGTTGCGAGCGAACGGACCTTGACGGAGCAATTTTCTCCCCTCGTTTCGCCCATTCTCGCGTCCGAGCCGCCGAGGGAACACGAGAGTTTCATCGACGAGTTGACGCGAAGCGCCTCGAAGCTGGTTCATATCCATCGCGACGATGTCGCCGGCGGCGATGATCTGCAGGGCCTGGTCGACAAGATCGAATCCGCGCTCGCCCAGCGCGATATCGAAGACGCATACGCCCTCTGGACCAAATTTCCGGACGCCGCCAAAGCAAAATCGCAAGGATGGGGCGAGGCCGCCAGGGCGCGGATCGACGCTCTCGCGGCCGCGAGGGCGATCCAAGACGACGCCGTGACGCTTGTCGTCAAACCGAAATCCTGATTCGTCTCGCTGAGACGATGCGCTCGACGGGAAAAAAATGCTCCGGGTCCTGCTGTTCTTCGCCTTTCTGATCGCCGTCGCCTTCGCCGACGCCTGGTTTGCGGACAAGCCGGGAGAAATCCTGGTCAATTGGCAAGGATACCATATCAAAACCTCTCTCGCGGTCGGCGTCGGGGTCGTTCTGAGCGTGGCGTTTTTGCTCGTCGCCGCCTGGGCGCTGATTCGTTTCGTTTTCAAGATTCCCGCCGGCGTCTCGCTGTCCAGTCAGATGCGCCGCCGCAACAAGGGTTTTGCGGCGCTCTCGCGTGGGTTGATCGCCGTGAACGCCGGCGACGCTGCGGTCGCGCGGGCGTCCGCCGTGGAGGCGCAGAAGCATTTGCGGCACGAGCCTCTGGCCCTGCTCCTCAAGGCGCAGGCGGCGCAGCTCGCAAACAATCAGACCGAGGCCGAGGACGCGTTCAAGGCGATGACCCATCGCTCCGACATGAAACTGATCGGCTTGCGCGGGCTTCACGCCGAAGCGCATCGGCGCGGCGACGTCGAGGACGCCCATGAATTCGCCGCCGCGGCGCATGACATCGCCAGATTGCCGTGGACGTCGCAGGCCCTGATGCAGCGTCAGACGGCGAAGGGCGACTGGCGGAGCGCCTTGCGCGCGCTGGACAACGACGCTGCGTCGAAAAAGACGAACCGCACGACCCAGGAACGTCAGCGCGCCGTGCTGGAGACTGCGATCGCTCTCGAAAAATCCGAGACCTCACCCGACGAGGCGCTCAATCTTGTCCGGTCGGCGCTGAAACGGGAGCCGAATTTCGTCCCCGCCCTCGCCCTCGCCGCCCGACTGATGAACCGGAAAGGCGAGACCCGCAAGGCCTCCAAATTGATCGAGACTGCGTGGCCGGCCGCGCCGCATCCCGATCTCGCGAACGCCTATCTCGAACCGCGTTCGGGCGACTCCCCGGCTGATCTTCTGGTCAAGGCGCAGACCCTTGCGAGGCTCGCGCCCCGCGACCCCGAAAGCCTGATGATGATCGCCAGGACGGCGATCGCGGCGGGCAATTTCAAGGCCGCGCGCGACGCCATGCAGCCCTTGATCGAGGGGCCGTCGAAGCCGACGATCCGGATGTGCCATATCATGGCGGACCTCGAGGAGGCTGAACATGGTTCGGCGGGCTATGTGCGGGAATGGCTGGCGCGCGGCGCTCGCGCCCCTCATGACCCCGTCTGGGTCGCGGACGGGCTCGCCTCCGATCACTGGCTGCCCGCTTCGCCCGTGACCGGCAAGCTCGACGCGTTCGTCTGGCAGCGGCCTATCGAGCGCTTACGGCCCGATTCGGGGACTGAAGACGCGGTGTTCGCGCCTCTGGCGTCGCCCGAGCCGCGGCTTCAGCTGGAGGAGGCCAAGGGCAAGGTTGCAGGCGCCACACAGGGCGAACCTCCGGCGCCGCCGTCTCAATCCGCTTCCACGAGTCCGGCCGGGAGCGAACCGGGGGCGGCTGACCGGACGATCCCGCATCCCGTGATCTTTCCCCTGCCTGGGGCGCCTGACGATCCGGGGCTGGACGAGCGCTCCGCCTCGAGGGGCGCACCACCCGCTTTGTGACCCTCCGGCCTATTGAATCCGTGGAGGAGGGAGTTTTCATAGGGATTTGGGCGCGGGCCAAAGCGTTCGGCGCCGAGGATGGCGGTTGCGAAACCCTGCTCGTAAGGCTAAGAAGTGCCAGTCTTTTCGCTGCGCGCGCAATAAGGCCGCAATAACTCAGCTCGTAGAGCGCGTCATTCGGCATAAGCGGGGCAGCCGCTGAAAGCGAAGGTGGATCAGGGACTGGCGCGGGCGTGAGTAAAATAGTAGGGGATGAGTAGGGCGCAAGCCCAAACAGACGCCGCCTTAGCTCAGCTGGTAGAGCACCTCATTCGTAATGAGGGGGTCGTAGGTTCGAATCCTATAGGCGGCACCATTTTTTCCTTCGGGGAAGAAAAGCCTGTTTCCCTTCGGGGAAAAAAGCAAAGGGCTTGATCGCCGCTCCATACGACGCCAGGTTCCACAGCAAATCTGGATCAACAGCAAATCCGATGCTCTTTGAAGCCGGCCGATCTAATTAATCTGTCCCCTCGCCAATCCCGCCGTTCAGACGCTGCTCCATTTTGCTCATGGCCTTCATCCGAGCGAAAATCGCCTTTCGTCACCGGATCTTTCAAGCCACTTGAGCTTTCAAGTCACCGGATATTTCCAAGGCGCGGCGGGGCGGCCCGGTTCATCCTTCCATCCACACGGCGTTTCGTGCGGCGGGAGCTGAACCGATCACGTTTCGTACGCTTTACGGCCTCGCCGTAGAAACAGCAGGAAGGGATTCTAGTCGCGGACTCCGGTCTTGACCTCCTCGACGGCCTCGGCGAAAAATTCTTCCATCTTGCGGCGGATCTGGTGATCGGACTGCTCGACTTTGGCCTGATCGAAATCGGCGCGGAGTTTTTTGAAAACGCCGTCGTCCCCGGACGCGGCGACGTCGGCGGAAATCAGCGAGGACGCATATTCCTCGGCCGCGGCTCCTGACTTGGCAAGCTTTCCGGCGGCCCAAAGACCAAGCTTTTTGTCGCGACGCGCGCTGGCCTTGAACTTGAGTTCTTCGTCATGCGCAAGTTTGGCTTCAAAGGCGTTCTCGCGCTCGTCGAAAGTGGTCATAAGTCTCCCCTTTGGCGTGTCCGCGCCCCCGCAATGACGCGAAGGTCGCTATGATAGCGGCGGTTTAGCGGAAACGCCATGGCCGGAACAGCCCCCGCAAGCGCCATTTCTTTACACTGTATCGTGAGGCGAATCTCTGTTAGAATTAATCAAATTGGATCTGATGGGAGGTTCTATTTTCGCCGCTTTTCTAGTTTAGGGCTCTATAAAGAGGGAATTTGGTGTCTTAGCCGCGTTCCGCTGGTTGGGTTGTCTCCCGTTTCGGAATACGCTAGTCCTCGTTGCAATGGCGACCGAGACAGTGGCGACGCCCCCAAGCAAAGCCTACGCCTGCCCCGCCCCATTTCGCAGAAAAGTTGCTTCTTGGTCGCGGGCCCTAGGACGTTCACAGGAGCCACGGCCGCCTATGGATCATCTCAAGCCACGGTTAATCCCCATGAATCGCCGCCGGCGCATATACGAAGGCAAGGCCAAGGTTCTTTACGAAGGCCCGGAGCCGGGGACGCTCATCCAGCATTTCAAGGACGACGCGACCGCCTTCAACGCCAAGAAACACGAGGTCATCGACGGCAAGGGAGTCCTGAACAACCGGATCTCCGAGTTCATCTTCCAGAACCTCAACGACATCGGCGTTCCCACGCATTTCATCCGCCGGCTCAATATGCGCGAGCAATTGATCCGCGAGGTTGAGATTGTTCCGCTTGAAGTCGTCGTCCGCAACGTCGCCGCCGGCTCCCTTTCGACCCGGCTCGGGCTCGAGGAAGGCACCCAGCTGCCGCGCTCGATCATTGAATTCTATTACAAGAACGACGAGCTGAATGACCCGATGGTCTCCGAGGAGCACATCACGGCGTTCGGCTGGGCGAGCCCGCAGGAGATCGACGACATCATGGCCCTCGCCATTCGGGTCAATGATTTTCTGTCCGGCCTTTTTCTCGGCGTCGGCATCCGTCTCGTCGATTTCAAGATGGAATGCGGCCGGTTGTGGGAAGGCGATATGATGCGAATCGCCGTCGCCGACGAAATTTCTCCCGATTCATGCAGGCTTTGGGACATCAAATCCAACGACAAGCTTGACAAAGACCGTTTTCGCCGCGATTTGGGAGGTCTCGTCGAGGCCTACACGGAAGTGGCGCGCAGGCTCGGCATCTTGCAGGATAACGAACAGCCGCGCGCAGCGGGGCCCAAACTCGTTGAGACGGCAAAAGACTGAATTGACCCGCGTAAGCGGCGTCTCCGTTGAACCTTCACGGCCTTACCGCGAAGGCGACCCAAGCGGCCATCGTGCTTCCCCCCCGATGCGCATGGCTTGATCGAAGGGCATGATCTGCGGTCAAACGCCGATCAAACTAGACGGAGGCTTCGGCCTCCGTTTTTATTTGTTCGAATGGGCGCTCTTTTTCGCCCGCGGCGCCCGCAACGTCCGGAGCCCTATCAATCGGGAGCTTAAAATGAAGGCCCGCGTCGTCGTTACGCTTCGCAATGGAATTCTCGACCCCCAGGGCAAGGCCATCGAGGGCGCCCTGAAGTCGCTCGCCATCGAGGGAATCGAAAGCGTGCGTCAGGGCAAGGTCTTCGACATCGAACTCGCCGACGCCGATCGCGCCTCAGCCGAACTTGTCCTGCGCGAGGCCTGCGAAAAGCTGCTGGCGAACCAGGTGGTCGAGAATTTCGCCGTAGAAATTCTGTAAGAGCAAAAGCTCTGGAACGGCAGAGGCGAAACCTTTGAACGCCGCAATCATCCTTTTTCCGGGCTCCAATCGCGAAGGCGACGCGTTCCGCGCGCTCGCGGCGAGTGGCGCTAGGCCCGCCCTCGTCTGGCATCGAGAAACGCATCTGCCGCCGAAGACCGATCTGGTCGTCCTGCCGGGCGGCTTCTCTTATGGCGATTACCTGCGCTGCGGCGCGATCGCCGCGCGAGAGTCCATCATGGACGCTGTCCGCGCTCATGCCGCGCGCGGCGGCCTCGTCCTTGGAATCTGCAACGGCTTCCAGATCCTCGTCGAAAGCGGCCTGTTGCCGGGTGTCCTGATGCGCAACGCCAAACTGCGTTTCATCTGCCGGATGCAGCATCTACGGGTCGAGCGCAACGACACGCCCTTCGCCTCGGCCTATGCCAGGGGGCAGATCATCAAGGTGGCGATCGCCCATGGCGAGGGCAATTACATTGCCGATTCGGAAACCATCGCGCGGATCGAGGGCGACGGCCGCGTCGCGTTCCGCTATTGCGGCGCGAATGGCGAGGCGGATAATCCCAACGGGTCAATCAACGACATCGCCGGGATTTATTCCAAAGGCTTCAACGTCCTCGGCCTGATGCCGCATCCCGAAAATCTCGTTGACGCGCTTGTCGGCGGAACTGACGGGCGGGGCCTGTTCGAGAGCCTGGCGACTTTCGCGAGGCCGGCGGCATGAGCGCGAGCGAGCCTTCCGTCACCCCCGAACTCGCCGCCGCGCATGGTCTCAAGCCGGACGAATATCAGCGCATCCTCGACCTGATCGGACGCGCCCCGACCTTCACCGAGCTCGGGGTGTTCTCCGCGATGTGGAACGAGCACTGCTCCTACAAATCCTCGCGGCTGCATCTGCGCCGTCTGCCGACCAAGGCGCCGTGGGTGATCCAGGGCCCAGGCGAAAACGCGGGAATCATCGACATCGGCGACGGCGACGCCTGCGTCTTCAAGATGGAGAGCCACAACCATCCTTCCTATATCGAGCCGTTTCAGGGCGCCGCGACCGGCGTCGGCGGCATCCTGCGCGACGTGTTCACGATGGGCGCGCGCCCGGTCGCCTGCCTCAACCTGCTGCGGTTCGGCGAGCCGGACCACGCCAAGACGCGCCACCTCGTGGCGGGCGTCGTCGCCGGAATCGGAAGCTACGGCAACAGTTTCGGCGTGCCGACCGTCGCAGGCTCGACCAATTTCGGCAAGGGCTACAACGGCAATATTCTCGTCAACGCCATGGCCGTCGGCATCGCCCGGGCGGACGAGATTTTCTACGCCAAGGCGACCGGAATCGGCAATCCGATCGTCTATCTCGGTTCGAAAACCGGCCGCGACGGCATCCACGGCGCGACGATGGCGTCGGCCTCGTTCGAGGCCGATTCGGAGGACAAACGCCCGACCGTCCAGGTCGGCGACCCGTTCACCGAGAAGCTTCTTCTCGAAGCCTGCCTCGAATTGATGCGCACCGGCGCCGTCATCGCGATCCAGGACATGGGGGCGGCGGGGCTCACCTCCTCGGCGGTGGAGATGGGCGCCAAGGGCGATCTTGGAATCGAACTCGACCTCGATGCCGCGCCCTGCCGCGAACCCGGCATGTCCGCCTACGAAATGCTGCTGTCGGAAAGCCAGGAGCGCATGCTCATGGTGCTCGACCCAGGCAAGGAAGCCGCCGCCGAAGCGGTGTTCCGGAAATGGGGCCTTGATTTCAAGATCATCGGCAAAACGACAGACACGCTGCGTTTCGTCGTCAAGCATGAAGGCGAGATCAAAGCCGATCTGCCGATCAAGGAACTGGGCGATTGCGCGCCGCTTTATGACCGGCCGCACGAAGCCTCGCCGAAGCTTCCGCGCCTTCTCGCCGTGGATGTCGAAGCGCCCGTCCCCGACGCCGAGGCGCTGCTGGCGCTATTGGGAACCCCCGATCTCTGCTCCAGCCGCTGGATCTGGGAGCAATACGATCATCTCATTCTAGGCAATACGATCGAGGCGCCGGGCGGCGATGCGGCGGTCATCCGGATCAAGGACGGTCCCAAAGGTCTGGCGCTGACGGCGGACGTGACCCAGCGCTATTGCGCGGCCGATCCTTACGAGGGAGGCAAACAGGCGGTCGCCGAGGCCTGGCGCAACCTGACCGCCGCCGGCGCGCTGCCTCTTGCCGCGACCGACAATCTGAACTTCGGCAATCCCGAAAAACCCGCCGTCATGGGGCAGTTCGTCGGCTGCATCGATGGGATCGGGGACGCCTGCCGCGCGCTCGACTTCCCCATCGTCTCCGGCAACGTGTCGCTTTACAACGAGAGCAGCGGACAGGCGATTCCGCCGACGCCGTCGATCGGCGGCGTCGGAGTCATCGCGGACGTCAGCCTCGCCGCGTCGATCGCGATCAAGCGGGAGGGCGACGCGATCCTTCTCATCGGCCCGGCCGAGGGCTGGCTTGGACAATCGCTTTACCTCCGCGACGTCTGCGGCCTTGAAGAGGGCGCGCCGCCGCCGGTCGATCTCGCGCTCGAGCGGCGCAATGGCGATTTCGTGCGTCGCCTGATCGCGCAGGGGACCGTGAACGCCGCGCACGACGTTTCGGACGGCGGCCTTGCGGTCGCGCTGGCGGAAATGGCGCTCGCCGGGGCCATCGGCGCCTCGCTCGCGCTGCCGGACACGCTCCCTTCGCATGGATTTCTGTTCGGCGAAGATCAAGCGCGATATATCGTCACCGCCGCTCCCGCCGCCGTCGACGCGATCCTGCGCGAGGCGGAACGCGCCGGCGTCGTGTGCGCGGCCCTTGGCGCGACGGGGGGCGACGCGTTGACCCTTGGCGCCGGGACGCCCATATTCCTGAGCGAGCTGAGGAAAGCCCATGAGACTTGGCTTCCCACGTTCATGGATTGATTTTGTCGCTGCGCTTATGGCTTGATTTTTGTAACTATGCTTGACGCCGTAAGGTTTACGACACGCAGACGCGCGCGGGCGAATTCACAAGACCGGTTGAACAAGGAACGACGATATGCCGATGGAGCAAGCTGAGATCGAGAGGCTGATCAAGACGGGCATACCCGACGCGACGATCGAAGTGAAGGATCTCGTCGGGGATAAGGATCACTGGGCCGCCGTCGTGACCTCCTCGGAGTTCGCCGGCAAGACCAAGCTCCAGCAGCACCAGATCGTATATAAGGCGCTTGGCGAACACATGGGCGGCGCGCTTCACGCGCTGCAACTGACGACCCTCGCCCCCAAATAAGTCGTTTACCCGTCATTCGAAGCTGTCGGAAAACCGCCACGCTCAAAAGCTCCCCGAAAGGATTTGAAATGGCCATCAAGGATGTCATCCAATCGACGATCGACTCGAACGACGTCGTTCTGTTCATGAAAGGCAACCCGACGTTTCCGCAATGTGGTTTCTCCGGCCAGGTGGTCCAGATCCTCGAGCATGTCGGCGTGCCTTACCAATCGGTGAATTGCCTCGAGAGCGACGAGATCCGTCAGGGCATCAAGGAATTCTCCAGCTGGCCGACGATCCCCCAGCTTTATGTCAAGGGCGAGTTCCTCGGCGGCTGCGACATTGTCCGCGAGATGTACCAATCGGGTGAACTGGCCTCGTTCCTCGCCGAAAAGGGTGTCGCCACCAAGCAGGGCGCCAAAGCCTGATCGGCTTTATCCTTCGGAGAGGAAGAGCCGGGACGCCGGCCTGGATAGCCCCAAACTTTTGACTTTGGAGCGATTTCTGACCGATCGCATGACGGCAGGGATCGGAAAGCGCTCTACGTCTTGGCGGCTTTCAAAAGCGCGATGGCTTCCTCCGAATCCCATTGCGCAGGGCCGGCCATGGTTCCAAGTTCGCACCCGTTGCCGTCGATGAGAATCGTCGTCGGCAGGCCGATCACCTTGCCGGCCTGTTTCAAAGCCTGAAACAGATCGCCGCTGCGGTCCGCATAATAACCAAGATTCTTGACCCCGATCTCGGTCAGGAAGGCCTTCGGCTTCTCCAGTCTCGACGTGTCGATATTGACCGCCGCCACCGCGAAGGCGTCGTCGCCGACGAGCCCCTGCAAACGGTCGAGCGCGGGCATTTCCTTGCGGCAGGGCACGCACCATGTCGCCCACAGGTTGAACAGAACGACCTTGCCCCTGAACGCGGCGAGACCGATCGGCGCGCCGTCCGGGGCGGCGAATTTCAGGATCGGGAGCGGCTTTGGCTGCTTCACGAGGTTGAGCGCGGCGATCTCGCCGTGAACGAGACCCTGAAGCCGTGCGGTCTTTTCCGCCGACCCGTAACAATCGCCCGTCGAGGCCGCCCCCTCTGTTCCTTCCTTGCCGCCCGGCGTTCGCGTCGCGTATAGGAGGCCAGCCGCAATCAGGGCGGCGGCCAGACCGAACGGAACCGCAAGACGGCGCGCAAAGCCAAGGACGGCCTTGTCCTTATCCGGGGAGTCCTTTCCAGAAAAGTCCTGCGTCATGGCTTCGACCTCAAAGAGTACGATCAATGAGCAATAAGATGTGGGGCGGCCGGTTCGCAAGCGGCCCCGATGAGATCATGGAAGAAATCAACGCGTCGATCGGCTTTGACCAGAAACTCGCGCTGCAGGACATCGCGGGGTCGAGGGCCCATGCCGCCATGCTGGCGAAAGCCGGCATCGTCGCCGCGGAGGACGCGGCCAGCATCGACCGGGGTCTCGACGCCATCGGCAGGGAAATCGAGAGCGGGGCTTTCGCCTTTTCACGCGCGCTCGAAGACATCCACATGAATATCGAGTCCCGCCTCGCCGAATTGATCGGCCCGGCGGCCGGGCGCCTTCATACGGCGCGCTCGCGCAACGATCAGGTTGCGGTGGATTTCCGGCTCTGGGTCCGCGACGCGATCGACGGGCTCGATGTTCAGCTGCGCGGTCTGCAAACCGCCCTGGCGGAAAAGGCGCTCGCCTATGCGGGCGCCGTCATGCCGGGCTTCACCCATATGCAGGCCGCCCAGCCGGTCACGTTCGGACACCATCTCCTCGCCTATGTCGAAATGCTCGCCCGCGACCGATCACGGCTGCGCGACGCCCGTCATCGCCTCAACGAATCGCCCCTCGGCGCGGCGGCGCTGGCCGGAACCTCGTTTCCGATCGACAGGGATGCGACGGCGAAGGCGCTCGGCTTCGACCGGCCGACCGCAAACTCCCTCGATAGCGTCTCCGACCGCGATTTCGTCCTCGAAACCCTCGGCGCGGCGTCGATCTGCGCCATCCATCTCTCGCGCTTCGCCGAGGAGATCGTCCTTTGGGCGACCCCGCAATTCGGCTTCGCGGCTCTGTCCGACAGGTTTTCGACAGGCTCGTCGATCATGCCGCAAAAGCGCAATCCGGACGCGGCCGAACTGGTGCGCGGCAAGGCGGGCCGGATCATCGGCGCGCTCAACGCGATGTTCATTGTCATGAAAGGCCTGCCGCTGACCTATTCGAAGGACATGCAGGAGGACAAGGAAGGCACGTTCGACGCGCTGCAATCGCTCTCGCTGTGCCTCGCGGCGATGACCGGCATGGTGGGCGACCTCGAACCCAACCTGGAGCGCATGAAGGCGGCGGCGGGGGCCGGCTACGCGACGGCGACCGATCTCGCCGACTGGCTGGTGCGAACGCTGAAAATGCCCTTCCGCGAGGCGCATCACGTCACGGGGCGGCTCGTTGGCCTCGCCTCAGGCAAAGGGATCGGACTGGAGGAACTCTCGCTCGCCGAGATGCAGGGCGTCGCCCCCGGCATCAATTCAGAGGTCTTCGCGGTGCTGGGCGTCGACAAATCGGTCGAGAGCCGGACCAGCTACGGCGGCACGGCCCCCGCCAATGTGCGGACGCAGGCGGAAGGCTGGCTCGCGCGGCTCAAGGCGGAAGCGGCCGGGTGAGGTTTTTGCGCGGCCGCGGCGAAACTCGAACGCACGCCTGTGGCGGTGGAGTCGCGCCATAGAGCATATTCCGATTGGAGTGAATCAATCCAATCGACAAGACTATGCTCAAGCTTTTGACTCTGTAGCGATTTCTGATCGATCGCATGACTTCATGCGATCGGAAAGCGCTCTAGATTTACAGACGTCAGGAAACGAAAAAGGCCTCGCACGGGCGAACCCTGGCGAGGCAAGTTGGAGGGGTCTTCTGACTTTCAGGCGCGCCGGCTTTCGCGGGGGCGGCTATTTCAGAGCCGAGAGATCAGCTCCAAAATTGATGTGGTACGGCTTTCCCGCGAGGACCAGGGCGGGCACCGACTTGACGCCCGCGGCCTCGGCTTCACCGACACGCGTCTTGTTTGCGCCCAGATCCACGATCTCGACGTCAAAAATCTTCGGATCGAGGGACTTCGCCAAATTGGTCTCGGCGTCGACGCAAACCGAGCAACCGGCGTGGTAAAAAGTCGCTTTTTGTGCCATGCTGGAGATCCTTCTTGATCGGAGGGAATTATGAACGGTTCGCCGGCGCCAGCCGGCGAACCGTTTTCTTCGTGCGCGCTCGAACAATCCGGCCCAAACCGTCGCGGATTGCGCCGCCGCCTTGAAGAGGCTCAAAACTATGCGGACATCGGCAAGTCATAGGCGATTCCGCTGAAAGCTTTCCACGCCTGATCGAGGGCGCCCTGATCCGCCTCTCCATGCTCGTTGCAATCGAGACGCAAATGACGGCCGCCGAACGGAGCGTCGACATAGGCGCAATGATGAGGCAGTTCCGCGTCGTCATGAACGTTGGCGCGGAAATAGCGGCACGAAATGCAGACGCGCTGAGGCGGTATCGCTCCAGCGATCTGAAGGGCGCGAATGGTCTTGATGACGAGATGAAGAAGCATTGTCTGCTCCTTCGACGAGAGAGTTTCCAGCGCGCGTTCGGTCGACGTCATCGCCAAACCGATCCCTCGCACGATTTCCTGCCCGGCTCCCGTAATCTGGATGGACGCGGCGCGCGCATCGTCGGGATCGGAGGCTTTCGTCAACAGGCCCTTGCGCACCAAAGCCGCAATCGACTCCGTCGCCGTCGGTTGAGCTACGCCGAGATGTTCCGCTATGGACCGTACGCGCATTCCCTTCGCGCCTCGCCCCGCGACGAAGGCGAGCACATGCGCTTGCGTCGGACTGAGCCCCGAGTCTTCGGCGAGCCCCCATTGGTCCGCGCGCATCGCGGCGCCGATGCGGTCCAATCCTTCGCGCAATCTGCGATAAACCGGCGTGGAGAGAGCGTCGAACGGTGTCATCACATTTAAATAGGACTCCTATATATTTATGTCAAGCCATTTCATCAGCGCACATAAATCTTCCGCGTTTGCGCTGCGCTCGAGCATATTCCGATCGGATTGAATCGATCCAATCGATAAGGATATGCTCAAGCCTTTGATTCTGGAGCGATTTCCGACTGGAGAAGCGAACATTTCGTCCGATTTCTGCCGCCGCTACGCTCTTTCCTCGATGATCTCGTCCGTCCAGACCTTGAAATTCACGAGCGTATTCGGCCCGAAGGTCGTCGTGATCGCGACATCTGCGGCGTCCCGGCCCCGCGCGAGAAGCACCCGGCCGATGCGCGGAATGTTGTTGCGGGCGTCAAACGTGTGCCATTTGCCGCCGAGGTAGACCTCGAACCAGGCGGCGAAATCGCCGGGCGGATAAGGCGCGGGCGTTCCGACGTCGCCGAGATATCCGGTGCAATAGCGCGCCGGAATGTTCAGCGCGCGGCAGAAAGCGACGGCGAGGTGCGCGTAGTCGCGGCAGACGCCCCGCCCCTCCTGGTAGGCCTCGGAGGCGGATCGGGTCACGCTCGCGTGGGCATAGCCGAATTCGATTCGGGAATGGACGTAATCGCAGATCGCCTGCACCCGCGCCCATCCCGGGGGCGTATCCTTGAAGAGGGTCCAGGCCAGATCGAGCAAGCGGTCGCTGTCGCAGAACCGGCTGGCGAGGAGAAAGACGATGGCCTCCTCGGGAAGATCCTGCACCGGAACCTCGGCGGCGTCCGGCGACAATTGATCAGGCAGCCCCGAATCGGAGACGATGGCGTCGGTCGAGAGTCGCACCAGCCCGGCCGGGGCCAGGATGCGGCTGCACCAATTGCCGAAACCATCGCGGTAGCAGGAGATCGGAACCGGCGGGCTGATGACGATATGATCGGGCGCCGCGAGATCGGCGACGCGGGAAAAATGGATATTCAGCATCGCGATCAGCGGCGTCGGCTGAGGGATTTCGTACTGAAGTTCGTAACCGACTCGTAGTTTCATGGCGCATCTCCAGCAGGCCGCCGGAGACTCGCCAAGATGGCGCGGAGGAGCTTTGAAAAATCATACCACGAATAGCCGGCTGGATTGCAGGAAAGTGCGCCAGCCGCGAGGCAGGCGAATCGCCTGGAAAAACCGCGCGATGGAGCCGCTGGCGTCGCCCTTGCCCGCCGCGGCGTTCAGGCTTTCGCCGCGTCATTGACGACCAGCGCGGCGCCGATTTCCGCCTCACAGACAAGAACGCCGTCCACCAGGGCGCGCCCCGAATACCACCACATGTTCTTGCGCTGGTTCACCTTGGTCATATGGAATTCGGCCCGGTCGCCCGGCGTGACCGGCTTGCGGAACCGCGCCTTGTCGATACTCATGAAATAGGTGATCGGCCTCGAGAGCCCGCTGGCCGATGCGCTGATGCCGAGCACCGCCGCCGTTTGCGCCATGCCCTCGATCAAAAGCACCCCGGGCATGATCGGGTGGTCGGGAAAATGACCCTGGAATTGAGGTTCGTTGACGCTGACGTTCTTGATTCCGATCCCGAATTCGTCACCCCTCGCCTCAATGACGCGATCGATCATCAAAAACGGATAGCGGTGCGGCAGAAACTGCAACAAGCGCAAAATGTCGAACGATTCGATGACCGTCTGCGACGCTTCATTCATTCTTCGTCCCCTGCTCCTTGTCAGACGCCGCTTCAACGCGCCGTTTTTTCGGTCGATTCCCGCGAACCGGCCTGTGGCTCATCGGCCATGGGTCGAGAAGCCGCAGCCTCTCAAGGCCTCACTCTTTCGCCGCGCCCGATCCGCAAGCGCCGACCCACTCGCGCTCCGCCCTCGACCACGACGAAATCGCCGAGCCGCGTTTCCGCCGCGATGCTCGTCTGGCAAAGGATCATGCAGCCGCGTCCGACGGTGACGCCGGGAGAGATCTGTACAAGATTGCCAATTCGCGCGCCTTCGCCAATCACCGTATCCTGGCTGGAACCTCTATCAATCGTTGAATTTGCGCCGACCTCGACGCCGTCTTGAAGAATGACCCGCCCAACCTGAGGCGAGGAAAACCGTCTGATTTCGCCGCAATCCCTGAAATCCAACCCGGCCTGCCCGATCTTCGCGCCTTCGTGGATGATGACGCGGTCCCCGATCAGCGCATGGGTGATCGCCGCCTGCGCGCCGATAGAACAGTTGCGTCCGATCCTGACCCCGGATCCGATCACGCTGTTCGCCGCTATCATGGATCCGGATCCGATTTCGCAGCGCGCGCCGATGACGGCCCCAGGATCGACGACGACGCCGGGCTCGAGCCGGGCCTCGGGGTGGACCGAGGCGCCAGGATTAAGGCCCGCCGCGGTGAAGATGGAGGCTGGCCGCAGCGCTTCAGGGAAGATTTGCGCCAGCGCGGCGGCGAAAGCCCGGTGGGGCTCTTCGGTCACAAGCGCAAGCGTGAACCCGGCGACGAGCGCCTCGTAACACGGCTCGACAAAACAGGCGGAGGCGCGGGTGGCTTCAATTCCTTCGGACGATCCTGGAGCGCTTTCCGATGGATTCAATCCGATCGGAATATGCTCTAGATCGTCGAAATAGGTGAGTTCGCCGGCGACGGCCTCGTCAAACGGAGCCGCCCCCCCGATCAGTAAGGAAAGATCCACGCCGCCGCCAGCCCTGACGCCCGTCACGGCGACGATGTCGCCCAGCGTCAGACCGGGCGCGCGCGCAAAGAAAAACGGATCGCTCATGCGGGACTTCGGCGCACCATTGCTTCGGATCCCGGCTCGCTGCGATCGGCCTCGCGTCGGGGCCCGAAGTCCCCTGACGCGAGGTCCGCTGATCGAGCCCGGTCTAGAACGTGGTCCCACCTGTGAACCGGAAGAACTGCGTCTGATCGTATTGGTTCTTGGTGATCGCCTTGGCGAAGTCGAAGCGAATCGGCCCCAAAGGCGACGCCCAGATGATCGAGGCGCCGACGGAGGAACGGATCTGGCTCGTATTCGCGCCGAGAACCAGGCAATTGCCCTGGGTGTACAGGGGCGCGGCGTCGTTGGGCGTGCAGACGCCATTGGAGCTGAAATTGGTCTTGCCGTTGTAGCCGTAAAGCGTGCCCGCATCGGCGAAGAGGGCGCCTTTCAGGCCAAGGTCGCGCGGCAGGCCAAAGATCGGAAACTGAACTTCAAGGCTCGCTCCGAAGTAGGTCGTGCCGCCGAGCGCGTTGCCGGACGAATAACCCGAGCTGATGTCGCGCGGACCGATGCCGTTCGGAGCGAACCCGCGAACAAGGCTCGGACCCAGATTGAAGTTGTCGACGATCCGGAGCTGGTTGCCGCCGAAGCTGAAGATGTCGCCGCCCTGGACCCGTGCGATTCCGACGATCTGATCGTAGATCTCACGGTAATAGCGGATCTCGCCGGTGGTGCGCACGAACTTGGAATCGCCGCCCGCTCCCGCGATGTCCTGACGCAGTTCGGCGAAGAACCCGGCCGTGGGGCTCCTGTTGTTGTCCAGCGTATTATAATTCAGCGTGTAGCCGACCATCGAGGTCAGCGTATTTCCAGCCGCCTCTTTCAAAGCCAGCGACGCCTCGCCATTGGTCAAGCAGCTGTTGTTGTAATAGGGATCGGTTCCGTTGAACCCTGGCGTCGTTCCCCAGATCGGGTTGTTACAATCGTTATAGGGGTGAGCCGTCGTGTTCGGAATGGTGATGTTGGTGTTGTAGATCGAGTAGCGCGGCGAGAACGTCAGTTCCTCGGTGATCGGCAGACCAAGCCTGATCGTGCCGCCCGTCACATTGCTCTGGTAAAACGAATATTGGTTGACGCTCGACTGCTTGGCGTAGGCGTCGAAGCCGGCGGCGATCCTATAGCCGAGGAAATAGGGTTCCGTGAAGTTGAACTCGATGCCGCGGGCGTACTGGCCTTCGGAGACCGCAAGCTTCACATACTGGCCGCGGCCCATGAAATTCGTCTCGGTCACGGACACTTCCGCGATGAACCCGTCCGAGGTCGAGTAACCGCCCGACAGCGACAACGCTCCCGTCGGCTGGTCTTCGACATCGACGATCACGATGATGCGATCGGGCGCGGAGCCTTGCTCGTTGGTGATCTTCACCTTTTTGAAATAGCCGAGGTTATTGAGACGCCGTTCGGCCCGGTCGATCATGACCCGATTGTAGGCGTCGCCCTCTCCGATCTCGAATTCGCGCCGGATGACATAGTCCCGAGTCCGGGTGTTGCCCCGGATGACGATCCGCTCCACATAGGCGCGCGGTCCCTCGTCGATCACAAACGCGATGCTGACCGTCCGGGTCGCGGGATCGCGGTCGCCGCGCGGGCGGACCTGGCTGAACGCATATCCGTGTTTGGCGATTTCCTTCGTCAAAGAGTCGACGGTCTTTTCGACCATTTCGCCATTGTAGATTTCTCCGGTCGAAAGCCGCACCAGGGGACGGAGCGATTCACCGTCGATATCGCGTAGATGCGATTCCACCTCCACGGGGCCAACCGTGTATTGAGGGCCTTCCTCGACCGTAATCGTAATGACGTAGCCGCCGAGAGCCGGGTCAAATTGCGCGTCGGACCCGACGACGCGGAAATCCGCATAGCCGTTCTTGAGATAGAACCGCCTGATCAGTTCCAGATCCGCGGCGATCCGGTCCGGATCGTAGACGTCCGACGTCTTGAAGAACGACATGAAATTCATTTCCGTCGTCTGCATGAGATCGCGCAGTTTGCCGGCGGAATAGGCCTCGTTGCCGACGAAATTGATGGTCTTGACGCCGGTTTTATCGCCCTCGTCGACCGTGAAGACGACGTCAAGGCGCCCATTCGGCAGATCAACGGTGCGAGATGTGACCTTGGCCGCAGCCCGTCCGGAACGGCGATAGACGTCCTTGATCCGCTCGATATCCGCGTCGACCGTCGCCGGGCTGTAGGGTCCGTGCGACTTGGACTGAACCTCGGCGGCGAGCGTCTCGGTCTTGACCTTGCTGTTTCCCTCGAACGCGACCCTGTTGATCGTGTTGTTCTCGGTCACTACGATGACGACGCTTCCGCCGTCCCGGCGGACTTTGATATCGGTAAACAGACCGGTCGCGTAAAGATCCTTCACGCCCTTGTTGACCGCGGCCTGATCGGAGCCGGTGAAATAGGATTGGATGGTCTCGGAATCGACTCGCCGGTTGCCCTGGACGACAACTCCGGCTGCGAAAGCTGACGAGATCCCGTAGGTCAGGATCAAGAAAGCGCAAAGGAACAGGGTGAGCCGGCTGAGTAGAGTACGCATGAACTGCATCGGAAGACCGGTCCCCATATGGCTCAACGCCGGCTGCCCGAACGCCAAAATGCTTGGCTGACGTTCGTTGGGCCTCTGTCGTTGAACAAGCCCTGAGCTTCGCTTCTACAGGGTTTGCCCCCCCCTGCAAATCAAGATTCGGCTATGGCTCCTGATTTTGCGCCGCCGTTGCGAACAAGACACGCTTTGCAGTGAGAAAAGGGTTAACTCTTAGGGTTAACCCTTTGCTTCATCGTGATTTTGTTTTGCCCGGAAAGCCGATCAACCCAATCGCATCAATTGCCGCGTGAGGCGCAAGATGTCGTTGTAGGTGGCGAAAAACATCAACCCCGCCACGAGGCTGATGCCGACCCGAAAACCAAACTGCTGCGCCTTTTCGTTCAGCGCTTTTCCGCGCGCGGCTTCGACGGCGTAATAGAACAAATGGCCGCCATCGAGCAGCGGGATCGGAAGCAGGTTCAGAATTCCCACTGAAATCGACAGAATTGCAGCGAGGTTGAGCAAGGCCGCGAGGCCGATCTTCGCCATTTCCCCCGACACTTCCGCGATCCGGAGCGGTCCGGACAGCTGATCCGTGGATTCCTTGCCCATCACGAGACCGCCGAGATAGGACCCGGTCCGTGAGACGATATACCAGGTCTCCGCATTGGCGCGCAGGAAGGAATCGGCGAGGCTGTAATGTTCGACATGCCAGTTTTCAGGCTTGCCTTTCGCCTCGACGCCCAGAACTCCGACGCGGGTGGTCCCGAACGGCGTGACGACGTCCTTCCGGCGCGGCGTCGCGACGAGGTCCAGCTGTTTTCCCTCACGCTCGACCCTGAATGTCAGCATGGCGTCGCTGGAAGTCTGGACGACGCGCTGCATGTCCTCGAAGCTTTTGATCTTGTTTCCGTCGATCGCCAGGATCAAATCTCCTGGCTCGAAGCCGGCGGCGGAGGCCGCGCTCTCCGGGGCGACGTTTTCCACGACGGGCAGAAGCATGCCCCGGCCGCTGACATAAAAAATGCCGGTGAAGATCACGATCGCCAGGATAAAGTTGGCGACAGGACCGGCGACGACGATCGCGGCGCGTTTCCAGACATTCTGGGCGACGAACGTCGTCGCATGCTCTTCGGCGTTCATTGAAGCCGCCGCCGCTCCGTCAGGCATCGACGCCCCGTTCGCATCGCCGTGGAATTTGACGTAACCGCCCAACGGCAGAGCCGCCAATCTCCATCTCGTGCCGTGCCGGTCATAGAAGCCAAAAATTTCAGGGCCGAAGCCGAGCGAAAACGCGTCAATCCTGACGCCGCACCACCGACCAACGAGGAAATGGCCAAGCTCGTGAAAGAATACGACCAAGCTCAAGACGAAAATAAAAGGTATAATATAACCTGCTAGAGACGCGAAATGCGTTAGAATCGACATCGAAACTCCTATCGAGACCGGAAACTCCTGACCAAACCTTAAAATCCGAAATGAAGAGAAGGATTCTTAGCCATTGCGGACGTTTTAAACTCTCAGCAAACCCCGGGCCATACGGCGCATACGCTGCGCTCGAGGCGTTCCCTCTCGCGAGTGTCCTTCGGCGACAGGCCTGATGGAGCAAACGGCTCCGCCGGCTGCTCGCAACTAATGCCCAGAAAAATGGCGCCCGTAGGACTCCGCCAGAAGGCCCCGCGTTCGCTCCCGCACAATCCGATCGATGGCGAGCGCATCGGCGACGCACTCGGGTTCGCGAGCAACGCCATCGGACAACGCCGAATCGCACGCCTTCTCGACAAGCTTCGCAATATCGTGGAATGAGATCAGCCGATTCAAAAAGGCTTCCACGGCAATCTCATTCGCTGCATTTAAAACAGTGGGGAGGCCCCGCCCGGTTCGCAAGGCCTCCAGCGCGACGCGCAAGGCCGGAAAGCGGCCAAAATCCGGTTTTTCGAATGTCAATTGCCCGACGGTGGCCAGATCGAGACGCCTTGCCGCGGTCTTGATGCGGTCCGGATAGGACAGGCAATGCGCGATCGGCACCTTCATGTCCGGCGCGGCGAGTCCCGCCGAGACCGATCCATCCGTGAACGCGACAAGGCCATGCACGACGGATTGGGCGTGGATCAGAATATCGAGGCGCGCCGCCTCGACTCCGAACAGATAATGAGCCTCGATCACCTCAAGGCCCTTGTTCATCAGCCCGGCCGAATCCACCGTGACTTTGGGACCCATGGCCCAGTTGGGATGATTGAGCGCCTGCTCGGGCGTCGCCCTGGCGATGGCTTCGCTGGTCCAGGTCCTGAACGGGCCGCCGGACGCCGTCAGCGTGATCATTTCGATCGAGTCCAGCGTCGCGTCGCCCATCGCCTGGAAAATGGCGTTGTGCTCGCTATCGACAGGCAGCAGCCTCGCCCCGGAAATCGCGGCCTGGCGCATGAACGCCGGCCCCGCGCAGACGAGGCATTCCTTGTTGGCGAGCGCGACGGTCCGCCCCGCCGAAAGCGCGGCATAAGTCGGCTCCACCCCGGCGCTGCCGGCGATCGCGCCGATCACGACGTCCGCCGGCCGCAACGCCGCCTCGACGACCGCGTCCGCTCCCGCCGCGGCCTCGATCGAGGTCCCTGCCAGAGCGTCCTTGAGATCGCCAAATCCAGCGGGATCGGCGAGCGCCGCGAATTTTGCCCCGAGTTTGCGGGCGACGCGGGCAAGGGCTTGCGGATCGCGGCCTCCGGCGACCGCCTCCACCCGAAAGTCGCCGTCGGCGCCCGCAATGATATCGGCCGTCGAGGTTCCAATGGAGCCGGTGGCGCCGAGGATCACGACGCTGCGCGGCTCACAATCGGACGCCTTCGCGCGCCGGAACTCGAGGACTGTCTCCATAGAGATAAATTCACTTTTCTGTCTTTTGGAGCCATTTCAGCCGACGCCTGCCGGGATCTGGAACGCACCCGGAGACGCGGCGCAGACAATGACGACCAATTGGACGACCAACTGGGACGGCGAACTGGCGGGCGGGCAAGCATGGCGGAGCCACCGCGCCAAGCTATCGCAAAACGCGCCCGACGCAAATCATCCCAATCCAAACATCCCGATCACAGCATATGTCGCGACGCCGCGACCAGGGCCGCGCAGGCGGCCGCCGCGGCGAATCCGTCAAGCCGGTCCATGAATCCGCCATGACCTGGAATAAGGACGCTGGAATCCTTGACGCCGAAGTAACGCTTCACCCACGATTCGAAAAGGTCTCCGCCTTGCGAGACGAGCGCTGTGAGAAGGCCAAGACCAAACAATTGCGGGGTCGCGATCGAATGGCCAATTCCGCCGAACCCGACCGCCGAGCCGATGAGCGCCCCGGCGAACACGCCAAGCAACGTCCCGGACCAGGTTTTGGAGGGGGAGATCTGCGGCCACAATTTCGGTCCGCCAATCATCCGGCCGCCGAAATAGGCGAACACGTCCGTCCCCCAGACGGTGGCGAAGAGCCAAAGGATAAATCCGGCTCCGAAAGCCGCGGAATGATAGAGCGCCGTGACTGAAACCAGCAGGGCGCCCGCATAGGCCAATCCCGCGAAAGCCCAGATCCGACGCCCCTGCCCGGCCGTTGACGCGGCGAACACGCCGCCGAGGGCGATAATGTAGCTCGCGAAGCCAGGCGAACCCTTGCTGGCGAACTGACCCGCAAGAACCAGCGCGAGGCCGGCGATCAGGATGCGCGGAAGCAGCCGGGCCGTGGCGATGATGCTTTGCCATTCGTAAACGATGGCGAAGGCCGCGGCGAGCCATATGACCGAGAAGGCCTCTCCTCCCAGCCAAACCGATCCCAGAGCGAGCGCCATCAGAACCAGGGACGAGGCCGCGCGCGGGAGCAAATCGGACATTTTTTTCGACGTGGAGAGATCCTGCGTCGGAGCATAGTGGGCGGAATATGGCGGAGCCGCTGTCGTCAGCGCCGCATGCAGCTTCTCGGCAGGCGCGTCGCCGGTCTCGTTCCCTGTCTGCGCGGCGGACGTGGCCGTCGGCTTGCCGTTCGGCAAGCTCGCTTTTGCGCCGGACTTGCCGTTCGCGTTGGAGAACCGGACCGGTTTCCCTCGTGCCTTGCTCATGATTTGACTTTATCAGCTTGACCGCGCGCCGTCACCCCGCCGAAGCGGCGCTCGCGCTCTGAAAACACATGAAGCGCGGACGCGAACGCGCGCCGGTCGAAATCGGGCCAATGCATCGGCAGGAACACGAATTCGGAATAGGCCGCCTGCCACATCAGGAAATTCGAAAGACGCTGTTCGCCCGAGGTCCTGATGATGAGGTCGGGATCTGGAAGCCCGGCGGTGTCGAGCCGCTGGGCGAGGAGAGTTTCATCGATGTCGGACGCCTTGACGCGGCCAGCCAGGACGTCTTCGGCCAGAGCCCTGGCCGCCGCCGCGATTTCCTGCCGGCTGCCGTAATTGAAGGCGACGATCAGGGTCAGGCCCGTGTTGGCTCGGGTCATGTCCTCGGCCTCGACCAGCAAGGCCCGGATGTCGGGTTTCAGATTATCGCGCGCGCCGATCACCCTGACCTTCACGCCAGCCTTATGTAAATCCTTGAGATCATTGCGAATAAAGCGCTTCAGGAGGCCCATCAGATCGGTGACTTCCTCAATCGGCCGGTTCCAGTTCTCCATCGAGAAGCTGTAGACCGTCAGATAGTCGAGCCCGAAATCGATTGCTGCCCGAACCGTCTCCCGCAGAGCCTCAAGCCCGCGCCTGTGCCCTTCGATGCGCGGCAGGCCACGGCTCGCCGCCCATCGGCCATTGCCGTCCATGATGACGCCGACATGAGCGGGAATTTCCGAAAGGCGCGGCCGCAGTTCGAGCCCCCCTTCAGCCGTGAGCATGCTTGCTGTCGTGATGGCCCGGTGGCCCGCAGCCGTTGGCATGATTCTCCGCCGCCTCTCTAAATCTTCAACAGACTTTCCCGCGGCCGCTCTCGGTTCGCAGGATGGACTATGATCGTTCGTTTCCGGAGCGCAATGAAATTCAACTGTCGCAGATCGCCAGTCAACATCGGCCCGCAATCGGCGGCGCGATGATTATCGCAAATCTTCATGAATCAAACCTGCATGATTTCCTTTTCTTTTGCCGCCAGCGCCTGGTCGATCTCGTTGACGCTCTGATCGGTCAATTTCTGGACTTCGCCTTCGTGCCGCTTTTCATCGTCTTCGCTGATGATTTTGTCTTTGAGCAGTTTCTTCAACGTGTCGAGTCCGTCGCGGCGGACGTGGCGAACGGAGACGCGGGCGTCCTCGGCGTATTTATGGGCGACCTTGGCCATTTCCTTGCGCCTCTGCTCATTCAGTTCTGGAATGCGAATGCGCAGAACCTGGCCTTCGACGGTGGGAGACAAGCCGAGATTCGCATTGCGGATCGCCTTGTCGACGGGACCGACCATGGCTTTGTCCCAGACCTGTACGGAAAGCATCCGCGGTTCGGGGACGCTGATCGTGGCGACCTGATTGAGCGGCATCGACTGCCCATAGGCGTCGACATGAACCGGTTCGACAAGACTGGCCGTGGCGCGGCCGGTGCGCAGCCCTCCCAGATCATGTTTCAAGGTCGAGATCGCGCCTTGCATGCGCCGCTTCAGGTCGGGAATATCGAATTCTGCGCTCATCATGAAACCCTTATCGAAATCGTGCGGTTCCCGCTGCGCCCAGACTGCCGCAGGCATGTTTCAGCACTTGCGCTTCGGCCGACGCCCGGGCCCCGACAGTCCGCCGCGCCTCTCCCCGGACGTCGCTGCGGCGAAAGGCCGAAGGCAAGACCTCATCTTCCTGAAAAAGCAAGCCCCTGCTCTTGAAAAATCCCTCCTGGGCCCCGCCGCCCCCCGGAATTCAAGGCGAAACGAACGTCGCTCTTCCTTTTCCCTGAAGCGCGGCGCAAATGGCCCCGGCGTCCAGGATGGAGAAAACGAGTATCGGAATTCGGTTCTCCCGCGCAAGCGCGAAAGCGGCCGTGTCCATGACAGCGAGGTTTTTGGCGATCGCCTCGTCGTGGGTCAATTTTTCATAACGGGTTGCGGTCGGATCGCGCTTCGGATCGGCCGAATAGACCCCATCCACTTTCGTCGCCTTCATGATGAGATCGCAGGAGAGCTCGGCGCCGCGCAAGGCGGCCCCTGTGTCGGTCGTGAAGAAAGGGTTTCCGGTCCCTCCGGCAAGAACCACGATCCGGCCCTTGGCGAGATGGTGCAGCGCGGCCTGCCGCGAATAGGCCTCGCAGAGCGAGGGCATCGGCACCGCCGACAGGGCGCGGGCGCTCTGGCCCTGTTTTTCGATGGCGAATTCCAGCGCCAGCGCATTCATCACGGTCGCAAGCATGCCGATGGAATCCGCGCGCGCCCGCTCGATGCCCTTGTCGGCGCCCGCGATCCCCCGGAAGAAATTGCCGCCGCCGACGACGACCGCCACCTCGACCCCGAGCGCGGCGGCGTCGGAAAGATCAATTGCGATCCGGGTCAAAGTCGAGGAATCGAGGCCATGGCTTTCGCCGCCCATCAAGGCCTCGCCCGACAATTTGACGACAATTCGTCGCCAAGGCTCGGCCTTGCTCCGATCGGGTCCGGTCATATTGAGCAGCCTCTGTCCTTAAGCAAGCCGAACATGTCCTCAAGCGTGCCAAACAGGCGAAGCGCGAGCCGCAACGGCGCGCGCCCCGGATTCATGGGGTTCAGGCGCGGCGAAGCTTATGGCTTCGCGGGAGCCGCCGGCGCCGCCGGAGCAGGATTGGCCGCGTCGGGCTTCGCCGCTTCAAGGCGTTTGCGCTCGTCTTCCGCGCGCTTCTGCAATTCGGCCTGAAGTTTCTTTTGCTGCTCTTCAAGCACCTTCGGATCGATCGGCGGCCCGTCGAAAGCCTTGCCGAAACCGGCCAGCGGAACCGTGAAGGTGATCTGGTTGCCGACCTGATTCTTCACAGCGACGCCCAGCAGCGTCCCCTTTTTCAGCTCGTCGATCGTCGGTCCCTTGACTTTTGATTCCGCGAAACAGCCATTGGGAAAGCAGATTTCGAAGGCGCCTTCCTGCGGCTGGCCTTTATCCACGAAGAACCGGAAGCCGGGACGCAGCATCAGACCGACCGGAAGCAGCAAACGGACGACGCGGGTATCGTCGCCTTTGACGTCATAAACCGCAAGAGCGAGAACCGGCTGCTGATCGGCCTGGGCGCTGAAATCGCGCGTCGTGTAGCAAATTTCCTTGTTGGCGGCCTGATCCTTGCCGCAAACCTTCGTCCAATCGTTCTGGGTTGGCTGCAGATCGACCCGGAGGGGACCCTGCGGCGCCTGCCCCTGGGCCGCGTCGCCCTGCGCAGGCTGGCCTTGAGCAGGCTGGGCCTGGGCCGGTTGAGCTGCCGGAGCTTTTGGCGCGGCCGCGGGCGCCGCCGGCTTTTTCGCGGGAGGAGCCGCTTGCGCGAACGCTTCCCCACCGCCAAGAAGGACTACGCCGGCCAGAACAGCCGCGACACCACGCTTCAACGAAAACGGCATACGATATCCTTTCAAACGATCGATCTTGAAAAGGCCGGGCAGGAAATCGACGCCGACCGGCGGAGGTCCTCGTTCAAGAAGCGCCGCAGTAACCGCGAGGAGACAAAGCCGACATTCCAGGCCGCGTCAAGAACGCCATATGCTTCACGCTTTGAAATGTCACAGATTTGACTGCTGGTCTGGGTTACGCCGCTGGAATTGCGCTTGTTCGGCCGGTCGCACGGCGCTTGAGTTCGGGAAAAAAATGCGCAACAGCATTCCAGGATTTCCAATTTGCCCCGGAGCGGCCGCCAAAGGCGACGGCGGCGGCGGCGCAGCGGGCGCTGACCGAGCGATGAACACGCAATTGATTCGGGCCGCCCGCCGCATCTTGCGCGCGATATTCGTTTTCTGCGCGATGTTCGTGGTCTTCGCGGCGGGCGTGAATGGCGCCGGAGCGGAACCCGCCGCCCTCGAGGGCCCCCGTCCGGCGATCGCGATGCATGGCGAACCGGCCCTGCCGGCCGATTTCGATCACCTTCCCTACGCCAACCCGAACGCGCCGAAAGGCGGGCGGCTCGCGATCGGGTTTCTCGGCGCGTTCGACAGCCTCAATCCGTTCAACCTCAAAGCTGGGTCAACGGCTCAAGGGCTCAACGGCAACGTGTTCGAAACCCTGATGACCCGCTCGCTCGACGAGCCTTTCACCCTTTACGGCCTGATTGCGCAATCGATCGAGACCGGCCCCGACCGCTCGTCCGTCACGTTCAGGCTCAACCCGCGCGCCCATTTTTCCGACGGCGCGCCGATCACCTCGGCGGACGTCCGGTTCACATTCGAACTCCTCAAAACGAGGGGGCGCCCGCAGCAGCGCGCGGCCTATTCCCTGGTGAAGTCGATCGACACGCCCGACCCGCAGACGGTGCATTACGAACTCGGCGGGGCGAGAGACCGGGAAATGCCGCTGACGCTCGCGCTGATGCCGGTCCTGGCGCGCCACAAAATCGATCCGGTCAAATTCGACGACGCAAGCCTCGACATCCCGACCGGCTCCGGGCCTTACAAGATCGTCTCCGTCAAGCCGGGCGAACGCCTGATCCTGCGCCGCGATCCTGATTACTGGGCGAAGGATCTGCCGATCCGCCGCGGCCTCTTCAATTTCGACGAGATCGACATCGAATATTTCCGCGACTCGAACAGTCTGTTCGAGGCGTTCCGCACCGGGCTGCTCGATTTTCGCGAGGAGACGAATCCCGGGCGCTGGACGACCGGATACGATTTTCCCGCCATGCGCGATCATCGCATGACGCGCGCCGCCCTGCCGAGCGGCGGCCCCAAGGGCATGGAAGGCTTCGTCTTCAATATGCGCCGGCCCCTTTTCGCCGACGTGCGTGTCCGCGAGGCGCTCGGGCTTCTGTTCGACTTCGAGTGGATCAACGCCAATCTCTACGACGGTCTCTACAGACGGACGAAAAGCTTTTTCGACGAATCCGAACTCGCCTCGACCGGGCGCCCCGCGAGTTCAGCCGAGACCAAGCTTCTTGCGCCTTTTCCAGGAATTGTCCGCGAGGATATTCTCAAAGGCGAGTGGAGTCCCGCGCAAACCAGCGGGTCGGGACAGGACCGAGTGGAGCCACGGCGCGCCCTCGAACTCCTGCAGACGGCCGGATACGCCCTCGACGGCGGACGCCTCGTCAAGGACGGCGAGCCTCTCGCCTTCGAGATCATGGTCAAGGACCGCAATCAGGAGCGCCTCGCGCTGAATTACGCCGATTCGCTCGCCCGCATCGGCGTCGGCGTGAAAGTCCGGCTCGTCGACGAGGTCCAGTACCAGCGGCGGCGCCAGAAATTCGATTTCGACATGATGATCGGCTCCTGGCTGGCCTCGGCCTCGCCCGGCAACGAACAACGCTCGCGCTGGGGCTCGGCCAGCGCGTCCCAGGAAGCCTCGTTCAATCTCGCCGGGGTCAGGTCGCCGGCCGCCGACGCGATGATCGAGGCGATGCTGTCGGCGAACAGCCGGGAGGATTTCATCGCCGCCGTGCGCGCCTACGACCGGGTGCTCCTGTCAGGCTTTTATATCGTGCCTTTGTTCCATTCGCCCGATCAATGGGTGGCCGCGTCGACAGCGCTCGGGCGGCCGGAGCAGCTGCCGCATTACGGGCCGCCCACCGGCGGGGCGACGCTGGATACGTGGTGGCGGAAGTAGGCTGGGGCGTCTCCAGACGCTCCGCGCCCCACTTGGACGGCGAACCGGGGACATGAGTTTCCCTTTTTGAGTATTCCGCCCGGATTGTCACAGATCCTTGTTTCGACGCCCCCGAAGGCGGGTCCAACAGGCCGTCTGGATCATTTTCATCCTGCGACATTCAGCATTCACACGCCGCGGCGCCTTTCATCGGCGAACGCGCAAGCAGGAATAGTTTCGAACCGAAACGCTCGTCGATCGTTAGCTCCACGTTAACTGGAGACGAAAGCATGGCTAACGCGACAATGAACCCAACAGTGAACTCAAAGGAAAACGCAAAGGAAAACGAAGGTGAAGGCAATCGCTCGGCGGCGCGACGATACAACGAGGAAACCGAAAAATTTTCGCATTCCGGCAAAGTGAAACCCGCCGCCGACGAGGCGAAGAGAGCGATCGAAGGCGATGAAAAGGAAGAGTTGAAGCAGGCCGAAAAAATCGGCGAATCCCACGCGAAGCGATGATTTCGCGTTATGAAGAAAAATTTGGCGCAACGAAGTTACGAGCGAGCGGATCACTGAGAGCTCGCCTTATTCCCCTCATGGCGAAACATGTTGTCTCGCATAGCCGGGGTTTCAATTCATTCCGCGCAACAGACCAAATTTCTTATCATAACCAATCTCTCAACCTGGTGATTGATGCAGAACACTATTTCCAAGGCCAATCAGAGAAAAAATAGGGGGTCGATGATGAAGTTTACGCCAATCCTTGCCGCGATTTCGATAAACGCGATGATCGGCTTCGCGCTCATGCAAGGGACAGCGCTTGCGCAAGACAGCTCGAATTCATCGGGGTCTGAAGACAAATCTCTCGCCCCAGAAATCGAAGTGTGCCGGGCGAGCGGCCTGATTGCGCTGAAGGAACGCTCTTCCGCCGTCAAGGATGTGACTCTCGACCTCGATAGTGTGAGACTGATCAAGGTTAATTCGAAGATCGCCAGCACCGACGTCAAGGCGATCGTTCTCGCGGACGTCAACGTCGAAAAAAAGAAATCCGACAAATCCCAGAATTTCATCTGCATCGTCGGTGAAAAGGGAAAAGTTCTGCTGACCGTTTTCAGCGATCAATGATTCCGCGGCGGTAAGCTGATCCTGCGGCGACAGGAATTCTTCTCTCCGCAATAACTCCAAGATACAACCAAGATACAACAATGCGCGCGCCCTGACGCTGGCGCGCGCCTTCCCTGCAACCACACGCTCCCAGTTTGCAACCATCCTACCGGCGATGTAAGCTGCATCTCGCTTGGTGGGTAGGCGAGCCCGCCCGCCGCAGGAGAATGCCGAGCCATGGCTGCGACCGTCACCTCGATTGTTCTCGACACGCCCGCGCCGGATTTCACCCTGCCCGCCACGGACGGAAAATCCTATTCGCTCGCCGACATCGCGGGTAAAAATGGCGCGGTGATCGTCTTCATCTGCAATAATTGCCCTTACGTCAAAGCCGTCATCGACCGGCTTGTGACGGACGCAAGCGCGCTGATCGCGGAAGGAATCGGCTTCGCGGCGATCTGCTCCAATGACGTCGCAAGCCATCCTGAGGATTCCTTCGCCATGCAGGCCTTCGCCAAGGCGCACGGCTTTCCCTTCCCCTATCTGCACGATGAATCAGGGGAGCCTCTCAGTCAATTCTGTTTTTCAAAGTAAGATCTTTTGGCAAGAGATTGGCGAGGCCGCGCCCGGACTGTTCAAGGCAGGCAAGTGCGTCTTGATAAGATATATTGAGCAGGCTGACGTGGTCGGCGCTGACAATCCACACCACTCCTGACAAAGGGTCAGGCGCGCCGGGCATAAACACGGCAACTTGGCCGTCGTTGAAGGCGTCGGCAAGGAACCCAACCTGCCATCCATTCTGCATGCGCACCAGGACCGGCTTGAGGTCTTCATTTGTCTTCGCCTCCAACCCCGCCAAGCGATCAGTGTATTTACGAACCGCGACGTAGGGAGGCAGTTTGTTCAGGACTTTGTCTTCGAGGAACGATACTGCATCCTTTTTAATCGACAAAGATTGCGCCAACAGCCCTGCGGCGAACGCCGCCAGCACCAGCAATGAAGCCCCGATTACATAGACGGCGATAACCGCCTCGCCTTTGGGGAGAGGAAGTTTTTCCGCCAATGGCGCCACACTGTCGACAGCGATCTTGCCAGCCTTGACGACTATGACGAGAACTGCCGCGAAGGGGAGCAAAAAAATAGCTCCTCCGAGCACCGTTGTTTTCACAAAGTCGAAAATTTGCCTCATGACACCTGCGTGTTTGGCGAGGCTTGCTTTCCTTACAACCGCAAAATACCCCGCCGACGGGACCCCACGATGAACTCGAAGGCTGGTCGTTGGAGTGGCTGCGGGCGCTCGCCCGCAACCATCTGATACACTCGACACTCGCTTTGGAAATTGCCGCGTTCGGCAGTTACCATCGTCACGGTTCAGTAGGTGTGGCGACGGACTGTCCGGCGAGCGGTGCGGCGCGCTGCACGACGGGCATACAGCGCTTTCTCAACGAAGCTGGGGGATGCGTCAACTGACGCGACCGCTTCCGTGCAGGCTCGCGAATAGTTGGCGGGGACGACGGCTTGAGCGTGTGTTGCAAACATTCCTACTAGCACTGCTCCTGATGCCGCAAGTGCAAATCTGTAAATGATCAGTTTCTTCATTTCTTATCTCCTCCCTTTCACGACCAATTCCAGAAGAAAGAACCGTGAACTTGGCTTTACTTGGCCATTTTGGCGCGTCGCGCTACACAATTAAGACAGAATTTTGAGTGCATGACCAGTTGTTATTTTTGTCATCACTGTGAGTGAAAATAGATATCGCACGGCTCTAGATATCTGGATGGTTCCGGGATTAAGTTTTCGCAAAGAGCACCTTTGCAGGAGTAATTTTGAATACTGTGCTTTTTCAAGAATTTTGCGCGCGCGACCATATCGATGGAAAAACAGGTAACTCGTGCGGAGATCAGGAAAAATTCCTCGCGGTAATCGCCCTAAAATTCAAGCTGAGCCTTAAGTCGGACGGGAAATATCGGATATATTGGAGACTGACCCAAGGGATCCTCACCATGGCCGCAACCGTTGCCTCGACCATTCTCAACATTCCCGCGCCGGACTTCCGCCTGCCCGCTACGGACGGAAAGACCTACGCCCTCGCCGATATCGCGGGCGAAAAAGGGACCGTGATCGTCTTCATCTGCAACCATTGCCCCTATGTCAAAGCCGTCATCGACCGGCTCGTGGCGGACGCCCGGACATTAATGACTGAGGGAATCGGCTTCGCCGCGATCTGCTCCAACGACGCCACAACGCATCCCGAGGATTCCTTCGCCAACATGCAAAAATTTGCGAAAGCGCATGAGTTTCCGTTTCCCTACCTTCACGATGAATCACAGAAAGTCGCGCATGCCTATGGCGCGGTCTGCACGCCGGATTATTTCGGCTACGGCCGCGACCTGAAACTGAAATATCGCGGCCGTCTCGACGAAGGCCGGATCGACCCGCCTCCCCCTGGCGCCCGCCGCGAACTCGTCGAGGCCATGCGCGCCATCACTCGCGGCGAGGCGGCACCGGATCAGCATGCCTCCATCGGCTGTTCGATCAAATGGAAAGCCCACATGTAGCGCGGCGGCGCAAGGCGAGCCCGGCGGGAGGCGATGATGTTCCACAACGACGGTTTTGCCTCTGCCTATGAGATGGGACCTGGCGTTCCCTTGCAGTGGATCGCGCTGGCCGCGCTCGTCGTGCTTCTCCTGTTCGGCCTGCGCATCGCCAACCAGTACGAGCGGGCGGTTGTCTTCCGGCTTGGCAAATATGTCCGCACCGCGGGGCCGGGTCTGTTCTTTTTGATCCCGTTCATTGAATGGCGCTGGCGGGTGGACCTGCGCACCATGACGACCGAGGTCGCGCAGCAGGAGGCGATCACCCTCGACAATGTTCCGGTCAAGATCAACGCCGTGATCTGGCGCAAGATCGTCGATCCGAGCCGCTCGGTGATCGAGGTCGCCAATGTCGGCGAATCGGTCGTGCTCGTCGCCGTGACCGCGCTGCGCAACGTCATCGGCCAGCATACGCTCGACGACGTGCTGAAGGATCAGGACTCGATTTCAGCCGCTCTCGCCGCCTCGATCGACGCCGTCACCGAACCCTGGGGCGTCAAGGTCGAACGCGTGCAGATGCGCAATGTCGAGATCCCTGATTCGATGCAGCGGGCGATGGCGCAGGAGGCCGAGGCGCAGCGTGAGAAACGCGCGCGCCAGATCAAGGCGCAGGCCGAGGTCGAGGCGGCGGCGCTGCTGCGTCAGGCGGCGGAGACGATCATGCAAAGCCCGGCCGGGCTTGAACTTCGCCGGATGCAGATGATCACCGAGGTCGGCGCCGAGCAGAACACGATGACCATCATCATGATGCCGAGCGAATTCGTCGAAATGGCGCGGGCGTTGGGGGCGAAGGGAAGCGGGTGAGCGGGTTATTTGCTATAATCAGGACAGCGAGCCATCTACGATTTTTGAGCATGGCCCCGCCCTTACAACACACGTATTCAACACAAGGATTCAGAATGTTGGTCGCCATCCTGCGGCCCATGCGGATGGCGAGCGCGCCATCCGTGGTCATCTTCCGCAGTCATCTATTGAACTGAATCGTCTATTGAAGAGATTTACTCATCGTCGTCCGGCCCGTCGTCCCCGTGGCGCGGCCCGCCTTCCATCATCCCTTCATGCCCATGCATGCCGTCGTGGCCGGGACCTTCCATTCCCTCATGGCCGCCGCGCATTCCCATATGATCGCCCATATGCTCGCCCATCGGGCCGGCGCGATGGCCGTCCATCATCGCGAAGCGATGAAAGCCGTGCCCCATTCCATGCATCAGCACCGGCAGCCGATGTTTCTGGTCTTCCGTTAAAGTCGCATAGAGCGGCGCCGCGGCGGCGGCGATCGCCTGCATGTTCTGGCCGCGCTCGACGGCGCCTTCGCCGTGCTTGCGCAGACGGTCGATCATATTGTCCGACTGTGGCGCGTTGCCCCATTTCTCGCGCCGCTCCATCGCGGCTTTGGCGGCCGCGCGAACGGCGGCTTCAAGCGGCGGCCAGAGCTTCTCCTGGTCGGGCGTCAGCTTCAATCCGGTATGGATCGCCGCGACGCGGGCGTCGAAAAAGGCGGCGCGGTCAGCCGGCGTGAACTCGAAATGATTTTCCGACTTTGCCGGGGCGGAGGATTGCGGATCATTGGCCGCAGCGATGGCGAGGCCGGAGCCGGCGAACGCCAGAAGAGCCAGGGCGAAAGGCAAACGGGTTTTCATGGAAAAGCTCCTGATGTGGAATGCCCGATCGCATGACCAGCCCCCACCTTTGTCATGCCGGTCAGCGCCTCAGGGTTAGAGGAGGCGCGGGCGACCTTCAAATGAAGCTTTCGTCATTTTGCGGCGGCGGGAGCCGAACCTTGGCCGTCTCAGTTCGTCCCCTATCCTTATCGGCGCTCATGTCAGGATCGCCGGAGCCGTTGTCGTTGTCGTTGCATGTCTTGAGCGAGAGCGCTTTCGAGTCGATGCGGGAATGGCGTCGAGACAATCGTGTTGACGTTGAGGATCGCCGCCGCAAATGATGAACGCAATGTCGCGCGACGTCCCGTTCATGTCGATCGTGCGGGCGTAGCGCCAAGTCCCGCCAGATAATGCGCGAGGCTCGTCGCGATGGGCTGGTCGGCGTTGGCCTGATAATAAGAATAGGCGGGCGAGGGATTGACCTCGAAACAGGTGGCTTCGCCGTCCGGTCCGATGCGCAGGTCGATTCCCGAAAACGCAAGCCCGAGCCCCGCGGTCAGCGCGACGCACCGGTCCGCCAGTTCATCGGGGAGCGTTCGCGCGCGCAAGGTGGCGACTGAGCCGGAGCGGCGGGCGTAGCGGTAGTCGGTGACGTCGCTGAGGATTTCGGTCGCGTGAACGTCCTCGCCGACCACATGGACGCGCACGTCGACGCCGGGCACGAGCGCCTGGAACTGGACCGGGCACCAGCGGATGCTGTCGAGCCTGTCCAGGTCTTCATCGTCGAGAGTCTTCACGATCGAGCGCACGCCGCTCATCGACTTGTAGATGATGGCGCCGTGCTCCCTTCGGAATTCGAGGACCTCGCCGGGATCGTTGCTGATCAGGGTTTCGGGCACGCGGAAGCCATGGCTGGCGATCAGCTGGGCCTGATAGGGCTTCGAGCCGTTGGAGCCTTGTGGATCGGAGCGGTTGACGACGCGGGCGTCGGCGACTTCGAGCCAGCGGTAGAGCGTGTCGTGGATGGCGCGGGCATGGCGGCGGGCCGGCGAATCTTCAGGTTCGCCGTCCAGCTCCGGCAGCAGCCGGTCGTCCATGAGCCGGAAGTAGATCGCCGTGATCTCGCCGAGCCGGAACGTTTCGCCATGAAGTTGTAGCTCGCCGTCCACCCCGCCCCCGTCGATGCGCAGATCGATCGCGCAATCGGCGCATTTGCGCTGGTTGAACAGGCGATACTCGGCGCCGAGTTCGTCAAGCGCCTCGGTGAGGAGGACGAGCGGGCTTTCGCTCGGGATGCCGCCAAGGAGGATCATGACGTCAAAGCCTCCGCAAGCGAGTCGGCGAGGTCAGCGCCGCCGCCGGCGAGATCGGGGGTCACCGAGGCTCTCGTCATCCGCCAGGCCGCATCGACGTCGCGCGCGAACTCGACGCCAAGCAAGGTCGCGCCCGCCGCCCTTGCAAGCCGCAGACAGGACTCCTTGTAGGACCGGACGAGCTCGCCCGGTCCGACGACGCGGGAGCCAACGACGTGCAGCGTCGCGGCCGCCGGACCGGCCTGCCTTCGCCATGGCGCGGCCGGATCGTCCTCGCTGGTCTGCCTGTAGGGGGCGACCGGCAATCCGGCGGCGGAGGCGAGCGCCGCCCAGGCGGACGGATGACGCCAGTTTCCGCCAAGCCCTTGCGGCGTCGGAGGATTGAGTTTCGGGCCGGGCAACGCATGCAGCCAGCTCAGGTAAAACGCGAACATTTCCTGCAAGGCGTACTCGCAGTCCGGGCCGCCGATCGAACGCCGCCACGCCGCCGGCACGAACGACAGGCGGTTGAGCACGCCGCCCGTCTCCTTGCCGCGAAGGCGACCCCCGCCCTTGAAATGAAGCTCGCAATCGGCGCCCGCCGCTCCGACGCTATGGCGCCATCTCGTGACCGCGGCGAAATCCGCGCCTGTGAGCAGGAGGGGAGACAGCCCTCGCGCGCGCAGCGCCTCGGCGGCCCAGAACGCCGAGTGATCGGCTTCATCGCAAAGGACGAGGATCATCGGCGGCTAGCCTCCGGATTTCTTGGCGCCGGGCTCGGACGCCAGCGCGCCGCGGCTGAGATCGGGACGTTGCTGCGTCGAAATGAAATGCTGCAGCGAGGCGACGCTTTGCTCCAGCGCGCCGACGCGCTGATCGATCGGATCGCTCGGATTGAACGGTCCCTGGTTCTCGACGATATCCTTGGGATTGCCCTCGAAGATCTGCTTTTCCGGATTTTCGAGCTTCTGATTGATCTTGTCGAAATCCTTCTGGATTTTTTCCAGCTCCTTGTGCTCGTGCTTCTCGGGTTTTTCCTTGTGCTCGAATTTTTCGGGCTTTTCCTTGTGTTCGTGCTTCTCGGGCTTTTCCTTGTGTTCGATCTTTTCCGGTTTTTCCTTGATCTCCTTCTCAGGCTTTTCGAGTTTTTCCGGCTTTTCCTTGTGCTCGTGCTTTTCGATCTTTTCGAGTTTTTCCGGCTTCTCGATCTTGAAGGACTGTTTCTCGATCTGATCCTTCAGTTTCGGCGAGGCGGGCGTATTCGGAGCGTCGGGCATTTTTCTCTCCCTTTGCTGTTGTGTCGGGCCAAAGGCGTCCTGGCTTTCGCTGGCGCGAACCAGCGGCCTAGAGCGCTTTCCGATCGCATGAAGTCATGCGATCGATCAGAAATCGCTCCAGATTCAAAAGCTTGAGCATAGTCTTGTCGATTGGATTGATTCACTCCGATCGGAATATGCTCTAGCCAAGACGCGCCCGGTCAAAGTACGGGCGGCGGGAGAGCCGGTCGTCATTCATTCGAACGAGAAGCGCGCGTGGAAACAAAAAATCGCGAGGCCAATCGGCGGTCGCTTGCCGGCGGCGCGAGGCGCTTCTCCCCAGCTAAATCGGCGCCGCGCCTTGCCTTCGCCCCAAGGCCTGCGCCGTAATCGGTTCGAATCGAATCATCCGGCGATTCTTCGCCGACGGCGGAATTGGTTAACCGGACGTTAACGCGAATGGCGTAAAGAGGCTCTTGATCTAAAATGCGAAAATGGGCGCAAGGGCGGACCGGGGTCCGCCGCGAGAGAGTCAGCGCGAGAATTTCACCATGAAATTCACGAAACTCCGCATTGCGGGCTTCAAGACCTTTGTCGAGCCGACCGAGTTTTTGATCGAACCGGGCCTCACCGGAGTCGTCGGACCGAACGGCTGCGGCAAGTCCAATCTCGTCGAGGCCATGCGCTGGGTCATGGGCGAGAGTTCGTCGAAGAGCATGCGCGCGTCCGGCATGGACGACGTGATCTTTTCGGGCGGCGGCAACCGCCCCGCGCGGAACATGGCGGAAGTCTGCCTCGTCCTCGACAATACGAGCCGCACCGCCCCCGCCGCCTTCAACGAGTCAGAGATCATCGAAGTCTCCCGCCGCATCGAGCGCGAGGCGGGCTCTACCTACCGCATCAACGGCCGCGAAGCCCGCGCCCGCGACGTGCAATTGCTCTTCGCCGACGCGTCCTCCGGCTCACGCTCCCCCGCCATGGTGCGGCAGGGGCAGATCGGCGAAATGATTTCCGCCAAGCCGCAGGAGCGCCGCCGCATTCTCGAGGAGGCGGCCGGGGTCGCCGGGCTTCATTCGCGCCGGCACGAGGCGGAGTTGCGCCTGAAGGCGGCGGAGGACAATCTGGTCCGCATCGAGGACATCCTCCAGCAGATCGACTCCCAGGCGAAGGGCCTCGAACGGCAGGCGAAACAGGCCGCGCGCTACCGCAATCTCGCCGCTGAGATCCGCCGGCTCGAAGCCTTGCTGGCCCTCATCAACCACGAGGAAGCCACTCTGGCGCTCGGCCAGGCCGAAGCCAAGCTGACGGCCGACGCGCGTCTGGTGATGGAACGCGCCGAGGTTCAGGCGGGGGCCGCGAAGGCGCAGGCGGTCGCCGCCTATCATCTGCCGGGCCTGCGCGACGCGGAGGCCAAGGCAGGCGGGGAATTGCAACGTCTGATCATCGCCCGCGAGGCGCTCGAGGGCGAGGAGCGCCGCGCCAAGGCGAGGGCCGCGGAGCTGGAGCGCCGGATCGCGCAGATGACCGCCGATCTCGCCCGCGAGACCGCCCTGGTCGAGGACGCGGCCGGAGTGCTGGCGCGGCTCGACTCGGAAGCGCTGGAATTGACCGAAGCCTCCGCCGCCGAAGCCGGGATAGAGGTTGGCGCCCGCGCCCGGCTCACCGAGGCGGAGGCCGCACTCGCGATGGCGGAAAAGGCGCTCGCGGCGGCGCAGGACCGGCGCGCGGCGATGGAGGCGCGGCGGGTTTCCCTCGAGAGCGCCTTGCGGGACGAGTCCGTGCGTCTGGCGCGGATCGAAGACGGCCTGCGCAAAGCCCAGGACGAGCAGGACGCGCTCAAGGCGGCGTTGAGCGGCGAAGACGACCGCGCGATCCTCGAAGCCGCGCTCGAAAACGCGATCGAGACGGCCGAGACGCTCGAGGAGGAGGCGACCGAGGCCGAGGCCGCCCACGCCGCGGCCCGCAGCGCCGAAATCGAGACGCGGGGGCCGCTCGCCGAGGCCGAGCGCCGGGCGCAGAAACTCGCCACCGAGGTCCAGACCCTCTCGAAACTGCTTAACGCCGGCGCCGGCGGCTTCTGGCCGGCGGTCACCGAAGAAATCAGCGTGGCCAAAGGCTTCGAGGCGGCCCTCGGGGCGGCGCTCGGCGACGATCTCGACGCCTCGACCAATCCCGCCGCGCCCTCCCATTGGGCCAAGACCGACGCCGAAGGCGACCCCGCCCTGCCGCCCGGCGTCGAGACGCTGTCGAAGCGGGTCAGCGCGCCGCCCGCGTTGACGCGAAGGCTCGATCAGATCGGAATCGTCCTGCGCTCGGAAGGCGCGTCGCTGAGCCGCCTCTTGAAGCCCGGCCAGCGCCTCGTCTCGAAGGAAGGCGATCTTTGGCGCTGGGACGGATTCATTCAGGCCGCCGAGGCCCCGACTCCGGCGGCGCGGCGCCTCGCCGAAAAGAACCGTCTCGGCGACCTTGAGATCGAGGCCGAAGAAGCGCACGAGGCCGCCCTCGCCTTCAAGGACGCGGCGCAGGTCAAGCACGATCAGCTCGCCGCGGCGGCCGCGGCCGAGACCGAAGCCCGGCAACGCCACAAGAACGCGCTGCGCGATGTCGAAACCGCGCGTGAAAGAGCGGCGGCGGCGGAACGCAGCCAGGCGGCGGCGGCGGCCCGGCTTGCCGCCCTGGACGAAGCCTTGCTCCGCCTTCGCGCCGACCGCGACGAGGCGATGACGAAACAGGGCCAGGCCGAGATCGCCCTCGCCACCCTCGACGATTCGGCCGAACTGACCGCGAGCCTCGAAGCCGCCCGCGCCCTGGCGGCGCAGGAACGCGCCGCGGTGGCCGAAGCGCGGGGCGACGCGCAGACCCATGCGCGCGAGTCGCAGAACCGGGCCAAACGGCTGCAGGCGATCGAGGAAGAGCGCAAGTCCTGGCGCGTCCGGAGCGGCGGCGCCGGCGGCCAGATCGAAGCCCTTCAGGCGCGGCTGGAGGAAGCGGCGCAGGAAAACGAAAAACTGACAGAGGCGCCTGCCGCCTTTCTCGCCGCCCGCCGCCGCCTCTTGAGCGAAATCGAGGACGCCGAAGCCGCCCGCAGGGCCGCCGCCGACGCCCGGGTTGCGGCCGAGGCGGTTCTGGCCGCGACGGATCGCGACGCGCGCGCGGCCCTCGACGCGATGGGCGCGGCGCGGGAGGAAAAAGCGCGCAGCGAAGCGCGGGTCGAATCCTGGCGATTGCGCTGCGACGAGGTCTTGCGCGCGATTGCGTCCGAACTGAATTGCGGGCCGCAGGATCTCGCCGCCCTCGCCAAGGTGAACCCAGGCGACGCTCTTACGGGGATAGACGAGACCGCCAAACGCCTCGACGGACTGAAGCAGGAGCGCGAACGCCTCGGCGCCGTCAATTTGCGCGCCGAGGAAGAACTCAGCGAAATCGAGACCTCGAAGTCGAACCTCTCGACCGAACATTCCGATCTGACAGAGGCGATCCACCGCCTGCGCCAGGCGATCCAGAGCCTCAACCGCGAAGGCCGGGAAAGGCTCCTAAGCGCGTTCACCACCGTCAACGGACATTTTCAGCAATTGTTCACGAGCCTGTTTGGCGGCGGCTCCGCCGAGCTTCAGCTGATCGAATCCGACGATCCCCTCGAGGCTGGACTGGAAATTCTCGCCCGTCCTCCAGGCAAGCGGCCGCAGGTCATGACGCTTTTATCCGGCGGCGAGCAGGCGTTGACCGCGATGTCGCTGATTTTCGCGATCTTCCTGACCAATCCGGCTCCGATCTGCGTGCTTGACGAGGTCGATGCGCCGCTCGACGACGCCAATGTCGAGAGATTCTGCGACCTTCTCGACGAAATGCGGCGCAAGACCGAGACGCGGTTCATCACCATCACGCACAATCCGATCACCATGGCGCGCATGAACCGGTTGTTCGGAGTGACCATGGCCGAACGCGGCGTCAGCCAGCTGGTCGGGGTTGATCTTGGCGACGCCGAGCGCTTCCTCGAGGCCGGCTGAGGCCCAGGCGCCGCCGGATTTCGCCTTCACTTAGATCAAAACATTCAAAGGGTTAGAAGCGCCGGCCTAAGTCTTGACAGGGGCCGCCCCCGCACTTATGGTGCGCCGGTCCTAAAGCGCAAGCCTTTTCGTTCTTCGTTTTTCAGCCATCTTCCCCAAGGCCTCCCACTCGCTTTTGGCGGCGGAGCGGCCTATAGCGTTGTCCGTGTTTCTTACGAGGCCGGCCGACGATCGGGAGCGGGACGTGACGAAGCGAGACGAACAAACCGGCGATCGTCGGCAAGACCAAGAAGAAAACCAGACACGCCCAGAAAAAGAAGAGCGCCGGGACGAACGGCGCCGTTCAGAGCCCCGCGACGACGATGGGTTGAAAGCCCGACTCGACAAGCTTTCCAATGCGCTCGATGCGCAGCAGGACGCACGCGGAGCAAGCGAACCGGGCGGCGATCCCTTGCAAAGCGGGTCGCTCGGAGGCGCGATGAGCCTTGGCTTTCGGGTCCTCAGCGAATTCGTCGCGGCCGTCGTCGTCGGAGCCTTCATCGGATGGCAACTCGACGCATGGCTCAAGACGACGCCTGCGTTCCTGTTGATTTTCCTGCTGTTCGGAACGGCCGCAGGTTTCTGGAACGTGTACAGGATCGCTGTCAAACCTCCGGGTTCCAAAGGCGGCCTGATCTAGAGCATATTCCGATTCTGATCGATCGCATGACTCCATGCGATCGGAAAGCGCTCTAGGCAAATCCGGGAGGCGCAGCCGCAGCGACGAACGCGGCCGATTTTTTCCCGCGGCTCTTTCATGCCGGCGGCAAACATGCAATGAGCTTCCGCGAGCGGCGCGGAGGCTCCGGGCGGACAACATGGCTCTTGAAAAAGAGCTTCGGACTGAGGCGGGAGATTTCAGCAGTGGCGGAAGAACAGACCATGGATCCGATCCACCAGTTCAGCATCGAACGGATCGTGCCCCTTCATGTTTTCGGCGTCGACGCGTCCTTCACCAACGCCTCGCTGTTCATGCTGATCGTCGTCCTTGCGGCCGCCGCCCTGATGATCGTCGGAACGAGCTCGAAGGCGATCGTGCCGGGCCGGCTCCAGTCCGCCGCCGAAATGGCGTATGAATTCGTCGCCTCCACCGTTCACATGTCCGCAGGACGCGAAGGCATGAAGTTCTTCCCCTTCGTGTTCTCGCTGTTCCTGTTCGTCCTGTTTTCGAATCTCATCGGCCTTGTCCCCTACACGTTCACGGTGACGAGCCAGATCATCGTGACCTTCGCCCTCGCGGCGCTCGTGATCGGCACCGTCCTTGTCTACGGGTTCATTCGCCACGGAACGCATTTCCTCAATCTGTTCGTTCCCTCGGGCGTCTCGCCGGCCTTGCTGCCCTTCCTTGTGATGATCGAAATCATCTCGTTCATCTCGCGGCCGATCAGCCTCTCCGTCCGTCTGTTCGCGAACATGCTGGCCGGCCACATCACCTTGAAGGTGATGGGCGGCTTCGTCGCGGCCTTGCTCGGCGCCGGCGCCTATGCCGTCATCGCGCCTCTTCCTCTCGCCGCGACCGTCGCGTTGACGGCGTTCGAACTTCTGGTGGCCTTCTTGCAGGCCTATGTCTTCGCCATTCTCACTTGCGTCTATCTCAACGACGCAATTCATCCGGGCCACTGAATAAATATTTGAACAACAGATCGGTGCCCAATTTCGCTAGGAGTTAAGTAATGGATCCTGTTGCAGCCAAGTTCATCGGGGCGGGTCTCGCCGCGATTGGCATGGGCGCCGCCGCTATCGGCGTCGGTCTGATTTTCGGTAATTTTCTCTCGGGCGCCTTGCGCAACCCGACCGCATCCGACGCGCAGTTCGGTCGCGCGTTCATCGGCGCGGCGCTGGCCGAGGGTCTCGGCATTTTCGCCTTCCTCGTCGCGATCCTTTTGCTTTTCGTGAAGTAAAATTGGGTTCCGTTGCGCCCGGGATTCGTTCCGGGCGCATTCGGCCCCTGTCCGGGAGACTGCCGTGACCGACGTCAATGATCGATTGGTGGCCCTCGCAAAATCGCTTGGCCAGCGCGCCTCCGAAACGCTGAGCAGGATCGCCAAGACCGCCGCGGCCTATGCGCAGGCCGATACCCCGGCGTCCTCGGATCATTCTTCTTCGAAATTCTCCACCTCCCCCCTGCCTCACGCCAGCCATCCGGCTCCTCCGGTGTGGCCGGTCCTCGCCGCGAGCGCCATTCTCGCCGCCGGCCTGGCGATAGGACTTCAATCCTCGGACGGTTCCAGAACCGCCATCAGCGAGATGAAAGAACAGATTGTCGTTATGAAGTCGCGATTTGATTCATTTGAACAATCAAGCAAGGTCACCGAACAGGCAAGCAAGGCCCTGCTGACCGATCTCGATCATCGCTTCGCCGCCGCCGAGAGCGTCAGCAACTCGACCCTCGCCGAAGTGAAGAAACTCGCCGCCAACCAGCCGACAACCCGTATTCTGGCGCCCGGCGAGACTGTCGTCGCGCTGCCAAATCTCGGCCCGCTCGAACAGCGCCTCGCCCAGCTCGAAGAGAAACTCAATCCGCACGTCGCAGCCGCCGAAGGCTCCGAACACGAAACCGGAACGGAACATGCGCCCGGCGCCTTTCCTCCGTTCGAATCCGCCAATTTCGCGCCCCTAATCATCTGGCTCGTTCTGAGCTTCGGGCTGCTTTACCTGCTGATGTCAAAAATCGCCCTGCCCCGGGTCGAAGGCATTCTTCACGCCCGGGCGGGGAAGATCCGCACCGACCTCGCGGAGGCGCACGCTTCCAGGGCCAGGTCGCAGGAGGCCGCCGAGGCCAATGACAAGAAGATCGCCGACGCCAAGGCCGCGGCCCAGGCCGTCGCCCAGGAAACCCAGACCAAGCTCAACGCCGAATCGGAGGCGAAGCGCCATGCTCTCGAAGCCGACCTGAACGGCAAGCTCGCGGCGGCCGAGACCCAGATCGCTCAGAAGAAAGCCGAAGCGATGTCACATGTCGGCGACATCGCGCAAGATGCAGCCGCTGCCATCGTCGAACACATAACAGGCAAGCCCGCCGACGCCAGCGCCGTCGCCGCGGCGGTCGCCGCGGAAAAAGCCTGAGGAGCCGGACCATGTTCAACGAAGAGTTCTTTGTCGCTCTCGGCTTTGCGATTTTCGTCGCGCTCCTTGGCTATCTCGGCGTCCACAAGAAGCTCAACGCCGCCCTCGACAAGAGGGGCGACCGGATCAAGGCTGAACTCGACGAGGCGTCAAAACTGCGCGCCGAGGCCGAGGCCGTTCTGGCCTCGTTCGAAAAGCGCCGGATCGAGGCCGAAGCCGAGGCCGCAGCCATGATCACGCAGGCGAAGGCGGAGGCCGAGCTTCTCGCCAAGGAAGCCCACGCCCGCATCTCGGATTTCATCGAGCGCCGCAAAAAGCAGGCGGAAGAAAAAATCGCCAACGCAGAGGCTCAGGCGACCGCCGAAGTCCGCGCGGCAGCCGCCGAGGCGGCGACTAAAGCGGCGGAAACCGTTCTGAAGGTCGAAGCCAAGGGCGCTTTCGGCGAGGAACTGATCGGCAAGAACATCGCCGATCTCGGCAAGCTGCTGCATTAGAGCGCTTTCCGATCGCATGAAGTCATGCGATCGATCAGAAATCGCTCCAGAGTCAAAATCTTGAGCATATTCTTGTCGATTAGATTGATTCAATCCGGTCGGAATATGCTCTAAACAATCGCTTCCAAACCTTCTGCACACACCTGCGTCTTCGGTTTTACCGGCTCAGACCGGCTGCGGCGGCGGGCGTGTCCATTTCAGCACCGGATTGCGCGCCGCGCGGGTTTCATCAAGGCGGCGGCGCGGCGCGTAAACCGGCGCGCCAAGGAAGCGCTCCGTCTCGCCCCGCCGCGCGGCCATGGCGAGATCGCGCATGGTCGCGATGAAGAGATCGAGCGAGGCCTTCGATTCGGATTCGGTCGGCTCGATCAGCATGGCCCCGTGCGCGACCAGCGGAAAATAGATCGTCATCGGGTGGTAGCCCTCGTCGATCATCGCCTTGGCGAAATCCAGCGTCGTGAGGCCCGTCGGCTTCAGCCAGGCGTCGTCGAACAGGACTTCATGCATGCAGGGCCGGTCGCCGAAGGGCTGCGACATTAGATCGTTCAGACTGGCGCGAATATAATTCGCGCTCAGCACCGCGTCCTCCGCCGCCTGCCGCAATCCGTCCGCGCCATGCGAGAGCATATAGGCGTAGGCGCGCACGAACATGCCCATCTGGCCATGAAACGCGGCGAGGCGTCCAAGCGAATACGGAGCCTCATCGAGGCGTTCGACCAGCCGGAGGCCGTTCTCGTCCCTGCGAAGAAAGGGCGCGGGGGCGAAGGGCGCGAGGCGCCCCGACAGCACGACCGGGCCTGCCCCGGGGCCGCCGCCGCCATGGGGGGTCGAGAACGTCTTGTGCAGATTGAGATGCATGGCGTCGACGCCGAGGTCGCCCGGCCGGGTCTTGCCCATGATCGCGTTGAAATTCGCCCCGTCGCAATAAAAATAGGCCCCGGCGTTCCGGGTCGCGGCGGCGATTTCGACGATCTCTTTTTCGAAAAGGCCGCAGGTGTTGGGATTGGTCAGCATGATCGCCGCCACATCCGGGCCAAGCAGGCGTTCGACCTCCGCGGCGTCGACTGTACCGTCGGCGCGGGCCGGGATGGAGCGGACCTCGAAGCCGAGGCGGGCCGCCGTCGCCGGATTGGTGCCATGCGCGCTGTCGGGCGCCAGCACGATTCTGCGGGTCTCGCCCTCACCCTTGGCCTCGATCGCGGCCTTGATCGCCATCATGCCGCAGACTTCGCCATGAGCGCCCGCCTTCGGGGTCATCGCCACCGCATCCATGCCTGTGAGGGTCATGAGCCAATGAGCGAGGTCCTCGATCAGTTCGAGCGCGCCCGGAACCGTGGATTGCGGCTGAAGCGGATGGATATCGGCGAATCCCGGCAGCCGAGCCACGGCCTCGTTGAGGCGCGGATTGTGTTTCATCGTGCAGGAGCCGAGCGGGTAGAGCCCGGAATCGATCGAATAGTTTTTCTGCGACAGACGGACATAATGGCGAAGCGTCTCAGGCTCGCTCAATCCCGGCAGGCCGATCGGATCCTTGCGTTCGAGGCCGCCGAGGCGCGGCTCGAACGGCGCCGGTTCGTCGAGATCGACGCCGGTCACTTCGGCGCGTCCGATCTCGAAGATCAGCCCTTCCTCGAGCGCGAGGCCGCGATTGGAGGTGAAGGTTTCGACCTCCAGCCTGGCTGAATCTCCCGCTGTTGTGGCGCGAATCTGTCGATTGAGCATCAGAGCGCTCCCCTTAAAGCCTGCGCGTAGGCCGCGCGGTCGTCTGGCGTATTGACCTCGCTCGAGGCGACGAGGATCAGATCGTCCAGCCCCCGGCCCGGCAGCAGCCGCGAGACCGGAACGCCGCCGAGCACGCCTTTTTCCGCCAGACGCTCGATGAGTTCCGCGCCATCGCAAGGAACCCGAATCGTGAACTCGTTGAAAAACGTCTTGTTGAGCACTTCGACGCCGCTTACGGCGCCGAGCCTGTCCGCAAGATCGACGGCGTTGGCATGGTTGATCCGGGCGAGGCGGCGCAGCCCGGCCTCGCCGAGGAGCGTCATGTGAATCGTGAAGGCGAGGCAGCAGAGGCCGGAATTGGTGCAGATGTTGGAGGTCGCCTTGTCGCGCTTGATGTGCTGTTCGCGCGTCGAGAGCGTGAGGACGAAGCCGCGCCGCCCTTCCGCGTCCAATGTCTCGCCGCAAAGACGCCCCGGAATCTGGCGCAGATATCTGGCCTTGGCCGCGAACAGCCCGACATAGGGGCCGCCGAAGTTCAGCGAATTGCCGATCGACTGGCCTTCGCCGGCGACGATGTCGGCGCCCATCGCGCCCGGCGGCGTGACGAGCCCCAGCGAGACGGCCTCCGTGAACACCGCGATCAGCAGCGCGCCCTTCGCCTTGCAGATCTCGGCGAGAGGCGAGAGATCGCGCAGATTTCCGAAGACGTCCGGCGTCTGAACCACGACGCAGGACGTGTCCGCGTCGATCATGGCGCCCATGTTTTCCGTGGCGAAAACATCCGGCGGCAGCGCGGTGGAGGCGTCGCCGGTCATATGCGAAAAGGTCCGCACCGTTTCGGCATAGTGCGGGTGCAGGCCGCCCGAGAGCACGGCCTTGCGCTTGCCGGTGATGCGGTGCGCCATCAGGACCGCCTCGACGGTCGCGGTCGAGCCGTCGTACATCGAGGCGTTGGCGACATCCATCCCGGTCAGCGCCGCGACCTGGGTCTGGAACTCGAAAATATATTGGAGCGTGCCCTGGGCGATTTCAGGCTGATAGGGCGTATAGCTCGTCAGGAATTCGGAGCGCTGGATCAGATGATCGACGCTCGCGGGGATATGGTGCTTGTAGGCGCCTGCCCCGACGAAAAAGGGAACCGAACCCGCCGCCGTATTTTTGGCACCGAGGCCGGACAACAGGCGCGAGACTTCCATTTCGCTCTTGCGCAGCGGCAGATCGAGCGTCTGCGCAAGGCGTTTTTCGGCCGGGATGTCGGAGAAGAACGCGTCGACGCCAGACGCGCCGATGCGCGCCAGCATGTCCGAGCGATCCTCTGAAGTCAGGGGAAGATAGCGCATCGCCGCTCCATGTGACCGTTCATGATGTGATCGTTCATTGGCCCGCCTTCGCCTACCTGACGAAGCGCTCAGCCCAAGGTCTGCACGTAGGCCCCGTAGGCGGCTTCATCCATCAAGGCGTCGAGTTCGGACGGGTTGCTCAGTTTGAGCTTCATGAACCAGCCCTTGCCGGCAGGGTCTTCGTTGACCACGGCGGGAGTTTCCTCGAGCGCGCGATTGATTTCGATCACCTCGCCAGAAACCGGCGCGTTGACGCCGCTCGCGGCCTTGACGCTTTCGACGACGGCGGCTTCGGCGCCCTTGTCGACGTTCTTGCCGATCAAGGGAAGTTCGACAAAGACGACGTCGCCCAATTGCGATTGAGCGTAATCGGTGATCCCGACAATTCCGGTGTCGCCGTCGACGCGGATATATTCGTGGTCTTTCGAATAGAGAATTTTCGGCATCACACTCCCCCGTAATATCTGTGCGGCACAAACGGCATGGGCGTCACTTTGGCCCCGACCGGCCTGCCGCGGATCATGACCTCAACGCTCTCGCCGGTCGCGGCGTGAGCGGCCTCGACATACCCCATCGCGATCGGGCGCCCAAGACTGGGGCTGAAGCCTCCCGAGGTGAGGCGCCCGACGCTCTTGCCGCCATGCATGATCTCCGCGCCTTCGCGCGCGGGAGCCTTGCCCTCGATCAGAAGGCCGACGCGACGGCGCGAGGGGCCCTCGGCGACGGCGCGCGCGATCATATCGGCGCCGGGAAATCCGCCATCCTGGCGGCGGCGCTTCGAGATCGACCAGAGCAGGCCGGCTTCGACCGGATCGGTCGTCGCGTCAATGTCGTGGCCATAGAGGCAGAGGCCGGCTTCCAGCCGGAGCGAATCGCGGGCGCCAAGGCCGGCCGGCAAGACATCCAGATCCTCGAGAAGCGCCTGCGCGAACGAGGCCGCCGCCTCCTCCGCAAGCGAAATCTCGAACCCGTCCTCCCCGGTATACCCCGAGCGCGAAACGCCGAGGCGCAAACCGTCGAGATCAAAGTCGCGCGCGGACATGAACGGCATCTGCGCAAGGGCCTCGTCCGTGGCGCCGCCCGCTTTCGATCCGCGCAGCCGCCGTCCGAGGACGGCGGCCGCCTTCGGCCCCTGCAATGCAAGCAGCGCCCGCCCGGTCAAGACGGTCAGCGTCAGGTCAGGCAGCAATTCCGCAAGATGAGCGAAGTCGGCGGCCTTGACCGAGGCGTTGACGACCAGAGCGAGGCGCTCGCGGCCTCCCTCGTCAGGAAGGCGCGTGACGATCAAATCATCGAGGATATGGCCGTCTTGATCGAGAAACTGGGTGTAGCGCATCCGGCCGGGCGCCAGTCCCTCGATGTCGCCCGGAACCAGCGTTTCAAGGCGCGCAGAGGCGGCGGGACCTTCGAGGAGCGCCTGCCCCATATGCGAGACGTCGAACAGCCCAGCGCTGGCGCGGGTGTGGAGATGCTCGCCGATGATGCCGAGGGGATATTGCACCGGCATCGCATATCCGGCGAAGGGAACCATGCGCGCGCCACGGGCGCGATGCACAAAATCCAGCGGAGTCCGCGCCAGATCGGGAGCCTCGGCGGCGTGAGCGTCGGACATTGGGCCTCGTCAGACTTGGGCGCCTTCGGGCGCCTCGGCAAAGGTCTGGCGCATCCGGCCAAGTCCCGGGCGCGCCGCGCTTCACCCCCTCTGTCTTGGAACCTGAGAGAGTTCCTCCACCCTTGAGGGCGAAGTTACCTCCGTCGGTGGGCTTTCGCGAAGACGAAAGCCGCTTTCCAGAGTGTCATCCCCCATGCGGTCCATGGGCCTGAGCGTTTCCGGGGCGGTTGCGCCTTCGGCGCCGAGCCGCGAATGATCGCGAATCGGTCTCTTCCGCTGGGGATCTTGATCTGACAATGCAATAGATAACCCGCAAAGCGCTCAAGTCAATGGCGCGGACGCCCGGAAGGAAAGCGGCGATCGCGGCCAGATAAGCTAAGTTCAAGCCCAAAATATCGTCATTTGCCGCTCTTCCCAGCGGATTTTTCGGCGCCCGAACCTTCGTCGATGCCGACCTTGATGCTGTAGTCGTCTTCCGCATGGTCATGAATGAACGGGACTGACAATGTGTCCGAGACCATTGTGAAACTCGCCTGCGTCTGTCCCGCGCCGATCGTCGCCGGAGCGCGGTAGAGCTTCGAGACGACGGGTTTTTCGTCGCTTTGTCGAATGACCGCGACCCGAAGCGGCACGCTGAAACTGCCGGGGCTCCCGGCCGGCCCAAGCAGTACGTTGCCGCTCAACCCCACCTTGATCGTCAACTGATCGCCCTGCAGCGCGCATTCGCGCGCGACCTCGCCCAGAGAGAATTGATGCCGCAAATTGGAGTTGGAGGGCGGATTGCCGGAATGGAACTGGCTGGCGGCGGCGCCCTCGAGGACGACGATTTCCGGACAATAGACGTGCGGGGCGTCCGCCGCGGGAGCCTTTCCGGAGGCGTCGAGCGCAAGCGGATTACTCGGTTTTGCTGCGCCCGCGTCGGGAACGTCGAGCTTTCCCCCGCAGCCGCCTAGAGCCGCGACCGCGAGAAGACAAAACGCTATTCGCCGGGCGAGTCCGCGCCGATGCATCAAGGATCACTCCCAATCGTTCCGCGTATCAAGCTTGAGCTTACACCGGATACGGGCGGACCTCCAAGACGGGGCCTGATCCTGACGCGCCGCGCCTCCCGAAGCCGACATGAGGCTTGGAAAATCGCCTGGGGTCGATTTGGTCTCGCCGGAAATCCGGGGATCGGGAGATGAAGCGTCGAAGCGCTCGTGCCCGGCCTCATATCGGAAGATGTCGGAGACGTCAGCGCCTCCCTGATCGCCCGGGCTAGAGCATATTCCAAGAATACGCTCAAGCCTTTGACTTTGGAGCGATGTCTGATCGATCGCATGACTTCATGCGATCGGAAAGCGCTCTAGAAGCCGTCGACCTGATTCGACGGCCCGATCGCGGGAAGCGGAGGGGCTTTGGGGGTGCGCTTCCACGTTTCCGTGGCGCCAAACAACGATTTCAAAATTGACGGCGCATTGGAAACGCTCAGATAGATCATCAGAGGCGTCAGCGAGGCGATGGTCGCAAGGAAACTCAGCAACGAACCGCGGCGCAACGTCCGATAAGGCGCCAGAGTCATTCCGATGGCGACGATCGCGATCAGAACGCCGATGGCGTTGATCACCGGCATATAAGCCGCCGGATCGCCGCTCTCGAGAAGGACGCAGGCCAGCAACGAGACGATCGCCACCGCGGCGCAGGGAAAGAAGGCCTGAATAAGGATGAGAAAGCTCGCCGACAGTTTGCGCTCGATCGTCCAGTCCGCCAGCCAGATCGCTCCCAAAAGCTTGCGGGCGACCTGAACGAATCCGGTCGACCAGCGCCTTTGCTGGACGCGCCAGTGATTAACCTGATCGGGAACGAGGCCAGGCACGGGAGGATTCATCGAGAAAAGGCCGTGCCAGCCGGCGATCTCGGCGCGCACGGTGATGTCGAGATCCTCGCAGAGCGAATCCGACGACCAGCCGCCGGCGGCGGAGATCGCCGCGCGGCGCCAAACGCCGCCGGTTCCGTTGAACTGAAACAGCCATCCCGCGCGGTAGCGCGTCGCCTGCTCCATTGCGAAATGAGCGTCGAGCATAAGGCCCTGGGCCCGTGTCAGCCAGTTCGTGCGGTAATTGGAGAACTCGCACCGCGACTGGATGAAGCTCGCCCGCGGATCGGCGATCAGGCAGGGCACCACGGCGCGCAGCCAGTTCGCCGGAGGACGGAAATCGACGTCCAGAATGGCGACATAGGGCGCGTCCGAATGCGTCAGACCGGCGGCCAGGGCGCCGGCTTTGTATCCGCCGCGATCGTCCCGGCGCAAATGAAGGATATCGAAGCCCTGCGCCTGCAGTTCGGCGACGACGATCGAGGCGATCGAGGTGGTTTCATCCGTGCTGTCATCGAGCAGCTGGATGTGAAGCCGGTCTTTCGGCCAATCCAGCGCGGAAGCGGACCGCAGGCAGTCGGCCACCATATAAGGTTCGTTAAACACAGGAATTTGAACGAGGACGTCGGGCAGTTTCGCGTCCGCGATGACCAGCGAGCGCAATGGCCGCCCCCATTTCTCGCCGCTGAACCGCTCCCAGACATTGATTCCGATGAGGATCAGAAATCCGCCGCCGACAAAGAGGAGGCCAAAGATCGAAACCAGCAGGCTGGACTCGAAAATCAGTTTGAGAAGATCGAAGCCCAATTGTCCGTCCCCGCCGTAAAATTACCGCCCTCGTTCCGCACCCCCCCGGCGCTGTCGCAGACTCCCGGAGGGCCGCTTGCCGGCTCTCTGAGGACTGCTCCAGCAACGCGGCGTTGGCTTCCCGTTCAGGCGATCACCGCACGACCTAGCGTCAGACGCTTGGCATGGGCGGCGGCGCGAACGATCCGCGGCGGACCGACTTGCTCTAGTTTCAAAGTTGACGAAAAACTGGGGAGAGACAACAAACGAATTGCAACGGTTTGTTACCGGAATTGAGAAAACTTTCTCAATTCTTGTAGTCGCCCGAAGGTCTTACAAAAGTCTTAATCTTTTATATTGAGTGGAGGCGGATCTATGACCGTCGGCGAACATCGCGTTGCCGTCGGTCCCAGTCGATTCGTTCACCATCAATTCGCGCGATCTTGCGTTTCCGGGACTTTAACTTGGAAACGGGTCATAATCTTATCCACAAGCCGTGACGGCAGCAGCTGGGAAAGACGAGCGGCGAAATAAAGCGGCCAGGGGAACGCGATGACCGCCCGGCCCCGGTCCAGTCCGGCCTGAATGATCCTCGCGGCCTCGACATCCGTGATCTCGAAAGGCTTGACCGCCTCGATGCTGTCGTTCAGCGGCGTCTTTACGAATCCCGCCACAATCAGACTGACGGTGACGCCGCAGGGTTCGAGGCGCCCGCGCAACGATTCGGAATAGGCGTGAACGGCGGCCTTCGTCGCGCTATAGGCCGGCGCATAGGGCAGCCCCCGAAGGCCGGCGATCGAGCCGATGAAGGCGAGCTGGCCGCGCCCCCGCCCGCACATCCGACCGATCAGGGGTTCGACCGTATTCAGAACCCCGATCAGATTGGTCGCGAGAATTGCCCGCACGGCTTGCGGCGATTCGGCGATGTCGCCCGGCCCAAGCCCGGTGGTGATCCCGGCGTTGGCGATGCAAAGGTCAATCGGCTGGCTGGCGTCTCGGGCGGCGATCCATCGCGCCATGGCGTCCTGATCGCGCACGTTCACCAGGCCTATTTCGGCTTCGGCGCCGTTTCCTCTCGCCGTGGCGGCGACTGCCTCCAGCCGCTCTTCGTCCCGGCCGATGAGAGCCAGCGCGACGCCGGGACGCGCATAGGCGAGGGCGAGCGCACGGCCGATTCCGCTGGAGGCGCCAGTAATGAGGATCGAGCGGGGCGCTTGCGGAGGAGCGCGCATGTCAAGCGGGCGCTTCAGCTGAAACCAGCGTCGCTTCCGCGAGGATGGCGAGGTCTCCGCCAAAGCCGCGGGCGATGAGCCGCATGGTGAGTTCGGGCCGTCCGTCTGCGCTCGCGCGGACGACGCGCCCGGAGATCTCGACCCCCTCGCCGACGAGAATCGGCTTGAGGAATTTGCCAGCAAGCCTTGCGACGACGAGATCGCCGCGCCAGACCCGGAGAGCGGGTTCAAAACAACTCATCAAGAGCATGCCGTGAACCGGAGGCGCCTCAAGACCAGCCGCACAGGCGAGATCCCGGTCGAGATGAAGCGGATTGTCGTCCCCGGAGGCGGCGGCGTAGCGCAGGAGCTGCGATTCCCCGAACGGCCCGAATTTCGCGGGATCGATCTCGTCGCCCGCCTTCGGCCAGTTCGCCGGCGCGTTCAAGCTGGTCATGGCGCCGGCAGGGGCGCGAGGGAGACGATGCGCAGGACGGTTTCGAACCGCACGCAGACATCTCCCTGAAGCGTCGAAACGACGCCTTTCAACGTCAGCCTCGGCGGTCCTTCCGACCGCTTCGCCTCGATCGCGAGCTGGTAGTCCGAATCAGGTTCGAGCGCGCGTTCGTAATCGAACTTCTGCGCCTCGTGCACCGGCAAAACGCCCTCGGCGCCGATCGCCTCAAGGATCGCGGACCGGATCACCGGAAGGGTCAGCCAACAAAACGGAAATGTCAGCGGAACAAAATCGCCGGAAAGCGGCGCGGTGGACTGAACGAACGCCGCGATCGCGGCCCGGTCGGTTCTGACCTTGATCGGCGGGAGCGAGAACATGCCTGCCGGCGCGGCGTTCGCCAGCGAACCGGCGGCGGGCGAAGCGTAGCCGGCGGCGTCCGTCATGCCGCCTCTGCGCGCCGCACGACGAGACTGGCGTTAATCCCGCCAAAGGCGAAGGAATTGGTGAGCGCGACCCGGATAGGCATGGGCCGGGCCTCGTTGGGCACGGCGTCGACGGGACATTTGACGTCGGCTTCGCGCCAGTTGATCGTCGGCGGCGCAATGCTCTCGCGCACCGCGCCTATCGTGACGAGGAGTTCGAGCGCGCCCGCGGCGCCAAGGCCATGGCCATGGATCGGCTTCGTCGATGAAACCGGGACGGAGGCCAGCCGGTCCCCGAACACCATGGCGAGGGCGGCGGATTCCGAGATGTCATTGACCGTCGTTCCGGTTCCGTGCGCGTTGACGTAGTCGATCTCCTCGATCGAGACGCCAGCGTCTTCAAGAGCGTTGCGCATGCAGGCGGCCGCTCCCTCGGGGTCGGGCCGGACCTGATCCTTAGCGTCGCTCGACGTTCCGTAGCCAGCCAGCTCGACCAGGGCGGAGGCTCCGCGCGCGCGGGCGAATTCGGCCTCTTCGAGAATGAACACCGCCGATCCCGCGCCAAGCACCATGCCGTTGCGCCCCTTGGAGAAAGGACGGCACAAATCGGGGGTCAAAACACGTAAAGCCTCCCAGGCGAGCATCGTGCTGTTGGTCACGCAATCCTCGGTGCCGCCGACAATGGCGCGATCGACGAGGCCGGAGCGGACAAGATGGGCGCCGATTCCGATCGCCTGCGTCGCCGACGAGCACGCGCTCACCACGGCGAAGCAAGGGCCCTGGGCGCCGAAGCGGATGCTGACATTGGAGGGGCACGAACTCGGAATGAGCCGCGGCACGGTCAGCGGATCGGGGCGCCCCTGCTCGACAAGGGACAGATAAAGCCCGTCCTCGATCGTATGCATGCCGCCGATGCCGGTGCCGATGATGGTGGCCGTTCGCGGCCCCAGCCTTTCGGCGCGCGACAAACCGGCCTGCGCGATCGCTTCGTCGGCGGCCGTCAGCAGATATTGGGTGACCGGATCGCAAAAGGGGAGAACGCTGGGTTCGAGATGCGCGCCGGCGACGAAGCCTTGCACCTGCGCCGCGATCTTGATCCGCCCGCGATAGGGGCGATTGAACACCGCCTCGCCGACACAGGAACGACCGTCGCGCGCGGCGGTCCATAATGCGTCCGCGCCGATTCCGGCGGCGGAGACGGCTCCCATGCCTGTGACGACGACGCGCCGCGATGGAGCCATGTCAGCTTTTTTCTTTGACGATATACGCCGCGATCGCGTCAATCAGGCTCTTGATGTCCTTGGCCTCATGAAAAGGCCCGTCCATCGGAATATAGACGTCGAACTTCTCTTCGATCGCCGTCAGGATCATCACGATGTCGATCGATTTCAAATCGAGGCTTTCTATTGTGGCGTCCGGAGTGACCTTGTCGCGGTCAACCATTCCCTCTTTAACGATCACATCGATGATTTGATTGACAAGATCGGTATGGTCGAGAGCCTTCGTTTCCACCGATTACTCCCCCTTCGATCCCTCTTGGCAGGGCCTGTCTGCGCCAGGGCCAGATTGCATCAAGCGCGCCCATGCACTCATAGTCCATGCACGCTCATAGTCCATGCGCGCCGATAGTCAATGCGCTCAAAGTCAACGTCATCTCCACGTTATCCAAAGCGCCAAGCGCCGGCAAGCTCCACGGAAAGGGAAGCTGGGGACGGCGGGCGCTTTGGAGAGGGGTCACGGGCGGCCGCCAAAATCTGGCGGCCGCCCGCGAAGAGCTTAAGGGATCGCCACGACCCGGGTTCCGACCTGGACCCGATGGTAGAGGTCCAGAACATCTTCATTGTACATGCGGATGCAGCCGTAGGACGCCGCAGTGCCGACGGATCTTCGCATCGTCTGCGTCGTGCCGTGGATTGCGACCTCGGACATGTTCAGCGTCAGCGCCGCCGCACCCATGGGATTGCGCGGCGAGCCGCCGGGAATCAGATGGGTCAGGCCCGGATGGTCCTGCCGGACGACCGCCGGCGCGACCCAGGCCGGCTGGACATATTTGCCCTGGACGAACGTCTCGCCCTGCCACGCCATGCCGGCCTTGCCAATGGCGACGGGATAGCGCACCGCCATGCCATAGCCGGTTGTGAAATAGAGCGCCCGCTCCCGCTGCCGGATGACGATCATTCCAGGCGGATACGATTGGGTGAAGGCGACGCCCTCACGCGCGTTCGCCGATGTTGCAAGCGGCGCCGCGGCGCCTGAAAAAAGACATAATCCGGAAAAAACTGAAGCGACGGCTCGAAAAATGATGTTCATTTCACGCCCCTGTCTCAAATGCCTGTTGGTGCTTAACACGCTGATCTCGAAGGAGATGTGCGCAAAGATACCAAACACGGCGCAGGCTGAGGCGGAAACCTTCCGGCTAAGTTAAAATGTGGTGAAACCGTGGCGCCGCCTCAACAAGGCGAGAACTTCGATCACGGGTTCCGGTTGCGTATCAGATCCTCCACCACGGACGGATCGGCGAGGGTCGAGATGTCGCCGAGCGCGGAAAACTCCTGCTCCGCGATCTTGCGCAGGATGCGCCGCATGATCTTGCCCGAGCGGGTTTTCGGCAGGCCGGGCGCGAAATGCAGGATATCCGGCGACGCGATGGGGCCGATATCCTTGCGCACCCAGGCCACGAGCTCGGAGCGAAGCGCGTCGCTCGGCTCCACCCCCATCATCAGCGTGACATAGGCGTAGATGCCCTGCCCCTTGATGTCGTGGGGATAGCCGACGACCGCCGCCTCCGACACCACGGCGTGCGCGACGAGCGAACTCTCGACTTCCGCGGTGCCGAGGCGGTGGCCCGAGACATTGATCACGTCATCGACCCGGCCGGTGATCCAGTAATAGCCGTCCTCGTCCCGGCGGCAGCCGTCGCCGGTGAAATATTTTCCCGGATAGGCGGAAAAATAGGTCTGCACGAAGCGCTCATGGTCGCCGTAGACCGTGCGCATCTGTCCCGGCCAGGACTCCGCGATGACGAGATTGCCGGAGCAGGCGCCCTCGACGACGCGGCCCTCGGTGTCGACCACCTCGGGCCTGATTCCAAAGAAAGGCAGGGTGGCCGAGCCTGGCTTCAGATCGGTCGCGCCCGGAAGCGGCGTGATCAGGATGCCGCCGGTTTCGGTTTGCCACCAGGTGTCGACGACGGGACAGCGCGAGTCTCCGACGACGCGGTAATACCATTCCCAGGCTTCCGGATTGATGGGTTCGCCGACCGAGCCCAAAACCCTCAAGGAAGCCCGGCTGGTGGATTTGACCGGGTCGTCGCCCGCGCCCATCAAGGCGCGGATCGCCGTCGGCGCCGTGTAGAAAATGTTGACCTTGTGCTTGTCGACGACCTGCCAGAAACGCGCCATCGTCGGATAATTCGGGACGCCCTCGAACATCAAGGTCGTCGCGCCGTTGGCGAGCGGCCCATAGACAATATAACTATGGCCGGTGACCCAGCCGACGTCGGCCGTGCACCAGTAGACGTCGCCTTCGTGATAGTCGAAGACGTATTGATGCGTCATCGACGCATAGACGAGGTAGCCGGCGCTGGTGTGAACGACGCCCTTCGGCGCGCCGGTGGAGCCCGAGGTAAACAGAATGAACAGCGAGTCTTCCGCGTTCATCTCGGCGCAGGGGCAATGCGGCTCGGCTTTCGCGACCGCCTCGCCGTAGCGCACGTCGCGGCCGTCGGTCCATTCGATCGCGCCGCCGGTGCGCTCGACGACCAGCATGGTTTTTACGAGGCCGCCGCTTTTTTTGGCGGCGGCGTCGGCATTGGCCTTCAGCGGCACTTTGCGGCCGCCGCGCAACCCTTCGTCAGCCGTGATCAGGACCTTCGAATTGCAGCCCTCGATCCGGCCGGCGAGGGAATCGGGCGAAAAGCCGCCGAACACCACCGAGTGGATCGCGCCGATCCGCGCGCAGGCGAGCATGGCGTAAGCCGCCTCGGGAATCATCGGCAGATAGATCGTGACGGTGTCGCCTTTCTTGACGCCATGCGCCTTGAGAACGTTGGCGAGACGGCAAACCTGGTCGTGAAGCTCACGATAGGTGATGTGCTTCGATTCGGCCGGATCATCGCCCTCCCAGATGATGGCGGTGCGATCCCCCGCGGCGGAGAGATGCCTGTCGATGCAATTGTAGGCGACGTTCGTGGTGCCGTCCTCGAACCATTTGATCGAGACCTCGCCCGGACCGAAGGCCGCATTCTTGACCTTGGTGAAGGGTTTGATCCAGTCGATGCGCTTCGCCTGTTCGGCCCAGAACAGATCAGGATCGGCGATCGAGCGGGCGTAGAGATCCTTGTACGTCGCCGCGTCGATAAAAGCGCGCTTGGTCCATTCGACCGGAACCGGATGAATATTGCCCGACATCGCATTTCCTCCTGAGCATCATCCTTGTAAGATGACGCTCCATTCAATTTTTGGGCTCCGACGACGAGGCTCGCCCGGCCTCGACGAGGAGCGCCCCGGCGTCGCGTTTTCGTGCTCGCCGAAACATATATCCATTATGCGCATGCATCCGCGTCCAAACAAGATGGACATGTCCCGCATGCGCCCGGAAAATCAGCCGTTTGCGGGACAGCGCTCCGGCGTCATGGGCATTCCTTTTGAACCCGCTCCAGAGCCTGCGACAAACCCGAGAGGGAATAACTGTCGGTCGTCACGTTTCCCTTCGCCGAAGGCGCCTTGACGATGAGTTTCGAGCCTTTCTTGAGAGCGTCGACGAACTGGCCTTCCTCTGCGGTATTTTTGATCCAGGCGTTGCTTCCCTTCGGAACGAAGTCAAAGGCCGCTCCGCCGATGTCGGTCTTGACGTCGGCTCCGGGCTTCACCGCAAATCCCATGATGACGGAGACTTCGCTGCGAACGCTCTCGCCCGGGCGGTTCGAGATAAAGACATAGGCAGGGTCGCGTTTGAGCTTCGCCGGCGCCCGCTCCTTGGGCGTCGCGAGGGCGTAACAGGTTTTCTCTTTCCCCCCTTGCGCGACAAAAACGCCCCAGTCGCCGTAAGTTCCGACCTGCGAGGGTTTGCCGGGCTTCTTCGCGTCGCCGGAGCTTTTCTCGCTCGAGTTCTTGTCGGAGCTCTTGGCGTCCGGCGCCTTGGCCGTCCCCTTCCTGGAATCGGCCTTTTTCGCTTCGAGCCGCCAATCGGGGTGGGAAGGTCTCGTTTCCGCTGGAGCCTCGCGCCAACCGTTCGCCAGGGCGGCGTTTTCCGGCCCGGGTGAGGATGTCGCCCAACCTGTCGCCGGCGCAAGGCATGCAGCGGAGGTCAAGACGGCGGCGGCGGGCGTAAGATAAAGGCGAAGATTCATCAGCTGCATTTGCTCCTCTCATGCCGCCTTGCGCAAAAGGGGACATCTCCGCAAGCTGTCAAGCTGTATAAAAGGACAGGAGAGGACGCGAAAGGGCCAGAGCGCGTCCGCGGCGAAATTCACCGGCTGAAACCATACCGAAGACGACCGGCGAAGGAGACGCTCAAAGGCCGGCGCTCTTCACCGCCCCCAGAATCGCCCCCGGCTGGTCAAGGTCTCCGCGTTGCACGAAGACCACATAACCTTCATCCTCGGCGATCAGTTTGGGCACATTCAACGTGACCCTGGAGCCGGTCCATTCGCCGATGCGGTTTATCGCGCGCACCACGTTGGTGTAGGTGACGTTGCGGCCGGCGTTCTCGCCATGTCCGATATGCACCGTGCGCGCGCGCAAGACCCGAAGGACGTAGATGCCGGCGGGTCCGCCCCCTCCCGCCGCCACATCGACGACGAAATGGTCGTCGGCGTCCTGCAGCCGCAAAGGCAGGGTGGCGGCCCCGTCGACGCCTTTCGTCGATTTGATCGCCTCCTCGACCTCCTGCCGGTCTCCGCCGATCGCATCGGCGATCCCGTCGATCACGGCTTGAGGCGTGTAGACCCTGACGCCGTTCCCGCCTTGCAATGCGGCATAGGCTCGTTGTCTCGACGAGGAGAGCGGCAGCGCGAGCGTATCCTTCCAGCCGATATAGTCCCAGTAATCCACCGCGAACGAGACAGCGACAATGTCGGGGCGGCGGGCGATCTGAGCCAGAAGCTTGTCCGCCGGCGGACAGGAGGAACACCCCTGGCTAGTGAACAGTTCGATCACTGAAACCACCGCCGATGAGGGCGTGGGCGGGCCCGTCAGGTCCGCGGCCAGAACGCAGGACGAGCCGGCGATCGCCGCCAGCTGAAGCCAGGGGGACAGAATGAAACTTTTGATAGATATCGTCACTGCAATAGGCCCATTTCCAGGCTCGTTGGAGTTTATCTTAACGAGACATTAACCAACCATAGGCCGAGCGCCAGTCAATTCGAGGTTATGTCTGAAGGACGCCACCCCTCAAACGTGCATCCATAAAACCGAATTGCCGCAAAATTGTTTTTCGCGGCGCAATTTTCAGCATAGATTCTGTTTGGCCATTTTGAGCCTAGCCGGAGCCTTGCCTATGAGCCCGATCCGAAATCAGCCAAGAATTACATTTGATGTTTTGAATTTGCGCTCCCTGAGAGCCGTTCTGGTTCTGACCATCCTCGGACTGGGACTTTCGGGCTGCGGCTACAATACAATTCCGACGCTGGAGGAACAGGCGAAGGCGAAATGGGCGGATGTGCAAAATCAATATCAGCGCCGCGCCGACCTCATTCCCAACCTCGTCGCAACCGTCCAGGGCTACGCCAAACAGGAAAAAGACGTCCTCACCTCCGTCGTCGAGGCGCGGGCGAAGGCGACCTCGGTCAGGATCGACGCCTCGCAGCTGACCGACCCTGACAAGCTCAAGCAGTTCCAGGACGCCCAGGGACAATTGTCCGGCGCCCTCGGCCGCCTTCTCGCGGTCAGCGAGAATTATCCCGACCTGAAATCGAACCAGAACTTCCTTGCGCTGCAATCGCAGCTGGAGGGTACCGAAAACCGCATCGCCGTCGCGCGGCGCGACTATATCGAGGCCTCGCGGGCTTTTAACACCGCGCTCAAGACATTCCCGACCCTGCTCTGGGCGAAGACATTCTTTTCTTCTGAAAAGCCTCTGGCGGAATTCACGGCGAGCGACGCCGCCCAGGCCCCGCCGCAAGTCAAATTTTGAGGAGATTGAGCTTCACGGAGGCGCGCCTCGTGCCGCGGGCGCCGTATATGTGGACCGCGCTGGCGGTTTTTTGGCTGGCGCTTTGCGGCGCGGCGCTCGGCTATAATTTTCCCGCGTTGAGCGGCCGCGTTGTCGATCAGGCGGGAATCCTGTCGCCCGACGCGCACGCCTCGATCGCGGCGAGGCTCGACGCGCTCGAAGCCAAATCGGGAATTCAGCTCGAAGTGGCGACGGTGAACTCCCTCGACGGAGACGAAATCGAGCCTTACGCCAACGAATTGTTCAGAACCTGGAAGCTCGGCCAGAAGGAGAAGAACAACGGCGTGTTGCTTCTCGTCGCGCCAAGCCAGCGCAAGGTCAGGATCGAGGTCGGCTACGGGCTGGAGGGCGTCCTCACCGACGCCCTGTCGAAAATCATCATCTCCAACGCCATCGCGCCCCGGTTCAAGGCGGGCGACTACGACGGCGGCGTCCAGCGCGGGGTCGACGACATCATCACGGTTCTGACGACCGACACGTCCGAGTGGCAGAAGCGTCCGAACCTGCGCCTCGACCGCCAGGACGCGGCCGTGGACAATTGGACGCCTTGGATCGCTCTGGCTCTGTTCGTTTTCATTTTCTTCATGCTTTCGGCCGCACAGCAGAACCGGAGCGCCGCCGACTATGACAGCCTGTCGCCCGCGGAGCGACGACGGCGCAACGCCGGATGGGGCAATTTTCTGACTTCCCTGCTCAGCATCCTGCTTGATTCCGGTCGGGGCGGGCGCGGCGGCGGATGGGGGGGCGGCGGCTTTGGGGGCGGCGGCTTTGGGGGCGGAGGATTTTCCGGCGGCGGCGGATCGTCGGGTGGCGGCGGCGCATCCGGAGGATGGTGATGATTCTCTCGGCGGAAGAACAGCATCGGATCGGCGACGCCATCAAGGCCGCCGAGACCAGGACGTCCGGCGAGATCGTCTGCGTTCTGGCGCGGGCGTCGTCCAATTACGCGAGCTATGCGCTCGCCGCCTCCGCGCTCGGCGCCCTTGTCTCGCCCTGGCTGCTCGTGGCGGCGACGCACCTCTCGACGCACCGGATTCTTCTGATCCAGCTGGCGGTCTTCGCCGCGCTGTTCCTGCTTTTTTCGGCAGGCTCACTGCGGCGATTCGTGGTGCCGCGCCGGGTGCAGAGGTCAGAGGCGCATGAAGCCGCGTTGGAGCAATTCATGATCCGCGGCATGTCCCGCAAGGCAAACCGTGCGGGAATATTGATCTTCGTTTCGCTGGCCGAGCATTACGCCCGGATCGTCGCCGACGACGGGATCGCCTCGAAGGTCGATCGAGCGGTCTGGCAGGCCGCCGTCGACGCTCTTCTGGAGCGCATCGTCTTCGGCGAGATCGCGGACGGGTTCGTCGTCGCGGTCGAAAGATGCGGAGAGGTGCTGGCCGAGCATTTTCCGCCCGTCGAGGGCGACGAGGATCAGCTGCCGGACAGGATTTACGTGATCTGAAGCCCGGAGCATGACCCGATCGATCGCATGACTCCATGCGATCGGAAAGCGTTCTACCGCCGCAACGCGGAGAGCACCGAGGTCGAGGCTCGCCCGTTGGGCGTCAGCCCCGCCCTGGCCTGGAAATCCGAGATCGCCTGCTTGGTCTTGGTTCCGATCACGCCGTCGGCCTTGCCGTCGAGATCGTAGCCCTTGCGCATGAGCAGCGTCTGCAGTTCGCGCCGTTCGGCGCGCGAAAGCCCCAGGTCGTTGGTCGGCCATGCGCCGACAAGGCCGTGGCGCCCGCGCAGCCGATCCGACAGCAACGCGATGGCGAGGGCGTAGGATTCGGCCGCATTATAGGAATAGATCGCATCGAAATTACGCGAGACGAGAAAGGCGGGACCGGAGGGGCCGGCGGGTAGCAGAAGACCGGAATTAGGGCCGCCGCCAAGCGGCGAACCGTCGACGCGGGTCAGCCCCCTCGCCGCCCATGCCGACATAGGCTCCTTGCGGCCGCGCCCCGACGGCCCTGAATAATTGCCCGGCAGCCTGACCTCGAAACCCCATTCGACGCCGGTGACCCAGCCCGCCTTGCGAAGATAATTGGCGGTCGAGGCCAACGCGTCGGGAACCGAATTGACGAGATCCTTGCGCCCGTCGCCGTCGCCGTCGACCGCCGTGCGCAGGAAAGTCGACGGCATGAACTGGGTGTGGCCGAAAGCGCCCGCCCAGGAGCCGACGAATTGGTTGGGGTCGATGTCGCCGTGCTGGATGATCTTGAGGGCGGCGAAGAATTCGGTGCGGAAATAGGCCTGCCGGCTCCCGCCGCAGGAAAGCGTCGCCAGCGATTGCACGATGGGGCGGTTGCCGAAGCTGCGGCCGAAATCCGATTCGACCCCCCACACCGCGGCGATGGTCGCCTGGTCGACGCCGAACCGGCTCTGGGCCGAGGCCAGCGCCTGACCGTAGCGGTTCATCATGGCCCGCCCGTCGGCGACGCGTTCCTCATCGACGAGGCCGGCGAGGTAATCCCAGATCGGCGTCTTGAATTCGGGCTGGGCCTTGGCGAATTCGAAAATATCAGGGTTGGGCGTCAGGCCGCGCGTCATTTTATCGAAGGTCGCGCCGTCGACGCCCGAGGCGAGCGCCGGGCCTCGCAGTCCCGCGATGCATTCCTCAAAGGATCCCGCGCGAGCCGCGCTGACGGCGAGCATGCCGGAAAGCGCGGCGCAGAGCGTCAGTCTTGCCCCGATGGGCATTGCCGCGGCTCGTTTCATGGGAACATCCTACCAGCTGGGCGAACCGAGGGCGACCTTCGGGGTCAGACGGTCAGAATGCGTTGAACCTCGTTGACGAGATCCTTCAGATGAAAGGGTTTCGAAAGGATCTTCGCCTGTTTCGGCGCGTTATTGTCCGGGTTCAGCGCCACGGCGGCGAAGCCGGTGATGAACATCACCTTGATGTCGGGATCAAGTTCGGTCGCCCGGCGGGCGAGTTCGATCCCGTCCATCTCCGGCATCACGATGTCCGTCAGCAGCAGCTCAAACGGCTCCTCGCGTAGCCGGTTGTAGGCGGACAGGCCATTGTCGAACGAGGCGACGTCAAAACCGGCGGTCTGAAGAGCCTTGCCGAGAAAGCGGCGCATGTCGTCATCGTCCTCGGCCAGCAAGATCTTGCCGAGAAGAAGTTTGGACTGTTTCGGAATGTTCATGTCGTTCATGGCGCCCCTCGCGATGAGAGCATCAAAAGGTCAATCGGGTAAAAATCCAGTGAAAATCCCGGCTTCCGCCGTATCTATCTGAACTTTAAATTTCAAGCCGGCGTTCATCCAGCCCGACCAGGGCGCTCGGCTTGATGAAACCTCGGCTTGATCAGAGCGCCTGGCCGATTACTCCAAACTGGCGGCGCGCGCCCGGATTTCCATGGACATGCGGCCATGGCGTTGGCACATTGGATCGATTAACCCGCAAGAAGCTCGGCTTGAACCCAGGGTTGGAAAAGGAGAATCGATGACTTCGGAGCCGCCCGCCAGGATGGCCGAGGCGAAACCCGGCGCCAAGGACCTCGACTCCAGCGCGCGCGAACCGGAGCTTGAACCGCCCTTCGACAGTCTGGGCCCGGACCCCGCGCTCTGTCCCCTCGTGCTTTCGTCGCCTCATTCCGGCTCCGTGTACCCGCGCCGGTTCCTGGAGACATGCCGGCTCGATCTGATGGCGCTTCGCCGATCCGAGGACGCCTTTGTCGACGAATTGTTCAGCGGGGTCTGCGAACTCGGCGCCCCGCTCCTGCGGGCCAGGTTTCCGCGTTCCTATCTCGATCTCAACCGCGAACCCTACGAACTCGACCCCCGCCTTTTTGATGGCCGCCTCCCGACGTTCGCCAACACGCGCTCTCTGCGCGTCGCGGGGGGGCTTGGCACGATCCCCCGCGTCGTCGGCCAGGCGCAAGAGATTTATGCCGGGCGCCTGCCCGTCGAAGAGGGGTTGCGCCGGATCGACCTCCTTTACAAACCCTATCACAGCCGACTGCGGGATCTCCTCGCCCGGACCAAGGAAATCTTCGGCCTCGCCGTATTGGTCGATTGCCATTCGATGCCGTCGGGTGCGGTTTCTCCCTCACCTTTGAATTTTCTTCCGATCTATTCCTTGCGTCCATCTGATCCGCCGTCAAAAGCCGATTTCGTGATCGGCGACAGGCACGGAACCAGTTGCGCTCCGGAATTAATCAGCGTCGTGGAAAATGAACTTCGCCGCCTCGGCTATGCGGTCAAACGCAACAAGCCTTACGCCGGCGGCTTCATCACCGAGTATTATGGCGATCCGGCCGCAAACTGCCATGCGATCCAGATCGAAGTCTGCCGGGCGCTTTATATGGACGAGCAGAACGTCGTGAAATCCGCTCGGTTCGATGAAATCCGCGCGGCTCTCGCCAAAGTCGGCGCCATGCTGGCGGCGGCAATCACCACCCGGCGCGAGACGCCCCGCGCCGCCGCCGAATAAATCGTCGCCCTTTATTTCGGCTCCTTGCCCGGATCGAGCAGCCGGTGGAGATGAACCACGAAATAGCGCATATGGGCGTTATCGACGGTCGCCTGCGCTTTGCTTCTCCATGCCGTCACCGCCGACTGGTAATCGGGAAAGATTCCGACGAAATCTATTTTGTTCAGATCGCGAAATTCGGTTCCGTCCAGATCCTTGAGTTCCCCTCCGAAAACAAAATGGTGAAGCTGCTTGCCGTCGGTGGTCATGGATTTCCTTCCGAAAGTTTGAAAGGCCTTATGGCCCGCGGACTAGAGCATATGATGCTGGAGCGATTTCTGATCGATCGCATGACTTCATGCGATCGGAAAGCGCTCCAGCGCAAGCTTTAGAATATGCGCCGTGACTCAAGCAAGAGGCGCGCCTTTAACACAGCGGGCGGCGGCGTTGACCTCGGCGTGTATCTGCCGGGGAGCCGCCGTAAGGACGCCGTGACGGGTCTCCTTGCGGTTATAAACGATCGCACGCCCGTCGAGGCCCGCCAACCGCCCCCCGGCCTCCTGAAGAATGAGATCGGCGGCCGCGATGTCCCAATCGTGGGCGTTCTCGGACGCGAACCCCGCGTCGAGGGCGCCCGAAGCGACGAAGGCGATGCGCATCGCGAGAGAGGGAATCCGCGGCTGCAGATCGAACTGCAGACCGCAGCGGCGCAGTTCGGCCGCAAAAGAAGCGGGCGCGGCGACCTTCGCGCCTTCCTGTAAGGCGCCAAGCCGAGACACTTCCATCAACGCGCCATTGAGCCGCGCGCCTCCAAGATGAGTGGCGACATAGGTTTCGGCGAGAGCCGGAGCGTGAACGACCCCGATCAAAGGCCTCCCGTCCTTGACGAGCGCAATCGAAACCGCCCAGGTCCGGTGGCCATTCAGAAACCCTCGCGTGCCGTCGATCGGATCGACGACGAGAACGAGATCGTTCTCAAGACGCGCCGCCGTGTCTTCCGATTCTTCGGAGAGCCATGCGGCGTCAGGACAAAGACTTTCGAGACGTTCCTTGAGAAACCGGTCCACCAGATAGTCCGCCTCGGTGACAGGCGAGCCGCCTTGCTTGTGGAAAATCGTCGCGCTTGTTTTTCCGCCAGGCCGAAAAAAATCGAGAGCCATGTCTCCCGCGGTTTGCGCGGCGTCCACAATCGAGGCGGCAAGAGCGCCAGATGACGAGATCGAAACCAATGCGTTCATTTTCCAGCCAAACGGGAATGGCGCCCAGACCTTAAGGATGCGGCGCAGCATAAGGGAGTTCTGCGGAAATAGCGACGCCAGCCCGCCTTTTCCAGCAAGGATTGGGCCTTGGGGGCCGCAAACGCGCAGCGATGCAAATCTGCAACGACGCCCAAGTTTACACTTCATTGACCAGAGAAATTAGCAAAATCGATCATCCTCCGACTGAGACTGCGGGCCAACGTCGAACCGTCATCCGGCAAGCCAGGGATCAGGCCAAAATGCATCAAGCCCCGTCCGAAGACAAAAGCCCGCGAATGCTCTCGGCCCGCGTCGCTCACGACGCGCGCGCCGACGGCGGGCGGTGGACTTTGGTCCTCGATCCGGATTTCGTGATCATCAGCCGCCGCGTCAACGGCATGAGAATGCATTTGTCGGTTCCGATCGTTCATTACGACGGCGTCGCCATCGCGGAAAACAAACATCCCGAGGGCGCGCTCTACCGCATCCGGCTCGTCCACCCCGATCCGGAACTCTGCGTCCCCTTGAAAGAATCGCGTGACCGCCCGTTCAGTCTCGACGCCTGGGCCGCATGGGCGGCTTTCTTCGCTGCGCCGGCCTTCGTTGAGGATATCAACGACAGAAGGAGCGTCGCCAGAATCGCCGGCGCCCGTCGCGACGTCGAACTTCCGGCCCATCGCTCGGCGCTGTCCGGAAATAGCGCCGTCAGAGGCGCCGCCGGTCTTTCCGCGAAACCCTTTTTGAGAAGCCGCGCCCGCTCGGGCGCGAACCGGAAAACCGATGGCAACGGTCGGTTAGGCCCGGTGATCCGGGGTGAGCGGGAAATCATTTCTTACGAATAAAACGGCCGCCGACGATATCGGCTCGTTGCCGCCTTCCCGCGCGGGACATGCGAGGCCGCTTGAATTGCGCGGCTTACGCTCATTCCCATACAATGCTATGCTAAAACGCTGACGAATCGTCAGGGGAAATGAAATGAACCTTACGATTGATCCGCTGGTGGCTTTCGGGGTTCTGGCCTGCACTGCCGTGACTGATGCGGCTTATGTGATGTTCACATCGGCTGTTGTGGCGAGAAAACGGCTCTGGGCGGCGAACTGGAGCGGGATCTGGTATATGCTCTCCGCCTTCGCCGTGATCAGCTACACGCAGCATGCGATCTACGTGATTTTCGCCGCGATGGGCTCCTGGATCGGCGCGTTCGTTACGATGACGTGGCTGCGGCGCGATCCTCCGTGATCCGGCGCCCCCACCCCGAAAGGCGGCGTATAGAGCATAGTCTTTGACTCTGGAGCGATTTCTGATCGATCGCATGACTTCATGCGATCGGAAAGCGCTCCGGCTAGACGGATTCAGGGCGCGCCGGATCAATCCGTCCAAAAGCTCTGAACGACTTCAGATGAAGCCCGTCCCGATATTCATCGGAAGTCTGATCCTTCTGAACTCTGATCCTTGTTTCGCGACAGCCGAAGGCGCAAACGGCGGCCGCGAAAACCGGGTTCCGTCTTTTTCTGCGTCACGCTCCGAGCCTCGCCACGAAGCCGAACGCTTGCGCATCCCCCCGACTCATGGCCGGCGACGGGCGACAGCCTCTACAGCTTCGCCGCCACATCGACGCCCGCCCGCGCGACTTGCGCATCCTGCGGTGACTGGACCCCCGAAACGCCGATCGAGCCAACAATATGGCCATCGTTCAGCAGCGGCAAACCGCCTTCGATTGGTGTCGCTCCCGGCAGGGCCAGCATCGCCGATCGGCCTCCCGCGATGACTTCCTCGAGACTCTTGGTCGAACGTTTGAACAGGAAAGCGGTGCGCGCCTTTTTCTGCGCGACGACGATCGACCCCACGGGAGCATCGTCCATCCGCTGCAGGTACAAAAGGTTGCCGCCGTCGTCGAGAATGGCGATCGTCACGCTCCACTGATTGTTGCGCGCCTCCTCCTCGGAAGCGGCAGCGATCTGCTTGGCGTCGGCCAAGCTGAGCGCTTTCTTGATATGCATCGGCTTTCTCCCTGAAGGCGGAACGGCGGTCCGCCGCATAAGTCACAGATTGCGGAAACGTCTGACTGCGATGTCTCGCGCTGGACTTTTAACCGGGTTTATCGATTGGACTCCAGAGGAAAAATGCCTCGCCGCCGCGAGCGTTCGCCGGCAGGCATCGGCGCAACTCAATAGACCCAAAGAAGCGAAATCACGGCGCCTACCCCTCGCCCCGCCGCCGCGCCTTCCGGGGAATAGCCAAACAGCGGCCTTTCGCGGATCACATGATCGACGGCGGCCCAACGCAAGATCAGCGCGCCTCGACGATCAACCCGGCCTCGGCGACGACGACCCACCTGCCGGCGCGCTTGTCGATCGAGAGAACGCGTCCCGCTTGAGGCAGCGACGCGCCCGGAGCCACGACGTAGGACTTTCCTCCTGATTGCACGATCGCGACGCCCTTGTGGACGAAACGCAATACATAGCTTGGCGCGACGCCAGGCGGGTTGGATTTGGCGCCGTCGGCCTTGATGGCGGGCAGGATATCTCGCCTCGCTTCGACCGCGGCCTCGTCGCGCCCTCGAATGATCGAACCCGTCGCATCAAAATCGAAAGGCTCGGCTTCACCGCCGGTGCGACTTAAGTCCGGCATTGCGTCCCGTGGTTTGGCGAGCGCGGCGCCAAGGATCCTGCGCTCCCCCGCCTTGACGCTGTCCGGGCCGCTTTCCGTTGCGATCATATAGCCGGCAAAACTTGCCGCCACCATCGCCGCGCCCACCCCTGCCGCGGCAAGCCCTCGATCGGCGGACGCGTCAGGGCCGCATTCCTTCATCGTCCGGACAGCGGAAAACATTCTGCTTGGACCCAGGCGCTTCTTCGCTCCAAGGACGCCGCCCGGCCGCGTCTCCGCCCCTTCGACCATCATCCGCGACGCCAAGCGACTCTTCATTTTGTTCCGCGTCATGTCGAGACCACCTCGTGAAGCGTTCCGTGCAACGCCAGTTTTGAAATGACCTGATCAGAGCGAAATGATCACGCGATGAATTCCTTCGCTTCCTGGAGCGAGGGAAAATGACGCCTCCCCAGCATGGTCTCGACCTCGACGGCGCCGTCCGTGAAGAGAACGTAGGCGCGGTCCTTGACCCAGCCTCGCTCCACGATCTGCCTTTGGCGCGCGAGCGGTTGATCCCCTGCTTTTCCGGATGATTGCGTCGTCCGGGCGAGCACCGCTTCGAAAAATTTGTTCAATGCGCCGAAGCCGGTTTGCAAGACCCCCAGGATCGCCGCCCCGAACCCGCTCAAGATCAAGATCTGAGCAATCATGTCGAAGCGCGACGGCGCCTCCATTGGATGCCCCCAAAGAGCGAACAGCTCCCCAAGCCTTGGGGCTGAAAGGAGCATCGTCCAGCCCAGAGTCACAATCATCAATCCCACCCATGAAAGCCTGTTGAGATACATATCTACTCCTTCACTCTCGTCGAGACATTGCGCCTTTCGTCGAGGCGTCGCGGCGCCACTGTCGCCGCCGCATTCAATCGCCCAAAACCTTCGGATTCAATCACCCAAGACCTTCGCCCGGCCGCGCGTCCACCAAAAACGCCACAGCCGCGGCGTGCGCCGTCATTTCGAAATTTCGGCTTTTGGAACGTAGTTGAATTCCCCCACAAGCACGTCCTTGATGATGTCGTCGCCAAGCCGCCTGTTGACGCGATCGGCGAGACTTCTGGTCAGTCCCGACAAGTCATATTTTTCGATGTGGCCGAAATCAAATGGCTCGGAATACAAATCCGAAACGCTTCATCGGCGACGAATGCGTCGGGCTCGATCGAAACCTGCTTAAGCGCCTTCACGTCCACCAGGTAAACGAATTGCGCCGTAACATAGCCCTCAACCGCGCCGTTGATGATAATAGGAACGTTTATGGGAGGCGTTGTCTTGCGTCCTATCCCAGCAGCTGAACTTGAAGTGATTGTAGATTCGTCCGATCCTCGCCTCCATGTCCCGCTCACATAGGCCGAGGCGGCGGTCACGATGCAGACCCAGACGGCCGTCGCGATGAGGCGTATCATCGCTGGCGCCCGTTGGTATTGATGCTTTGAGAATATGTTCCATCCGAATCGTGCTCTTGTATGGCGCGCGCGATGGAAGCCGCCACCGCGCCGACGGCCTCTAGATGCGTCTGCAGGATCGTGAGATTTTCATTCAGCTTCGACCGCAGTCTGATCAAGGGCGCGTTCGCAGTCGAATCGGCCGCAGCTGGATCGAGCGCGCGCAATGCGATCATCGCGCGACTGAACTCGAGAAGACCATGGCTTTTTTTATGATTGAAATCGTACAACGCAATCGGCTTGTGCTGTTTCAACAGGATCGTTTCGTGTTCCAGCACCTCTTCCAGCCGCTCCACAGAATTGATGAAGGCGTTGAGAATGATTCGGAGCTCGCCTTGCGCCGCGTTTGCCTCGGTGTCCCGGTCGTTCCACATCTCTTTCGCCTCATAAGGCCAGGCGGCGCCAGATGACGCCGGAAGGCCGTCAAGCGCCCGGTGCGTGCGCTTATCGTATTGACGCGGGAATATCAGGCTCATCAGGCGTGCGAGTTTGAAATGACGAGGCCGGCAAAAAGAATCACCCCGGCGCGCCCAAGCGCGTTCGCGCCGCTGAACCGCCCGGTCCGGTTAAAGTCGCCTCGCCCAAGCCAAGATTGACGCTTTTCCCGATCTGCCCCGCGAGCTGCTCCGCGAGCATGGATTTCCAAATGTCGCCGGCCGACCCCTGGCCGAAGAACCCGCTGTCCTTCGGGAGAAGGTTTTCCACGAGATGTTGGAGGACGAGCTGTTCGAGCCCCTTGTAGGCTTTCACACCGGAGGCCTTTCCGGATCCGACAGGCGGCGCGGCTGCCGTAGCGCCGCCGATGAGATCAAGTTGGGTACGAAGTTCGGCTTGGCCGCCCTCTCCGCCTGACGCCGCCCCCAGGACGCTGGCGAAAGCGGCGCCAGAGCCATCCTCACCGATCCGCGTCAGCTTCGCCGTCGCAGCAAGAGACCTGGCGGGATCAGCCGCTCGAGCAACATCAAGGACAATGTCCGAAGGCGGTTTGATCGACAATGTTCGATTCTCCGAAACAGCGGAAACAAATACACAATCACACCTTCGCCTTGCCGCAAACTTGTGCGCCGGCCGCGGACTCGACAGCATCAAGCAGAGCCTGCTTGTCATCGAGCCGCCGCGTTTCATCCGTCAGGTTCCGGACCATCTGTTGCGCCCGGCGAAGCCGACGGCGCTCCTCCAGCCGGCGACGGCTTAGCGCTTCCATTTCCTCCTTCAACGTCGCCCGGCGCTCCTCCAGCCGGTGGAGTCGTTGCATCATCGTCACGGCGAAAGGCGCGGCGAATGCCGATTCGGCATCAAGAAACGCGACGAGCGTCCGCCGCCGTTCGTCCAAGAGCGCGCGCTCGCGAGCAATCTCGATCAGGCGCCAATCCGCCAGGCGATCGATTTCGCTCTGTACGGCATGGAGGCGCCTCGCCTTTTGAAGCCGCTCATTCACGACGGCCTCCTCGTTCTCGCGCGTGCGCCAGCCAAGGACGGGCTTTCACCACTGGCCTTTCGAACATGTCACTCTTGACTACCCCTTTTCCAGCCATGCGGAAAAACCCGCCAGAAACAGTTCCAGGAAGGGCTTACAGGTCGCGTAAAGCAACCACAGCCCACCGTATGCTACAGCTGGAACCGTCACAAAATAGAGCGGTATTTGAGGCGTCAGTTTCGATGCAAGCCCGACCGCCAAATTGACGATCAAGGCATAGACGATGAACGGACTGCTGATTCTGAGCGTCAGGATAAAAGACCTTGAGAGGCACTCACCCACTGCAATCAAGTCGAATTGCGTCTTAAATTCTCCGGCCACCGGAAGCGCGGCGTACGATGAGAGCAATCCGCGGACAACTTCCCATTGCAGATCGAAACAAAGAAAATTGTCGTCGCCGCCAATGTCAACAGGGAGGCCACCGCCGGATTTGACTCGCCTTCGCCAACCACAGACGCGATTGGACTGGAGAGGCCGATCGACATCGCGACGACGGACGCGAGCGTTTCGAGGGATCCAAAATAAATTCGTCTCAAGAATCCGATAGTGGCTCCAATCAAGAGCTCTGACATAATGATGAGCGTGAGATTGACAGGATTTAACCCAGCCAACCGAGCTTCGATTTCCACGGACAAGAGAGGGACGAACGCAAGAGCTACGGCGAAGGCCAGAAACAATCTGACGTTCACCGGAACGCGCGCGCTCGAAAGCCCGGGCATCAACATGAGGCAGGCGCCAATGCGGCAGAAAATCGTGAAGGCGGCCAAAACGGCGTCCGTCCCGATTTGCGTCACGAAATCATCCCGAGCGATTTGATTTCGGCGCCCCTTGCGATCTCGAGATGAGAGAGCACGGGCAAAGTTGCAAAAAGACGTTCGACGACCATCCTGACGTAGGGGCGCGCCTCCGGCGTTATGACGAGGACGAACTGATGCCCTTGATCCATTGTTCTGCGAATCACAGCCGAAGCGTCGCTGCTGAACTCTTCGACCATCGCGGGATCAAGATCAAACTCAATGATTTCCCCTTTGCCGTCGCGTTTAAGACTTTGATGAAACGCAAGATCCCACCGGTGACCAAGCCGCAAGACCTTAAGTTGTCCCTTGTCCATGAGATCGCCGCAGATCTGCTGCGCCATTCGCATGCGAACATGTTCGGCGACTTGCTCCGCTCGCCGCGCATGAGGAGTGATCTCCGCGATCGCCTCAAGAATGAGATGGAGGTTGCGAATCGAAACACGTTCGGCAAGCAGCAGTTTCAAAACCGCCTGCAAGCCTGAAAATGAGATCTGAGACGGACAAATGTCGTCGAGGAGCCGCTTGTAGTCAGGACCAAGCCGCTCCAGAAGGGCGCGCATGTCTTTATAGGAAAGAAGCTGAGCCAGATTATTGCGGACAACCTCGCTGAGATGAGTGAGCAGAACCGACATGTTGTCAACCGGAGCAAATCCATCTCGCTTGAGCTCATTGACGAATGCTTGCGAAACCCAGACGGCCTTCATCCCGAACGCAGGCTCACGGGTTTCATCGCAAGGGAGATCGGGCCGCGCTCCCTCGCCCGTGATCACCATAAGATCACCGATACGGAGCTCGTGTTCCGCAACCGCTGTCCCATGAATTTTGATTCTGTACCCCTTCGCGGGAAGCGCCAATTCGTCGGAAAGCTTGATGTCAGGAACCACGAGCCCGTATTGCCGGGCGAATTTACGCCGCATTTTCGCGACGCGCACGGCGAGTTCGTTGTGCGACGCGAGCAGCCTCGCCGAGAGCTGTTTTCCAAGACACAGCTCGAGTTCGGCGGTGCGGATCGATTCCTTGACCGAGTTCTTCGCCTCGAGCCTCGTCCGCTCCTCGGCTTCGGCTGTCCTGGCGCGTTCGGCTTCCCGATCCTTGGACAGACGCTTTGGCGCCGCATATCCGACGAAAGCGAGCACGCCGCCCAAAAACGCGAACGGGAACAACGGAAGGCCCGGCACGATCGCCATGCCAAACATCAGGAGCGCGGCCACAAATAGCGCCCTTGGATATTTCATGAGTTGATTGAGGACCGCCTCCTCCGCAGCTCCCCGTGTGCCCCCTTTGGAGACGAGCAGGGCAGCAGCTAACGAGACGATCAGAGCCGGGATCTGAGAGACAAGGCCATCGCCCACCGAAAGCTTGACGAAGACGTCAGCTGCTTCTCCAAGAGGCATGTTGTGGCGGGTAGCTCCAATGACGATCCCGCCGAATATATTAACCGCCAGGATGATCAGACCGGCCACCGCATCGCCACGGACGAATTTCGACGCTCCGTCCATCGAGCCGAAGAACGAGCTTTCCTCTTCCAAATCCCGCCGCCGACGTTGCGCCGCCTTTTCGTCAATAAGGCCCGCAGACAGATCCGCATCGATCGCCATCTGCTTGCCGGGAATAGCATCCAGCGTAAATCTGGCGCCAACCTCCGCGATGCGCGTGGCGCCCTTCGTGATCACGACGAAATTTACCGTGACGAGAATGGCGAATACGATGAGCCCGATGACGAAATCGCCGCTCATGACGAGCTTCGAAAAGCCTCCGATGATATAACCCGCGGCGGTCAGCCCTTCCGCGCCATTCGCCAGGATCAGCCTTGTCGTCGCGATATTGAGGGCCAGCCGGAGCAGAGTCGCGACGAGCAGAATTGTCGGAAACGCTGAAAAATCCAAAGGGCGCTCGATCCACAGGGCGACCATAAGGATCAAGACCGAGAGCGCAATGGAAAATGCGAGCCCAAGATCTATAAGGAATGCGGGAATCGGCAAGAAGAATATAGAGAGTATGGCGACAATGCCCGCTGCAAAGCCAACATCTCTTATGCTCTTGCGCTCGACGGCGCCAGGATGAGGCAACAAGATGTCGGCCATACGCGCTCCTCGATGCATCAGTCGAGGAAATCGACTGTTGCGCAAATAACAACGGATGTGAAAAGCCTGATAGTCTCAGCTTGCCCCAAGATGACCGAGGTCGTAGGCGAACCTGATCAACTTGAAAATGCGAGGTTCAAAGGCGAGGGCGGAGAAAACCCCTCCCACTGATATTTTCTAATACAGTGGCTAAAAGCCTTTTTCGATTCGCGAGTAGACGCGCTCTGTGAATGAATAGATTTGACCGTCGATAAAGGGAGCCCCAATCGCCAGCACAATGAAGATCACGATTATTTTCGGCACGAACGTCAGAGTCATTTCCTGTACCTGAGTCAGCGCCTGAAGCAACGCAACGACGAGTCCTGCGACCATTGCGGCGCCGACAGCAGGACCTGCGCCCAGAATGATCGTCCAAAGGGCCGCCCTGATCAGTTCAAGCGCGTCGGCTTCATTCATTGAGAACTCACCGAAATGCCGGGGCCTATGACAATTGCGCCGCCATTGGTCAGTGTGGCCGTGACGCTTCCACCAGTGTTGGTTTGAAGCGACGCCACCGTTCCACTGACTGATCCGTCGGAAGAAGTCACCTTCTCGCCTAACAAATTTGTCGCCTGTGAGGACAATAGAGCATTAAGAGTGGAGTTCGTTTGAACCTGCTGCTCAACTGATGAGAAAGATGCCAGCTGACTCATGAATTGCGTCGGATCCGTCGGACTTGTCGGATCCTGATTTTTAAGCTCTGCGACCAGAAGCTGCAGAAATTGGTTGTAATCAACCGTGGATGAGGCCGAGGTCGCCGCCGACGTCTTTGATGAAGCGGCGGAAGCGGCGCTCGCCACAGTGGAAACGTTGCTAACGGACATGATGCTTTTCCTCGAATGCTTTTTAAGCAGCTTGAGTAGGAGATAATTTTGCGCCTGCCGCGAGTATTTCGGCTTCGATCGGAAAAAGGGTGCGGATCGCCCTTAACGCTTCGAACACTCGGTTAGATTCAACCAGAGCCTTAACGCCGCGAAGCCCTACTAATAATGCGCCATGTTCCGAGATCTCAAGGAGCATCCGAACAGACATCCGGAACATCTGTTGCGCAGCTTCTGTATCAGTTGGATTCATCAAGATGATCTGCACGATGAAATAGAGTTGGCGGAGCGGCGTCGTCGCATCCTCAACCTTCATGACATGCGCCTGAAGGAGAAACGCCGCATCGTTCAAAAGTTCCAGCGTGACTTTCCGATCCGCGCGAAGCACGGCTCCGTTGATGTAGATTCTCTCGCCGGCCCGCAGCAAAATATGCATTGGCTCACCTCACTTCAAGCCATCCCGGATCGTCGCGCAGATCTCAATCAGGCCGCAAAAGTTCTCGGAACTCCCGCAGCGGATCAAGTCGGTTTCCTTAATGATCCAAAGGCCAATGGAAACCAGATTCGCCCGCAGCGCTTCGGGCAGATCATTGTCCGCGGCAGTGAGATCCTCGATCAGCATTCGCCACAATCGGCACAAAAAGTTAAGCGCCTCGGAGGCGATTGCCGACTCCGCGCCAGCGGTCTCGGCTTTCTGGCGCAATATCGTTTCGAGATTGCGGCTCCCTTGAGATTTTGCCGCGATGTCGCGCTCATCCTCTCGCTGCGGTTCGCTTTCAACTTCGGACATGACGACCCCCTTGTCACTGCGGCGCTGCGGCGCCTACAACGTTGACGGAACTTTCGATGAGAAGCCTTTATATCTGCGGCCCGCGCGTCAGCTCCCTGTCTTGTGCGGAGTGGACGCGGTCTTGGCTTTGCGCCGACGTCGTCAGGTCGAGGCGACATCATCGATGAATTCCTGTTCCTTGTTGATGAAATCCTCGACGCGCATGGTGTAGCATCCGGCGTCCTGGCCAAGGCTGCACCAGAACAAAGGCTCGGCGTTGCACTTGAGCTTCACGCGCGTCTTGATCGTCGCCTGCAGGGCGAAGATCTGCCCGACGCGCAGGTCGGCGATGTCGCCGAGGACAAAATGCCGCTCTTCGATCAGGCCCCGGATGGCGACTTCGGTCGTCCGATTTCCGTTTCGATCTGCTTCGTCCAGCCGGGGTCGCGGACGGCCATGTCGGCTGACGGATTACGCCCAAGATGAGGCCGAATGGAATTCAGCGCTCCCTGCGGGATCAGGACAAACATTTCGCCGCTTCGCCCAAGAATCCGAAGCCTCATTCTTGTGACGACGCCGAACGTGTTGCGGGGGGCGACAACGGCGAAATCGAGACGGGTCTCAACCCTCTCCAGAGAGAGGGCCGCCTCGCAGACGGATGCGAACGAAGCCTCCATGGCCTTGCCGAGAAGTTCAAACGCCTTTTGCGCCAGCCGCAGCTCGAGAGCGGAAAACGGACGTTTGTCGAGGCGCTCGGATTCTCCGCCATCGCCCCCAAACAGCGCCTCCGCCAGAGCAAAGACGAAATTGCAATCAAGCCCGATCAGGATCCGAGAGTCCCACGCCGCGACATTGAAGACGCCGATGACGACATTGCTTTCGTAGGCGTCCAGAAAATCCCCGATCCGCCTTGTGCCGATCGCATCGACCGAAAAGAACGCAGGGGACGCCGACAGGCGCCTCAGGTTCTCGGAACATAGCGCCGACATTTTGTCGAAGATGACATGCAGCATCGGCATCCGGTCGACGGAGACTCCAACAGCGTCGAGCAGCCGCTCCGGACCTTCCTTAAGATTTGCGCCGTTTACGGGTCTGTCCAGCATGGCCGCTCAAGCCGCTTGCTGGGCGGCTTTGCCGCCGCCTGACACGGTCTCGTTCTCCACCATGTCGATCGAAGGGCGGCTATGCGCCGAGATCGTCTTGCGCCCGTGTTCCAGCGCGATCTGCGGCATGGCGCCATTCATGAACGCGAGCAACGTTTGCTTGACGATGATGTAGAGTCTGCAACGCTGCATCCGCGAGACCTTGATCTTGTGCGCGAGCGGCGCCACCAGCGCATAGGACATGAAGATGCCGGCGAAGGTGCCAACGAGCGCCGCGCCGATCAACCCGCCAAGCAGTTCCGGCGATTGGTCGAGCGCGCCCATCGCCTTGACGACCCCCAGCACGGCGGCGATGATTCCGATCGCGGGAAGTCCGTCGGCGACGGCGCTCAGCGCATGATACGGCTTGAGCTTGTCATGGATGACGGTCTGGATTTCCTCATCCATCAAAGCCTCGATCTCATGGGATTTCGCATTGCCGATGATGATCAACCGGCAATAGTCGCAAATGAATTGCGTGAGGTCGATGTCGGCGAGAACTTTGGGGAAATTCCTGAAGATCGCCGATTCTGTGGGATTGTCGACATGCTGCTCGACTTCGCTGCGCGCCTTGCCGCGCAATTCCCGCATCAGCGTGTAAAGGACCCCGAGGGCGTCGAGATAATCGCGCTGGGCGACGGAACGATCGAGGACGGCGTCCCTGATCGCTGCGCCGGTGTCCTTGATCGTCGAGAGCGAGTTGGCGACGATGAAGGTTCCAAGCGACACGCCGCCGATGATGACGAATTCCCAGGGCTGCCAGATCACGGAGATATGTCCGCCCATGGCGGCGAAGCCGCCAAGCATACAACCAATTGCGACAATCATGCCGATTGCAAAAGCCAAGGGAGCGCCTCCGTCGAACGATCTGTACAAATCGTTAAAGGGAAGGACTTGCGCCAAGCTGAATCTCGAGGATCGAATTGATCGCGATCCGCGAAGACGCACCCCGCCGGACGCCGAGGTGCCACCAGCGACTGACAATGTTGGCGCGCGGCTGTTCGGCGCGGATCAATATCCGGCCGCGCGGGCTCCACGCGAGCGGGCGTCCGCCGCGCCAAGGAGCATTCCGTTCGCGCGCGCGACGCTTTGCGCCGAACCCCAGGCGCCGCGGACGGCGACGTTATGACCGAGCGCCTCCAGCAGCCTGATCGTGTCCGGGGAGACGCCGCGTTCGACCTCCAGCTGGGCCGGCAGCCATTGATGATGGACCCGGGGCGCCGCTGTCGCCTCGGCGAGGTTCATGCCGAAATCGACAAGGTCGAGAATGAGCCCGGCGACGATCGTGATGATGCGCGAGCCGCCCGGCGATCCGGTGACGAGTTCGAGTTCGCCGCCGTGGAACAACATCGTCGGCGCCATGGAGGACAGCGGCCGCTTGCGCGGCGCGGGCGCATTGGCCGCGCCGCCGACGAGGCCGAACGCGTTCGGCGCGCCGGGCTTGGCGGCGAAATCATCCAACTCGTTGTTGAGCAAAAATCCTGCGCCGTCGGCGACGAGCCCGAGACCATAGGAAAAATTCAAGGTGGTGGTGTTCGCCACCGCGTCGCCCGCCGCGTCAACGATGGAGAAATGCGTTGTCTGATCGCTCTCGTAGGGCGCAGGATCAAGCGGCTTGACTTCATCCGGCCGGCGCGCGCGGCTTAACGGAATCTCCTGCCGCAATCGCGCGGCATGGGCCTTCGAGAGAAGGCCTTTCAGCGGGACCTCCACCTGATCGGGATCGCCGAGATACGCCGCCCGATCGGCGTAGACGGATTTCATCGCCTCGGCTTCGAGATGAATGCTCGCGGCGGAATTGGCGCCCTGCTCCGCCAGCGGAAACCCTTCAAGGATATTGAGGAGTTCGATCACGTGGACGCCCCCGGACGACGGCGGCGGAACCGAGACGATCTCATGGCCTCTGTAGGAGCCGCGCAACGGCTCGCGTTCGATCGCGCGATAGGATTTCAGGTCCTCCAATGTCATTCGGCCGCCGGCCGCCCGCACGCTCGCGACGATTTTTTCGGCGACCGGCCCCTCGTAGAACGCGCTTTCCCCGCGCGCGCCGATGGCCTCGATCACAGAGGCGAGATCGCGCTGGACGAGCCTGTCGCCGCGCGCGAGCGGCGAACCGTCGGAACGCAGAAAAATTCGCGCCGAGGAAGGCCAGCGCCGCAGACGCTGTTGCGCAAGAGGAAGCGAGTCGGCGAGATCCTCCTCGACCAGAACGCCGCCGCGCGCGAGAGCGATCGCGGGGGCCGCCAGTTCGGCGAGAGAAAACTTGCCTGATCCATATTTGCGCAACGCCAAACAAAGTCCGGCGACGGTCCCCGGCACCCCGACGGCGAGGCCCGTGTCGCGCGATTTGGCCGGATCAGCCTCGCCGGCCTCGTTCAGGAAAACATTCGACGGCGTGTCGGCCGGGGCCATCTCGCGATAGTCGATGACCAATGTTTTGTTTTCATGAGCCAGATAGATCAGCATGAAGCCGCCGCCGCCAAGGTTGCCCGCCCGCGGAAAGGTGACCGCGAGAGCGAGGGCGACGGCGACCGCCGAATCGACCGCATTGCCGCCCCGCCGCAGGACGTCGACCCCGATTTCGGCCGCGGCGCCTTCCTGAGCCGAAGCCATTCCATGGCCGGCGACGACGGGAAGAAAACGCGCGCCCTGGGAAATGATGGGCGGCTGCGACTCCGCCGCGGCGGGGCTCAAGCAGAAAGCCGCCAGAGCGATCGCGATCAGACCCTGGCGAAGGAAAGAGCGGGCGACGTCTCGCGCTGGCCTCATGAGGCCTCGCTGTGAGCCTGGACAATCGCGAGGAACATCGCCCCGTAGCGGCTCGCCTTGGCCGGCCCGACGCCGTGAATGCGCTGGAGATCCTCCGGGGTCCGCGGCCGCGCGATCGCGATTTCGATCAGCGCGCTGTCGTGGAGAATGACGAACGCAGGCGTTTTTTGCGCTCTGGCGATTTCCAGCCGTTTGGCCTTCAGCGCCGCCAGCAGCTTGTGCTGCCTCGCCGTCAGCGGCGCAGGCGACGCGTCAGTCCTCGCGGCCGAACTCCCCGGGCCGGTCGCGGCGCGAGCGTCCGCCGGCGCGATTTCACCGCGCAGGGTAAGGGGCGTCTGGCCCAAGATCACGTCGCGACCGGCGTCGGTGAAAACCCAGCGGTCCCGATCCTCGGGGTCCTGGGCGATCAACTCGGACGCGTGCAGCTGATGAAACATGCTTCGCCACTCGCTGACGGCGAATTCCTTGCCGACACCGAATGTCGGCAGAAGATCGTGGCCATGGCGCTTGATCGCGTCGGTCGCCTTGCCGACGAGGAGATTGGCGAGATGGCCCGAAAAAAAGCGCCCGGAGGTGCGGTGGATCGCCGACATGATTTTCTGGGCGGCGACGACGCCATTGAAAACCGGCCAATGGCCCTCGCAGATGTCGCAATTGCCGCAGGGATCCGACGCCTCGCCAAAGGCGGCGAGCAAGGTCTGTCGCCGGCAGCGCGGGGATTCGCACAAGGCGATCAGGGCCTGCAATTTCCGCTGCTCCGCGCGCTTTCGTTCCGCCGACGCGTCGCCCTCGGCGATCTGGCGCTCGCGAAGGCGGATGTCGCCGTCGCTGAACAAGGTCAGCGTCTTGGCGGGCAGGCCGTCGCGCCCGGCGCGGCCGATTTCCTGGTAATAGGCCTCGACGCTCTGAGGCAGATCGGCGTGGCAGACGAAGCGCACGTCGGGCTTGTCGATTCCCATCCCGAACGCGACCGTCGCGACAATCACCACGCCGTCGCAGCGCAAGAATTCGTCCTGATGCGCCGACCTGATTTCGGCGGCGAGCCCGGCGTGATACGGAAGCGCCGGCGCGCCGATGGCCGAAAGTCTCCGGCTGAGATCCTCCGCGCCTTTCCGTGAGGCGCAATAGACGATTCCGCTCTGGCCTTTATGGCGCGCCACCATGTCCTCGACCTGCCGGGCGGCGCTCGTCTTGCGGCGCATGGACAAATGAATGTTGGGCCGGTCGAACGATCGAACGAAGATTCTCGGCGGCGAGGAAAACAAGGTCCGCACGATCTCCGCGCGGGTCGGCGCGTCGGCAGTCGCCGTCACGGCGATCAGTTGAAGGCCGCCGATCGCTTGCGCGGCTTGCGCGAGGCCATGATATTCGGGGCGGAAATCATGCCCCCATTGCGACACGCAATGGGCTTCGTCGATGGCGAGCGCATTGGCGCCCGCCTCGCGCAGCAGCGCGGGCGTATCCGGGCGCAGCAGCCGCTCCGGCGCGACATAGACGAGGCGATAGCGGCCTCGCCTGAGCCCCGCCTCGATCGCCGCGTTCTCGGGCCCCGTATTGGCCGAATGCAGCGCCGCCGCCGCGACGCCGCGCCGCTCCAGCTGCTGCACCTGATCACGCATGAGCGCGATCAGGGGAGAAACCACGATCGTGAGGCCCTTGCGCACGATCGCGGGCAATTGGTAGCAGAGCGACTTGCCCGACCCCGTCGGCATGACGGCGAGGACATTCTCGCCGGAAAAGACCGCGTCGAGAACCTCGATCTGCCCCGGCCTGAAATCCGCAAAGCCGAACACCCGCTCCAGCGCGGCCCTCGCCTCGATTGTGTCTGGATGCACGATGTCCCCGCCCAACGTTCTTTGCTGATTCTACATCAATTTCGCCAGAACCGGGAAAGAAGCTGCATTCACCGATGCGGATCTTTGCTCGGAGCGCTTTCCGATCGCATGAAGTCATGCGATCGATCAGAAATCGCTCCAGTTTCAAAACCTTGAGCATATTCTTGTCGATTGGATTGATTCCATCCGATCGGAATATGCTCTAGCCGCCATGCGCCGCGGCCATCATCGCGGCGAGTTCGGCCCTGATGTCCGCCGCCGCCTCGGGCGTCAGCGCGAGACGGGGCGTTTCGATCCTGCGGTCGGCGATCACGCGGCCGGGCGCCGGCGACAGGACCACGATCCGGTCGGCGAGCGAAATCGCCTCGTCGACGTCATGCGTGACGATGAGCGTCGTCGATCTGAGCCTCTCGACAAGGCTCGTCAGCTCCGTGCGCAACCGCCGCGCCAAAATCGCGTCGAGCGAGGCGAAGGGTTCGTCAAGAATAAGCAGGTCCGGGGCGATGGCGAACGCGCGGGCGATGGCGACGCGGCGGGCGAGGCCCAGCGACAATTCGCCGGGGAAATGATCAAGATGTCCGGCGAGCCCCAGCGTCGCGACGATGGCGTCGAGGTCTTTGCCCGGCGGCGCGCCCGCGATCCGCAGATTCTCCGCGACGCTGCGCCACGGCAGAAGCCTTGGCTCCTGGAAGACCATCCCGATCCTGCGGCGCGCCGGCAAGGTGACGGCCCCCTCGAACTCCTTGTCGAGCCCGGCGATCAGGCGCAGCAGGGTCGTCTTGCCGCATCCGGACGGCCCGAGCAAGGCGCAGACTTCGCCCTCGCCTAAAGAGAACCCGACATCGCGCAGCACGACCCGAGACTCGCCCGAGACGGCGCGCCGGGTCTTCAGGGCGACGGCGACTTCAAGCAGGGTGCGGCCGCCAGCGGGAGACATGACGCTCGATCGGTTGGACGATGAAGGTTTCCATCGCCAGCATGAGGCCGACGAAGGGAAGGGCGTAGGCGAGGAGCCGCGTCACGTCGAAAAGCTGAAACGCCACGCCGATCTCGAACCCGACGCCATTGGGACGCCCGAGCAATTCGACGACAAGCACGATTTTCCAGACGAGCGAAAGCCCCGATCGCGTCGCCGCGGCGAGATAGGGCGCGAGTTGCGGCAGGATGACGTGCCGCAGCCGTGCTCCCCGGCCAAGGGCGAAAATCCTCGCCATCTCGTCAAGACCGCGATCGAGCGCGCGCGCGCCTTCGCGCACCGTCACGGCCGTATTCGGCAACTTGTTGAGGGCGACCGCGCCGATGGCGGCGGTCTCGTTCAGGCCGACCCAGATATAGGCGAGGACAATGATGACCAGCGCCGGCAGATTCAACAGAACGATCAGCCAGGGGTCGAGAAGCTGATCCGCCATCTTGCTCCTGCCCATGACGAGGCCGAGCGCCGCGCCAAGCGCCATGGCCAGCGTGAAGGATGCGATCACGCGGGCGAGCGTCGCGCCGAGGTTGACGGCAAGCGCCCCCGAACGCGCTTCCGCGCCCACGACGGCCAGCACCGCGAGAGGCGGGGGAAGCGCGCGGGATCCAAGCAGCCCCGACCCCCATTGCCAAAGGACCAGCAGGACCAGGAGCGAGGCCAGGCGGATGGGCATGGATCAATGTTCCGGTGCACGTTTACCGGAGGCGCCGCGATAATAGATCGCGGGATCAAGCTCCGCCGCCGGGCCGACGAGATCGGCGCCGCCGGCTTTGAAGAGGATGCGATACAGCGCGCTGGCGTCGGCGAATTCGGCGTCGATTGAACGGTTCGGTATCCCCTCGACATAGGTTCGCCGGTAGAGCGCGAGTTCCGCGGCGGTTTCAACCCCGGCCTTGCGGCCGATCTCCACCCAGTCGGCGTCGGAACCGACGAGCGTCTCCCTGGCTTCGTTCGCGATCTTGAAGAAACGCTCGAGCGCGTTCGGGGCGCGCTGCGCGAAACCTTCGGAAAAGACATAGCCGACCATCGCGACGCGATCCTTCGCGCCAAGGCGCGTTTCGACCTCATCCATTGCGATCAGACGCCGGAATCCGCGCGATTCAAGGCTGGCGCAATAGGTCCAGAAGTTCAGGCTGGCGTCCGCTTCGCCGTTCAGGCTTTTCTGGTAAAGTAGCGCCGGGGCGCCGTAAATCACATGCGCGATTGACTTCAGGTCGAAAGTCGAGGCTTTCGCAAGCGCCTGCAGCAACAGCCAGCTCTTGTCGAGAGGCCCGCCGGCGACGGAAATCGTCTTGCCCTTCAGATCGGCGAGGCTCAGGACCGGCGAATTCGCCGGAACCATCACGGCTCCGAGCGCGGTCGAATAGGGCGCGAAAACCAGCTTGGCGCCAAGACTTCGCTCGCGGGCGACCCATAACCAATCGGTGAGAATGACGTCGACGGCGTCTCCGGCCAGCGCGATTTTCGCGGCTTCGGGGGAGGCGAGTTCGGTCACTTCGATCTCGAGGTCCGCGGCTTTGTCAAGGCCGCGCGATTTGATCAGTCCAAGCTCCCAGGCGAGCGTGCCGGTTTTCTGCGCTGCGACGCGCAGCTTGTCGGCGGCGTGAGCGTCGGCATTTCCGCTCAAAGCCATCGTGAGGCCCAGCGCGGCGCCCCGCGCCAGCCTCAGCGCCCTTCCGAATTGGGAAAGCGCCCCTAGCCCGGCGGCGACCCGGCGTCCTGCGTTCGGATTGATTCTTTGTGAGTTCGGGTTGTCTTGGGGCATGGTCTCAGGATACATGGATCGTCGCGCCAGGTATATTGGTCTCCGGCGCGCTGGTCATATTGACGAGCAAATCGGGGGTCATTCTTGAAAGACCGCCGCACAAAGGGAAGGGAACTGAATATGAGTTTGAAACTTGCCTGTATGGCCGCCACGGCCGCTTGGATAGCATCCGCCGCCGGGGCTTTCGCCGCGGACGTCGCCGCCGGCGAAGCGATCTTCAATCAAAAGTGCAAGGTCTGCCATGCTATCGGCGAGGGCGCGAAGAACTTCGTCGGCCCGGAGCTGAACGGGCTTATCGGGCGCAAGACGGGCGCCGTCGAGGGATATAGCTATTCCGACGCCAACAAGAATTCCGGCATCACCTGGGACGAGACGAACCTGAACGAATATCTCGCGAACCCGAAATCCAAGGTTCCCGGCACGAAGATGATTTTCGCCGGATTGCCCAAGGACTCCGATCGCGAAAACCTTGTCGCCTTTCTCGCCCAGTTCGGTCCGACCGGCGCGAAAAAGTAGCATCCGCCCTTTACAATCCTTCGCGCCGCATCAGCATGCCGCGCGAAGGATCATAGGCGAGGATCGCGCCCGCCAGAAAAACAATCGTCGCTCCAAGAACCGCCCCCAGGGCCAAAGGATCGATCTGCTCGTAAAAGGCGAACCGGATCAGTTCCACGGCATGGGTGAATGGATTGAGCTCGCAGAAAAACGCGAGTTTGGGGCTCCCCTCCCTGACCCGCCACAGCGGATAGAGGGCGGACGACGCAAAGAACATCGGAAAAATCACGAAATTCATGATCCCGGCGAAATTCTCCAGCTGCCGGATCAGCGACGACAGAAGCATTCCCAGCGCGCCGAACATCAGGCCGCTGAGGATCAGCGCCGGCAGAACGGTGAGATAACCCCAGGGCGTGGGCGGTTCGATTTCCCAGAAATAGGCGATCGCGAGAAACGCGTAGACCTGAAGCACGGAAACGCTCGTTCCGGCGGCGAGCTTGCTTGTCAGCAAGAACCACCTCGGCAGAGGACTGACGAGGAGCGTGCGCATATTGCCCATCTCGCGGTCGTAAACCATCGAGAGCGACGATTGCATCCCGTTGAAGAGCTGAATCATCGCCATGAGTCCCGGCGTGATGTAGACTTCATAGAGCACATAGGTGTCGTAGGGCGGGATGATCGACACGCCGAGGACCGTGCGGAACCCCGCCGCGAAAATGAACAGCCAGACGAGCGGACGAACCAGCGCGGAGACGAAGCGCTCGCGTTGATGCAGAAACCGCAACGCCTCACGCCAGACGATGCCCTTGAGGCAGATCGCGTATTGGCCGAGGCGGAACCCGCCTCCCGCCGCCTTGATGTGAGCATTGGCCATCAAGCTGGATCCTCCGCTGCGCCCTCGCCGGTCAGTCTGGCGAAGGCGGCGCCCATCTCCTGCGCCCCCGCGCGGGCGGCGACTTCCCGCACATTTCCCTGATCGAGAACGCGGCCGCGATGCAGGACGACGACATTGTCGCCCGGATCTATCTCGTCGATGAGATGGGTCGCCCACAACACGCCGACGCCTTCCCTGACGACAAGACGGCGCACATGGGCGACGATCGCCGCGCGCGCCTTGACGTCGAGACCAACGGTCGGCTCGTCGAGAAGGAGCATGCGGGGCCGGTGCAGGAGCGCCCGCGCGATTTCAACCCGCCGCATCTGACCTCCCGACAGGCTCCGCGCCTTTTCGTCGGCGCGATCGGTCATATCCGCCTGACTCAGGGCCTCGCGGATCAAATCTTTCGATTCGCGCGCGCCAATGCCGTGCAGCGCCGCGTGATAGGAAAGGTTCTGCGAAATCGACAGATCGAGGTCGAGGGTTCGCGCCTGAAACACGACGCCAAGACGCCTGAGCGCTTCGCCGGGCGTCCGGTTCACGTCGAAACCGAAAATGCGGATCGAGCCGGAGCGCGTCGCGTAAAGGCGGGTGATCAGCGAAAAAAGCGTGCTCTTGCCCGCCCCGTTGAGGCCGAGAAGCACGGTGAAACTCCCCCGCCCGACGCTGAAGCTGACATCGTCCAGCGCCTTGCGCTTCCCATAATGATGGGTCACGCGCTCGACGCCAAGGGCGGCGGCGCCGGCGGGGTCGGTCGCGGCTTCGGATTGTATCGCGCGCAAGGTCATTCCTTCGCGATCGCGACGCCCCAGGGAAACGAACCGACCGCAATCGATTTGACGACCTTGAGTTTGCCCACGTCGATCACCGACACGTCATTTGAGACGCCGTTGGTCGCATACAGAAACTTGCCGTCCGGCGTAAACGCGAGCTGCCAGACACGTTGCCCGACGAGAAGATATTTTTCGACCGTCTTGCTCGCGACGTCGATCACGGCCACCCTGTTGGCTGGCCCCAATGCGACGAAAACCTTCGATCCGTCCGGCGTGAACCGCAGTCCGACCGGCTGAATCGCTTCCTTGGCGAGGCCTGGAACGGCGAACGCGATCTTCTGTTTGACCTTGTGGTCGGCGCCGATGACGCTGACCGTGCCGCCGACTTCGGAGGTGACCCATAATTCCGATCCGTCCGGCGTATATTGCGCTGCGCGCGGCCGGGCGTCGACGAGAACGTTGGCGAAGATCTTGCGCGTCTGCGTATCGATCAGATGCGCCATATTGGTGGTTTCGGACGTATTGACCAGCACTTTCCCGTCGGGGCTTAGAGTCATCCCTTCGGGCTCGACGCCGACCGGAATCTCGGCGACCGCCTTGCGTGTCGCAACGTCGATCGCGGTGACGAGATTGTCGTTCTCATTGGAGGTATAAAGGAGCTTCCCGTCGGGACTGAGGACGAGGAGTTCGGGATCGGCCCCCGACGGCATCTTACCGATGATCGTCAAGGTTTTGGTGTCGAGGATCTGTATGGCGTTGTCGTCGCCGGAGCAGATGAACAGCTGACCGCCGTCCTGGGTGAGGGCGATTCCGCGCGGCCTTCTGCCCACTTTCACCGTCTGCGTGACCTCCAGTTTATCAGTGTCGATGACCGATATGGAGTTCCCCTTCTCGTTCGAAACATAGGCCGTGAACGCCAAAGCGGACGCCATGGGCCAGGCGCCGAGAAACAAGGCGCCGCACGCGAAGGCGCGGGCGATCCGGGGCGCAGCCTTGCAGCCTCGGCGCAACATCATGGCAGTTTGCATTTTGTCTCCGGCTGATCGAAGCCCAGCGTGTCGAGCTCGGACGTCTGATGAAGAAAACCCTCTTGCGGCGAAACCGAGACGATCATTCTGCCGTCGCCGAGCAGGATCGGCTGCCGCAACTGCTGGTTCCAATGACGCAGGGTCTGCTTTTGGCCCTTGAACGCCGCAATCGCGAACTCCGGCCCGGTGATATAATCGCGGATCACCTTCGGATCGCCCGATCCTGTCCGCGAGACGGCCTCGCCGATCATCCGCATGGCGACCCAGGCCTGATTGTCGCGCTCGTTCATGCGCCGCGCCGCGAGTTTGACAAAGCGGTTCTGCAGCTGAATGGCGCCCCATTGTTCATGGCTTCCGTCCCAGCTCAATGGCTTCAATCCCGCCGATCCCGCGACCGGGCGAGGGTCGAAGGTCCGGTAGGGGAGGTAATTGGCGAACACTTCGCTTTCGTCGGCGGCGACGAGAACGTCGTAGGGCGCGGCGTTCTGTGTGGCGGCGGGGACAAGCCTCTGGGTTTGCACGCTACCCGAATCCGAGCGCCTGCCGCCTCCCGTGTCTTCATAGACCCGTTCGTCCGTGATTTTGGCCCCGAATTTTTTGGCGGAGCGGCGAAGGGCGCCAGCGTAAAGTTCATCTTGAGGGTGCGGCCCCTTGATCAAAAGCCAGCGTTTCCATTGTTTCCAGACAAGGTATTGAGCGAGGCCGTCGGCGAGCATCGAATAGGAGGGCGCGACATGAATGACATTGGCCCGGCAATTCTCCTCGCGCAGCATGTCCTCGGGCGCGCTGATGTTGAACAGCAGGACCGGCTTGTCCCGCATCGCGTCGGCGAGTTCGAGCAAGGAGGGGCCTGGAAGGTCAGCGAGGATCAGGAACACGCCCTCATCGACGAGCCTTTTCACGGCGGCTACGGCGCTGGCGCCGGAGTCCACAGGGGCGTCGTCGATCGAAAAAGACTGATCGAGAAAACGGCCCGTCGTGTTGTTGTCCTCAACCGCGAGGCGGGCGCCGGCGATTGCGTCATCCTCGGCTGGAACGTCCAGAATCGAGAGCGTATCGGGCGAATGCGGGGCCCGGACGAAGGCCGCGCGGACGTCGATATGTTCCGCATGGAGGGGAGGGGCCAGCGCCGCGAAGGCGAGCGCCGACAGCGCCGTCGCCAAACGCTTCAAGCAAAGTCCCTGACGACAGGTTCGCGTCACTTCCGCCTCGGGCCTTCGCCGGACACGGCCGCCAGTTCGTCAACAAGCTCGAGCATCGCCTGTTCCTCCGGCTTTTCGCAGGCGCGCACGTTCGAAAAACCAGCGGCCCACAACGGCTCCGCCGCATCCGGCGACATTGCGATATGAATGAGATCGGACACGTCGAGGCCGGCGTCATGCGCAAGGTCCAAAAAGATTTCCGCGCTCCGCCTGGAATAATGCAGCACCGCGCCAATCGCGCCGGACGACAGCCCGGCGACGGCTTCCGCGGTCAGCGATTCGGCCGGCTGGGCGGCGTAGACCTCGATCGTCAGAACGTCGTGCCCAAGATCTTTCAGCTGCGCCTCCAGATCGGGCTTGCGGTCGCGTCCGGCAAGATAGATCAGCCGGCCGGCGCCCTCGATCCTGCTCCCTATGTCGGACGCGAGCATCCTGGCGTCAGGCGCGATCAGGGCGGCGCCCATGAACCCGCGATCGCGCGCGGCTTTCCCGGTGCGCTCGCCGACGAGAAATAATGGCAGCAGACGGCGGGCCTCCGGCAAGGGCCATTCGGGGGAATCGGACAATAAATCAAAGGCCTGTGCGCTGGTCGCAAGGACGCCGTCCAGCACGCCTTTGGGCCAGTCCGCTCCGGTCGGCACCATTTCGAGAACGGACGAAATCAGCGAAGAATGCCCCTTCGCCTGCAGTTTCGCGGCGGAGCGCAACGCTTGATCCTGGGCGCGCGTGAGAAGAACCTGCACTCAAAACTCCGGAATCTGAAACGGCTAGACCAGAAAAAAGTCGGCGGGGAGCCGGCCGCGGAGATCGCGCCCGGCCGCTTCGCCAAGGGCCGCGGCGGCCGAGGGCGCGCCCCTTAAGGCCGTCTCGAAGACCTCGGAGCCGTCCGGCCGCAGCACGATCGCCTGGAACACGACGTCGCCACCTTCGAGCCAGGCGTTCGCCCCGATCGGGGTTTTGCACGACCCGTCGAGGACATGCAGGAACGCGCGCTCCGCCGCCAAAGCAAGGCCCGTCGCGGCGTCAAGGATCGGCGCTGTGAAAGCCTCGGAGGCGCGATCGCCGACCCGGCCCGTCAGTCCGATCGCGCCCTGCCCCGCGGCCGGAATGAATTCGGCCTGATCGAGGATCGACGTCGCCCGCGACTCGAGCTTCAGGCGTTTGAGCCCGGCTAAAGCCAGAAGCGTCGCGTCGACGTCGCCCGCCGCAAGCTTCGCCAGCCGGGTTTCGACATTGCCGCGCAGCAGAATGATCGAAAGGTCGGGCCGCAGCCGTTTGACCATCGCGCCGCGGCGCAGCGAAGCAGTGCCGACGACCGCCCCCGGACGAAGCTTGAGGGGATGGTCCGCATGCGGCGAGATCCAGGCGTCGCGCACGTCCTCGCGCGGCAGATAGCCGAGAATTGCAATATCGTCAGGCAGCAGGGTCGGCAGATCCTTGGCCGAATGGACGGCGATATCCACGTCCCCCCGGCTCAGGGCGATGTCGAGCTCCTTGGTGAACAATCCTTTGCCGCCCGCCTCGCTGAGCGGGCGGTCCACGATGGCGTCGCCCGTGGTCTTGATGACGACGATTTCGATCATAACGGCGTCGCCGCCGTGAGCGGCGGTCAGACGCTCCTTCAGCTCATGCGCCTGGGCCAGCGCCAGAGGGCTGCCGCGCGTCCCGATCTTGAATGCGGCCGCGCCGCTTCGTGTTTGGCCAGGGGGTGCGATCGACTTGTTCCCTTTATGATTTGGCGGCTCTATAGATTCGATCTTAGTGCGCCGGAAGCCGGAGGCAAACGACGGAAGCGTCGGCGCGGACCTCTATAAGGCATTTTCTTCACTTCCCGAATCGGGAAAGTTCGCCCCGATCGTACATTAAGGCTGGCCATGCTCGTTCTCGGCATTGAAACGACCTGCGATGAAACCGCCGCGGCCGTGGTGAGGCGCCCGCCCGGCGGGGCCGGCGAGATCCTCTCCAACGAGGTCATGAGCCAGATCGCCGAACATGCGGCCTATGGCGGCGTCGTGCCCGAGATCGCGGCCCGCGCCCATATCGAGGTGATCGACCGGCTCGTTCAGCGCGCGCTGGACAACGCCGGGCTGAAACTCTCCGCGATCGACGCGGTCGCGGCGGCGGGGGGACCCGGCCTCGTCGGCGGCGTCCTCGTTGGCCTGACGACGGCGAAAGCCCTCGCATTGGCCAGCCGCAAACCGTTCATCGCGGTCAATCACCTCGAAGCGCATGCGTTGACGGCGCGTCTGACCGACGAACTGGAATTTCCCTATCTTCTGCTGCTCGTTTCGGGAGGCCACACCCAGCTGGTCGCTGTGAAAGGGGTCGGCGATTATCTGCGCCTTGGATCAACGGTTGACGACGCCGTCGGAGAAGCTTTCGACAAGGTCGCCAAAATGCTGGGCCTGCCCTATCCCGGCGGCCCACAGGTCGAGATCGCCGCGCTGAAGGGAGACCCGACCCGGTTCGATCTGCCGCGGCCGATGCTCGGACGCGCCAAGCCGGATTTTTCTCTTTCGGGGCTGAAAACCGCCGTCCGCATCGAGGCCGAACGGCTTGGGGCCCTGAACCAGACCGACGTCGCCGATCTTTGCGCCTCGTTCCAGGCCGCCGTGGTGGACACAATCATCGATCGCTCCCGCGCCGGCCTTCGTCTGTTCCGCGAGACGGTCGGCCAGTCCAACGCCATGGTCGTCGCCGGCGGCGCCGGGGCCAATTCCGCGATCCGGCGGGCGCTGATGCGCTTTTGCGGTGAAAGCGGCCTGCGTCTCGTGCTGCCGCCGCCGCACCTTTGCACGGATAACGGGGCCATGATCGCTTGGGCCGGAATTGAGCGCCTGTCGCTTGGCCTCACCGACGACCTGACCTTCGCGGCGAAGCCGCGCTGGCCGCTCGACTCCAATTCCGAAGCCGCGCATCACGGCAAGGCGTGACGGCGAGCAGTCCCGCCTTATCGAGACAATTCCCTGAGGCTTCGCCGGATGAGTTCCGAAGTCGCGGCGCCCTCGCCCAGCGCCGCGGCCGAGACCGCCACCGCGGCCGCGGCCTGCGGGCGGCCGTAGCCAAGATTGACCAGAGCCGAAACCGCGTCGCTGACGGCGGGCGGAACCTTGTTGTCGGCGTCCCCGGCCGTCGCTGAAGCCGGTTCGACGGCGAGGGCGGGCGCCTTATCCTTCAATTCCACAAGGATCCTCGCCGCGAGCCTTGGTCCGATGCCCGGAGCGCGCGAGATCGCCGCCTTGTCCTGCCGGGCGATGGCGAGCGCCAGTTCGGCCTCTCCCAGAACTCCCTGCAGCGCGAGCGCCACTTTCGCGCCGACGCCCTGCACCGATTGTAGCAGCCGGAACCAATCGCGTTCCGCCTCCGAACCGAAGCCGAACAGCCGGATGGAATCCTCGCGCATCTGCGTTTCGATCGCGAGCGCCGCAACCTCCCCCGGCCGGGGCAGATTTTGCAAAGTGCGCGCCGAACAGGTCACGACGTAACCGACGCCGTTGACGTCGAGAATGACAAAATCATCGCCGTAGGAATCAACGACGCCCCTGAGCTTGCCGATCATGCGAGCGGCGACGCCGAGAGCGCCAGATGGCGGCGCAGCTGCGCATGGGTGATCGCGGCGGCGAGCGCATCCGCCGCGTCGGCGCTGGCCGCGTCCGCCCGGGGAAGAAGAAATTTGACCATGAGGGCGATCTGCTTCTTTTCGGCATGGCCCGACCCGGCCACAGTCTTCTTGATGAGATTGGCCGCGTATTCCGCAACGAGCAAGCCCCCGAGCGCTGGCGCGAGAAGCGCGACGCCGCGCGCCTGTCCGAGCTTCAAGGCCGATTGCGGATCGCAATTGACGAAGGTTTCCTCGACCGCCGCCTCGAGCGGATCATGGGTCCGGATGACCGACGAAAGGCCATCGTAAAGTTCGCGCAGGCGAGCGGCGAGAGCGAGCTTCGAATTCGAATGGACGACGCCGCTGGCCACATAGGCGAGCCGGGAACCCTCGACCTCGATCACGCCCCAACCAAGATTGCGAAGCCCCGGATCGATCCCGATGATACGAATGGCGCGCCCCATGATCGCAACCAGCCGCCCGCCGCTGATTCGGCGAAGGCTGCGGCTGATCACGGTCTACTGGAGTTTGGCGCGGAGGGCACGCGCAAACTTACCAGCACGAGCTTTTGGAGCAGGGAGCGGCGCAGCCGCGGGGCCACAACGCGATGCGAGACGCCAATGCGATCCAACCAATTGCTAACCGGCTGGGTTTTGTTGTCTGTCAGGCCGCCTGGAGATTGATCGTCTCTTGGGCGATTTTCGTCAGGGCCTGGTCGGTCTTCTTTTCCTCTTCCAGCGTTTCGTTCAGCAGCTTGGCCGCGTTCTTCATCCCCAGCTTGTCCGCCCAGGCGATCAGCGTGCCGTAGCGCGAAATCTCGTAATGCTCGACAGCCTGCGCCGCGGCCAGCATCGCCGCATCGCACACCTGAGCGTCGTCGACCTCCTCCATCATTTCCTTGGCTTCGGCGAGGAGTCCGTCCATCGCCTCGCAGCGGATGCTGCGGGCGGAGACCCCGCATTCCTCGAAGACGGATTCGAGCCGCTCGATCTGATGCGCTGTTTCCTCCCGATGCTTTTCGAACGCTTGTTTCAACACGGGCGATTCGGCGTTTTGCGCCATTTTAGGCAGGTTCTTGTAGATCTGCTTTTCGGCGTAATAGATGTCTTTGAGCGTATAGAGAAAAAGATCCTTCATCGATTTGACGGCCATTTGCGAGACTCCCGGCTGAATTGATACGGCCGACGTAACGCCTCCCATCTTGCGAAGTTCCTCTGGCTCCGAGCGAGCGTCTCGCCCCTCGTTCGTGTCGCGATTCCGGTGCGGAACCTCGCCCTTGCGCGCGCGTTCGGGGGCGAATCGAATAAGGAAACTCACATGAACCTTGACCGCCTGACGCCGCAAGAACGCGACGCGCGAAGCTCTTTCGCGCAACAAGTTCCAGAGCGTCCCGGAGTTCCGCCCGGAAATACGCCGTCGCAGCCAGCCCCGCCGACGCAGCCCGATATTCCAGCGCCTGACCCGCCTCCGCCTCCGGTCGAAAATCCCGGAGATGTTCCTTTGCCGCCCATCACCGATCCCGATGTTGTCGTTCCAGGCGATCCGTCTCCGACCCAACCGCCGCTCAAGGCGCGCCCACTCGCATAAAGGGGTGCGCAACACGAATTTATCGCCTGATCAGCGGCCGAGTCCAAGGTACTTCCAAATCGCGATAAAATCCGCTACGAGGAAACTTGGAACTTATTGCCGAGTTCCACGTTTTGGCTCCGCATCCTCAGGTGCGGCAAGCTAAAACTGAAAAAAACTAGAGGGAGACTACTAAATGGCTTTCGCAACGATTTTTCTTCTCGCGACTCTTGTCGGAACGGTCGCGACTCTTCCGCGTTTCGGTTTGGTAAAAGGCTACGGCCTGTCGATCAGCTTCGGGCTCGCCCTTGCTCTCGCCGTCATGGTTTGGCTGGTTAACAGCTGGGCTTGATTTAAGCGGGCGAAGGTTCGAGGCGAAAGCACCAAAACGGTCAGCGCATTAGAAGACTAAAAACCTTGAACTGTCGCCCCTAGGACAGGTCGGCGCCGAATTTCTCACAATCTGCTCTGGAATACACTGGACGCGCTGCCCCGCGTCAAAAGTTGACTTCATCGGACCCCTTTCCGGAATACCGAAGCAGAGCAGGCCGAGAGCATCGGCGCCGACGATGACTATGAGAGCAACGAACATAAACGACGGACGCGTGTTTCGTCTCATGTTGCAGTGACGCCACGGGACGTTTTTCTGCCAGGCGCTAGACTGCGGACTTTCTCCGAAAATCTCGCGCGCGACAGGCCAAGCCTACGGGCCGTCGCGGAGTTCGGTCGATGCCGCTAGCCGCAGGCTCCAATCGTCGAACCCGTACGACAATCGCTCCTCTTTAAATTTCAGGTTTGGAATTTCCGGCGCGCCTTTCAAGCGTGGCGCGAAAGACTCACGCCATCGCGCTGTCAGCCTCGGACTCGTCTTTCCGCCGTGACTTACGGTCGAAAAACAAGGCCTGGCTGATCACCGCTTTCAGACTGTCGACGCTGAACGGTTTCGTAATGAGGAACGCCGGTTCGGGCGGAGTGCCGGTCAAGAACCGTTCCGGAAACGCCGTGATGAAGATGACAGGCACGGAGAATGATCCCAGGATCTCGTTGACGGCCTCGAGACCCGAACTGCCGTCGGCCAGCTGAATATCCGCGAGAATCAGGCCGGGCCGCTCCCGCGTCACCGCCTCGACGGCTTCGCGATGGGTGCGTGCGACGTTGATGACGCGGTGGCCCTGCTCCTCCACCAACGTCTGCAAATCCAGCGCGATGAAAGGCTCATCCTCGATGATCACGACATCGGTGCGTATCTGATTGGCGATTTCTCTCCCCGCGGCGTCGATCAGGGCCGCCGCCTCCTCGATTGAACAGTCAAGCGTTCTCGCCACGGCCGGCGTGTCGAAACCTTCCAGCGCGCTGAGCAAAAAGGCGATCCGCGGACGAAGGGTGATCGCGTCGAGATTCCGGTGCGCGCCAACCTCGTCGCCGGAAAATCCGATCTCATCGACGTGGCTATTCACGGGCAGCGAGCCCCAAACGTCGAGAAACACATGATAGAGTTCGGTCCGGACGTCGCCTTCGACAGGCTTGAAACTGGCGGGGTCGGCCACAATCGCCTCAAGCGTCGCGAGCACATAAGCGTCTCCGCCGCTTTGGGTTCCCGTCAAGGCCCGCGCAAACCGGCGCAGATGCGGGATGTGGGAGGAGATAGCCTGAGATATCGACATTCAAATAACTCCCGCCTTTGCCAGGCACGGTCCAGCTTGGCCAATGAATTCTTACGGTCAAGAAAGGTTCCAGAGTGCGGAACGATGCGCCGGCCCGGGCGTTTAGACTCCTATTACCATGTGACTTAGTCTCCGCCAACGATGGTTGCCAGACCTCAAGATGAGCGTCGCCGCAAAATGAGACGTCGCAACGCGGACGTCCGACACAATCAAGACCTTCAAAACGGAAGGCCAGGGAATGAAGGACGATGATGATCAATCCAAAGGTTTCGAAGTGAGCAGTACAAAGCAATTGAATCTGACCGCGATCGAGGGACAATCGTCGCGGCCGGGCAAGCCGGGTTCGGTCAAATTTCCCGCCGGCGACGATAATCTTATGGCGCTACCTCGGGCGAGGAAAGCTCCCGCAACCGATGTCGCCGATCAAATCGGCCTGCGTTTGCGCATTGTATACGACGATGTTCTGACTCAGCCGGTGCCAGACCGGTTTTTCGAGCTGCTGCGGCAGCTTGAAGGCGATACGGGCTCCTCCTCGACGGGAAAAGATTTGTGAGCATCGCTCCAGACGACGATCTCGAAGAATTCGAAAGCGATCAGGTTCTCGCGGCGAGGCCGGTCAGCGCGCAAATGACCGCCGATATCCTCGCCGTCATCCCCAATCTCCGCGCGTTCGCAGTTTCGCTTTGCGGAAACGTCGACCGCGCCGACGACCTCGTCCAGGAAACGTTGGTGAAGGCCTGGAGCAAGCTCGGATCTTTCGTCGAAGGCACCAATCTTCGGGCCTGGCTGTTCACCATCCTGCGCAACCTTTATTATTCCGAATACCGGAAACGGCGCCGTGAAATCGCCGATTCGGACGGCTCGATCGCGGCGAGGCTGGCTTCGGCGCCCGCGCAGCCAAGCCACATGGACATGCTCGACTTCCGTGAGGCGCTCCAGCATCTGCCCACCGATCAACGCGAGGCCCTCATTCTCATCGGAGCGACGGGGCTTTCCTATGAAGAGGCGGCAGGCGTCTGCGGCTGCGCCATCGGAACCATGAAAAGCCGGGTCAACCGCGCCCGGACGCGTCTTGCTGAACTCCTGGCGATCTCGTCAAGCAGCGAATTCGGCCATGAGGGCGACTGGCAGGCGGTCGATCCCATTCTGGTCGGCCAGCGCTATTCGCGCGGCGGCGACTAGAGCATATTCCGATCGGATTGATCGACAAGACTATGCTCAAGCTTTTGAGTCTGGAGCGCTTTCTGATCGATCGCATGACTTCATGCGATCGAAATGCGGTCTAGGCTCCGACCGGATTTCGCCAGGACGCAGGCTTATGGCTGACCGCTTCCGGATCGCGTCGGACAGTTTCGGCCCCATCGAAGTCCCGATCGAACGGTATTGGGGCGCGCAGACGGCGCGATCCCGCGCCTATTTCGCGATTGGCGACAACGCCATGCCGATCGAGATCATCCGGGCCCTTGCTCTGATCAAGTGCGCCGCGGCCGAGGTCAATTGCGACATGGGCCTGTTGGCGCCCGCGCTCGCGGACGCGATCGCCGCGGCGGCTCGCGACGTCGAAAGCGGGCTCCATGACGAGGAGTTTCCGCTCCGGGTCTGGCAAACCGGGTCCGGCACGCAAACCAACATGAACGTGAATGAGGTCATTGCGAACCTCGCCAACGAGCGGCTGGGCGGCGTGCGGGGCGCACATGATCCGGTTCATCCAAACGACCACGTCAATCTCGGGCAGTCCTCCAACGATTGTTTCCCCACTGCCATGCATATTGCGGCGGTCCTCGCGCTGAGAGACCGATTCGCGCCTGCCCTCGGCGCCCTGGAGCAGGCGCTTCAGTCCAAATCCGAAGCGTTCGCGTCCATCGTCAAGATCGGACGCACGCATTTGCAGGACGCGACGCCGCTGACGCTCGGGCAGGAGTTTTCGGCCTACGCGGCGCAACTCGGCTATGGCCGGGAGCGCGTCGAAGCCACGCTGCCGGGACTCTACCGCCTCGCTCAGGGCGGCACCGCGGTCGGCACCGGCCTGAATACGAAGCGCGGCTTCGCCGAGGCGGTCGCCGCCAGGATCGCCGCCTTGACCGGCCTGCCGTTCGTCACGGCGCCGAACAAATTCGAGGCGCTCGCCGCTCACGACGCCTTTATTTTCACGCATGGCGCCCTGAACACGATCGCGGCGAGTCTTTTCAAAATCGCGAGCGACATTCGCCTAGCCGGGAGCGGGCCGCGCTGCGGCCTCGGCGAACTGATCCTGCCTGAAAACGAGCCGGGATCGTCGATCATGCCCGGCAAGGTCAACCCCACCCAGGCCGAAGCCCTGACGATGGTCTGCGCGCGCATCTTCGGCAACGAGACGACCATCGCCTTCGCCGGGTCGCAAGGTCATTTCGAGCTGAACGTGTTCAAGCCGGTCATCGCCTTCTGCTTTCTCGAAAGTCTGCGGCTTCTGAGCGACGCCATGGAAAGCTTCCGGCGCTATTGCGTCGAGGGACTGGAGCCAAACCTCGAACGGATCGGGGCGATGGTCGAGCAATCGCTGATGCTCGTGACTGCCCTTGCGCCCAAAATCGGCTACGACAACGCCGCCCGGATCGCCAAAGCCGCCCACGCGAACGGTTCCACATTGCGCGCGGAGGCGGTCGCTTCAGGCCTCGTCAGGGAAGAAGAGTTCGACGCGCTCGTGCGGCCCGGCGCGATGCTCTCTCCGCACGACTGAAGCTATTCCCAATTAGAGCGCTTTCCGATCGCATGAAGTCATGCGATCGATCAGAAACCGTTCCAGAGTCAAAGGTTTGAGCATAATCTTGTCGATTGGATTGATTCAATCCGATCGGAATATGCTCTAGTTGTGAAGCCAGCCGAACCAGACGGCGGTCAGAAGGAAAACGCCCATCAGAAAGCGGTAGAACACGAAGGGCCAGGCCGAGAATTGCTCGAGAATGCGCAACAGACCCCAGATCGCCGCAAACGCCGCGATGGACGCCACGACAAGGCCGACCGCGAGGATCGACCAGCCATGAGCGTCAAGATGCGCCTGATAAAGCTCCCATAATTCCTTCAGGCCGGCCAGCGCGATCGCGGGAATGCCAAGCAGGAAGGAAAAGCGGGCGGCCTCGTCGCGTTTGAGGTCGCGGAACAGCGCCGCCGTCAAGGTCGAGCCCGAACGGGACACTCCGGGAATGAGCGCGCCGACCTGGGCGCAGCCGACGATCAGGGCGTCCTTCAAGGTCGCGTTTTCAATCGTCCGCTTGTGCCGGGAGTACATTTCGGCAAGCGCCAGAAGCGCTGCCATGACGATGCACGCGACGCCGATCACGGTCAAAGTGCGCAATGACGAATTGCAGGCGTTGAGGGCCGGCGCCAGCGTCTTCCCGACGATGACGATCGGGATCGTCGCCAGGATGATCCACACCGCGAAGCGGAAATCCCAATTGCCGAAGTCGCGGCGCGCGACGGCGGCGGCCGATCCGGCGACAAGACCGCGGACATCGGACCAGAAATAGCTGATCACGGCCGCAAGCGCCGCAAGCTGCATCGCCGCGGAAAAGGCCGATCCGGGATCCTGCCAGCCGAGCAAGGCGGGGACGATTCGCATATGCGCCGTGGACGAAATCGGCAGCAGCTCAGTTATGCCTTGAACGACGCCCAGCACAGCGACCTTGCCGTAGCCAAGCGCCACGAAGCCGGTGTCAAGCCCTTGAGTGCAGGCAGAGGCCATAGTCGCACACCCATCGCGTTTGAGTTTCCGAGGCTCGGCGGCGGCCCCGGACCCTTTTTCCAGTTTCCGGCCGCAAGATCAACGTCAATCCCAAGCTTTACCTTAAAGAGCCGTTGCGCAAAGCGAACGGATGCGGCGGCGCCCCAAAGCGGTTACGCTGAAATGCGAGCCTGAACGCCGCGCGCAGCAGGGAGGCCCAGAATGAACGGCTCGAGATCCGAAGTCCTCGACGGGATCCGCCTGCGCGTGACCCAAAGGCGAGTCTTTTCGCCCGGCGCGGCAAATCTCATCTGGGCGGCGATCTTGATGTCGACCGCGTCCGTTTTCCTGACGGGAGCGGCGCGCCCCGTGCGGGCGCAGGACAAGATCGAGAGGACAGGCGGGGTCCGGATCCTTAATCCCGGCGACGAAATGACTCCGATCGGGGCTTGGCCGGACCTCGCTCGTGAACGCGATTCGCTCAAACTCGACAAGATCCACGTGGCGGTCGCGGACGGCGAGGCGAAAGCGCTGGCGGGCGTTAGCCCGCGCGCCGCGCCGTTCGAAATCGTTCCGGTTTCGGCAAACCCCGATCTCGTCTGGAATGCGTCGTCGCGCGACGTCAGCGCGGGCGGCGCAACCATCGCCTCGAACGTCGCCGCGAGCGATCTTCCTGCGGTGATCGACCGAACGGCCGCGGCACGGGCGCTCGCGGCGCTCGCCGCAACCCGGCCGCAGCAGATGCGCTTCATCTCCGGCAGCCCCACGGCGAGAAAGGGCCAGAACGTCGACATTGAAATTGAGGACATGCTCAATCGCGGGCTTGTCCTGTTCGCCGTTACGGGCGACGGGTCGGTCCGGGCGCTCTACCCCCTTACTTCCGATCAGAAGATCGTCGAAACTCCGGCCCTCAAGTGGTCGCTGCGGGCGAGGGAGCCGCTTGGAGCCGATCTGATCGTCGCGGTGACTTCGGCGCGGCCGATGGAGGCTCTCGCCGAGGGTTTGAAACAGATCAGCAACCACCGCAGCGCCGGCGAGGTGTTGAAAGTGCTGGCGCTCGCTCCAGCGGACGCCCGCGTCGGGACGCTCTCCCTTTCGACGTCACCTTGAGCGGGGAGGATTGGCTTTGGCGGGAGCCGCATTCCGTCTGATCCGCACGATCGCCTCGTTCACCTCGCCGCCAAAGATGAAGATCGCCGCGAGCATGTAGAGGAACACCAGGGCGATCATCACCGATGCGAGCCCCGCGTAGGTCGTCACGTAATTGCGTGCGAACTCGGTGAGATAATAGCTGAAAATGAAAGCCGAAGCCGCCCACAGGAAGAAAGTCAGCGCGATGCCGGGCGCGATCTCCCACAGCGACCGGCGCCCGGCGGGAAGAAACTTGTGCACGATCACAAGCGCCAGAAAAAAAACGATTGTCGCGATGGCGAAACGGCTCGAATTGACCAATTGATTGAGCGGTTCGAGCCCCGGCGCAAACCGCCGCGCTTCGGTCCAGATCCATGGCGCGAAAACGACGAGCAGCGCCAGAACCAGAAGCGCGGCCGCGCCAAACAGCACAAAGGCGATCGATTCGAGGCGCAGTTTCCACCAGGGGCGCTCCTCGGCGACGTCATAGGCCCGGTTGAGGCCAACCCGCAGCGCTTCGACGCCGCTCGAGGAAAAATAGATCGAGAGCAGCACGCCGAAAGTCAAAAGGCCGCCGCGCGTTTGCGTCAGAACATTGTGGATTTCCGCCGCGAGAGGCTCGGCGACCTGTCTGGGCCAGGTCTGAAACAGCAATTTCACGGCTTCGTCGGCGAGATCGCCGGAGCCGAAGAATCCGCCGAGCGCGGTCACGAAAATCAGGAAAGGAAACATCGAGGTCAGAATCGACAAGGCGATGTGGCTGGCGATGGCCCAGCCGTCGTCGCGCACGAAGCACATGAACGAATCGTAAAAAACGTCGAAAATGTTACGCATTCGTTGGCGGTCCCATCGCGGTCAAACACGATTCTGCGAAATGCATTTGAATTCTGTGACGCATCGCCGTGACGGACGCAAGAAAGCCCGGAGGCCGCAAGACGGCCAGACGCCGAGCGGAAATTTCGCCAATGACAGGGAGCGGACCTTGGAAGAGGGTCAACGCGGCGGAAAGGCTTCGCACTGCAAAAGGCGATCTTGCTGCTCGTCGCCGCTCGTTGCCTCTCCTCGGGCTTATCGCCTGAATTCGCCGTCTCAAACCGTTGGATCGCGGCGGTTTTCAAGCTTAGCGCCGACCGTAGGCGGCCTTTTTATACAATTAGCCCGGCTACGGATCAGTTCATCCTTTGACTCTATTTCTCATCGACAGGGTGAAACCGCGGCGGGATTTTGCGCCGCAACATAATGGGGTCGTTTATAGAGAATCCCTATCGCCATACGGAACACCTTTATTGATTCCCGCCCGGCAATCCTGCACCGTTTATTTACATAAACAGATATTGGGTGGAAGCGATGGTTGAGGCTCCCGGCTGGGACGCGAGGCGCGCCCGGGAAATTATCGCGGAATTTTCCGGCGTCGAGGGGGCCATGCTTCCGATCCTTCACGCTCTGCAAGGCGAATTCGGCTACGTCGCCGAAGACGCAACCCCCGTCATCGCCGAGGCGCTCAACCTGTCGCGCGCCGAAGTCCATGGCGTCATATCGTTCTATCATGATTTCCGCCACGCGCCCGCCGGGCGCCACAGCCTGAAGCTCTGTCGCGGGGAGGCCTGCCAGAGCATGGGGAGCGAGGCGCTGGCGCAGAAATTCCTCGCCGGCCGTAGCCTTGGCTGGCATGAAACATCCGCCGACGGTTCGCTCACCGTGGATCCGGTGTATTGCCTTGGCCTTTGCTCCTCCTCTCCCGCCGCTTTGCTCGACGGCGAGCCGATCGCCCGGCTCGATCTGGCGAGCCTCGACGAGGCGGTGGACGAGGCGCTCGCCGAGGCGCAGGCATGACCCGGATTTTCATTTCGAAGGACATCGCGGCTCTCGCCGTCGGCGCAAACAAGACCGCGGCCAGACTCGAGGCCGAGGCGAAGGCGCGCGGACTTGCCGTCGAGATCGTCCGGACCGGCTCGCGCGGAATGTATTTCCTCGAAACTCTCGTCGAGGTTGAGACGGCGGGAGGCCGGATCGGCTACGGTCCGGTCGCCGCCCCGGACGTCGCCTCGCTTTTCGATGCAGGTTTTCTCGCCGGCGGCGCGCATCCGCTGCGCATCGGGCGCACGGAAGACCATCCGTTCATGGCCCGGCAGAACCGGCTGACTTTCGCGCGGTGCGGGATCATCGACCCGACCTCGCTCGCCGATTACGAGTCGCTCGGCGGCTGGCGCGGCCTGGCGCGCGCCATCGAGATCGGTCCGGCGGCGACCATCGCCGAGGTTCTGAAATCGGGCTTGCGCGGACGCGGCGGCGCGGGGTTTCCGACCGGAATCAAATGGAAAACCGTCGCCGACGCGCCGGCTGACCGCCGTTACGTCGTGTGCAATTTCGACGAGGGCGACAGCGGCACCTTCGCCGACCGGATGATCGTCGAGGGCGACCCCTATGCGCTCATCGAAGGGATGACGATCTGCGCCCTCGCCATCGGCGCCTCCAAAGGCTATGTCTATTGCCGCTCGGAATATCCGCACGCCGGCAAGACCTTTTCCGAAGCCCTCGGCCTCGCCCGCTCGGCGGGATATCTCGGGTCGAATATCAAGGGCTCGGGGCTGTCCTTCGACATTGAACTGCGCATGGGCGCAGGCGCCTATGTCTGCGGCGAGGAAACCTCCCTTCTCGAAAGCCTTGAGGGCAGACGCGGAATCGTCAGGGCGAAGCCTCCCCTGCCCGCGCACAAGGGGCTTTTCGCCCGCCCGACAGTCGTCAACAACGTTCTGTCCCTGGTCGCCATTCCGACGATCCTCGAACACGGCGCGGACTTTTACGCAAGCTTCGGCATGGGCCGCTCGCGCGGCACGATGCCGCTTCAGATCGCGGGCAACGTGCGCTTCGGCGGCCTTTTCGAGACCGCCTTCGGCCTGACGCTCGGCGAAATCGTCGAGGACATCGGCGGCGGAACGGCGACGGGCCGTCCAGTGCGCGCGGTCCAGTGCGGCGGACCGCTCGGCGCCTATTTTCCGCCCGCCCTGTTCGACACCCCGTTCGACTACGAAGCCTTCGCCGCGCGCGACGGGCTGATCGGCCATGGCGGCCTCGTCGTCTTCGACGACACGGTCGAAATGGCGCAAATGGCCCGTTTCGCGATGGAGTTCTGCGCGATCGAGAGTTGCGGCAAATGCACGCCCTGCCGGATCGGATCGACCCGCGGTGTCGAGGTCGTCGACAAGATCATGGCGGGCGACCGGGTCAGCGAGAATCTCGCTTTGCTCGAGGATCTTTGCCAGACAATGAAGTTCGGTTCGCTCTGCGCGCTCGGAGGCTTCGCGCCTTATCCCGTGCTGAGCGCGATGCGCCACTTCCCCGAGGATTTTTCACCCCGCGCCCTCGCGGCTGAATAGGACGGCACTCATGGCTCTGGTCACCGAAACAGACTACGGAACCCCTGCCCCGAAGTCCGAGAGAAAGGTCGCGCTGACCATCGACGGCGTCGGAATCGAGGTCGCCGAGGGAACCTCGATCATGCGCGCCGCGATGGACATGGGCACCAAGATCCCCAAGCTCTGCGCCACCGACACGCTGGAGCCATTCGGGTCCTGCCGGCTTTGTCTCGTCGAAATTCAGGGCCGCAACGGCACGCCCGCCTCCTGCACGACCCCCGTCGCGGAGGGCATGGTCGTCAGGACCCAGACCGAACGTCTCAAGGCCCTGCGCAAGGGCGTGATGGAGCTTTATATCTCCGATCACCCGCTGGACTGTCTCACCTGCGCCGCCAACGGCGATTGCGAACTGCAAACCGAAGCCGGCGCCGTCGGCCTGCGCGACGTCCGCTACGGCTATGCGGGCTCCAATCATTTTGACGGCAAGAAAGACGAATCCAACCCCTATTTCACCTACGATCCCGCCAAATGCATCGTTTGCAACCGCTGCGTGCGCGCGTGCGAGGAGGTCCAGGGAACATTCGCGCTGACGATCGACGGCCGGGGTTTCGACAGCCGCGTCGCGCCCGGCCAGAACGAGCCTTTCTTCGAGTCCGAATGCGTCTCCTGCGGCGCCTGCGTCCAGGCCTGCCCGACCGCGACGCTCAGCGAAAAATCGCTCATCGCCATCGGCCAGCCCGAACATTCCGCCGTGACGACCTGCGCCTATTGCGGCGTCGGGTGCACGTTCAAGGCGGAAATGCGCGGCGAGGAGCTCGTCCGCATGGTTCCGCACAAGGACGGCAAGGCCAACCACGGCCATTCCTGCGTCAAGGGCCGGTTTGCGTGGGGATACGCCACGCATAAGGACCGGATTCTCAATCCGATGATCAGGGCCAAGGTCAGCGATCCGTGGCGCGAGGTCTCCTGGGAGGAGGCGATCCATCACGCGGCGTCGGAGTTCAGACGTATCCAGTCCGCCCATGGTCCGCGTTCGATCGGCGGGATCACGTCCTCGCGCTGCACCAACGAAGAAACCTATCTCGTCCAGAAGCTCATTCGCGGCGGTTTCGGCAACAACAATGTCGACACCTGCGCGCGGGTCTGCCATTCGCCGACCGGCTATGGACTGAAAACGGCTTTCGGCACCTCGGCCGGGACGCAGGATTTCGATTCGGTCGACCATTCCGACGTCATCCTGGTGGTCGGCGCCAATCCGACCGACGGACATCCGGTCTTCGGCTCGCGGATGAAAAGGCGGCTGCGCGAGGGCGCGAAGCTGATCGTCATCGACCCGCGCCGGATCGACCTCGTGCGCACGCCTCACGTCCAGGCCGATTACCATCTGGCCCTGCAGCCCGGCACGAATGTCGCGATCCTCAGCGCCATCGCCCATGTCATCGTGACCGAAGGCCTTGTCAACGAAGCTTTCGTGCGCGAGCGGTGCGATTGGTCCGAATTCGAGGACTGGGCCGCGTTCGTCGCCGAAGCGCGCAACAGCCCCGAGGAAGTCGCAAAATTCTCCGGCGTGCCCGCCGACCTCATCCGTTCTGCGGCGCGGCTCTACGCGACAGGCGGAGACGCGGCCATCTATTATGGCCTTGGAGTGACCGAGCACAGCCAGGGCTCGACCACGGTTCTCGCCATAGCGAACCTCGCGCTGGCGACGGGAAATCTTGGCCGCCCCGGCGTCGGCGTCAACCCTCTGCGCGGTCAAAACAACGTCCAGGGGGCTTGCGACATGGGCTCGTTCCCGCATGAATTCGCCGGCTACCGGCACGTCTCGGACGATTCCGCCCGGCATATCTACGAGAGCCTCTGGGGCGTCGATCTCGACAACGAGCCGGGCCTACGGATTCCCAACATGCTCGACGCCGCCGTCGAGGGAACCTTCCGCGGCATCTACATCCAGGGCGAGGACATCCTTCAGTCCGACCCCGACACCCATCACGTCGCGGCCGGGCTCGCCGCGATGGAATGCGTCGTCGTCCAGGATCTTTTCCTGAACGAGACCGCGAACTACGCGCATGTCTTCCTGCCGGGCTCGACCTTCCTCGAAAAGGACGGAACCTTCACCAACGCCGAGCGCCGCATCCAGCGGGTGCGCAAGGTGATGAGCCCGAAGAACGGCTACGGGGACTGGGAAATCACCATGCTGCTCGCCAACGCCATGGGCTTCCCGATGACGTATCGGCATCCCTCCGAGATCATGGACGAAATCGCCGCCACGACCCCGAGCTTCGCCGGGGTCTCCTTCGCCAAGCTCGACGAAGCGGGATCGGTCCAGTGGCCCTGCAACGAGGCGGCGCCCGAGGGCACGCCGGTGATGCACATCGGCGGATTCGCCTCGGGCAAGGGCAAATTCGTCGTGACCGAATATATCCCGACCGACGAGCGGACGGGGCCGCGCTTCCCGCTGCTGCTGACGACCGGACGCATCCTTAGCCATTATAATGTCGGCGCGCAGACCCGCCGCACCGAAAACGTCGCATGGCATCCGGAGGATCTGCTCGAAATCCATCCGCACGACGCCGAATTGCGCGGGGTCAAGGAGGGCGACTGGGTCAAGGTCCTCAGCCGCGCCGGCGAGACCACCTTGCGGGCGCTGATCACCGACCGCGTCGCTCCGGGCGTCGTCTACACGACCTTCCACCATCCGACGACGCAAGCCAATGTGGTGACCACGGATTTCTCCGACTGGGCGACGAATTGCCCGGAATTCAAGGTGACGGCGGTGCAAATCTCGCCGTCCAACGGCCCGAGCGATTGGCAGGAAAGCTATCGGGAGCAGGCCGAACAGAGCCGCCGCATTATCTCGGTCGAGGCGGCGGAGTGAACGCCGCCGCATGATCTGTGACCCGGGCGACGAAAAAGACGAAAGCGCGGCGGATATTCCCGCTCCGGCGGTGACGATCTCGTGTCTGGCGCGGCGAGGCGAGCGCCTCGTGCCGTCGGTGCGGGCGGCGGCGGAGGAGACGGCGGTCGCGTTCAGCTTCAACGGCTCGACCCACGCCGTGATGATGGCGACGCCCGCGGACCTCGGCGATTTCGCCGTCGGCTTCGCCCTGACCGAAGGCCTGATCGAGACCCCCGCAGACGTCCTGAGCCTCGAGGTCATCGCCGCCCGGCTTGGCTCCGGCGCCGGCGTCGAACTGCGGATGTGGCTGCCCGAAGGCCGCGCGAAGGCGTATCAGGCGCGCCGCCGCACCATGGCCGGACCGACCGGCTGCGGCCTCTGCGGGATCGAGAGCCTCGAGGAGGCGCTTCGCCCGGCTCCGGCGCTGGCGCCGAACGCGGGCGGAGGCTTCGACAGCTCTGCTATTCCCGCCGCGATGGCGGCTCTGGCCGGGGCGCAGGCCCTCAACGCGCGCACGCGGGCGGTTCATGCGGCGGGCTTCTTTACGCCCGAGGCGGGCCTTGTCGCAGTCCGAGAGGACGTCGGCCGCCATAATGCACTCGACAAGCTGGCCGGGGCGCTCGCACGCGGAGGCTGGCGCGCGGCGGACGGAATCGTCGCGCTGACGAGTCGAGTGTCGATCGAATTGATCCAGAAGGCGGCGCGGCTCAACGCCCCCGTCGTCGCGGCGATTTCGGCGCCGACCGCCGCGGCCGTCCGCCTCGCCGAGGCCTGCGGCATAACCCTCGTCGCCGTCGCCCGCGGCGACGAGTTCGAGATCTTCACCCATCCCCACCGGATTATCGAGCGGACCCGAAACCATGACGCCTGACAAGCAGATCAGCAAGCTGGTCTATATGGCCAATCAGATCGGACATTTCTTCGCCAGCCAGACCGGCGACGCAAAGGTCGACGGCGTCGCCGACCACATCGCCAAATTCTGGGACCCCAGGATGCGGGAGAAAATCATTTCCCATGTCCGCCAGGGCGGCGAAGGCGTTGACGCGCTCGTCAAGGAAGCCGTCATGAAGCTCGACGACAAGACCGCCACCCCGGCGATCTGACGAACGTCTGACGAATGAGAGGCGCGGCGCGCGAACCGGCGAAGACCGCGCGCTTGAGCGATTTTCGATCGCATGAAGTCATGCGATCGATCAGAAATCGCTCCAGAGTCAAAAGCTTGAGCATAGTCTATGCTCTATAGCGGCGCTCAATCGTCGCGGCGTTTTTTCTTGCCGTGACGGCGTATGTCATCTTCGTCGTCATCGTCTTCTTCATCCTCGTCATCGAGGATGGTGATTTTCTCCAGAGCGACGCCGGGAAGAACGTCGGACACGATTTCGTCGTTGGCCTCGCCGTACCAGAGCACATGCACCCCGTCAGCCTCGACGGCGACCACCGTCATCGGCGGGCTCATCGATTTCAGTTGAACGACATCGCCGGGATCGAAGGTGACCGGCCCTTTGTTCGCGTCGGACATGAATTCGCCTCTCCTATGGGTGGGTCGCAAAAACTCAAAGCCGTCAGCGCGGGAATGGAAAATCAGGGCGCGCTGCAGCCGGGCGTTTCGTAGGATAGTCACATTTCGATATCGTGACGCCCCCGGGAAGGCTTTTCCAGAGCGCTTTCCGATCGTATGACGTCATGCGATCGATCAGAAATCTCTTCAGACTCAAAGGTTTATGGCCATCTCACGGCGGGAGGCATCGAGGACAAGATCGCCTCGACATTGCCGCCGGTCTTCAGCCCGAAGATCGTGCCGCGGTCATACAGCAGATTGAACTCGACGTAGCGTCCGCGGCGGACGAGCTGTTCGGCGCGGTCGGCCTGCGTCCAGGCGAGCGGACCATTGCGCCGCACGACCGCACGATAGGCGTCGATGAAATTCAGCCCGACGTCCCGTGTGAAGGCGAACGTTTTGTCGAAGAGCGCTTCGTCGGCGTCGGGGCAAGCGAGGTAATCGTAGAAGATGCCGCCGATCCCGCGCGGCTCGTCGCGATGCTTGAGATAGAAATAATCGTCGCACCATTGCCTGAATTTCGGGTAGTCCGCGACCGGCTCATGTCCCGCGCAGGCCCGCTCCATGGCGGAGTGGAAGGCCAGCGAATCGGGATCGGACTGAACCCGGCGCCGGTTCAGGACCGGGGTCAGATCCGCGCCGCCGCCAAACCAGGCTTTGCTGGTCACGACAAAACGCGTGTTCATGTGGACCGTCGGAACGTTCGGATTCCACGGATGCGCGATCAGCGACACGCCCGAGGCCCAGAAACGGGGATCCTTGTCGGCGCCTGGGATCTCCTTGGCGAACTCCGGAGAGAACCGGCCGTAGACCGTCGAGGTATGAACGCACATTTTTTCGAAAACGCGGCCGCGAAGCGTCGCCATCCGACCGCCGCCGCCGTCCGCCCCGGTGTGATCCGTGCGTTTCCACGGCTCCTGCACGAACTCTCCAGGAGCCATTTCAGCCTCGGGGAAGGGACCCTCCGACTCGGATTCGAATTGCTGAAAGGCGGCGATGATCTTGTTCTGAAGAGTCTCGAACCAGGCGCGAGCTTCCTTCTTGCGATGCTCGAGCGGGGAAATTTCAGCCATTCATCAGGGCTTTCGCAAGGGTTTCGCAGGGGTTTCGCAAGGGTTTCGCAGACCGCCGCCGGCCGGAAAGCCGGATCGGAATGCGAATAGTTATGGCAGAACGTCTTGCGGAACAACGCCGCAGATTGGGCCGTGAGCGACTCGAAGGGACAATTCCGCCATCAGGCGGGGCGGCTCCTGTCCGACGCTTTGCGGGGGAGGTTCTTGCGAGGGAGGTTTTTGCGAGAGCGACGGGGCGGCTCGGTTCCAGCCTATCTCGCCGCCACGCGGGTGTCGGAGGGAGCGCTCTTGGCCGTTCCCTTGAAAGCGGCGGAGAAATTTCCGACCAGCGCCGTCTTGACGTTATATCCGTCCGTCGTCAGCCGCATCATGTAGCATCTGATCGGGTCGCCATTGCCGCGACCGCCCGCCTTCACGCGCCTCGTGACGTCTTCAAAGGTTTTCGGGTCGTCGACCATCTCGGCGAGCTTCATTTCGACGAGCCGGTAATCGGTCGCCACGTCATAGCGCATTTGCGAATTCGCCGGAGTCTTGAACTCGCAGAGGCCTTCCAGCTGGCCAACATACATCAGCCGGACGAATTGCCTCTGGTCGAGCACATCGATGACCTTGAGCACCCGCCTCTTGTCGTCGTCGCCGAAGCCGGGAATGTCGCCGTCGGCGAGGTCGGCGCCTTTGTTCAACTCGGTGAAGGCGGCGGAAACGCTTTCACGGTCGAAATTGATTTTGACGCTGGCGATTTCCAGCGACGTCATCGAGCCGGCGCGGCCGAGCACCTCCTGCGTCGCATTGCAAATGCTGCGGAAATCGACCCAGAGAATGCACAAGAGAAATCCAATAAGCCCAATGTACAAGCTCTGTCTGGTCCATTCGAACGCTTTCGCCATCCCGCTCTCCCGCTTCAAGCGCGCCCTCGTCTGCGCGGCCCCGGTCAGTGGAGAAAGGTTACGAAAAAGTTAACCGTCTTTCTGTGCGGGCTCACACCCGGCCCAATTGGCGCAACGCCTCCCCCGCGACCATGGCGGCGGCGACCGCAACGTTCAGGGAGCGCATTTCGTTTTTCAGGGGAATGACGATTTGGGCGTCGGCGGCCTGGCGCACCTCCTCGGGGACGCCCGCGGACTCGCGGCCAACGAGGAGAATGTCGCCCTCCGCGAATTCGAAGTCTGTGTAGGAGAGGCGCGCCTTGGTGGAGAGCAGCACAAGGCGCGCCCCGCTTTCGCGCCGCCAGGCTTCGAAGGCGGACCAAGAGGGATGACGCCCGAGGCGGACATGATCGAGGTAATCCATGCCGGCGCGGCGAAAATGCCGGTCCGTCGTCGGAAACCCCGTGGGCTCGATGATCGCCGCGGCAAGGCCAAGGCAGGCGCACATGCGCAGCATCGTCCCCGTATTCTGCGGAATGTCGGGCTGATAGAGCGCAAGAGTCAGCGGCGCGTCAGGTCGCATGGCGGGCCGCGGACGCCTCAAGGCGCGATCGAGGAATGGCCTTCGTCTTGCGAACCGCTCCAATCGAAGCAGGCGAGGAACCGTGCTGGACTTTGGAGAACGGATCTTGCAAGGAAATGCCCAGGCTGGAGGATCGCCGATTGAGGCGAAGCGTCACGCCGTTGGACAATGCTATTGATTCTTTCGCGGCGCTTGAATAGGTCGTAAACGCGGCGACACGCTGAAGCTAGAGGGTTGAATGACAGCCAGCACAACGGTCGAAGAACCAACCCGGCGGGATTTTCTCTATATCGCAACTGGCGCCGTCGGCGTCGTGGGGGCCGGATTCGCGGTTTGGCCGTTCCTGAGCCAGATGAGCCCCGACGCGACGACCCTCGCCGCCGCTTCGCTCGACGTCGACATCAGCGGCGTCGCGGTGGGACAGATCATCACCGTCAAATGGCGGGGCAAACCGGTGTTCATCTCGCACCGAACTCCGCCGGAAATCGAAGCCGCGCAAAATGTCTCTTTGAAGGAATTGCCCGACCCCGCGTCGGACGAATCCCGGGTGCAAAAGCCCGAATGGCTGGTCGTCATCGGCATCTGCACGCATCTTGGCTGCGTTCCGATCGGAAACGAGGGGCCGTATCACGGGTTTTTCTGCCCCTGCCATGGTTCGGTCTACGACACCTCCGGGCGGATCCGGCAAGGACCGGCGCCTTACAACCTTGCGGTTCCTCCCTATCGTTTCGCGAGCGACACCAAAATCTCCATCGGCTAGGCTTCACGCACGAGGCGCCGGCGGGATAGCCGGAGCGTCAGGCTCGCGAAACCAGCCCCTGCCAGCAGAGACCAGAGCATGAGCGGACATCCGACCTACGTCCCGAAAAGCGCGGCGGCCAAATGGCTTGAAAGCCGATTGCCAATCCTGGGGCTCGCGCATTCGTCCTTCGTCGTGTTCCCTAATCCCCGCAATCTCAATTATTGGTGGACCTTCGGCGGCATTCTGGCCTTCATGCTGGTGGCGCAGATCGCCACCGGCGTCGTCCTCGTCATGCATTACACGCCGCAATCGTCGCTCGCCTTCGCCTCGGTCGAGCACATCATGCGCGACGTGAACTACGGCTGGCTGTTCCGCTACGCCCATGCGAACGGCGCCTCGATGTTTTTCCTCGCGCTCTATATTCACATGTTCCGGGGCCTTTACTACGGCTCCTATAAAGCGCCGCGGGAAGTGCTCTGGATTCTTGGCTGCATTATTTTCGTCATGGCGGTGGCGACGGCGTTCATGGGCTACGTGCTGCCCTGGGGCCAGATGAGTTTCTGGGGCGCGACGGTCATCACCAGCCTGTTTTCGGCGATTCCTTTCGTCGGCGATCAGATCACGATCTGGCTGTGGGGCGGCTACGCCGTCGACAACGCCACCCTCAACCGCTTTTTCTCGCTGCATTATCTGCTGCCTTTCATGATCCTGGGCGTGGTCATCCTCCACATCTGGGCGCTGCACGTCCCCGGCTCCAACAATCCGGCCGGAATCGAGCCGCAAAGCGAGAAGGACACCCTGCCCTTCCATCCCTATTTCACCATCAAGGACGGGTTCGCGGTCGTCTGTTTCATGATTTTCTATTTCTGGTTCGTGTTCTACGTTCCGAACTACCTTGGCGACGCCGACAATTACATCGAAGCCAATCCGTTGCAGACGCCGGTCCACATCGTGCCGGAATGGTATTACCTGCCGTTCTACGCGATCTTGCGGTCGATCCCCTCGAAGCTCGGCGGAACCGCGCTCATGTTCGCGGCGGTCCTGATCCCCGCGTTCCTGCCCTGGCTCGACACGTCCAAGGTGAAGTCGGCGGCGTACCGGCCATTATACAAGATTTTCTTCTGGCTGTTCGTCGCCTGCGTCCTGGGGCTTGGGTATTGCGGCTCAAAACCGCCGGAAGGAATTTACGTTGTCGCGTCGCGTCTGCTGGCCATCTATTATTTCCTTCACTTCCTGGTCATTCTGCCGCTCCTTGGTCAATACGAGAAAACCCGCCCCTTGCCGGCTTCCATTTTCGAATCGGTGCTTGGCGAGCGCGGAAAACACCTGGCCGCAGGGGCCAAGCCGCTGCAACCCGGCGAATAGAGCGAGGCGATTGATGCCACAGGGGAATAAAGTCATGAGGCTTCGCTCTCTTATTGCGGGCGGTCTGGCCGCCGCGACGCTCTGTGTCGCGCCCATCGCATCGGCGCAGGAGGAGCACGTCAAACCGGCGCGCCAGGACTGGAGCTTCTACGGCCCGTTCGGCAAATACGACCAGGCGCAGCTGCAACGCGGGTTCCAGGTCTTCCGCGAGGTCTGCTCGAACTGCCATTCGCTCAAGTCAATCGCCTTCCGCGACCTCATTGCGCCCGGCGGCCCCGCCTTCTCGGAAGCGCAGATCAAGGCGCTCGCCGCGACCTACAAGATCAAGGACGGCCCCAACGAAGCAGGCGAAATGTATGAACGGCCGGGGGTTCTCTCCGACTATTTCCCGTGGAACTTTCCCAATGCGCAGGCGGCGCGCGCCGCCCTCAACGCGGTTCCGCCGGACCTCTCGGTCATCGCCAAGGCGCGCGGCTACGAGCGCGGATTTCCGCTCTTTCTGATCGACCCGATCATCCAATATCAGGAGCAGGGGCCCGACTATATCTACGCCTTGCTCACCGGATACACCCATGCCGACGATCCGTTCTGGGACGAATTCATGCCCGGCCACAAGATCGCGATGCCCATGCCGCTCAGCGACGGCGCCGTCGATTACACCGACGGCTCGCCCAAAACCGTGAAGCAATACGCCAAGGACGTGACCGCCTTTCTGATGTGGGCGGCCGAACCGAAGCTCGAGGAGCGCAAGCGGCTCGGCTTTCGCGTCCTGAGCTTTCTCGCGGTCTTCGCGGTCCTGCTTTATTTCGTGAAGCGGAAGATCTGGGCGAGCGTCCATTCCGACGCCGGAGCCGAACACTGAGGCTCCAGCGCGCCTGACGCGGCGCATTTGGAGCCTGACCCGCCGCCGCGGCGCGATCGAGCGGGCGGCGTTGATTGACGCATGGCCCGGCGCTTCTTATCGTCCGCGCTCGCGGTCCATGCGCCGCATTTACCCACTTTTCCAGGACATGCCGGTGCCGTCCGCAGAGACTTCCGCCCTGAACCTGTCCGCCGCGGCGCGGACGGAGCTATCGCCTTTGTTTGCCGAGGCGGCTGGCAAGTCCGTCGCCTGGCCATTCGAGGAGGCGCGCAAGATCGTCCGCCGGGTCGAGGCGAGCGGACAGAAAGAAGTGCTGTTCGAGACGGGCTACGGCCCTTCGGGTCTGCCGCATATCGGCACCTTCGGCGAGGTTGCGCGCACGACCATGGTCCGGCACGCGTTCCGGATCCTGACCGGCGACCGGATCAAGACGAGGCTGCTCGCCTTTTCCGACGACATGGACGGGCTTCGCAAAGTGCCCGATAATATTCCGAACAAGGAGATGGTCGCCGCCCATCTCGGCAAGCCGCTGACGCAGGTGCCAGATCCTTTTGGCACGCATGCGAGCTTTGGCGCGCACAACAACGCGCGGCTGCGGGCGTTTCTCGATCAGTTCGGGTTCGATTATGAATTCGCCTCCTCGACCGATTATTACACGTCGGGCCGTTTCGACGCCGCCCTGCTGCACCTTCTGGCGCGCTATGAGGCTGTGATGGCGATCATGCTGCCCTCGTTCCGGCAGGAACGGGCCGCAACTTATTCGCCGTTTCTGCCGATCCATCCGCACACCGGCGTCGTGATGCAGGTTCCGATCGAGGCGATCGACGCGCAGGCCGGAACGATCGCCTGGAGCGATCCCGAGACCAGGGAGCATTTCATCACTCCCGTCACCGGCGGCAGGACTAAGCTGCAATGGAAGCCTGACTGGGCGATGCGCTGGGTCGCGCTCAATGTCGATTACGAGATGGCGGGCAAGGATCTGATCGAATCGGTCAAGCTCTCGGGGGCGATCGCGCGCGCGCTCGGCGGCGCGCCGCCGGAGGGGTTCAACTACGAATTGTTCCTCGACGAGAACGGCCAGAAGATCTCCAAATCGAAGGGCAACGGCCTGACGATCGAGGATTGGCTGACCTACGCCAGCCCGGAGAGCCTCTCTTTGTTCATGTATCAGAAGCCGTCGGCGGCCAAACGCCTCTATTTCGACGTGATCCCGCGCACAGTCGACGATTATCTGAATTTTCTCGAAGCCTACCCGCGCCAGGACGACAAGAACCGGCTCGGAAACCCCGTCTGGCATATCCATTCCGGCGAGCCTCCGGCGCCCGAACTCCTGCGCAAGGACGGGCAGGGAACCGCAATCTCGTTCAGCATGCTTTTGAACCTCGCCGCCGTGGCGAACAGCGAAGACCCGGCGGTCCTGTGGGGATTTCTGCGCCGCTACGCGCCCGACGTTTCGCCCGCGACGCACCCCCGCCTCGACAGGCTGGTCTCCTACGCCGTGCGCTATTTCCGCGATTTTGTGCGCCCGGCCAAGGTCTATCGCCAGCCTGACGAGATCGAACGCGAGGCCTTGGGCCTTTTGTCTTCGATGCTGGCGGACCTGCCGGAACCGGTCAGCGCCGAAGAGATCCAGACCGCGCTCTACGATGTCGCGCGGGCCATCCCCCGATATCAGCACTTGCAGGCCAAAGGCGCGACGCCGGAGCGGCCCGGCGTTTCGAACGACTGGTTCAATATGCTCTATGCGGTGCTGCTCGGCGAGAGCCGCGGCCCTCGTTTCGGCTCATTCGTGGCGCTTTACGGCGTCAAGGAGACGATGGCGCTGATCGCCTCGGCGCTGAGCGGCGAACTCGCGCGCGACCATGTGGCTTTCCGGGTCCAATGATGACGCCGCCCGGCGGAGGCTCAACATGACCTTGATCTTCAAAATCGCTCCGGCGTCCTTGTGGCGCAAAGCCGAGGACAGCGGCCGGTTCGACGGAGCGCCGTTCGACATTGCGGACGGGTTCATCCACTTTTCGACCGCCGAACAGGTCGAGGAGACCGCTGCGAAATATTTCTCCGGCCAGGAGGGCCTTGTCCTGATCGCGGTGGACGCCACGGTCCTCGGCGAAGCGCTGCGATTCGAGCCCTCGCGCGGCGGGGCATTGTTTCCGCATCTTTACGGATATCTGCCACATAACTCAGTGAAATGGGTGAAGCCTCTGCGGCTCCTGCCCGGCGGCGGACATGATTTCGAAGGGCTGCTGCAATAGGCGCTTCTTCCAATGCCCTCGGGCGGGCTCGCGACGATAATCCCTCCCGCCCCTCTTTCCGGAGATTGCCTGAATGATCGGCTTTCTGGACGGGGTCTCGCGTCCGGTGCTGTCCGCGCTCGATCCCGAGACGGCGCACGCCCTCGTCATCAAGGCGCTGCCGCTGCTCCCCCGCTTCGCTCCAGCCGCCGCTCGCGACGATCCCCGCCTCAGCGTCCGCGCGTTCGGCTTGGACTTTCCTAATCCGATCGGGTTCGCGGCGGGGTTCGACAAGAACGCCGCCGTGGTCGACGCCGCCCTGCATCTTGGCGCGGGCTTCACCGAAGTCGGCACGATCACGCCGTTGCCTCAGCCCGGCAATCCGCGCCCGCGCCTGTTTCGGCTGCGTCGCGACGAAGCGGTGATCAACGCGCTCGGGTTTCCCAGCGAAGGACATGCCGCAGTCCGCGCCCGGCTGCAAAAACGCGGGCGCCGGCCGGGCGTCGTCGGCGTCAACATCGGCGCCAACAAGGACTCGTCCGACCGCGTGGAGGATTACGCGCAGGGGATCCGGGCGCTGGCGGACGCCGCGGATTATTTCACGGTCAATGTTTCATCGCCGAACACCCCCGGATTGCGCGATCTGCAGCGCGCCGGGGCGCTCGACGATTTGCTCGCCCGCGTTCTCGACGCCCGCGACGCCGCGGCCGGGCGGTTGGGCCGCAAGCCCGTCCTGGTGAAGATCTCGCCCGATCTGACGCTCGACGAACTCGACGACGTCGTCGCCTGCGCCAGAGCCCGCGCCATCGACGGCCTAATCGTCTCCAACACCACGCTGTCGCGGCCCGCGTCGCTGAGGGAAACCGCCCTGGCGCAGAAATCCGGCGGTCTTTCGGGCCGCCCCCTGTTTGCGCTTTCAACCCAAATGCTGGCTGCAACCTTTATAAGGGTCGAGCGGCAGTTTCCGCTGATCGGCGCTGGCGGCGTCGACGGCGCGCAAGCCGCCTGGGCCAAGATCGAGGCCGGGGCGAATCTGGTCCAGATCTATTCCGCCTTCGTCTTCAAGGGACTACACCTCCTTGGCGCGATCAAACACGGCCTTGCCTCGCGGATGGAGAAGGCGGGCTATTCCGGCCTCGCCGAGGCGACCGGCGCCCTGGCGCCGGATTGGGCGGCCGGCCGGGCGGCTCTCGAATAAGGCTCCCTTCAAAGGACAAAACGCGAGACGGAGTTGATTTATCTTCGCTTTGGCGGCAGGCTCCGCGCCATAACAGCGCCCTAGCGCGGACAGGGCTGACAGGGCGGGAACGTGCCGACAGATTCCATTTGTCAGGAAAGGCTCCAATGCCGCTCCTTCTGGCGCGCGTTATGATCCTCGCTGTTGCGCGCGCGCTGCTTTTGCTGGCCGCGATGGGATCGCCCGCCCCGGCGACAAATTTCGTCCTTTTCGCCGGCCCTCTAGAGCGCTTTCCGGCCGAATGTGATCATTCAGTCGATCAGAAATCGCTCCGGATTCAAAAATATGAGCATATTCTTGTCGATTGGGTTGATTCGCTCCATTCGGTATATGCTCTAGAGGCCGCTGATGAGGCGAAATCCTACAGAGTGGGCGATCTCGTCGTCGTCCGTCCCTGGTCCCGGCCGACTCCAGGCGGAGCGAAAGTCGTCGCGGGCTATATGCTGATCAAAAACACCGGCGCTTCTTCCGATAGACTCGTCGGAGGATCGACGCCGATCGCGGGACGCTTCGAGATTCACGCCTCGGCGCTTACCGATGGCGTCATGCGGATGCGCCGGATCGTCGACGGGATTGAAATCCCTCCCGGCGAAACCGTGATCTTTAAACCTGGCGGAAAGCATCTGATGCTGGGGGATTTGACCTCGGCCGTGGAGGACGGGGAGCCTTTCCCGGCGACATTGATCTTTGAAAAAGCGGGTCCGGTGACGGTGGAATTTTCCGTCGGCGCGCCGATCGAGACCGGGGACGACGCCGCGCCGTGACCCCTTTGCTCGACATCCGCTCAACAAAGCTGGTTCCGGGGAGTTGACGCCGCCGCCATGATAGGCTAACCGAACTGCTTCATCCTGAGACGAGCGCATCCGGAAGGCGTATTTTCGCCTCCGCGGATCTTTTGTTGTTCGGGCGTCTCGCAAGGGCCGGCCTCCACCGGACGCGAGACATCAACTTTAGCTTCCGCCCGCGCTCCTGTTCCGCGCCGGCGTTTACATGGAGAATTGGTTTGGCTCGTATCGCCGGCGTCAATATTCCGACCAACAAACGCGTGGTCATCGCCCTTCAGTATATCCATGGCATCGGCCCGAAAAAGGCCGAGGAATTGTGCCAGAAGGTCAATATTCCACCCGAGCGCCGCGTTTCCGAAATGACGGACGCGGAAATCCTGCAGATCCGCGAGACGATCGACCGGGATTATATCGTCGAAGGCGATCTTCGCCGCGAAGTGGCGATCAATATCAAGCGCCTGATGGACCTTGGCTGCTATCGCGGCCTGCGCCATCGCCGGCAATTGCCCGTCCGCGGCCAGCGCACCCATACCAATGCGCGCACCCGCAAAGGTAAAGCCAAGCCCATCGCGGGCAAGAAGAAGTAGGCCGTTCCGGCGGCAACTCGAGGGCGCGCCCGGCGCGCCCGATTCCCACGGCGCTTCGTCAGCGCCGGCTATCCCCAGCGCCTGGCATGACGGGCGTGTTCGAAGGACCAGAGAATGGCAAAAGAAGCTACCCGCGTTCGCCGCCGCGAGCGCAAAAATATCGTTTCGGGCGTCGCGCACGTCAATTCGACCTTCAACAATACGATGATCACAATCTCCGACGCCCAGGGCAATACGATCTCCTGGTCTTCGGCGGGAACCATGGGCTTCAAGGGCTCGCGCAAATCGACCCCCTACGCCGCTCAGATGGCGGCCGAGGATTGCGCCCGGAAAGCGGCCGAACACGGCATGCGCACCCTCGAGGTCGAGGTGTCGGGGCCGGGATCGGGACGCGAATCCGCGCTGCGCGCCCTGCAGGCGGCGGGCTTCACCGTGACTTCGATCCGCGACGTCACGCCGATCCCGCACAACGGCTGCCGTCCCCGCAAGCGGCGGCGCGTCTAGGCCTCGTCAGTGTCTCTTCGTCGTATTCATTCGCTCATTCGGCTCATCGGGCCAGGCGCTCCGGCGCCTTTGCATCAAGGAAGGCTGCATTTGTGATTCAGAAGAACTGGCAGGAGCTCATCAAGCCGAACAAGCTCGAAATCACATCGGGCGACGATCCCAAGCGCATGGCGACCGTCGTGGCCGAGCCGCTCGAGCGCGGGTTCGGCCTTACCCTGGGCAATTCGCTTCGCCGCATTCTGTTGTCGTCGCTGCAAGGCGCCGCGATCACCTCCGTCCATATCGACGGCGTCCTGCACGAGTTCTCCTCGATCCCGGGGGTGCGCGAGGACGTGACCGACATAGTCCTGAACATCAAGGACATCGCCATCAAGATGCCGGGCGACGGCCCCAAACGCCTGGTGCTGAAGAAACAGGGACCCGGCAAGGTCACCGCCGGAGACATCGGCACGGTCGGCGACATCTCGATCCTCAATCCCGGCCTTGTCATCTGCACCCTCGACGAAGGCGCCGAGATCCGGATGGAATTCACCGTCAATTCCGGCAAGGGCTATGTCGCGGCTGACCGCAACCGCGCGGAGGACGCCCCGATCGGCCTCATTCCGATCGATAGCCTTTACTCTCCGGTCAAGAAGGTCAGCTACCGGGTCGAAAACACCCGCGAGGGACAAATCCTCGACTATGACAAGCTGACGCTTCAGATCGAGACCAATGGCGCCTTGTCGCCGGAAGACGCCGTGGCCTATTCCGCCCGCATCCTACAGGACCAGCTCAATGTGTTCGTCAATTTCGAGGAGCCGCGCCGCGTCGAGCTGACGCCGTCGATTCCCGAACTTGCGTTCAATCCAGCCCTGCTCAAGAAAGTCGACGAACTGGAATTGTCGGTGCGTTCGGCCAATTGCCTGAAGAACGACAACATCGTCTATATCGGCGACCTCATTCAGAAGAGCGAGGCCGAAATGCTTCGCACGCCGAACTTTGGGCGCAAATCCTTGAACGAAATCAAGGAGGTTCTGGCTCAGATGGGCCTTCACCTCGGCATGGACGTGACCGGCTGGCCGCCGGATAATATCGATGAACTGGCCAAACGTTTCGAGGAACATTACTAGAGCGCTTTCCGATTGCATGAAGTCATGCGATCGATCAGATCGCTCCTGAGTCAAAAGCTTGAGCATAGTCTTCTCAATCGGATTGTTTCAATCCGATCGGAATATGCTCTAGACGTCGAAAGACCCCTTCAGGACGCTTCCTGCGGGAGCGGATAAGGGAACGGCCGTACCTTGGCACGGCGGCCGCAAAACAACGGAGACAGCCATGTATCACGGACACGCGAAACGCCGGTTTGGCCGCACCCACGAACACCGCAAGGCGATGTTCGCGAACATGTGCCAAGCGCTGATCAAGCACGAACAGATCGTCACCACGCTGCCGAAGGCGAAGGATCTTCGCCCCGTCGTCGAGAAGCTGGTCACGCTTGGCAAACGCGGCGATCTGCATGCGCGTCGCCAGGCCATCGCCCAGATCAAGGACGTCGCCCTGGTCGGCAAGCTGTTCGCGGTTCTTGCGCCGCGCTATGCGGAGCGCCATGGCGGCTATACCCGCGTGCTAAAGGCCGGTTTCCGCTATGGCGACAATGCGCCGATGGCGGTAATCGAGTTCGTTGACCGCGACGTCAGCGCCAAGGGCAAGGATTCCGGTCCGGTGATCGTCGCCGAGGAAGACGCCGCGGCCTAAGTCGCTTTCCAACACCCACCGATCGGGGCGAGCCATGAACACGAGCCGCGCGCAGGTTTTTGGGGCCATTGCGGCGATCGTGGCCTTTGCCCTGCCCGCCGGCGACAGCGGGGCGCAGGCCGTGCGCCAGATCCCCGAGTCGCGCGGCGACGTCCTCCTGTCGTTCGCGCCGGTGGTCAAGAAAGCGCAACCCGCGGTCGTCAACGTCTACGCGTCCCGCACGGAGAAGCGGCCCCGCAATCCGCTGTTCGACGATCCGATTTTCCGGCGATTCTTCGGCGAGGACGGAAACTCCCACCCCGGAGGCCCGACGGCGCAATCCCTGGGCTCCGGCGTCCTGGTCGATCCCTCGGGACTCGTGGTGACGAATTATCACGTCGTCGAGGGCATGACCGTCGTCAAGGTCGCGCTCTCTGACAAACGCGAGTTCGACGCCGAGATCATCTTGCGTGACCAGCGCACCGACCTCGTCGTGCTGAAGCTGAAGGGCGGGGCGAGTTTTCCGGTGCTCGATCTTGGCGATTCCGACGCCATCGACGTCGGCGACATCGTTCTGGCGATCGGCAATCCATTCGGGGTCGGACAGACCGTCACACAAGGCATCGTTTCCGCTCTGGCGCGCACCCAGGCGGGGATTTCGAGTTCGGGCTATTTCGTCCAGACCGACGCGGCGATCAATCCGGGCAATTCCGGCGGAGCGCTGGTCGACATGCGCTCCAAGCTCGTCGGCATCAATTCGGCGATTTATTCCCAGTCGGGCGGATCAGTCGGCATCGGCTTCGCCATTCCCGTCAATATGGTGAAAGTGGTTCTCGCCGCCGCCAAGAGCGGCGGACAGATCCGGCGCCCCTGGCTTGGCGCGAGCCTGCAACACGTGTCGCGCGACATCGCCGATTCGCTTGGTCTCGACAGGCCCTCCGGCGCGCTGGTCGCTGACGTATCGTCAGGCGGTCCCGCCGCCGACGCCGGCCTGAAGCGCGGCGACATTATCACCGCCATTGACGGCCAGAACATCGATGATCCCGAGGGCCTCGGCTACCGGCTGGCGACGAAACCGCTGGGGGGAAACGCCGGTTTCGCGCTGCTGCGTTCCGGCCAGCCGGTCAAGGCTTCGGTGAAGCTGATCCCCGCTCCCGAGACCCCGCCCCGCGATCCCATCACGCTCAAGGGCGGCTCTCCGTTTGCCGGCGCGACCGCAGTCAACCTGTCGCCTGCCGTGATTGAAGAATTGTCGGTCGAGGGCGCCAGCGAAGGCGTCGTCATCGCTGAAATCGAGGACGGCTCGCCAGCGGCGACAGTCAATTTCAAGAAAGGCGACATCGTCCTCGCGGTGAATGACCAGAAAATCAGGACGACCCGCGACCTCGAGCGCGCGGCGAGCGGCAGAGCCGCCTACTGGAAGCTCACGATCGGCCGCGGCGGCGAGGTCGTGACGACAATGATCGGCGGCTAGCCGCCGATTGGGCCCGCCTTCGGCGGCTCGTTACGAACAGGCGCCCGCGTTGACGCGGAGCTGCCGCTAGTTCACAATTATCAAAAAATGATTGGCGAATCTTATCAGCCAAGAATGTCGGCTGCCAGGCCGCGTTCGGGCCCTGTCCGACATTCCCGCCTGCAAGTCTTCCCGCCGCCTGCAAGACTTCCCGCCTGTCGAGGAAATGACCATGACGACAAAATCCCTGGGCTATTGCGGCGCCGATCCCGTTCCGAGCCGCGCGGGGCGCCGGCTGTTTCTGGCGGCTTTCATCGCGGCGGGCGCCTATTGCTCCGCGACAGATGTTCGAGCGCAAAGCTACGTGCCTTCAACGATCAGCTTTCAGGATCTCTCAGGCGCGCCGCTCGTTTGCGTGATTGGCTCCAGCATCGACGCGTCCCCCGCCAACCCCCCTGCAGCCCCCGGCGCATATTATCTCACTCAACCGACAGGAGCCGGTTCGGGCACGGGCCAATGGACCCTCGCCGGCGTCTCGAATGTCGTGCAAGCGATCCAGATCGGCGGCGCGAGCGGCGTCAGCGGCTTCACGACCGAGCCGAGCGGCCAACCCTATATAAATTCGGCTAATCTGTCCATTTACGTCATTAAAACTGTGCCCGTGGGTTTTTCGTGCGCCAATATTACTTATACAATGGATAACTTGGGAAATTTTCAACGGCCTCTGGTCAATTTTCCTTCCGGCGTTGTCGAGGCGACAGTCTGGCAGACCAGCGTAAACAGTATTCCCTCGCCAGTATTGACCCTGGATACTTCAAACGTCGACAGTTTCGAAATTCCATTGACGATAACCTTGTCCCAGGGATCGACCACCCTGGGCAAGCTCGGAAATCCCGACGGGTCAAGCACTTTCACCCGGCAAACAATGATCACCGGGCCTCAAGACGCAGGGGGCTCGACATCGCCATTCGTCACCTGGCTGAAAACTCAGCCCGTTGGCGGCGCCCCTACCAGTTTCCAGAATCTGGCTCTCGCCGCGTGGCCCGCGACCCCGTCGCGGACGACCCCGCAATATCCCTTCGCGTCAATCATCTCGCCCAACGACTATCTGAATATACGATGCCTGGTGAGCGGCAACAACCAGCCGAATATTCCAAGCAATTGCACTCTGAACGGCGATATGGCGAATTGGTACGACCCGCTCAATTCATATTACGAGAAGGAGATTTCAAGTTTTTTCAAAAATGCATATTCCGCGGGAAATTACGCTCTGGTCGTCATGGGAGATAACGGAACGCCTACGGCGCCGGACGCAAGCCCGTCGATCCCGGAGCAACCCTGGACAGTGACCGGCAATACAAGCTGCCCGGCTTACCTGAAACCCGACTCCCAATCGATTGTCTTTACCGGCTCGGTGAGCACGACAACCAAGATCGTGCTTTGCAACCCCGTGGGTCAGGTCGTGAATTTTCCGTCGACCGGAATTCCGGCCTCCTCAATTCATAAAGCGACAAGCGTCCCCGGCTCTGTCCAGACCTATACGATTGACCTGACGCAAGCAGAATACGCTCAATTCAGCCAATATAAGGGCTGGTATTTCGGTCAACCGTCGACGGGATGGGTTGGGCAGATAACCGGAATGAAACTGCTTATGAGGGGGACCAGACCCGGCTATCAGATGGCGCTCAATGTGATCCAGGGCCCCTCAACGACGCAGACCACGGCGACCCCCTGCGTCTTTCAAACCCTAACTCCCTGCCCTTCCCCGAATCCATCGTTCACAGAATGGGTGTTCAGCAATATTTCCTGGACGACAAATAACAAATGGTCCGAGACGCCCAGCCAGATGGTTTTCGCCAATGACGGCGCGTTCGCCTCATGGGATTATTACAATGGCAACACCTCCCTTGCGAAAGTCGCCAGAAGCATTCAACGGAATATTGTCAACGCGTTTAGCCGCGGAATTGCAAACTGCAACAACGTTACAATGAACCCTGCGAACAAAAAGAGCATTCGCACCGGCCTTTGTTCGCAGGTCACCTCCATAATTCTCAAACCGGACGCAGGGCAAACCCCGGGCGGCTTCACGCCTTCCGATCAATACTGGTCAAATGAGGGAAATTGGTATCCGGCGAATGGATACCAGAATTATTATTCGCAATATCTTCATACCGCGCAATTGTCGGGCCACAATATGTTCCGCCCGCCGAACAACCTGATCATGCCGACTTCGCACAGCAATCAGAACTATGTGATGGGTATGGCGTATGGATACGGCTTCGATGAGAATCCGGTCTATATTCCGGGGTCTACGCCGACCTATGGAAACGTCCCGACGAAACTTGACCCGATTCCGAGCGCCTGGTTTGCGACATTGCCTGTGACTGCGACGATTACGATCGGCCCTTACAATTAACCGGCGCCTGGAGCGCTTTCCGATCGCATGAGGTCATGCGATCGATCAGATATCGCTCCAGAGTCAAAAGCTTGAGCATAGTCTTGTCGATTGGAGTGATTCAATCCGATCGGAATATTTGATCGGAGAGACGCCTCGCGTCGGATCGTCGGCTCCGCCGCCATTGAAACGTATCGCCGGCGTGACCCTGCCGGCGACGCATCTCAACGGAACTCAACAGCAGGCATCGGCGCGTCGCGCCACGCTCAGGTGGTCAGGGCGTCAGCCGCTCGCCGCGTTCGTCGCAAAAAGCAAAGACACCGACACCGACGACGAGAAAGGCGTGACCGCCAACCCCGCGTAGCGGTGGACGAGAAAACTCAAAATTCCGCGCGGAGAGAACCCATGACAGTGAATGGCGCGCCGTAGAGGCGGTTGGCTTGCGAAAACGAAGCGGACGGAGCGGCCCGCATATAACCCATCGTGTAATAAGTCACATCGAACAGGTTGGTGACGTTGACTTGCGCCGTGACCTTCGCTTCGTTGAGCTTGAAACTATATGCCGCCATCAAATTCACCGTGGCGTAGCCCGAAAGCATGGCCCGTGTCGGCGTGACGCTGAGGTCGTATCCAACTTGGATAGGCTGCGAGCCGTGGTAGACGACGCCGCCGCCGATCTTCCAGCCCCTCAACTCTTCCTGCTGGAATTCATACGTCGTCCAGAATGTTCCCAGATTACGCGGAACATTCGGCCAGCGTTGGCCAAGATCGCCGTTGTTGCTCCTGACGACGCGGACGTCCTGATTTGCGTAGTTCAAAATCACGTCCCATCCCGGCAGAAGCGTGCCCTGGACGTCGAGTTCAGGGCCCGTGCTGCGCACCGCGCCGGTCACGAGAACATTATTGATGTGAAGAGGATCAGTGGTGGGGACATTGGTCTTGGTCAAAGTGTAATAGTCGGCGGTCGCTCTAAGGCGACCATCGAAGAGTTCGAGCTTGACGCCGCCCTCGACCTGCTGCGCGCCTGTCGGCGGAACTGGCGTATTTGGATAGATGAGCCCCGTATTGGCGCCAAAATTCTCGGCGTAATTGCCGTAGAAGCTGAGCCAATTTTGCGGCCGCCACAACAGACCGAAACGCGGCGTCAAGGCGCTGTTCGTCTGCGGATACGGGTCAGGCGTCAATTCTCCGAGCGTATCCCCCGAAGCAAGCGTTTGGTGGATAAATTGATACCGAGCGCCCGCCATGACGAAAAAATTTAACGGCAATTCGATCTGATCCTGCAGATAGAGACCAGAGGTCAATTGGTTCTGCGTATAGGCGCCCAACGGGATCGACGAGCCTAAATAGGGCGTTCCCGGATGAACGGGATCGAACAGATCAATTTTTGAATAGCCGAGCAAGAAGCTCGACGAATTCGTGATGCGGTTCCCGTAAACGTCTCCGCCGAGCAGCAAGGTATGCTTTATACCGAATGTGTTGATATGCCCGGTTATGTCGACGTTGGTCGAATATGTCGATTGCGTTGTCGGGAGTTGATAATCTGTCCGCCAAACCAGACCGCCGATCGGGCCGAACGGAAGCCGCGAGGTCCAGTCCAGATCCGTGCGGTCATAAGCGATCTGCTGCTTGACCGACCAATCATTGTCGAAATGGTGCGACCAGGTCAGCGCGGCGAACAGATCCTTTTGGACCGCGGGCGAATCCTCGCCATAATTTCTTTTGCGGGTAATGTTCATGAATTGCCCGTTTATGGCGGGATCGTAACCGGTGAACAACTTGCTGCGATTTTCGTCATACTGGGCTTCGAGCTTAACCCACGTGCCGGGATCGATGTTCCATTTGAGCACCGGCGCGATGAAGATATCGGAGGAATTGACGAGATCGACAGGAGAGCCGAATGGCGCAGCGTTGTTCTGGTAGGACATGTTCATCCGATAAAGCCAGGCGCCGTCCTGCGTGACCGGGCCGGTGGCGTCTACCGTCGAGCGATAGTTGGCGAAGGAGCCAATCTGCTGCTGCGCTGAATAATAGGGAGCGTTCAACGGCTCCTTGGTGATGACGTTGACGATGCCGCCCGGTTCGACAAGACCGTAGAGCATGGCCGCTGGTCCCTTGAGCACCTCGATGCTCGACACATTGGCGAGCTGCGTGGTGGAGACGCCGTCGATGACGCTTGTGCCATTGTCGATGCGGAAACCGTCTCGGTAGCGGGTCGTACTTGGAAATCCTCGAATGACGACCTGATTGTAGGGAGTGCCGTTGCCGAGCGCGCCGCCGCCCGTGACCGTGACGCCGCTGACGTTCTGCAGCGCCTGTTCAAGTGTGACCGCCTGCTGGTCGCGCAGCACCTGCTGGGTGATGACCTGGACGTTCAGCGGCGTGTTCATGACCGGAGTGTCTGTCTTGACGGCTGTCGTCGCGTCCTCAAGAACATAGGTCGTGTTGAAGGGATCTTGCGCCGGGCCCGCGCCGCCAAAGCCGCCAGGCCCACCGCCTCCGCCGCTAGCGCCGACGGGACTGGCTGCGCTCACTTCCGGCAGGTCGACGGCGCCCGAATCGAACGGGGCCGCTGCGTCGCTTTGAGCGAGCGCCGAGGAGGAGGCGACGACCAGCGCAAGCGCGCCGGCGTTTGAGAAGAGTTCGCGGCGCGCCATAAAAGTCTCCCGAGTGACGTGCGTCAGGCGTAGCGCGGCGGAAGGCCGGCGAAGAGCCCGTTCTTGTTCGAGAGGCGGAGTAACATGGACGATCTCACCGCTTTCTAACGCTGTCTTACGCGAATCTGTCGCGGCGATTTATGGATGAACCGTTGCTGAAATGGCACAGATCGCGTAGCGACCATATTCGGGGAGATCCGCTCCGCGGCAGGCGCAAAGCGGAGATAATCGGCGGCAGGATGGCGTGAACGGAGGGGCCCGTCCGTTCTAACACTGGCGCCCGGCGGCTTCGGACGGGATCGCGCCGCGATTGCTCTTGATGTCTCAAAAGCCGCTCCTCACCCGAACAACGCGAGCGTGATTTTGCCTGAAGCCGGCGACGCTGTCCGGAATCATGCTCCTGGCAAAAGCCGCTCTCCTTTTCAGAGGCGATGGACAACGCGCGTATGAAAATCTTGATCGTCGAGGATGAGCCCGATATCGTCCGATTGCTCGCTGGACAGCTCGACAATGCCGGCTTCGACTGCGATCCTGTCGGGTCCATGAGCGACGCTCTCACCTCGCTTAAACGATATCCCTATCATCTGATGCTGCTCGACCGGCGGCTTCCCGATGGCGACAGCATCGCCTTCCTGCCAAATATCCGCAGGCTCCGGCCGAACATCCGAATTCTGATTTTGTCGGCTCATTGCGAGAAAGGCGACAAGGCCAAAGGCCTCAACAGCGGCGCCGACGATTACCTGACGAAGCCCTTCGACAGCGATGAATTACTCGCGCGCGTGATCGCCCGGCTCAGAACGTCAGGCGAACTACAGATGCCGCCGATCACGATCGGAGCAGTCTCCTTCGACGCCGCCGCGGGGCAGATTTTCATCGGGGGGCGGCCGTTCCTGCTGCATCGGCGGGAGTACGCGCTCTTCGGGGCCTTGATGCGCCGGATCAATCGGGTGTCGCCGCGAGAGGCGTTGATGGAGGAAGTCTACGGCGCCGGCGAGGCGATCTTGCCCGGCGCCCTCGACACACTCGTGTCACGGCTGCGAAAGCGCCTGGCGGACGCCGAGGCCGGCTGCGAGGTGCATCTCGTGCGCGGACGGGGCTACCTGCTCACAAAATCTCTGACGTCGTGACGCCTTCGTCACTGGCGTGGCGGTTGGTCGGTCACCTGCTCGCCGGGCTGATGGCGGCCTATGTCCTGACGATCCTCTGGCTGCAGTTCGGCGAACTTCTCACCGGCTCGGCGGCGTCCGATCTTCAATGGGACGATTTCAGCCGATCGGGAACCCAGGCCCTGGTCGCGAGGTCTTTGGTCCGTTCGCCCGATGGAGCGGTTTCAATCGATCCAGATCCGGACTTGCGGGCGGAACTGGAACGCACGCCGACGCTGAAATACGCCGCTTTCGATCCTGAGACGGGCGTCGCGGCGCCGGGCTCGTCGCAAGAACTTGTCGCGGCTCTGGGGACGATGGAGCGTCTCAAACCCTTGGCGATGACGTTCCGCCTCGGCGGCGAGAACGACTCAGCGCCGAAAGGCGTCGCCGCGCTCCGGCAGACGCCGACCGGCAGGAGGGTGATTGCGATTTATGGATACCGCTTCAGCTGGCCCATGCTCTTGCGCAATATATCCGAATCCTTCGGCGAGACCTTCAAATATTTTCTCCCTACATTCGCTGTCGCGATGGGGGTCGGCTGGCTGTCCCTGCGGCGCGGCCTGAAGCCCTTGCGCGACGCCGCTCGTCAGGCGCGACAGATCGACATGAAGGCGCTCGACCGTCGCATAGACCTGACCGGCATCCCCTCGGAAATCTTGCCGCTCATGACGACGATCAATGACGCGCTCGACCGGCTTGCTGCAGGCGTCGAGCGCGATCGCCGGTTTATCGCCAACGCCGCGCACGAACTACGCACGCCGATCACCATATTGAGCGCGCGGATCGACGCCCCAAGGGCGCCCACATTCGAGAACGATCTCAAACGCGACGCCCGCCGCATTCGTAATATCGTGGAGCAGTTGCTCGTCACATCGCGGCTCGGCAGGCACGGGAACGGCTTCGACGACGACGTCGATCTGGCCGCGGCCGTCCAATCGGTCGTCGATGATTACGCCCTGCTCGCAATCAGAAACAAGCAAGAGATTCAGTTCGAATCCGGCGACGCGCCGGTTGTCGTGCGCGGCGATCGCAGCGCCATCGAAAGCGTCGTCTCCAATCTCGTCGACAATGCGCTCCGCGCGGAACCCGAAGGCGGAACCGTCGTCGTCCGCGTGCGGCCGGGCGCAATCATCGAGATCGTCGATCATGGCGAGGGCGTTGCGCATTGCGACCGGCATGTGATCTTCGAACCGTTTTGGCGCAAAAGCGAGCAAACTCCGGGCACGGGCCTTGGCCTCGCCATCGTCAGGGAGCTCATCGAGCTGCATGGCGGGACAATTTGCGTGAGCGAGACTCACGGCGGCGGCGCGACGTTCAAGGTGACGCTTTAGCAACAGCGGCGGCCGTCGCTTTGCGAATACGCAAGCCAGTCAGCGTTCCATGCATGATCTCGCATATGGCGATCGCCTGATGAGGAGTAAGGACGGACTTGGCCGTTGACGCAAGGTTCTGGAAGTTCACAACAGGATCATACAATAGGCGCCCGCCGTCTCTCCGGCGATCGTTGGACAACGCGCTCTCCTTGCGCGCGCGAAATCTCGACCACACCGCCGTCGCGAGCGGCGCGCGTCTGATCTCAGCCTCGGGCGGCTCCCGGCGTCCAGCTGACCGTAGAGGCTGTCCCACGCAAATCCAGTGAAGTCGCCGAGGCACCCGTGAGGTCGATCCAAACGCGAGGACACCCACCGCGATCCAAGCATTGTCCGCCTTTCCGGCCGCGCTAGAGCATATTCCGATCGGATTGAATCAACCCCATCGAGAAGAATATGCTCAACCTTTTGACCCTCTAGAGATTTCTGATCGATCGCATGACTTCATGCGATCGGAAAGCGCTCTGGATTTATCTCGCGACATCAAACACTCTGCAGAGTCGGTACGCCGCGATCGCTGTTCGAAGGAGTTTCTCATGGACGAGTCTCGCTATCATAAGACCGCGATTGGCGGCCATCCGCTCAATCCAGAAACTCTCATGCTTGGGTATGGTTATGATCCCGCTCTTTCGGAAGGGTCGGTCAAACAGCCCGTTTTCCTGACGTCCACCTTCGTTTTCCGCACCGCTGAAGAGGGCCGTGATTATTTCGACTATCTGGCTGGCCGCCGGACGGTTCCTCTCGACCGCCAAGCCGGTCTCATTTACTCGCGGTTCAATCATCCAAACCTCGAAATTGTCGAGGATCGCCTCGCGATTTTCGAAAACGCCGAAGGCGGACTTGTGTTTTCCTCCGGCATGGCGGCAATCGCCACCACGATCCTCGCTTACGCAAAGGCGGGCGAATGCGTCTTGCACAGCCGCCCGCTTTATGGCGGCACCGAGGTCCTCATTGACAAGACCCTTGCGCCCTTGGGAATAAAAGGCGTCGGCTTTAGGGATGGCCTTGATGAAGCAGGCATTCGCGCCGCCGCTGAACGCGCCATGATTGACTCCCGCGTCGCCATGATTTTCATCGAGACGCCGTCGAATCCAATGAACACTCTCGTCGATATTTCGCTCGTACGGCGGATCTCGGAGGAAATCGCGCTCAAACAGGGATCACGGCCGATCGTGTGTTGCGACAACACGCTTCTCGGGCCGGTCTTCCAATCGCCGCTCGAACATGGCGCTGATTTGTCCGTTTATTCGCTGACGAAATATGTTGGCGGCCATAGCGACCTCATCGGAGGCGCGGTCATTGGCTCCGCGAACGATCTCAAGCCAATTCGCGTCATGCGCAGCGCCATCGGCACACAGCTCGATCCACATTCCTGCTGGATGTTGAGTCGCTCCCTCGAAACATTGACGCTTCGGATGGAGCGGGCCGCGAGCAACGCCGCGAAAGTCGCGGAATTTCTTTCACGTCATCCGAAAGTGGCTACGGTTCATTATCCTCCTCTCCTGCCCGTCGATCATCCCACTCGCATTCTGATGGGAAGACAGTCCAAATCGGCGGGATCGACTTTTTCATTTGACCTCAAAGGAGGGGAAGCGGAAGCGTTCGCCTTTTTGAACAGGCTCCAGGTTTTTAAGCTTGCGGTGAGTCTCGGCGGGACGGAATCCTTGATCTGTCATCCCGCGACGACCGTGCATTCTGGCCTTCCAGAAAAAGACCGTCGTGAAATCGGCATCACTTCGGCCTTGATTCGCATGTCGATCGGAATTGAACATCCCGATGATCTCATCGCCGACATCAGCCAAGCAGCGTCGTCAGCGTGATGAGCATGGCCTATCCAGACCGGTGACGAGGCCCTGAAGCTTGGCGTTAAGTGACGCGCGCCGGCACCGCGTTGCAGCGTCCTTTTTGTTATTTGACAACCGCTTTAACAAAGACCTTAAATGCGCCGCCAATTCATAGGAGGAGCTTGATGCGGAATCGTACCCTGGCTGCGTTGTCCTTTCTCCTTCCAGCGGGAGTGTTTGGCGTCTCTGTGACCTTGGCGGGCGCGGACGCGAACGCAATGCCGGTCTCGCCTCAGGGCGCAGAATCGGGGCGTGAGCTAGGCGTCGCCGCGAGACTCAAAGCCATTCGCGATGGAGTCTCCGATGTTCTCGACAACACGTCCGACGACGTGCTCCCATCTGTCGTCGAAGGTTTTCCAAACGTCCTGAAGGCGCAGTGGCGCAACTGGCGCAACGGCGGCTGGCGGCCGCACTGGCGCAATGGCGGGTGGGGATGGCGCAACGGCGGCTGGGGGCCGCACTGGCGCAATGGCGGCTGGCGTAACGGCGGCTGGAGAAATTGGCGTAACTGGTAGCCGACAAGGTCCGGAGCACGCCATGCCAACGGCCAAGACCGCGCCAATCAAGAGCGCGCCAACAAGGCGACAAACGCCGCTCATCGAGACATTGGTCGTACAACCGACCGCGTTCTGCAACATCAATTGCCGCTATTGCTATCTGCCGCAGCGCGACGCCAAAGCGACGATGGAGCAGAACACGATCGAAACCCTCTTTTCCAAGGTGTTCGCCTCGGGCTGGACGGGCGACGAGCTGACGATCATTTGGCATGCCGGCGAGCCTCTCGTGCTGCCGTGTTCCTATTACGAGAGCGCCTTCAGGGCGATTGAGGCGTTACGGCCGCCTACGCTCGCTGTGCGGCATGCCTTTCAGACCAACGGCATGCTGATCACACCGGCATGGTGCGCTCTTTTCAAGGAATGGGAGGTCGGCGTAGGCCTCAGCATCGATGGTCCGCAGGCGCTGCATGACGCCAATCGCGTGACGCGATCGGGACGCGGCACGTTCGAACAAGCAATCGCCGGCTTGCGCCTGTTACGGCGGGAGAATGTGCCATTCCATGTCATTTCCGTGCTGTCGGCCGAGAGCATGACCTCTCCCGAAGCGATGCTCGCCTTCTATCTTTCCGAGGGCGTAGAGGACATCTGTTTCAACGTCGAGGAGTCCGAAGGCGACCACGTCTCCAAGCTCTTCGCCGGCGCCGATTCTGCGGATCGCTTCCGCGATTTCCTGAAGCGTTTCTGGAAGCTGGCGCGCGAGAGCGGCCGCATACGGTTCATCCGCGAGATCGACGACATGCTGCCGCGCATATTCCGGCCCGAAGACCGCGATCGTGTCGACGCCTGCGACACGGGCAATGAGCAGGTTCAGCCGTTCAGCATGCTGAATGTCGCCTGCGACGGCTCCGTCTCAAGCTTTTCGCCTGAGCTTCTCGGGCTCAAGAACGCGCGTTACAATGATTTCATCGTCGGCAATATCCTCACTGATTCCCTTGAGGCCATGCTCGCCGGCGCCGCAATGACGGCGATGGCTCAAGACATTGCGGCGGGCGTCGAGATTTGCCGTGCGGGCTGCGAATATTTTTCCGTTTGCGGCGGCGGCGCGCCGGTCAACAAACTTTCGGAAAATGGCCGGTTCGACAGCGGCGCAACCTCGTTTTGCCGGCTGACGGAAATGGTTCCAACCGACCTCGTGCTCGAAGCCTTCGGCCAGCTCGAGAATGCGATCGGTTATGACATGCGCCGCGCCGACCTTGCCCGCGTCGCCGGCGTTAACTGAGGCGGGATAGAGATTCCGGAGCGGCGCCGAGCGCGCGCTTTTCGGGGGCATCGTTTGCCCTTGGCCGCGTCTGCGACAGAGCCGCATCGCCGCGCCGATGCTTCCGGCGAGAGCCGATGACCGCGAGAAATCAAACCGCGAATTTTTGACAGGGTTCGCGCGAACCCGGTCATTCCTCCGAATTCGTTGGACTGGCGGCGCCGCGGCGTTGAATTAGAAAACATCTAAACTACTGAAAATACCTCGCAATTTCTTTTCCTGCTGTTTAGCCTGTGTCAGATTGTCTGGTTGCGGCTCTTCGTCGATCAGAAATCTTCCAGCAATGAGCGAGAGAGATGCTCTTTCGCGCAGCCGCGGCATGCGCTCCGCCGCCGGGCAGATCTTTCATGAGACCAGGTCTTGTCATTTTGCATCGTTGGGTCGGCGTGGCGATCGCTCTGTTTCTGATCGTCGCGGGGCTGACCGGCGCGGTTATTTCGTGGGACCACGAGCTGGACGGCTGGCTCAATCCGCAGCTATGGCATGTTTCAAGCCGCGGAGACTTCCTCTCGCCGTTCGAGCTTGCGGCGAGGATCGAAGCCGCTGATCCGCGCGGCTTCGTCACCTACCTGCCGCTTCACGCGGAAATCGGAACATCCGTTTCGACCCTCGTCGACGCCCGCGTCGACCCTGCGACAGGAAAACTTTTCGACCTGGGTTATAATCAAGTCTTTATCGATCCTGTCACCGGGGAAATCCTGGGGAGGCGGGAATGGGGTGAAATCGGTCTCGACCGCGAGCATCTTATTCCATTTCTCTACAAGCTTCATTTCAGCCTCTGCATCCCGGAAATGTGGGGCGTCGAACAATGGGGCGTCTGGCTTATGGGCGGCGTTGCTCTCTTTTGGATTATCGATTGTTTCGTCGGCTTCGCGCTCACGCTGCCGCCGGGTCCGCTCGGCGGCGCGGTTTGGCGGGCGCGATGGAGTCCGGCCTGGCGGATCAAATGGACGGCTTCGACATACCGCGCCACTTTCGACATCCATCGCGCATTCGGGTTGTGGCTATGGGCGCTTCTCTTCATTCTGGCGGTGAGCGCCGCTTCGTTGAACCTCAACAAGGAAGTCGCGCAGCCGATCGTCAACTTTTTTTCGACTTTCACGCCAGCGCCGACAGACCTACGCGTCGCGCGCCCTGTTGACGACCCGATCATGCCGCGCATTCCGATGCCGGAGATCGTAGCGCGCGCGAATGAGGAGACGGCTCGGCGCGAGTTCAACTCGCCGGCGGGATCGGTCGGCTATGCGCAGCAATTCGGCGTGTACAGTGTGCAGTTCTTTGCGCCCGGCGACGAGCATGGCGCTGCCGGCGTCGGCCCCATGGAGCTTTATTTCGACGGCGAGGATGGACGCTTCCTCGGCGATCGGATCCCCTGGCGGGGGACCGCAGGGGATCTGTTCCTCCAAATTCAGTTTCCGCTGCATTCGGGACGCATCGCCGGCCTCGCCGGGCGCATTGTCATCTCTATGATGGGCGTCGTCGTCGCGGCGCTGTCCGTCACGGGACTCGTCATTTGGTGGAGGAAGCTGCGCGGGCGCGCGGCAAGAGCCGCGAAATCGGTTCGAGACAACGCCCACGTCGGCGAGCCGCCCGGCGAGATGAACGAAGAACGCCTGACAACGCGCTCACATTAGCTTCTATATTTAAATAAGAATAAGTCTAAATCATTATTATTGAAGTATTTTTTTGTTGACGTATCCTTTGAACAGAATTGTTCAAGGAAAGCGTATCATGAGATACAAAGTCAACCGCGGCCGTGTTCGGCTTACAGCGAGCATTGTTGGGGCGGCGCTGGCGACGCTGGCGCCGGCCGCTGGTCAGGAGACAACGAGCGCGCAAGCCGCGAGCCAGGCTTCTCAGTCCGCGCCGGAGTCCGGCGCGGATGGAACGCTCGTTCTTGATGCGGTCGTTGCGACGGCGCCGGGCGGCGATGGCGCGGCGTCGCAGTCAAGGCCCGCAGTCGAGGGCTATGTCGCCAACAGCACCTATGTCGGGACCAAAACGGATACGCCGATCATCGAAGTTCCGCAGTCGGTTTCTGTCGTCACCCGCGAGCAGCTCGACGACCGCAATGTGCAGACGTTGAGCGAGGCGCTGGCTTATACGCCGGGCGTCGAAATCGGAGTCTTCGGCTTCGATCCCCGATTCGATTCGTTCTATGTCCGCGGCTTCGACATGACCTACACTGGCATCTATCGGGACGGCCTGCGTCAGCCCGCGAGCCCGTTCGCCATTTACAAAACGGAGCCTTACGGCCTCGACAGCATCACTGTCCTGAGGGGCCCGAGTTCCGCCCTCTACGGGTTGGGTTCTCCAGGCGGCCTGATCGATATGACCAGCAAGCGGCCGACCGCAACCACCTTTCACGAATTGCAGTTCCAGACCGGCAGTTACCAGCGCGCACAGGGACAATTTGATCTCGGCGGTCCAATCGACCCGGCCGGCGTGTTTTCCTATCGCCTGACCGGCCTTTTCCGCGACAGCGACACCCAGCTTCCCGGCGTCAAGGACAACCGCGACTTCATAGCGCCGGCGTTCACATGGCGGCCGGACGCGGCGACCTCGCTGACGCTCCTCGGCGGCTATATGAACAGCCTCACCACCGGAAATCCGGGCTTCTACCAGACGCCGGAAGGCGAACTGACGCATATCTACAGCGGCGATCCGGCATTCGGCGATTTCAACCAAAATCAGTTCCGCATCGGCTACGCGTTCGAACACAAATTCGACGACACGTTCACCGTGCGTCAGAACGCGCGCTATTCCTATGTTTCGGCCGACGCCAAATACACGCAGATCGACTACGTCGATTTCGCCACCTTGATTGCAAACCGCTCGACGGGCCGCGTCATTGATCATCTCGGCACGTTCGGCGTCGACACGCAGCTGCTGACGCGATTCTCGACCGGCCCAATCGATCATCTCGTGCTTACCGGGGTCGACTACACCTACGCGCAATATAACGACAAGGTTGGTTTTGGCTCGGCTCCGGACCTCTATCTCTTCCCCGCGCAGCCCGCTTACGGCTCGCAATTCATTCTCAGCCCTGAATATTCCTATAATGTGGATCAGCTGCAAGGCGCGATCGGCGGCTATATCCAGGATCAAGCCAAATTCGGGCCTCTCACTTTGACAGTCAGCGGACGCAATGACTGGGTCTCGACGAAGACGAACGATCGTTTCGCCTTGACCGAGACAATCCAGAACGACCAGGCGTTTACGGGGCGCGTCGGCCTGACTTATCTGTCGCCGATCGGTCTTGCGCCTTACGCCAATTACGCCACCTCTTTCGTGCCGACGATCGGGACGGATGCAGCCGGAGCGCCGTTCCGGCCAATCACCGGGGACCAAAAGGAAGTCGGCGTCAAATACCAACCGCCCGGGATGAACGGGCTGATCTCAGCCGCGCTCTTCGATATAACCCAGTATAATTCACTAAGTCAGGACCCGGCAAATATCGCGTTCCAGATTCAGACCGGCGAGGTCCGCTCGCGCGGATTTGAACTCGAGGGCGTCGTCAATCCATTGCCCGGCCTCAATGTGACGCTGGCTTATACGGCGCTTCAGCAAAGGATCATCGTCGGCGACCTGGACACAGTCGGAAACGCCCCGTCTGGAATCCCCGCCCAGTCATTTTCGATCTGGGGGGACTACACGCTTCCGACTGACGCTGTCCTGCCAGGGCTCGGCGCTGGATTTGGCATGCGCTACATCGGCGCGAGCTACGGCAATGATCAGAATACATTTATGAATCAGCCGGTGACGCTTTTCGATGCGGCCCTTCACTATGATTTTAGCGCGCTCGACACAAGGCTTTCCGGCTTGCGGTTTCAGCTGAACGCGACAAACCTGTTCAATAAGCAATATTCCACATCTCAGGCCGGTTTTGGCTATTGGGGACAAGATCGCACGGTCATAGCCTCCCTGCGATACAGATGGTGACGCCCCATTTCTTCAATCCCGATCACAACGCTCTCTTTTTAACGAACATCGCCACAAGCAGGCCTGATCGACGATCGAGATGTATTTGTCCCGAGGCCGCTGAACGCGCGACTCTCATCAAGGTTATGCTATGTTGATTTCAAAACCCGCAGAAAGCGCGGCCATCCTTCTGAATTTCTTTGTTTCTCATAGACCACAACTCCTTTCGATCGCCATCAGGATTTTGCGCTGCCCGCACCTGGCCGAAGACGTCGTTCAAGACGCCGCGGTCAAGATTAGTCAGATGCGCAACGAGACCTGTATCGACAGTCCTGAACGATTTGCCCGGCAAATCGTCAGAAACCTGTCGATTGATTATGCGCGCAAGCGAAAACTGGAACGACGTTCAGCGGCGCCGGAGGCGGATGGCGAAGCAATGCCCTGCCCTTCAATTGATCCTTGCGCGCGAATCGAACATTGCGAAGCCATGCGGGCCCTTGCGGCTGCGCTTAATGAGCTGCCGCCTCGAACACGCTACGCTTTCGAACGCGCCCGCATCGCAGGAACGCCCCAAAAGAGCATTGCGGCAGATCTCGGCGTGTCGCCGACGCTCGTCACCTTCATGGTGCAGGAGGCTCACGATCATTGCCTTATTCGGCTGAACGAGCACACACGAGGGGAGTCCGACAAGGCCCTCCCGCGCGAAGGCGGGTCTCACAGGCGCCGCGGCCGGAGGTCGATCGCGCGACGACAAGGATCATCCGCATAGTCAAGGGCGCGGTGAACTCCCGCGCCGACATGCTTGACGCTTTATCTCACGCAGGCTCAAAGACGCCCCTGAGCCAGGGCCTGTTCAAGATCCCGCCACAGTCCGTCGACGTCCTCGAAACCGATGTGTAGTCTGATCAAGCGCGCGCTTACGCCGAAGCGCGCAAAGCTGTTGGCCTCGGGCAATTGCAAAGGCGCCAACGCGGGCACGACGAGACTTTCAGGGCCTCCCCAACTCACCCCCAGGCGGAAAACCCGCAAAGCGTCAACAAAGGCAGGGACGTTGATTGCGTCGTCGACCTCAAAGGAGAAAAGCCCGGAATATCCATGGAGCGTGCCTTTGCCTCGATGGTTTGAATAGATCGGATGGAAAACGCGCCGGACATCTGGATGGTTCTTGAGCCGCTCGGCGATTGAAACTCCGCTTTTCATGTGGTGCGAAAGTCGCAGCGGCAACGTGCGTAAGCCGCGAATCAGCAGCCAGGCTTCAAAAGGCGAGAGCTTGGCGCCGAGGTAAGGAAATGTGCGCCTGTTGATTCTGGCGATGTGTTCCATTGATCCAGAGACGATCCCCGCGACGGTGTCGCTATGCCCCCCGAGATATTTCGATGCGGCGTGAATCACGAGATCGACGCCATGGATGATCGGCTTTTGGAACACCGGCGTCGCCCAGGAATTGTCGAGAACGCTGACGACGCCATTTTCTCGCGCCAGCTGCGCGAGCGCGGCGATGTCCTGCAGCTCGAACACCATCGAAGAAGGACTTTCCAGATAAAGAAGCCGGGCGCCAGGCAGCGCCGCGGCGACTGCGTCGACGTCGGCGCCGTCGACATAGTCGACCGTCACGTTGAATTCCGAGAGCAGCAATTCGAACATGCGGTAGGCGTCGCTATAGACATGGCGTATTGTGACGATGCGATCTCCCGCAGAGACGAAGGCGAGGACTGTTGCGGCGATCGCGCCCATCCCGCTTGAAAACGCGCGCGCCGCTTCCGCGCCGTCCAGCGCCGCCATAAGCCGTTCAAATTCCATGACCGTGGGATTGTCGCCGCGCGAATAAATGAGCCGATGCGAGCGTCCCGCATAGACGTCGGCCATATCGGCGAAATTATCGAAGGTGAACAGCGATGTTTGAAAGATAGGCGGCGTAGCGGCGTTGGCCGGATACGCCTCGACGGCGGCGATTGCAGCCGCCGCAGACATTTCATGGCCGTCGAAATGGGGAAACGGAGTGTTCACAATTGTTTTCCAGATGTTGGCCCGCGCGCGAGTCTATGATTCGTCAGGCGTCGATTGAAAAAGTTTCACAAGAGCGACTTCTGATCGGATAGACTCATTTGATCTATCCGCCAGTAGAATGATTTCATGTGATCGGCCACGGATCCGCGCGCCCGGACGTCATCAACTCATGTCAGATGTGAGAGTGGAAGAGCGGAACAGTCTGTCGTCCTCTGCAGCAGCATTCGTTCGCGAAGCAGAAAAATCAGGGATAGTGCGGCAGTGAGCCCCATCGCTATGGGGAGGCTGAGGATCACGCCCTCTATTCCCCAGAAATTCGGCAAGATTACTAGCAGCGGAATGAGCAGATAGCCTTGCGGAGCGAGACTGACGAGCCCCGCGAACACGCCTTTGTCAAGCGATTGCAGAAGCACCAATGTGACGAGATGTATGCCCGTCAGTGTGAAACAGATGTGAAACGCCACAAGCGCCTTGACGCCTATCGACGCCGCGACGGGATCTCGCGTGAACAGGCTGACAATTGCATCCGGAAAAGCCAGAATCGTCAACGCATAAGCGATTGCGAACGCAGTGGTCGCAATGAGCATGATCCGCGTGGCGGCGAGCACTCGGGCCGGAGCTCCCGCGCCATAAGCATAGCTCAGCACCGACTGAGCCCCGATGCAAAATCCAACCAGCGGTAATTCGCCAAAGGTCAGCACACGCAGAGCGATGGCGACGCCGGCGATGGCCGCGTCGCCGCCGTAAGCGCCGGCCGCGCGATAGACCATCGTGAAAGCGACCGCGGACAAGGCCGTCGTGAGCGTCGCAGGGACGCCCACATTAAGAATCGGGCGCAATATGTCCGGCCTCGGACGGAACAATCCCCAATGAATCCGAAGGATGCCGATCTTCCTGCTAAAATAGATCGCGAAGGCGGTGAGCGCCGCGAACTGCGACGTGATAGTCGCGAGGCCCGCGCCCGCCACGCCGAGACCCATTCCAAAAATAAAGATAGGATCGAGCACGATATTCAGCGCAAAAGCGCCAACGAGCGTCCACATACTGAAACGCGTATTGCCTTCGGAGATAACCACAAAATCACAAAGGATCTGCAACAGCATCAGCGCGCAGCCAAACGCCAAAACCCCAACATAATCTTGCGCATATGACAGGACGGCGTCCGTCGCGCCGAAAAACAGGAGAATCGGCGTCAGCCACAAGAGCAAGCCTGCGGTGCAGGCGAGCCCAAGCAGCCCGGCCAACCCCAGGCCTACCGTCGCCGTTGTGCTGGCGTCGTCCGCGTCATGGGCGCCGAGCAGACGCCCGATTGTCGCGGCGGATCCTACTCCAAGCCCGTGGCCAAGGGCGGAGACGAACAGGAAGATCGGCAACGCGACGCTGACTGCGGCAATCGCCTCAAGGCCCATCATACCGATGAACGCCGCGTTGACGACATGATGGAGGGCATTGATTGAAAGCCCAAGAACGGACGGCATGGCGAGACGTAGTATGAGCGAGGCCAGGCGAGGGTCCGCGAGATTCGCTGGCCCAAGACGCGCGCTTTCCTTCGAGACATTGGCCGACTCGATCGGATCGTCCATGACGCAACATGACTGCGAAGTCGTATTCGAGCCGCTCATTGAGCCGTCGCCCGCTCATCAACAGGTTGCAGTTCTCGCTTTGGAGCGTGCGCCAGAGATTCCTCCTGCCCCGATGCCGTCAAATTCGGGATCAATAATCGATCTCTGAAAAAACGCTCGCGCAGGAGCATCACAAGAAGCGCTCTCTTGTGCGGAAAATCGAAATGTTTGATTTTTGCGAAGCCCGCTTTTTCAAGGTTGCGAATCTGCTGGCTGTGGGTCGCGCTCGGTTCGCCGACAATTCGTTGTGTGCGCGGATCGTCGAGAAGCATAAAATGCATGAGCGAGGGGAGCCATGCTGTGATCCAGGCCCGCCCCCGAAAAGCGTCTTCCCCAACCGCCACATGCCATCCGCGATCATAATCTTCCGAGGGGTAGTATGGGCCAAGGCGATTTTCTTTCGCCCAATAAATCTCGAAATAGCCGAAGGGCGACTCATCGAAACAACCAATCAACGGGAGCACATGAGGATCAGCGAGGCGTGCTTCAAGATAGGCGCGATGGCGTCCAAGATCGCCCGCCTCGTCCCAGATCGCGTCGATGCGCGGATCGTTCATCCATCGATTGTAACGTTCCAGATCTGCGTCGACGTCGAGAACACGAAACGACACCGACTGATCGAGCCAGGGGATATAGCGCGCATAGACAACGCCCGCCGGCTGACGTCGGCGCAGCGGATGGTGCTTTCCGTCGGTCATCACATGATATTGCGGGAACGCGGTGGACGTATTCCTGGGAATCCATGGAGTGGGAAGCTGCCAAAACATCTCCGGCGCGACGATCAGATCATCACCGTCCGGTATAGCGGCGCCGGCAGCGAGGGCATGTCGCAGTTCCGACGCGGAATCACACTTCAGACGAAGCCATTTGAGGACTGGGTTCCACGCAAAAACCGCCTCGATCGCCGCCAACGCCGTGCGCTCTGAGTCTTGAAGCGGCGCTGAATCGCCCGCCGAGAAGATCAGCGTTTGAGAATCACGATCGAGATGGAATGTCGCCCCGGGCGAACGGCCCTCAACTCTGAGGCCGTTATCCAAGGAGATCACACGTTTACGATCGAAGCAATTCGCATTAAACGCCCAAAAATTCTGACTGCGAGTTTCCTGTCGCGTTCGATACATTTACGGCCCCAGCTAGTGAAAATGTTGTCAACCCTCATGAACTGACGATCCACGCCGCCGCGATGGGTCCTCGCTCAATCAATCTCATCAATTAGGACGAATGAGGGGCGGCCAAATTTACCGAATGAAGAAAATTCTTCGGCATCCGAAACTTTCTGTGCGTTACGTTAAATTCCGCGGCGCCTCGATCGTCTTGTAGATGCAGGCTCCAGCCGGCGCGTCGGATCTGCATTGTAGATATTCATGCTTCAAACGATTTCGATGCGCCGATGAGCTTTAGTATAGGAGGGGAACAGAATCGTGAACATAGCCGCTTCGATTGAGCCGTCCCAAAAGGAAAGCCCTTGTTGGTCTTCGCCCGCAGACGCGCCGCTGACTCTCGCGCAGCGACGCGTCTGGTCGCTTTCCCAAATCGGCGGCGACCATGTCATGGGCGCCTATTGCATCAAGTTTCATATACAGGGCCTTCTCGACGTCGACGCCGCGATGCGGGCGATCAGGCTTCTCGGCGCACGCCACGGCGCCTTGCAAACGCGCTTTCTCCGGTCCGCTGGAGGCCGCATCGACCAGCAGATCGACGCTCGTCCCCTGGAGGCGAGGTTTATCGATCTCTCGTCAAACGAAAAGAGCCGGCGCGACGAAGAAGCCCAAAGCCAAATTCAATCGGACGCCTGTTTCGATCTATCCGACGGACCGCCCGCGCACGCGCTATTACTACGCTTCGCGCAAGACGAATATCTGATCGCCCTGACCATCCATCCGATCGTGTGCGACGCCGCTTCATTACGCGTCATCGGTCACGATTTTGCGAATTTTCTCTCGGCGGAAAGTCGTGACGAGACCCCGCGTCAGCCCACTCTTGGACAAGATGTCGGGTTCGGCGCCGCCGAGCAGAAATGGCTTCGCTCGGAGGCATGCGGGACGGCGTTAAACTTTTGGCGCAACCACATCCCTCGAGGACCGGCGACTGCGATCTTTCCGACGCGGCATCAAAATTTACGGGAACAGACAGACGGGCGCGGCTGTTACGACTTCACTCTGCGTCAAGAGTCGAGTAGAGGTTTACGTCAGCTTGAGAACCACATACGGCGGCCCGTATCGATCCTTCTTCTCACCGCTTTTTCGGTGCTGGTCAGCCGCTACAATCTTCAATGCGGCGCGACCCTCGGGCTCGTGATCGAGAATCGTGAAGACGCCGCGCGGCGAGCCGAGGTCGGCCGCTTTGAAGATGTCGTTCCGCTTCTTGTGCGGCTGACCACCGGGCTGACGTTCTCGCAAGCCGCCCAACAGATGGCGACGGCCTTGGCGGAGGCGACGGCGCATCAGACTCCGTTTGAGCGGATCGCTCAGGAAATCTCCGATCGCGACGGAGAGGCGGTCGGCAGTTTCATCCAGGCGTTGTTTGAGCATCGAGGCCCTGTGAGCTTCGCCTCGGCTCTCAGCCCCGGCTTCACAATCGACCGCGTCGAAACGAGCGGCTCCCGCGCTGACGCTCCGATTGTCCTCACGACGCAGGAGAACGCGGATGGAACGATCACAGGCCGCATCAACTTCGCCGACGGGCTGTTCGACCCCAAAATCATTCAACGCGCGGCGACTCATTTCATCAGGATCATAGACGCGGCGACCGCCGATCCGGATATTGCGCTGCGCGACATTCAGCTTTTGAATGCGGAGGAGCTTGACGATCTTTCCGCGCCCTATCCGGACGCCGAATGCGATGACGTTCGCCCGATCCACGAAATCATCGCGGCGCAAGCGCAACGCCAGCCTGAGGCTCCCGCCATCTACCATGGCGAGTCGTGTTGGCGTCACGGCGAACTGGACAAAGCCGCCAATCGGCTCGCGCATCAGTTGAGGGAGCTTGGCGCGGGATCTGAGATTTGCGTCGGCATAGCATTGCGGCGCTCTCCGGAAGCGATCATGGCGATTCTTGCGGTTCTCAAGGCCGGGGCCGCTTTCGTTCCGATCGATCCCGATCATCCGCAGGTCCGGATACGCCATATGTTGAAGGACGCCGGCGTTACAATCGTGCTGACGGAAAATGCGCTTCGTCGATTGATCCCAGACGACGTTGACGTGACGATCCTGGCGATCGATCAGGCCGGTCCCGACCTTCCAGTCCACGCGCCCGACGCCGTCATCGCGCCCCACCAGCTTGCCTACGTGATCTACACGTCCGGTTCGACCGGCGCTCCAAAAGGCGTGGCGGTCGAACACGGCCCGCTCTCAAGACATTGCCAAAGCACTGTGCGGGTCTACGAAATGAACGCGCAGTCATGTGAACTCGCCTTCCTGCCGTTCAGTTCCGACGGCGGACATGAACGCTGGATCACGCCGCTGATGGTCGGCGGCAGCGTCGTCCTGCCGGACAGACTTTGGACGCCCGAAGAGACCTTCGCCGCCATGCGGCGCCATGGCGTCAACAACGCGAGCTTTCCGACGGCGTATCTGCAACATCTGGCGGAATGGGCCGCAACGACCGGCTCCGCTCCGCCGTTGCGCCTCTATTCGTTCGGCGGCGAAGGGCTCCCGCAAAAGACATTCGATCTTCTCTCAAGCGCCCTCAAGGCGCAATGGCTTATCAACGGCTACGGCCCTACCGAAACCATCATGACGCCGATGGTGTGGAAAGTCCGAGCGGGCGCCGGCTTCGAGGGCCTTTATGCGCCGATCGGCCGCGCCGTCGGCCGCCGCCGCATCTACATTCTCGACAAAGACCTGAACCCCGCGCCGATCGGCGTGACGGGCGAACTCTACATTGGCGGCGACGGCGTCGCCCGCGGCTATGTAGGAAATCCCGCGCTTACCGCCGAACGTTTCGTGAAAGATCCGTTCGGGGGAGCCGACGGACGTCTTTATCGTTCGGGCGATCTCGCGCGCTGGAGGGACGACGGGTCTGTGGAATTCATCGGCCGCAGCGATCACCAGGTGAAGCTGCGCGGCTTCCGCATCGAACTGGGCGAAATCGAAACCGCGCTGCGCGCCGAGCCAAACGTCAGCGAATGCGCCGTGATCTTGCTGACCGAGAGCGGACGTCAGCCGGCCCTCGTCGCCTATGTCGTTCCCGCCAAAGGGACGACGCTCGACCCTGTTGGCTTGCGGAAAAACCTGGCCCGGCAATTGCCCGACTACATGACGCCGAGCGCCGTCCTTATAATGGACAGATTGCCGCTCAACGCCAACGCCAAGCTGGACCGCGCCGCGCTGCCATCCCCGGCCGCGTCAGGGCAGGATCTCGCGCCGCCCACGACGAAGTGGGAGGAGGCGCTTGTCCGGATCTGGCGGGACGTACTGGGGCTTTCCGAGATCGGCGTCACGCAGAACTTCTTTGAGATCGGGGGCAATTCGATCGCTGCGCTGCGGATTCTCAGCAAGATCAAATTGCTGCACCCCGACACCAGCGTCAGCATCGCCGACCTGTTCAATCACCAGGATATCCGGGCCCTCGCCCCGCTTGTCGACAGCAAACGCGCGCGAAGCGCTGAAGCGGAGATCATCCGCCTGCGCGCAAATGGCGACAAACCGACGCTCTATTGTTTCCCCGGCCTTCTTGTCAGCACACGCGAATATATGCGTCTTGTCGATTACCTCGGTCCAGATCAACCGGCGACGGGCTTTCTCTGTTATTCGCTTTCCGAAGACAAGAAAATCGACGCCTCCGTGGAAGAAATAACGGCGCGCTACGCGGATCGCATTCGAAGCGAGAGCAAGGGACGGCCCTGTTTCTTTCTTGGCTGGTCATGGGGTGGCCTTCTCGCCTACGAGGCCGCGCGAATGCTGAAAGACGATATCGACCTTCGCCTCATCGCCATGGTCGACGTCTGCGACATGGACACGGACTTCGCCGTCGGCGCGGTTCCCGCCTTCAAGCCGGGCGAACGCGACGAGCTTCAGCGGCGCATCATTGGTTGGCTCGTCGAGACCAGAATGCGCGCCGACTGGGATCGGCTCCTCGGTTCGATGGACGCGCAAGCCTATGATCAATTCCTGCGCTTCGTCGGCAACAGCGAAGAGGACTTGCCGACAGACGGGCCGGACATCGGCAGCAGAGAGCACACATTCTGGGTGCTCATCGACAACGCGCTGATCTTTCGCCGCTACCACATGAAGCCCTTCGATTGTCCGATTTCATCCTGGGCTGCAGAAGATTCCTTGAACCGGGGTCTCAATCTGATCGATTGGCGCAGTCTTTCGCGCGAAGCGCGGGCCGCCGAGATCATTCCCGGAACCACCCATCTCCATATTATCGGGGCGACGGCGTTCCATGCGCGCCTAGCCCTCCACATCGATGAAGCCTTCGATCTTTCGAAGCGAGAGCCCGCCAAGACGAAGGCCAATGACTTTTTCCAGATGACGAGGGGCAGCCGCCTATGACCGAACACAATCTTGACCTCGCCGGAATCGGCATCGGCCCGTTCAACTTGAGTCTCGCGGCCCATCTTGACGCCATCCCCGCGTTGAAAGCGCGGTTCTTCGATCAGCGCGAGCGATTCGCCTGGCATCCCGGATTCATGCTGCCGGACGTTGAGCTGCAAACATCCTTTCTGAAGGATCTCGTGACCGCGACAAACCCGACGAGCCGCTGGTCGTTTCTTTCATATCTTGTCGCGCACAAGCGTTTCTATCAATTTCTCAACGCCGAATTCGAGGCGACCCCGCGTAAGGAATTCGCGAAATACCTCGCGTGGACGGCCGACGGGTTAAGCCAATTGCAATTCAACGCCCGGGTGAAGGAAGTGTCGTTTGGCCGCACAGCGTTCAATGTGAGGCTGGACGACGAAGAGGTGTCGACACAACATCTGGCTCTCGGCATCGGCCACGCGCCATACGCGCCGGCATGGGCGAGCCCGCTCATCGGCGCCAATTGTTTCCACTCCTCGCAAGCCGTGGACAGACTCGCCGACGTCAGCCTGGACCAGGTCGCCGTGATCGGCGGCGGACAAAGCGGGGCCGAGGTCGTACTTCATCTTCTCTCCGACGCGAGATGCGGCACGAAAGAGATCAAGTGGATCAGCAGACGGCAGAACTTCGAGCCGCTCGACGCCACGCCCTTCACCAACGAACTCTTTACTCCGGACTATGTCGAATGCTTCCGGGGGCTCGGCGAAGAACGTCGGCAGGCTCTGCTGGCGCATCACAAGCTCGCAAGCGACGGCGCCTCCGCGTCGACGCTGCGGGCGATCTACCGGCGGCTCTACACACTTCACCATTTGGAAGCGAGCGAGACCGACGTCGCGTTCATGCCGCATCGGGACGTCATTCATGTGGATCGTCAAAAAGACGCGTTCAAGCTGATCATGCGCAATGGATTCGACGGCGGGATCGAAATCGTGTTCGTCAAGACCATTATCCTGGCGACCGGCTACGCGTTCCGAATTCCTGATTTTCTTGCCCCACTCAAGGACAGGATAGCGCTCGATCGTTCCGGCAATTTCATTCTCGGCGATGATTTTTCGTTGAAATGGGATGGCCCTCGGCGCAACCAGATCTTCGCGCTCAATGCGGGACGAAACAGCTACGGCATCGCTGAACCGCAATTGAGCCTCATGGCCTGGCGGAGCGCGGTGATCGTCAATGCGCTCTTGCAGCAGCCCCATTTCGATCTTGATCTTCCGCCCTCGATCATGCGTTGGGCGACGAGCGAAGACCGCTACACGGAAGCCCTTGGCGCAAGCGTTTCAATCGCGGGGTGAAATCGCGCTGTTCGGGGTGATCGCCACGCTTCACTAAATGTGCGTGATCCCCCCATTCGCCCACTCTGAGCGTGGACGGGCTCGGCGCTGATCCTTTCCCGCCTGGACAGACAGTTCCTTCCCCGGCCTTGACACGCAATCCCCGACATATATACTAATAGGTATATAAAATAATTGGTTTAGATATGAGCGATTCCTTAAGCGCCAAGTTTGCAGCTCTCGCTGACCCGACGCGGCGCGCAATGTTGGCCCGCCTCGCACTCAGTGAGTTAACTTTGGCTGATCTTGCGAAGCCATTGGAGATGACGGTTCCGGCCGTCGCAAAGCACTTGGCGGTGCTGGAACGCGCCGGCTTCGTTACGCGGAGTAGACCTACCAAATCGGTCGCGCGGCCGGCGAAACTTCAAGTCGCCGCATTCTCGGAAATGGCGGATTGGATCGAAAAATGTCGAGTGCATTGGGAAGGCAGTTTCGATCGGCTTGCCGCGTATCTGGAAACGCCAGAGGCCAAGGGCGCTGAGGATGCCTGACCGCAACGCGAAACATATAAGCGTTTGTCCTGGCGTAAGCCGTGACGCGCCACGCCCCTTAATTATCGTCCGAGACTTTCAGGCTCCACGCGAGCGAGTATGGCGAGCCTGGACGCAGCCTGACGCAATAATCCAATGGCACGGCCCAGAGTTTTATCGAGCTGCCGAAGTCAACGCGGATGTCCGCGTGGGCGGATCTTGGCGCGCCTGCCTTAAGTCAGACAATGTTGACGCCGTCGTTCTCTGGCAATCAGGACGATACCTCGTAGTAATGCCGCCCGAACGCTTAGAGTTCACGTTCGCTTGGGAAACTCCGAACCACGAAGACGGTCCTGGCGTCGAGACGCATGTCATCGTCTGCCTGGAGGAGTTGGCGAACGGCGGTACGCGGATGCATTTCAGTCAGACCGGGTTTCTGTCGGAAAAGAGCGCAATGAGTCATTCCACTGGTTGGAACGGCACGTTCGATAGATTGGCGGAATTTCTTCTCTACAAGGATCGCCGGTCAGCCGCCCAAGCTGTCGCCGACTAAACTCTCACGCGGACAAATTTACTACTGAACGGAGGTCCTATGGGCAAGGTGCGCGTAGCAGGTTTTGCAGTATCCGCCGACGGCTTCGGCGCCGGCCCGGACCAGAGCCTGGAGCATCCGCTCGGCAGGCGGGGCGGGGAGCTGATGAATTGGCTCTACCCGACCCGGGCCTTTCGATCGATGATCGGGAAGGACGGCGGGACGGACGATCGCTTCGCCAGCGCCGCTATGGAAGGCTTCGGCGCCTTTATCCTTGGCCGCAACATGTTTGGACCGGCCGGCGACGATTGGGGCGGTCCCGACTGGAAGGGCTGGTGGGGAGACGATCCGCCGTATCACGCTCCAACCTTCATCCTCACCCACCATGCCCGGCCGCCCATCCTGATGGAGGGCGGCACGACTTTCTATTTCGTCGCCGAGGGGATTGAGTCGGCGCTCGCACAAGCCAGAGCCGCCGCGGGCGATTTGGATGTGAAGATCGGCGGCGGCGTCGCGACCGTCCGCCAGTACCTTCGCGCAGGCGCGATCGACGAGATGCATCTGGCGGTGTCGCCCATCTTTCTGGGCCGGGGCGAGTCCTTGTTCGAGGGAATAGACCTGCCGAGCCATGGCTATCTCGTGACGGAGGTAGTTCCGACGGAATTAGCGACTCACCTCGTGCTCACTCGTTAAGTCCAATGGCTCGACTCACGAAATGACCAAGGCCGCTCGCCAACTCGCTTCCGGTCCTTTTTCGCCGGTCACGGGTGCGGACATGGTCGCTAAGGAGGAAGGTCCGAACGGCTCACATATTTTTCGACAATCAATTTGAAGGGAGATACCACCGTGGCGGGAGCCGGGACGCTGTCAGCAGAGTTGCACGCGTGTCCTCGTGATCGGCCTAGGGCTTCTCGTAGGTCTTCTTAAGGTGCTTAAGAGAACTCTTTTTATCGACGTTCGCTTGAAGATGCTCCAGCACGAACTTCATCCGCGACTTGCGCTCGGCAAGAACCTCGGCCCACGTTTTTACCCAGACCTCTACCAAAGACGGTTTGGAAGGCGGGTGGCGGCCGCTGCGGAACTCGAACCCGCACGGGCGAAGCCCCAGGCATTTTAAGCGCCTTTACGGGCCTAATCCGGGCCGCAGCGCCGGCCGCTGACATTCGTTAAGCACATGATTTTGATAACTTTGGCGCGCCCGAAGAGATTCGAACTCCTGACCCCTAGATTCGTAGTCTTAGGACCATGCTTTCCGGTTGTTTCTTCAAGCCCCAATATGCATGACTAATCATTGACTTAAAGTCGACGCCTCCCATATTATGTTTCCGAGAGCCTGCTTCTGTTCCCTTTTTGGGAATGCCCTGGGGGTGCCCCGGCGAATAGAGAGGCCTCGGAGACTTGAATGCGAGCCCTCATCACAAAGCGCATGGTCGATGGCTTAAAGCCGACCGCCGCCGATTTCTACGTCTTCGACCCTGAAACTATCGGCTTCGCCGTGCGTGTCCGTAAGACCGGCGGGATGTCCTACATCGTACAGTATAAGGCTGGCAGCGGTCGGGGCGCTCCAACACGGCGCGTAACGATCGGGTGCGTTGGAAAGCTGACTCCGGATGAAGCCCGCACAGAAGCTAGAAAGGTGCTCGGCTCCGTTGCGCACGGCCAAGACCCGGCGGCGGATAAAGCCAATGAGCGGCGATCCCTATTATTGAAAGACGTGATCGACGCCTTTTTACGGGAGCATGTTGAAGCAAAGCGCAAGGCTTCAACGGCGGCATGGGTGAGGGACGCCTTATGCCGCATCGTGAAGCCCGCCTTGGGCGCGATGTCGGCAGCCAAGGTGACCCGGCAGGATGTGACACGGCTGCATTCTTCTAGAAGCAAGACGCCAGTTCAGGCGAACCGCGTGCTGGCAATTCTCGGCGCTCTCTATTCGTGGGCAAGCAAGACCGGCTATGTGCCTGAGGGGTATAACCCCGCAAGGGGCATCGAAAAGTTTCCAGAGCAGTCGCATGAACGCTTTTTGACGCGCGACGAATTGACGCGGCTTGGTGACGCGCTCCGCTTGGCGGAAACGACTGGCCTTCCTTGGCGCGTCGATGAAACGAAGGAGAAGGCGAAGCACGCGGCCAAGCCCGAAAACCGCTGCGAGAAAATGGACATTTTCGCAGTCGCGGCGATCCGGCTTTTGATCCTGAGTGGCGCACGGCTCCGCGAAATTCTGCATGCCCGTTGGGAGTTCATCGACTTTGAGCGCGGCGTCATTTTCTTGCCGGACAGCAAAACTGGAAAAAAACCAATCTATCTTAGCGCGGCGGCGCAGGAGCTGCTGTCATCGTTGCCGCGCATAGAGTGCAACCCGCATATCATCCCAGGCGAGAAAGACGGGCAGCCCCGCGCCGACCTAAAGCGGCCATGGATGGCCGTGACAAAGGCAGCCGGACTCGAAGGCGTGCGCATCCATGACCTTCGGCACTCGTTCGCCAGTTTTGGCGCAGCCGCTTCCCTTGGGTTGCCGGTTATCGGCAAGCTGCTTGGTCATGCGCAGCCCTCGACAACGGCGCGCTACGCGCATCTGGACGCGGACCCGGTGCGGCGCGCGGTTGAGACGATCGGCGCGACTATCGCGTCTGCGATGGGAGACGGCGCAAAGGGCACCTTGGTTCCCATGCCAACGGAGCGGACGGGGTAGCGGCGTGGTCAAAATATATGACGATCCGCCCGCTTGGTTTCTCAAAAAAGACTATAGTTATTTGGGCGGCCTGGATGCGGCGGGAGGGCTAGACGAGCTTGAAAGATGTCTACACCTCGAAAACGAGGGTGCGAAACGCAAGGCAGGGGAGCCGACTTTCGAACAGGAGCGTGAAAGTTTGTTTGGGGGAAAAATTCCGGACGGCATTATCCCCCGCTACGTTGGCCCTCCAGCAGTTCGCGCCATTGATAAAACCGACCCCGAAAGCCTTGGTCCACTCGCGTCTCACATCCTTACCCTTCAAATATGTCTCGCTTCGAACGACGCGGATATCATGGCGGGGGTCGAGAGAGAACTTAGCCGCGCCCGTGAGCAGTATCCAAGCGTTGTAAGGAAGCCCGGCCCGCAAGTCTTGAATGCGCGTATCGACAAGGCGCAGTTCGATCTCTGGCAAAACCGCAAAATCATTGAAATTTCCGAATTGTACGATTGGGCTTCGCGGGAAGGCCGCGCCCTTTCAAGCGCGGACCTTGGGCGATGGCTTTTCGCGCAGAATTATTCCGACCCGAATAACACAGTTTGCAAGGCTCTGGAGACGCGCAAGCACGCCTTCAAAATGATCCCGGCCCTGTGGGCGCAAGTCAACGTTACCGCTAACTCGGCCTAGTCATCGGAAATGCACCGCCGCCTGAGTTTGTTTTAGTAGGAGCATCTTTTCCAAGAGGTGCTTCCGATGGGTTTAGCTGACATATCTTCTCCTTCCTTGCCGCAATCCGTGAAAGCGGCCCGCGACCGGTTGTTAGGTTCGGTGACCCTGCCCGCGACCGACAACACGTCCCCCTTGCTTCGTACCAAAGAAGCGGCTGCCCGCGTCGGCTTGGCCGAAGCAACTTTAGAAAAGCTCCGCTGCCTTGGCGGAGGTCCTCCCTATTTCAAAGTGAGCCGCAAGCGTGTAGTTTACGACGCTGCTGAACTTGATCTCTGGGCTCGGTCGCAGCGCTTCGCTTCCACGTCTGACGTCGGGAGTCCGCGCTCATGACGAGTTCAACCGTTAATGAACCGCGCGCGGTCGGAAAACCGTTTCAATCACTTGTTAAACTAAAGCTCTCCCCCTACGAAACGATCTTGGCGTCGCCGAAAATCGCCGAAAAAATAGCCGCTCAATACCGCACTCGGATGGAGACCGCGCACGCGGCCCAAGGCATGCGCGCATTTGAAAGCCCTCGTGAGCACACTGCCCTGCACGAGGCAGGGCACGCCGTTCTGGCCCATATCGATGGGATACAAGTCGAAGGAATAAGGATATGGCCGCTTAGTGTGAATGACCAAGTGAATTGGGACGGCTTCACCAAATTTGACAACGGATTCCCAGACGACGAGGCAATGAGCCTCCGCAATACCTTGGCGGGCTGGGCCTCCGAATTACTCTTTGTACCAAAACACGACCAGCGGGCTGGCTCGTCCATCGATGAGATCGTCTCGGCCGAGCTTACAGCCGTGGTCATCGCGAAAAAGTTAGGCGGCGACCCGAACGCCATATTCGAAAGCGAAATTGATAAAGTCTTCACTGTTTTGCGCGGCTACGAAGTTGCGGTGCGCAAGATCGCTCGATGGTTGATGCAACACCGAACAATGGGACGCGAAAAAATTCTGTTCGCGATAAACCCCTCTGACGGCCTCATCGCGACCACCGGTAAACACCGGGGGCAATCGCGATGCTAGAAGAAACAGCAAGCGACGCATGCAGCCTGACAGATTCGGCCGTTCCATCCGCGCCTCGTTTGGAATCGTTCGATCGCGCTGAAGCCGAACGCTTTCTGCATTGGCTCGATCCATCCATGGATCAATTCACCTTCCAGACGTTCGATGATAGCGCAAAAAAGGACAAGCGACTTGCGCACGTTTTGAACGGCTCGCTCGATCAGCACTGGGGTAAGCTGTTCGCCTTGTCGCGGAAAGGCGCTGGCGTCTTCGTAACGATCAACCGCACTGATCTGAAGGGACGTAAGACGGAGAATATCATCGGAGTGCGCGCGCTGTTCGTCGACCTCGACGACGCACCAGCTTCTGACCTCAAGCGGTTAAAATACCTGCCGCTTCGCATCCATTTAACGAGCGAGGCTGTGTCCAACGGTGCGGGTAAGCTGCCACGGGTTCACGCGTTCTGGAAAGTCGAAGGCGTCGAACTTGATGAGTTCGCCACGATCCAGGACAAGCTCGCGCGAATTGTCGGCGGGGATGTCGCCGTCAAGGACCTGCCGCGCGTGATGCGGCTGCCGGGGTTCCCCAACAACAAGCGGACCCCGCAAACGCTCGTCCGCAACGTGACGCCAAACATTCTGGCGCGCAACGCCACCGCCATCCCTAAGCTCGCATTCTTCACTGCGGTTGAGGAAGCGTTCAGTCGCGAGGGATTTTCCTGCCTAGAGCGGGCTGAGAGAGGGCCAGTTCTAACATTCTCACAAGGTGCTCCCGACGAAGCGATGCGACGCCTAGCCGCCAGGACCCAGCGCATCTTCGAAGACGCCATAGACCCCACTGCCCGCGAGCTTCTCCCGCTCGTTGCGGACATGCTGCGCTACGTCTCTTCCGACTTGCCGCGCACGGAGTGGTGGCCGCATCTCGCCGCGATGGCGCATCTCGCTGGCGGAAGCGACGAGGCGCGGAGCGAGGCGGAAGCGGTCTGTCGGGAATGGTCCAGCGGGTATGCTGCCGACGGGGCCAAATCGACGCGCTACGCAGGCTCCACACTTTTCGACGAAGCCGATTTCAACGCGCAATGGAGCAGTTGCATCGCGCGGACCAGCGTAGGTGAACCCGCAACGTGGCGATCGATCCGGCGCGCAGCCCTCTCGGGCGGGTGGACCGCGCCGCAAACGAGCTATTCCACCTTTGCTAAAGCCGGATCTTCGAAGCGCGACCCCGATATCGTTGACCTCTTGAACGAGCGGTGGGCGTGGCTTGAAGACGAACAGGTCATTTTCGACCTAAAATTTCTGACGACCCGCACGCGCGATCAGATGATGGGGGACACCGCAGCGCTCTTCACCACAGAGGAGGCCAGCAGTGGCAGGATGAAACGCGTCTCTGGCTACAACCTTTGGTTCGTGGCGAGTAATAGGCGCACCTTCGCAGGCCGCCGCTTTTTGCCGGGCCACGGCCCCTTCGTCGATAAGGATGCAGAGGGCAAACCGCTGGGGGGGGTCTATGTTAACCTATGGCAGGGATGGGGCTGCGAGCCTGTTAAGGGCGACGTAGGGCCTCTGAAAGCCCTTATTTCGCGGCTCTGCGGAGGCGACGAGGAGGAAATCAGATATCTCACATGGCGCATCGCGGTGAAGCTCCAGAAGCCATGGGTCAAAATACCATCCTACGTGCTTATAGTGACCAGCCAGGAAGGCACGGGGAAATCCCAACTGGGAAAGTTTATCGTCGGCCTCTACGGCAAGCACGGTAAGATCATAACGGACCGTGAACTGGAAAGTAGCTTCGATGACTGGAAGGCGGACGGTATTCTTTTCGCAATGAGTGAAGAAGTGTCTCTCAAGGAGAAGAAGAGCACCGCGAACAGGTTGAAGGCCATGACTTCCATGGAGGTCCAGCACATCAACCCAAAAGGAAAACCGTCATACTCGACCGAGAATTATCTTGACCTGTACTTTACAGCTAACGATTTCGACGCCCTCTACATCCGGAATGATAAGGAGAGGCGACCTTTTATCACACACCACTCTGTTGAGCCGATGCCGATGCAGGAGGCCGCGGCTCTGCAAAAGTGGTACAACGCGGGCGGCAAGGAAGCGATGCTCTTCTACTTTTTGCACGAGGTTGATGGTCGCACCTTCAATATCTACGCCCCCGCCCCCTCCACCTCAGGCAAGACGCTAATGGCCGAGGCGAGCCGGTCGCCAGCAGAGACATTCGTCGCGGAGCTTCTTGCCGATGCCGCTGAGGATGCGGCGGAAGGCAAGGGCGTGGCGCTGCGAGATTTCAGCGCGCTGCTGACCGCGTACGCCGGTATGGGCGCGGCCATCGACAAGCGGGCGGAGAAATACTTAGCCATGGCGTTGACGAAGGCGGGCGTTCCACGACGCCGCGTGCGGGTAGCGAGGAGCGGAGGGGCTCAAAAAAGCCTGTACGCGGTCCTTGAGCCAACGAAATGGGTCCTCGCAAGGAATGAGGAATGGGTGTCCGAGTTCGACGCTAGCGCTAAAGCTTCGGAGGGGAGGAATTGACACCCGCGACCTGGATAATAGTAACGCTCAAGTTGTGCAAGATGGCCAGCATCTTCACCGAATCGCTGCGCAAGATGGACAGGATAAGGGGGTCCGAAATCGCCCGATCTTGCCCAACGAAGCCCTTGTTATTACGAGTGTTTTCCTCCTATGGTCAAGATGACCAAGATGAACAAGATAAAAGACTATTGGTATTCGAAACTGCGGATGTGGCAGCCATGGATACTTATGGAAACGCACGCCCCCAAATCGCACACACACTGCTCGAATATGCCCCAATATAAAAATCGCGTTTATCTTGCACAGGCTGCACAGCGTAAACGTAGCCATACTTCTCGAGGGGTCGCATGACTGACAATTCAAGCTCTGACTTAACTGCAGCCTTGGCTCCTTACATGGGTATAGAGCGCGCACAGCCTGCCGTGCCCGCGTCTCCGAAGCCTGTGCCTTTACCGCCCCGCCCAGCTTGGGCTGAGGACCCTGGGCAATTACGCTTTTCTTCGTGAGCAATCAAGGAATCAGACTTTATTGGAAAGTTAGCAATCAGGTCCGCTAATTTGGCTAAACCTTCCTTGACTAGATCAAGAAGCTCACAGGCATCATTGGCGGTCATGAACGAAGTTTCGATTTTTTGGATTTTGATTTGGCTCTCGATGAAGTATAATAAGCAGTCGCCAGCAGCCTGATAAAAAGTTACGGGTAGTTCTATCCTCTTTTTCCAGAATGCCATCTACTACTCCATCGGATCGGGGGGCCTTCCAACCAATTCTGCAATCCCGTGAGCAGCGTAACTATCACGCCCGCCGCCTAAAATCGCCCTCTCGGCCGCACGACCCGTATTCAACGACGGCCGCCCTTGACAAGGCCGCGCCGAGAGCGCCGCAGAAGCGCCGGATAGCAGAGGACCGGCCGACGTCCTCGCCGTCATGCTCCTCAGCGATTGCAGCGCGACCCCACTCTTGCCTGCGAGGACGCCCTTCATGCTCAAGTCGCGCGCAAATTCGACTTCGAGATGGGCCGTGTTGTGCCAGCAACTCAACGGTGAGCTTTACGGGAAATCCAAAAACTGCGCACGATTTTGGAGCGAGGGCGGAATTTTCTTTTAGGCTGGCGCAAAGCCCGACTGGCTTCGAACTTTATTCAGGGGGCTGGTGTCGTCAGAGTGTTCGCCGGTGGCGCGGCGGGGGCTCCGGCAATTATATTGCTATGGCGCGACGAGCGCCGATCGATGAATTAGGCCGCCCACTTCCATTTGCTTCCGAACCAAGAGTTCTGGAAGCAGAGCCATGACTGAGCCTGCCGGTCCATTGGCGAGAGCCTTCTTTCTTCGAATTTCACTCGCTTGTCGATGCGCCGCCCGCCGCTTCAGAGACTGACGCGACCTTGCGCTGACAAGCTGAAGTTTGCGTCACTGCGTCCACGGACCGCCCGAGACGGTTACGCGGGGTGCCCTGGGGGTGCCCAGGCCATAAAACCAATCACGGGTGTCAGAGTAACATATTGAAAATACTGGCGCGCCCGAAGAGATTCGAACTCCTGACCCCTAGATTCGTAGTCTAGTGCTCTATCCAGCTGAGCTACGGGCGCCTGTCGCGTCGTCTACATCTGGCTGACCTCGCCCAAATGTGACCGATCGACATCGCGGATGTTTAACGGCTCCCGCTCGCCTTAGCAATAGGGTCGACGGCCTTTCGCTCGGCCTCCGCCTCCAAGGCGTTGCTGGGAGCGCCTTGTCAGGGCTGAAGGGCCTGATCCGGCGCATGCAGCAACGGCAGCGTTATCCGGAATTTCGCCCCGACGGCGTCGCCTGCCTCTGAAATGAGCCTGATTCGGCCGCCATGCGCGAGAACCAGATCCGCCGCGATGGCGAGCCCCAGACCGGAGCCCCCGGCCCGGCTGGAACTGGAAAAGGCCTTGAAAAGCTGGGGCCTGAGCGCGGGCGGCACCCCCGGCCCCGTGTCCTCGACTTCGATCACGAGGGCAGCATCCTCGCGCCGTGCGCTGATCCGCACTTCTGCGGGCAGCCCCGCAGACGCCCCGGCGCTTTGCAGCGCGTCGGCCGCATTCCGGATCAAATTCATCAAGACGCGGAACATCTGCTCGGCGTCGGCGACAATCTCGAAATCCTCGCTTACGGCGTTGGCGGCGGCGATTTTTCCATCGCCAAGCGCCGCCGATTCCACCGCTTCATCGACCAGCGGCCGCAACAGAAAGCGCCGCAGCTTCGGCGGCTCGTCCACGGCGCGGCCATACGTCATCGTCGCTTGGCAAAAACGGATCGCGCGATCGAGCGTCGCGACAAGCTTCGGCGCCAGTCTTTGCGCAAGAGGATCGGTGACGTTCGCGAGCCGGTCGGACAAAAGCTGGGCCGAGGTCAGCATGTTGCGCATGTCGTGATTGATCTTGGCGACCGCGAGACCCAGCGTCGCGAGATGCTTCTTCTGGCTAAGCTCGCGCGCCAGATCCTCCTGCATGACCGCCAGCGCTTCCTCGGCGCGGCCGATTTCGTGATGAGCGCCTGACGGAACGATCACCCGCGCGGCGTTCTCGGGATCGGCGCCGAATTCGACGAGATTTGTGGTCAGCCGCCGCAATGGGCGCAGGACCATCAGGTGGATCGCGATGGAGGCGAGGGTCGAGACGATGGCCGACATCACAAGGGTGAAAAGAAACAGCCGCCACGAATAGCTGCGCATGGCGTCTTTGAGGGGCGCTTCGTCCATTGTGATGGCCACGGATTCGCCGCCCATGGGCGCATGTCCGAGAATGGTGATCACTCGTCCCTTTGGCGCGGTGATCGTGGCGACGGCGCCGGCGATCGAGGTCCAGAACGTCGGATGCCGCATATCGTAAACTTCGTCGACCGCCGGAGGCAGTTCGGACGCCGCCAGGATTTTTTTCGTTCCGCGCTTGCTGAGCACGATGACGCGCGCCCCGACGCTTTCGAGAAGCTGCCGCGGCAAGGCTTCGGGAATCATCGAACTTGGGGCCGCTTCAAGGACGAGCGCCGCGGTGTGCGCCGCGCTCAGCCTGTTCCTCAACCAATTGTCGCGGTAGCCCGCGACCGCGGGAATATAGATCATGGTCGCGGCGGCCATGACGAACGCCGTTATCAGCAGCAGCACCCGCGACGCGAGGCCGAGCCGGATCGCCTGACGCCCCGCCGACAGCGCGGCGCCCGATCCCGCCGGCGATTTGTCCGCAGCCGCAAGCGTCTTGCTTTGTGACACGACAAGGTCGCGCATCGGCGCTCCTATCCGATCTTGCGCAAGATGCGAAGAAGCAGGCGCGTCGCCGGGTTCGCCCCGCGGCGAGCGGCAAATTGCTGACCTGCCCTGCGGACGGCGTCCGCCAGACTGGGATACGGGATAAGCTCGGTTGCGAGAGTCGCCGCGTTCACGCCCCTTGATATGGCGAGCGTCAGGAGATTGATCAACTCCTCAGCCCCGGTTCCGACAATCGCGCCGCCGAGGATGGTCCCGTTTCTGGAGCAGATCAGCGTGACGTGGCCCGTGGCGCTTTCAATCCGGCCCCGATCCGTTTCGCAAAAGGGGAAGCGGAAAATCCGGATAGACTTGCGCTGCGCGCGCGCCTCGGCTTCGCGGAGGCCGGCGACGGCGATCGGAGGATCCGTCATGATGACGTCCGCAGAGGCGCCGGGCGCTATTTTGCGCGCAGGCAGCCCGATGATCGCCGGAAGGACGACAGAGGCGTGATATTCGCCCGCCCCGGAGCCCTGCTGGACGCGCGCGGCGCGCCCGATCGCGAAGATGCGACGATTGCTGGAGCGCAAGTTTGCGCCGACGTCGATCCCCTCCGCGCTGTAGCGCACGCCCGCGGCGGCAAGTCCCAGCCCTTCGACCAAAGGACTGGCTCCGGCGGCGATCATCAGATGCGATCCTTCGATGAAATCCTCCTGCCTCCCCCCGGACAGGAAGACGCGCAGCCCGTCGCCTTGCGGTTCGATGCGGATGACCTCCGCCCCCTCGACGAGGCGGATTCCGTCGGCCTGGAACTGGGCCCGCACCGGCCCGGAAAACTCCTCATCGAGTTCGGGCAGAAGCGCGCCGCCGGTCACGACGACGACCCCGGCCCCAAGGCGGCGCAGCGCCTGCGCGACGGCGAGGCCATGCGGGTCACCGCCGATCACGATCAGGCGGGACGGCGGGCTGTCCAGGTCACAAACCGATGCGCAGGTCAGGGGGTGAACGAGATCCAGACCCGGGATCGGCGAGATCTTGTCCTCGGAGCCCGTCGCGATGACGAATCGCCGCGCCTTGATCGTGCGCCCTCCCGCTTCAAGAGCGTCGCGGCGGGTGAATCGTCCGGTGGCGGCGATAACGTCGATCTTCATGGCTTCAAGCCGGGCCCTCGCGTAATTCGGCGCGATCTTCAAGGCGGCGAGGGAGGCTCGCTCGCCAATCCGGCGAAACTCGATCCGCGGTTCGTCCGTCAGAACGCCTAACTCCCGGCCGCCCCGCAGGGTCTTTACGATGCGGCTCGCGGAAAGCAACGTGCGGCCTCGGGCGGCGGCGTCCAGGCGGTCTGCCGCCAGAGCCCGTCTTTCGACGATCACGACGGACAGTCCCCACAGCGCGGCGCCGACCGCGAGCGATTGCCCCGCGGCTCCGCCGCCGAGCACGCATAGGTCGGGTCGTAACACCTCGTTCATGGCGATGGATCCCAGGGTGAATGCGTCGCGGACGTCTGGCTTTTCAAAATCTTACCTTGACGTCAGGGGGCCGATTGAGCCATCAAGCCGTGACTGCGCCGCAACGCAGCATTTCGGCCTGTTTATTCTCGGAGCTGAGGCGCCGGTCAAGGTCGAGAGCTTAGCGTAAGCATGCGTTTCGAACCAGTGAGCATGCGTTTCGAACCAGTAACCGTGTGATCCGGGCGGCGCCGCCCTGCGATGGCGAAACCAGGTTCGGGCAGGAGAGTGGAATGCGAATCAGCCGTTCACTTCAAGCTGCAATAGAAACGTGTTACGAATAATTTCAACGTTAACTTAACCGAAGCTGAGGTTGGCAATGCGCATCACTATGGTCGGTTCAGGCTATGTCGGGCTGGTTTCGGGAGCTTGCCTCGCCGATTTCGGCCATGTTGTCAGCTGCATCGACACGGATGTGAAAAAGGTCGAGGCTTTGAAAGCCGGCAAAATGCCAATCTTCGAGCCGGGGCTCGAAGAACTCGTCGCCAAGAACGTGCGCCAACAGCGGCTTTCCTTTTCCACGGACCTTGCCTCGGCCGTTGAAGGAGCCGGCGCGGTGTTCATTGCGGTCGGCACGCCCTCAAGACGCGGCGATGGACACGCTGACCTTTCCTTTGTCTACGAGGCCGCGCGCGCCATCGCCGCCGGGCTCAACGGATTCACGGTGATCGTCACAAAATCCACGGTTCCGGTCGGCACCGGCGACGAGGTTGAGCGCATCATTCGGGAGGTCCGTCCCGACGCCGACATCTCCGTTGTGTCCAATCCCGAATTCTTACGCGAAGGCGCCGCGATCGGCGATTTCAAGAGGCCTGACCGGATCGTCCTTGGCGTCGAAGACAAGCGCGCCGAAGTGGTGATGACGGAAATTTACCGGCCGCTCTTTCTCAATCACGCGCCGTTTGTCTTCACCAGCCGGCGGACCTCCGAACTCACCAAATATGCGGCGAACGCCTTCCTGGCGACCAAGATCACATTCATCAACGAGATCGCCGATCTTTGCGAACAGGTCGGCGCCAACGTGCAGGATGTCGCCCGCGGCATCGGCCTCGATCAGCGCATCGGCTCGAAGTTCCTCCATGCGGGTCCGGGATACGGCGGGTCCTGCTTCCCCAAGGACACGTCCGCTCTGATCAAGACCGCGCAGGATTACGGCTCGCCGATCCGCATCGTCGAAATGGTCGCCGCCGTGAACGATCAGCGTAAACGGGCCATGGCGCGCAAGGTGCTGACCGCCTGCGGCGGTTCGGTGCGGGGCAAGACCATCGCGATCCTCGGCCTCACTTTCAAGCCGAACACCGACGACATGCGTGATTCGCCGGCGATTTCCATTATCACCGCGCTTCAGGACGCGGGCGCGAAAATCAATGTCTTCGATCCCGAAGGGATGGATCAGGCTCGTCTCGTCCTGAACGACCTGACCTTTTTCTACGATCCCTACAGCTGCTGCGACAAGGCGGACGCGCTCGTGATCGTGACGGAATGGGACGCGTTCCGAGCTCTCGATCTCGACCGTCTCAAGGAATTGCTGAACGCGCCGATCATGGTCGATCTGCGCAACATTTACGATCCCGAAGAAATGGCGCGGCAGAATTTCACCTATTCCGACGTCGGCCGGGGCAAACAGACAGCGCTGAACTGAGATCTTGTCTACGCCATTCGCCGCGAACGCTCCGCCCAGATGGCCTCGGCGTTCGCCGCGGCAAGGCCTAGCACGACAATCGCCGCCGCCTGATGCAGCAATCCAGCCCAGAGTGGCACGGCCAGAACCAGCGTCGCGACGCCGATCAAAAGCTGGGTCGCGACGGCGCAAGCCAGTATAACCGCCCTGCGCGATGACCGTGTCGCCGGAACGTAGCGCAAGGCGTACAGCGCCTGCGAGAGCGCAAGCGCCAGTAAAGCATAGGCCGTCATGCGGTGCTGGAACTGCGCCAGGACCATATTGTCCACGAAATTGCGCCAGAGCGGGGACAGGCTCGTCAACTGGTCCAGCGGCGGGGCGATATGGCCCTCCATGAGCGGCCAGGTGTTGAAAACCCTCCCCGCCCGCAAGCCCGCAACGAGCGCGCCGAGCCCGATCTGCGTCAGCACAAGCGCCAGAATCCCCGCCGAGAATCCTTTCAAGCGCGATAAAACGCGGGTCGGAACTTCAGCGGGCCGATCCTTGAGCGATGAGGCGATCCAGACGACGGCCGCGAATGTGACCGACGCAAGAAGAAGGTGGATCGCCAGCCGCTCCTGGGCCACTTCGACGCGCCCGGAAAGCCCGGACTTCACCATCCACCATCCGACGAATCCCTGCAGGCCGCCGAGAGCGAGGATTCCGAGCAGCTTGGCTTTCAGGTCAAACGACAGCGCTCCCTTCGCCCAGAAGAAGATCAGCGGCAGGAGCGTCGCAAGCCCGATCACGCGGCCGAGCAGGCGGTGGCTCCATTCCCAGAAAAAGATGAATCTGAAACCGCCGAGATCCATGTCAGGAAAGACCTCGGAATATTGCGGAATGCGCTTGTAATTTTCGAATTCGGCCAGCCAATCCGCCTGACTGAGCGGCGGAACGATTCCGGTCAGGGGTTTCCATTGCGTGATGGAAAGGCCGGACTCGGTCAGCCGCGTCGCGCCGCCGACGACGACCATCAGGAAAATGAGCGCGGCAAGGCCCCAGAGCCAGATCGCCACGGCGCGGCCGAGCCCGGACGCGCGCGAGCGCGAGCGCGCCGCCCCTGCGGGATCGTAAGCAAGCTCGGTCATCGGCGTTTTCCTGTTGGAAAGGGGATTGCCCGCAGAGATAAGGCCCCGGCGGGCGCCTTGTCCATCGCGTCAAACTTCTCCCGCCGGCAGGAACGAAGGATTAAGGCCTCGCCAGTATTGCACTACAATGAGCGACGCGAGCGCGCCGACCGACCGATCCAGAGTCGGCGGAGCCGTCAAAAGGAAAGGCTCGTCATGGCCAGGGTTTCAAGACGGAGCATGTTGTCCGCGGCCGGCACGGTGGCCGCGACAGTGGCGGCGGCGAAGGCCGCGTCTTTCGGCAATCCGGACGAGCCGCCGCAGGGCGCGCTCAACACCAAAGGCAATCCCGCGAGCCTGACCGACCCCGGTCCGCAAAATCCGGCGCTCGGCGCGCAATTTCCTTCGGCGCAATCGCCGCCGCCCACGGATGTCAGCGACATGCCGATGTTCTGGGCCTCGTTCAATAATGCGCCCAAGCGGATCCAGAACGGAGGCTGGGCGCGTCAGGTGACGCAGGCCGATTTCGCGATTGCTGAAACGATTTCCGGCGTCGACATGAAGCTGACCGCCGGCGGCATAAGGGAGATGCACTGGCACCTCGCCGCCGAATGGGGCTTTGTGACCTCGGGCGCCTGCCGGGTCACAATTCTCGACGAAATGGGCCGGGCCCAGGTCGCCGACGTGAAACAGGGAGACATATGGTATTTTCCCGCCGGGCTGCCTCATTCGCTGCAGGGACTTGGGCCGGACGGCTGTGAATTCCTGCTTTGTTTCGACGACGGCAAGGCGACGGAATACAACACCCTGCTGATCACCGAATGGCTCGCGCACACCCCGCCGCAGATCCTCGCCGAAAATTTCGGCGTCCCGGCCGAGACATTCGCGAAAATTCCCCTCCACCAGCTCTACATCTTTCAAGGGGAACTTCCCGGCCCCCTCGCCGTGGATCAGGCCGCGGTGAAGGGAAAACTGGGCTTTCCGCCAAATTCGTTCACCTTTTCGCTGGGGTCCATGCCCCCCACGAGACAAACCAGGGGCGGCGAAGTGAGGATCGCCGACAGCGGCAATTTTCTGGTCTCGAAAACCATCGCGGCCGCGATGGTCACGCTGCGCCCCGGCGCCCTGCGGGAAATGCACTGGCATCCCAACGCGGACGAATGGCAATACTGGATCAAGGGCAAGGGCCGCATGACGGTGTTCGATTCAGGCCCGCGCGCGGTGACGATGGATTTCAATCCCGGAGACATCGGATATGTGAAGCGCAGCAACGGACATTACATCCAGAATGTCGGCGACACCGATCTGCAATTCCTGGAAGTGTTCAGGAGCCCTTACTTCGCCGACGTTTCGCTCTCGGATTGGGTGACCCATACGCCGCCGGCCCTGGTCGCCCAGCATCTCAACATCGATCCCGCGACGATCGCAAAATTCCCCAACAACAAGCCTGAGGTCATGCCGGAATAGGCCGGCGTATTTTTCGCCCGGTTCCGATCGAGAGGGCGTATAAGGCGTTCCGCTTCCCTCTGCGCCATACTGGAGAACACATGCCCCGCCGGATCCGGAAATTCATCGGCGCGGTGGTCATGGTGGGCTTTGTGCTCGTTTACGCGCTTGTCGCCATGGCGCTCGCGCAGGCGCGCCCGATCCAGCAGGCGCCCGGATTAATTCAGGGCCTCTGCTACGCCGCGCTCGGCCTCGCATGGATCCTGCCGTTGATGCCTTTGATCAGATGGATGGAAAAGCCCGACGCCTGACCACGGCGTAGAGCGCTTTTTGACCGGATGACTTCATGCGATCGGAAAGCGCTCTGGAGCATATTCCGATCGGATTGAATCAATCCAATCGACATGAATATGCTCAAGCATTTGATTCTGAAGCGATTTCTGATCGATCGCATGACTTCATGCGATCGGAAAGCGCTCTAGGCGGCGTCCTTGCAGGCGCCGTCCCACTTCGATGGCGGAGCCTCCGACGGCATGCCGATCACGAGAACCTCGCCAGCGCCGCGCTCGATCAATTCCGTTCGCGCTTCCCTGACATCGCCTTCGCGCGGTTGCGGCGGCGTCGCAAGAACGAAGAACTCCGCTTTCTCGGCGAGCTTTTTCGCCAAATCGCTCCGATCGAGCGGCGGCGCGATCAAGAGGACAAAATCGTAGGTCAGCTCCAGCGCGTCGAGAATGCGCTCAAGGGACTGATGATCAAGCGCATCGCCGACGCCGGCCGCGACGAAATGCAGCCGCGACGCGGGATCGCGCCGGATAACTTCCGAAAATGACGCTTGTCCAGAGACCAGTTCGGCAAGCCCGGGCGCCTGCCCTCCGCGCGGCTGAAGCCCGGCCGACTCCGCCGCATCAAACGCGATGACGATCGCGTGGTCCTCCTGCGCCAGATAGCGGGCGAAAGCCAGCATCATCGGCCTTGCGGCGGCGGCGGTCAGGCTGGAGGCGACGATCCGCGCGCCCTGCGATTTCGGGCGGGCGGACAAAATGCGCGAGGCGATGTCCGCCGCGACCCTTTCGGCGCGGGCGGCGCCGACAAGGCTCGGCTGTATCAGGCCGCGCCGCGCCGTTTCGTGAAGTCTGGCGAAGACCGGGGTGGGGCCAAGGATGCGCAGCTGTTCGAACGCGGATTGAGGCGCAGGCTCCCGCTCAAGCGCTGAAAAGACGCCCGAAAATCCACGCCAGAAAAATCCCGAGAGCGCCGCCAAGAATATCGTCCCAGCGCCCGACAGCAGCAGAAGAGATCCCTGAACCTGAGGCAACGCCGGCTCGGCGGCGCGGGTCACAATATGCGCGGCCGGCTCGAGGCCTCGCGCGTCCGCCGGGACGCCTGCGAGCATTTCGAGGTAAAGATCGGCGATCACGTTGGCGGCTTCGGCCGCGAAGGCCCGGTCTTGGGACTGGAAGCCTATTGTGAAGGTCCGGGCGCGAGGCGCCGCGCGCACGGTCAGATGATCGTTGAAGGCCTGGAGGATGCGCTCCTCCTCGCTCACTCTCGAGGGATCGCGCGCAAGCCCCATCGCGATCAGCGCGCGGTCGGCAAAGCCTGGATTTTGAAGCGACGGATTGAATTCCGCCCTCGATTCGATCCTGAGATCCTTGATCGCCTGGCGCGCCAGATCGCGAGACCTGACAAGGCCGGCTTCATAATAGACGCCGGAGAGAAGCCGATGGTCCTGACCGGCCGCGCCGATCGCAAGCTCCGCTTCAGCCCGATAGGTCAGCGGCGCCAGCGCCATGACGACACAGATGAGAAAGGCGCAAACGAGCGAAACCGCCGCGGCGCCGAGAGCGCCAAACTGCTCGGCCTCCGGGACGCGTTCCCGGCCCGGCTCGCTCCATTCCAGCCCGATCATACAACCGCTCCAATACCTTGACGGCATAAGACGCCGTTAAGGTTTCCGAGAGGTTAAACCGTTAAGGTTTCCGAGAGGTTAACTGGTCTGGAAGCCCTCCCCGCCACGATTGCGGCGGGGGTTTCGCGAACGGCTGGCAGATCTCGCTAAAACTTATGTTTTTCAGAAAGTTATGACGCAAAACCCTGCGTCAGAACTCGACTTTCAGTCCGCCGATCCGGATCGCCGCGCGCAAGGTGTTGGCCATCAGCATGGCGATCGTCATCGGGCCGACGCCGCCCGGAACCGGCGTAATGGCGCCCGCGCGGCCAAGTGATTCGGCGTAAGCGACATCCCCGACGAGCTTTGTTTTCGCGGGAGCGCCGTCCTGCGAGGGAGCCGGAACGCGGTTGATGCCGACATCGATCACGAGGGCGCCCGGCTTGACCCAGTCGCCGCGAATCATCTCGGGCCGGCCGACTGCCGCGACGAGAACGTCGGCGCGCAAGCAGGTCCCCTTGAGATCGCGGGTGCGCGAATGGGCGATGGTCACGGTCGCGTTCCGGCCGAGCAGCAGCTGCGCGATCGGTTTGCCGACGAGATTGGAGCGGCCGACCACGACGGCTTCGGCGCCGGAGAGGTCGAATTTCAAGGCCGCGGCGGCCTTGTCGAGCAGAACCATGCTTCCGGCCGGCGTGCAGGGCACCAGCGCCCGCGACAGATCGCCGATGGCGAGAAGGCCGGCGTTGACGGGATGCAGGCCGTCAACGTCCTTCGACGGCGAGATCGCCTCGATCACGCGGGTCGGGTCCAGCCTGTTGGGGAGCGGCAGCTGCAAAAGGATGCCGTGGATCGCCGGGTCCGCGTTGAGTTTTTGCACGAGCGCGAGCAGTTCCGGCTCGCCCGTCGTCGCGGGCAGATCGTACTGAACGGAATGAAAGCCGCAGGCCTGGGCGGCCTTGCCTTTTGATTTGACGTAAACCTGGCTCGCCGGGTCTTCGCCGACCAGCACGACCGCGAGTCCGGGCTTCAGGCCCTGCGCCACGACCTCCCGTGTCGTCGCCGCGATTGTCGCGAGCACCTCTTCTGACGCCCGTTTTCCATCGATCAGAAGGGCTCCGCCCCCCGATGGGCGAATGACGCCGTCGGTCTGCGTCGTCGCGGCGGTCTGCGCGGCCATGTAATCCCTCCAAAAAATCCAGGTGGTCGAATGAACCTGGACTATTTGTCAGAGTTCGGCCGCTCTGCCAAGTTCGCTTCCATCCGGTTCGCATCCGTCGGGGTCGCGCCCGTCAGGCTTCCTTTTGGCGCGCCTGCTTCCGACGCCGCGCTGGAGGCGTATCCGCTCATGGCACGGTCGAGTCCCGTGAAGGTCACGCCCAGCGCGAAGAACGCCCCGAGAAACATCGTCGCGTTATAGAGGACTTCCCGATAGCCAAGCCTCGCGACATCGACGAAGGGGTACGGGTAGGATCCGATCGCGGCCCCGCGCGCAAGAATATAAACGAAATATAAAAGCGGGTAGATAAGCCATAGAACCGGGTCGACTCGGGTCAACGACCCTTTGGGCATGAAGAAAATCCAGTATAAAACATAAAGCAGAGGAATTTCATCGTGCAGCAACCGATCCGCGACAAGTCGCCAGCCTTGCGGATTCCATAAGTTCCGCAAAAGAAGCGTATAAACCAATGCGACGATGACGATATAACTCGCGACCGCGGATTGCACGCTCGTGCGCGTCAAGAACCACTCTGATTGCGGCTGAAAAAACGACAGCGTCAGGATGAGCGCCACGAGCAGATTGGTCTGCATCGTGAAATAGCTGAAAAAATGAACGACGCTCGCCGCGACCGAGGCGTTGTTCGTCCGCGCTTCCTCGATGTTGTAAGAAATCTGAACCGTCAGCGCGAACCATGCCGCGGCGGCGATGAACGCCGCGCTCGCGCGCTGGAACTGGATGAAAGTCTGCCTGGCCCGAACGCCAGACACGGAAACGTTCTGCATCGAAATGCTCCGACACCCGATCCTGGCGGACATGCTCCAGCCAGGACGCAAAAAGCAGGACGGCGGGCTGGAACGAAGCCCGGCATCCATCGGCTCGATGATTTTTGAATGCCGCCGGAATGTTTTCGTTCCCGGACGCGGTCAGGCCCGACGGCGATTGAAAGCCCGGCTAAACCGTTGGCGATTCAAAGCCATATTCCACAAGATGGTGGCCGCAGGCGCCGGGCTCAAGGACTCGCATGGACGGTTTTGCGAAGAGATCTCCCGCAAAGCCGTCCGGGTCGCCGTGCCCTGTCCAGCATTCGATGGACAGAAAGAACGCTTCGGGTTTCGCCCACAGCGCGAAATGGGGAAAATTTGTCGCCGCCACTGAAATGGCCGCGCCGGATTTGTGCTCGAACCGCAGGCTGCGGCTTCGTGCATTCAGGAAACACAGCGCCTCTCGCGCGAAAAGCTCCGGCGTCAGCGCCAGCGAGCGCCCCTCGAGCGGAACCCGCCGCAGCGACGGCAGGAAGAGACCCTTCTCGGAGATTTCAGGAACTTCGGCGCATTCGTTCGAGCCGAAGCGGATCGAATAGTCCCGCCGGTCGCCGCCCGCGAAGGGCCAGCGGAATCCTGGATGCAGCCCGCAAGCGTAGGGCAATGGGACGGAGCCGCAATTCTCGACCCGCAGGGCGGCGACAAGCGCTCGCGGGCGCAGGCGATAGTCAACAGTGAGCCGAAACTCAAACGGAAACTGGCGCCTCGTCGAATCATCGCTCGCCAGCGTCAGGGCGACCTGATCGGCGGCGGCGCTTGCAACCCTGAAGGCCATGTCGCGGGCGAAACCGTGCAGGCCAAGCGGATAGGATCGGCCGCCTGCGCGCACCTGACCGCCCCGTGTCCAGCCGACGACAGGAAAAAGGATCGGCGCGGTTTCGCCCCAGATTGCGGGATCGGGGTCCCAGATCAGGGACGCCGAGCCCGCCGTCCAGCTGCGAAGTTCAGCCCCCTGAAGCGAAATCGACGCACGGGACCCGGCGCAGGAAAGCTCGACCATGTCCATGATTTTCATTCATTTCTGGAAACCCTGCGAGGCATTGGCCAATCCGCTGCAACCAATTCGGCGCTGGTTCATTGAGACGGCCTGAACCGCAAAGGAGGCCGCAATGGCGCAAGATGGCCGGATTGACCCCAAAAACACTCCAAGGCCCGAGGATGGCGCGAAGGTCAAGGACGGCGCCTCGGGAAATCCCGCCGGCGCCGTCAAGCCAAGTGAGAAAACTCTTGAAAAGCAAGGCGTCGCCGCGCCGGGAAAAGGCGCGCCCTCCGACCTCGTCAGGAAACGAGGCGCCTAGCATATTCCGAACGGATTGAATCAATCCAATCGACAAGAAGCTCAAGCTTTTGATTCTGGAGCGATTTCTGATCGATCGCAGGGAGCCACGCGATCGGAAAGCGCTCTCGCGTCGCTCATGTGCCGAAACTCACAAACATTTTGGCGCCGGCGCGGCAATTTGTAGGCCGCGCATCCGTTTCACGCCGCCGCCATTGGGGAAGCCATGAAAATCCTGCTTGCCGCCGCCCTCTGCTGCCTTGGAGCCTCCGCTTTCGCCAGCCCCGTCGGCGAATGGAAAATTTCCGATGGAACCGCCAATGTCGCGATTCACACCTGCGGCGGCGATCTCTGCGGCTATGTGTCCTGGTCAAAGAATTCCGAGGCCATGGTCGGCAAACAGGTCCTGATCGGGATGCGGCCGCAAGGCAACGTCTGGGCGGGCTCGATCGTCAACGCGCGGGACGGACAGAAATACGTCGGGCGGATGTCGCTTCGCGGCGAACAGACCCTGAAAATCGAGGGCTGCGTTCTCGGCGGCATGATTTGCGGCGGACAGCACTGGTTGCGGCTCCGATAAAAGTTGCAGCTCGAAAAGGAGACGGCGCGCGCGCCGCCGTGGAACCGCCGGGTTCACAGGCGCAAGATTCTGGTCTAAGGAGTTCAAGGATCCCCGAACCCGCTGAACACCGGCCCATAAATTGGCGCGGGGTCACGCTCGGTCGCGGAGCCGTCCGAACTCGAAACATCCTCATGTTTTGAGAATTGAGTCCCAAGGACGCGCTTGAGTTCTGGCGCGGCCTTTTTTTGTGCGCTGAAACGCTCGCGCCCGCCCCGTGAGGAAAAAGCCAGAATGCCGAAGCGGACCGATATATCGACGATTCTTATCATCGGCGCGGGGCCGATCATCATCGGCCAGGCATGCGAATTCGACTATTCCGGCACCCAGGCCTGCAAGGCGCTGCGCGACGAGGGCTACCGGATCGTCCTCATCAATTCCAATCCGGCGACGATCATGACCGATCCGGACATGGCCGACCGCACCTATGTCGAACCCATCACCCCGGAGATCGTCGCCAAGATCATCGCGACGGAGCGCTATGCAATTCCGGGCGGCTTCGCGCTCTTGCCGACGATGGGAGGCCAGACGGCGCTGAATTGCGCGCTCTCCCTGAAGAAAATGGGCGTCCTCGACAAGTTCGACGTCGAAATGATCGGCGCAAGCGCCGAGGCGATCGACAAGGCCGAAGATCGCGAGCTGTTCCGCGAGGCGATGACGAAAATCGGACTCTCGACGCCGCGCTCGCACCAGATCAAGACCTTGAGCCAGGCGCTGGCGATCCTCGACGACATCGGCCTGCCGGCGATCATCCGGCCTTCCTTCACCATGGGCGGAACGGGGGGCGGCATCGCCTACAACAAGGCCGAATTCATCGAGATCATCGAGCGCGGCATCGACGCCTCGCCGACAAGCGAGGTTCTGGTCGAGGAGAGCGTCCTTGGCTGGAAGGAATTCGAGATGGAGGTCGTCCGCGACAAGGCGGACAATTGCATCATCGTCTGTTCGATCGAGAACATCGATCCGATGGGCGTCCATACCGGGGATTCGATCACCGTCGCCCCGGCGCTGACCCTGACCGACAAGGAATACCAGATCATGCGCGACGCCTCGCTGGCGGTCCTACGCGAGATCGGCGTCGAAACCGGCGGCTCCAACGTCCAGTTCGCGGTCAATCCGGCGGACGGGCGCATGATCGTCATCGAAATGAACCCGCGCGTGTCGCGGTCCTCCGCGCTCGCCTCCAAGGCGACCGGATTTCCGATCGCCAAGGTCGCGGCGAAACTCGCCGTCGGCTACACGCTCGACGAGATCGCCAACGACATTACGGGCGGCGCGACCCCGGCCTCGTTCGAGCCAAGCATCGATTATGTCGTGACGAAGATTCCCCGTTTCGCGTTCGAGAAATTTCCCGGCGCCGAGAATATTCTCACCACGGCGATGAAGTCCGTCGGCGAATCCATGGCGATCGGGCGCAATTTCGCCGAAAGCCTCCAGAAGGGATTGCGCTCGCTCGACACCGGCCTCGACGGCCTCGACGAAATCGAGATCGAAGGGCTCGGGCGCGGCGACGACATGAATGTCCTGCGCGCGGCACTGGGCCGCCCGACCCCCGACCGTCTCCTCGTCGTCGCCGAGGCTTTGCGGCGCGGAATGAACGCCGAAGAAATTTACGACGCCTGCAAGATCGACCGCTGGTTCATCCAGCGCCTCGAGGAAATTCTCGAGCTCGAGGCCAGGGTGCGGGCGCATGGTCTGCCGCAGGATCCCGCCAATCTGCGGCTCCTCAAGGCGGCGGGATTTTCCGATGCGCGGCTCGGCGCGCTCGCAAACAGGACCGCGGCGGACGTCGCGGCCCTGCGGCGCCGGCTCGAGGTGCGCCCGGTCTTCAAGCGGATCGACACCTGCGCCGCCGAATTCGCCTCCCCCACGGCCTATATGTATTCGACCTACGCCGCGCCCTTCGCCGGCGTTCCGGCCTGCGAGGCGCGGCCGAGCGCGCGGGAGAAGATCGTGATCCTCGGCGGCGGCCCGAACCGGATCGGGCAGGGAATCGAGTTCGATTATTGCTGTTGCCACGCCTGTTTCGCCCTGCGCGACGCCGGCTTCGAAACCATTATGATCAATTGCAATCCGGAGACGGTTTCGACGGATTACGACACGTCGGACCGGCTCTACTTCGAACCGCTCACCGCCGAGGACGTCCTCGAAATCCTGGCGACGGAGGCGAGCAACGGGAAGCTGAAGGGCGTGATCGTCCAGTTCGGCGGTCAAACGCCGCTGAAGCTCGCGCACGCGCTGGAGCAATCGGGCGTCCCCATTCTTGGCACCTCGGTCGATTCAATTGATCTGGCGGAGGACCGCGACCGGTTCAAGCGGCTGCTCGACAAGCTTGGGCTTCGCCAGCCGATGAACGGCATCGCCTATTCCGTCGAACAGTCGCGGCTCATCGCCGCGGATCTTGGCCTGCCCCTCGTCGTTCGACCGTCCTACGTGCTTGGCGGGCGCGCTATGGCGATCGTGCGCGACGCCTCCGCCCTCGACGATTACCTGCTCGACACCCTGCCGAGCCTTGTCCCCTCCGACGTCAAGGCGCGCTATCCGAACGACAAGACCGGGCAGATCAATACGGTCCTTGGCAAGAATCCCCTGCTGTTCGACCGCTACCTCTCCGACGCCGTCGAAGTCGACGTCGACGCCCTGTGCGACGGAGAGAGCGTCTTCATCTGCGGGATCATGGAGCATATCGAGGAAGCGGGAATTCATTCCGGCGACAGCGCCTGCTCGCTGCCGCCGCGCTCGCTGTCCGCAGAAAAAATCGCGCAACTCGAGGACCAGACCTGTAAACTCGCCCTGGCGCTCGGCGTCGGCGGGCTGATGAACGTGCAATATGCGTTGAAAAACGACGAGATCTACGTGCTCGAGGTCAATCCGCGGGCGGCGCGGACCGTGCCCTTCGTCGCCAAGGTCATCGGCAAGCCGATCGCCAAGATCGCCGCGCGGATCATGGCCGGGGAAAGCCTCTCCGGCTTCGGGCTGACGCCAATGCGGCTGAACCACGTGGGCGTCAAGGAATCCGTGTTTCCCTTCGCCCGTTTTCCCGGCGTCGACACCGTTCTCGGGCCGGAGATGCGCTCGACCGGCGAGGTCATGGGCCTCGACCGCTCCTTCGCCATCGCCTTCGCCAAAAGCCAGCTCGGCGGCGGCACCAAGGTGCCGACATCGGGGTCGGTGTTCGTTTCGGTGCGCGACGACGACAAGCCGCGCGTGCTGGAAACGATCAAGATGCTGGCCGGCCTTGGTTTCAAGATCTTCGCGACGGGGGGAACGGCGCGCTATCTCCAGGCCGAAGGGGTGCGCGCGCAGCGGATCAACAAGGTCTCCGAGGGCCGCCCGCATGTCGTCGACGCGATCAAGAACGGCGGCGTGCAGCTGGTCCTCAACACCACAGAGGGCGCGCAGGCCCTGGCTGATTCGCGCTCGCTGCGCCGGGCCGCTCTCCTGCATAAGGTGCCCTATTACACGACCCTGGCGGGGGCGATCGCGGCTTCGGAGGGAATCCGGGCCTATCTCGCAGGAGATCTTGAGGTCCGGGCGTTGCAGGATTACTTTGCCTGACGTTCAGTCCACGGCTGAAACGAAATGCCTTGCCCGGACGCATTTTTCTTGAACCGGCCCACTTGCAGGCGGTTTAGGGAAAGTGTCTGATTACCCTAACCAGTATGTCGAACGAGCGTTTCCTGACGCAACCCTGACCTGTTTCGCCGGTAAGGAAGCAAAAGAAGAGGTCAAGGCTCAGCTAGAGCATATTCCGATCGGAGTGAATCAATCCAATCGACAAGACTATGCTCAAGCTTTTGACTCTGGAGCGATTTCTGATCGATCGCATGACTTCATGCGATCGGAAAGCGCTCTAAAGGCGTGGAGGCCCCGGTCGGCGATGGCGGGTGGTTTTTGAAAATTGTTGACGTGAAAGAGAATTAGGATGGACAAGTTTCCCATGACGGCGGGCGGCCATGTCGCCCTCGAAGAGGAATTGAAGCGGCGCCAGCAGATCGAGCGTCCCCGCATCATCCAGGCGATCGCCGAGGCGCGCTCGCATGGCGATCTCTCCGAAAACGCGGAATATCACGCCGCCAAGGAAGCCCAGTCCCTGAACGAAGGACGCATCGCCGAACTCGAGGACAAATTGTCGCGCGCCGAAGTGATCGACGTGTCGAAACTGTCCGGCACGACGATCATGTTCGGCGCGACCGTGACGCTGGTCGACGAGGACACAGAAGAAGAGAAGACCTATCAGATCGTCGGCGAAACCGAGGCCGATGTGAAGGCCGGACGCGTCTCGATCACGTCCCCCACCGCGCGCGCCCTGATCGGCAAGAAAATCGGCGATTCGGTTGAAGTGAACACGCCGGGCGGCGGAAAGAGCTACGAAATTTTGAACGTCGCCTTTCAGTAGCCGCGCCTTACCGCTGCTGCGCTCCCGCGCTGACGGCCTGGCTCAAGCCATAGATCGTCTCGAACTTGTGTTCGAATTCGAGAATGGCGGCCGGGTTCTCGATGACGACGAGATCGTTGTCCTGCCGCTTCAGCCCGGAAGCCGAGAAGTTCGCGGAGCCGGTCCGCAGCAGCCGCCCGTCGATTTCATAGCTTTTGAGGTGCATCAGCGGCGCGTGGGGCCGCTTGAAGCGGATTTCGACTCCCGGATTGCTGATGAGATCGACAAACGGGCGCGTTGGTTCGCGCTTCAAAAAGCGCCCGCTGTCCAGATAAATGCGGACCTTGACGCCGCGTCCGGCGGCGCGCGTCAACGCCTGCATCACCGGCCAGTCGGTCATGACATAGGCCGCCATGTCGATGGTCGCCTTCGCCTGATCGACGAGCGAGACGTCGATCCGCTCGAGGTTTTCCGCAGGGGCGAAGTGAACGGCCGGAGGCGGGTCGCCGCCGCAGGGAGCGGACACCGCCACGAGGCCCGGCGCCAACGAGGCCAGAATAAAGACCGCGCCGGTCAAAGTGCGTATCCCGGTCATTGTCCCATCGTGGCCAGTGAATTCCGGATCAAGGATTGACCCGGTTAGCTTGCCTCAACCTTGCGCCGCGATCGGCTCCAGCGCCGCAAGTTCGGCGGCTGTGAAGACGCGGCCGCGCGTCAGGAACCGTAACCCCTCGGGCGCCTCCAGGGAAAAACCCGATCCGCGGCCTGGAACGACGTCGATGATCAGCTGGGTGTGCGACCAGACCTCGTACTGCGCCGCGCCGATAAAGACCGGGCAGCCGGCGATCTCGCCGAGGCGGACGTCGCTGTTTCCCGTGCAAAATTCCGCCAATGGAAAACACATCGGCGAACTGCCGTCGCAGCAGCCCCCGGACTGATGAAACATCAGCGCGCCATGCGCCGCCTTGAGAGCTGCGATCAGGTCAAGGGCCTTTTCGGTCGCGACGACGCGCTCGACCACGAATGCCTCTCCCGCTCAGAACAGCCCGAGCGCCTTCGGGCTGTAGCTCACCAGCATGTTCTTGGTCTGCTGATAATGGTCGAGCATCATCTTGTGGTTCTCGCGTCCGATGCCGGATTGCTTATAGCCTCCGAACGCTGCATGGGCGGGATAGAGATGGTAGCAATTGGTCCAGACACGCCCGGCCTGAATCGCCCGCCCGAACCGGTAGGCCCGGGTCCCGTCGCGGGTCCAGATCCCCGCGCCGAGGCCATAGAGCGTGTCGTTCGCGATCTCGAGCGCCTCGGAATCGTCCTTGAATGTTGTGACCGAGAGGACGGGACCAAAGATCTCCTCCTGGAAGATGCGCATTTTGTTATGGCCTTCGAGGACCGTCGGCTGGACGTAGAATCCGCCCGAGAGATCCCCTCCAAGGTCAGCGCGCGCGCCGCCCGCCAGCACCCTGGCGCCTTCCTGACGGCCGATGTCGAGATAGGATAGAATTTTCTCGAGCTGGTCGTTCGAGGCCTGCGCGCCGATCATCGTCGCCGGATCGAGCGGATTCCCCTGCTTGATCGCTTTCACCCGCGCGATCGCCCGCTCCATGAAGCGGTCGTAGATCTTTTCATGCACCAGCGCGCGCGAGGGGCAGGTGCAGACCTCGCCCTGGTTGAGCGCGAACATCGCGAAGCCCTCAATCGCCTTGTCGAAGAACTCGTCGTCCTGCGCGGCGACATCCTCGAAGAAAATATTCGGCGACTTTCCGCCAAGCTCCAGCGTCACCGGGATGATGTTCTCCGAGGCGTATTGCATGATGAGCCGCCCCGTCGTCGTCTCGCCGGTGAAGGCGATCTTCGCGATCCTTTTGTTCTGCGCCAACGGCTTGCCCGCCTCGACGCCAAATCCATTGACGATGTTAAGAACGCCGGGCGGCAGCAGATCGCCGATCATGTCGGCGAGAACCATGATGCTCATCGGCGTCTGTTCGGCCGGCTTCAGGACGACGCAATTGCCCGCCGCGAGCGCGGGCGCGAGCTTCCAGATCGCCATGAGCAGCGGAAAATTCCACGGAATGATCTGGCCGACCACCCCCAGCGGCTCGTGAAAATGATAAGCGATTGTATCATGGTCGATCTCGCTGAGGCCGCCCTCCTGCGCCCTGATGCAGCCGGCGAAATAGCGGATATGGTCGATCGCGAGCGGCAGATCCGCGCCCTTGGTCTCGCGGATCGGCTTGCCGTTGTCGATGGTCTCGACCATCGCCAGCAGTTCGAGCTTCTGCTCCATGCGGTCGGCGATGCGCAGAAGCGCGAGCGAGCGCTCGGCCGGCGAGGTCTGTCCCCAGGCGGCGCGGGCTGCGTGCGCGGCGTCGAGCGCCAGTTCAACGTCCTCGGCGCTGGAGCGGGCGATGGTGCAGACAACGCGTCCGTCGATGGGCGAGATATTCTCGAACGTCCGGCCCTTGACCGCAGGAACCCATTTTCCGCCGATGAAATTGTCGTAATGGGGCCGGATGGCGATCTCATGCGCGATGTCGGCCAGAACCTTGTCGACCATTGAACTGCCTCCCTTTTTTCGGGCGCGTCGTCTTTTGCGCAGCCTTGCTTGAGCGGCCTTGAACGCTGGACGCGCTTTTTATTGATGTGGGGAGAGTCTAGCACCACGCCAGAGCATTGGAAGAGGGGTCACGCTCGCCCGCTGGCGCGCAGCCGCCGTCACCCTCCAAGCTTGGCCGCGAGCGCGGCGCGCCGGGCGGCGGCGTAAAGCGCCGCGACCGCACAGCTCGCCATCCTTGTGCGGAGCGTGTCCGCCCGGCTTGTCAGGATGATCGGGACGCGCGCGCCGAGCACGATTCCGGCGGCGTCTGCGCCGGCCAGAAAGGTCAGCTCCTTGGCGAGGATGTTGCCGGCCTCGAGATCGGGGGCGATCAGAATATCGGCGTCGCCCGCAACCTCGGATTTGATGTTCTTGGCCAGCGCCGCCTCCCGACTGATGGCGTTGTCGAGCGCCAGGGGCCCGTCCAGAACCCCGCCCGTGATCTGGCCGCGTTCGGCCATCTTGCAGAGCGCCGCGGCGTCGACGGTCGAAGGGATTTTGGAGTTGACGGTCTCCGCCGCCGACAGGATCGCGACTTTCGGCCGCGGGATTCCCAGCGCGATGGCGAGGTCGATGGCGTTCTGGACGATGTCCTTCTTGTCGTCGAGGCCGGGAAAGATATTGATCGCCGCGTCGGTGATGAACAGCGGCTTGGGATAATTCGGCGCGTCCATGATGAAGACATGGCTGACCCGGCGCTCCGTCCGGATGCCGGTCTGCTTGTTGACGACCTCCGCCATGAGTTCGTCGGTGTGCAGGCTTCCCTTCATGATCGCATCGGCCTCGCCCTTGCGCACCAGCTCCACAGCCGCGGCGGCGGCGGCGTGGCTGTGCGGAACGTCGATCAGCTTCAGGCCGGAAAGATCGAGCCCTTGCGCGGCGGCCAGCGCGCTGATCTTTGCTCCCGGGCCGACAAGAATCGGAGCGATCAGCAGTGCCTTTGCGGCGGCGAGCGCGCCGCGCAGCGAGGTCTCGTCGCAGGGATGGGCGACCGCCGTGCGCAGCGGCGACAGGCCCTCGCAGCGCTGGATCAGCGCGTCGTATTTTTCGTGCGCGCGGGCGTTGGTCATGACCGGTTCCCCGCAAGCCCTTTGTCATCGGCGAGCCGCGCCGCATAGCGGGCCATGAGATCGACTTCGAGATTGACCTCGTCGCCAGCCCGCCGCTCGCCCCATGTGGTCACCTTGAGCGTATGCGGAATGAGAAGGACGGAGAACAGATCCTCCTCGACGCTGTTCACCGTCAGTGACGTTCCGTCGAGACTGACCGAACCTTTCTGCGCGATGAATCTGGCGAGATGTCGCGGCGCGCGGATGGCGAACCGCTTCATCCCGTCGAATTCATCCACCGAGACGATCCTGGCGACGCCGTCGACGTGGCCGGTCACCATATGCCCGCCAAGTTCGTCGCCGAGCTTCAGCGAGCGTTCGAGATTGACCCGGGTTCCCGGCGTCCAGCGGCGAGCGGTCGTGAGCGCGAGGGTTTCCGCGCCGACGTCGACCTCGAATGCGGTTCTTCCGTCTTGAACGCCGGCGACCGCCACAGCGGTCAGGCAGGGACCGCCGCAGGCGATCGAGGCGCCCTCGGCGATGGTTTCGGCGGGATAGGAGCAGACGATCCGCACGCGCCGCAATTGTCCGCGCGGCTCGACGCCTTCGATCATTCCAATATCGCTGACAAGACCTGTGAACACGTCAGAGCGCTCTTTCGTAACGCGCCAGCCGGTCGGCGCCGATCGACCTCGCCTCGACGCAGGAATAGCGGGCGGCGTCCGCGAGGATCGCCGCCGTCGGAGGGGAAAGGCCCAGAACGCCGTCCCGGCCGAGCGGTTTTGGCGAGGTGAGAAGGTTCACTTCATCGGCGAGGCCCTGCTCGATCAGGGCGGCGGCCAATCGCGGGCCGCCTTCGCTGAAAATCCGGGTCAGCCCGCGCGCGGCGAGCAATTCCAGCGCCGCGTGAAGGCTGACGCGGCCAGACGCGTCGCGGGGGACGAATTCCACCTCGACGCCGGCGCCGCGAAGCCGCGCGGCGGAATCTTCGCCGGCACCCTCTCCCGCGATCACCAGCGACGGGATGTCGCGCGCGGTGGCGACCAGAAACGACTCGATCCGCAGGCGAAGCTCGCTGTCGAGAACGATTCGGAGAGGCTTTCGCGCCTCGAGCCCGGGAAGCCGGACGCTCAGCAGAGAATCGTCGGCCAGAATGGTTCCGCTCCCGACCATGATCGCGTCATGCATCGCCCGCATCATGTGAACGAGGCCGTTCGCGGCGGCTCCGGTAATGACGAGGCGCGGGTCGTGGTGCGAACCGGCTGCGTAAAGGTCCGATGTCATGGCGAGTTTCAGCGTAACCATCGGCCGGTTCGCGGCGATCCGCAGCATATGACCAAGGTTCGCCCGCCGGGCTTCGTTCTCGAGGATTCCTTTTGTCACGCTGATCCCTGCGGCGGCCAGGATCGCCTCGCCGCCCCCTGCGACGCGAGGATCCGGATCGCCGACCGCGAAGACGACGCGCGAAATGCCCGCGGCGACGATCGCTTCGGCGCAAGGCGGCGTCGCCCCGTGATGGCTGCAGGGCTCCAATGTCGCGTAAAGCGTCGCGCCGCGCGCGGAACCGCCCGCCTCGCGCAAAGCTTCCGTTTCCGCGTGGGGACGCCCGCCCGGCCTCGTCCAGCCGCGGCCAACAACGACGCCCTCGTTCACGATGAGTGCGCCGACCGCCGGGTTCGGCGCGCAGACGCCAAGGCCGCGCCGGCCAAGCGCGAGAGCCGCCGCCATGAACCGGGAATCGTCCGACAGGGGCGGTGGAGGGGCTTCGCGATCGGTCATGCCCGGCCCGGAGGACGGGCGTTCTTGGCCGGAGGGGGTTGAGCGGCGCCCTCCTCGCTCGCGGCGCATTCCTCGACCGCGAGTTCATCGATCAGGTCGTTGAAATCGCGCGCCTCGCGGAAATTACGATACACCGAGGCGAAACGGACGTAGGCGACGCTGTCGAGGGCGCGAAGACCTTCCATGGCGAGTTCGCCGATATATTCGCTTTTGATTTCGCTCTCGCCCTGACTTTCGAGCTGCCGCACGATGCCGTTGACCATGCGTTCAACCCGGTCGGGCTCGACGGGGCGTTTTCGCAGCGCATGCGCGAGGGACCGCATCAGCTTGTCGCGCTCGAAGGGAACCCGGCGGCCGGATTTTTTCAGAACCGTCAATTCGCGCAGCTGGGTGCGCTCGAACGTCGTAAAACGCCCGCCGCAATCCGGGCAGACCCGACGGCGACGTATGGCCGAGGCGTCATCCGTCGGCCTCGAATCCTTGACTTGCGTTTCGAGACTACCGCAATAAGGGCAACGCATGGCGCTCCGGCCTCATGTGAACGGGATGCGCCTCGTTTTGCGGAGGCGCGATCGCCGCGCCTCCAGGTCCAGTTTCAGGCGGCGCTCCTAGAGCGCTTTCCGATCGCATGAAATCATGCGATCGATCAGAAATCGCTCCAGAGTCAAAAACTTGAGCATATTCTTGTCGATTGGATTGATTCAATCCAATCGGAATATGCTCTAAGCGCCGCAGCCGTGTCAGTAGATCGGGAACGCCGTCGTCAGGCTGCTCACTTCGGCCTTGACCTTGGCCTCGATCGCGCCGTTGTCCGCATCGCCGTTTTTCGACAACCCGTCCAAGGTGGCGGCGATGAGTTCGCCAACCTTCTTGAATTCGGCGGTCCCGAATCCGCGCGAGGTCGCCGCCGGGGTTCCAAGCCGGATGCCGGACGTGACCATCGGGCTCGCGGTGTCGAACGGCACGCCGTTCTTGTTGCAGGTAATGCCCGCGCGCCCGAGCGCCGCTTCGGCGGCCTTGCCGGTCAGCTGCTTCGGCCGCAAATCGACCAGCATCAGATGGTTGTCGGTTCCGCCCGAGGCGATGGCGAAACCGGCGTCGAGAAGCGTCGCGGCCAGCACCTTCGCGTTGGCGACGACCTGCTGCGCGTAGATCTTGAACTGCGGCCCCAGAGCTTCGCCGAAAGCGACGCCCTTGGCGGCGATCACGTGCATGAGCGGTCCGCCCTGCAGGCCGGGGAACACCGCCGAATTGATCTTCTTGGCGATATCGGCGTCATTGGTCAGCACCAGACCGCCGCGCGGACCGCGCAGGGTCTTGTGCGTCGTGGAGGTGACGACATGGGCGTGAGGGAACGGCGAGGGATGGACGCCGCCCGCGACGAGACCGGCGAAATGCGCCATGTCCACCATGAAATAGGCGCCGACTGAATCCGCGATCTCCCGGAACTTCGCGAAATCCCAGTGCCGCGAATAACCCGAGCCGCCCGCGATGATGATCTTCGGCTTGTGCTGCTCGGCGAGACGCGCGACCGCATCCATGTCGATGCGGTGATCGTCCGGACGCACGCCGTAATGCACCGGCTTGAACCACTTGCCCGACAGATTCACGGAGGCGCCGTGGGTCAGATGCCCGCCGGCGGCGAGATCGAGGCCCATGAACACATCGCCCGGCTGCGCCAGCGCCAGAAACACCGACTGGTTCGCCTGGCTGCCGGAATTCGGCTGCACATTGGCGAACTGGCAATCAAACAGGCGCTTGACGCGTTCGATCGCCAGGGTCTCGGCGATGTCAACGAACTGGCAGCCGCCGTAATAGCGCCGGCCCGGATAGCCTTCGGCGTATTTGTTCGTGAGAATCGAGCCTTGCGCCTCAAGCACAGCCTTCGACACGATGTTTTCCGAAGCGATGAGTTCGATCTCATGCTGCTGGCGGCCAAGCTCCTGTTCGACAGCCTTGGCCATTTCGGGATCGGTCTGTGTCAAACTCGCTTCGAAGAACGAATTGGGAGCGGACCGGCCAGCTTCGGCGTTGGTTTGGCTCATATGCGGGGGCTCCTTAAAATTGCGGACGGCGCGTGGCCGATGTCGAGATTTGCAGGCCGCGCGCCGCGAATTTCGACGCCGGCGCGCTCGCCCAGGTTCGGGGAAATTGAATCGTCGCTGCCCATAGCATGACAAGGCGCGAGAGTGAAGGCGGCCCGTTGCGGCTTTTTGCGAGCGCGAACGCCGCCCCGGCCTGCCGTCAGTCGGCCGACTATTGCGGTTCGTCGCTCATCGGGTCAAGGGTGCGGACGCTCGCCGCCTTCTGGACGGCGACGGACGGCAATTGCGGGACCGGCGAGGAATTGGCGGCGGCCGGCGCGAAACCATCCCGCTGGTAAATGTCCTCGCGGAATTGGATGAGGCCGTCCGGAGACGCCCAGGCCGTCACGTAAACCCAGTAGACCGGAACGGGAGAGGACAATTTGGCGTCGACGCGCTGTCCGGACCGGATCGCCTCGTCAATGTGCGGCCGGTCCCAGCCGGGCGTGTCCTTCAAAAGCCAGGCGACATAATCGCGGACATTCTGGACCCGGATGCAGCCTGAGGAGACAAACCGGTCGTCATCCCCGAAAATCCCTTTTTCGGGGGTGTCGTGCATATAGACCCCATAGGGATTATTAATGTTGATCCGCACGACGCCGAGGGAATTCATGTCGCCCGGATCTTCCCGGTACGTGTAATTCGTCGCCTCAAGCGTATTCCAGTTGATCTGACTCGACGGAGTTTCCTGGCCGTCCTTGCTGTAAATCCTGATTTTGTGGTCGCTGAGGTAATTGGGGTCCTTCTGCATCCGCGGAATGAGGTCCTTGCGGACGATCGAAGGCGGAACCGTCCAGAACGGATTGAAATTGATGTCGATCGCCTTGGTCATCATGACCGGGGACTGGCGGTCGATCTTGCCGACGCCGGCGGCGTGCCGGGTCGCGACGGCGCCGTTTTCGACCGTTTCGACGGCCATGGCCGGAATATTCGCCGTGACGAAGCGATCGCCGAGATTGCCCGAATAGGAGCGCAGCCGGACGAGATTGGTCTCCAGCTGATGCAGCCGCACGTCGGCCGAGACATTGAGCGCGGCCAGCGTCTCCTTGCCGACCACGCCGTTTTCGAGCAGGCCGTGACGGGCCTGGAAATGCTTGACCCCGGCGTCGACGTAAGAGTCGAAGATGGACGAGGCTCCCGCCGAGCGGTCGAGATCGCCGGAGGCGACGAGCCGTTTGCGCAGGGCGACGACCGCCGCTCCGTTGGCGCCAAGCCGCATCGACTGACCAGACGGCACGGTTCCCCATCCGCCGTTCGAGACGATCTCGCGGTAGGTTTCGATCGCCTGTTCGGTCGCGGCCATGGTCTGCGGCGACAGGACCGGCGTCGTCGAACGCTTGACGATCAGCCGGGGGTCTGCGTCGTAGCGCTGCGCCCATTCCGCCTGTCCGCCGTAATATCCATCCCCCGATCCCGCCTGGACGCTCGAGGCGCAAATCGAACCGAAACCAACGAGGAGAGCGGCGAACGCCGGTCCGCGCAGAGCAATGCGGCGCGCGAGGCCATTCGCCAAACCTTGCGCCAAACCTTGCGCCGAGCGATTTGAACGTGTCTTCACCTTGAACTCCAAACTTAAATCTCAAACCGCGCGCAGACCAAGGCCCGCCGGACTCCGCTTGAAACGCAAGCGGCCTCAAAAAACCCTGGCGAGACGGCGCCAGATCAACGAATCGCCAAGCTTTCGGCCAAGTCGCCGACCAAGCCGTCAACCAAACCGCCGGCCAAGCTTCCTGCGTTCACAAAACTAAAGAGGCGCATACGCTTGTTTCAATCGATCTAGCTTCTTAATGGTTAATAAGGAGCAAATAGGGCGGCGATTTTAAGGCGGCGACAGGGCGGCGCATGGGCTAAGCTGCTAAGGTGGCGAGCGTCCGGCCGATCTTTCCGCCACATCCCCCGGGCGCGGAGGGATATGTCATGAAACGCTGCGCCTGCGATTTGCCTCACGACGCCGGACGGCGCGCCTTCTTTGGCGCAACAGCGGCAGCCGCAAGCTTGGCTGCGACCGCGCTGCCGGTTTCGGCGGCCGCCGCCGAGTCGTCCAGGACGGGAGCGCCCAGCGCCGGGACTTCCGGAACCGGATCGTCAAAATCCTCCGGCTCCAAATCCTCCGCTTCCAAGTCCGACCTTTCCAAGGCAGACCTCTCCAAATCAGACCCGTCCAAGTCCGGCCCCTCGACGCTCGACCCGGACAAGCGCAAATTTATGGAGGAGGCGGCCCGGCTCGCGACCGAATCGGTCGAGAAGGGCTGGGGCGGACCTTTCGGGGCCGTGATCGTCAAAAATGGAGAAATCATCGGACGCGGCCAGAATCGGGTTCTCCTCACCGGCTGTCCCGTGTTTCACGCCGAGATCACTGCGATCATCGACGCGTCGGCCAAACTGAACCCCAAGGCGCTGCTGGGCAGCGACTACGGCGCGGGCACGATTTTGGAAATGATCCCGCGCGAGGTTGGGTCTCCCGACCGCTCGCCGGAGCGGGCGCGCATGCTGAAGGGCTGCGAGATTTACGTCAACGGCGCGCCCTGCCCGATGTGCATGAGCGCGATTTACTGGGCGCGCATCGACCATGTCTATTTCGGCGCGAGCCTCGAGGACACGAGTCACATCGGTTTCGACGACGCCTTCCAGTATGAAGACTTCACGCGGCCCTGGAATGAGCGCAGCATTGCAGTGACGCCGGATTTCGAGCGGGAGATCGGCCTGACGGCCTTTCGCGCCTGGGAGGCCAAAAAGGATCGTCACCCCTATTGAGATGATCGGCTCGATTGAGCGTCCCGCCGACTTTCAGGACCGCCGTTCTTTTTAAGAAGCCGGCGCTTGATTGTTTCAGAGCCGATACCTGATCTGATCTGTCCAGAAACGCTCGAGCCGCGTCAGAGCGAGGTTGAGCTGACCGAACTCGTCGCGGGAGATGCCGCCGATCTTCTCGACAGTGCCGATGTGCTTCTCATAGAGGCCCGCGACGATTGTATGGACGTCGCGGCCCTTGTCGGTGAGGCTGATGCGGACCGCCCGGCGATCCACGCGCGAACGCGAGTGATGAAGATAGCCGGTCTCGACAAGCTTCTTGACGTTATAGGAGACATTGGAGCCAAGATAATATCCCCGCGTGCGCAACTCTCCCGCTGTGAGTTCCTTGTCGCCGATGTTGTACAGCAGCAGAGCCTGGATCGCGTTCACGTCGCTGCGGCTGCGCCGGTCGAATTCATCCTTGATCACGTCGAGAAGGCGCCGGTGCAGCCGCTCGACGAGCGTCAGGGCTTCGAGATAAATCGGACGCACCTGGGCAATTCGTTCGGTGCGAATCTGCGAAACTTCGCTTTTCAATGCAAGGACCATGATCAAACCTCGTGCTTTCACCAAGGCGCTGTTTCAGTCCGCGCGAGGAATGAACTTAGAGTACTGGCGACAACTGAAAGCCAGATTAAATAACAACCTAAATCGCAGGCTTATTTGTTTATATAAGCTGTCGCCCGGCTAAACTTTTTGTTTACAAAAGCGCTGATTCGCGTTGGTTGCGCCAACGAGATGAATACCACCAGACACTTTCAATTTTATAAATTGAGCGCTTTTCCGTGAACCCGAAGCTTCGCGTCTGAGCCGCGACATGCCGCAGGAGGTGATCCGGGAGCGGTTGATCGGGGAGGGTTTGGATCGGGCCGACCGCGGTCTTTCGCCAGCGCGCGTCAGCGTCTCACCATCGCGACCATCCGTGAGCGTGCAGCGACGCGATCATGACGCGGGCGAGGCTCGCAGCACAGCGCCCGCCGCCAGGCGCCCCCTTTCGGGCGGCATGCGGAACAGACCCACGAGGATGAAACGGCAAGCTCGGCGACCGGGTTCGCGTCTCCGGCCCGCCCGCAATTCCGTCTAGGGCGCTTTCCGGCCGAATGTGATGATTCGGTCGATCAGAAATCGCTCCGGAGTCAAAAACTTGAGCATAGTCTTGTCGATTGGAGGGATTCACTCCAATCGGAATATGCTCTAGATCGGTTTGACTTCGATTTTTTCGATCTCGTAGGGATCTTCGGCGGGTTGCTCGAGATAGTTAAGGCCGAGCTTCCAGACCACGGCGCCGACGAGGAGCACGGCCGCGAACATCAATTTCTTCATCAGAGGCGTCGCCGTAAACGATTTCATTTTCAATCTCTTCCTCGCCCTCTGCGGTTTTCCACTCGTCAGCCGGCTTCGCCGCCGGCGCTCGATCCTTGCCCGTCCCGCGGTTTTCGTGCTTAAGGATCAATCAATAAAATGTCGACTCTTGGTCGAACAGGGAAGAGGACGCCAATGAAGATTTCGGTTTCGAAAGGTTTATTGCCGGTCGCGCTCGCGCTCGCATTGACTTCGCCGCTGGGGGCGCATCAGGAAATCGTCGGCCATTTGAAAATCGCCCATCCCTGGATCAAGGCGGCGGCCGAAGGCGCGGCCGGGACCTACGGCTGCGTGATCGAGATCAGCAATGAGAGCGACGAGCCGGAGCGTCTCATCGGGGCCACCGTCGAAGGCGCCGGCGCCGGGACGTTGTACCAGCTGACCGAGCGGGACGGCCATTTCACGTCGAAGCCCATCGACGGACTGACGATCAAGCCCCACGGCAGCATTGAATTGACCCCGACGACCTATCAATTCAAGTTCGGCAAGATCACCAAGACCTTATCCGAGGACGCCATGGTCCCAGGAACCCTCATTTTCGAGAAACAGCATAGCGCCCCGGTTCATTTCATGGTCGAAACCGACGACACCGCGCCGAAAGAAGACCCGGCTGACGCGAACCATGGGATGTAAATCCAGCAATGACTGAACTTTCCGCCACCGCCGAGCGTCTGTTCTCCGGACAGATCGGCGCCGAATACGACATGCTCGACGTGATCTGCCCGGCCGCGGCCGCGATGAGCGACCGGGTCGGCGAATTCGTCGCCGCCCTGCCGCCCGGCCCTCTGAACGTGGCGGAGCTCGGCTGCGGCACGGGCGTGACGACGCGCGCGCTTTTGCGGCGCTCCGGCGCACTGATCACGGCGCTCGACAACGAACCCGCGATGCTGAGCCAGGCGAGCGACCGTCTGGCGGATTTTATCGACGAGGGGCGGGTTCGGCTGGTCGAAGCCGATGCGCTCGCCGGACTGGCGGCGCTTCCGTCAGGCGAGACCAGCGTTGTCGCGTCCGCCTATACGATTCATAATTTTCTTGAACCCTATCGGCTTCGGGTGCTCGCTGAAATCTTCCGGGTGCTTAAGCCCGGAGGGATTTTCGTCAACGGCGACCGTTACGCGCTCGACGAGACGGCCCGCCACACCCGGCTGACCCAGGACGAGGCGCGGCATTATTTCAAGACCTTCGCCGCCCTCAACCGCTACGATCTGCTGGAGCAATGGATCATCCATCTGTTCAGCGACGAATCCGCCGATCACATCATGCGGCTTGGCCCCTCTCTCGATGCGATGCGGGCGCTGGGGTTCGATCCGGTTGAAGTCCTCTTCCGCGACGGCGTCAACGCCCTTGTGAGCGCGAGAAAGCCAGCCGCCTGATCTTGCTGAATGGGCGCTGGATCATCTATTCGTTCCTATGATAAGGGTGCGTCAGGTCTGGCGTTCAACCTGCCGTTTGGTTCACGGCCTTGCGCGTCGTTCCCCCCGCGCATCGCCCCGCAAGGGATCCGGGATCGCAAGGCAATTCATTCATCGCAAGACAATTCCAAGACCTCTCATTCCCAAGACCTCTCATACCCAAGACGTCGCTTCGAGGACAGGCCGCCGGCATGCACAAGATTTTCCCTGACGCGCGGGCCGCTCTCGCCGATATCGTCGCGGACGGCATGACTTTGATGGCCGGGGGCTTCGGCCTTTGCGGCATCCCCGAGGCGCTGATCAAGGCGCTTCGCGACACTGGCGTCAAAAATCTGACCGTGATCTCGAACAACGCCGGCGTCGACGGCGCGGGACTCGGGCTGTTGCTCGAGACCCGGCAGATCAGGAAGATGGTGTCGTCCTACGTCGGCGAGAACAAATTGTTCGAACAGCAATATCTGTCAGGGGAGCTTGAACTGGAGTTCAACCCGCAAGGCACGCTGGCGGAGCGGATCAGGGCCGGCGGCGCCGGCATCCCGGCGTTTTTCACCAAGACGGGCGTCGGGACGATCATCGCCGACGGGAAGGAAACGCGCGAGTTCGACGGCGCGACCTACGTCATGGAGCGCGGGCTCGTCGCCGACGTGTCGCTCGTTCACGCCTGGAAAGGCGACACCGAAGGCAACCTCGTCTACCGCAAGACGGCGCGGAACTTCAACCCGATGATGGCGACGGCCGGCAAAATCACCGTGGCGCAGGTCGAGCATCTCGTCCCCGCCGGAGAGATTGATCCCGACGCGATCCATACCCCGGGCATTTTCGTGCAGCGTCTGATCCACACGCCGGACGTCGCTAAGGCGATTGAAAAACGCACCACACGCCCGCGCGCCGCCGCCTAGAACCGCCGCGGATAAAGGAGACCCAGATGGCCTGGACAAGGGATCAGATGGCGGCGCAAGCGGCCAAGGAATTGCGCGACGGGTTTTATGTCAATCTTGGCATCGGCATTCCGACGCTGGTCGCGAATTTCATCCCCGCAGGGATGAACGTTCAGTTGCAGAGCGAAAACGGCATGCTGGGCATGGGGCCGTTTCCCTACGAAGGCGAGGAAGATCCGGACCTCATCAACGCCGGAAAACAGACCGTCACCGCGCTGCCGACGACGAGCTTTTTCTCTTCCGCGGACAGTTTCGGCATGATCCGCGGCGGCCATATCGACCTCGCCATCCTGGGCGCGATGGAAGTCACCGAGAACGGCGACCTCGCCAATTGGATGATTCCCGGCAAGATGGTGAAAGGCATGGGCGGCGCGATGGATCTCGTCGCCGGCGTCAAGCGGGTGGTCGTCGTGATGGAGCATACCGCGAAGGGGCAATCGAAGCTTTTGCATCGCTGCAGCCTGCCGCTGACCGGCACCGCGGTCGTCGATATGGTCATCACCGACCTCGCTGTTTTCCAGATCGACAAGCTCGGCGGAACGGGCATGACGCTGACGGAGCTCGCCGACGGCGTGTCGCTGGACGAGATCAAGGAAAAGACGGAAGCGACCTACAAGATCGCCCCAGGTCTCGCCGCACGGGCTGCGTAGAATTGGCGCTGAGGCCAGCGCCTGGCGCGACGCGACGGCCACGGCCCATCCTCGCCACGCCATCGCCTCGAGCGACGTAGACCAAGCTCATTTATAACAGACCTTTGAAATCGTCCGACCGGGGCCGACCGGACCTGCTATCGGCGTCATGAAAAACCTGAGGAGTTGCGACCTATGCTGAAAACCATGAATTGCGGGCTCGCCGCGATCGCCTTTTCCATCGGCCTGACAGGCGCCGCGTCAAGCTACACCCGGCATCAGCAGCAAGCGTGCCAGGGCGACGCCATGCGGCTGTGCGGGCCCGTCATTCCAGATCACGCCCGGATTCACTCCTGCCTGAAGGCGCAGAGAGCTCGGATTTCTCACGCCTGCCGGGCGATCATCTAGTTTCTTCGAGATCCGCCCGACGCCGGACGAGCGGCCCTGGGCGGCGGCCTGAAACCGACAGTCCTGGTTCGGTTTCGCACCCCGGCCCTGAAGGCAGGCCCGCGAGGCGTCGCGACAACTCCCTTGCCGTTCGTCCTTCGCCACTCGCGGCCAGAGCCACGCTCGGCCGCGATCTGGCCTGTCCGGCAGGGTCGACAGCCTTGGGCGCCGAAGCGCTTTTCAGGGCGAACTCCCTCCTCACAGCGGCACGCCGAAGAAGTCGTCTTCGGACCCTCCTCCCGCTTTGTGAAGCGCCAGCGCGTCACGCCATTTGAAAACCTCGACGTCTTCAGCCTCGCGGTGAGCGATCGCGCCCGCCGGATTTTCAGCCTGCAGGTAGGCTCTTGCGTTGCGAAGAAAACGTTGAAGCGCTTTCATATCAGTGGGACGAACCACGCAGCGCGGCTTTTGATCGATGAGAATGGTCGTCGGAAGCATGGAGGATCCTCCAGCCTGTCAAAGGTTTCAGGCGCGATGTTGAGCCGTCGGCGTCAAGGGCGTTCGGAGCCGGCGTCATGTGGATTGCCGGACTGGTTGCGCATCCAGTCCGCGAGCTTAGCGAGCAATGTGTAGATCTCCTCCCGTGCGCGGGGCTCGGCGATCGTCTCTTCGAGCGCTCCGCTCATGCACAGCAGCCAGGCGTCGCGCTCGCTCGCGCCAATCTTGAAACCCATGTGCCGTTGGCGCAGGCGAGGATGACCTTTTTCCGCCGAATAAAGCTTCGGGCCGCCCATCCATTCACAAAGATAGCGCTTGAGCACCATCTTGATGTGCCCAAGCTCCTCGGTATGCATGTCGCGGATGCCCCTCGCCTCGGGGAGGGTCTCCATCCTGGCGTAAAAGCCCTCGACAAGACGGTCGATGACGGGCGCTCCGCCAATCCGTTCGAACATGCTTTGCGCCTCGACCACACTCATTGACTCTGCTCCATGCTTCCCGCCCGCTCATCCGGCGGCGGCGGCGAAGCCCACCGCGCCGAACACCAGCAAGGCTGGTTGCGCGCAATTTAGCTCATTCGTCCATATTCGGCAGCAGAATGACTTCCGCTGGCGCCGCCGGCCCCTGCTCCGGCACAAACTCCAGCGCCGTGACAAGAGAGAAGCCTCCGCCGCTGTCCATCAAAACGACGGCTTCGCCCGGCATCCGCTCAAGGGCCTCGATCAGTTGAGCAACGGTCATTGGCGGTTTTCTTCCATCGCTGCTATCCCCCGCTGCTATCCCCTAAGTCTCCGAAACAGCGGCGGCCCCGTCGAAGCGCAAGACCACCGGCTCTTCCTCCGGCATGACGATTTCAGCACCAACCAATGTTCCGTTTTCGTCATAGGCGTAGCGGTGCGACAATTCGATTTCGCCATAGACGATTTTGTCGAACGCAATGAGCGCGCCGCTCTCGTCAAACGAAGCGCGGATAAAGGTGTTGCGATTGGCGAGTTCGGCCTCTTCGATCGGATTGACCAGCCGAAACGGCAGCGCGACGCCGGTATAGGTGGTGAAATAGCGTAGGCTCTGGCTGGCCTTCGTCTCCATGGCGCGCATTTTCTCCAGCCTTTAGCCGCAAACCATCGCCGCCGGACGTCAATCCGGACAGATGGTGATTTCCATTGTGTCGTCATCGTCGTCGAAGGGATCCGGGAAGGAATCTTCCTCAACGAGCGAGACGCCGCAGATGCAGACGTCGCCGCCGATAATCGCCACGGCGACCGGCTCAAGGCTCGCGCCCTTGCACGTGCCGTCAACGCAAAGACCCGAGTCGATCTCGAATTTCGCCCCGTGCCGCCCGCATTGAAGAAACGCGCCTTCGGAATCGAGGAAGCGTCCATCGCCGACATTGAGCCAGACGCCTGCATGCGGGCAGACATTCACGTAGCTGAAAAACTCAGCCGCGTTCTTCCGGGCGACGACGATGGGGAAAGGACGGGTCTCGCCCGCGTCGTCGATTTTCCACAAGCTGAACGCTTTCGCATCGCCCGGCGCAATTGCGTTGGCGGCGCAAATCACGAACACCTCGTGGTTTTGTGCTGGCATGACTTTTCCCGGCGTTTCCGTCCCACAGCCAGCTCTTGATCCCCGCTTTTTATCGCGGCGACGAGAGCTGACTGTGCGGGCGGAGAACTAACCGACGGTTTCCGTCTTAATCGCGTCGACTTCGGCGCGAGTGACGCGGAACACTCCGCGCCCGCCGGCCAGAGCCTGATAGGACGACGCAGCCTTGTCGCTCAGAATATTGAACCACGCCTGGGGGTCCATTCCGGTCGGCCGCTCGCCGATTTCGACAACAGAGCCATCCGGTGAGAACCGGGCGTGAATGACGACTTTCGGGGATTCCATGACGTTCTCCAGGATCCAAGAGCGCTTTCCGATCGCATGTAGTCATGCGATCGATCAGAAATCGCTCCAGTGTTAAATACTTGAGCATATTCTTCTCGATGGGATTGATTCAAATCCGATTGGAATATGCTCTAGACGCCCGAGCCGAAGCCCAGCAGTTCAACCTTGATATTTTCCGTGCCAAGAACCTTCGCCTGGCACGCGAGGCGCGACTTCGAGCCCACGCCCACAATGGCGTCGAGCCTTTCATTCTCTTCCCGGGCGACCTTCGACAGGCCCTTGCGTCCCTCATGGACGAAGATGTGACATGTCCCGCACGCCGCCTTCCCCTCGCAATTGTGGCTGAGGTTTTCGTCCGCGGCGAGGATCGCCGCAAGAAGCGTCACGCCTTCGGCGGCCTCGAACGACTTTCCGGACGGCATGACAGTAATCAACGACATTCTTTCTCTCCTTTTGGCTCTATTCTTGGCGACTCTATTGGTTGTTCTGCGCTTTCGCGTATTGATTTCAACGCCTGGAGCATATTCCGATCGGATCGAAGCAATTCAATCGACAAGAATATTCTCAAGCATTTAACTCTGGAGCGATTTCTGATCGATCGCATGAGCGCATGCGATCGGAAAGCGCTCTAGTAGATGGCCGCTCCGGCGCCGACGTTGACAGAAGCGTCCTTCATCGTTCCCACAATGAACTCGATCTCGCCTTCCGTGAGATGAGTGTGAAACGGAAGCGCGACAGCGCGGTCGGCGACTTTCTCCGTCACCAGATAATCGCCGCGGCGGTAGCCGAGATCGAAATAATGACGTTGGAGATGAAGCGGCGCGCTGTAGGCTACAGCCTCGACATGCTCGACGCGAAGATCCTCGACGATCGAGTCTCGGCTTGACCGGGAGAACCGGGTGCCAAGATGGACGAGATACAGGAACCAGTTGATCTCCGTGACCTCGGGCGCGATGTAGGGATCCTTGATTCCTTCAAACGATTGCACGTGCTTGTAGTAGAGGTGCTCCACCAGCCGGCGCCGTTCGAGAATTTCATCGATCCGCTTGATCTGGGCGAGTCCGAGCGCGGCGGACAGATCGCTGATGCCGGCTTGATACGGCGCCGTCGCCGTAACAACAACAGAGGAGCGTTCATTCAGGCGGCGCGACCGGTGCCGCCGCAGCGCGGAGGCGATATCGATATCGTCCGTGACCACCATGCCGCCTTCGCCGCATGTCAGGGCGCCAGGCTGCGAAAAATCAAAAATGGAAACATCGCCGAACGATCCGACCAGAGCGCCCTGATACCTCGAACCAATCGCCTCGGTCGAATCCTCGATCAGGACAAGGCCATGCGCGGTCGCCAGGGCTCGAAGGCCCGCCCAGGCGGCCGGATGCCCGTTCGCATTGGCTCCAACGATCACGCGGGTCTTGTCGGTGATCCGCAGCTTGACCTTTTCCGGAGCTATGGTGCCAGCCCAGTAATCGATGTCGGCGAAAACCGGACGAGCTCCCGAAAGACTGATCGCGTGGGCCGTTTCGCGATACGAATGCGGCGATGCGATCACTTCATCGCCCGGACCGACGCCGTAGGCTCTGAGCGCGAGCAGGAGGCCCATTCCGCCGCTCGCCGTCGCGACCGCATATTTGCGGCCAAGATATTCGGCGAACGCCGCCTCGAAGGCCTCGACGACCGGCCCGCCCGCCAGTCTAGGCGAACGCAACACGTCTGCTACAGCTTCAAGTTCGGCTTCGGTGATATCCGGGTCGGAGAGAAGGATCGCGGATTCATCGATCGCTTCTTCGTCGGGTTCATCTGCGTCCGCGGGCGCGAGGGCTGCGATGGGCTGGGTCATGATGCTAGCTCCGGCGCGCCAGAATGAGTCCAGTCGCCTGCGCAGGGTCCGATGTGATTTGCGAGCAATGGTCTTTGCTGTTCAAGAGATGCAGATCGAACAAGGGAAACGATTGAAACGGCTCGTCGGTCACGTCCGACGCGTCGCACGCGGTCCAGGACAGGCCTGGAAATTCACGCCGCAATTGCGCGACAGGATTTGGCTCCGTGCTTTGGGCAAGAAGCGCTCCGATCGCCGCCAACTCATCTCCGCTCACAGCCATGTTGAGACCCCGACACTTTCACAACGTTGATTTCTTACGCAATGTGTAGCAGTGCAATATCATTGCCAGAAAACCCGCCCCTCATCTTCGTTGAGCAGGTCGAGGAGCGCGGGAAGGCGGTCGTAGGCGCTGTGAAACACCCATGTCCCGGTTGAATGATCCTTGCGATGAAGGCGCCATTGACGCGGCTCGGCGTCATAGGTGACGAGAGCGACATCAATCGTTCCTCCCTCCGGATCGATATTGCGGGAGCAGCACGGGCTTTCGATCCGGTATCCCTCTGGCGCTGGCAACACGTTCGGCGTGACGTATCTGTATCGCTTGCGCGCCTTGAGCGCTCGCTCGATCCGCTTTCTGTCGAGGTCGTTGGGATGAGGCTTCAGCCCCGCCCCAAACGTCAAGACAATCGCCGCGGCCATATCTTCGGTCCGTTCTCTACAGGGGAGCGATTTCTTCTTCCAGACAGCCCACAACGAGATGTTCCGCGAATTCGACGAGATACACCGGGGTGCTCGATTCTTCGTGCTGTCCGACCTGGACGATTTCTCCAAGGTCCCCGCTCTTCACCAGGAGAGCTTTGGGAACGGCGTCCGGAAATGAACCGTCGTTATGGAGATCAATGAGCGTGCGGACGCGTTGGCCCCATTGGAACTTGGGCAGGCGCGGATCAATCATTTCGCGGCTCCAGGCAATGGCAGATCTTCGTCAACCTGTTCTCTCGGCCGCGCCGGTTCAAGCTCCTTGCGCTTCATGCCGACGCGGTTGCCGCTTTCGATAAATTCGACGCCGTAGATGTAGAATTGCTGCAGAAACGTTCCGATGGTGACCACGTAGCCTTCCTCGCCTTTTTTGGCGAGGAGATCGCCGATCTCCTTTCCGGCGTAGGTTCCATCATTGCGGATCGCCCGCTTCGCCTTCACTTTTTCGCCGAAGTTGAAATAGGGCGGCGCGCTCAATTCGACGACGTCGCTGTCGCGGACAATGTTGCTCATGATGTCATTCCCGTTAAAAGCTCAGGCCGTTCCGAAACGCGGGAGCGGGCCATCTCGCGAACGAACTCATCGGCGTCGTTCAGAAGGCCTTTGATCAAGGGCGCCGGCGCGCGGTTCGCCGCTTCATAACGGATCCTCCAGTCGGGGTCCGCCTGCATTCTCGCCAGGAGATCGGGGGCAAGTCGCTGCGCGATCTCGATCCGGACTTCGGGACTTGGATCATCCGACATCCGCAACAGCCATTCCTGCGGAAGCCGGCGCGCGACGGCGCGCCTGACTTCCTGCTCCTCGTCGAACATCATGCGCGCCAGCAGCGGCGGAGCAACGCGCCGCGCGACCGCCTGCCTGACGTAATAATCGGGGTCGCAGATCATTTCACTCAATTCCGAATCGTCCAGCAAGGACACGATGCGGATGCGGACTTCACGGTGCGGATCATGCCTCAGCTTGAGGATATGGCGCTTCGGCAAGCGGCGCGCGACATTCCAGCGCACGGTCTCTTCCGGATCGTCGAGAAGCGGGCGCAGCAAAAACACATCGGCGTGTTTCGAGGCGATCGCCCTGACTTCGAAGTGAGGATGGGACAGATAATGATTCGCCAGCACGGGATTCCAGTTGAAGAACCGGTCGATCCGGCGCGCGTAACGATCATGGACGCAGGCATGCTTCAGGCGGCATTTGCCCGACGCGAGCAGAGCATTCTGCTCGCAGGCGCCGCACTCGATATTCTCTCCTCGCCAATCCCTGGCTTCGTCGATTTCATCCGTCATCGTCTTGGCTGGCCCGTTCAATGACTTCGAGCAGAACCCGCGCGCCGATCTTGTCGCTTGGATCGAGTTCCAGGAGCTTTTCGACCGCGGCGAGACCTTCGGTCACGTCGCCCAGCCGCAGGTTCAGATAGGCGTAGCCCTTGAGCGTAAACATGAAAAACCGGGGCAACATCTCTCCGTAATCGCTGAAGCTGGCGTCCGACGATTTCACTCTCCGCCAGTCCATGGGCAGACGATTGTCGCGGCACGCTTTTTCAAGGCAAAGATCCGCAACCGCCAAAGCCTCGCGCAGACGGCCCTTGTAAAAATAGAAACGGTAAAATCCGATCAAAACGGCGGCGTGTCCGGGCGCCGCCGTCGCGGCCGCCGCGAGATGTTTCTCGGCGACCTCCGTCTGATCATAGGCCAGCCCCGCCTGGCGCAGATGATCCTCGGCAATGGCGCAAAGCCCTTTGCCAAGGAGCGCATCCACCAGTGCGGCGTCGTCATCGGGCGCCGGCGGCGAGATCTGATTTCCAGCGAGGCCGCTCATGCTATCTTTCCTCGCAGGTCAGGCGGCCTTGCCGCCTCCCGAGCCGCATGACGTCGCCTTGGCGTCGCGGAAGACGAGACCCGTCTGCGACGCCGTGTCGGCGAAATCGATTGTGACCCCCTCCAAGAGGATGCGGCTTTCGGCGGGAAGAAAAAGTTTGACGGCGCCCCGCTCGACCACGGCATCGCCGGGTTCGGGGGCCGCCAGAACCTTGATATCGGCGGCGAGCCCGGAGCAGCCGCCGGGGCTGAGCGCCATCCGGAAGCCGCTCTCAGGACCTCCGTCGGCGCGCAGCATGAGGCGGATGAATTTTTCCGCCGCAGGAGTGATAGTGAAGTTCATGGCGGCCTCGTTATTGAGCAGGCTGATAGCGTGGGTAGGCGTTGTCGATGATGCAGGTGTCGTCGACGGGACAGACCGCCGCGCACTGCGGCGCATCGAAATGCCCGATGCACTCGGTGCATTTCTTCGGGTTGATGACGAACGTGCCATTTTTTTCTGAAATGGCGACGTTCGGGCACTCAGCTTCACAGGCCGAACAACTCGTGCACTGTGAAGCAACAATCTTCAGGGTCATGGTCGCGCCTCAAATGAGTTTGACTGAAGCTTAAGCCGCCGCGGTCAACGCGCCTTGCCGGATCTCGGCGTCGCCCCGCTCTATGTGCTGGATTTCGCCGCTGTTCACCTTGTCGAGATAGTTTTTGAACCAGGCGATCGCGGATTTTTCTATGAATTCATGCGCAAACTGATCGACCGGCTCGATTCCAGCCTTGATCAAGTCGCTCTTCGGACAACCGCCGATTTTCGCGACGAACACCGCGTGACAATCGTTGATGGCGCGGATGACCGTCTCGAGACTGTCTTCGTCGCCATAGCCGCCCTGGCAATAGAGATCGACCCTCCGATGGCCGACGAACTTCGCGCCGCCGGTGGACAATTCGTAAACCTGGAACTCCTTCGCATGGCCGAAATGTTCGTTGATGAGGCCAGAACCTTTGGTGGCGACGGCGATCAGCAGCTTGATGTCGCTCGATTCTCCGGCGAGTGTTTCCAGCTCCTCCTGCTTGGCCGCGACTTTCGCGACGCGCTCTTCCTCGACCTTCGCCTGGTAGGCCTTGCGCGATTCGAGATCGTAGTCGACGTCCATCGCCATGATCTTCTCGGTGGTGAATTCGGCGCTGCGGTCTTCGCCGAGCAGGCCTACGGCGTCGGCGCGGCACTGCCGGCAATGCCGCATCATGTTCATTTCGCCTTCGCAGCTGTCCTGAAGCGCTTTCAGCTCCTGCGCCGTCGGACCGCGCTGACCATTGAGGCCAAAGACCGTTCCGTGCTCGGGCGCGGAGATCAGCGGCATGATGTTGTGAAGGAATGCGCCGCGCGACTTCACCGCCTTGTTCACTTCAACAAGATGCCTGTCGTTGACGCCGGGAATCATAACCGAATTGACCTTGCAGAGAATGCCCCGCTCGGTAAGCATTTCGAGGCCCTGCAACTGACGGTCCGTGAGCAGCTTCGCGGCTTCCACGCCTGTATAGCGCTTGTGCTTCCAGAACACCCAGGGATAGATTTTCGCGCCGACTTCCGGATCAACCATATTGATGGTGATCGTGACATGATCGACATTGAAGCCGGCGATCGTGTCGACATGATCCGGGAGCGCAAGGCCATTTGTGGAAAGGCACAGCTTGATGTCGGGCGCGGTCTTGGCGATCAGCTCGAAGGTCTTGAACGTTTTCTCCGGATTGGCGAGCGGGTCGCCGGGTCCGGCGATGCCAAGAACGGTCATCTGCGGAATCGTCGAGGCGACCGCAAGAACCTTCTTCGCGGCCTGCTCTGGGGTCAGCTTCTCGCTGACGACGCCCGGACGCGACTCATTGGCGCAATCGTATTTGCGGTTGCAATAATTGCATTGGATGTTGCATGCAGGAGCGACGGCGACGTGCATTCTCGCGTAGTGATGATGCGCTTCTTCGCTGTAGCAAGGGTGGTTCTTGACTTTTTCCCAGATCTCGGTCGGAAGATCGCCTGAACCTGCAGCCGATCCGCAGCTTGCCTTTCCGCTTCCGCCGGACGTGCCGCACCCCTTATGCTCCGCGACCTGCTGCATTACCGCTTCGACATTGACGATCGAGGCTTCAGCCCCTTCGTGTTGTGCTAATTCCTGCATGTCCGCTCCTCGCTCTTCGGGGACACTGAAAAATTTCAATGGTAATATCGCAACTCGCATGCCATCCAAAAGTAGAGCTTATATTACTTTATTTTCAATAAGTTATAGCCAGCCTTCCTCGTGTCGCCTTTTAAACATAGGGCCAACATTGGCGGCTGTATTGTTGTGAAAATGACAGCCTGCGCGCCGCGGCGTTCCCGGAGGCGCGCCTCATCAGCTTCGCCTCTCATATTCAGCTGCGCGGCGAGGTCGTCGAGCGGCTTCCCGCTCAACGAGAAAGCCTGAGAGAGGAGGATTGAGTTCGAATCACGCGTGCGCCGGGCAAACTGAATTTACCCGGCGCAAGTGATTCGAGAGGAATTGGATCAAGCGGATCCGGTGATGATCTCGATCGCCCGGGGAAGCGGAACGGCGATCGGAGTGATTCCTTGCGTCGTCAGGAATCGGACCTCGTTCTTGGTGAGCTTTTCCGGATCGACAAGAGCGTAGTGTTCCTGCGCCGACCGCTTCATGATCTGCCGCGCGTAGGTGCGCAGCATCTGGTCGTGAAACCGGCATCCCAGGAACAGAAAGCTGCGCTCCGTCCGGCGATTTTTTACGATATCGGGGATAGGCGTCTGAATGTCGATTTCCGTCAGCACTTCGACATAGTCGGCGTCGGAGATCAGAAAATTTCGCGCCGGAGTCACGCTGCCGTGAGGTTTGTAGAGCAGCGTCTGCCAGGACTCCGCTGTCGCGCCGTCTGTTTCGGCGCCGGCAGGATCGTAAAAGCGGAACCACCGGCTTTCGCCAATTCCGGCGCGGGTTATGCCCTGAACCTCGCCCCAGCCGGTTTGCGAACTCATGGCCGTCCGCATCGCGCCGTCATACCAGGTGTCAACGATCATCGGCAGGCGAAGCGTTGAGAGGAAATAATGAAAGGGCGTAGGCTCGACGCTGACCGCGAACGCCTCGACCATGAGAGCGCTGAGAGTCGACCGATGTTTCATACTCTCGATATGCTGGGCGGAGGCCCACGCATTGCCCTTCGCGCGGCGCGGCAATGCGACTTTTCCCGCGAAAAACTCGGCAAGCGCCTCGGGCGTCATCGGAGCCAGAGGCTTCGAGAGCTCGGCCAAACCTGGCCCAAGATAAGGAACGACGCCGCCATCGCGTAAGGTCTTGGCGAGTTTTGCCAGCGCGGCTTCCGAGTCTGCGCCATTCGGGATTAGGAGGGGGAGGAGCGGCGCGTTCACGGTTCAGGACTCCTCTTCGTCGCCATGCTTGCGCGCATTGACGGTGATGGGCAGCCGCGTGTCGGCCGCCATTTCGGGAAGGGTGAGAACCCACCCATTAGCGATCTTGATCCATCCTCCCCAGAGCGTCTCGTGCTCGGATTCGACGATGGGCTCCTCAAGATCTTTTTTCGGCACGTAGATCGAAAGTCCGGTATCGGGCGAACGTCGAATCATGATCTTCATCTACTTGGCTCCTTAGGGAGAAATTGGAACAGGCGACTGAATGTTCGGTCTTTCGCCCGTAAGGACGCCGTGAAATTCGGGCCCAGCGCATTCAACTCGATTTCGAGCGCTCATCGTTCGGCGCCGTCGCTGCGCCGTTCGCCAACCTGCGGGGAAAATGCTTTCCTCGGCTTTCGATCACGCGCCCGCGCGATTCTGCAGCGCCGCTACGCCGGAATGCAGGTATTCGCGACCGGGCAGACCTCATCGCACTTGGCGTGATCAAAATGGCCTTCGCATTCGGTGCATTTTTTCGGGTCGATGACGAACGTGTCGCCTTTCATCGAAATCGCCGCGTTGGGGCACTCGAATTCGCAGGCGCTGCAGCCGGTGCATTGCGACGCTACAATCTTGTAAGCCATATCCGTCTCCATTCAGGGCGCGCGGCTCGGAGCTCCAAACGCGGCCTTTCCGGTTTGATCTTCGAGGCGCGGGGCGAAAGCCGCCCGGAAACGGATCCGACAGTTTTTGCTGGCCCCGCCTCTTGTCTAGCTGCAGCAAGGCGTGTGCCAGCAATTTATCTTATTGAATTAACTGAATAATTTTTGATTGAGCGGCTCGCCTACGACCCTGTCGCAGGGGCCTCGTCGCGAACCCGACACCGACATGTCAGCCCCTCGCGACGTCGCAGCCCGATCGGGGATCGGCGGAGCAGCGGGCCGGCAAAGATGAGTCTGAAAAGCGGCCCGTTAGCGCTTTCCGGCCGAATGTGATCATTCGGTCGATCAGAAATCGCTCCAGAGTCAAAGACTTGAGCATATTCTTGGGAATATGCTCTAGAACCGTTTGATGGGAATGTCGTGCTTGCGGAGCGCATAGCCGATCTGACGCGGCGTGAGATTGAGAAGCCGCGCAGCTTTGGCCTGGACCCATCCAGCCGTCTCCATGGCGTTCAAGAGTCGCTCCCGCTCCGCCTGCCCGTCCTGAAGGGCGCCGCAGACTTCGGCTTGAGGGCATGAGTTTGCGGGGTTGGCGTCCGGATCGCCGCATTCGGCCGGGATCGGAGGCTTTTCGACGACGATGGGACGGACCACCGGAGGGCGCGCCAGCGGCTTGGCGATGATGTTGAACGATTCCGTCGTCGCCACGGCGCCCTTCCAGAGCGTCGAGGACAAGCATTCATCGTGGCGGCAAGCGAAATCATTGGCGACGATCTTCGTATCCTTCGCCAAGGTCGCGGTCCGGCGGACGCAATTTTCAAGTTCGCGGACATTGCCCGGAAAATAGCAGCTTTCGAGCACGTCCCTGGCGGACTGCGCGAGGCTGAGGTCGGTCGCATGCTCTTCGTTGAAGCGCCGCAGAAATTCGCGGGCGAGAAGGCTGATGTCTTCGGGCCGGTCGCGCAGCGCGGGGAGGGCTATCGTGACCACGTTGATCCGGTAATAGAGGTCGGCGCGAAACTCTCCCGCGGCGACCGCCGCTTCGAGATTCTTGTTCGTGGCGGCGACAAGCCGGACATCGACCTTCAATGTCCGCATGCCCCCGACGCGTTCAAATTCACCCTCCTGCAGGACGCGCAGGAGCTTGGCCTGGAACGAGGAGGAGATCTCGCCGATCTCATCAAGAAAAAGCGTGCCGCGGTCAGCGAGCTCGAAGCGGCCCTTGCGGAGAGCCAGAGCGCCCGTGAAGGCGCCTTTCTCATGACCGAAAAGTTCCGACTCGAGGACCGATTCCGGAAGAGCGGCGCAATTGAGCTTGATGAACGGTCCTTTTTTCCGAGACGACAAATCATGGGTGGCGCGAGCGAAAAGCTCCTTCCCGGTTCCCGATTCGCCTCGAAGCAGGACAGTAGAATTGCTGCGTGCGACGATGGCGATTTTGTCCAGCACCGATCGAATCGCGGCGCTTTCGCCGAGGATCCCGCGCGTTTTGGGATCGCGCGCCGCCGTGAATGTTTCCGAAAGTTCTTTCGCCAAGCGCCGCTGCTCGGCCATAAGATGCTCGCGATCACGCGCGACGACGCCATAAAGGCGCACCGTCTGGCCGACCAGATTGGCGATCATCACCAGAAACCGCACGTCCTCGTCGAGCCGGAATTCGGCGCCGCCATCCCAGATCCGATCAATCGTCAATGTGCCGATGACATGATCGCGGTCCTTGATCGGCACGCCGATGAACGAGACGATCGATTCGATCTTGCCTCGCTCGCCCTTGAACCAATCCGCGAACAGCGGACTCGCGGCGATATTCTCCACGACGACCGGCATCTTGGTTGTCACGATCTGGCCAATCGCGCGCTCCGGGATGCTCTCGAACAGGCTTTTCGCCTTATCTTCGTTCCAGCCCACCCCGACGTTCATTTCCGGTTCCCCGGCCGCGTCGAGCAAGGCGATCGTTCCGTGCCGCATTTCGAGAAAACTCGAGAGAAGCTTCAGAACGTTGGACAGCGTCGTTTCGATGCGGGCAGGGGCGGCGAGAATCTTCGAGATTTCATAGACCCCGTGCAGGGCGATCTCGGCGCGGTCCGCATATCTGTTTCGCTGACCGCCCTCGAGCTCCGTTTCAGAGCTCGCAGGAGCCGCGTATCGAGGAGAGAGAGTTTGGGTCATACCGCCAATCTCCACGCCCGGCGCATCCGCGTCGGAACGAAAAAGCCGAATTTACAAGGCGTTTACGAGAGTGGCCTGTAGTTTGCGACTGCGAAGCGCAGATGCAAGAGCAATTATGCGGCAGTTGCACAGGACAGGTGCAGATCCATCGTTCACACCGCCGCAAAATCGAGCCTCGATGTCTGCGGCCCAACCACAAAACCACGCATAATACCACCCACAATACGGTGCAGAAATGACCAGAAGGTCAGCGGCGGCACTTGCTTTATCCGTGAGGATTTTTCTTTGATTCCGTCCGCAGCGGCGAGTATGGGACGGCCTTCAGCCCTTTTTTTAAGCGGTTCAACGCCATTTTTCACTACGCCGGGCGCGAATTTTTCAAGTTGAGCCAAGTCCTCTATAGTCAAGGCCGCGCTCAGCGGCGCCATCTCAAAGGTTGAAAGATGGCTTCTCCGCGGCGGGGAGCACGGGCATGAATGTGTGGCGGAGCGCCAAGGAAGCCATCGCGCGTGTGCGGATCGGCATGTCCGGACCGATATATAATGAATTGAGATAAAGGCGCGGCCTGCCTCGCCAAGCCGACATTGTTTCCGGGGCCGGTTGAAACGCCTGACCTTGCATTCCATCAAGTTTTGCGCCGACACGTTTAGCGTCGGCGTCCAGGCGGCATGGAGGCGCGACGCGGCCCGACGCGGCGGGCACAAAATCCCCGGCGGCGCGCGCGGTTCCCTGGCGCGCTAAGGGCGAGACCCGCTTCAGCCCCCCGGGAGGCCGGCCTGCCGCCGCAAAACCGCACAGAACCATGTCCCAACGAGCGAGATACGTGATCCGTCCGATCGCCAATGCCCGACGCCGCGCAGCAATCGTCGACTCGCGGAGACGAGAGCCGATTGCACCATTCGCCTCGCGCGCCGGCGCGATCTCCTTTGTCAGCCGAATTTATAGAGCACGCCGTAGCCGCCGCGCGGGTATTCCCATTGAATTTCTCCCGTCTCGGCCGTGACGATGCGGCAGGTTCCGCATTCAAGACAACCATCCGCCGCGATCTCGACCTGGCCCCGGTCGTTACGGCTGTAGCAGCCCGCCGGACACGTGTAGGTGAGGGACAACAGGATTTTAGACGGGATTTCATGCGGCCGAATCTGGATGTGGGGACGCCCCGCATCGACAAGATAGCGGTTTTGAAACAATTTCTCTTCTACTTTCGCGCCGGAAGCGCCGATCTCCACTGCATTCGTCATCGCCAGGACCTCGCCAGTTTGAACGCGTCGCCGATCAGACCCGAAAGCGTGCGGCCTTTTCGGAACGACTTGAGAATTTCCTTTTCCTTCGAAAGCTTGTCGGCTCCGTCGACGCGAAACCAGGTCTGCGCGGCGGCGGCGACAAGCTTTGGATAGAGACCGAAGACATGCTTGTTGTTATGAAGAAACGCCGGAATCCGTCGGTATTTTTTCAGATCCTTCATGACGAAGGTTTCGTCGAGCCGGCGCTTGTATTCGGCAAGATTCGCCTTCGAGAGCTCCTCGCGACGGCGTTTGAGCCAGACAACGGTCTCACCCGCGATCCGCCCCGTCGTCATCGCGAGATTCGATCCCTCACGATGCACCGCGTTCACGAACTGCCCGGCGTCGCCGACGACAATCCAGCCATCGCCGTAGAGTTCGGGAATCGAGTTGTATCCGCCTTCCGGGATCAAATGCGCCGCATATTCCTTGCACTCGGAATTGGCGAGGAGCGGCTTGATGCTCGGATGGTTCTTGAACGCTTCGAGAAGGCCGTAAGGCGTCGCGCCATTTTCGGCGAAATCCGAAACGATGCAGCCGATGCCGACCGAGATCGATTCCTGATTGGTGTAGAGAAACGCCGTGCCGGTCATGCCGGCCGTGATCGTGCCCATGGCTTCGATGACGACGCCCTCGTTGTCCTTGAGATTGAAGCGGCTCTCGATGACCTCCCGCGGCAGAAAATGCATTTCCTTGACCGCGAGCGCCACACTGTCGGGTTTCAGCTCGGAACGCAGTCCGGAACGCTGTCCGACAAGGCCGTTGACGCCTTCGCCCAGGATGACGACGTCGGCGAAGGCGACGCCATTGTCGCGATCGGTCCTGACGCCGATGACCTTGCCCTTGGCGTCGCGCAAGAGCTCCTTGACGGTCGTCTCGCACAGCAGCGTCGCGCCGGCCTCCCGCACCTTGCGGCTGAACCATTTGTCGAATTGCGCGCGGATGATCGTGTAGCGGTTCGGCCGCTCCTCGTTGAAATCCTCGGAACGGTAATGCATGCCGACATAGGATTTGTCGTCCATGGTCCAGATCCGCTGCTCGATGATATGGCGTTCGAGCGGGGCGTCCTCCCGAAAATCAGGGATCAGCTTTTCCAGCGCATTGGCGTAGAGAATGGCTCCCTGGACGTTTTTCGATCCAGGATATTCCCCACGTTCGAGCTGGAGAACCTTCAGGCCTTCCTTGGCCATCGTGTAGGCGGCGGCGTTGCCGGATGGGCCAGCGCCAACCACGATTGCGTCGAAGCGTTCCTCAATCATGCGTGCCTCCTTCAGCAGGCGAGCCGGTTGACCGACAGATGCTTGCGAAACGCCTCGGTCAGGGCGGGTAGAAGCCTGATGGCGTCGGCGACGATTCCAAGATGAGCGAAATCAAAAATCGGCGCATTGGGATCGGTATTGATCGCGACGATCAGATCCGCACCCTCCACCCCGACCCGGTGCTGGATCGCGCCAGAGATCCCGGCGGCGATATAGAGTTTCGGCCGGATTGTCTTTCCGGTCTGGCCAATCTGCCTATCGGACGTCATCCAGCCTTTTTGCACCAGCGGGCGCGATCCTCCGTATTCCGCGCCAAGAACCTCGGCGAGCGACTTGACCAGCTGAAAGTTTTCAGCCGACTGGAGGCCAAGACCGCCGGCGACAACGATGTCCGCATAGGACAATTGCGCCTTGTTGGAATCGCGATCGGCGATAAACTGCACAACCTTCGTGACGACATCGTCCTCGGCGAGCCCGAGGGCGTGCTCGACGATACGGCCTGTGCGCCCGGTCTGGCGCGACGGCATCTGCAAGACGCGGGGCCGCACCGTCGCCATCTGCGGACGGTAATTCAGCGTCAGGATCGTACAAAGAAGGGAGCCGCCGAAAGTCGGCCGGGTCGCGGCGAGCGAACCCTCGTCATCAATGGCGAGCTCGGTGCAATCCGCGGTGAGGCCGGTCCGCAACGTTGTCGCGACCGAACCCGCGAGATCGCGGCCAAGCGTCGTCGCGCCAAGAAGCAGAATCTCCGGTTTGTAGGTGTTGACGAGATCCGTCATCGCCCTTGTGTAGGCCTCGTTCCGATAGTGCGCGAGGACCGGATCAGTCACGGTATAGACGAGATCGGCGCCATATTCGAAACATTCGCGGGCCGCGCTCGCAATGGCCTTCGCGTCCCCGCCGAGAACGACGGCCGCAAGTTCTACGCCCCGCTTGTTCGCAAGCAGGCGGCCTTCGCCCAGGAGCTCGAAAGAGACGGGATGAACCTCGCCATGCTCGCTTTCGACGACAACCCAGACATGTTTGTAGGCCTTGAAATGCTCCGGCAGCTCTTTTTTGGCGCCGGCTCGACTCGCTGGCGCAGGTGCTGGTTTTGCCGCTTCGCTCATGATTGACGCTCTTTCCTGCCGCCTTACTGACCCGCCGAAAATTTCATAAGGTCGCCTTCAACAGCCGGCTGACGCTTGAAAATTTCGCTGATGACATTCTCCGCAAGCAATTCAACGGGAACATCCGCCGTGGGAATTTTGTGCGCTTTTTCCGCACGGGGCGAGGGTGCGAACACTTTTTTCACGATAGTCGGCGAACCGCGCAGACCACAAAGGGTGAGGTCCGTGATGCCGGCGTCCGCGGCGTTCCACGTGATGATCTTGGCCCGCGCCGCCCGCAGGGCGTCGTCGAGCGTGCCGCGGCGGATTTCATTGACGCCTTCGAGCATTGTGATGAGGACCGGCAGGCGGGTCGAGAGAATCTGAACGCCGCCCTCGGCGCGCCGCTCGACGACTATCTTGTCGGCCGCCTGATCGAGTTCGACGATGCGCGAAACATAGGTCAACTGATTCAGTCCGAGGCGCTTTGCTATGCCGGGGCCGACCTGCGCGGTGTCCCCGTCGATCGTCTGCTTGCCGGTGAAGATCATGGCGGGCGCGCCGAACTCGGTCGAGATCTTCTCCAACGCCGACGCGAGCGCGAAGCTCGTCGCCAGCGTGTCCGATCCGGCAAAAAAACGATCGGTCAGAAGAACCGCGCGGTCCGCGCCAAAGGTCAGGGCCTTGCGCAGCGAATCTTCGGCCATGGGCGGCCCCATGGTGAGCACCGTTAGGGCGCCCTTGAATTTATCGCGCCACCGCATCGCCTCTTCGAGCGCGAAAAGATCGTAGGGATTGATGATTGTAGGAACGCCCTGGCGCATGATGGTGTTCGTGACCGGATGGACACGGATCTGCGCGCTATCGGGGACCTGCTTCATACAAACGACGATGTGCATTGCTACTCGCTTTCGTCCTGTCCTCGCCGCAGAGTGACATCAACAGCTACCGCAAAGGGCATGCCAATCGTCGGAAGCCTCCTTGCTGTTGCCTGTTCTCGCGGAATGAAGGCGAAGATCGGCGGATTTGCACTCACGCGGCGTCCAAGAGCGACCTAGTTGTCGGCTCCATGACATTGTTTCAGTCGGCTTTGTTCACGACGCTCAGTGTCGTGAGCGCCACGAACGGCTTTGCGGGCTCCGCCTTCTCCGCGACGGCGTCCTTGTGCACCTTGAACAAACGTTCCTGGATTGGCGAAGACGCGACGAAATCCTGATAGGCCTGATCGAGATGGGAGCGGCACTGGTCGCGAATCTCGTCGTCGCTGAGCCCGTCGAAGACCCCGTCGATCTCGCTTCCCTTCAGATATTGTCCCATTCGCCTCAAAATGTGGAGGCGCGCGACCTGAACGATGGTCGGCTCAAAGGGCACGTCGAGATAGGCGAAAAATTCTTCCGCCGCGGATAGCCGTCCAAGATCATCAAGCACGCTCACGACGGCGTTCTCCTTTTTTACGGGTTTGGAACAAGGTGCGCCGGCCGGGCGGCTGGCGCGCGTTTTATTCGGCGCCGGCCGGCGCGGTCTCCGCCTGGCGATGCGGATCAGTCGCCGCATAAAATTCCAGGAGTTCGCTGTCCGCGACGGCGCGTTTGAGCAATTCCGCGCGCAGCCTCACCTCCGTCAGAGTCTTCTCGGCCCTGCGCTCGTCGACGGCGACGCCCATCAAAGTCAGGGCGTTCGAAATAGCGGCCTTGCCGGAGTGCTTCCCAAGGACGATTCTGCGCTCCCGGCCGAACAGGGCGGGGCTCAAGGCCTCATAGCACTCGGGATCACGCAGAAGACCCGAGACATGGATGCCGGATTCATGCGCGAACGCCGCCGACCCGACGATGGATTTCGCGGCGGGAATCGGCCGCTTGGCCATCAGCGCGACAAGTTCGGCAAGATCCGTCAGATGGGTTAGATCGACACCCGTGCGTCGCCCGCCAACCTGGGACAGCGCCGCGACGACCTCTTCGAGAGCGGCGTTTCCGGCGCGCTCGCCAAGGCCCAGCACGCAGACGCTCGCATGGGTCGCGCCGCCGCGGACGGCCGCGAGCGTGTTGGCCGTCGCCAGACCGAGGTCGTCATGGCCGTGAAATTCAAGCTCGAGACTGGTTTCCGCGCGAAGCGCCTTGAAGAGTTCATACGTCCTGAATGGCTCGAGCACGCCAAGCGTATCGGCGAAGCGAAAACGGTGCGCTCCTGCGGCTTCGGCGGCGGCGATGGCCTGGCGCAGGAAGTCAAAGTCGGCGCGGCTCGAATCCTCGCCGCCGACGCTGACGGCGAGCCCGAGATCGCGCGCGTAGCCGACGACATCGCGAATGCGTTCAATCACATCCTCGCGCGAGCGGCGGAACTTCACCCAGATCTGCAGATCCGACACAGGAACCGAAAGATTGATCCGCTCAAGACCGGTCTTTTTCGCTGCGTCGACATCCGCCCGCGTCATTCTGCACCAGGCGATGACCGCAGCCTTGTCAACCGCCGCGCCGACGGCCGCGATCGCCTCGATTTCCGCCGGGCCCATGGCCGGAACGCCAGCCTCGATCTCGTCCACGCAAGCCGCGTCGAGCTGGCGGGCGATCGCGACCTTTTCTTCAATCGAGAACGCGACGCCCGGAGCCTGCTCGCCATCGCGCAGGGTGGTGTCGTTGATGATGACAGGAGGAAGCGTCTTCGGGATCATGGCGATTCCTCATGCGGTGTTGGACGCGGTCAACTCGGCGTTAGGCTGGCGATCGCGCCAAAGAGGCGACATCGCCCGCAATTTCTGGATAATCGCCGGAAGAAGCCCGAGTACGCGGTCGACTTCCTCGACGGTGGTCTCGCGCGAGAGCGAAAAGCGGACGACCCCATGAAGGGCCGACGCCGGAACGCCCATCGCCCGCAGGACGTGGGAGGGTTCAGTTGAACCTGAGGTGCAGGCGGACCCGGACGAGGCCGCGACGCCCTCCCGATTGAGGTTCGCCAGAATGGCTTCCCCGTCGATATGTTCGAAGGCGATGTTGCAGGTATTCGGCAGCCGGTCCGCCTCGCCGCCGGAGATCCGGCAATGATCGATGCTTGCGAGCAGCCCCTGCTCGAGCCGGTCCCGGAGCGAACGGAGTTTGGAAACGGCCCCTTCCAGGTCCTCCGACGCAAGCTCCGCCGCTTTGCCGAGGCCGACAATCCCGGGGGCGTTTTCGGTTCCGCCGCGCCGCCCGCGTTCCTGTTGGCCGCCGCGGAGCAGGGGATGGAACTTCACGCCCTTTCGGACATAAAGCGCGCCAATCCCCTTCGGGCCATGAAGCTTGTGTCCGGAAAGCGAGAGCATGTCGATGTTTGCGGCCTTCAGGTCGATCTTTATCTTGCCGGCCGCCTGAACGGCGTCGGTATGAAAAAGCGCGCCGTGCTCATGCGCCATTTCAGCCAATTCAGCGACGGGAAACAACACGCCCGTTTCATTGTTGGCCCACATGAACGAAACCATCGCCGTGCGCGGCCCGAGCGCCGCTCGATACGCCTCAACGTCGAGGGCGCCACGCCCATCGACGGCGATATAATGGACCTTCACCCCATTCGATTTGGCGATGTGCCCGACGAGAGACAGGATCGCCGGATGCTCCACGGTCGAGGTGATGATTTCATCGCACCCGGGTTGGGCGGCAAGCCCGGAAAGAATCGCCGAACTGTTCGACTCTGTGCCGCCGGATGTGAAGATCAGCTCGTGGTCGAACGCTGCGCCGAGCAACGCCTGCAGGCTTTGCCGGGCGCGTTTCACGGCGCCGGAGACTTCGGAACCAAAAGAATGCGTCGAAGACGCGTTCCCGAAATGCTCGGTAAAGAAAGGCGACATGGCCGCGACGACAGCAGGATCGGTCCGGGTGGTCGCGTTGTTGTCGAGGTAGATCGGGCTCATGACTTTTCGTTGATCTTAAAGATTGGCCCGCACGCCGCCGGCGACAGGAACCAGACGCACGAATTCGCCCAGCTTTTCGACGATGCGGGTCTGGATTCCGTCTAGTGTGGCGCTGCTCAATTTGCAGAAGACGCAAGCTCCCGTCAGCCGGACCATGACCTTGTTGCCGGCGATTTCGATCAGTTCGCAATCTCCGCCGTCCCGTTTGAGGTTCGGCCTGATTTCCTCGATCGCTTCCTTGATCAGACGCGCGCGCTCGGCTTCCGCCACGGGCGAGATCTCGCGTTCAGCGCGCTGCGGCAAGGTTTCCTGCTGGACTTCGGTTAGCATGTTGCGCTCCGGTAATGGGTTGGATTCGGATCAGCCGAAAGATTTCCCGCAGGAACAACTCGACGTCGCGTTGGGATTTTCGAAGGTGAATCCCGCGCCTTCGATCGCGACGACAAAGTCGATCGTCGTCCCGGCGAGAAGTTCGTGGCTTTTGTTGTCGACGAAAACCTTGACGCCGTCGCGCTCGACCACCGTGTCGTCAGGGTCGGCCGCGTTCACGAGGCCCATCATATATTTGTATCCGGCGCAGCCGCCGGCCTCGACCATGATGCGAAGGCCGCTGGCGGGTTCCGCCGCGCCGTCGATCGCGCTTCGCACCGCGCTCAATGCGCTGTCAGTCAGGTTAATCATCGTCGAAACCTCAAGAATCCTGGGTCATTGGACAACGAGATCGCAAACGCCGTGCCACGCCATAACATCTTGAAATGATGTAATTTATGGGACGCATGGCTGTTGCGTTTCCGACTTTCGTCGGATTTCCGACACGGCCTTCCTCAGCTTGGGGGGAAGGACTTTGGTTCGGCGAGCCTTGGCTCACAAAAGGCGAAAAGGCCCTTCTTCGAATCGGAACGCGGCAGATCAATTGCATAAAAGGATTAGCGCCGGCCCGCGCCGGTACCGCCGTCAGATGAGAAATGGAATTATGACCACGATTGAGAAAACTGCGCTCGACCGACTCGACAAGGAGGGCCGCCTCCTCAACGCCGTCCTGAAAAGCCCGACGACAAAACCGGGCCGTTTCGGCTTCCGGGGCGACATCGCTCTCAAGTTCCAAACTCAATTGGCCGACGAGAAGCGGCCGCCCGAATTTTCGATCGAACAGGTTCTGACTATCGCCGATGAAGGCGAAACCACGATCCCGGTTCTCGCCGGCTATCTTCACTCTTTCGAATATCTGTCGACGGCCGCCGATGTGCTCAAAGGTCTCCTGAGTCCGACGGGCGCCTATTTCCTGTATTGCAACAACATCGATCTCCTGGCGAAATATCGCGTCACGATCGATGGCGTCACCTTCGCCGTGCTCCCTTGCGATGAATCGACGGTCTGGAAGGAAATGACAGATCTGCTCAGCATCGACAAAAACGACATGAAGAAGATGAACACGGCCGGCAAACTCGACCATGTCCTCGACGCCGCCCGTAACGCTGACACCGGCTTTGAAGCAATCACATACGAGCAGGGCCTGGCGCTGATGGAGCCGGTGAAGAACCGCAACGAAAACAGGCCCGTCTAGAGCGCTTTCCGATCGCATGAAGTCATGCGGTCGATCAGAAATCACTCCAGAGTCAAAGATTTGAGCATAGTCTTCTCGATTGGATTGATTCAATCCAATCGGAATATGCTCCAGGGCCTGGGCTCACCCCTGCCCTTCGCTTTCCTGATCTTCGCTTTCCTGCTCTTCATCAAACTCGTCGTCTTCGGCGAGCGTGACTCCTGTTACGCAAATGTCGCCGTCGATCACGCTCACGGCGATCTGCTTCAATGACTTGCCCTTGCAAGGACCATCGACGCAAAACCCGGTGCCGAGTTCGAACAGGGCGCCGTGTTTGCCGCACATGAGCCTCACACCGTTCGGATCGAAGAACTGCTGGCGCTCCCAATCGAGATTGACGCCGTCGTGAGGACATTTGTTTTCGTAGGCGAAAACTTGCCTGCCCCATCGGACCACGAAAATCGACCAGGGGCGCGCGACGCCCTCTTCGTCCAGACGCAAGAGCTGAAACGCCCGCGCGCGCTGGCTTGGAATGTCGTTCATCTCGCAGATCGCGTAGGCGACGCCCGTAGCTGTTGCGCTTTCGGTTTCCATGCCACTGTCACTCAAGTCGCATCTCCATCATCGTTTCATGGCCCGGCTGACCGCCCAAAGCCGCGTCTTGCTTGGCCGCGTCCTGCTTGGCGAGAAGCAGCGCATTCGCCGCCAACGAGAATTCCCGCCACGCCGCCGCGATGTCGCGCAGAATGGTCTGGACGTATTCGCCCGACAAATGATGTTCGTCGGGAAAATTCGAAAGAGCACATGATGTGGCGTTGAAGGCGATAACCTCGTCCATGAGCTTTTGCAGGAAGGTTCCGAACGCCGCCTGCACCGCCGGCGTCAGCTTCGAGCGGCCCTTTTCGACCTCAACCGCGCGGGCGTCGAACGGTAGGCTGTCGAGCATCGCCAGCGCCTTGCTGTAGACTTCCTCGACCGAAGCGAGAATCGCCCTTTGCGTAAGCTGGCTCCTGAGCTGGCGGGCGAGATTCTTGTTCAGCCGGACCCGGTAGCTTTCGAACGCCGCTGCGGCTTGAACCGACGCCCATTCGCCAAATCGAGCCAGACTGGCCTCATTCAAAGCGCTTGCGTCGGCATCCATTAGCGGCTCCAGGATCGCGGGCGCGCGCAGACGCGCGGTCTCATGATAGGCGATAAAATCGCGCTCGATGCGTTTCGCGGCGTCGATCGCGCCTTCGAGGTAGCCTGCGGCGTGCGCGGCGGTTTCCGAACCGCCGACGAACAGCTTTCCGCCCCAGGCCGGACGGCGCAAGAACGGATGGGCGTGAGAGGGATGGTCCACTGCCGGAGCGGAACGATCGAGCGCGCTGCAGGTCAACGGCTCCTGCGCCCAATCCTGGTAGTGCTGCTCGCCCTCGACCGCCGCCACGCCGAAAAGCTGCGACATTTGACTGTCCATGAGGATCGGCAGGCCGACCCCGAATTCCCGGCGCTGGTCCGCGGACAATGCGAGAAAACCGCCAAGGGCGGCTTTGGCGGACGTCTCGTCGCAGGCGTCAAAAACCTCTCCAAGCACCGCCTGGGAATGCGTCACGAAGGCATTCCCAGAAAAGCCCGCCTCCCGCCAGGCCGGCCGGTCATACGCTATGACGACCTTGGCTTGCGCCGCCATCCAGGTTTCGCACGCCCGCATCGCGTCGACGAGGGCTGCGTCGAGGGCTGGCTCGAAGCGGACATTCTGTTCAACGAGGCGCGGCGGGAGCGCAAGCGCCACATGACGGGCCTCAACCTTTTGCGTCAGGTCGCCGCAACGGAACGTAAGCTCAACGCGCCCGCCGCGATCGGCAAGGCCCGTCAACTGAAATCCAGGACGCAGGGAGTCCTGCGGCAGCTCGGCGAGCAGCGCGTCGATCAGGCGCGTCATTCCGCCTGCGAGCCGCTGCGCGCCGCCATGAACGCCTCCCTCAACCAGGCGAGGCTTTTCGTTGGCGTCATCGAGATGAAGCGCTCCCCCTTCATCGTATTGAGGAAAGGCGGCAAGCCCAAGATCACAGATGAGGTCCGCGATGAAAGGCTGTGTTTCCGGCCAGAACCAGGTTGGGCCAAGATCGACGCTGACGCCGTTCGTCGCGGATGTCGTGGCAAGAACCCGTCCGCCAAATCGTTCGCGCGCTTCAAACAGCGCGAACGACACGCCCCGCCGGTGAAGGGCCCGCGCCAGCGCAAGTCCCGAAACGCCGCCGCCAATGATCGCCAATTCCACCATGAGCCGACCTAAATCCTGAGAAGCCGGAAAAAAGCGTAGCAAGAATCGCGCAACGTCTTCTCCCTGCGAATTTATCAACCGGCAAACGCTTGCCTACCGATATCGCCCGAGCGAACGGCGCCTGACGAATCAACACAACCGGAGAGTTGGCACGAGACTTGAAAATTGGCGATCAGCAAAAGACAGCGGATGTCGAAAAGGAGACACAGGATGAAAGTCGCACAGGCGTTTTCGGCATGCGGCCCGGATGAGATCAAGGCGCTCCTCGACGGCGGTTCTCTCGTCGTATACTCCGTCGCGCGTCCGAGTTCTCCCGATCTTCCGGTCGACCGCAGCGCCCCGCTCGTGACGTTCACGTTCGCTTCGCCCGCCTTTGGCGAGGAAGCCGATGGCCTTGAGAGTCCTCATTTCGCCGCCAACCCGGCCCCCGCGGTCAGTGTGGGCACGCCGGGATTTGCGCGCGCCTTGAAGGCGGACGGCACGGTCGTCGCCGATTTCTCCGCCGGGGCCGGCGACCGTGAAATCAAATTCAACGAAGTTTCCTGCTCGACCGGCGCGCCGCTGAAAGTTGTGCAGTTCAGGCTGCTTTCCGATGCGCAATGGCCGGAAAAACCGGAATTCTACAACACAAAACCGCGCACTGGCTTTCCCATGCCAAGCTCTTTCTGATCGCCGGCTTGAGCTGCGGCGGCGACCGTTGGCGAGGAAACTCACTGTCCAGAACGCAACAGATGTCATTAACTCTACAAGGCGGCGGTTTGCATGAGCGATGAAATTCTTGACGCCCTGGTGAGCACGGATTGGCTGGAGGAGCATCTCGGCGATCCGGACCTTAAAATTCTCGATTGCACGTGGCATCACGTGAGCACCAATCTTGACGGCCGCACCCAGTATCGCGGCCGGCATCTGCCCGGCTCGGTTCATTTCGATATCGACCATGTGGCGGACAAGTCCACCTCGCTGCCGCACATGCTTCCCAGCGCTGCTGACTTCGCGAAGAAGGTCGGCCTGCTTGGCGTCAGCAACGGCGACCAGATTGTCGTCTACGATCGGCTGTGCGGCGGATCTGCGGCGGCGCGAGTCTGGTGGATGTTCCGCGCGTTCGGCTACGACAAGGTCGCGATGCTGGACGGCGGCTACGGCAAATGGACAAAAGAAAAGCGGGTCACCGAAATGTCGCCCGTTCGGCCCGAACCAGGCGCGTTCACGGCCGAATTTAAGCCCTCGCTCGTACGGGCTCTCGCCGAAATGAAAGCAAACCTTGATAGCGGCCTGGAACAAGTCGTCGACAGCCGCGGTCCGGGTAAATTCGACGGATCGCAGGAAGATCTGTTTCCCACAAAAAAGCTCGGCCACATTCCGAATTCCGTGAACATTCCGTGGGGCGATTTGATTGATCCCGAGTCAGGGGCTTTCATTCCTGCGGAGGCGCTGGCGGGACGGTTTCATGCAGCGGGCGTCGATCTTGACCGCCCTGTCGTGACAACCTGCGGTTCCGGCATTTCATCCTGCGTGACCGCCCTCGGCCTCTACCTTCTTGGCCACACGACGGCGGCGGTCTACGACGGCTCGTGGGCGGAATGGGGTCTTGCCGAAGACACGCCCGCAGCGGCCGCCGCTTAGGCTCACAAACAAGGAACACCGATGTCCGACGACACAAAGGCGCTGACGCCGCTGGTTGAGGGAACGGACTATGAACTTCTGTCGTCGGGGGATGGGGCGGATTTTGTCTTCCGTTTCAAGAGCGACGAGATGACCGCCCGGATTCATGGCGACGATGCGCTGCGGCTAAAGGCGGATCTCGAAGCGGTGTCGGCGTCGTTTCCGGCATGGAAGCCGGATCAGGTCCTGGCCCAGTTATGGGATCAGGGTGGGTATGGCTGGTTGGCGACAAAGGATGGAGAGTGACATGACGACGCTCGTGAAGGTGACGCAGGACGGACGCAAGCTCGAGGTGACTGGGTTGGCGATCCGGCTCGACGGCCAGCTGGAGTGCTTTGAACTCATCGAGGTCCAGCAGCATCCGAACCGGCGCGCGATCTGGGACGCGGCGCCCGACGCCACGCATATGGCCGGACGCGTCGCCTTGACCCGCGAAGAAGCGACGATCGTCGAGAACGCGTTCAAGGAAACCGAGGCGCAGATTCTGGCGAACCCGAAGGCGATCAACGAGCGCTTTCGTATCGCGGCGATGTGGAAAGCGCGCGAAGTGGGTATCGAATAGGAGGCGCCGGAAGGTGGGGATCGCCGTGATTTTCAGGCGTTCACGTCCGCTTCGCGCGCAATGCGAGCCAAGCGCGACAGGCCATCCTCGGAGCCAAAGCACTGGGCGAAATCATCGCAGTCCGAGCAGACAGGAGCGGCGCAAAAGACAAAACCTTCCGAGCCGCAAATCAATCGGTAAAGGAATTTCTTCCACTTCATATCGTTCTGGTTCTTGTCCGCCAAACGGGGAAAATATCGCTGCATGAGCAGGGAAAGTTCGGTCCGATCACGCAGGCCGAGATCCTGCCAGAGATGATGCGGCGACTTGCACCGCCGGGCGATGATGGCGGCAAGGACCCCGGCTAAAGGTTCGTCCACAGATGAGTACATCAACAGGATATCGCGCAGCGATTGCTCTTCCTCATCAGTCCTGTAGCAGCCTGGTCCGCTCGCATCGCACGAGATGCGCTCGCACGCGCCCGGAAACATCGTTCCGATCAGATCGCGCAGGACAGGCTGATCGAGCCCCAAAGCCTCCGACAAATCTTCGCCCGACGGTTTTTCGTCAAGGGCGAGCGCCAAGCCGGACGCGATAATATGCATCTCGAACCGGTCTCCAGGCGAGCCGGCCGAGCAGGACATCAGCAAGTCGTAAGCTTCAATCCCACGCATCGCCCGCTCCATCGAATTCTAGGGCCGCAATGTCAGGCCGCCGCCTGTTCGTGCGTCTGACAATTGGCCGGGCAGACCCTGGCGCACGCGCCGCACCCGATGCAGGCGCCGGTGTCGTTCATCACCATGACCTTCTTCTCGACCTCGTCGTCTTCATCATCGTCGAGGCTGACGATTTCGCCGTCCTCGCCAATGCCTTTCAAGGTCATGACATCACGGCCGCAGACTTTGAAGCACCGGCCGCAGCCGATGCATTTCCCGGGATCAATGGCGACCAGATATTCAGGTTGCCACAGACGTCCATCTCGAGCTGATTGCGACATGGTGGAAGGCTTTCTCTGTTCAAACCGATTCGAGCGACTTCAAATCGGCGCGTTTCGTTTCGAGGAGGGAGAATGCGTCGTGCGCCCTTTGCGCGACCTCGAGAATCGATGGCCAGTTGATCGGCAATTCCTCGGAGAGGTCGTGCAGGTCCATCTTCGCCTGCATCGCCTTTGCGGACAATTTCTTGATCTCGGCTTTCAACGCGTCGACATCGCTCACCAGGTCTCTCCTCATTTAATATTTCGCAACGTCCGGAAACTGGTTGACCATATCGACGCCCGCCTGGACGTATTTTGCGCCCTCCTCAGCGAGCTTGTCGAGACTGTCGAATCCGAATCGGTGAACGTCGCGCAATTGCTTGTTGACGACAATCAGGCGCCCGCCGATGAGAACCATGCGGCCAAAGCCTTCATGACTCATTTTCAACATGGGCGAAATCATCACGCCCGTCTGGCGTTCGATCGAGAGCGCAACCGCATTGAAGAAGAGTTCGAGGCGCCAGATCATGTCGGGATCAGGATCGCCGATAATCGGCAGCTTGCGGCGCTGCTCCTTATCGATGATGTAGGGATCAAGCAGAGAGAGATCCTTCTTGCTCTCCCACGCGCCGTGACTGTCTTGCGCGCGCCAGATTTTGATGAGCTCCTTGACGAAGGGCGCATCGGCGGAGGAAGGCGTTTCAATTGTTGCGGCCGCGTCAACCATGTTTCAATCCTCGAAATCCAATGTTTTGGGTTTGTCTTTGGCCAGCGCCTTTCGGAGCCACGGCGGCGGGGCGCCTTTCAGCACGTCCTCCAGCTTGACGAGCAGATCGGAGATTTCCTCGGGCTGGTTGACCTTCATCGGGTGAATGTTGTTGGCGACGACTCTCGCCGCCCCAGAGCCGCCGATCGCGGCGACATAGAGAATGGCGCAATCCTTGATGGCGTCGATTTTGGGCGCGAGCTTGTCTTCGTTGCCATCCTCTTTCAGGTCGCCGTCGAATTCGATCGCCTCGAGGAAGCGATGTCCCTCCGGACCTATTTCATAGATCGCGATGTTTTTAGCCCAGCCGAAATGCGCGTCGACGCGTTTCAGATCCTGGGTGGCGAATGCAATTTTCATGGCCCTGCGCCTTTCGTTCTCGGGTTAATGCGTGGACGGAGTCTTCGTACTGGCTCCGGGGTCATGAGCGCCGCCGCTCCAGGTCATAGGCGTCGGCTCGTGATTTTGTTCGTGATCCAGAATAATCAAATTGCTGATGTTGAAAATCAGATCGCGCGCGCCGCGATATCCGACCGAAAGAAGATGCCCGGCGCCGAGACGGTCGAACATCGGAAGCCCCATGCGATGAAACGGGATATTGAGCCGTTCGGCCGCCTGCCGGCCGTGAGAATGGGTGATCAGAAGATCGCATCCTTTTTCCGATGCGAGCGTCTCGAGATCCTCTAGGTCTCCGATCAGAACCTCCTCCGTTTGCACCTCACTGAGAACGGGCGACTGGGTCGTCGTCACCGCCGCCGCGACCTGCGCTCCCATTTCATGCAGCATGCTGCTGACGTCGAAGAGGAGATCAGGCTCGGCGCCGATTGCAAGCTTGCGTCCGCCGATGTGGAAATGACCGTCCAGCATCGCATCGACCAGCTGGCCGCGCTGGCGCCTGTATTTTGCAGGGACCGGCTTGCCGCTGACAGTGCTGAGGAACATGATGAAGTCGTCGTTCGGCGCCAATCCGCAGAGCCGCTGGAAGAGCCTGTAGGGAACGCCCGCTTTCTGTTGCATCGCCTCGGCCGCCGGACGCATCTGTTCGCCGAGCGCGATGGTCCAGGATGCGCCGCCCATCGAAGCGACTTCGTCAACCCCGATTCCGCCGATCGTCGTCGGCGTGAATTCATCCGGAATATGACCGTCTAGCGATCCGGCTAGATCCGGCAGAAAGGATGGCACGAGGCCAAAGTCCTCGGTGATGGTGCGTATTTCGTCGAGATCTCCCGGAGTGAGGTGACAGCCTGGCAGAACATTGACGCGCTTTGGATCCTTGGGCGCGCCTTCCTCCGGCGTCTCGACAAGGGTTTCAACCATCCGGGCGACGGTCTTTCCCCAGCCATCCTGAAACGCGTCCTTGAAATCCGGCGTCGAAACGTAAACCATCGGGAATTGGGCGAGGTGAGGATGCTTCTGGCGAATGAGCCGGAGATAGCCTTCAACGTCGTCGCCCTTTGTCTCCGTCACTCCGGTGGAGCAGATCCCGATCAGTTCCGGCTTGGTCCGGCTATGGATATTGAGAATCGCCTGTTCGACGTTCTCAAGACCTCCAAGCACCGTCGCGACTTCGCTCATCGCTGTGGTCTGCAGCGGAATCGCTTCCTTGAAGTGCCGAACGAACAGCACAAGCCCGAAGGATGTGCAGCCTTGCGATCCATGCAGCAGCGGCATGGCTCCGCGCAAGCCCATGAAAGCCAGCGCGCCGCCAATCGGCTGGCTCATTTTCAAGGGGTTTACCGCGCACGCTTTCCTGCCGGTTGTGACGCTCGCCATCGCCGTCCTACTCCGCCGCAGCAAGAACAGACGCGGCGGGAACCGCGCAGCGCGCAAGAATATCCTCGACCTTCGCCGAACAGGCGCCGCATCCGCCGGAAGCGCCGGTGCTCGTCCGGACCTCTTCTACGGTGGTCAGCCCTCCTGCGTTGATCGCATCTTCGATCACGCCGAGAGCGACGCTTTTGCAGTTGCAAATTTTTGCGCTCCGGCGGACCTCTTCCGCGCGTACGGGATCGGCCGCAAGAGCGGCGGCTTCTGCGTCCATCTGCGCCATAGCGAGCGATTGCCAGTTAGACGCCGGGTCGTCCCAGGGGGCGGGCTTGCGCACCTGTTCCCAGATCGGATTGTAAAGCGCCTTGTCGATCTCCTCGAGCAGCTTGACCATGCCGATGTAGCCCATATAGGCGTGATGACGCTCCTGATTGATGTCGAGCCATGGCATCGCCGCTTTGAGGGCCACGAATTGCGAGCGCCCGCCGGACAGCATGATGTCGGCCCGGGCGTCCTTCAGCATCTTGTACATTTCCCGCGGCGTCATATCCTCGATCATGTGGGCGTCCTGGCCCATGAGCTCCTTGATCCGCTCCTTATCTTCCTTGGTCGATTTTTTGACGCTGGTGCCGACAAGCTCCAGCCCCGCCTCTTGCAAGGCGGACAGGACGGACCAGGATTTCACGCCGCCGGTGATCAGCAGAACTTTCTTGCCCTCGAGCCGCGGCCTCAAATGTGCGATCGCAGCCCAGGCCTGCGCCTCCTCCCGCGCGATGACGGCTTCGGTGCGGTCCATCAATTCGGCCGGCGCGCCGCGTTCGATCAGCAGCCTCGCGATCTCACGCAGGGATTCGCTGGAATCGGTGATGCCGTAAAACGATCCCTCGAAATAGGGAATGCCGTAGCGCTCCTCCATCTTGCGGGCGACGTTGATCATCGCTTTTGAGCAGACCATCATCGAAGCACGGGCGCGATGCGAATAAGCAACCTCACGGTACTTGCCATCGCCCGAGATACAGGAGAGGACTCTAATCCCCAGCTCGTCGAGGAGCGGCTTCACCTGCCACAATTCGCCCGCGAGATTGTATTCGCCGATGATGTTGAGATCGTAGGGCGTCGTGTAATCCGGCTCTTCGGTTCCAATCACGTGTTCGAGGAGCGCTTCCCCGGCCAGTTTGTTGCCAAGATTTTTCGGCCCGACAAAGCCAGGCGAATTGATCGGAATAACCGGCTTGCCGAATTTCGTGCGCGCCGCTTTGCAGACTGCATCTATATCGTCGCCGATCATCGCGGGCACGCAGGTCTGATAAACGAAAACTGCAGGCGGATCGTATTTTTCAATGATCTGCTTGATCGCTTTGTAGAGGCGTTTTTCTCCGCCGAAAACGACATCAGTTTCATTGATGTCAGTTGTAAAGCCCGTCCGCCAGATGTTCGAGCCGGAAGATTTTGCGCCCCGGTTGTCCCACGAATTTCCCTCGCAGGCGATGGGACCGTGAACAAGGTGGGCGACGTCGGTCAGAGGTTGAAGGGCGATCTTGGCTCCGTCGAATGCGCATCCCCCGGCCGCACCGCCGGGTTGAAGCTGCTTCGTGCAGCCTTTCTTGCGTTCCGCTTCCGATTTGTTAGCGTTCTTACCGCACCCCGGTTCGTTGAAGACATCCTGGATCGTAGCGGACAGCGAACTCATTCGACTCTCCTGACTGGCCGCCGGCGATCGTCAATGACCGACTCTCCGGCGAGGCCATTGGGGTTGGCGGCTCGCCGCCGGCTTATGAGCGCAAAACTCAGGGCCGGCGGCGCTGCCGATCAGCGGGCTTAACGGATGATGTCGAAGCTGTAGTCCGACTTCGCGGGAACAATGGTGTTCTTGTCGATTTCGTCGAAAATCTTGTCGAGAATCCACACGAGAACGTTCATTCCGCCCTGGTAACCCCAAACCGGATAACGATGGTGATGATGTCGGTCGAAAACCGGGAAGCCGATACGGATCAGCGGCGTGCCGGTGTCGCGCTCAAGATACTTCCCGTAAGTGTTTCCAATCAGGAAATCTACAGGATCAGTAAACAGCAAGGAACGCATATGCCAGAGGTCCTTGCCGGGGTAGACATTGCAGTTTTTGCCGAAGGGCGAACTGTCGAACAGGGCCTGGACCTTTTTCTCCCAACCTTTCCCGCCATTGGTCGCCAAGACGTGGGTCGGCTCCGCGCCGAGTTCCAGCAGGAAGCCTGCAAGTCCAAGGCAAAGATCCGGATCCCCATAAATGGCGAACTTCTTGCCGTGAATATGAGCGCTCGAATCGGCGACCGCGTCGACGAAGCGGCCGCGCTCGCGCGCGATCGTCTCCGGGATCGGCTTTCCGGTGATGCGCGACACCTCCATCAGGAACTTGTCAGTCGCGGTCACCCCGATCGGGTGATTGAAGGCAAGAACCTCCTGGCCGTGGTCGGCGATCAGCGGAAGCGTCTTTTCGGTGCAATATTCCTGCATCGAGATCGTCGCCTTGGCGTGAACGGCGTTCGCGGCTTCTTCAAGGGTCGTTCCGCCGTCGTACATGCGGAATTCACCGTCAGTGGGCGTATCCCAGACGTCGCTGTTGTCGGCGAGAATGGTGTATTCGACTCCCATCAGGCCGAAGAGACGCTTGATCTCCCGAATGTTGCCGACCGTATAGCCGTCGAAGCCGCCGATGAAATTGATCTTTTCGTTCGGGACGCGTTCGAGCTTCGGCGCGGTGCCGGCCTTGCCGTCCCAGAAATGCGCAAAAATGCCTTTCATGACATTGTCATAGCCGGTGATATGGCTGCCGACGAATGCGGGCGTATGGGCGAAGGGCACGTCATAGTCTTGCGGGACGGAGCCTTTTTCCTTCGACGTTTTGATGAAGGCGTTCAGGTCGTCGCCGATGACTTCGGCCATGCAGGTCGTCGAGACGGAGATCATCTTGGGCTTGTACATGTTATAGGTGTTGGCGAGCCCGTCGATCATGTTGTTCAGGCCGCCGAACACCGCTGCGTCCTCGGTCATCGACGACGAGACGCAGGAGCTCGGCTCCTTGAAGTGCCGGGAAAAATGGCTGCGATAATAAGCGACGCAACCTTGCGATCCATGCACGAACGGAATGGTTTCCTCAAAGCCTACGGCGGCGAACACGGCCCCGAGCGGCTGACACGCCTTGGCGGGATTGACCGTCAAGGCTTCGCGGGCGAAATTCAGCTCTTTATATTCGGGCGTCTTCGCCCATTCGCGAATCCGCTCCACTTCCGCGGGGTCGCGGGGATTTTCAAACAGTTTCTTTTTATTCGCCAGCATCTGCTGGTATTCCGGACCCCGGAATAGCTCGAAGTGATCGAGCACATGATCTGCATTCTGAGTCATTCTGAAGCCCTTCTCAATATCCAAGCTTGAGTTGATCCCGCCCGCTGTTTGACGCAGGCGGGATTCTCGCGCTTATTCCGCGGCCAGTAGCGCCGGCGCAGGAGTTTGTTTCCATGGCGCCTTCGCCATTTTCCAGATCGGCGCGTTGATGGCCATGTCCATATCGCGCGCGAAAATCGCAAAGCCGTCGTAGCCGTGGTACGGGCCGGAATAGTCCCAGGAATGCATTTGCCGGAAAGGCACGCCCATTTTCTGGAAGACGTATTTTTCCTTGATGCCCGAGCCGACGAGATCCGGCTGGATCTTTTCGACGAACTTCTCGAATTCGTAACCCGTCACATCGTCATAGATGAGCGTGCCGTCCTTGACGTAATGCTGCGCGGTGCGCTGGTAATCGTCGTTGTGGCCGAACTCGTAGCCAGTCCCGACGACCTCCATGCCGAGGTCCTCATAGGCGCCAATGACGTGGCGCGGACGCAAACCGCCGACGAACAGCATGACCGTCTTGCCTTCGAGGCGAGGACGGTACTTGGCGATGATCGCATCCATCAGAGGCTGATAGCGCGCGATCACCCGCTCCGCGCCTTCCTTGATCTTGTCATCGAAATAGCTGGCGATCTTGCGCAGCGATTCCGCGATCTTGGACGGCCCGAAGAAGTTATACTCGCACCACGGCACACCGTACTTTTCTTCCATGTGGCGGGAGATGTAGTTCATCGAGCGGTAGCAATGGAGAACGTTAAGCTTCGCCTTCGGCGTCGCCTCGAGTTCCGCAAGACTGCCGTCGCCCGACCATTGCGCGATCACGCGAAGGCCCATTTCTTCGAGAATGATGCGCGAGGCCCAGGCGTCGCCACCGATGTTATAATCACCGATAATGGCGATGTCGTAGGGCGTCGATTCGAACTTCGGCGGAGCGTTCGGATCCATCTTTTCGAACACCCAGTCGCGAATGGCGTCGTTGGCGATATGATGGCCGAGCGATTGCGAAACGCCGCGGAAACCCTCGCAGCGGACCGGGACAATCGTCTTGCCGTCGTATTCCTTCGACTTCTGCTTCGAAACGGCTTCGATGTCGTCGCCGATGAGGCCGATCGGGCATTCGGACTGAACGGTGATGCCGTTGTTCAGCGGGAAGAGAACCTGGATTTCATCCATGATCTTGGCGAGCTTCTTGTCGCCGCCGAAGACGATGTCCTTTTCCTGGAAATCCGACGTAAACTGCATCGTGACGAACGTGTCGATGCCGGTCGTGCCGATATAATAATTGCGCCGGGCGGCCCATGAATACTGGCCGCAGCCGACCGGTCCATGGCTGATGTGGATCATATCCTTGATCGGCCCCCACACGACGCCCTTCGAGCCGGCGTAAGCGCAGCCGCGGATCGTCATGACGCCCGGGATCGACTTGAGGTTCGACTTGACGCCGCAGTCCGACTTGCCGGCCTCATGCACGTTCAGGTGCTTGGCGCGGCGTTTGGCGGTCTTCTCGGGATAGACTTTCAAAACCTCGTTGATCAGTTCTTTGTTTCGAGCCTTGATTTCCGCAACGCTCTCCGTTTTCGCCAAGCTCATGGCTTCACCTCGCTATTTGGTTGCTGCAACCCGTCCGGCCCCTCCGGCGGAGGGACCGGACACGTCACGTCATTGGATCAGGCAGTCGCCAGTTCCGCGGCGGACTTGCCGACTTGAGATTCGTCGACCGCCTTCATGATGCCGTGCTCCATGAGCATGTCTTCGAGCTCGTCCATCGTGATCGGCGTCGGGATGATGCCGTTGCCCTTGTTGGCGTGGACTTTCTCCGCGAGATTGCGGTAGTGCTGGGCCTGAACGGATTCGGGAGCGTATTCGATGACCGTCATGCGGCGCAGCTCGGCGTGCTGGACGATATTGTCGCGCGGCACGAAATAGATCAGCTCGGTGCCGAGCTTCTTCGCCAGAGCTTCAGCCAGCTCGAGCTCCTTGTCGGTCTGGCGCTCGTTGCAGACGAGCCCGCCGAGGCGCACGCCGCCGGAATTCGCGTATTTCAGAATGCCCTTGGAAATGTTGTTGGCCGCATACATAGCCATCATCTCGCCGGACATGACGATGTAGATTTCCTGCGCCTTGTTTTCGCGGATCGGCATCGCGAACCCGCCGCAGACCACGTCGCCGAGAACGTCGTAGGAGACGTAGTCGATGTCTTCGTAAGCGCCGTTCTCTTCAAGGAAGTTGATCGAGGTGATGACGCCGCGGCCGGCGCAGCCGACGCCCGGCTCCGGACCGCCGGACTCGACGCAACGGATGTCCTGGAAACCAACCTTCATGACCTCTTCGAGTTCAAGGTCTTCAACGCTGCCGGCGGCGGCTGCGAGGCTGAGGATGGTGTCCTGGGCCTTGGCGTGCAGGATCAGGCGGGTCGAGTCGGCCTTGGGGTCGCAGCCGACGATGAGGATGCGATGACCCATCTGGGCGAGCGCCGCCAGAGTGTTTTGGGAGGTGGTGGATTTACCAATGCCCCCCTTGCCGTAAAATGCAATTTGTCTAAGGGATGCCATCTTTGTCTCCTTCGGATTACTAATGACCTTCGCGCACTCTGCGCGAGACTGTTCCTCTGTCAGAAACGGACTCGCGGATCACGGGAAGGAGCGCATCGCTCGTCTTAGAGCGTCTGCGTGCGCTCAGCCCTCACTCGCCGTTCCGCCAACTTAGTCAGCAACCGCTATGCCAGCTCCTCATAAAAAATTTTGACATTGTTTTAATTGGACTTTCTGACGCGTCCGCAAGCTCCGATAGGCCTTGTGACGATGTGTACTAACTGACAACAAGGTGTCGGCTGTAACAAACGCAACATGGCCGGAGAGACGCCGGCAAAATCGTTAACGGACATGAGCCGTCGTGAATCTCCTAACCGGACCTAAACTTCGACGGCGGACAACGGAACGGAATTTGCTACCGTGAGGCCTGCGTCCTCTGGCGCATGTGAATGGCCATACCGCGGAGTTCAAATGCAGATTGGTGTTGAGACGTCCAAGGCGGTCGATCAGCGCCGCGTCTTTGTGATCGATCAGGACGAGATCGTACGCGCGGCGCTGCAATTCATGTTGCATGACGAAATCGAGACCCATGAGCTCGCGACACCGGAGGAGGCGTATGACAAAGCTTCCGGCTGGCTGAAACCCGACCTGTTGCTGTTGGGCGTCTCCTTCCTGAAGGAGCGGGGCATGCAACTTATCGAGGATTTGAAGGCGGAGTTCCCGAGCGTTCGAATTCTGACCGTCTGCGACAAGGCGGATGAGAAGACGGCCGTGGAGGCCATCAAGGCCGGCGCGCACGGCGCCATTGTCAAGCCGCTCAGCCTCGAGGCGGTTCGCAAGAAGGTCGATACGGTTCTCGGGCGCGGCGGCGCGGCGCCGCTCGTTCAACTGGGCATGCTCAAGTAGACGGAGATCGCCGGTATTGTCCAACGAGGCGGCGACTCGCCTGTATTGTTCTGGACTTGTCTGCGTAAAGCCGTCGGACCGGAGTTTTCGGGTGGCGACCATTATTTTCTACGAAAAGCCAGGTTGCAAGACGAACTCACAGCAGAAACGTCTGCTCGAGAACGCAGGCCACATCGTCGTCGCGCGCAACCTGCTCGCGCAATCCTGGACGCCGGAATCGCTGCGGCCGTATTTCGGCGACGCCGCTCCCGCGTCCTGGTTCAACGCCTCCGCGCCGGCCGTGAAGTCAGGAGCCGTGGATCCGGCGGCCATGGCTCCGGAAGCGGCGCTCGCGGCCCTCGCAGCCCATCCGATTCTCATCCGCCGCCCGCTGCTGGAAGTCGAGGGGAAGCGATCCGCGGGGTTCGGGGGCGCGTTGATTGCTTCCTTGCTGGCAGGCTTTGAGGGCGGCCTGACAACAGAGCGATGCACGCGGAGCACAGCCGCGCGCCCTTGCGCCAATGAATTTTCGCCGCGGCGCGGGGATCCGCCCACGGCGGATCATCCCGAGGACCTGTAACCGCTATGACCCAGAGCCCCGTCTTCTGCCGCGTCAGCGCCGAAGAAACAGCAAATCTCATCGGCGAGGGCGTTCTCCTGCTCGACGTCCGCGACGCCGAGTCGTTCGCACGTTCTCACATCGAAACAGCGATGAATCTGTCGATCGCCAATCTGGAAAATTTCGTCACTTCAACTGCGAAGCGCAGGCCGGTCCTGATCTACTGCCATCGAGGCTATGCGAGCGAGGAATTCGCCCGCCTCTTCTGTGAAAACGGATTTGAACGGGTCTACAGCCTCGAAGGCGGATATCTGGCCTGGGGAAAACAGCAATCCGCCAGAACGCCGCTCCCCGGACAGCTGCAGACGTGGTTGATCCGGCATGGCTTCCCGGCCGCCCGGATCGACGCCGTCGCGGCGAACGGCGTGACCCCCCTGATGATGGCGAGCCAGGCGGGAAATCTCAAGATCGTGCGCGCGCTGATCGCGGCGGGCGCCGCGCTTGATGCAAGAAATGACGATGGCAATACGGCGCTTTGGCTGGCCTGTTATAGCGGCCGCACCGATGTCGTCGACGCCCTCGCCGACGCCGGTTCGGCGATCGACAACCGCAACGAAAACGGGGCGACAGCCGTCATGTACGCGGCTTCGAGCGGCAAGGCCGCCGTTCTCGAGCGCCTGATCGTGGCGGGAGCTGATCTTACCATCGAGACGCTCGACGGCTTCACCGTTACGGATATGGCGGCGACGCTCGAATGCCTGACTCTCCTGCGCCGCGCCGCAGCCAAAAACAGCTCGAGGCCGGAGCCGTCAACAAGCGCCAAGGTCAGGCAATTGAATTTCTGAACGTCGTCGGGCCGGCGCCTGTCGAACCCTATATGGTTCCAGCCGGAAGAGCTGAACGGGAAAGTCTGAAAGGACGCCCCGGGCTCAACCGCGGGTCAACACCATCACGAGGCGCTCGACGAGCTTACCGCCGACCAAGTGAGATTCGAAAATTTCATCAATGTCTTCCGGAGTCTGCGGGCGATACCAAACGCCTTCGGGATAGACGACCATCAACGGGCCGGCCGAGCAGAATCCAAGACAGCCGGCGGCGGTGAACCCGACCTCGGTCAGGCCTTTCGCCTCGATTTTCTTGCTTAAACGGTCCCAGAGCGGCTGAGCGCCGAGCGCGCCGCAGCTTCCGCGCGGATGGCCCGGCGGACGTTGTGTGAAACAAGCAAAAATGTGTCGGGAATAGACTTGAGGAATTTCAAACGCCGTATCGTCGCTCACCGTCATAACGCCTCACTCACCACAAAATTCTGTCTGCAAAATCTGTCCGCAAATCCGCATTGGAGCCATGCAACCGGCAGCTTCGGCTCGGCGATGCAAACGCCAGTCCAGCCCCCTTGGGCCCTGTGGACGGCTTCAGGATGTCGGCTATCTGACAGCCGGCCGACACACGTCGCCTCGAAACGCGGTGTTAGTCGGAAAGGCGACAGCAAGCCGGCGCATTTCATTAAGGGATTCGCAAGGAAAAGTCCGCCGGCCGCCGCGCGGGCCCGGCTTTTGCAGTCCGAGATTCGTCAAGGAAGGACTTTGCATGGCGCGCTCCGCCCATACTCGTGATCGAGGCCAGCCGTTCGCCGTCGTTTTGGGGACGAATGAAATTGCCTCGGCTATTGCGGTGGCGCTTCACTCCAAGCGGATTTCGGTGGTCCTCTCGCACGATCCCTTTTCGCCCGTCATCCGGCGGAAAATGGCGTTTTACGACGCCCTCTTCGACGATCCCGTCACGCTCGGCGGCGTCACGCCCATCCGCGTCGACTCTGGCTTCGAAATTCTCTCAAATCGAGAGAGTCCCAGCGTGCTGATCACGGAACTCGGCCTCCTCGACCTCATCGTCATCCGCCGGTTCGAATTTCTGATCGACGCCCGGATGCAGCACTCTCAAACCACTCCGGATTTACGGCGCCTCGCCGGCGTCGCCATCGGCGTCGGCCCGGGATTTGTCGCAGGTCAAAACTGCGACATCGCCATCGAGACGAACCCGGATCGGAACGCGCGCCTCATGCGCGAGGGGTCGACAGGCGGCCCGGAGCGAAGCGCCGGACGCGATCGCTTCGTCTACGCGTCCAATCCAGGAAGATGGCGGACCGCGGCCGACATCGGCTTCAGAACGTTCAAAAACTTTATCGTTGGCCATCTCGATGGAATCGCCGTGGCCGCGCCGTTCGACGGATTTCTGCGCGGCGTCGTCCGCGACGGCGTCGAGGTCGTAGCCGGCGCCAGGCTTCTCGAGATCGACCCGCGCGGACGCCGGGCTTGCTGGGCGGGGATCGACGAGCGCGGCTGGACGACTGGACGGGCGATCACCCAAGCTCTCTCGAAATTCACCGTGGCCACGATCGGCGCGCGGGCCGCCTTATATGTCGTGAAATAGGATATCATGACAAACAACAAAGCGATCGGCGACGATATCAATTTTGGCGACGTTCCGGCCAAGATCAACGCGCTGCTTCAACGCGGCGTCGCCGCCTACCGCTCCGATCACAACGCCGCCGAACGTCTTTTCCAAGAAGCCCTCGCGGCGGCTCCCGAGCAGCTTCCCGTGTATTTTTGCCTCTACAAAATCCACACCTATCAAGGCGATCTGGATAAAGCCCTGAGCGTCGCCGAAGACGCCATCAAAGTCGCAGCCGGCCAGGCCGGTTGGAGCGCGGACTGGCGCGATTGGCGAATCGATCTGGCGCAAGGCGGCGACGCCGCCCGGTTTGCGCTCTACACGCTGAAGGCGCTCGCCTTTATCAGGCTTCGGCGCAACGAAAAGGGCCACGCCGTCGAGGCGCTTCAAGTCCTCGAGACCGTCGATCCACGCGGCCTCGTCGGATGGCCGGTCGTCGCGGCGCTCGCAGACGGCGTCGCCTGACCATACTCGTCTGGCGCCATGCTTGCAGGCTTTACCTACATCGGAGTCAACATGCGCGTCGGCGTATCCGAACCTAGCTAGCCTTGGCCAAAATGATGTTCAAACCTGTCCTTCCAAGTAAGACAAAGGCCGCATGCGGAGCAAACGCGCGCGTCCTTGAGGGAAGCGATCTCTCGATTGGCGCACGGCGGCCGTGTACACTTATGATCAAAGTCGGGATTCTGACATGACCCAAGAGGCGGATACACTAAAAGAACTCGCAGATCAGAAGTACAAGTATGGCTTCGTCTCGGACATCGAAAGCGAACTTGCGCCGAAAGGTCTTTCGGAGGAAACGGTCCGCTACATCTCGGCGAAGAAAAACGAACCCGACTGGATGCTTGACTGGCGTCTTGCCGCGTTCCGCCGCTGGAAGACGATGACGGAGCCCAAATGGGCGCGCGTTCATTATCCTCCAATCGACTTTCAGGACGCCTATTATTATGCGGCTCCGAAGGTGAAAAAGCCTGCGCCGGCAAGTCTCGATGAGGTCGATCCCGAGTTGATCAAGACTTACGAGAAACTCGGCATTCCCCTCTCTGAACAGAAAATGCTGACAGGGGTCGCGGTCGACGCGGTTTTCGATTCCGTTTCGGTCGCAACCACATTCAAATCCAAGCTTGAAGAAGTCGGAGTGATCTTCTGTCCGATCTCGGAGGCGCTCGCAAAACATCCCGACCTCGTTCGCAAATATCTGGGAACTGTGGTGCCGGTCGCGGACAATTTCTATGCGACACTGAATTCCGCGGTCTTCTCAGACGGATCGTTTGTCTACATTCCGGAAGGCGTTCGCTGCCCGATGGAATTGTCCACCTACTTCAGGATCAACGCGTCCAACACCGGACAATTCGAACGAACGATCATCATCGCCGACAAGGGCGCCTATGTCAGCTATCTCGAAGGCTGCACCGCGCCGATGCGCGATGAGAATCAACTCCATGCCGCAGTCGTCGAACTCGTCGCCCTCGAAGGCGCCGAGATCAAATATTCCACCGTACAGAACTGGTATCCGGGCGACGAGACCGGCAAGGGCGGCATCTACAATTTCGTGACGAAGCGCGGAGATTGCCGAGGCGCGAACTCCAAGATTTCGTGGACGCAGGTCGAAACCGGTTCATCAATCACCTGGAAATATCCATCGTGCATTCTCCGCGGCGAGAACTCGGTAGGCGAGTTCTACTCGATCGCCATCGCCAATCATTTTCAGCAGGCGGACACCGGCACCAAAATGATTCATCTTGGAAAAAACACCAAGAGCCGGATCATTTCCAAAGGCATTTCGGCCGGTTCCGCGCAGAACACCTACCGCGGCCTGGTGCGCGTGCATCACAAGGCGGAAGGCGCGCGGAATTTCACCCAGTGCGATTCGCTCCTCCTCGGATCGAAATGCGGCGCCCATACCGTGCCTTACATTGAGTCTCGCAATCCGTCGGCGATTCTCGAGCACGAAGCGACGACGTCGAAAATCAGCGACGATCAGCTTTTCTATTGCCAGTCGCGCGGAATTCCCGCCGAGGAAGCCGTCGCTCTGATCGTCAATGGCTTCTGCAAGGAAGTGTTGCAGCAGCTTCCCATGGAATTCGCGGTCGAGGCGCAAAAGCTTGTCGGCATCAGCCTGGAAGGCAGTGTGGGATGATCGGCGCGCCTTGGAGCCACACTCAAATACAGCAAGGGATCGGAGAGCGGCATGCTTGAAATCAAGGATCTTTACGCGAGCGTTCAGGGCAAGGAAATCCTGAAAGGCCTCTCTCTCAAGATCGGCGCCGGCGAGGTGCACGCCATCATGGGCCCGAACGGCGCCGGAAAATCGACGACCTCGTACGCCCTGGCGGGCCGCGAAGGCTACGACGTCACCAGCGGGTCGGTGACATTCAAGGGAGAAGACCTCCTCGCGCTGAAAGCCGAGGAACGCGCCGCCAAAGGCCTTTTCCTCGCTTTCCAATATCCGCTCGAAATTCCCGGCGTTTCGAATCTGACTTTCCTGAAGACGGCGGTGAACTCGCAAGCGCGGCTGCGCGGCGAAGCTGATCTCGACGCCGTGCAATTTCTCAAATTCGTGCGGACCACGGCGAAAACGCTCAACGTCTCCGAAGATATGTTGAAGCGGCCGCTCAATGTGGGCTTTTCGGGCGGCGAGAAGAAGCGCAACGAAGTGCTTCAGATGGCCATGCTCAAGCCCTCGCTGGCGATCCTCGATGAGACCGACTCGGGCCTTGATATCGACGCTTTGAAGGTCGTCGCCGAGGGAGTCAACGCCCTGCGCGCGCCGGACCGTTCGTTCCTGGTCATCACCCATTACCAGCGCCTGCTCGATTACATCGTGCCTGATTTCGTGCATGTCCTCGCGGGCGGCCGCATTGTTCGCTCCGGCGACAAATCCCTCGCGCTTCTCCTCGAAGAACAAGGCTATGAAGCCTTGACCGAAAAGGCGGCGTGACCGGATGGCCGCCCCGACGTTCAACCTCCTCCTTGACGCGATGACCGGCGCGTCCGCTCCGCCTGCCCCCTGGCTCGGAGCCCTGCGCGAGCAGGCCCGGACCCTTTTCGCGAGTAGCGGTCTGCCGACCCGCCACGTGGAGAGCTGGAAATATTCCGATCTTGCGCGCGCGCTCGAGATCAATGTCGAAAGCCCGGTCCCGACCGATCCCGCGCCTCTGTTGCCGGGTGCCCATGCCGTCCTGTTTGAGAACGGGGCGCTGAACGAGGCGAAATCCAACCTGTCCGCGTTCGGCGCCACGTCCTTGCGCGCTGTTCTCGCCGATCCGGCCGCCAACTTGGCCGGGGAAATCGGACGCGTCAATCCGCAGGCCGACCACGCGCTTCTCAACATCAACACGGCGCTTATGGAGGATGGTATTGTTGTTCGCGCGCCCGCGAATACCTCGATCTCGGCGCCGATCCACGTCATGTACGATTGGCGCGGCGAGGCGGCCCGGGCGCCCGAAGGCGGGCATCTGCGGTTGCTGATCGTGCTCGAAGAAGGCGCCTCCGCGACGCTTGTCGAATCTCACGCCGGATCGCCGGGCTTCTCCACCATCGTCACCGAGGTCCGCCTCGCCCGCAACGCCCGGCTGACGCATGTGCGCCTCGAACAATTGGGCGCGGGCGCGCGGCAGTCGGCCGTCACGCTCGGCGAGCTTGACGCCGCAGCCGCCTATAAAGGGTTTTATTTGTCGGAAGGCGCGCGATTCTCCCGGCATGAAGCCCTGTTGCGGATCGGAGAAAACGCGTCAGCGGAACTTGACGGCGTCTATCTCACGGGCGACGGACGCCATTGCGACAATACGACCGTCTTCACGCACGATGGCCTGAACGCTTCGAGCCGGCAGGTGTTTCGAGGGGTTCTCGCCGGCGCCTCTCGCGCGGCCTATCAAGGCTGTATCCAGGTTCGTCCTGACGCCCAGGGCGCGGACGCGCGGCAGATGAGCCGCGCCCTCCTGCTATCGCGCGACGCCGAGGTGGCGACCAAGCCGGAACTCGAAATCCTCGCCGACGACGTCAAATGCAGCCATGGCGCGACCGCCGGAGAGCTCGATCGCGCCGCGTTGTTTTTCCTTCGGGCTCGCGGAATTCCAGAGACGGAGGCGAAAGCGCTTCTCGTCGAAGCCTTTCTTGGAGAAATTCTCGACGAGATCGGCGACGAGACCTTGCGTTCGCGAGCCGCCGACGCCGTTTCCAGCTGGCTCAACACTCACGCCCGTGAGATCTCACATGCCCAATGAAGCGTTGACGCTCCCGAACAAGAACGCGCCCGCATTCGATATCGCGGAACTGCGCCGGGATTTTCCCATTCTCGCCCGGGAAATTCACGGACGGCCCCTCGTCTATTTCGACAACGCGGCTTCGGCTCAAAAACCGCAAGCGGTCCTCGACGCCGTCGAGAAGGCATACGCCGAGACCTATTCAAACGTTCATCGCGGCGTTCATTTTCTCTCTTCCGAATCGACCGCGCTCTTTGAACAGGCCCGCGAGTCGGCGCGGAACTTCGTCAACGCAAAAAAGACGGAAGAGATCATTTTCACCAAGGGCGGGACCGAGGCGATCAATCTTGTGGCATCGTCGCTCGGCGCCGACATCGAACCCGGAGACGAGATTATCGTCACCGAAATGGAGCATCACTCCAACATCGTTCCCTGGCATTTCCTACGCGAACGCAAGGGCGCGGTGTTGCGCTGGGTCGGCGTGACCGACGATGATTGCTTCGATCTTTCGGCGTTCGCCAAACTCCTGTCGCCAAAGACGAAGCTGGTCGCCGTTACGCATATGTCGAACGTGCTGGGGACCATCACGCCGCTCGCCGACATCATTCGATTATCGCACGCCGCTGGCGCCAAGGTTCTCGTCGATGGATGTCAGGGATCGGTCCATTCGATCGTCGATGTTCAGGCGCTCGGCTGCGACTTTTACGTCTGCACCGGACACAAGCTTTATGGACCGACAGGAATTGGCTTTCTCTACGGCCGTTACGAGCACCTGAAGCAGATGCGCCCGTATCATGGGGGCGGAGAAATGATCCAGGTCGTGACCAAGGACAACGTCACCTATGCGGATCCTCCGCACCGCTTCGAAGCCGGCACTCCGCCGATCGCGGAGGCGATTGGATTGGGCGCCGCGCTCGAATATCTCGGCTCCCTCGATCGCGCCGCGATCGCCGCTCACGAAAGCGCGTTGCTTGCTCACGCGACCGAGGAACTCGGTAAAATGAAGGGTGTCACCCTGTTCGGCCGTGCGCCGAACAAGGGCGCGCTGGTGACGTTTTCAACCGAAGGCGCTCACCCGCATGACGTCTCCACTTTGTTGGACCGGGCCGGAATCGCCGTGCGCGCGGGCAATCATTGCGCGCAGCCATTGATGGAGCGCCTCGGCGTGACGGCGACGACGCGGGCGTCCTTCGCACTTTACAACACACATGAGGAAATCGACGCCCTTGTCCGGGGCGTGCATAATGTTCTCGAGCTTTTCAAATGATCGACGCGAAGCGTCTCGATCTTCGTCAGGAAGCGGCCCTGGACATTGGGCCGGCTCGCGACGAAGCATCGAGGCCGTTCGACAGACCGCGGGAGATGAGCAAATGACGGACGTCGGTTCAGCTGACGCAGAGGCTGCGCGGGCGGTCTCGAAGGATTGGAACGTCGCCGAGATTGAAACTATCGTCATCGAGGCGTTGAGAACCATTTACGATCCCGAAATCCCGGTCAATATCTACGATCTAGGGCTGATTTACAGGATCGACGCATCTCTCGCCGGATTCGTCGAAATCGACATGACGCTCACAGCTCCCGGTTGTCCGGTCGCCGGCGAGATGGTCAGCTGGGTCCATAAGGCCGTGGACTCCCTGGAGCCCGTGTCCGAAGTCAAAGTCAATCTTGTATTCGATCCGCCCTGGGATCAGTCCAAGATGTCGGAAGAGTCCCGCCTGGATCTTGGCTTGATGTGAAAGCCGTTCGCCGGCGGCGTCATCGAGGCGAAATCCGTTGCTTTCAGCCTGCACGGCGGGCTTGTCGGCAAGAGCCGCGAGGCAATTCGCGGGGCGGTCTTGGCTCCTCCCGGCGGTTCGCAGCCGCCCGCCCATCGTCTCGTGATCCTTCCGGATTCATGTTAGCGTTCCGCCGCGGCGGGCTCGCGTTCGAGCCGGCCATCCATGAAGGGACATAACATATGACCGTAAGCGTAGCGCATCTACAACCGATCGTCTCCTTGCTCGCCGGCATCCTTATCTTGATCATGCCGCAGCTTCTCAACTATATCGTCGCGATTTTTTTGATTGTTTCCGGCGTTTTAGGCCTCGGGTTAATTCATTAAAAGAAAAACCAACAGCGCACGCCGCCTTCGGCGCTCTTTAGAGCATATTCCGATCGGATTGAATCCATCCAATCGACAAAACTATGCTCAAGCATTTGAACCTGGAGCGATTTCTGATCAATCGCGTGACTGCATGCGATCGGAAAGCGCTTTAGCGCCGCAGACGCGCCGATCAGGCCCCGTAGCGCGCCAGAAAAAGGGCGACCGCCTCCCTTGCATGAATCTGAAGCTCCGCGTCGGGAAAGGTGGCCTGCATGGCGAGGCCCTGGATCTGATGAAACGTGGTGACGGAGCCAATGAAGAGCCTCGCCGCCAGGCTTGGATTTGGAACATTTAGCTCTCCCTTTTTGCCGGTTTCATCGAGATAATCCGTGAGCCGCGTCAGGATCCGGCCGGGGCCTTGCCCATAAAAAATACGACCGAGTTCCGGCTCCCGCGGCGTTTCCGCGACGACGACGCGATAGAGGCGCAGAGAGTCCGCTCTGGTCAAGAGATGGAGGAGATTCAGCGCAAGGCTGAACAGAACCTCTGGCGGCGAGCCGCAGAGCGCGCCGTCTTCTTCGCCGCTCATGACCTCGGACGAACGGCGGCGCATCACTTCGGAAAACAGCGTCCCCTTGCAGCCGAAATGCCGGTAAAGCGTCTCCTTGGAAGCTCCCGCGTAGTCCGCGATGTGCTGCATCGTCGTTTCCGAATAGCCGCGTTCGAGAAACACGCGTTCGGCGACTGCGGCAATTTCGTCACGGCGCTTTTCTCCGCGCGGCACGCGCCTTGATGAGCGGGTCTGCGTCATTGACTTGGGCCTTTCACCATATTAACTGTACCCACGAGTTCGGTTATCGGTGCGTCTAAGTCGGCTGGCTGCACCCCCCTAAATCCTTTATCGGATGATTTCGAGCGATTTTCAGCATGAATCAGCCTTCAGAAAATCCCATCCCTCGCGAATATAGCGAAGAAATGTTTGAGGAGGGCGAGGACGCTCATCGTCCCCAGGAAAAGGAAGCCGGGGAGGAACACCCTCGGTCCGAAGAAGCGCCCAAGGGCGATGAGCAGTCGCCCAAGACAAAGCGTGCTTTGCTCCGCGCGGGCGGTGTTGTCGCCGCCGCGCTGATCGGCGGCGGGCTCTACCTCTATCTCTCGACGCGCAACATCCAGTCCACCGACGATGCGTTTGTTGATGGCCGCGCGATCACCATCGCGCCGCAGATTTCCGGACTTGTCACCTCGCTCGACGTCACCGACAATCAATTCGTGCGCAAGGGGGACCCGCTGATCCAGATCGATCCGCGGCAATATCTTCAGGACCGCGATTCCGCCGAAGGGGCGCTCAAAATCGCTAAGGCGCAGCTTACGGGCCAGAAGCTGGGGGCGGAAATCGCGCGCAAGAACTTCCCTGCGCAACTGCAGCAGGCGAAGGCCCGGCTCCTGTCGGCGCAAGCCGCTGAAGTCAAGGCGCAGGCCGATTACCAGCGGCAGCGAAGCCTGCCGAAGCAGGCGACGACGCAACAGGAAGTGGACGCAGCGACTGCGGGCCTGCGGCAGGCGCAGGCTCAAGTCGCGCTTGCCGAGGCGCAAGTGCTCGAGGCGGAACCCGCGCCCCAGCGCATCGGCCAGGCCGACGAGCAGGTCGGACAATTGTCGGGGCAGGTTGAACAGGCTCAGGCGAAGCTCGAGCAGGCGAACCTGAACCTCTCCTGGACAATCGTCAGGGCACCACAGGACGGCTGGATCACCAAACGAAATGTCGAAGTCGGCAATTATGTCACCCCCGGCCAGCAGATTTTCTCGATCGTTTCGCCGGAAGTCTGGGTCACGGCCAACTTCAAGGAGACGCAACTCGACCGGATGCGGCCCGGACAGGATGTCGACATCACGCTGGACGCCTATCCGCATCTGAGGCTCAAGGGCCACGTCGATAGCGTGCAGCTTGGATCCGGCTCGAAATTCACCGCTTTTCCGCCGGAGAACGCCACTGGGAATTTTGTCAAGATCGTACAGCGGATTCCCGTTAAAATCGCCATCGACAGCGGCCTCGACCCTAATCTGCCGGTTCCGCTCGGGGCCTCCGCCGTGCCGACGGTGAAGCTGCAATGAACGCCGCAGATTCAGCGGCGAAATGGAAGCCGTCGTCCAACCCCTGGGCGATCGCGGTCGTCGTCACCCTCGCAGCCTTTATGGAGATCCTCGACACAACCATCGTCAACGTCGCCCTGCCGCATATCGCGGGCAGCCTCTCCGCAAGCAATGACGAAGCGACATGGGCGCTCACGTCCTACCTTGTCGCCAACGGAATCGTCCTGACGATTTCAGGATGGCTGAGCGCCGTGATCGGCCGCAAGCGCTACTTCATGATCTGCATCGGAATGTTCACGGTTTGCTCGTTCCTTTGCGGGATCGCCGGCAGCCTGCCCCAGCTCGTCGTGTTCCGTCTCGCCCAGGGGTTCTTCGGCGGCGGCATGCAACCAAGCCAGCAATCCATCATCCTCGACACGTTTCCGCCGGACAAGCGCGGAGGCGCCTTCGCGGTCACCGCCATCGCGACCATCATCGCGCCCATTCTCGGGCCGACGCTTGGCGGCGTTGTGACCGACACCTACAATTGGCGATGGATTTTTTACGCCAATATTCCCGTCGGCCTCATCGCTTTGTTCTTTGTCTACGTGCTGGTCGAGGATCCGCCCTGGCTGTCGAAAGCCTCCGCCAAACACATCGACCTCATTGGCCTCGGACTGATCACTCTCGGCCTCGGCTGCTTTCAGATTATGCTCGACCGCGGCGAGGATGACGACTGGTTCGGATCGCCCTTCATCGTGCTCATGGCGGCTCTCGCCGTCATTGGCGTCGTCGGCGCCGTCATCTGGCTGCGGATCGCGAAAAATCCGATCGTAAATCTCGATGTCTTCAAGGACAGGAACTTCGCCACGGGCTGCTTCTGCATCGCCGCGACCGGCGGCGTCCTTTACTCCGGCGCCATCATCATTCCGCAATTCGCGCAAACCGTGATCAACTACACAGCGACATGGGCCGGGCTCATTCTCTCGCCCGGCGGCATGGTGGTCATCCTGTTGATTCCGGTGGTCGGCCTCTCGATGCGCTTCGTCCAGACGCGCATCATTATCGCGACCGGATTTTTTGTCATGGGACTTGCGTTTTTGTATTCAAGCAGGCTTGCTCCATCGATTGATTTCACCACATTGATGCTGATGCGCTCGGCGCAGGCGGCGGGCCTCGCTTTCCTGTTCGTTCCGATCAGCACCATCGCCTATACAACCTTGCCGCGGCGGCTGAACGGAGACGCGACGGCGCTTTTCTCCATGTTCCGCAATGTCTTCGGCTCGATAGGGATCTCGATTTCGAGCGCCATGATCACGGAAAGAACCCAGGCGCATCAGGCGAGTCTGTCAAAATGGGCGACGCCGTTTCATCAACCCTTCAATGAGCTGATAGCGGCCTACGAAAAAGCGTTGGTGGCGATGGGCCGCGCGGCGGGCGCGGCGCATGACATCGCTATCGGCCAAGTCTATCAGTCCTTCCGCACACAGGCTCAGGTTCTTGGCTATTCGGACGTGTTTGTCTATGTGGCGATCGTCTCATTCAGCGTCGTTCCGGTCTGTTTCTTCATGACGAACAAAAAGGCGGCCGCTCGCGGTTCCGCTCATTGACGGCCCTCGATGGAATCTCTTCTCATGACGTCGGCGCAGAGTGATCCTCCTCTTGGAGCGCCCGCAAACCAGGCTGGCCAGGCGATGATCTGCACACATCGGATGTTGCTGGCGGCGGGGCTGGCGGCTTGTCTTTCGACGGCCGGCTGCTCCGTCGGTCCTGATTTCTCGCCTCCCGATCCGTTGCTGCCGCGCGCCTCATTCTTTGGAAAGCCCGAGCCGCAGCCCGCGGAATCCGCGAATCTTGAAGCCGCGATCCCCGACCCGCCGGCGGAAGCCGCGTGGTGGCGGACCTTTCGCGATCCTGTCCTCACATCCCTTGCCGAACGGGTCGCAGGCGCAAATCTCGACGTACAGACCGCGACGGCGCGACTTTCGGAAAGCCGCGCCCAGCGGGGCGGCGTCGCCGCGGCGGCTCTCCCGTCGGTCAACGGCAACGGCCAATATCAGCGGACTCTCTACAGCAAAAACGGCCTTTTGAGCCTGCTTGGTCCCGACGCGCATGTGCCGCCCGTCAGTATCTGGCAGACCGGCTTCGACGCGTCCTGGGAGCTCGACCTCTGGGGTCATGTCAGACGCCAGATCGAATCCGCGGACGCGCAAGTCGAGACGGCTGAATACCAGCGCCGCGATGTGCTCGTCGCGGCGCTGGCGGAAACCGCCCGGGATTACATCGCGCTGCGGGCCGCGCAGACGCAACTTGCGATCGCGACAGAGACGCTCAAGAGCTCCAGCGACATCCTCGAACTCACCCGAACCCGTGCGCAAAAGGGGCTCACCACCGGCCTCGACGTGGAAAATGCGGCGGCGCAGGTCGAAAACGTGCGGGCTCAGATCCCGAACTTCAGCAACGATGTTGAAAACCAGATCAACGCCATCAGCCTGATCCTCGACGAACAACCCGGTGCGCTCCGGAGCGAACTGGCGCAGCCGAAGGCGATCCCTCCGGCGCCGCCCCGGGCGCCGCTGGGGGTTCCTTCAGGACTGGCCCGGCGTCGCCCCGACATTCGCGCCGCAGAGGCGCAATTGCATGCCGCAACAGCGAATATCGGGGTCGCCGTCGCCGAATTCTACCCGAGCGTGAAATTGAACGGAAATCTTGAACTCAACGCCCTTTCCCTCAACAAGCTTTGGACAGGCAATGCGCTGCAATATATGGCCGGCCCGACGGTCTCATTGCCAATCTTCGAGGGCGGACGTCTGACCTCGACTCTGAACCTTCGCACCGAGCAGCAGCAGGAAGCCGGACTCCAATACCACAAGACCGTGCTTCAGGCCTGGCATGACGTCGTCAATGCGTTGAACGCCTATGGCTCCGAACAACGGCGACGCGACAGCCTGAGAGCTGAGGTCGAGCACTCGCGAACGGCTCTCATGCTTTCCCGCGTGCGCTACAGCAATGGCGTCGGGGACTTCATCACGGTTCTCGATGCGGAGCGCACTTTGTTGCAGTCGCAACAGCAGCTCGCGCAAAGCACGGCCGCCGTCTCGACCAACCTTGTCCAGTTGTACAAGGCGCTTGGCGGCGGTTGGGAGCAAACGTTTCCCGATCAGCCGCAGCAAACGGCCGCGACGGCGCAACTCCCGCAATAACGGCGGCGGGTTCGGCGGCGTATCCGGGTCGGCGGCGGATCAAAGACCCGTCGGGACTGGCCCATCCCCCCTTTCTTCTGTTTGACCGCTATTGTACGATATTGACGAGAGGACCAATCAAGAAAAAGGGTAACGATCCATGGCGGGAGCCAGCACTATTCGAATCCCGGCGCTGAGCGCCACCGTGCTTGTGACCGCCGCGCTTTATTTCGCGCGCTCGATCTTCGCGCCCCTCGCGGTCGCGCTTTTCGTCATGGCCGTCGTCTGGCCGATTCAGGAAACCCTCCAGAAGCGCATCCCGAAAGGACTAGCGATCCTGGTCACGATTCTGGTGACCGTTGTCGTGATGATCGCTTTTGGCTCGCTCATCGCGTGGGGACTTGGCGAGGTGGGCCGCTGGTTCATGGCCAATACCGCACGCTTTCAGTCTCTCTTCATGGAGACGACGGTTTGGCTGGAGCAGCACGACATCTTCATCGCCGATTCGCTCTCCGACAAGTTCAATGCCGCGTCTTTGATGCAATACGCCTCATCTGTCGCCGACATCGTGAACAGCCTGATCGGATTTAGTCTTATCGTGCTGATCTATATGATGCTTGGGCTTCCCGAGGTCGATGATTTCAGACAGCATATCAAGAATTTCGACAACCGGACAGCGGCTAGCGATTTCCTGCACGCCGGCCAGGGGGGAACGAATTTTCTCCAGGCGATTGAAACGATCTCCGAGAAGGCGCGGACCTACATGGTGGTGCGCACCCTTGCGAGCATTCTGACGGGGGTCGCTGTCTGGGCCTTCTTGTGGATCGAGGGCGTCGATCTCGCGCCCGAGTGGGGCGTGATCGCCTTCGCTCTCAATTTCATCCCCTATATCGGCACATTGATCGCGACTGTCCTGCCGACCGTCCTGGCCTCCGCTCAATTCGAATCGGTGCAAATGGGAGCCTATGTTTTCGTCGGGCTCATTTTCGTCCAATCCGTGATTGGCAGCTATATCGAGCCGACATTTTCAGGCGCGAAACTCGCTATCTCTCCCTTCATCTCGGTGGTGGCGCTCTTCATGTGGAGCTTTCTTTGGGGGCTTCCGGGCGCCCTCATCGGCGTCCCCTTGACGCTCGCCGTCATCACCTTGTGCGACCTTAATCCATCGAGCCGCTGGATCGCGACGATGCTTTCAGGGCCGCCGAAAAATACGCTCGCGGCGCAGGACGTCGCGCACAGCGTCGAAAAGGAAGTCATGAAAAAGATGAGCGACGCTCACTGAGCCAATCAAGGGCGCGTCTTGAATTCGCATTGGCGAGGCGAAAATGGCGCCTCGCCTTGTATCCGGCGATTGATGCGCCCGCATCACGTCGGCGCTTGCCGCCCAGACCAAACTGCTTCTGATCGAACAATGATCTCGGATAGACAGGGCGCGCGATGAAACCCATCGCGCGCCCTGCGCAATTCTACTTGGCCGCCGGCTTCGCCGCCGCCGGATGACGCGACCGTCGCCGGCGGCTGTGCGGATTCACCGCGATCGCCCTTGGATGACGATGCGGATTGACGACCGCTTCGGCGTCGGTGGAGCCCGAGACGACGAGAACGGTCGCTGCGCCGGCCGCCATAGCCGTGGTGAAGAAACCGGATAAGAGAGTGCGGCGAGACAACATGTGGATTTATCCTTTCGTCAGGTAGAGCGCCATCGCTCGTCTAGATTGGAATTCTCACTGGCGATGCTTCAGCCCCGCCAGAGAGCATCAAATCCGTGCTTTCTTGGACGAAGGGATTCGCTGCGCCGACGCCCCAGATGAGGGAGCGGTGTGAGAAGGTCAGGGAACAAGGGGGGACATAGAAGAATACAGACCGACGCCAATTGACCCTGGCGGGATTCTTCCTCCTTGGCGTCTTGGACGCTCTGTAATCTTATTCGTTACGGCGACAAAATGACGCCGCCGAAACGTAGCAGCAGTCTCAATCTCCATCAAGATGGGTTTTCGTTTTTTGAGGTCGCCCCCGCGTGCGCGATTTGGCGCGCGGCGCCTGGAGCGCTTTCCGATCGCATGACTTCATGCGATCGATCAGAAATCGCTCCAGAGTCAAAAAATTGAGCATATTCTTCTCGATTGGATTGATTCAATCCGATCGGAATATGCTCTATTGCGTCGCGGACTCAACGGTGTCCTCGACGGCGTGGCCGAGATGCTCAACCTGATTTTGATAGGCGCGGCGCGAACTCGGATCGACGATCGCGATTGGCGCGCTGATCGCGACCCCTGCGACGCCCCCGACGGTCTGACCGACGCCGAGCGCGAACCCGCCGACGCGCTCGCCAAGACTCTCCGCGCCGGCGAGCGTTTGACCGGTGAGCAGTCTCTGGCCGATGAGTTGGACAACCCCGGGATTTTCGGCGAACTTCGAGTGATTGAGGGAATTGGCGACCGTCAAATCGGTGAGGTCGATGACGTCGACGCCTGATTTCTCCAGCGCCGAATGATAAGGCTCCGCCATCGGATCGATCTGACCCAGCCTGTCGATATTGCCGGCGAGACGGCGCGAAACCCTCAGCGCCTTGTCATTGCGCGACACAAAAACGGTCAGGCGCGGGCGGGGTTGTCCGATCTTGCGCCACTGCGTCGCGAACACGTCGACGTCGAGATCCGGCGAGGCCAGAATGACGTTCTGAACTTTCGACGCGACCCGGCCGTCGCGGATCGACATCTGACGCAATGTCTCCATGACCAGCCAGGATCCCATGGAATGGGCCATGACCGTGATTTCTCCCACGCGCGGATCCCTGGCGATCGCGCGCAGCGTCTCTTCGAGGGCGTCGCGGGATGAGATCGTGCTTTCCCTGTCATAGACATATTCGAAAATGTTGCCGCGCGAGGGCCAGGTGAACAAGACCGGAGCGGCGTCTGCGCCGGAATCATGGACGATCTGCGCCAGCTGATAGACCGCATCGTCAAAATGATTGTTGAAGCCATGGACATAGACGAGGACGCGGCGCGAACGGGGCAGGTGTTGCTTCAGCCAGCCTTGCGTCTGACCCGAGCCTGTCAGAGGCGTCACGTTGAGGGTCGCGAAATCCGTCTGCGGATTGGGCGGCAGGCTGGCCGGCCACTGGATCTGGCCGATTTGCCGGTTCTGCGCCGGCGGAATCGAAACGGTCATGTCAGTCAACGAGATCGCGCTTTCGCGCTCGCCCGTGAACAGAACGCCTGGATCTCTGGACGGCGCCCGCGTGGTCGCAACCAGAAGCGCGACTCGCGAGGCGTCGGGAGGACTGGCGGCGATCGGCTCGAGAACGCCGGACGCCCGGCCGCATCCAACCAAGGCGGCGCAGACCAGAATTAGAGTCAAAATGCGCATTGGTACCCTTCGCCAGCTTGGTCTTCAGCGCGCTTATAGCTTAAATATGTTGCGCTTCCCATAACGCCATGCGCAATCATCGGCGCTCGCGCTCCAAGCCAAAACGGCGGCGTTACTCGGTCGAGAAGGACACTCATAGATTGCGCGCGTGGCTGACGAAATGGACCCGGCGAACAGCCGCTGTGCTCGCGATCGCCGTCCTGACCCTGCTCGCTGTCCGCATCTACGACACCCAGCGGGGAGCCCCGCTCGAGCCCTGGCACACGTTTGTCCCGCATGAAATGAAGGCCGCCGCGATCGATCGCGCCGGGTGGGACGATTACCTCAAGGCCGAAGACAAGATTTTCGCGGAGGTGCGCCATAACGTCAGCCAGAGGCTCGCCGAGGACGAGCGCATTCCGATCAATCGGTTTTTCGAGGGCAGTCCGGTCTATCCGGAAGGCTTCGCCCAGGACTGGAACCGGTCCTACGTGCTGGAGCCGGAAGGACCGCCCGCCGGAGCCGTGGTGTTTTTGCACGGGCTGACGGATTCGCCCTATAGTTTGCGCCATATCGCCCGGCGCTATCGCGACCACGGCTTCGTCTCTGTTGCGATCCGGCTGCCCGCGCACGGCACGGTTCCGGGCGCACTGACCAGCGTCGAATGGCAGGAATGGACGGCGGCGACCCGCCTCGCGGTCCGCGAGGCCCGGCGACGTATTGGACCAGCGCTTCCGTTGCATATCATTGGCTTCTCCAACGGCGGCGCGCTGGCGCTGAAATATGCGCTGGAGGCCATCGAGAATCCGAAGCTGACGCGCCCCGATCGCCTGGTGCTGATTTCGCCGATGATCGGGATCACGCGCTTCGCGCGCTTCGCCGGGATCGCCGCCCTGCCGGCAATATTCCCGGCCTTTGCGAAGGCGGCGTGGCTCAGCGTGACGCCCGAGTTCAATCCGTTCAAATATAATTCGTTTCCGGTGAACGGCGCCCGGCAGTCCTACCTCGTGACCCACGTCCTGCAAGAGCAGATCACGCGTCTGGCTCGAGAAAGGCGCCTGGAGGATCTTGCCCCGATCCTGACCTTCCAATCGGTCGTGGATTTCACCGTCAGCACCCGGGCGATCGTTTCCGCCCTTTACGAGCAGCTTCCGGCAAATGGCAGCGAACTCGTTCTGTTCGATGTGAATCGCAGCGCCAAATTCGGCCAATTGTTGCGGACCGCTCCGGACAATGCGCTGTCGCGGCTCCTGCCGGCGACGCCCCGGCGGTTCAGATCGACGATCATCGCCAACGCGGACCCTGACAGCCCCGAAGTCGTCGAACGCGTGACGGAGGCGGGATCGTCTGTCGAACGAACGCGGGTGTTGGGGTTATCCTACCCGCCCGGAGTTTTTTCGCTCTCGCATGTCGCGGTGCCGTTTCCGCTCAGCGACTCGCTCTATGGCCTTGAGCCCGACCCCAGCGAGAATTTCGGCGTCAACCTCGGCGCCGTCGCGCCGCGCGGGGAGCGCGGCGGCCTGATTATCAGCCTCGACGCATTGCTGCGGATGTCGTCCAATCCCTTCTTCCCTTACATGATCGAGAGAATCGAGGAAGGCCTTCGCGCGAGCAATCAAGAAACGCCGGGCAAGGCGACGACCGCCGCCCTGACCGAAGCCGGTTTCGCTCAGGCCGCGGGCGCGTCGGACGAGACCGCGCTGGCGAGAGCCTGACGAAGCGCCTGTTCCTTGGCGTCGTCGAGAGACGTCTTGAGCACGACGCCGCCATAATCCTTGATCTGGTCAACGACCTTGTCCGCCGTCATTTCCCGGATCAGCACGAACAGAGCGGCGTTGCCGGGCTGGATGCTGGCGGCAAGCTGCTTCATGAACTCGTCGTTGATGCCGAAGTCCGACATCGCGCCGCCAAGCGCGCCGCCCGCCGCTCCCAACGCCGCGCCAAGCAGCGGATTGAGGAAAAGCACGCCAACCAGCAAGCCCCAGAAACTGCCGGAAACGGCGCCGGAGGCTGTCGTATTGACGACTTGATGCAACTGAACCTGACCGTCCGCCGATTTGGTGGCGATGACAGCGTCCGCAAGCTTGATCAGATATTCCTTCTGCAATTCGAAGAGGCGCGTGCGCACTTCTTCGGCCTTCTCCTGATTCGGATAGACGATGACGACAAGATCGGACATTCCCTTACCCCGTGTGCGCTTGAGCCGGTTTGGCTAGGAGAAAATGCGCAGTCATCCGCGCGTTTTCAAGCCGCCATGTGGTAACGGATTAGGCGAAGGGCCGCAATCTTTGGCGGCGCTTTGAACGGATCGGCGCTTTGATTGCGCTCGGCTTCCCTCGCAAAGGCGCCGTGTTGCAGGCGAGGCCGCTCGCTGCATTGCAACAAAACGCGTGACGCTCCCGCCGCGTTCGCCTAAAATGGCGGCGCCATCCACGTCTCCCCCCGAAACACGTTCGACAACATCCTCAAGGTCGGCAACATCCTCAAGGTCACATGGAAAAAGCTTCGAGCCCGATTACGCGCGATCCCATCCTCGTCGATCTTGCGGTGCAGGGCGGCGGCGCGCATGGAGCGTTCTCCTGGGGCGTGCTCGACCGCCTGCTCGAGGAGCCCTGGTTGGAAATCGACGGCATTTCCGGCACGTCCGCCGGCGCGATGAACGCCGCGGTGCTGGTGCACGGCTACCAAAAGGGCGGAGCCCGCGGAGCGCGCGAGGCGCTTGAAACGTTCTGGCGGCGCGTTTCGGAGGGGGCCCGGTTCAGCCCGTTCAAGCGCGGGCCCATCGACGTCCTGCTCGGCCGCTGGACGCTCGACTCCTCTCCCGTCTATGTCGCGATGGACCTGATGTCCCGTCTCTGGTCGCCCTATGACCTCAATCCAAGGGGCGCCAATCCGCTGCGCGATATTCTCGCCGACCTCATCGATTTCGACTTGCTGGCGCGCTCGCCGATCCATCTTTTCATCACCGCCACCAATGTCCGAACCGGGCGGGGCAAGGTCTTCAAGAACGATTCCATCACCCCGGACGTGCTGCTCGCCTCGGCCTGCCTGCCGACCATGTTCCAGGCCATCGAGATCGACGGCGAGGCCTATTGGGACGGCGGCTATTCCGGCAATCCGACGCTCACCACCCTCGTGCGGGAATGCAAATCGCACGACACCATTCTCATTCCGATCAACCCCGTCGTGCGGGACGGCGTGCCGCGGACGGCGGCGGAGATCCTGAACCGCCTCAACGAAGTTTCCTTCAACGCAGTCGTGCTGAAGGAATTGCGCATGATGGCCCTGCTCCGGCAAGTGGCGGACCCCGGCAGCGGCGAGGGCGCGCTCTGGGCCGCCATGCGCATCCATAGCGTCAAGAACGACGTCATGACCGATCTCGGCGCCTCCTCGAAGCTCAACGCCGAATGGGACTTCTTCACCTTCCTGCGCGACGAGGGACGGAAATCGGCGCAGGCCTTCCTGGAGACCCATGCGCACGACCTCGGCGTGCGCTCGACCCTCGACATCGACGCGCTGGTGGAAGGGATCTGATCCATGGGACTTCTCGGCATTCTCGTCGCCCTCAGCCTTCTCGTCTGGCTCGCGTACCGGGGCTGGAGCATTCTTCTGCTCGCTCCCGCCGCCGCGATCCTCGCCGCCGGTTGGGCGGGCGAGCCCCTCCTCGCGCACTGGACCCAGACCTTCATGGGGAGCGCCGCCCGCTTCGTCATGCAATTCTTCCCGATCTTTCTGCTCGGCGCCCTGTTCGGCAAGCTGATGGAGGACAGCGGTTCGGTGTCCTCCATCGCCGATTTCATGACGCGGCGGCTTGGCCCGAGCCGCGCCGTACTGGCCGTCGTGCTCGCGGGAGCCCTCGTCACCTATGGCGGCGTCAGCCTGTTCGTCGCCTTCTTCGTGCTGGCTCCGATGGCGCACGCCCTGTTTCGCGCGGGCAAGATCCCGCGGCGGCTGATGCCGGCGGCGATCGCCCTTGGCACCTCCACCTTCACCATGTCCGCCCTGCCCGGCACGCCCGCGATCCAGAACGCTATTCCCATGCCGTTCTTCGGCACGACGCCCTTCGCCGCTCCCGGCCTCGGACTCATCGCCTCGGTGGTGATGCTCGGATTCGGCCTCTGGTGGCTCGCCCGCGTCGAGGCCGCCGCCCGCGCCAGAGGCGAGGGCTACGGGGACAAGGCGGAGCCCGATGCGCCGCGCGACGTGGACCTCGTCGTACGCGAGCGGGCGACGACTGCGGGCAGTTTCGATCCGGCGGAGATCCGCCACGGCGAAGTCAGCGCGACCAATCCGCCCATCGCGTTGGCGGTGCTGCCGCTCGCCATCGTGGTCGGCGTCAATCTGCTGATGTCGCTTTACGTCTTGCCGCGCCTCAACGCATCCTGGCTCGCCGATGAATCATGGGGGTCGACCTCCCTCTCCGCCGTCGGAGGAGTGTGGGCGGTCGTCACCGCGCTCGCCGCCGCCATCGCCGCGCTGGTCGCGCTCAACTTCAAGCGCCTGCCTGATCTGCGCGGCAGCATGGACGCGGGCGCCAACGCCTCCGCCCTGCCCGTCTTGAGCGTCGCAAGCCTCGTCGGCTTCGGCTCGGTCATCGCCGCGCTCCCCGCCTTCGACATGGTGCGCGAATGGGTGCTCGGCATCGAGGGCGGTCCCCTCGTCTCGCTCGCGGTCGCGACCAACGTTCTCGCCTCGCTCACCGGCTCGGCCTCGGGCGGCCTCACCATCGCGCTCGACGCTCTCGGCGACACCTACATGAAGCTCGCCGCCGAACAGGGCATCGACCCAGGCCTCCTCCACCGCGTCGCCGTGATCGGCGCCGGCACGCTCGACAGCCTGCCGCACAACGGCGCGGTGGTCACGCTGCTCGCGGTCTGCAACTCAACCCATCGCGAGAGCTATTTCGACATCGTCATGGTGTCGATCGTGGGCGGCCTTCTGGCGCTCGTGGCGGTGATCGGGTTGGGGACGGCGTTCGGGTCGTTTTGAGAATCTTGACCGGTTGCGTCCTGGGAGACCAGGCGTCGCCCTGAGCGCGCGTCGCCGGATTTGCGCAATTTCGCCGCAGGCCGCAAGTTACGCCTTGCCGCAGCCGCGATCCCGCGCGGGCCGGGCCGTAAGCTGGAAAAGCGCCGTGATCTGGAGACATCTTCGCCAGGCGTCCGCCCGCCTCGTCGCCGTCGCGATCCTTCTTGCCGCAGCGATCCTTCTTGCCGCGGCAATGAACGCCGCGTCCGCGCAGGACGCCAGACCTTCCGTGCTCGACCAATCCTCCCTGACCGATGCGCCGGGCGGCCCTAAGGAACAATTGCGCAGCTTCGGCCTCATGCCCGACGTCTGGGTTTCGCAATTCTATCAGGGCGAGTCCGACAGCGAGGCGAGCAAGACCTGGCGCTATGGCGGCAAAGTCGACGCTTTCCTGAAGGTGGACGCGGAGAAACTTGGCTTCTGGCCGGGCCTTCACGTGAACGCCCAATATGAGCATTACTTCGGTCAAAATCTGAACAGGGCGGATTTCGCGCTCGTCCCGGTCAATACCGCGCTCGCCTATGTGGAGCGGGACGGCTATCATTCGGCGCTCTCCCTCAGCGTCACGCAGGATTTCGGCGACCTCGTTTCCCTCAGCGCCGGAAAATTCAACATGATGACGCTTGCGTCCAAGACCCCGCTGATCGGCGGCGGCGGAATCGACACGTTCATGAACAGGGCTTTCGCCCTGCCATCGACCGGGGTCGCCTATACGGCCTTCAGGGGAGGGGCCGGCGACAGGGTCGTCGTCTCGGCGCCCTATCTGCTGGGCGCGATCCTGGCGCTCAAGACCAAGCCGGTCAGTTTCGCCCTGCTGATCGCCGATCCGCGCAGCGCGATCAACCCGCAGGTCATCGAGCATCCGTTCGAGAAGGGGCTGGCGGTGGGCGCCGCCGCGACTCTCGAAACACAGATCGCGGGCCTGCGCGGCTTTCAGACCCTGCGCGCCGCCTACAGCAATGCGCGCGGCGTCGATCTCGACAATATCACCGACCTGACGCGCCCGCCGGCGCCGGGCGGCGGCGTCGCGACGCAAAAGGGGTTCTGGTTCGCCTCCTACGCCGTCCAGCAATATTTCGTTCAGAGCGAAGAAAACCCGGCCGTGGGCTGGGGTCTGTTCACGCTGGCGACCCTGTCGGACGGCAATCCCAGTCCGGTCAAATGGAGCGTCCTCGCCGGACTTGGCGGCAACACATTGCTTGCGGGCCGCGAGGACGACCGCTGGGGCGCCGGCTTCTTCCATTTCGGGCTGAGCCAACCCCTGCTCGCGGGGCTGGCCGCGCTCGACGTCGATCGCCGCAGCGAAGGCGGAGTGGAGGCGTTCTACAATCTCGCGCTGACGCCCTGGCTGCGCCTCTCCGGCGATCTGCAGCTGATCAACCCCTGGAATCCGGGCAAGCCGCAAGCCATTTACACGGCGCTGCGGCTACAGACGAAGTTTTAGGCAGTTCGGGCTAGGGACGGCGTTTCGATGGGCTTGAGCCCGCGCAAAAGCGTCGGGTTAGCGCCCAAGTGAGTCGTTAAACTTCTAATGAGACCGCCAAAAGCAGTCACTCCGATGCGCCTTCGTTTCGCGGTTGTTACTCTTCCTCGCCAGAGTCGCAACTGGAACCAGTGTCGTCGAGCAAGTCTTCCTTGTCTTCATCACCCTCCTCAGGTTCGTAATTTAAATATTCGGATATAGCGACATTGAGCATCTCTCTTCGCGTCGCAAAATCTGAAACATCATCCTTATAGAGTGCTTCAAACTCGTCCATGACCGTTAACTTTTTGCGGTCTGATCTGAGCGCGGAGATGTAATCAGCTTCCAACGCAGAATCGAAGGAAAGCGCTTTGATTTGTTCTCGCAGAAATCTGGCATTTGCCCCTGACGCTTTAACTGAGATGAAGTATGCGAGGATTTCGGTTTGCAAAATGTCCTCATTTTCAAAATCAAAACTTTGGAACTGAAATATTTTCGAGGCTTTCGATTCATATTCAATTTCGTAGGTATAAAGATTCAGCCTGTGAGCCTCGCCTCTAATGATTTCAAAAATCGGGACTACGATCTTCGAAAGCACTTTACCGATAAATCTTTTATGGCGGCGCTCATTCCGCGTGCGAGAGAACATACTTTCAATGTCGATTTTAATATCGAGATACTTTTCAAAAAACGAGTTCAAGTCGTCTCGCTCTTGGGCTGGAGAATAAACGGACGCTAGGCTATATCTCCCGTAGCGATGTGATTTATAGAATCGAGATAAAATACTTACAAATTCGTTGTGTGCCGGACCCAGCGCCAATGCATGATGTCTCTTTAACCGGGCCAACAAGTCTTGGTGGCTGTGAGTTATAAGTTCCTTTTCAAATTCTTCCTGATCATCGCGTTTATCGTGCTCGGTCAATATCAGTGCGATTTTAATAAGCCTTTCAATGCCTACGCACACCGCATAGAGAAACTCGAAAGCGTCTTCTTCCCTCGAAAAGGTCTCCATTTGGTGGAAAATCTGGAGACCATTGTACAAAAAACGCCCAGCGATATCGAGCTCAGTTCCAAGGTTGAAGTTCTTCCAATATTCTTCTGGCTTCATCGGCCAACACCTCCATGACGATCATTTGATACGCACCGATGCGGTCCCGTTGGAATGTCGTAATGATCCGCCAAGCGGAGGACCTTCGCAAATACAATCGCTGGAGCCAATGATTTGAACCGGACTAAACGTGACCGGCGGCGTGCGTCCGTTGGAAAAGATTACGTAATAATCTACCCGGTCATTTCCAGGTGGCGCCAACGCCGCCTCAGTTGGAAGGCCGGACAAGTTGTCGTCTTCCTATGCAATTGCATTGATGCAGGTTAGACTTATTAGCTCTGAAACGGCAGCATTCTATCGAGGCCACTCCAAAGCTGCCGTTCCCGTTTCGGCCCTTATCGGTCGAACAGCGCGTCACCTTGATTCATTCGCTAAGCACCTGCACAAACGCTCGGCGTGATAAGGCGAGCCGTTCGCTCCCTCCTTACAACGCGTCTCCAACCTTTACACAACCACCCCCGCCGGCGCCTTCACCCGGAACATCGCCACATAGAGCGCTGGGGTCACGATCAGCGTCAGCATTGTCGCGACGAACAGACCGCCCATGATCGCGATCGCCATCGGCCCCCAGAACACGGTGGGCGCGATCGGGATGAAGCCGAGCACCGTCGAGATCGCGGTCAGCATGATCGGGCGGAAACGCGAGAGCGTCGCCTCGACGACGGCGTTCCACGTATCGCGTCCCTCCGCCCGCTCCGTCTCGATCTGCTCGATCAGGATCACCGCGTTGCGGGCGATCATACCGACCAAAGCGAGAATGCCGAGGATCGCGACAAAGCCGAGCGGCTGCTTGAACATCAGCAGCGCGCCGACGATCCCGATGAGGCCCATCGGCACGATGCTGAGGACGAGAAACAACCGGCTGAAACTGTGCAGCTGCGCCATCAGGAAGGTGACCATCAAGAGCAACATCAGCGGCACTTTGGCGAAGACCGAGGCCTGCGACTGTTCGCTCTCCTCGACCGTTCCGCCGGTCTCGACATGGTAGCCGCGCGGCAGGCTGTCCGCGAGTTTGGCGACCTCCGGCGCGAGCGAGCGCACCGCGGCCTCGGGCGTGGCTCCCCCCGCGACATCGGCCTGCACGGTGAGCGTCGGGACGCGCTGACGCCGCCAGATCAGCGGAAACTCCTGCTCGAAATCGAAGCTCGCGACCTGGCTGAGCGGCACGGTGCGTCCGTCAGGCAGCGGCAATTGCAGCGAGCGCAGGGTGGAGAGCGAGACGCGCTGTTCGTCCTGCGCCCGCGCGATGACGTTGACGAGGTAGATATCGTCGCGCACCTGGGTGAAGGGCGTGCCGGTCATCACCGTGTTCAGGACCTCGGAGAGCGCCCGCGAGCTGAGGCCAAGAAGCCGCGCCTGATCCTGATCGATGTTGATGCGGACCATGCGCGAGGGCTCGATCCAGTCGAAATTGACCTCTTTCACCTTGCTGTTCGCGCCGAGGATTTCGGCGAGCCGCAGCGCGTTCGCGCGCACCTGCGCGATGTCGGGACCGCTGACCCTGTACTGCACCGGCCAGCCGACGGGCGGCCCAAGCTCCAGCGGCGACACCCGCGCGACGACGCTTGGCAATTGCTCCGCGAGTTCGTGTTCGAGTTTCGCCTTCAGGCGCTCGCGCGCCGGAACGTCCTTGGCGACGACGACGGCCTGGGCGATGAAATCGTTCGCCAGCTGCACGTCGAGCGGCAGATAGAAGCGGATCGCCCCGCGCCCGACATAGGTGCTCCAGCGCTCGACGTCGGGATCGCCGGTGAGGATGGCGTCGAGTTTGGCCGCCGCCGTATCGCTGGCGAAGATCGAGACGTTCTGCGGCAGCGAGAGATCGACGACGAGTTCGGGACGGTCGGAGGCCGGGAAGAACTGGCGCGGCACATAGGGCAGCGCCATCAGCGCGGCGACGAAACAGGCGAGCGTCGCGGCGATGGTCAGCCAGCGCGCCCGCATCGCGCCGACAAGGATCGCGCGGAAGATCCGCATGATCAGCCCCGGCTTATCAGACGCCGCCTTTTCCGGTTTCTTAAGGAACGCCACGCCCATCAGCGGCGCGAACAGGACGGCGACGAACCATGAGACGATCAGCGCGATGCTGACGACGGCGAAGATCGAGAAGGTGTATTCGCCCGCGGCGCTGCGGGCGAAGCCGATCGGCACGAAGCCCGCCGCGGTGACGAACGAGCCGGTCAGCATGGGAAAGGCCAGCGTCTTGTAGGCGAAACTCGCCGCCTCGGCCTTGCCGTCGCCCGCCGCCAGCCGCGAGGTCATGACGTCGACGGTGGTCATGGCGTCGTCGACGAGCAGGCCGAGCGCGATGATGAGGGCGCCCAGCGAAATCCGCTGAAGGTCGATCCCGAGCATCTCCATGATCGGGAAGGTGATCGCCATCGTCAGCGGGATCGACAGCGCGACGACGGCGCCGGCCCGCGCGCCGAGGCTGAGGAAGCTCACCGCCATGATGATGGCGATCGCCTGCCAGAGCGATTCCATGAATTCGCCGATGGCGGTGTTGACGACGGCCGGCTGATCGGACACCAGCGTCGCGTCGACGCCAAGCGGCAGATCGGCGACGGCCTCCTTGATCGCCTGGCGGACGTTGCGGCCAAGGGTCAGGATATCGCCGCCGTTGCGCATCGCGATCGCAAGGCCGATCGCGGGCTTGCCGTTGACGCGGAACATCGGCTGCGGCGGATCGGAATAGGCGCGGCGCACCTCCGCAATGTCGCGAAGCCGGATCAATCGCCCGTTCGAGAGGAAATTCACGGCGAGGATGTCGTCCTCCGAGCGGAAGGCGCCCGATACGCGCAGCGCCAGCTTTTCATTGCCGGTCTGCAGATCTCCCGCCGGACTGACCGCATTCTGCGCCTGAAGGGCGGCGATCAGGGCCGCCCGGTCGATCCCCAATCCGGCCAGCTGCTGCGTCGAGAACTCGACGAAGATCTGCTCGTCCTGCGCGCCGAGAATCTCGATCTTCGAAACGTCGGGAACGCGCAGCACGCGCGAGCGGATGTCCTCGACATAGTCGCGCAGTTCGCGATGGGTGAACCCGTCCGCGGTGAAGCCGTAGATCAATCCGAAGGTGTCGCCGAAATCGTCGTTGAAGCCGGGACCGACGACCCCGGCGGGAAGCGAGGCGCGAATGTCGCCGACGTTCTTGCGGACCTGATACCAGATGTCTGGGACCTCGGATGCGGCCGTCGCGCCCTTGAGGTTCACGAAGATTGTGGTGAGGCCTGGGCTCGTATAGCTGCGCAGAAAATCGAGCCCCCTCGTCTCCTGCAGCTTGCGTTCGAGCCGCTCGGTGACCTGTTTCAGGGTGTCGTCCAGCGTCGCACCGGGCCAGCCGGCCTGCACGATCATCGTGCGGAAGGTGAAGGCCGGATCCTCGTTGCGCCCGAGCCGGGCGAATGAGGCGATTCCGGCGACCGTCACCGCGATCATCAGGAAGATGACGAAGGACCGATGTTTCAGCGCCCATTCGGAAAGGTTGGGGCCCATCAGGACGGCGATCCGATCAGACGGATCTTCTGTCCGGGGTGAAGCGCCTGGATCCCGGCGGTGACAACGATCTCCCCGCCGTCCAGCCCCTGCGAGATGATCGCCGATCCCGGATCGAAACGCAGCACCTCGACAGTGCGGAGCGAGACGGTCATGCTGGCCGGGTCGACGATCCAGACGGCCGGCTGGCGATCGATGTTGGTGAGGGCGCTGGCGGGAACGGAAATCGCGTTCGCGGAATCGAGCTTCATGCGCCCCGTCACCGTCGCGCCGAGCCTCATCGCGGCCGGCGGATCGGTCAGACTCACCCGGACCCGGAAGGTGCGGGTGACGGGATCGGCCTGCGGATCGACCTGCCGGACCCGACCGGTCGCGGTCACGGCCGGATCGTCGGTCAGGGCGACCACGATGTCGGGGTCGGGCGGCGCATTGCGGAGCACCTGGGCCGGCACGTCGAACACGGCGTCCCATCCGACCTTGCGGGCGACCTGAAAGATCATCTGGCCGGGCTGGACGACTTCTCCGGACTCGGCGCCCCGCGCGGTGATGGTCCCGGCGATATTGGCCTTCAGCTGGGTGTAGCTCACCCGGTCCTGGGCGATCTCAAGCTGCGCCTTGGCGTCATCGACCTGCGACCGGCGCGTGCGCAATTCCTGCTCCGCCTGATCGAACAGCACCCGCGTCGTGAATCCTCTCGCCAGGAGCGTTTCCTGCCGCTGGAATGTGTTTTGCGCCTGGCTCAGCTTACCCTGCGCGGCGTTGAGCGCCGCCCGCGCCGACCGCAAGGCGTTCAGTTCGTTCTGCGGATCAAGTTTGGCCAGAATCTGATCCGGCTCGACATGGTCGCCGACGCCGGCCAGCCGCTGAATGATCCGCCCGCCGATGCGAAACGCGACCGCCGCCTCGTTTTCGGCCAGGATCTGTCCCGTGAGCTTGACCGATTCGCCGACTTCGCTTTTCTCGGCGGTGATGGTTCTGACCGGTCGTGGCGGCGGCGCCTGAGCCTCCGACTCCGGCTTGCACCCGGCCAGCAGCAACGCCAGCGCAGGAAGCAGGCCAAGGGCCGCCGCAAATCCGCGTGTCGCTCCGATGGTGGGCAAGGCCGGCATCCCATTTTCGAGGTCGCCCGCAGATCGCATGAAATGATGTGCTCGGCAAGGCGCCGCGGAGGATTCGATCAGATTGCGGAAACCGGCCGAAAGCTGGTCCGACGGCGGTCACCCGCTGGGCAGGGACGCCATGTCGATCACGAAGCGATATTTCACGTCGCTGCGGATCATCCGCTCGTAGGCCTCGTTGATCTCGTCCATCCGGATCATTTCGATGTCCGAGGTCACCCCATGCTCGCCGCAGAAATCGAGCATTTCCTGTGTCTCGCGAATGCCGCCGATGAGCGATCCGGCAAAATTCCTGCGCTTGAAGATCAGGCTGAAGACCGCGACGGGCAAAGGCTTTTCCGGCGCCCCGACCTGGACCAGAACGCCGTCGCGCTTCAGGAGCCCCAGATATTCGTTGATGTCATGATCGGCCGCGACGGCGTCGAGAATGAAATCGAACCTGTTCGCCTCCTTCGCCATCGCCGCGGGATCTTTCGACAGAACCACCTCATGCGCGCCGAGACGATAGCCGTCCTCGACCTTGTTCTTCGAGGTCGTGAACAGCACCACCTGCGCCCCGAAGGCGCGCGCGAACTTGACGCCCATGTGGCCGAGGCCGCCGAGCCCGACGATGCCGACGCGCTGCCCCGGCCCGACCTTCCAGTGGCGCAAGGGCGAATAGGTCGTGATGCCGGCGCAAAGCAGCGGCGCCACGGCGGCGAGATCGAGGTTCGGCGGAATGCGCAAGACAAAGGATTGGTCGACCACGATGGCGCGGGAATAGCCGCCATAGGTGATCCCGCGGCCGTGCTTGTCCTCTCCGTTATAGGTGGCGACGAAACCCTGCTCGCAATATTGCTCGAGGCCCTCGCGGCAGCTCGCGCAGACGCGACACGAATCGACCATGCAGCCTACCCCGGCGAGATCGCCTGGCTTGAATCCCTCGACTTCGGCGCCGACCGCCGTCACCCGGCCGACGATCTCATGGCCCGGCACGCACGGGTAGACCGTATTATGCCATTCGTCGCGCGCCTGGTGGATGTCGGAGTGGCAGACCCCGCAATAGAGGATTTCGATCCGGACGTCGGAGGGGCCCGGATCGCGCCGCTCAAATGTAAAGGGCGCCACCGGCGATTGTGAGGTTTTCGCAGCGTAGCCTGTACAAACAAACATATTCCTATCCCTGTTCTTGGGGGTGCGAACCTGCCATCCTGCAGCATATTCTTGTCGATCGGATTGAATCCATCCAATCGACAAGAATATGGTTCCGCCTCCGTACGGATCTGGTTCTCCCGATCAGCGAAACCGGTCGGCCGTGTCGAGGTAGCTCCGGACGTAGTCGGTCACCGCGTCGTCAAGACTGGTGAAAGGAGCGCTGTAACCGGCCTGCCGGAGATGGTCGAGCGAGGCTTCGGTAAAATATTGGTATCTGTCCCGGATCGAGACCGGCATATCGATATAGTCGATTTTGACCGGCTGCTTGAGAGCGCCGAATACGGCCTCGGCAAGTTCGCGAAAGCTTCTGGCCTGTCCGGTTCCCACGTTGAAAATACCGCTGGGGCTTTCTTTCCGCAACGCCCAGAGGATGACGGAGACGACGTCCTTGACATAAACGAAGTCCCGGCGCTGATCGCCGTCGCCGATTCCGGCGCGATGACTCTTGAAGAGGGGCACCACCTCGCCTCTTTGGACGACGGGAAAAATCTTGGCGACGACGCTCTGCATGTCGTTTTTATGATATTCGTTCGGGCCGAAGACGTTGAAAAAACGGAAGCCCACGCATTTCGGAGGCATGGCTTCGCCCCGTGCGACGCGGTCGGCGACGACGCAATCGAACTGCCATTTGCTCCATCCGTAAAGATTGAGCGGCCGCAGGGCGCGGATCGCGTCCGGCGAGATTTCATCCCGGAAGGTCATGTCCCCCTCGCCGTAGACGGCGGCGGACGACGCGTAGAGATAGGGGATGGCCTTGTCGGCGCAGATGTCCAGCAATCTCAGGGAAAACCGGAAGTTCTTCTCGATCACCTCGTCGCCGTCCGTCGCGGTCGTCGACGAGATCGCGCCCATATGGATGACGGCCTCGACATTCGGTCGGTTCTGCAGAAAGGCGTCGAGTTCTTCGGGGAAGACGAACTCGGAAAACCTCGCCTTGCGAAGATTCTGCCATTTGCCGTGCGAGCGCAACCGGTCGCAAATGACAATGTCGGTCCGGCCCTGGTCGTTGAGCGCGGCGACAATGTTCGAGCCGATGAAACCTGCGGCGCCGGTGACGATGATCATGCTGAATATCTCGCGGTGAGCCGTGGAAGAGCAAGTAAAACGTGGAAAAGCAAGTAAAACCTGGAGACCTCGAAATTTGGCCGCCCTGTGTTCGACCTTTACAGGATCGCGCCATTTCCGTCACAAACGGCTAAGATAATTTACTCGGATTGGCAATGCCGCCGGGGCGCTTCCCGATATACGCTCATCCACGGACGCTTTCCGGAATCATTCAGGCGTGTCGCTTTCCTGTTCCGGGCTTTCATGAAACGCCGGGGATGGCGTGACTGGAGCCGCTGTCATCAGAACTTGCAGAACCCGCAGAACACGCACGTTAACTCTGGGGTTTAATGAAGCCGAACAAAAGGCAAGCGGCAAAAGCCGGACCGAAGGAAACGACATTTTGAGGAACAAAATGGCGAATGGCGCGTCAAGTGTCCGCCGAGCGATCCAATAAGGCGCGGCTTCCAGACTGGCCCTTACAGCAAGGGGCAATTGACAAGGCGACGAGCGGACCTGCCGAACGACCCAGCCGCCCATCAGCGATATTTCATAACTTGAACGATGGTGGGCCGGGCAGGACTCGAACCTGCAACCAGACCGTTATGAGCGGCCGGCTCTAACCATTGAGCTACCGGCCCTGCGAACTCGACGAGATCGCCAGAGGTTAGGCAGCGCGAATTAACCGGTTTGATGGCGCAAGGCAATGGCTCCGGCAAGATAAGCGTCAATCGCACCCCTGACGAGACTGCCTGCGCAAGACCAGTTTGTGAATTTCCTGGCCGACGGGAACAGCGGACCGGCAGGCCCGCTGCTCCCGGATCCATTATTTATTCGTGAAATACTCGCCGACGCCGGTGTGGCTGCCGCTCGTCGGTGAGTTGAAATTCAAGCCGTTGAGCGCAAATAGCGCGACGAAGATGATCGCGAACACACCCACCACCCCCGCGAGGGCGGCCTGTCCGAAAAGTTTGTTCGCCAAGTAAGCGGCAGCAGCGAACAAAATAACCATTGCGGTAAGAATCACAATTGCCATTGTTGACCTCCCTTTACTTTCACTTATGGCTTGTACTTAACGTATGCTTTGACACGAAGTCTCGACGGCGACCCGAAGTCTTGGCGACGCCTTGCCATTATCCAACCGGCCCGCCGCCAGCCAAAAGAGATATGAACGTGGAGACGGATCCGGCCGCAGCGAGAACGCGCGCGCGTTAGAACAGTTCCATATCTTCGGAAGAATTTTTCATGTCTTCGCAATTCTCTATGTCTTCGGATAATTCTCTACCGGGGAGCCCGTTTCGCCAGGATCCGCTGCAGCGTTCGCCGGTGCATGTTGAGGCGGCGCGCGGTCTCTGAGACGTTACGGCCGCAATGCTCGTAGACCCGCTGGATATGTTCCCATCGCACACGGTCGGCCGACATTGGATTTTCAGGCGGATCGATCCTGTCCGGGTCGGTCGCCATCAAGGCGTGAAAGATCTCGTCCGCGTCCGCGGGTTTGGCGAGATAATCAAAAGCGCCAAGTTTAACGGCGGTCACCGCCGTGACGATGTTGCCGTAGCCAGTCAGGATGACAGCCCGCGCATCCGGCCGCTTTGCGTTCAGCTCGGAAATGACGTCGAGACCATTGCCGTCCGCGAGGCGCATATCGATGACCGCGAATTCGGGCGCTCCCATGCCGATCACGGCGATCCCTTCGGCGACCGATTGCGCGGCCGTCACGGAAAACCCGCGAGCTTCCATGCTTCGCGTCAGGCGGGCCAGAAACGGCTTGTCGTCATCGACGATCAGAAGCGAGCGCGTGGCGGCCAGTGCGACCGCGCCACCCTCCAGCGCCGCCTCGCTTTCCGCATTCACAAATCGAGGGTGGTCGTTGATCATCGCCAAACCTCTCGCCGGGAGACAATCCGGCGGCGGGAAAGTTCCTTCGCCGCAAATCGAATGCCGAAACGCGACAGCATACTAGCTCCGTTTCGAAGTGAGCGCCAATCACAGCCCTTGGCTCGCCGGCAAGGATCCGCGGCTTTGCTTTTTTCAACGACGCCCAAGCTCGTCGCTGTCCGTGAAACACATTTCAGCGTAGACCGAAAAACAAATCAGATCAAACAGATATTCAACTCAAGCCATGGCTTTCAATGCCCGCCGTCTTGACGTCTCGCTCGAACGCCGCCCTTGGCCAGGAGACCTCCACGACGGCTCCGCTGGCCGGAGGAGCGAAATTCGCGGTTTTCACCTGCGCGCCCGATCGCTCAAGCAGGGTCTTTGCGATGAAAAGGCCAAGGCCCAGTCCCGTTCCCTCCTCCGTCTTGAACCGGCGGTCGAGCTTTGTCGTCACATAGGGCTCGCCGATCCGGCTGATGACGCCAGGCGAAAAGCCGGGCCCGTTATCCTCGATGACAAGGGAAACCGATTCGGCGGTCCAGCGGGCGCGGATACGGACCTCCGAATCGGCGAAATCGACCGCATTTTCGATAAGGTTGCCAAGCCCGTAGAGGATGCCCGGATTGCGCCGGCACTGCGGTTCGCGCCCGTCGCCGGTCTTATGGATTGAAATCGCGACACCGAAATTCCTTTGCGGACCCGCGACCTCCTCGAGCAGCAGGCTCAGCGTCATGGCGTCGAAGAGGTCGTCGGCGTCCTCGCCAAGGGACGCGAGCTTGCTCAAGATCGTACGGCAGCGTTCGACCTCCTGGGCGATCAGCGCCACGTCCTCCTCCAGTTCGCCGCCCGGGGGAACCTGCTTTTCGAGATCCCTGACCACCAGGGTTATCGTCGCGAGCGGCGTCCCGAGTTCATGCGCCGCCGCAGCCGCGAGTCCGTCGAGTTGAACGAGATGTTTTTCGCGGGCGATGACGAGTTCGGTGGCGGCCAGGGCGTCGGCGAGCGTGCGCGCTTCCAGCGCGACGCGCGACGCGTAGATCGCGATGAACGCCGCGCTGATCACGATCGAGGTCCAGATTCCGACGCTATAGATGAACGGCAATTTCAGATTTTGCTCGGGAGACAGCGGCACGGGAAAATGATCGAAGGTCAAGGCCGACACCGCCGCGATCATCAAAAAGGTGAGGATGAGGGTGATCCGGCCGGACAGCGAGACCGCGGAGATCATGATCGGCGCGAGGAACATCATCGAAAACGGATTCTCGATTCCGCCGGTGAGATAAAGCAGCGCCGTCAGCTGGAAAATATCGAACCCGAGCATCGCCGCGGCGGGGACGTCCTCGAGGCGGGCGATCAGGCCGAACCTCTGCCGCAGGTAGAGGTTAAGCCCGGCCGACACCGCGATCACGAGCAGACACGCGATAAACGGCAGCGGAAAATGCAGAAAATAATAAGTGACGATCAGGGCGAGAACCTGACCCAGCAGGGCCAGCCATCGAAGCTTGACGAGCGTGTCAATCCGAAGCCGCCGGGAGCGCCGCCCGAGATCGACATAAACGAGATCAGTCGTCATCTCTGGAACGTCTCAAAACACGCCGCAGAAAAGGAGTTCGGCGAATATCCCGCAGGTTCGCCATGGCGCGCGTCTGTCGCAGCGAAATAGCCAAGGTTATGAGCAAAGGAAATCGACGACCCTCCGTCTGCAAAAAACATCTCGGCTTCCGACCGAGATTCTTCTCATATTTTCTTGCACTTTACTGATGCTTTCCAATCAAACCATAGACTAATTCATAATCGTGATAACGCAATCTTGATGCGCGAAAGTCTGGAATGACGCGCCGCAGCACGGAGGCGGCGCCGAACACTGACGCCATATTGCAACAATGCTATGCAATTTCATCTCTCCTTATGAGCTTTACGTTGCTATTCCGGAGGTCGCCGCTTAACGTCCCCTCCCTCGGGAGTAACGGGAAGCTGCGCCGCGTTTTTCGGGACGCGTCGCGAACATTTTGGTAAACTGAAGATATGGCGCTTGCGAACGCCGGAACAATCCGGGCCTGGAACACATTGTAACGCGTTGGCCGCCTCGGCGGAGAAAGAGATCGATGCCTCCTTTTTCCTACGAAATGATCGAAATGGCGTATTTTGCGCTCTCGCCCGCGCGCGCGGTTTCGAATGCGACGCAATCCTGGCTGAAAAGTCCCGCCAACCCGCTGTCCTACACCCCCGTCGGGCGGAATTTGGCGGCGTCCGGCGAAGTCTTCGAACGGATGACCCGGCGCTATCCCAAACCGCGTTTCGGTCTGAACAAGACCCTGATCGAAGGAACGGTGACGCCTGTCGCGGAGCGCGTCGTCTGGGCGCGCCCTTTCTGCAAGCTGATTCATTTCGAACGGCAGTTCGAAAAGGGGCCGAGCGAGCCGCAGCCCAAACTGCTGATCGTCGCGCCCATGTCCGGCCACCATGCGACGCTCTTGCGCGGGACGGTCGAGGCCTTCCTTCCCTTCTATGACGTCTATATCACCGACTGGATCGACGCCCGCACGCTGCCGCTGGCCGACGGGCATTTCGATCTCGACGATTATATCGACTACCTGATGTCGATGTTCGGAGCCCTGAGCAAGGAGCTTCATGGCGTTCCGCTCCACACGCTCGGGGTCTGCCAGCCCTCCGTGCCGCTGATCGCGGCGATGGCCCTGATGGAGGCGGCGGACAGTCCCCACGTTCCCGCCTCGATGACTCTGATGGGCGGTCCTATCGACACGCGGCGCAGCCCGACGAAAGTCAACCTGCTGGCGCAGGAGCGCGGAAGCGTCTGGTTCCGGCATAATTGCATCAGCACCGTTCCATTCGGCTACAGGGGGGCCGGGCGCGATGTTTATCCGGGCTTCTTGCAGCTTGCGGGATTCATGGCGATGAATATCGATCGCCATGTCACCGCCCACATCGATTTGTTCAATCACCTCGTTGAAGGCGACGGCGATTCGGCGGAAAAGCACCGCGATTTTTATGACGAATACCTGTCCGTGATGGATCTGACGGCTGAGTTCTACTTGCAGACCGTCGATACTGTCTTCGTCAGGCATGCGTTGCCCAAAGGCGAGATGACCCATCGCGGCGCGAGGGTCGACCTCGCCGCGATTCATCGCGTCAAAATGCTGACCGTCGAGGGCGAGAACGACGACATCTCCGGCTTCGGCCAGACGTTTGCGGCGCACGATCTGTGCATCAACATTCCCGCATCGATGAAATTCAACTATGTGCAGGCCAAGGTCGGCCATTACGGCGTCTTCAACGGTTCGCGTTTCCGCAACGAGATCGTGCCGCAAATCAGGCAATTTCATTCCGTCGGCGAAAAAAACTGCGAAACCGGATCATGACCGGGACGCGGCGGCGAGGGCGGCCTCGTTCTTTCCGGCTGTAGCCACGCCGCCGGCGCAAGGCTAGACTTTCCACATGCTGCGCCTGTTGCGAAATGATTCGCCCCGCATCCTCGACACCACCCATTTCGATGTCCGTCATGCGGGCGAAACGTACCGGATCAACCTGAAGCGATCCGCCACGGCGCGGCGCTTTATCCTGCGGGTTCGCGCCGCCGCCCAGGACGTCGTCCTCACCCTTCCGGCGCGCGCCAGCCTTGGCGACGCAAAAAATTTCGCCGAGCGCCATGCGGCCTGGATCGGCGCCAGGCTGCGCCGGCTGCCTGAAAAAACGCGGTTTACCCACGGCGAACTGGTGCCGCTGCGCGGAATCATGCACAGAATCGAACATTGCCCCGGCCGGGGGGGAACGGTCTGGGTCGAACCATTTGCGGACATTCCGGCCTTGGGCGCCGCGGCCGCGCTCTGCGTCAACGCCGAGCTTTGCTTCGTCTCGCGGCGGGTCCATGATTTTCTGATCCGCGAGGCGCGGCGCGATCTTGGAGACGCGGCGACGCGTCACGCGGCCAGCCTCGGCGTCAGAATCCGAAAGATCACCCTGCGCGATACGACCAGCCGGTGGGGATCATGCTCCTCGACGGGCGGGCTAAGTTTCTCCTGGCGCCTCGTCATGGCGCCGCCGTTTGTCCTCGATTATCTCGCCGCGCACGAGGTCGCGCATCTCCTGCACATGAATCATTCCCCGGCGTTCTGGAAAGTCGTCGCGAAACTCTCGAACGATGTCCAACCCGCCGAAGCCTGGCTCAAGGCGCACGGAGCCGGCCTGCTGCGGTTTGGTCCGGACAAGGACTAGCCACGGCAGGCGAAAGGCGCGCCGGCGTCAGGTCGCGAGCGTCGGCGCTTCGCCTGATGCGGCGACCTCACTGAGACGCTGGCGGTAAAGCGCCGCGAAATCGATCGGATCGATATACAGGGGCGGAAATCCGCCGCTGCGAACCGCTTCGGCGACGATTTGACGCGCGAACGGAAACAAAAGCCGCGGACATTCGATCATGACGACCGGATGCGCGTCGCTCGGGGAAATATTGTTGAGCCGGAACAGACCCGCGTAATCAAGGTCGAATTTGAACAATGTGTTGGAGTCGGAAACCGCCGAGCCCTCCAGAAGAATGTTCACCTCGAAATCGGCCTCAGCGATCTGGCGCGCGTTGACGTTCACCTGAATCGAGATGTTCGGGGCCTTATCCTGCGGCCCGAGGGACCGCGGCGCATTCGGATTTTCGAAAGAAAAATCCTTGATATACTGCACCATCGCGTTGATGCTCGGTGCCGCCGCATCGGCTTGCGCCCCGTTTCCATTTCCGTTCGTCATCGATGATCTCCCGCCGCTGCGGGTAGCACGGATATATTTCGGGAACAAGCGCGCGCCGGCGCAGATCTAGCCTGCCGGCCTTTCCGCCTTGCGCAAATGACGCGCTGTTTTCATTCCTGCGAAATTCCTCTATCAGCACAATTCGCGGACGCGCCTCGCAACCCCATGGACATGCCCCAGCTTTACCTGATCACCCCCTCCCTGACGGCGTCCTCCTCTGCTTTTGGCGCCACGCTCAAGGACGCGCTTGAGGCGTGCGACATCGCCTGCGTTCTGCTGCGAACCGAAGCCAGGGACGAACGGGAACGCAAGAAGATCGTCCTCGATCTGGTACCGATCGTTCAGGCGCGCGGCGCCGCCTGCCTCGTCGCGGGCGATTCCCAGCTGGCGGTCCGGACCGGCGCCGACGGGGTTCACATCGAAGGTGGAGGCGCAGATCGAGGCGGAGACGAAAGCCTTGCCGACGCTCTCGCCGTCCTTCATCCGCGAGGGATCGTTGGCGCAGGCGGATTGTCAACCCGGGACGCAGCCATGAATGCGGGCGAAGCCGGTGCCGATTACCTGATGTTCGGCGGCCCGGATTCGGACGAACCCCACGCGGGCGTCGTCGAGCGCGTCGCCTGGTGGGCGGAGATCTTCAACGTGCCTTGCGTCGGCTTCGCGCGCGAACTTTCCGGCGTCCCCGACCTGGTTCGCGCCGGGGCGGATTTTATCGCTCTTTGCGACGCCGTCTTCAGCGATCCGCGCGGCGGCGCGACAGCCTTGAGGGAAGTCGCCGCGATTATAGCGGAATCCCGGGAATCCGCCCATTGAGGGCGAGCGGAATGTCACGCTGGATCGGCGTGGGCCTCATGGCGCTGGTTCTCGGCGCGCCTCCGGCCGCAGCCGAAACCGCGACGAGCCCGCGCATCGGCGCCGCGCCCGATCTGGCCTTCGCCGCCTATCAACGCGGACATTATACGACGGCCCTGGGCGAAGCGATGAAGCGGATCAAGACCGATCCGGACGACGGGCCTGCGATGACCCTCGTAGGCGAGCTTTATTCGCAAGGCCTTGGCGTCAAAAAGGATCCGGCTGAGGCGGCGCGCTGGTACGCGCTCGCGGCCGACCGGGGGGACCGGCAGGCGACCTTCGCCCTGGCCGCGGCCAATCTGAAGGGCGAAGGCGTTCCTAAAAATCGCGTCCGCGCCGCCGAACTCTTCGAGAAAGCCGCCGCGCAGGACCATCCTGGCGCCTATTACAACCTCGGCGTCATGGCGATCGACAATGCTGACGTCGCCGCCGACTATCCCAGGGCGGCGCGCATGTTCGAGAAAGCCGCCAGCCTTGGCGATTCTGACGCCGCCTACGCTCTGGGCCTGCTTTACCGCAACGGGACGGGCGTCGAAAAAAGCGACGCCCGGGCGGCGGAATGGATCGGCCGGGCCGCCAGGGAAAACAATTTGCCGGCGGAAGTCGAATACGCAATCATGCTGTTTAACGGCGTCGGCGTCGAAAAAGACGAGACTGCGGCGGCCAAGCTCTTCCTCAAGGCGGCGACGCGCGACAATCCCGTCGCCCAGAACCGCGTCGCCCGCATCCTCGCCACGGGACGCGGCCTTCCAAAGAATTCCGTCGAGGCGATGAAATGGCATATTTTCGCCCGCGCCGCCGGAATCAAGGATTCGTGGCTCGACGCCGAACTCGCCAAGCTCTCGCCGCAGGACAAGGCCGCCGTCGAAGCCGCCGTGCGGCAATATGTGGGGCATTGAGAGCCGCAGGGATCAAAGACCACAGGCGGCGAGAGCCTCTTGCATATGTCCGGGGACCGGCGCCGAAACCCTGACCGGCTCCTTTCCTTTGTAAAGAGGAACTTCGATCTCTCGTGCGTGCAGCTGCAACCCGATCGCGCCGCCGCGTCCATTCCCGTAGATCGGATCGCCCAGGATCGGCCAGCCGAGCGCGGAGCTATGGACGCGCAATTGATGCGTGCGTCCGGTCAGCGGGGTCAGCGCCAGGGCTGCGGTGGTTGCGGAGCGGCCAAGCACCCGCCAGAGGGTCTGGGCGGGCTGTCCGGACGGATCGACCTTCATCCACCAGCCGCGGCTCGCGTCGAGCCGCCCGAGCGGCAGGTCGATCAGGCCTTCGTCCTCCTTCGGGCCGCCCTCGACGACGGCCCAATAGGTCTTGCCGATCTTGCCCTGCTTGAACAGAAGACCGAGCTTTTCCAGCGCCTTACGGTGGCGGCCAAGGACAAGGCAGCCTGAGGTGTCGCGGTCGAGCCGATGCGCGAGAGCCGGATTTCGCGGCAAGCCGAACCGCAGCACGGAGAAAAAATCCTCGAGGCTTTCGCCTCCCTTCGGGCCTTTGTGAACGGCGATTCCGGCCGGCTTGTCGACGATCAGCATAAGAGCGTCGCGGTACAGAAGTCGGCGGCTCAGGTCGTCCCCGGTCATAGGCGGAGCGGCGCGAGGCCGCCAGGTTTTTTGGGGCTCACCACCAGCCGCGGACTTTGAACCAGACGATCGGGATGAGGGCGCTGACGGCGATGACGCCGAGCCCGTAAGCATAGCCGTAATGCCATTCCAGTTCGGGCATATTCTTGAAGTTCATACCGTAAATGCTGGCCATCAGAGTCGGCGGAATGCCGACGACGGACACGACGGTCAAAATCCTGAAGATATTGTTCTGCTCGATATTGGTCAGCCCCAGGGTCGCGTCGAGCAGGAACTGGAGCTTGTTGTTTTGATGTGTCTCGTAATCGTTCAAGGATGTGATGTCCCGCTGCATGCTCTTCAGCTTGGAGACGAGATCCGCTGAAAGCCAGGCGGCCGCTTCGCTGACGACGAACGGGATCATCCGCCCCATTCCAAGCAGCGCGTCGTCGAGCTTCGAGGTCAGATCGCCCGAGCGGCCGATCCTGCGCATGATGAGGCGCAGGTCCTTGTTTCCGCCGCCGCCGCGCTGTCCGCTGACGCCAAGGGCGCCCTTTCCGCCAAAAATGTCGTGCGAAAGGCGATCGAGTTCGCCGTTCAGGCCTTCCAGCTGGTCGGCGACATGGTCGATAAAAAACTCGAGGAGCGAAATGAAGGCGTTGACGCCGCTGGCCGGCCGCCGGTTGGCATTGACAGCCTTGTCGTGAACGTGATCGCAGGCCCGGATCGGATGGAAGCGGATGGTGAGCAGAAGGCTTTCCGAAAGCACGAAGCCGAACGGCGTCGTCTCCGCCATTCCGCCCACGTCCTTGTAGACCATCGCCATGCTGAGGAAAATGCGGTCGTTTTCGACATAAAGCCGGCTCGAGGTTTCGATGGACGACAGATCCTCGATGGTCGGCACCTCGATTCCGAGAACCCGTTCGAGGAAGGCGGTCTCCATCCGGTTCGGGCGGAACGCGTCGATCCATTGAACTTCGGGCGGAATCGCGGCGGCGGCGAGATCGACTTCAACGCCTTCCGTGCCGACCGAGGTGTGAAACGTGAGCATGGGGCCTCGCGCGCGCCTGCGCTTGGAAATGCGCTTGGGAAGAGGTTTTCGAACAGCGGAACCGTTGGCACGAACAGTCTTACGGAGGTGTGACAAAGCGCCAAAGCTTGCGCTTCGATGGATGCGGTCTCAAAAACTATTCAGAACACGTGATACTGATAGCTCCAGGTCTCGCTCAGGATTTTATCGCCGGAACGCAGGAAGAGCCGCATTTCGACGGGCTCCGGCCCGGGCCCGGCCGTCAGATCGAATTGGGCCCGCCAATGTCCGCGCGTATCGTCGGGAACCGCCTCGGTGAAGATGTAGGAGAATGTCCCCCGCGAGGCCCAGAGCACCGCCTCGGGTTTGACGCCAAAGGGAAGATTTTCGAGCGGCGGTCCCTGAAACTCGACCATGAACTTGCGCACCCCCTTGGGGCGCGGCTGGCCGGGTTGGCCGCCATTGCCGAGCCGCGTCGCGACGCAGCGCGCGAGATCGGTCGGAAACGGCTCGTCCGCCTGCCAAAAGAGGCGGTAGGCGATATCGACCTCCGCTCCCGCGGCCGCCGGTTCGGCTGGAACCCACATCGCGACGATATTGTCGTGGATTTCATCGTCGGTCGGAATCTCGACCAGTTCGATCGCGCCCTTGCCCCAGCGCCCGGCCGGCTCGACCCAGAGGCTCGGGCGGCGGTCGTAATAAACCCCATCCTGATAATGATCGAAGTTCCGGTCGCGCTGCAAAAGGCCGAACCCACGCGGATTTTCATCCGAGAATGACGACGTGACGATGCGGTGGGGATTGTTCAGCGGGCGCCACAGGCGCTCCCCGCTCCCGAGCCAGATCGCGAGGCCGTCCGAGTCGTGAACTTCCGGGCGCCAGTCGATCCCGGTTTCCTTTTTCGTCTCCGAGAACCAATACATCGAGGTCAGGGGCGCGAGGCCGAACCGTTCGACGCCGGCGCGCAGGAACAAGGCCTGATCGATGTCCATGGTGACGCCCTTGCCTCGAGTCAGCACGAAGCGGCAGGCGCCGGCGATGGAGGGGCCATCGAGAAGGGCGTAAAGCGTCATCGACGTCTCGGTCTGAGCCCGGTCGATGTAGAATTTGGTGAAGTCGGGGAATTCCTCCGGCTTCCCGGCGACCGCGACATCGAGGGCGGCGGCGCGGGAGGACAGGCCATACTGGCGCAATTCGCCAATCGCGCGGAAATAGGCGGCGCCGAGAAACGCCACCCAGTCGTTCTTGCGCCAGTCGAGAGCGCCGCCCTTCGGCTCCTGGATCCGCAGCCCGGCGAACCCGGCGCTCGGAGGCAGGCCTTTTGCGACAGAATCGGCGGGCATGTCGAAATAGCTCTGATCGTAGAGAATCTCGCGCGCGGTTCCCGCCTCGACGAGGTTCATTTCGACCGCTTTTTGAAAGAACATGCCGAGGTGAAAAAAGCTGACCGGAAGCCGGTTTGGACCTTGAGCGAACAGCGCGTGGTCCATGTCGAAGGCGATTTTGCCCCAGGCCTCGTAATTGATCTTGCCGACAATATCCGGCGAGGGGCGCGGCGGCCCGGCGTAAGGCTGGGCGGCGAGTTTCCTGGCGCTGGCTTTCAGGAGATCGAATGAAAACGGCTTGACCGGCCCGAATTTCAGCTTTTCCTGCGCACTCACCGGCTGCGGCTGGGTCCCCGCAAGCCCGATCGCGGCCCCCGCCTTCAGAACGGTTCTCCGGTCTACGCCATTGGTCATCTCAAATCTTCCGGGTCTGGCGCGGCGGCGGGATCTGGCTCATGAGGGCGAGGCGCCGGAGGGAGTGCGCCAGCGGCCTGGCGGAGGCGCGAGGGGCGCGCTAACGCCGGAACGGCTCGTGGCGGATGGCGGTGCGCATGAAATAATAAAGCAGAACGAAGCCGCAAACGGCGAAGACCGCTTCGATCGAGCGGCTGACCATCGGGTCAAGCTGCATCAATCCGCCGAGCGCCCATCCCGCCGCCCATGAGGCGCCGACCATTTCCGTGCCGACGAGAATGGCGACGGCGACGAGCGTCGAAAGGTTCAGCCAATCGATGCGTTTCGAGCCGGGCGAAGGATCAGGCGAAGGAACAGGCAAAGGATCGGGCAAGTCTCGATTTCTCCGTCGCAGCCGGATTTGGCCGGCAAATCAAATGGACATGCAATGACTTTCCGGCACTATATCATTGACGCGGCCGGAGCAAGGGCGCAGCGGCTTTAAGAAGCCTCATGACGCCTTGCGCCAGCGAAGCGTATGCGCCGCCTCGGTTCGAGGCAAAAAGAAAATTGGGAAACGCTAATGGAAAAAGAGGGCGCCTCCCTTTCCGGCGCGGATCGCGACGAGTCCCCCTGGCTCGCCTCCTATCCCGAAGGGGTTCCCGCGAACATCGCCTCGCCGCCGTATTCGCTTCTGGGCGAAATTCCCGGCGATCTGGCGAAGGCCCGTTCCGACGCTCCGGCGTTCTCCGTCTATCTGCCGAACGGCATGGGAGCCAGCGTCAGTTTCGCCGAGATCGATCGCCTTTCCGACAGGTTCGCCGCCTATTTGCGGGAGTGTCTGCGGCTCGACGCCGGGGAACGGGTCGCGATCCAGATTCCCAACGGCCTCGCCTATCCGGTCATCGCCTTCGGCGTGTTCAAGGCGGGCTGCACGCTGATCAACGTCAACCCGCTCTACACCGCGGCGGAAATGACCCACCTTTTCGCCGACGCCGAGCCGGCCGCGATCGTCGCCATCGACATGTTCGCCGACAAGCTCGCGGCGGCCCTGAAGGCTGCTCCGGTCCGGCATGTCATCCTGAGCGAGGCCGCAAGCCTGTTTCCGTTTCCGCGACGCCAGCTCATCCATTTCGTGCAAAAATACATTCGCAAGGAGATTCCGGCGGCTCCCTTCCCTCACGCCAGGCTGACGGAGGCCCTTGCTCGCGGCGAGGCGGCGATCCGGGGGGGCGCGGACGTCAGGAATTACAGCAGGGCCCTCGACCCATCCGCCATCGCCTGCATTCAATACACCGGCGGCACGACCGGCGTTTCGAAAGGCGCCATGCTGACGCATCGCAATCTGTTGATGAACGTGGCTCAGTTTCTGGCGTTCTTCGGCGAGGGAATCGGCGAGAGCGATCGCGTCCTGACCGTTCTGCCGCTCTACCATATCTTTGCTTTCACGACGAATTTTCTGGGTTTTTATACGCGGGGTGCGAAGAACATCGTGATTCCGAACCCTCGCCCCCTCACGAACCTGCGTCCGGCTTTCGAGAAGGAGGACATCACCTTCATCACCGGGGTGAACACCTTGTTCAACGGCCTGCTGCACGAGCCCTGGTTCACCGCCAATCCGCCGAAGAGCCTGCGGATCGCCTTCGCCGGCGGCATGGCCCTGCAGGAGGCCGTCGCGCTCCGCTGGCGGGAGCTTACCGGCATTCCCGTGATCGAAGGCTACGGCCTCACCGAAAGCTCGCCCGTCCTGACCGCGAATCCCCCGCAGAAGGTCAAGCTTGGGACGGTGGGCGTTCCGATCCCTTCGACCGAAATAAAATGCGTCACCGACGAGGGAAACCTGGCCGCGGTCGGCGAACATGGCGAACTGATCGCCCGGGGCCCCCAGGTCATGGCCGGATATTTCAAACAGCCGGACGAAACCGGCGACACGCTGCGCGACGGCTGGCTGCACACCGGCGACATCGCGATCATGGACGAGGAAGGCTATTTCACCATCGTCGACCGGCGCAAGGATATGATCCTCGTCTCCGGGTTCAACGTCTATCCGAACCAGGTCGAGGCGACGCTCGCGCGGATCCCCGGCGTCAAGGAATGCGCGGTCATCGGCGTGCCGGACGAGGCGACCGGCGAAGCGGTCAAGGCCTTTGTGGTGCGCGCCTCCCCGGACCTAACGGCCGAGGCCTTGAGGACGTTCTGCAAGACCGAACTCGCCGGCTACAAGGTGCCGAAATTCGTCGAATTCCGGGAGGAGCTGCCAAAATCGAACGTCGGCAAGATCCTGCGCAAGGATCTGCGCTGGGAGGAGCTGCTCAAGCACGGACGCCGCGCGCCAGAGCCGCGCTAGATCTACCAGCGCAGGAGCCGCGAGCCTGCGACGGCCCCCGCCGCTGTGACGAGGGAAATCGCGAGCGTGTACCAGACCGCCACGAAGAACGGCGAATCGTCGGGACAATGCATGGCGTAAAGAGCCGCCCCGAGAGCGCCGGCGAGGAGCCCCGCCGCCGCCCCAGCCGCGGCCGGACGGTCCGGCGCGCCATTTCGCAATGCCGCCAGGACGGCGATGAGGGGAGCCGCGGCGAGAAAAGGGATGCTCTTCAGACAGACCATGGCGTTCGCCCCCCAGAGCTTGCGGCCCCAGTCCGCGATCGGGACGCTCATCGCCTCGGCGACGACGGAAGCCGCCAGCAGAACCGCCGGGAGAGCAAGCCAGAGAATGGTTTTGCGCGCGTCCGCCCCCGGCCGGGCGATCCGCGCGACCAGGCGACCCGCAAGCGCGGCGAGCGCGAGAGAAACGCAGATCTTGAAGGCGAGGCGGGGATCTCCGGCCATCGCAAGCAAATGAGGCCTGAAGCCAAGCACCTTGAGAAAAAGCGCGAAGGCGACGACGACGCCCGGGCCGAGGGCGAGCGCAAGAGCCTTCCCCGGTCCGAGCCGGCGCGGCGCATTGTCCGCGGCAAGCGCGCGGATAAGATCAGCCGTCCTCATAGCGCGTCCTGAATTTGGCGGCGAGCGCGGCGAGGCCGCGATGAAGCGCGACCCGGACCGCGCCGTTGCTCATGGAAAGGCGGCTCGCGGCCTCGTCGATCGAGGCTCCTTCCACCGCGATGGCCCTGACGACGTTCCGCTGCCCGGCGGGAAGAGTGTCAAGGTGGCGATCGACGTCGGCGACGACGAGATCCGGCTCCGCGTCCGCGCTGGCCAGGATGCCGACGAAATCCTCCAGCGGCAGGTCGATTCTGCGGCCGCGGCGGCGCAGCGCGTCGATCATCTTGTGCCGGGCGATCGCCCGAATCCACGGACCAATCGGCGCGTCGGCGATCCAGGTCTGCCGTTTGAGGTGAATGGCGAGCAGCGTCTCCTGAACGATATCCTCGGCGTCGGCGACGGACGCGCCCGCCCGAAAAAGGCCCCGCCGCGCCGACTCTCGCAGCACGGGCGCCAGTCGCCGCAAAAGGTCTTGATAGGCGGCGGCGTCGCCGGCGTTTGCGGCGCGCATCAGCACGGCCCATTCCTTTTCCCGCTTATCGCCGCCCACGGGCGCTCCCTATCACGTTCGGCCCCATCCGCATTCCGTTACGCGCCGGCGCTTAAAAACGACATCACATTCGCGTCATCAGGTATTTATTTCTTCCGCGTAACGACTCTTCTCGAAATCACGAAAGAGGTTGGGTAGAAACGATCCGACCGGCCGGAGCGCCGGCTCCCCACGGGCGCCTGCGCCCGAAAGATTGCTCGTCTCATTAAGGGAAACCTCCATGACCACAAAGACCGAGATCACCGCCGCGACGCTGGCCGGCGCGCTCGCCACGGCTCTTACTCTTGTTTCCGCTTCCGCCGAGATGGGAGGCGAAAAGGCCGACAAGGAGAAATGTTACGGTGTCTCGCTCAAGGGGCAGAACGATTGCGCGGCGGGCGCTGGAACCAGCTGCGCCGGATCGTCCAAGGTCGACTACGACGGCTCCATCTGGAAATATGTTCCCAAGGGAACCTGCACCACGATCAAGACCCCGAATGGCGTCGGTTCGCTGAAGGCGGTCAAATCGTAAGAGCCTTGACCCGGCCCGCCCGGGGGGCTTGTGGGTTGATCGCGCGTTCGCGCGCGTGTTGCGAGGTTTGCGGACGGAGCGCGCAGCCAAGGCGCGCGCCGCCGCGGCGATCATCCGGCGAGGATCGAACATGCGCAGAGCCAGAGCGCCGTTGCAGCCCTCAAGGCTTCCACCCAATGTCGGACTCGGCTTCAAGCCGGAGCATTTCGCCGCGATCGCGGCGGAACCCCAGCCATTGGGTTTCTTCGAAGTCCATGCCGAAAACTATATGGGCGCGGGCGGCGTCCCGCACGCCCAGCTCGCCCGCCTGCGCGAGCATTACGCCCTTTCGATCCATGGCGTAGGCCTTTCGATCGGTTCGCTCGAACCGCTCGATCGCAACCACCTCGCCCGCCTGAAGCGCCTCTGCGATCGCTACAATCCCGAAAGCGTTTCCGAACATCTCGCCTGGTCGTCCCATGGCGGCGCATTCTACAACGATCTCCTGCCGCTCCCCTACACGGACGAAACCCTGGCCGCCGTCATCTCGCATGTGGACGAGGCGCAGACCGCGCTCGGCCGCCGCATCCTTTTGGAAAATCCGGCGACCTATGTGCGCTTCGAAGAGAGCGCGATTCCCGAAACTGAATTTCTCGCCGAGGCGGCGCGGGCGAGCGGGTGCGGCCTTCTGCTCGACGTCAACAACGTCTTTGTCTGCGCCCGCAACCACGCCTATGACGCCCTCGCCTATCTCGCCGACTTTCCGATTGACGAAATCAGCGAGATTCACCTCGCCGGTCATTTCGAGACATTCGAGGCCGACGGATCGCCGCTTCTGATCGACGCGCACGGATGCGTGGTGAGCGGCGCGGTGCTCGATCTTTATGCGGGCGTCATCGCCCGCGCCGGTCCGTTGCCGACGCTGATCGAATGGGACAACAATGTTCCAGATTGGCGGACGATGCGCGCACAGGCGGCGATCGTTCAGGAACGGCTCGATCATGCGACCGGTGGCGGGGCCAAATCCGCGGCCTGAGCCCGACTTGCGCCGGATGGAGAGTGACAGTGACGCCGCACGTCTTTCAAAATCATTGGCAAAGCCATTGGCAAAATCATTGGGCGCAGGCGCTGCTCGACCCGGCCGGCGCGCCGCCGCCGGGCGTCGCCCGACAGGCCGGGACGGCGCCGGACAGGCGTTTCGCCGTCTACCGCAACAATGTGATGGTCAGCCTGACCGGCGCGCTCGCGGCGCGTTTCCCAGCGGTCAAGCGGATCGTCGGCGATGAATTCTTCGACTCCGCCGCCCGGGCGTTCGCCTCAAAAAACCCGCCGCGCTCGCCGCTCATGATGACCTATGGCGAGGAATTTCCCGATTTTATCGCCCGCCTCGACGCCGCCTCGGCTGTTCCCTATCTCGCCGATGTCGCGCGGCTCGAGGCGGCGCGCACCCGCGCCTACCACGCCGACGACGCGGCGCCGCTCACGGCGGCGGACCTCGCAGGCGTCTCGCAAGAGACCCTCTTCGATCTTCGTTTCGTCCTGCATCCCTCACTTGAACTCGTCGCCTCCCGGTTTCCGGTCGTCACGATCTGGGCGATGAACGCGGGCGATCTGGAGCTTGCCGAAATCACCGACTGGAGCGGGGAAACGGCGCTGATCGTCCGCCCTGCGCTCGACGTCGAGGTGAGGCGTCCACCCCCCGGCGCAGCGGCTTTTCTCGCCAGTCTCGCCGCGGGCGACCGCCTCGGCGACGCCGCCGCGGCGGCGCTTGCGCAAAGCGCTGATTTCGATCTCGCAGTCAATCTGGCGGCCTTGTTCAGCGGGGGCCTTGCGATTGACGCCGCCGCCGCAAAGGATGATCCACAATGACGCGTGAGTTGAACGACGGGACGGGAGGCTCGCTCGCGCGGCGCTGGCGCGCAGTCGCGGCTGCGCTCGACCGGTTTCCCCAATCGCTGATTTCCCTCGCGGCGCGGGTTTTTCCGGCCGCTGTATTCTGGATGTCAGGCCAGACCAAGGTCGAGGGCTGGCATGTCACGGAGAACGCGATCGCCCTGTTCCGCGACGAATATGCGCTGCCTTTGATCGATCCGGCTCTGGCGGCGCGGCTCGCCGCCTTCGGCGAACATTTCTTTCCCCTGCTTCTGGTTCTCGGCCTGTTCAGCCGCATCGCGGCGCTGGCGCTGTTGACGATGACCGCGATCATCGAGATCTTCGTCTATCCCGACGCGTGGCCGACGCATGGCGTCTGGGCGACCTGCCTGCTCGTCGTCCTCGCGCGCGGCCCGGGAAAATTCTCGCTGGATTATCTGTTGGGCCGGTTGACGGGCCGGTAGACGCGGACCGTGATGCGCCGCCGCCGTGTCTAGAGCGCTTTCCGATCGCATAAAGTCATGCGATCGATAAGAATATGCTCAAGCCTTTGATTCTAGAGCGTAGGCTCGTTCTCGAGGGCTTCGAAATCAAGCCCTATATCGAGCACAGCCGCGCTGTGAGTCAGCCAGCCCGCGGAAATCAAATCGACCCCGCTCGCCGCGATGGCGGGAGCGGTGAGCGGCGTAATCCGGCCTGAAGCTTCCGTGACGGCCCGCCCGGCGGTCATGGCGACGGCTTTCATGAGGTTCTCCGGGTCCATATTGTCGAGCAGCACCGCGTCGACGCCCTCGTCCAGCGCCTCCTCCAATTGCTCCAGCGTATCGATTTCGAGTTCGATCTTGACGAGATGCCCGGCCCCGGCGCGCGCGCGCCGCAACGCCTCGCGGACTCCGCCCGCAATCGCCACATGATTGTCCTTGATCAAAATAGCGTCGTCGAGGCCGAACCTGTGGTTCGCGCCCCCGCCCGCGCGGACGGCGTATTTCTCCACCGCGCGCAAGCCGGGAGTCGTCTTGCGGGTGCAGACAATCCGAGCCCCCGTTCCACGCACCGACTCCACCAGCGAGGCGGTCGCGGTGGCGATTCCGCTCAGATGACCAAGGAAATTCAGCGCGACCCGCTCGGCGGTCAGGATCGCGCGGGCCGGGCCCGTCACACGTGCAATGACGTCGCCAGGACTGACGCCCGCGCCGTCCGGCCGCAGCGACTGGAAGCGCACCGCCGGATCGATCAACTCGAAGGCGAGACGGGCCAGATCCTGACCGGCGACGATACCGGACTGGCGCGCGGCGAGGGCGGTTCTCGTCCAAAGCTCAGCCGGGACGATGGCGTCGGTGGTGAGATCGCCCGCGCGGCCGAGATCCTCGAGGAGAGCCGCGCGGACCAGGGGCTCCAGCATGATCCGCGGCAGGGGAGAAAGATTTATTTTCAATTAGTCCGCCATTTCCGGAACAAGCTCGCGGGCGTCCGCGAGCGCGTCGTCGAGGCGCAGCATCGTCCTTTGCGGCGAGGGCGCCTTGTCCGGAAAATCGGTGCGGGAATGGGCGCCCCGACTCTCGCGCCGCCGCAAGGCCGAAACCGCGATCATCAGGCCGGCGACAGCCGCGCCGTTGGACGAGGAAGGCTCGGAGGCCAGCGGATAAAGCGCGCGGATGGCTTCGCGCAATCCCTCGCCGTCGCGCTGGACTCCCGCCGCATGGGATAAAATTTCGCGCACGGGAGCCTGGTCCAAAAGCTGGTCGGCCAGCGGCGCGAACGCCGTTTCGAGGTTTCGAGGCCCTTTCGCGCGCGAAACCGGCGTCGCGGCGATGTCTGTGGCGACGAGACGCCCGCACACCGCCGCTTCGAGAAGCGAGTTGCTGGCGAGCCGGTTCGCGCCGTGGAGGCCGGTGCAGGCGGCTTCGCCGCAGGCCCAAAGTCCCTCGACCGAGGAGCGGCCCCTGAGATCGACCGAAATCCCGCCCATGTGATAATGCGCGGCGGGACGGATCGGGATCAATTGCGTCGCCGGATCAATCCCGGCCGCATGGCAGAACCCGGTGATCGCCGGAAAGCGCCGGGCGAAATCGAGGCCAGGGACATTCCGCGCGTCCAGAAAGACGCGATGGCCCGCCGCCATATGGCGCCACACCGCGCGCGAGACGACGTCGCGCGGCGCGAGTTCGGCCCCGGGCTGACACGCCATGAACCGCTCGCCGGCCTCGTCGACGAGGATCGCGCCCTCGCCGCGCACCGTCTCGCTGATGAGCTTCAAGGGAAACGAGGCCGTATCGAGCGCGGTCGGGTGGAACTGCACGAATTCGAGGTCGCCCATCACGGCCCCAGCCCTTGCCGCCAGGGCGAGCCCCTGACCGAAGGAGCCGGCCGGATTGGTGCCGTATTTGTAGAGGCCGCCGATCCCGCCGGTGGCGATCACGACGCGGGACGCGGCGATGACGGCCGGACCGGAGCGCGTCGAAACGAGAACGCCGGAAACGCGATTGTCCTCGACGATCAGGCGCGAGGCCGTCCCTTCGACAAAAGTGATCGACGGCGTCTCGCCGACGCGGCGGGCGAGGGCGCGCATGATTTCGCGCCCGCTCGAATCGCCGCTCGCATGGACGATCCGGCGGCGGGAATGCGCGGCTTCGAGGCCGAGCAGAATCCGGCCCTCGCCGTCACGGTCGAAGGGGACGCCAAGACGGATCAGATCCTCGATCGCCGAGGAACCCTCGGCGAGGATCGCGCGCGCCGCGGTTTCGTCGCAAAGACCGTCGCCGGCCGTCAGCGTGTCGGCAAGATGAAGCGAAAAATCATCGTCCGCGCCAATCGCGGCGGCGATCCCGCCCTGCGCGAGCCAGCTCGACGATTCGAGGCCGGGCGCGGCCTTGCTGAGGAGAATGACAGGCGAGGGAGCCAGCGCCAGCGCGGCTGATAGGCCAGCAAGTCCGCCGCCGATGATGACGCAGCTTTCCGCCGCGCCGAAGGATTCCGTCATTTTCGCTGCGCCGTTCAGCGGACGGCCAGCATGCGTTCGACCGCTCGCCGCGCGCGCTCCGCGACCAGCGGATCGATCGTCACCTCGTGCCGCATGCCTTCCAGGGCGCTCCTGATGTTGCGCAACGTGATTTTCTTCATGTGCGGGCAGAGATTGCAGGGGCGGATGAACTCAAGCTCGGGATGCTGAACCGCGACGTTATCGCTCATCGAACATTCGGTCAGAAGCACCACCCGCGGCGGGCGGTTGCGCCCGACATAGGCCTGCATCGCCGCTGTGGAGCCGGAGAAATCCGCCTCCGCCACGACTTCCGGCGGGCATTCGGGATGAGCCAGGACGACGACGCCGGGGTAATCCTCGCGCAATTGGCGCACGTCGGCGGCGTTGAACAATTCATGGACTTCGCAATGGCCGGTCCAGGCGATGACCTTCACATGGGTCTGCGCCGCGACGTTTCGGGCGAGATATTCATCCGGGAGCATGATCACCCGGTCGACCCCAAGCGATTCGATCACCTCCTTGGCGTTGCCGGAGGTGCAGCAGACATCGGATTCGGCCTTCACGGCCGCCGAGGTGTTGACATAGGTGACGACCGGAACGCCCGGATAGGACCGCCGCAACAGCCGCACATCCTCGGGCGTGATGGACTCGGCGAGCGAACAGCCGGCGCCCGTGTCAGGGATCAGCACCGTCTTTTCAGGGTTGAGCAATTTCGCCGTCTCAGCCATGAAATGAACGCCCGCCAAGACGATCACGTCGGCGTCCACGTTCATCGCTTCGCGCGCCAGCGCCAGGCTGTCGCCGACGATATCGGCGACGCAGTGAAAAATTTCGGGCGTCTGGTAATTATGCGCCAGAATGACCGCGTTCCTGGTCCGCTTCAGGGTCATGATGGCGTCGATGTCCTGCGCATAGACCGGCCATTCGATCGCCGGGACGGCGTGCCGCACCTTCGCGTAGAGATTGTCCTCGTAGAGGGCGGCCGGGACGGACCGGATCGCCGACGGGACAGATTGAGGAGAGCGCAGCATTTCGCGAGGGGACGCCATCACTTATACTCCAAACGAGCATTACACGGGTATATGCTGGGGATGAGTATAAGATTTGTCAAGCCCGCGAGATCGGGAGCTTCGTTCCGAAAATGGCCCGCTCCGCCAGAACCTCGCGGCGGAAGCGGAAGAGTTTGGCCGGGCGCCCCCCCGTGTCCTGGCTCGTTTCGCCGGTTTCCTCCACGAGTTCCTGCTGCTCGATCAGGCGGCGGAAATTCTGCTTGTGGACGAGCCGTCCCGCCAACGCCTCCACGCAGCGCTGGAGCTGCAACAGCGTGAACGTCTCGGGCATCAATTCGAACACCACCGGGTGATATTTGATCTTGGCGCGCAGCCGGGCGATTCCGGTCGCCAGAATCCGCCGGTGGTCGAGGATCATGGCGCGGCCCATGCCGGAGACCGCATCGATTGCGGCGGGGTCGCGCGGCGCATCGCCAGCGTCGTCCCTCTCCGCCTCGGGGATGAGCCCGGCCTCGTAGAGAAGCTCGTAGCGCTGCAGGACGAGTTCTTCGTTCCAGGCGCGGTCAAATCCGAAGGTGCTGGCCGCTCTCTGCCAGCGGTCATGCGCAATCCGCGCGCTGAAGGAATCCTCCGCCCAGGCCCTGAGGCGCGGCAGAAGCACATCCTCGATCACCGGCGGCGGTCCAACGCGATGATCCTCCCAGGGAAAATAGGCGTACCAGCTCCGCCAGCTCGCTTCGAATTCGCCGGAAGCCGGCTGTTCGCGGGTCAGGCCGAGATAACTGATCGAGATGACCCGCTGCTCACCGCCGCCGCGGTCCTTGTCGGCGAACGTATAAAGCTGTTCGACATAGCCGAGCGGCAGCCGGGTCTGCCGTTCGACCCAGGCCCGAAGCCCCGATTGCATCGAGCGGTGCGCGAGTTCAAACGGCCCGGACGGCAGCGCGCGCTGATCCTGAATCGTCAGCACCCTTGGATCGCCCGAGGTCACGGCGGCCAGAACGGCGATGAGGTCGGCCGCCACCGGGCGCCCGATCTGGACCGGGGGGGTCGGGGCGATGCGCGCCGAAAGCTGTCTTTCCCGCAACATATCCGTCTTGCGCTCCACGCCTGAAGCGGGCGAAGGCTCCGGCCGAATCGCCGTGCGCGCATTAAAACATATCGGCGGCGACCCTATCATGAACTTACTGTAACCTTATCCGTTGGGCGCTAAATTCAAGGCTCAGCCAAGATCCAGTTCGACCGCCGAAATCTCGTGACGCGGCCAGGTCCACGGAGCGAGGTAGATCGCATCGCCGCGAAACGTCAGAGGCGCCGCCCACGGATGGGACGCCAGCCAGATCCGCGCCGCCCGGGACATCCGGCGGCGCTTGAGCGCGCCGATCGCCGTTCTCGCTTCGTCGAGGGTGGACCGCGTCTTCACCTCGACGAACGCAATCGTGTCCCCCCGCCGCGCCACAATGTCGATCTCGCCGCCGCGGATCGCGTAGCGGCTGGCGAGGATACGGTAGCCCTTGAGCCGCAACGCCGCGACGGCGAGCCTTTCCGCGACGAGCCCGCGCAGATGGGCTTTGCGCCGGTCCCGAGGCGGAGCCGATCGGGGCGATTTCAGATCGGACTCCAGCCAGGGTTTACGCCGCACGTTCAACGCCCGCGCGCGGAGAGCGCGGAGAGTTCGATTGCGCGCGCATAAACCTTGCGTCGCGGCTGACCGGTCTCGGCGGACACCACGGCGGCGGCGTCCTTGACCGAGAGCGTCTCAAGCGCCTTGCCGAGTTTCAGGTCGACCTGGTCCTGGGTTTCGGTCGGTCCTTCCGCGCCGGGCGGCCCGACAAGAACCACGATTTCGCCTTTCGGCGGGGGCTCCTCCGTCAAGGCGGCGGCCAGATCGGTAAGACTTCCGCGACGCACCGTCTCGAAATGTTTCGTCAGCTCGCGCGCGATGGCCGCGTCGCGGGATCCCAGAACGGCGGCGAGATCGGTCAGCATCTCGGCGAGACGGCGCGGCGACTCGAAAAACACGAGCGTGCCGGGAATGGGCGCAAGCTCCGCGATGCGCTGACGCCGGGGGCCGCTTTTCGGCGGCAGAAACCCTTCAAAGAAAAACCGGTCCGTCGGCAGGCCCGCGACGACGAGCGCGGCGAGAACGGCGGAAGCGCCCGGAACCGAAACAACCTCGATCCCCAGCGCCAAGGCCTCGGCGACCAGTTTGAACCCGGGATCGGAGATGAGCGGCGTTCCTGCGTCAGAAACCAGCGCCAGCGCGGCGCCGCCGGCGAGCCGGGCCAGAAGATGAGGACGCATCACCGCCGCGTTATGTTCATGATAAGCGACGAGCGGGGTCGCGATGCCGTAATGGGCCAGAAGCGTCTTCGTGACTCTCGTATCCTCGGCGATGACCGCGTCGGCGGAGGCGAGCGTCGCGAGGGCGCGAAAAGAAATATCGCCCAGATTGCCGATCGGCGTCGCAACGACGTGGAGGCCCTTGCGGATCGGCTCCGCTTCGGCCCGAAGCCCGAAAGCGGTGAACCCGCCGGGCGCGGAACGCTCGGCGGCGGCCGCCGGCGCGTCAACGCCGCGATCGCGTCTATGTGCTGAACTCGCGCTCATTGCATCCCCCAGCGGCGGCCCGCCACACCTGCAATTGCGCGGGAGTGGGGCGATAGTTCTTTATAACATCCGACCGTCCGCTTTATAGAACAAAACGGCCCTTTTGGCAACATCTGGCCCCTCGAATCAGGTTTCCGTTTGCCGCAACTCAATTTTTATGACTGAAACAGATGATGATGCTCATGGTAACACGGATCAGCTTGCCGCGCGGCTGCGCGCGGCTCGAAGCAGCGAAAGGTGCGCCCGAATGAAATTTTTCCTGCGCAAGGGCGGCCGGACGGCTGATCGCGGCGCGTTCGCCAACCGTCGCCTTGGCGCGCTGGGCGGCGCGGTTCTCGCCCTGACGCTCGCCCTGACGCTTGCCTCGTGCGGATCGGTGAAGGGCCCGTTCGGGCCCGGCGGCCCGGGCGAGCTGCCGCCAGGACCGAAGTCCGCGGAGCCCGCCCCGGCTTCCGCAGGCGAGCAGATCGGCTCCGGCCCGGTCAAGGTGGCGCTGATCCTGCCGTTGACCCAGGCGTCCGGCCCGAGCGTCGTCGGCGTGGCGCTGCGCAACGCCGCCGAACTCGCGGTCAACGAGGCCGGCGCGAACGATCTCACCCTGCTGGTCAAGGACGACCGCTCGACGCCGGACGGCGCCCGCGCGGCGGCGCAGGCCGCGGTTTCGGACGGGGCCGACCTGATCATCGGCCCGTTGTTCGCGCCCGACGTCCGCGAAGTCGGCCGCGTCGCGCGCGCAGCAGGCAAGCCGGTCATCGCATTCTCGACGGATGTGTCCGCCGCGGGCCAGGGCGTCTATCTGCTTTCGTTTCTGATCGAAAACTACGTGGACCGGATCGTCGATTACGCCGCCTCAACCGGCAAGAAGTCCTTCGCCGCCTTGATCCCGGACAATGATTACGGCCGCGTGGCGGAAGCCGCGTTCCAGCAAGCCGCCGCCCGCAATAATGTGCGGGTCATGTCGATCGAGCATTTCCAGCCGCAAAACGCCCCAGCCGCGGCGCAGAAGGTCGCCGCGCTCGGCGATCAGATCGACGCTCTGTTCATCCCCGATCAGGCCGATGCGATGTCGAATGTGTCGCAGGCCTTGACGGACGCCGGCGTCTCCGGGAAGAAAGTTCAAATCCTCGGCACCGGGCTCTGGAACGACGCCCGCGTCCTGAAACTGCCGGCGCTGCAGGGCGCCTGGTTCGCCGCGCCGGAAAACGGAGGCTTCAACGCTTTCGCCGGGCGATACAGAGCCAAGTTTGGAAGCGATCCGACACGGATTTCGACGCTTAGCTATGACGCGGTGTCGCTCGCGGCCGCTCTTGCGCATACCCAGGGCTCGCAGCGCTACGCGGAAAACGTCCTGACCAATCGTTCGGGATTCAACGGCGCGGACGGCGTGTTCCGCTTCCGGGCCGACGGCCTGAACGAGCGGGGGCTCGCGGTGCTTCAGATCAATAATGGTTCGGGAACGCCGATCTCTCCCGCGCCGCATTCCTTCGCGGGCGTCGCCTCGGCGATGTAATCGGCGGTCCTCTCAGCGAGAGCGGCGGGGAGACCCGTCGTCTCGATCAAAGGCGCGGCCCCCTTCCGCGCCCCTGCCTCATTCCATCAGCATCCGCTTCAGAAGCTCCAGCTCTTCCGACAGGGATCCGTCGGCGGTGGCGAGCGTCTCGATCTTGCGGACGGCGTGAAGCACGGTCGTATGGTCGCGTCCGCCGAACCGCCGGCCGATTTCAGGCAGCGACCGCAGCGTCAGCATCTTGGACAGATACATGGCGATCTGGCGAGGGCGCACGACATTCGCGGTGCGGCGCGCCGAAAGGATATCCGCCCGGCTGACATTGAAATGGCTGGCGACCAGTTTCTGAATATCCTCGATCTTGATCCGTTTCGGCTCGTGCGTGCGCACGAGATCCCGGATCGCCAGTTCTGCCGTTTCCAGTCCGATCGGAGCCCCGTTCAGAGACGCATGCGCGAGCAGGCGGTTGACGGCGCCGTCGAGATCGCGGCCGTTGGTTTGAATGGCGCTCGCGACATAACCGATGACCGACGCCGGAACCTCGAAATTCGGATGCATCTGCTTCGCGGCGGCGATGCGCGCTTCGAGGATCTTGATGCGGAGGGACTCGTCGAGTCCTCCCATTTCGACGCAGAGGCCGCCGGCGAGGCGGGAGCGGACGCGTTCGTCGAGACTTTCAAGATCCCCCGGCGGACGGTCCGCGGCGATCACGATTTGCCGGCGCGCGTCGATCAACGCGTTCAGCGTATGGCAGAACTCCTGTTGAATGGACTTGCCCTGGAGAAACTGCACGTCGTCGATGACGAGGACATCGATGCTGCGCAGCTTTTCCTTGAACGCAATCGCGGTTTGCGCCTTGAGGGCTGAAACAAAACCATACATGAACCGTTCGGCGGTCAGGTAGATCACCCTTCGGGTGACCGCCGTCGCGGCATGCGCGACCGCATGAAGAAGATGGGTTTTTCCCAAGCCCACCGTGGCGTGGAGATAGAGCGGATTGTAGAGAAGCGGTTCATCGGCGCTCGCCGACGCGACTTTCTGCGCGGCGGCGTGAGCAAGCTGGTTGGAGCGTCCGACGAGAAAACTCGAAAAATTCAGCCGCCGGTCGAGCGGCGAGCCGTTGACGAAATCGCCATCGAAATCAATCTGACGCTTAACGCTGTTCTGTAAAACTTTTTCCGACTCCTGGATTTTGGGGTCTGGACGAATTTTTTGCACAGATGGCGCGAAAGATGTTTCAACAACAGCGCCGCGCGCGCCGGGCGGCCCGCCTGCGAGCGCGGACGGTTCAAAGGACGGCCGCCTTGACGAGCGGACCCTGATCGAGACCCGCTTGACCTCCGGCAATTCACTTTCGAAAAGCGGCCAGATCTTCTCGCAATAATGCGATTCGATCCAGCTCTTCAGAAATTTTGTGGGGACGGACAGGACGGCGCTGCCGTCCGCTATTCCGTCGAGTTCAAGCCGCCCGAACCAGGAGGAAAAAACATCTTCGCCGAGTTCGGAGCGCAGGCGCCGGCAGATACGCGTCCATGCTTCCTGATTTCCCTCGGCTTTTACGTCGTCATTCACAGGGGCGCCAACTCCAGCGCCGGCGGGGCGCGAATTCATTTGAGATCCGGGTTGAAGCATTTTTTTCTTCTGCAATTGAGATATAGCGAGGACGTCCGGATGAAGCCGGACGGCGAGCAATCATTCGAATTGACGAATTGAAGGGAGCTAACGCCGAGAGCGGCGTCGACGCGGGTCGCTACTATTTTCCCGGAGGATTGTCGTGTGGAAACGCGCCGGACGGCTCAAGCGAAAGCAAAGAGATCCAGATAATTGATCCATCACGACACCCCCCTATACACGCAAAAGAGCCCGACCCTTATAGGATCGAGTAATTAGCGCCAAAAATGACATTGAAAATACGTTTTTTCTTCTAGCAAGCCCTTTGAGATAAGTCACGCGATAGTATTCAAAAAATAACCACCCCGCCGTGCGGCGTATAAACAGATTTTAGACATAATCCTATCGCGCCGTTACGCACCATACGTATGAGTAAACAGGAAAACACGTGGGAAATCGCCCGAAGCTACTAGCATGCGCGGCCCATCGCCATAAGACTGTAACATAGGCCGAAGGCTCCGCAAGGCGCTCGTGGCCAAAAAAAGAATCTTGTTGGACCGGCCGAGGCCACGACTGCGAACCGGTCTGATGTTTGACCGATAACCACCTGATTTCACGGACGTCAGCATGAGCTAGGCCTGTTGACGGACAGCACGACGGAAAGAAAATAGCGGGTAAAATTATTGATAAAACCAGGCTCGAAATCGGCGCTTTCGGGGCTCGGCGACGGCGGCCGGCGTCTTTGCCCGCAAGCCTTTGAGTCAGATGGATATTGGCTGTGCGGCCCCTCGACCGCGGCTGCGAGTCGATCAATCGCAGTCAATCAACGAAAAGGCGAGGCCTGCGCAAAGAAAAAGCCCGGCTCTCGCCAGGCTTTTTAAAGCATTGTCAACGGTCTAGGTCGCTCTTTATTTCGCCAGCGCGACGACGCGACGATTTAGACGAGACACTTTCCGTGAAGCGGTGTTTTTATGGATGATGCCCTTCTGGGCGGCCCGCATCATCAGCGGTTCGGCGGCGTGCAAGGCGGCCGCGGCGGCGGCGGGATCGCCCGAAGCGATGGCTTCCTCGACCTTTCGGACATAGGTGCGCATCTGGCTCCGCCGCGAACGGTTGACGCTCGTGCGCCGCTCGATCTTACGGACGGCTTTCTTCGCCGAAGCAGTATTCGCCATATTGTAATCTATCCTACACAGGGGCCAGAATGAGCGCGCAGTCGATGACCGGCGGCCCGAGAGAGCGGTTTATAATCACGAACCTTCCCGCCCGTCAACGCCGGAGAACGAAAGACCTCGCCGCGGCGGCGATCCTTAATGGAAACAGCGTCAGCCGCCGCCCAGCCGGCTGGAAAACCCGACGTCCCCCAAAGGCGAGGCAATAAGCCCAAGGATTGGAGAATGAGCCTTATCAGCCTCAGGCGGCGGCCTGCACGAATGCGGCGGCGATAAATGCCGCGCGCGCTTCTTCTTGTCCTCGACTCTGTCGGCTGCGGCGGCGCGGAGGATGCGGCGCTCTACGGCGACGCGGGCTCTGACACGCTCGGCCATCTCGCCGCGGCCTGTTCCGCCGGGCGCGGCGATCGAGAGGGCCTGCGCCGGGGGCCGTTGCGGCTGCCGAACCTTGGCGCCCTGGGACTTGGCCTTGCGGCCGAAGCCTCGACAGGTATTTTCCCGGAGGGACTGCCGCCTCTGCCTTTTGCGGAGTCGCTGTGGGGCTATGCCGTGGAGCGGGCGGCGGGCAAGGACACTCCCTCCGGGCATTGGGAAATGGCGGGGGCGCCGCCGCGCGGGGCGTGGCGGGTGTTTCCGGCCTCAAGACCGTCGTTTCCGCCGGAACTGACCCATGCGCTGATCGCCGAGGGCGGCCTTCCCGGCATTCTGGGCGATTGCCACGCGTCCGGCGTGGACATCATCGAGCGCTGCGGGGAAGAGCATATGCGGACCGGCAAGCCGATCTGCTACACATCGGCCGACTCGGTGTTTCAGATCGCGGCGCACGAAGACTCCTTCGGCCTCGATCGTCTTTATGATCTTTGCGGCATCGCCCGGCGCCTGTGCGATCCGCTCGCCGTCGGGCGGGTGATCGCGCGCCCGTTCAGCGGCGCGGCGCCGCGCTTTACGCGAACCCCGCGCCGCAAGGATCTGGCGCTTCCGCCGCCGCCGGGCAATCTTCTGGAGCGCCTCGCCTCTGCCGGTCGCCAGATCGTTTCGATCGGGAAGATCGGCGACATTTTCGCGCATCGCTTTACCGGGAGAGAGATCAAGCGCGCCAACGACCACGCGCATTTTGACGCGACGCTCGAGGCGCTCTGCGACCTTCCGGACGGCGGCTTCATCTTCACCAATTTCGTCGATCTCGACACCAACTTCGGGCATCGACGCGATATCGCCGGCTATGCTCACGGCCTTGAATCGCTTGACGCGCGCCTGCCAGAACTGCTCGCCGCGATGCGCGAGGGCGATATCGCCATCATCAGCGCCGATCACGGCAACGATCCGACCTGGACCGGCGCCGACCATACGCGCGAGCATGCCCCAATCCTGTGCTTTGGCCCCGGATTGCCCGGCGGCCCGATTGGCCGGCGCGAAAGTTTCGCCGATATCGGCGCGAGCCTCGCCGCGCATCTTGGCGTGGCCTCGCCCGCGCAAGGCCGCTCATGGCTGGCGCCGAATCAAGACCTTTAAGGGAGTTCTCATGGACGTCAGCGCAACGGTTCAGGTTCATGTCGTCGGCCATCCCCTGGTTCAGCATAAGCTGACCCTGATGCGCGAGGCCGGCCAGTCGACGAAGAGCTTCCGCCAGCTGCTGAATGAAATCGGCATGCTGCTGTGTTATGAAGTCACCCGCGACCTGCCGCTTCAGATGATCGACATCGAGACCCCTGTCGCCAGGACGCAATCCCCGGTGATCGCGGGAAAGAAGCTGATCTTCGCGCCGATCCTGCGCGCGGGGGCGGGGTTTCTCGACGGCATGCTGGACCTCGTCCCTTCGGCGCGCGTCGCCCATATCGGGCTCTATCGCGACCCGGAAACGCTCGCCGCGGTCGAATATTATTTCAAGACGCCGCAAGATCTCGCCGAGCGCCTCGTGATCCTCATGGACCCGATGCTCGCGACCGGAAATTCGGCGAACGCCGCAATCAAGGGCCTGAAGAAGCGCGGAGCCAAAGAGATCCGCTTCGTCTGCCTGCTCGCGGCGCCCGAGGGCCTCGCCAATGTCCGCCATGAGAACCCGGACGTCGCGATCTGGACAGCCGCTGTCGACGAACGGTTGAACGAGCACGGGTATATCGTCCCCGGGCTCGGCGACGCCGGCGACCGCATGTTCGGAACAAAATGAGCGCGATCCAGTTGGATTAAGTCGCCGGCCAAGTCAGGCAGCGCAAATTACAAGAAAAAGCCATGAATATAACAACGTGGGCATGAGCATGGCGGGAAAGTCTGAAATGTTTCAGCCTCACCTTTGCCATTGTCTCTCAGTATTGATCGAAACCCATCTTGGGAAATCAGTCGGTCTAACCACGATCTCGAACGAATTCGTCTCTCGAGAGTTAGTCTTGCGCTAAAGCCTGCAAAGGCAACGAAAGGTTTGCTCGGCCGATGGTTCATCTGGAACTTCTTTATAAACCCGCGGGAGCCTCCCGGTCCGTTTCAGACGGACGCTTGGTCGTCGTCTCGAACCGCGTCGCCGCTCCGTCTGCGTCCGGAGCGTCTGGCGCAGCAGGATCTGGCGCAGGAGGACTAGCCGTCGCCCTGCAGGCCGCCCTCAAGGCGCGCGGCGGGATCTGGTTCGGCTGGTCCGGCAAAGTGAGCCAGGACAGCAACGCGCCCGTCCAGGAAAGAACGCACGGCTCGGTCACCTACGCCCTCTCCGACCTGTCGCGCCGCGATCTCGATGAATATTATCACGGGTTCGCCAACCGGGCGCTTTGGCCGATCTGTCATTACCGGCTCGATCTCGCGAAACCGTCGGCGCCGGATTCGGCGGGTTACTTCCGGGTCAACGAATTTTTCGCGCGGCGCCTCGCCAGGATGATTCGCCCGAACGACGTCATCTGGGTGCATGACTATCATTTCATTCCGATGGCGGCCTTCCTGCGTCAGCTCGGCTGCGCGAACAGGATCGGCTTCTTCCTGCACATCCCATGGCCCTCGCCGGACGTCGCCCGCGCGCTTCCCGCCTATGACCGGATTCTCCGCGCGATGTCGGCCTATGACGTCGTCGGCTTCCAGACCGAGGGCGACGCCGAGAATTTTCGTAATTGCCTCGTGCAGGCCAAGGCCGGACGCGCCGGCGGCGACGTCTGGCGCGAAGCCTATGGGCGCCGTTTTCAGGTTGACGCCTTTCCGATCAGCATCGACGCCGAAGCCTTCGCCGAAGAGGCCCGGGTCGCCGAAAAGAATGTCCTGGTGAAACGCATGCGCGCGAGCCTCGAAGGGCGGCCTTTGATCATCGGCGTCGATCGGCTGGATTATTCGAAGGGCATCCGCCAGCGAATCGAGGCCTTCGCCAGCTTTCTCGAGCAATCTCCCCTCGCGGCGAAATCGCGGGTGACGATGCTCCAGGTCACTCCCAAATCCCGATCCGAGGTGCCCGAATACGCCAAGATCCAGCGCGAGGTCGCCGAACAGGTCGGCATCGTCAACGGAAAACTGGGCGACGTCGACTGGACCCCGCTTCGCTACATCAACAAGGTGATGAGCCAATCCGCCCTTGCGGGCCTTTACCGGATCGCCCGCGTTGGCCTTGTGACGCCGTTGCGGGATGGCATGAATCTCGTCGCCAAGGAATATGTCGCGGCGCAGACGCCGGACGATCCGGGCGTTCTCGTCCTCTCCCAGTTCGCCGGAGCCGCGCAGGAATTGCACAGCGCGCTTATCGTCAATCCCTACGATATCGAGGCGACCGGCGCGGCGATCGCGCGCGCTTCGTCCATGCCGCTCGCGGAGCGCAAGGAGCGCTGGGGCGCGATGATGGACGTGCTGCGAGCGAACAGCATCGACAATTGGACCGCGCGCTTCCTTCAGGCGCTGGGCGGCGATGCGGAACTGGCGGACTCTGCGCAGCACGCGCCTCCGCCTCTAGCCGCCGGCGACATCGGCGAACCGGAGCGCTGGCGTGGCGAGACGCCGGTGTGGAAAAGCGTCGGTCACTGATCCAGGACAGAACCGCATTTAGATACGCCGGCCTCGCCGGGCGTCTGACGATCCCCTCGGCGGCGAATTCGAGGGGGCCGGCGAAACCGGAGGCCGTTTCGCCACGCGCCTCTCATCCCGGCGCAAGACGATCTTTCTTTCAAGCCGATCTTCCACGCCGATCTTTCAATCTTTGAATCCGCAGAGAATTCTTATCGATCTCGAACGCTTTCCGATCGCATGAAATCATGCGATCGATCAGAAATCGCTCCAGAGTCAAAAGCTTGAGCATAGTCTTCTCGATTGGATGGATTCACTCCGATCGGAATATGCTCTAATGAATTCATTCGATAAAAAAGCGCTCCAGCCCCTCCATCGGGCTCTTTCGTAAGGGTGGACTGAATGATCGACCGGAACGACGTTCACTGGTACCGCGACGCGATCATTTATCAATTGCACGTCAAATCCTTTTTCGACTCGAACAATGACGGAATCGGCGACTTCGCCGGGCTGACGCAAAAGCTCGACTATGTGAAGGATCTTGGCGCCACCGCCATCTGGGTCATGCCGTTCTATCCGTCCCCCTTGCGGGACGACGGCTACGACATCTCCAATTATCGCGGGATCAACCCGTCTTACGGCAGCCTGCGCGATTTCAGGCTCTTCGTGCGCGAAGCTCATCTGCGCGGGCTGCGCGTCATCACTGAACTGGTCATCAACCACACGTCGGACCAGCACCCCTGGTTTCAGCACGCCAGAGCGGCGAAGCCCGGCTCGGCGGCGCGAAATTTCTACGTCTGGGCGGACGCTAACAGCGGCTATCCGGACGCCCCGATCATTTTTCTCGACACCGAGAAATCGAACTGGACCTTTGACGACGTCGCCAAGGCCTTCTACTGGCACCGCTTCTACAGCCATCAGCCCGACCTGAACTTCGACAATCCGCGCGTGCTTGAAGCCGTGCTCGACGTCATGCGGTTCTGGCTCGACATGGGCGTCGACGGTTTGCGGCTCGACGCCATTCCCTATCTCATCGAGCGGGAGGGAACCGCTTGCGAAAATCTTCCCGAAACCCACGCGATCATCCGCAAGATCAGGGCGACGGTCGACTCGAGCTACCCCGACCGGATGCTGCTCGCCGAGGCCAACGTGTGGCCGGAGGAAGCCGCGCGCTATTTCGGACAGGGCGACGAATGCCACATGGCGTTTCATTTCCCGCTCATGCCGCGCATCTACATGGCGCTGGCGCAGGAAGACCGTCATCCGATCACCGACATCATGCGCCAGACGCCGGAAATTCCCGAGACGGCGCAATGGGCGATTTTCCTGCGCAACCACGACGAGATGACTCTCGCCATGGTGACCGACAAGGAGCGCGACTATCTCTGGTCGTTTTACGCCGCCGACCGGCGGGCGCGCATCAATCTGGGCATTCGCCGCCGTCTTGCTCCGCTGCTCGAAAACGACCGGCGCAAGATCGAGCTTCTGACGTCCCTCCTGTTTTCGATGCCCGGCGCTCCGGTCCTCTATTACGGCGACGAGATCGGCATGGGCGACAATATCTACCTCAGCGATCGCGACGGGGTCCGAACCCCGATGCAATGGTCGGTCGACCGCAACGGCGGTTTCAGCCGCGCCGATCCCGCACGGCTCTTTCAGGCGCCGATCCAAGATCCCGTCTACGGATTCGCCGCAGTCAATGTCGAGGCGCAACTGGCGAGCCCATCGAGCCTGCTGACCTGGATGCGCCGCATGATCGCCGTCCGCCGGTCCCATCTGGCTTTCGGCCGGGGCGGTCTGCGTTTCCTTTATCCGTTGAACCGGAAAGTGCTCGCCTATCTGCGCGAATTTGACGCCGAGCGCATTCTCTGCGTCGTCAACATTTCGCGCGCGCCTCAGCCGGTGGAGCTTGATCTTGCCGAATTCGCGGGGGCGACGCCGGTCGAACTCACGGCCGGAAGCCTGTTTCCGCCGATCGCCGTGGAGCCCTATGTGCTGACGCTTCCGGCCTACGGTTTTTTCTGGTTCAGGCTTGAAACCGTGCCCGCAGAGGACGACGCGTTGCGCCCCGACCAGGCTCCCGAATTGTTCACTCTGGTCGTCACGGGCAAACTCGAAACCGTTTTGTCCGGGCGGGAGCTCATCGCCTTCGAGCGCACCGTCGCGCCGCGCTTCCTGACGTCGCAGCGCTGGTTTCAGCCGCACGGAACCCCGATCCACAGCGTCTTCGTCAAGGATTTCGCCGTGCTTCGCGACGGCGGCCAGGGGCGCTTCATCCTTCCAATGCTCGACGTCAATCTCGCCAGCGGCGAGGTGCAGACCTATTTCACGCCGCTGACCGCCGAACCGGAGCGCGAGGATCAGCCTGTCCGCTCCTCGACCGTCGCGATGCTGCGCCGCGCCGCGCGCATCGGCCTCCTCAACGACGCGGAGTCCAGCCCGCAATTCAGCCTCAGCCTGATCGAGGCGTTGCGGCGAGGCGGCGAGCTCGACACCGGACAGGGCGGAAAAATTGTGTTCTCGCCGGATCCCCGGCTGGCGCTCGAGCCCGCGATCGAAGCCGAGGACGTCCGCCACGCGAGCGTCGAAACCGGCAACACCACGTTGATTCTCGCCAATCGGATGGTTCTTAAAATCTACCGGCGTCTCCACAGCGGCGTCCATCCGGAAGTCGAGATTGGCCGGTTCCTGACCGAGATCGCGCATTTCGCCAACACGCCTCCGCTGCTCGGCGTAGTCGATTACTGCTCAGCGGATGGAAGTCGCGCGACGCTCGCGATCGCGCAGAGTTTCGTCCGGTGCCAGGGAGATTCCTGGACGCGGACGCTCGAAGCCTTGAAGCGCATCCTTCAGGCCCTGGCGCTCGCGCCGGAGGGAGACGACGCAGACAGAGCCGACGATTTTTCGGCTTTTGTTCCGCATATGAGACGACTCGGCGTTCGGACCGCGGAAATGCACAAGGCGCTGGCGACGCCGACCGAGGATTTCGCCTTCAAGAGCGAACCTCTCGGTCTCGCCGACGTGCAGCAGGAAGTCGAGGAGGTGCGGGACCTCGCCGGCCGCGTTTTCGCCCGGCTGCAGCGGTTCGACGACGCTGCGAACGACGAAACAAAGACGGCGGCCGGGCGATTGCTCAACAGACGGCAGGAGTGCCTCGATCTGATCGAGGATCTGACGAAAGCGCCGGAGGGCGCGATCAAAATTCGCATTCACGGCGATTATCATCTTGGCCGGACGCTTGTCGTCAAGGACGACGTCGTGATCATCGGCTTTGGAGGCTCACCTTCCGCTTCATTCGAGCAAAGGCGGGCCAAAACTTCGCCCCTGCGCGATGTGGCGAGCATGTTGCGGTCGTTCGCCTATGTAGCGGCCGCGGCGAAACGCGACGTCGCGCGGCTCGTGCCCGATCCTCATACGGCCGCGACGAGACTGAGCCAGCAGTTGGTGGAGCTCTCCCAGATTTTTGTTCATTCCTACATGGAGACGGCTCGCGGCAGTCCGATCTGGATCGAGGATCAAATCAGCCGCAGGCGGCTGCTGTTCCTGTATCTGCTCGCGAAGGCGTTTCATGAGATCGACGACGGGATTGCTCACCGGTCCGATTGGATCGACATCGCCATCGAAGGCGTGAACGTCATTCTGGACGAGGCCGCGAAGCGGAACTGAAGGGTGAGTTCCGCTCGCGGCCGCCGCCCGATGTCCTTGGCTGATCCAGGGACGATCATTGGCCGGTCATTGGGGCCGTCAGCGAATATGGACAGCTGGCTCCGACAACGGGCCTTTAGACGCGGATCGTCCCTGCGGCGCTTCGGCATTCACCCGCCAGACGCAATTGCCGACATCGTCGGCGACCAGCAAAGCTCCGGACTTGTCGAAGGCCACTCCGACCGGGCGCCCATAAGCGACGTCTTCCGCTGGATTGATAAATCCGCTGAGCACATCCCTCGGGGGACCGGAAGGACGTCCCTCCGCGAAGGGGATGAAAATGACTTTGTAGCCACTGAAGGGAGAGCGATTCCAGGATCCATGCTGGCCGATGAACGCGCCATGCCGGAACTCCGCAGGCAGGGAATTGGTGGAGGAAAACGCAAGCCCGAGCGACGCGGTATGGTTGCCGATTGCATAATCGGGCGGGATCGCCGTCGCGACGAGATCGGGCCGTTGCGGCTTCACCCGCTCGTCCACATGTTGCCCGTAATAGCTGAACGGCCACCCGTAGAACCCGTTTTCCCTGACCGAGGTCAGATAATCCGGGACGAGATCGCCGCCAAGCTCGTCGCGCTCATTGACAACCGTCCAGAGCGCGCCCGTGTCGGGCTCCCACATCATGCCATTTGGATTGCGCAACCCGGACGCGAACACCCGCGACTGACGGGCGGCCAGATCGATTTCGAGGATCGCCGCGCGATGGACTTCCTTGTCGAGGCCGTTCTCGGCCGCGTTGCTGTTCGATCCGACCGTGACGTAGAGCCGCGAACCGTCGGGGCTCGCAATCAGGTTCTTGGTCCAATGATGATTGATCGGCCCCGCAGGCAGATCGGCGATCTTCTCGCCTTTCGCGGTGATTTTCGTGTCGCCGTCCTTGTAGGGAAATCGCAGGATCGCGTCTGTATCGGCGACATAGAAACTATCGCCCACGAGCGCCATGCCGAACGGCGAATTCAGCCCTTGCAGGAAAATTTCCCTCATATCCGCGACGCCGCGGCCCTGCGCGTCGCGCAGAAGCGTAATTCGATTGGCGCTGGGAACCGCCGCGCCCGCCCTTTGCTGCGCCATCTTTGAGATCCACCCCGTAATCCCCTTGCGATCCTCTGGACGCGTCGGCCCGTTGGTCTCGGCGACGAGCACGTCGCCGTTGGGGAGGACATAAAGCCAGCGGGGATGATCGAGGCCGCTCGCGAAGGCGTTGACGCCAAGTCCGGGGGCGGGCGCCGGGGTCGCTCCCGCGGGCCAGCCTTTCGCTGCGGCGATATTGATGGTCGGAATCACGTCGTGAACCGGCTCCGGCAGAGTGGGATTTGCGCCGAACGACGACTGATCCGGCAACGTCGCGGTGTCGCCGCAAGCGGAGAGCGCCAGCGTCAGCGCGAGAGGAAAAAAGCTTCTGAACAGGGCGTCCATCGCGCGGCTCCTCTTACAACAGGGCCAAGACCTAAGGGCGAAGATTTAGGGGCGTAGTATGACGGCCCAAGACCAAAGGCTAGAGACCCGGGGAAGCGGTTGGAGCTGGAAAGGTTCCACACGCCTGCCGGGGGCGGCTCGTCCTCACAGGGCGCAACGCCGCAAACAAAAATGATCTGATCGGGAACTGAGAAGGCGACCCGGTGTTCAGACGTGGGGTCTTGTGGGCGACGATCCATTTGAATGGGGAAACATTGCCATGGCTTGTGGACAGCGGGAGACGATCACGGTGACTCACTGGGGAGTGTGCTGGAAGTGGATATTTCCCTATCCGTGTAAGAAGACGATCAATGTGATTCGCTATCGCTACGATTTCCGGCCATGGCGGGAAAAGTTCAGCTGGTCCCCCTTCCGCCGCAGCTACGAGGGCTGCTGCGGCGGTGCGCTCTTTGCGTGGTCGTACTGGACATGGTCCCCGTTCGGCACCGTCAGCGGTCCATGGGTCGACACGACCTTGACGTATTTCGCAGACAGCACGATCGGCTCGGTCGAGAACTGTCCGTTCAACAATGGCGCGATTGGTTAGCTCGCGGCGACTTTCGCGATGGCGACGCCCGCCCGCTCCAGAGCCGCTGCGGCGCGAAACGCGATGTCCTCCCGCCAGGGCGCGGCGATGAGCTGCACGGCGACCGGCAGACGGCCGGGAAGATGTACCGGCGCCGCCACCACGGGCAGGCCGATAAAGCTTATTGGTTGCGTGTAGAGGCCGAGGTTGGGCCGCACCAGAACCTCACGGCCTCCAATGAGCGCCGTCGGCTGACCGATGAAGGGAGCGACGCAAGGCGCGGCCGGAGCCAGCAGGAGATCATAGCGCGCGAACAGCTCGGCGGCCCGCTGCTGGAACCAGCGGCGCAGGCGCTGCGCCTCGATCACCACCGCCGCCGGCAGCAGCGCGCCAGCGAGGAGGCGGTCGCGATTGGCGGGATCGAAATCGCCGGGCCGCGCCCGCAGGTCGGCGAGGTGGAGGGCCGCGCCCTCGGCGGCCGTCAGGCAAAATGCGGCGGCGCGGGCGTTGGCCGCCCCCGGCAGACTGACTGTCGACGCGGCGCCGAGCGCCTTGGCCGCCTCAGCCAGCGCCGACAGCGCCTCCGGTCCGGCGCCCTCCTGGAACCAGTCTTCGAGCACGGCCGCCCGGATCGTTCCGCCACCCTCCAGCGCAGGCGTTACAGGCTCGATCGGCCGCCCGGAGCATACGGGATCGGCGGAATCGGGGCCTTGCAGGACATCGTAGACAAGCGCCAGATCCGCCACGCTGCGGGCGAACGCGCCAAGATGATCGAGATCGCTGATGAACGGATACGTCCCGGTGCGGGGAAGCCGGCCGAACGTCGGCTTCAGTCCGAAAACGCCGCAGAGCGAGGCGGGCACGCGGATCGACCCGTTGGTGTCGGAGCCAAGACTGACCGGGACCATGCCGGCGGCGACCGAGGCCGCAGAACCGCCCGAGGAGCCGCCCGCGATCCGCGCAGGATCGTGCGGATTGCGGGTCGCGCCGTAATGGGCGTTCTCGGTCGAGAAACCGTAGGCGTATTCATCCATGTTTTGCGCGCCGACCGGGACGGCTCCGGCGCGCCGCATCCGCGCGACGAGCGTGGCGTCCGCCTGCGCTGGAGGATTATCGCGATTGATCTTCGAGCCCGCGAGAGTGACGCGACCGGCGATGTCGTACAATTCCTTGACGCCGAAAGGCACGCCCGCCAGCGGACCCGGCGGATCGCCGGCCTTGATGCGCGCATCAACCGCGCGGGCCTCGTTCAGCGCCGCCTCGCCGTAGAGAATTGTGAAACAGTTAAGCGCCGGATCGCGCGCCGCGATGGCGGCCTGCGCCGCCGCGACGGCTTGTTCGGCGCTGAAGCGCCCGGCGCGAACGCCGGCGGCGATCTCGCTTGCTCCCGCAGGAAGACTGCTCACGGACGGAACACCGGCGCCGCGTCCGAGCCGGGCGGCAGTTCGACATCGCCGATCAGCTTCGCCTGGGCGAGCAAACGCTCGAGATTTTCGGCCACGCCGGCGAGATATTGCGGCGGGATGTCGAGGTCGATCACGGCCGCCAGCGCCTCGACCCGCTCAATGAAGAGTCGGGGCCCGCCGCCGGAGTCTCCGGTCGGCGAGGACGCGCCAGGGGGCGCAGGGACAGGATCATTCATCGCGGCAAGCTGCATGATTTGCATGGCGCGCACAAGACCAAAGCCTCTCCCCGCGCCGCCCTCGGCCGCAATAGGTGGGCTTTACTCCTCGACCAGTTTCAGCGTCAGGCATTTGGCCGCGCCGCCGGCCTTCATGAATTCGGACAAGGGCGTGATCACCGGCGTAAAGCCTGCGCCGCGCAAACGCGATCGCAACGAATCGGATGCGCCGTTCACGAACACATGGCCGTCAAGATCGACGGCGTTGCAGCAGAATTTCAGCGCGTCCTCTTCCTCGACCGCGATGCGCTTGCTCGGCGCGACCAGCGACTCGATCAAGGCCCTCGACCTTTCCTCGAACGCAGGCGGAAAATAGAGCAGATAGCCGCCGTCCAAAGGACAGAGGCAGGTGTCAAGATGATAAAATCGCGGGTCGACGAGATTTAACGCAGCCGTCTTTCGCCCCAGCAGTTTTTCGAGCAGCGCGGGCACGGCGGCGGCCGAGCGAAAGCCATGGCCCGCCCACAGCAGGGACTGCCCCCGATCGAACAAGGCGTCGCCCGCTCCCTCGAACGGGATGTCCGAAGGCCAGTCGAGGATTTCAAATCCATTGTCCGCGAAAAAGGCGCGGTGGTGCGGCTCCTCGCCGCGCCGTTCCGGACTGCGGAAGCGGCTGACGATGACTTTCTTGCCGAGAACAAGACCCGCATTGGCGGTGAACACGATATCCGGCAGCGCGCGCTGCGGCGGCTCCAGCGCCACTTTCGCATGGCGTTCGAGCGCGGCGCGCAGGCCGTCCCATTGCCGCCGCGCCAGAGCCGCGTCCGTGTTGGCGAATTGCCCTTCCATCCAGGGATTGATCACATAGGCGATCTCGAAATGATCGGGCGGGCACATCAGGACTGTCTGGGGAGTCATCATTCCGATCCGGTTGGCGTGACGAAGCTAGAATGGCCGGAGGCCGGGCCCCGAAGCTTATCGCAACATACGTCCGGCGCCGCGGCGTCGCCGCTGCGGCGCTCGTTCCCATCGTTGCGCGAATCATGCAATAGTCTCGCATGGACCGCGTTGTTTTTCTTCTGAACAAGACTCCGGTCTCCGTTTCGGACCTTCTTCTGGCGGCGGCGGCGCTGGCGATCTTGCTTCTCGCGAAGGCCGCGTTCCGCTCCGGGCGCGCGCCGGCCTCCAATGAGCGCCAGCGCGAGTTGGAGCGCAAGATCAACGCGATCGGCCGCCAGGGCGCGGAGCTCAACGGCAGTCTGCGGAGCATCGCCGAAGTGCTGGGGTCGCGGCAGGCGGATCTCGCGCGGCTTGTCACCGAGCGTCTCGACACCGTCGGCGAGCGCGTCGGCCACGGCCTTGAAGCTTCGGGCAAGACGGCCGGCGATCATCTCGCGAGGCTGAACGAGCGGCTGGCGGTGATCGACGCCGCGCAGGCGCGGCTCACCAGCCTGACCGAGGAAGTCGTCGGACTGAAGGATATTCTCGCCAACAAACAGGCGCGCGGCGCTTTCGGTCAAGGCAGGCTCGAGGCGATCATACGCGACGCGCTGCCGGATTCGGCCTACGCCTTTCAATACACCCTGTCGAACAACACAAGGCCGGATTGCGTCATCCGCCTGCCCGGCGATCATCGCCTCATGGTGGTCGACGCCAAATTCCCGCTGGAAGCCTTCATCGCGTTGAAAGAATCTGCGAACGAGGAGGCTCGCAAATACGCCTCGGCGCGGGTTCGCGCCGACGTCGGCAAGCACATCCGCGACATCGGCGAGCGCTACTTTCTGCCGGACGAAACCCAGGACATCGCGATTTTGTTCGTGCCCTCCGAGTCGCTCTACGCCGACATCAACGAACATTTCGCGGATGTCGTTCAAAAAGCGCAAAGGAGCCGCATCATTCTCGTCTCGCCCTCCCTGCTTGTGATGGCGGTCCAGGTCATGCAGGCGATCGTGCGCGACGCAAGGGTCCGTGAACAGACGCACATCATCCAGGCCGAAGTCCGCCGTCTCGTCGAGGACGTGGCGCGGCTTCGCGCCCGCGTCGCCAGGCTCGAAGGCCATTTCAAGAATGCGCAGGACGACGTCGCGTCAGTTGTTGTCTCCGCGGAGCGGATCGCGAGGACCGGCGCGCGAATCGACAACATGGATTTCACCCAACCAGCGGAGCAGCAGGCGATCGAGAAGATGAAGGCCGCGGAATAGACAGCGGCTTCCTTGGGAGCCGTTATTTCGCCTTCGGTTGCCAGAAGCCGAGCATTGCGCCCGTCGGATCGCTGATGATGGACAGACTGCCCATATCCATGACCTCCATGATGTCGAGGCAAACCGTCGCGCCGAGCGACCTTGCTTTCTCGGTCGTCGCCCTAATGTCGTCGACGAGAACATAGGGCAGCCAGGCCGACGGCATGCGCGGCCCCGGCGCCTGCATCATGCCTCCGCCGGTTCCATCTCCGACGCCGATCATGGTGTAGGTGCGTCCGGGACCAACCTCCACGTCATTCAGCTCCCAATGAAACAGCGACTGATAGAAGGACTTCGCCTTGCCGATATCGGTGGTCGTCAATTCCACATGCACGAATGGATGAGCCATGTTTCCCTCCCGCTCGCCGCGATGGAGCGAGGCGGCGGCCGGTAGATACAGGACGAATTTGCGGTTTTTGTTTGGGAGCCGCCGCGTCCAGAGCCTGACGCCGAAAAGAGGAAACTGGTTTTCGGGCGACATCATGCCCCAGCTCTTTGATGAGAGGCGGATTCAGACTTCAGACGGACTCGCGGCCGCGATTCCGTCTGAAGTCACCCGGCTCTAAAACGCGGTGCGGCTGCGCATCGCGGCGGCGAGGGTTCCCTCGTCGAGATAGTCGAGTTCGCCCCCGACCGGCACCCCATGCGCGAGGCGAGTCGTCTTGACCTTCAGCGGCGCGAGAAGATCCGTGATGTAATGCGCCGTGGTCTGACCATCGACGGTCGCGTTGACGGCGAGGATCACTTCGCGGATCTGATCGCGGGCGACGCGGTCGATCAGGGTCGAAAGATTGAGATCCTTCGGTCCGACGCCGTCGAGCGGCGACAGGGTTCCGCCCAGCACGTGATAGGCCGCCCGGAGAGCGCCGGCGCGCTCCAGCGCCCACAGATCGGCGACGGTTTCGACGACGATGAGGGTCGTGTGATCGCGGCGCTGGTCGGCGCAGACCGTGCAGGGATCGCAGGTGTCGATATTTCCGCATGTCGCGCAGGTGACGATCTTGTCCTGCGCGGTCCGCATCGCGTCAGCGAGCGGACCCAAAAGATCCTCGCGTTTGCGGATGAGGTGCAAGGCCGCGCGGCGGGCCGAACGCGGGCCGAACCCCGGCAGACGCGCCAGCAATTGAATCAGCCGCTCGATCTCGGGGCCGGAAACGCGCTCAGCCATCTGGCCCCGCCGTCAGGACAAATCGAATGTTCGGGACAGATTGCTCGCCGTCATTCGCTAAAAGGGCAGTTTCATGCCCGGCGGCAAAGCCAATCCGGATGTCATGCCCTTCATTTTTTCCTCCATCACCCGCTCCGCCTGCCGGCGCGCGTCTTCATGAGCGGTGACGATGAGATCCTCGAGGATCTCCTTTTCGCCAGGCTTGAACAGCTGATCGTCGATCACGACGCCGACCATCTTGCCCTTGGCCGTCAGAGTCATCCTGACCATGCCGCCGCCGGATTGTCCTTCTACGGTCACCCGGTCCATTTCGGCCTGCATCTCCTGGATTTTTTCCTGCATGGCCTGAGCCTGCTTCATCAAACCCAGCATGTCTCTCATGGCGATCCCCAATCCGAAAAATTCGAAACCCTTTGATCAAAGGTCGGTTTCAATAATAGATTCATCTGCAACAGATTCATCTGCAAATCCGACGCCGTCGTCATTGACGTCAAGTCCCGCCTGCGAGGCGCCGTGCGGCGCCGGATCGCTCAGCCGCACCGCGACGATCTCAGCGCCGGGAAAATGTTCGAACACCCGACGCACCAGAGGGTCGGCGCGAACGCCGGCCATCGCCTCGGCCGCCGACGTCGTTTCCCTTTCCTTCAGACTGGGCGCGCCCTGCTCGCGCGAAACCGCGACCATCCACCGCTGCCCGGTCCATTCCTGCAGCTTTCGCATCAAAGTTTGCGCAAGCTGCGGCGAGGCCCCGGGAGCCTGGGAGAATTCGATCGCGCCCGTCTCGAATCGGACGAGCCGGACGTCGCGCTCGAGCGCCAGTTTCATCTGGATGTCGCGTTTTTGCCCGGCAAGCGCAACAACGTCTTCGAAACTCGCGAGCCTTAACGCCGGAGCGGATTGGGGCAGCGCGGCGAGAGCTAGGCCGGACCGCGCCGTCTGCGCCGATGCGCCGAAACCGCGCGGCTCTGGCGAAGTCTTGGGCGAAGGGCTGGGCGAAGGGCTGGACGCGGACGGGACGGAATGCGAGGCCTTCGCCGCGCCGCCAGACGCGGCGGCCGCGCCCGCCTCCTGCCGCCGCAAGGCCTCGTCCGGCGTCGGCAGGTCCGCCGCGTAGGCGAGACGGATCAGCACCATGTCGGCGGCGGCGAGGGGCCGCGCCGCGTCCTTCAATTCGCGCAAGCCTTTGCTCAGCAGCTGCCAGGCCCGGGTCAGCACCGGGATCGACAGCGCCTGCGCGAAATCCTGTCCGCGCTCGCGCTCGTCCGGCGTGATCGACGCGTCCTCGATCGCGTGGGGGGCAAGCTTGAGCCGGGTGACGAGATGAACGAACTCGGCCAGTTCGACCAAAATTTCCGCCGGATCCGCGCCGCGGTCATAAAGATCCTTGAACGCGGCGAGCGCCTCGGCGATCCGTCCCTTCATCACATCGTCGAAGAGGTCGATGATCCGGCCGCGATCGGCGAGGCCCAGCATCAGGCGCACGTCTTCGGCGGCGACGCCCGCCTGCCCCGCGCCATGCGCAATGGCCTGATCAAGCAGAGACAACGCGTCGCGGACGGAGCCTTCCGCCGCCCGGGCGATCATGGCGAGGCCTTTGTCCTCGATCGCTACGCCTTCCCTGGCGCAGATCAAGGAAAGATAGGCGGAGAGCACGTTCGCGTCGATGCGGCGAAGGTCGAACCTCTGGCAGCGCGAACGGACAGTGACGGGAACCTTGTCGATTTCGGTCGTGGCGAACAGGAACTTGACGTGTTCGGGAGGCTCTTCGAGGGTTTTCAGAAGGCCGTTGAAGGCCTGTTTCGAGAGCATGTGGACTTCGTCGATGATGAAGACCTTGTTGCGCGCGAGCACCGGCCTGTAGCGCGCGCTTTCGATGATTTCGCGCACGTCGTCGATGCCCGTATGCGAAGCGGCGTCCATCTCGACGACGTCGATATGGCGGGACTCGATGATCGCCTGACAATGGACGCCGAGTTCCGGCATGTGAATGGTGGGATGGGCGACGGCGGGGCGATCGCCCTCCGCGGGCAGTTCATAATTGAAGGCCCGGGCCAGAATTCGCGCGGTCGTGGTTTTTCCGACGCCGCGCACCCCGGTCAGGATATAGGCCTGATGGATACGGTCGAGGTCGAACGCATTCGAGAGCGTCCTGACCATGGCCTCCTGGCCGATCAGATCCTCGAAACGGGCCGGCCGGTATTTGCGGGCGAGAACGAGATAGGCGCCGGGCGCGGCGCCCGGCGCGGGCGGTCCGGCGTCGCGATCGCCCATCGAGCCTGCGCTTTTTCCTGCGGCGGCGGGCGAGCTTTCGTCTGCGATCGGGCTTTCGTTCATTCAACCGCCCTGCATCGCTCTGGTCTGACGAGGAAATTGAAACTCATGGCGCCGAGGCCGGGCGAAGGCGTCAGACGTTCCGTCACCCGAGGCAAATTCGCTGCGGTGACTTTGATGCAGCAGGGACTTTGATGCAGCAGAGACTTGGATGCAGCAGTGGATTTTGATGCATTTGACCGGAGTGGAAGACTGAACGGCGACCCGCGCGATCTCGTTAGGGCTGCTTCCTTCCGGACCTGACCCGGTTGGCGAGTTGTGCGTCCGCCGCCAGCCTTCCGGGTTCTATTTGGACCGCCGCCGAAATTTTCGCAAGAGTTTCGGTAATCCGCTCTGATTGTGCGATGCGATTTGGCGGCGCCGCACGAAAGGGCTACAGTCATGCTCGCCCGCCAAACTTTCAACCAGGGGTCAGTCGATGAACGGCGATTTTATTCATCCGCCGGCGCTGGCGGAACGCTCCGCCCTCACGGGATTCGCGATCAACCGGCTGAACCGGATGACCGAGCGCCGGAGCGACGCGGCCTTCATCGACGGGTTGAAACAAGCCAGCGCCTCTCGAACGCTCGTCCTGTCGCGCGACGTTCCCGTGCTGAAGCGGAGCGGCGATTGTTTCGACGCTCTGTTCACGACGGCCGAGGCGGCGGCGCTCGGGCAAGAGCGTGAAACCGCGTTTCTGGGGCTGGACGGGGATACGGCGCTGTTCGCGACCCTGATCGACGAAGCGGCGCCGGAGACCTCGCAAGGCCGCGACGACGTAGCCATGATCGACCTGCGCTCGGTGGCGACTCAGGGTCTTGTTTCGGCTGAAGTCTTGGGCGCGCTCGGTCAGGCGAAAAGCCTGATGCACTGGCATTCGCGGCATCGTTTCTGCTCGAACTGCGGCGCGCCGAGCCGCATCGCCGCCGCGGGCTGGCGGCGGACATGCGATGTTTGCAATACACATCATTTTCCACGCACCGACCCGGTCGTCATCATGCTGATCCTCGACGACGAGTCCTGTCTCCTCGGGCGCCAGGCCGATTATCCGGCGGGCATGTATTCATGCCTCGCGGGGTTCGTGGAGGCTGGAGAGACGATCGAGGACGCCGTGCGCAGGGAAACCCGCGAAGAATCCGGTGTGCGCGTCGGCGAGGTCGAATATTTCGCCTCGCAGCCCTGGCCTTTCCCCTCCTCGCTGATGATCGGCGCCATAGCCCACGCGCAGACGCGGCGCCTCACCGTCGACGCCAAGGAGCTGCAGGACGCCCGCTGGTTTCCGCGCGAAGAAGTCAGCCTTATGCTGGACAACAATCACCCCGACGGGTTTTCCTGTCCGCCCAAACTCGCCGTGGCCAATTTGCTGATCAGGGCCTGGGCCGCCGGCGAAGCTTTTTGAGCGGAGGATTCCATGACCACAACCGGCGCGACGAAGAAGGTGCTGGTCCTGTTCTCCGGCGGCCAGGATTCGACGACCTGCCTCGCCCTCGCGCTTGATCGCTACGACGAGGTCGAAACCATCGGGTTCGATTACAAACAACGCCACGCGGTCGAACTTGGGCAAAGGGAGATATTACGGCAGGCCCTGACGCGGGACTTTCCGGCCTGGCGCGGCCGGCTTGGCTTTGACCATCTGGTCCGGATCGAGGCGCTGGCCGAGATGTCGCAGTCCGCGATGACGCACGACATCGAGATCACGCTGAACGAGCAGGGCCTGCCCAACACCTTCGTGCCCGGCCGCAATCTGCTGTTTTTGACCTTCGCCGCCGCGCTCGCCTATCGCCGCGGCCTGACCTACATCGTCGCCGGCATGTGCGAGACGGATTATTCCGGCTACCCCGACTGCCGCGACGACGCAATCAAGGCGATGCAGATCGCGCTGAATCTTGGCATGGAGGCGCGATTCGTCATGGAGACGCCTCTGATGCGGCTCGACAAGGCGGCGACCTGGCGTCTGGCGGAAACGCTCGGAGGACAAAAGCTCGTCGAGCTGATCGTCGAGGCCACGCACACGTGCTATCTCGGCGATCGGCGGGTCCGGCACGACTGGGGCTACGGCTGCGGCGCCTGCCCCGCCTGCGAATTGCGGGCGAAGGGCTGGCGCGAGTTCAAGGCGTCGCCGTCGGCCTAGCAGGCGCCCTTCCCTCCGGTGCGGTTTCGTGTATAAAGCCCTGTCGCGATCCTCGCGCTTCCCGCCTGCAAAACCCTGCTGGACGACATCCCTGCCTGGCCGCGCGGACGGATTTTCTCAATCATGAAAGGTTATTTCCGATGTCGATTACGGCTGAGCGCAAGCAGGCGCTCGTAAAAGATTACGCCCTGAAACCGGGCGATACGGGTTCGCCCGAGGTGCAAGTCGCAATCCTGACCGAGCGGATCGTCAATCTGACCGAGCATTTCAAGACCCACGTGAAAGACAATCATTCGCGCCGCGGGCTTCTGAAACTCGTGTCCCAGCGCCGGCAGTTGCTCGATTACGTGAAGGCGCGGGACGAGCCAAGGTACAAAGCCTTGATCGAACGCCTCGGAATCCGGCGCTAGAGCGCTTTCCGATCGCATGAAGACATGCGATCGATCAGAAATCGCTCCAGAGTCAAATGCTAGAGCATATTTCCAATCGGAATAAGCTCTAGCCGCGGGTTCCGGGCGTCCACGGCCGCAATTGTGGCGGCATGGACAATTATATATAGAGACCGGCGGCCATCGCCCGCCGGAAATGACCGGGCCGCCTCGGCGGCATGACTGACGGAACCGGCGGCAAGGGCCGCCGGCCTGAAACGTGGCGAAGACAAAAGCGCCATGGCAGGATTGTCAGGCGCTGTCTTTAGATCGACCTCGCGGATTTATCTCGCGGCAGCCCCTCGCCATCTTGCTTTGACCTACGTCTTCGCCTTTCACCAAGAAAGACGAAACGAATGTTCGATATCCATCGTGAAGAACTCGACTGGGCGGGCCGCAAGCTCGTCCTCGAAACCGGCAAGATCGCCCGCCAGGCCGACGGTGCCGTCCTCGCCACCTACGGCGAGACGACCGTCCTCGCCACTGTCGTGTCCGCCAAGACGGCCAAGCCGGGCGTCGACTTTTTCCCGCTCACGGTCAATTATCAGGAAAAGACCTTCGCCGCGGGCCGTATTCCCGGCGGCTATTTCAAGCGCGAGGGACGTCCTTCAGAGAAGGAGACGCTCGTCTCCCGCCTGATCGACCGCCCGATCCGCCCCCTGTTTCCGGCCGGCTACCGCAACGAAACCCAGATCGTCGTGACGGTGCTCTCGCACGATCTCGAAAACGACCCTGACATTCTGGCGATGGTCGCGGCCTCGGCGGCGCTCACTCTGTCGGGCGTGCCGTTCATGGGTCCGGTCGGAGCGGCGCGGGTCGGCTATATCAATGGCGCGATCAAGCTCAATCCGACGATCGACGAATTGAAGGACTCCGCGCTCGACCTCGTCGTCGCGGGCACCGGCGACGCCGTTCTGATGGTCGAATCGGAAGCGAAGGAGCTTTCCGAGGCGACGCTTCTCTCCGCCGTCATGACGGGCCACGCCGGCTTCCAGCCTGTGATCGACGCCATCATCCGCCTCGCCGAGAAAGCCGCCAAGGAGCCGCGCGATCTCGCCGTCGTCGATACCGAGGAGGTCGAGAAGGAAGTGCTGCGGATCGCCGAAGCCGATTTGCGCGCGGCCTACAAGATCACCGCGAAACAGGATCGCTATAACGCCGTCGACGCGGTCAAGGCGAAGGTCAACGCGGCGCTGTTACCGGCCGATTCCGAACCGAAATTCGCCAAAGAGCGCGTCGCCGAGGCGTTTCACGATCTTCAGGCCAAGGTCGTGCGCTGGAACGTGCTCGACACCGGCCTGCGCATCGACGGGCGCGACCTCAAGACGGTGCGCCCGATCGTCGCCGAGGCCGGCATCCTGCCGCGCACGCATGGCTCGGCGCTGTTCACCCGCGGCGAAACCCAGGCTTTGGTCGTCGCGACGCTCGGCACCGGCGAGGACGAGCAATTCGTCGACTCTCTGGAAGGCACCTACAAGGAGCGTTTCCTGCTCCATTATAATTTTCCTCCCTATTCGGTCGGCGAAACCGGGCGCATGGGATCGCCCGGGCGGCGTGAGATCGGCCACGGCAAGCTCGCCTGGCGCGCGATCCGCCCGATGCTGCCGACGGTGGCGGAATTTCCCTACACGATCCGGGTCGTGTCCGAGATCACCGAATCGAACGGCTCCTCGTCGATGGCGACGGTCTGCGGCTCGTCGCTCGCCCTGATGGACGCCGGCGTCCCCCTGAAACGGCCGACGGCGGGCATCGCCATGGGCCTGATCCTCGAGGGCGAGCGGTTCGCCGTCCTCTCCGACATTCTCGGCGACGAGGATCATCTGGGCGATATGGACTTCAAGGTCGCGGGCACCGAGGAAGGCGTCACCTCGTTGCAGATGGACATCAAGGTCACCGGCATCAACGAAGAAATCATGCGCGTCGCGCTCGATCAGGCCAAGGCCGGACGGCTGCATATTCTCGGCGAGATGGCGAAGGCGCTGACCGGCGCCCGCGCCGAACTCGGCGAATTCGCGCCGCGCATCGAAACCTTGAAAATCCCGACCGACAAGATCCGCGAAGTGATCGGCACCGGCGGAAAGGTCATTCGCGAAATCGTCGAAAAGACCGGCGCCAAGATCAATATCGACGACGACGGAACGGTGAAGGTGGCCTCCTCCGACGCCAATTCGATCAAGGCGGCCATCAACTGGATCAAGTCGATCGCAAGCGATCCCGAGGTCGGCCAGATCTACGACGGCACGGTCGTCAAAGTGGTCGATTTCGGCGCGTTCGTGAACTTCTTCGGCTCCAAGGACGGCCTCGTCCATATTTCCCAGCTCGCCAAGGGACGGGTCGCGAAATCCTCCGATGTCGTCAAGGAGGGCGAGAAGGTGAAAGTCAAGCTTCTCGGCTTTGACGATCGCGGCAAGGTCCGCCTCTCCATGCGCCTCGTCGACCAGAAGACGGGCGAGGACCTCGAAGGCAAGGAAGACGCGAAGGAACATCAGGAAGCCGGCGAATAAGCCGCCGTCCGACTGAATTTGGGGCGCCTTTCGAGGCGCCCTTTTTTATGGCTCAAGCCAAAAAAATCGACACGGGATCCTGAGGACGACTAATCCTGCGCCGTCGCGATGCGCAGGAGTCTTTCCTTGACGCAATCGAGCCCGCCGAGCATTCCATAGCTGGCGACCGCGCCGGCGTAGGAATAGGAAACGACCTTGTCCTTGTGAACATAGGCCCCCGCCAAACCCCGTATTTCTCCGGCTTTCGCGGCCTTGAGCAGACGCTCCAGTTCTTCGATTACAATAGCGTTGGGCTCAGCATTGGGCTCGGCGGCGGGAGGGATGAACTTTCCGCGCAAGCTGACGATGTTGTCCGACATGGCATGAACCGCTTGGCATGAACCGCCTGCGTCAGGCAGACGAATTCAATCAAGCAAGAGCGGCGCCAGAACCGTCTGGAGCTCAGGCCGCGTTCGCGGGCCGCGTCGCGTAGAATGATCCGCCCTGTTTCGCCATATCGACAAGGATCGCGGGGGGAGCGAAGCGCGGGCCGAACTTCCCCCTCAGCCGGTCGCAGATCGCGACGAAGGCCGCTGCGCCCATGCCGTCGATATAGCTCAAAACCCCGCCGGTGAAGGGCGCGAAGCCGAACCCGATGATCGAGCCCACATCCGCCTCGCGGGGGTCGGTGACGACGCCTTCCTCGACCGCCCGGGCCGCTTCCAGCGCCTGGATCGCAAGAAATCTCTGTTTCAGTTCGCCGATGTCGATCTCACCGGGATCGAGCTGCGTTTCCTGCAATTGGGCAAGGCCCGGCCAAAGCGATTTCTGCCTTTTTTCCGGATAGTCGTAGAAGCCCTTGCCATTTTTGCGGCCAAGGCGGCCAAGGTCGACGACCATCGTTTTCAAAAGCCGCTCCTGCGCCGGATCGATCGCGTCAGCGCCAAGGTCTTTCTTCGTCGCCTCGAGAATCTTATAGGCGAGGTCGATCGCGACTTCGTCATTGAGCGCCAGCGGCCCGACCGGCATGCCCGCCATTCTGGCGACGTTCTCGATCATCGCCGCGGGCACGCCCTCGATCAGCATCAGCTGCGCTTCACGAATATAATTGGTCACGCAGCGGTTGGCGAAAAACCCGCGCGAATCGTTGACGACGATTGGCGTCTTCTTGATCGCTCGGACATAATCGATGGCTGCAGCCAACGCCGCGTCGCCGGTTTTCTTGCCGAGGATGATCTCGACGAGAAGCATTTTCTCGACCGGCGAGAAAAAATGCACGCCGATGAATTTTTCCGGATCAGGATAGTTTTCGGCGAGAGAGGTGATCGGCAGGGTCGAGGTGTTGGAGGCGAAGATCGCCTTTGGCCCGAGAGCGGCTCCCGCCTTGCCGATGACCTCCGCCTTGATGGCGCGGTCCTCGAACACCGCCTCGATGACGAGATCGCAGCCCTGCAGCGCGCTGTAATCGTCCGTTGCGGCGATCCGGCCAAGCAGCGCCTCCTTGTCGGCGCCTTTGGCGCGGCCTTTCAGCACCTGCGACGAAATCAGCTGATCGCAATACGCCTTGCCCTTGTCCGCCGCCGCCTGGTCCTTATCGATCAGGATGACCTCTAACCCGGCTCCGGCGCTGACATAGGCGATTCCCGCGCCCATGAACCCCGCCCCCAGAACGCCGACCTTTTTGATGCTGGTCGGCGCAATCTCCGTCGGACGGCGCGCGCCCTTGTTCAATTCGCCCATGGAAATGAACAGCGAGCGGATCATCGCCGCGGCTTCGGGAGAGCGTAATATTTTTGCGAACCAGCGCGACTCGACCTTCAAGGCGAGGTCCATCGGCAGCTGCAACCCCTCGTAAACGCTGTGCAGGATCGCCTTCGCGGCGGGATAATTGTCGTAGGTCTCGCGCCGGTAGATCGCGTTGGCGGCGGGCCACACCATCATGCCCTGCGGCGAAAAGACTTTTCCCGACGGCGCCTTGAACCCCTTTTCATCCCAGGGCGCGACGCCCTTGCCGCCGCCAGCGATAAAGGCTTTCGCGCGATCGAGGACGTCCGCGGGAGGCGCAACCTCATGGATGAGGTTCATCGTCTTCGCGGCTTTCGGGCGGATCTGTTCGCCCTTGAACAGCATCTGCAAGGCGTCGCCGGTCTGCATCAGGCGCGCGACCCGCTGCGAGCCTCCCGCGCCCGGGAACAGACCGACCTTGATCTCCGGCAGGCCGACGCGCGCCTTGTCGTCGTCGGCGATCACCCGGTAATGACAGGCGAGCGCGAGTTCGAACGCGCCGCCAAGGCAAAGCCCGTTGATCGCCGCGGCGAACGGTTTGCCGCAGGTCTCGAGCTTGCGATAGACGAGCGACAGCCGCCGCGAGGCCTCGAAAAACAGCCGGGCCGCCTCCTCCTCGCCTTTTTCGCGCAGCGCCTTTTCGTAATCGGCCGAGGCGCCCTGCAACATGGAGAGATCGGCGCCGCCCGAGAACGCCGCCTTGCCGGAGGCGATGACGCACCCCTTGATCGCGGCGTCGGCGCCGACGTGGTCCACGACCCGCTCAAGTTCTTCGATGACCTGCGGCGTGATGACGTTCATCGAGCGGCCCGGCATGTCCCAGGTCAAAACCGCAATTCCATCGGCGCCGGTCTCGAAGCGGAAATTCGTCAGGTTCATCGTCACGTTCCCTTGCTGCCGCGTCCGCTGAAAGTCATACCCGCTCGATGATGGTCGCCGTGCCCATGCCCGCGCCGATGCACAGCGTGACCAGGGCCGTCGTCTTGCCGCTGCGTTCGAGTTCGTCGAGCGCGGTCCCAAGCAGCATCGCCCCGGTGGCGCCGAGCGGATGACCCATCGCGATCGCGCCCCCGTTCACGTTGATCTTTTCGGGATCGAGATCGAACGCCTGGAGGTAGCGCAGGACGACCGAGGCGAACGCCTCGTTGACCTCGAAAAGATCGATGTCGCCAATAACCATCCCCGCGCGCGCGAGGACCTTTCTGGTCACGTCCACGGGGCCCGTCAGCATCATCGCCGGCTCCGAGCCGATATTGGCGAAGGCGCGGATCTTCGCGCGCGGCCTGAGACTCGCGGCGGCGCCCGCCCCGGCGGAGCCGATGAGCACCGCGGCGGCGCCATCGACGATTCCGGACGAATTGCCGGCGTGATGGACATGGACGACCCGTTCGAGTTCGGGATGCGCCTGGACCGCGACCGCATCGAAACCGCCCTGTTCGCCCATCATCGTGAACGAGGGCTTCAACGCGGCGAGGGACTGCATGTCGGTCGAGGGCCGCATATGCTCGTCGTGCGCCAGAAGGGTGATCCCGTTGACGTCGCGCACCGGCGCGATCGACTTCTTGAAATAACCTTTCGACCACGCCTCGGCCGCGCGCTGTTGCGAGCGCACCGCGTAAGCGTCGACGTCGTCGCGGGTAAACCCGTATTTTGTCGCGATGAGATCGGCGGAGACGCCCTGCGGCATGAAATAGGATTTGATCGCGATGGCGGGATCGATGGGCCAGGCTCCGCCGGACGCGCCGAGGCCGACCCGGCTCATCGATTCGACGCCGCCGCCGATCGTCAGGTCATGCTGACCGGCCATGACCTGCGCCGCCGCGAAATTGACCGCGTCGAGGCCCGAGGCGCAAAATCTGTTGATCTGCACGCCGGGGACGCCATCGCCGTAATTGGCGCAGAGGGCCGCGACACGCGCGATGTCGCCGCCCGCCTCGCCGACGGGATCGACGCATCCGAGCACGACGTCGTCGACGAGAGTCGTGTCAAGGCCGTTGCGCCGCGCGATCGCGCTCAAAACGCCGGTCGCGAGAGCAAGGCTCGACACTTCATGAAGGGAGCCGTCCGGCTTGCCGCGCCCGCGCGGCGTGCGGACGTGATCGTAAATGAAGGCTTCAGTCGATTGTGCGCTCACGTTCTTCCTCCGCTGCGCTCAACGCGGCGCCGCAACCCTCAACGCCCGTCAATGTTCCGGCAAACGTTCAAAACGCCTCCGCGGGCAAAGCCATGAGATCATGCGCTCCGGCCGTGATTCGCGCGAGATGGGCGCCTGTTTCCGGCATCATGTGGTCCATGAAGAACTTTCCGGTCAGCAATTTCGCGTTCATGACGTCCGCCTGATCCTCGGCCCCGGCGCGCTTCGCCAGCGCCGCCCTGGCGATCTGCGCCCACATGAAGCCGAGCGCGACGAGGCCAAAGAGGCGCATGTAATCGTAGGATCCGGCCCCGGCGTTCTCCGGCTTCGCCCTCGCGTTCTGCATGAACCACATGGTCGCCTGTTCGAGATGGTCAACGCCCTGTTTCAGCCCCGAGAGATAGGGCGCCATTTCGGCGTCCGCCTCATTGTCCTTGATGAAGGCCTTGATCTCCGCGAAGAAAGCGATGATTGCGCGGCCGCCGTCCTTGGCCAGTTTGCGGCCGACGAGGTCGAGGGCCTGGATTCCGTTTGCGCCTTCGTAGATCATCGCGATACGGGCGTCGCGGACAAACTGCTCCATGCCCCATTCTGCGATGTAACCGTGACCGCCCAGGACCTGCTGCGCCTTGACCGTGTTTTCAAACCCCATATCGGTCAGGACGCCCTTCAGCACCGGCGTCAGCAGCCCCAGCGTGTCGGCGGCGCCCTCCAGGGCGGCGGCGTCTCCCGAGCGGTGGGCGACGTCGCTGCGCAGCGAGGTCCAGAGCACCAGCGCCCGGGCGGCCTCGTTGAATGCGCGGATTTCCAGAAGATTTCGCCGCACGTCCGGATGAACAATGATCGGGTCCGCCGGCTTTTCGGGGAATTTGGGGCCGGCCATCGAGCGCCCCTGCAAACGCTCCTTCGCATAGGCGGCCGCGTTCTGGTAGGCGACTTCCGATTGCGCCAAACCCTGGAGCGCCACGCCGAGGCGAGCCTCGTTCATCATGACGAACATGGCGTTGAGGCCGCGGTGAGGCTCGCCGACCAGCCACGCCGTCGCGCCGTCGTAATTCATGACGCAGGTGGAATTGCCGTGGATGCCCATCTTGTGTTCGATCGAGCCGCAGGCGAGCTTGTTGCGGGCGCCGATCGAACCGTCGGGTCCGATCAGAAACTTCGGCGCGATGAACAGTGAAATGCCCTTGACGCCCGCGGGCGCCCCCTCGATCCGGGCGAGCACCAGGTGGATGATGTTCTCGGTCAGGTCGTGCTCGCCGGCCGAGATGAAGATCTTCTGGCCAAACAGCGCATAGGAGCCGTCCGCGTTTGGAACAGCCCTGGTTTTCAGAAGGCCCAGATCGGTGCCGCAATGCGGCTCGGTGAGGTTCATCGTGCCCGACCATGCGCCGCTGATCAACTTTGGCGCGTATAATTCCTTTTGCGCCTGCGATCCGTGCGTCAGCAGAGCGGCGAGCAAGCCCTGGCTGAGCCCGGGATACATCGCCAGCGACATGTTGGCCGAACTTGCGAATTCATTGACGATCGCGGCGAGCGTATAGGGCAAACCTTGACCGCCGAACTCGGGATCGGCGGCGAGTCCAACCCAGCCGCCATCAATGAAGGCCTTGTAGGCGCTTTTGAATCCTTCGGGCGTTCGAACGTCGCCGTTTTTATCGCGAACGCAGCCCGCGCGGTCGCCAGTCTGGTTCAAGGGTTGAAGCGTTTGCTCGCAGAGCTTCGCGGCTTCATTCAGAATGGCTTCGACGACATCGGGCGTCGCGTCTGCGAACCCCGGCAGGCTGGCGTAGCGGGAGATGTCGAAGACATCGTGCAAAAGGAAGAGAACCTCTCCCACGGGCGCCTTGTAGCTCGGCATCGAGATCTTCCTGAAACTGAGCGGTTCCGCCGTTCGCGCGGCGAGCGCCCGCGCCGGCCCGCGAGGCAGAGATATATGGACTGCGCAGTTCGCGGGCAAGGATCATCGAAGCCTGTCGGGAGGCTGCGCCCTGACCCGGCATGGGCGGCGGCTTTGCTTGATCGAGGCGCCGCCTTTCGAGGTGGATGATCTGGGCTGCGATCTGCTCATCGGGCAGGGGCTTGGAAGCCGCGTTCCTCAGAAAACCGCAGGGGCGCGGGCGCTTACGCCGAATTCGCCCGCCAAATCGCGAATGCCGATCATGGTCGTTTCACCTTCGGGGTTTGAATTCTTTTCTTAGCCGAGCCTTGAAAAAGAGGCGATCCACACGCGTTTCAACTACAAATTGTTATTTTCTATCATACAGCCTTCGTAACCATAGATCTGGTCAGGGCCGCGTCGGCTTGGACCTTTAAGGCTGTGTTAACCCAAGACTTTGAAAATCAGGCGGGAGAGGGCCGCATTCATCCGCCCTTCGCCGGTTCAAGTTTTTGAGACGACGCCTTGGACAATGCCCCGGACAAGATCATGAGCACGTTCAATGGCCCCCTTGATCGCTCCGGAGACGATGGCCCCCGGATTGCGGGCAAGCGCCGCGACGAGCCGTTCGCCAGTCTCGGCCAAAAACTCGACGCCCTGGAGGGCGCCCTTCGCGAGAGCGGCAGCGATCGCGTCGTCATCGAGGCTCTTGCCAAGATCGAAGCCCGCTTGCGCGCGCTTGCGCGCGAGCGGCGGCCGCAAGGCCCAGCGGCGTCCGGTCCTCATCCTGAGCCAAGGCGCGCGACCGGGCCGTCCTCGGCGCTCCTCGATCTTGCGCTTCCGCGACTCGAGGCGGCGTTTCGCCGGCAGATCGACCAAGCTGAATTCAACGCTCCGGTCTGGCCGCCAGGAGCCGGCCTGTCTGAGATGCAGAACAAGATCGCGGAACTCGCGCGCCAGCTCGACGAGATGTGCCGGGGGGCGGCGCCCTCGTTTCGGGCGTCGGGCGAAAACACGCGCCTTACCGGGACGCGCGAGGACGCTCCACCCGAAACGTCCTCGCGCGGGCTTTGGCCGCAGGACCCGCCTGCTCCAGACGAAGCGCAAGGCCTGCAGAGGCGGGATGATCTTCGGGACGTGGAGCCAAAGACCTCGGACAGCGGATCGCAAGCGCCGCGAAAGGGGGCGGATGATCGGTTCTTGTCCGAGCCTTCCGCCCTTCGACGGATCGAGGACAGGCTGGGCATTCTGGCCGAAAGGATCGAACAATCGATCAAATCCGCCGGCGAAATTCGTCCCGGCGACGCGCTCTTTGGACAATTGGAGGCGCTCCGGCGCGAGATTACCGACCGACTCGACGAAAGTCGCGCCGCCGCCTCGCGGCAGACCGACGAACTGACAACTCTCATCCGTTCGCGTCTGGGGCAGGACGGCCCACGGTCCGCTCATGCGGCGATGAATGCGCTCGAGCGCGAAATGGCCCGGGTTTGCGATCGTCTCGACCGGTCAGACGCCGGCGTCGCGACGCCGCTGGCGGGTCCGTCGGCGACCAGCCTGGCGGGGCCGGTCGACGAAAATCAAGAGACAGCCTCCGCTGGTGCGCCCAAAGGCGCCGAGGCCAAAGTCGAGGCTGGAACCGGAGCCGAGACACGATTGCCCGGGCTCTTGGAGAATTTGGAGCCAAGGCTCGCCAAGGAGATTGCCGGACTTCGCGTCTTTCAGGAGGAACCCGCGCTGCGCGCGCGCCTCGGCGCACGGCTGAATGAGAACGGCGGCGCGGACGCCGCCGAAAAACCAGCCAAGCTCGAGACCCGCCCCGCCGAGGCCCTGATGAGCCGGGAACAGATCGGCTTTCTGCTTGGGTCGAGCCCCGCCGCCCCCGGGGAGCCTCAAAATCAGATCGAGGCCCTCAACACCGACGGACAAGGGCGCAGCGACGCTCCGGGGCTCTCTCGGCCGCCCCCGAAGGGCGCCGAAGACATCCTGATCGAGCCAGGCGCCGGGGTTCCTTTCGGCTGGCCTCAGCGCGAGCGTCGCTCCGCGACGAGTCGCGGGGCGTCCATGCGCGCCAATTCCGGTGGGCGCGGCGCGGCGCGACTGGGTCAAATCGAACCCGGAGCGGCGCCGTCCTCGGCTAGTCCCGATCTGGATCCGGACGATGATTCAGCTCCCCGGCCGTCGCCGCAAGAGCCGAATTCCTCCGCCTTCCCAAGGCGCCCGGCTGTTCTTGCGCTCGCCGCCGCGCTTTCGATCCTCGGCGCCTATATTCTGGCGAACGTCGCCGCGAAACGTTCGGAACCGCCCCTTTCCTCGACGATTCTCGACGATGTCGCGAAAAAGCTGCGTTTGACGCGTTCCGCGCCGTCGCACGAAGGACGCCCCGAGACAGGGACGGATTCGGGCCGTTTGAAGGACGCGGCTCGCAGCCTTCTCGATCCTCGTTTCGTCGAACCGTGGAGTCTCGCGGCGCCGGAAAACTCCGCCTTTTCAAAACCCGGAGTGGCCGGCGCGTTTGCAAGGTTCCCCGGCGCCTTCGAAGACGCCGGCGCCGCAAGCAGCGATCCGCAGCCTCAGAAACGAACGAAGCCATCTCCTGATCCTGCTCCTGATCCAGCTGCCGCGCCGCGCCTTGACGAGCGGGCGTCGGACGCTGACTCCCGGGCTCAGTTCGAGATCGGCGCCAGGATCGCGCAGAATTCGCGGGATATGAAGCTTGCCGCTCAATATTATGAAACTGCGGCGCGGCAGGGTCTGGCGACCGCGCAATACCGGCTCGCGGCGCTGTTCGAAAAGGGCCTCGGCGTTCCTCGCGACACGGCCCAGGCCAGGGCGCTGTACCTCGCCGCAGCAGAAAAGGGCAACCTGAAGGCGATGCATAATCTTGGCGTTCTCGCCGCCGAGGGCGCTGACGCACGGCCCGATTACGCCGGCGCCGCTCTCTGGTTCGGCAAGGCGGCGCAATCCGGCGTCCGCGACAGCCAGTTCAATATGGCCGTCCTGCTCGCGCGCGGTCTCGGCGTTCCGCGCGATCCGGCGCAGGCCTATAGCTGGTTCACGATTCTTGCGAACGAGGGCGACGCCGAGGCAGGACGGCGGCGCGACGAACTGGCCAGGCTCCTGACCAATGCGGAACTCACCGCCGCCAAGGCCGCGGCCAACGCGTTCCGGCCGCAGCCTGTCGATGAGGCGGCGAACGAAACCGCCGCGACTCCCGCCCCGGCGCCGCAGGCGAAGCCAAAATTCTCGGGGCTTTGACGGCGCTCGCAAAGACGGCTCAATCGGGCAGACACCGCCGCAGGGGAATGGAATAGACCTTCTCGCGGCCAAGGACATGCGCCGAATGATCGTTGTTGCGGAACAGGACCGCAAAAGCCGCATCGTGCAGGTTGAGGCCGCCGGCATAGGCTCCGAAAGCCGGCATCACGCAGCGCGAGCCGTCGCTGACGAAACAGCGGCGGCGGACGCGGCCGCCGCGGCCGACGACCTTGGCGACGGGATGAAGATGACCTGCGATTTCGCCGCGCGAGGGTCCTTCGCCCGGTTCGTGACGAAAGGCGATCTCGCCGACGGAGAGGGTCTCGCGCCGTTCGCCCTCGAGGCCTGACGGCAAAATCCGGTCGTGATTGCCGGCGATCCAGATCCAGTCGCGTCCGGCCTGAAGCCGCCTGAGTGCGCGAACATCCGCCGCGGCGATCCGTTCGCCCGCGCGGCCGTCATGAAAGGAATCGCCGAGCGCCAGCACCACCTTGGGATTATAGATGGCGACCAGCGCCGCCAGAGCCGCCAGAGCCGCCGCCGTATCGTAGGGGGGCAGGAAGATCTTTTTCGCCGCGAAGGCCGACCCCTTCTCGAAATGAAGGTCGGCCACGATCAGCATCCGCTCGTCGAGCCAGTAAAGCGCGCCAGCCGGATCGGCGATGAAATCGACCGTCATGATTTTGAGGACCGCGGGCTGACGCGGCATCGGCGGTGGCGTCGTCACAATTGATGCCTTCCTCGACTCTTGCCGCAATTCTTGCCCGCGATTCTTGCCGCAATTCTCGCCGGCGCAGACTCGATCGCAGCCGAAGCCCTTACGCCTGCGCCTCCTCGATCAGCGCCTCGGCGGCATCGGCGAGAATGGCGTCCTGAGCCTCGCCATAGACCGATTCGCGGCCGATTTCGAGCATGATCGTCACCGCGAGAGGCGAGACGCGATCGAGCACCCTGTGGACAATCTTGCCTTTGACCCGCGCCAGCATCCCGGCGAGACGGTCGAGATCGAGGAGACCAGACGCCGCATCGGCGCGCGCGGCCTGGAGCAGGATATGGTCCGGTTCGTGCCGGCGCAGCACGTCGTAGATAAGGTCCGTCGACATTCTTACCTGGCGCGATGATTTATTGCGTCCTATGAAGTTGCGCTCTATCATTCCGGCGACGATGGCGCAATTCCTGAACGTCCGCTTCATCAGCGAGGCTTCTTCGAGCCATTCCTCGAGGTCGTCGCCGAGCATGTCCTGCGCCAGAAGAGCATCGGGATGGGCGGCGCCGGAATCGGCCAGCGACCAGACGCAGAGAGCGTAATCGTTGGCGACGAACCCGAGCGGCTTCAAACCGGCCCGCTCCATCCGGCGGGTCAGCAGCATGCCAAGGGTGTTGTGCGCAAGCCGGCCCTCGAACGGGTAGAGCGCCAGATAGAACCGCCCGCCGCGCGGAAAGCTCTCAACGAGAAGATTGTCCCGCCCCGGCAGCTCCGAACGGAGCTGCTGCAGCCTGAGCCAGTCCGAGACCTGTTCCGGAAGAGCGCTCCATTCGCGCGGATCGGACAAAAGCCGCCGCACCCGCATCGCGAGATAGGTCGAGAGCGGAAACTTACCCCCGGCGTAGGAGGGAATTTTCGGTGCGTCGGAACTCGCCCGCGTCACCAGGGCTTCGTCCTCGACGATCCCCTGAAGCGCCAGGATCTCTCCGCCAAAGAGAAACGTGTCGCGCGGCGCCAGCATCTCGATGAAGGACTCCTCGATCTCGCCCAGAGCCCGGCCGCCCCGGCGCAGCGGCCCGGTGTAGGCGCCGGTTCCGCCGCCGCCGCGCACGAGTCGGACTTTCAGCATGTCGGCCTCGACGATCGTCCCGACATTCATCCGGTAGGCCTGGACGATTGCGCGATTGGCGACGCGCCACCGGCCGTCCTTCATTTGTTTGATCTTGGCGAAGCGCTCGTACGACTTCAGCGCATAGCCGCCGGTCGAAACGAAGCCGAGCGCCGCATCGAACATTGCGCGCGGGAGCCGGGCGTAGGGCGCCGCGGAGACGATCTCGAAATAGAGGTCGTCGGCGCCGAACGGGCCGGCGCAGGCCATTCCCAAAATGTGCTGGCACAGGACGTCAAGCGCCCCGGCCCTGGCGATGGCGGTGTCCTGGGCGCCTTCACGCGCCGCATCGACGGCCGCGCGGCACTCCAGAACCTCGAATCGGTTGGCGGGCACGAGGATGGCCCTCGAAGGCTCGTCCAGCCGGTGGTTGGCCCGGCCGATCCGCTGGGCGAGGCGGCTCGCCCCCTTCGGCGCGCCGACGTTGACGACAAGATCGACGTCTCCCCAGTCGATTCCAAGATCGAGCGTCGACGTGCAGACGACGGCCTTCAGCCGCCCCTGCGCCATTGCCTCCTCGACCCGGCGGCGCTGCGCGACGTCGAGCGAACCGTGATGCAGCGCGATCGGCAGATTATCCTCGTTGCGCCGCCAGAGCTCCTGAAAGATATATTCCGCCTGCGCCCTTGTGTTGACGAAGACGAGCGACATCCGCGCCGCCCTGATCCGGGCGTAGATTTCGCCGAGCGCGTGACGCGCGCTGTGACCGGCCCAAGGCAAAATCTCGCGCGTGTCGAGGATCGAAAGATCGGCGGGCGCCCCCGGCGGAGCGACGACGAGCGCAGCGGACTCGTGACGCGGAAATTGCGGCGCCAGCCAGCTTTGTAGCTCAGGCGGATCGCGCACCGTCGCGGAAAGCCCGATGGCGGTCAGTCCGGGGGCGATCGCTCGCAGCCGGGTAAGTCCGAGACTCAGGAGATCGCCGCGTTTCGACGCCGAAATCGCGTGGAGTTCGTCGATGACGACATAGCGAAGATCGGCGAACAGGGTCCGCGAGTCGGCGCTTGCGAGGAGGAGCGCGAGCTGCTCCGGGGTCGTCAGCAGAAGATCGGGCGGATCGCGGCGCTGGCGCTGGCGCTTCGAGGCGGAGGTGTCTCCCGTTCTCGTCTCGACGCGCACGCGAAGGCCGATCTCCGCGATGGGAATTTCGAGATTGCGCCGCACGTCGACCGCGAGAGCCTTCAGCGGCGAAATGTAAAGCGTGTGGAGCGGACGCTGGACGGGAGGGCGCTCGAAATCGACAAGGGCCGGCAGAAACCCGGCCAGGGTCTTGCCGCCGCCGGTCGGCGCGATGAGCAAGGTGTTCCGCCCTTCGCGCGCGGAGCGCAGAAGTTCGATCTGATGCGCCCTGGGGGTCCAGCCCCGCACCGAGAACCAGGCCGAGAACCGTTGCGGAAGCGCCTCGACCGGACCTGGCTGGCCTTTTTTCACGAGCGAGGCCGTCTGCTAGATCCGCGCGGCGGCGACGATCAGTCCGGGGACATCGGCGCCGACGTCCCGCCGCAGCGCGGCCTGTTCTATCGCGGCGATCCGCAACCCGGCATCCCCGGTGGCGGCGCGGACAAAGGCTTCGCTGTGGGCGTAACGCAGATCGGAGCCCACCCGGTAGGTCTCCGCGAAAGCGCCATTCTGAAGCGTGAACGCCAGATGGCCGCGGGGCTCGAGAACGCGGCGCGCGGCGGAAAGGACTGGCCGGAGATCGCCAAAGTAAACGAACACGTCGGCGGCCAGAACGAGAGACGCGCTGTCCGCGGGCTCGCGCGCAAGGAAATCGTCGATGGAACATATTTCGAGCCGGTCGTAGATCTGCTTGCGGCGCGCCAGCGCGACCATGCGGGGGGACAGGTCGACGCCCGTCAGCCGTCCGCTGCGACGCCGGAAGGCGGCGCCGCAAAGGCCAGTGCCGCAGCCAAGGTCGAGCACATGACCGAAATGGCGAAGACCGAGCCCTGTCAGGGCGTCGGACAGCAGCGCCGGTCCGCGATAGGCGAGCGTCTCGACGATATGATCGTCGAACCGATCCGCGTATTGGTCGAACAGGCCCTGGACATAGGCGCCCGGCGCGGCTGCGGGAGCCGGCGCCGCGCCAAGGCGCGCCAGATGAAGATCGGCCCCGAATTCGCCTTGGGGATCCAGCGCGCGAACGCGGGCCAAGGCGGTTTTCGCTTTGTTCAGGTCACCGAGCTTTTCATGCGCCTCGGCCAGAGCCAGCCAGAGCGGCGCCCAATCGGCGGCGAGATCCGTGGTCTGTTCGAGGAGTTCGGCGGAGGCGGCGTAATCGCCCTCGGCGGAGGCGGCGCGCGCGTAAAGATAGCGGCGGTCGGCGGCGAGATTTCCCGACGAGCGCGCAACGCTCCAAGGATCGCCGGCGGCCTTATTTTCTTCGCTTCGCGACGGCGTCTCCATCCGCTTTCCTTCCGCCCGCCCCGCCGCCAAGTCAACATTCCAAGTCAACATTCCAAGTTAAACTTCCAAGGCGACATTCATTGCAAGTTCAGGTTCGCACGGCCACGTTGGAACAGGCGCGGGCTCGCGAGGGTTGCGCGGAACGATGCGGGAGATTTTTCAATGACCACAACGAGATCAAGATTCGCCGCCGCGGCGCTGGCGGCTTTGGCGATCGGGAGCGCCGCCCTGCCGACGCCGGCCGACGCGCAAGCCCGATACGGCCGACGCGGGGTCTATGCGGGAGGGTGGCACGGCGGCGGCGGCGGTTGGCATGGCCGTGGATGGCAGGGCGGCGGCGGGTATTGGCGCGGCGGGCGCTGGTATGGCGGCGGCGGATACAATTGGGGCGCTCCGGTCGCAGCCGGGGTGATCGGCGGTCTGGCGCTGGGCGCTCTCGCCGCCGGCGCCGCTAATCCTTACGGATACGCGCCTGGCTATGGCTATGGCTATGCGCCCGCCTACGGCGGCTGCTCTTTGCAAAATCAACCCGCCTATGACGGCTGGGGAAATTTCGTAGGCTATAGGCAGGTCCGCGTGTGTTATTGATAAAAAGGCGAGCGTAGAGCTCGCCTTTTTTTTTAATCATCGACAAAAAAGGATTTGCCATGACGAACAATTTGGAAAGGTCCTCCGGCGCCGCCTTTGCCGCCCTCGCTCTTGGACTGGCCTTCACCCTCGCGGCGACCCCAATGGCCGAGGCGAGGGGCGGCCATCATGGCGGCGGTCATCACGGAGGACACCATGGCGGTCATCACGGCGGATGGCATGGCGGGCATCACGGCGGATGGCATGGCGGCCATCATGGAGGCTGGCATCATGGAGGCTGGCATGGCGGGCATCATGGCGGCTGGCGTCATGGCGGCGTCTACCGTGGCGGCTATTATCACGGAGGCGGACATTACGGTGGAGGCTATTATGGCGGAGGAGGCTATTATGGCGGCGCAGCCGCCGCCATAGGCGGATTGGCGCTTGGCGCCGCCGCGGCAGGGTCTGGCCGCTGTTATGTTCAAAATCAGCCGACTTATGACGGCCGGGGCAATGTCGTCGCCTATCAGCCTGTGCGGGTGTGCCGCTGATTTGGGGAATGCGGGGCGGGCGTTAACAGGCCTGCCTTATTTTCACAATTTTTTTATGGGGAGCCGCAACTTTTTCTTGGCCTGCTGCGTTTATGGTGTGTTGCCGCACAGAATACGCAGCAGATTTCGCCATGATCCACCCATGGAACGCGGGTGGAGGGAGTAGTGGTCATGAGCACGAGCAGGACTTTTGGGACGCAAGCTTTGAAGGCCTCGATGGCGGGAATCGCGATTTCCTGCCTGGGAGCGGCTGTTTTCGCTTCTCCGATGCCCGTAGCCCCCAAGAGCTCGATGGAAAAACCGGTTTCGCAGAAGGCTTCGTTCGCCCCCCTCGCAAGCGGCCCCGCTTTTCAGCTTGGCCGGGCGGGACGCGGCGAGGACGAAGATTGCGTGCGGGTTCTGCGCATGACGGGCCCTGATGGACGGGTTTATGTCACCCGCGGACTGGTCTGCGCCGACTAAAACTTTGGCTTTGCGCAAGCAACGTCTCTGAGTATGACGCCAGGTGATCTCCTCTCATTAACGCCCGCCGGTCTTTATTGTCCCGCGGGCGATTTTTTTATCGATCCGCTTCGACCATCGCCCCGGGCCCTGATCACCCATGCGCATTCGGACCATGCGCGGGCGGGCCATGGCGAGGTTCTCGCCACCCGCGAAACCCTGGATTTGATGGCGATCCGGCACGGTCCGGGTTTTGCCCGCGTCGTCCAGCCGATCGAACCGCGCGAAAAACTGGTCCTCGGCCCGATCGAGGTCAGTTTTCATCCCGCCGGCCATGTTCTGGGCTCCTGTCAGATCCGGCTCTCGGGCAAACGGGGAACATGGATCGTCTCGGGCGATTACAAGCGCGAGGCCGATCCGACATGCGCTCCGTTTGAAGCCGTCCCCTGCGACGTGTTCATTTCGGAGGCCACCTTCGGCCTTCCGGTGTTTTCGCGCTGGCGGGCTCGCGTGGAAATCGAAAAGCTTCTCGCCTCGGCGCAGCTGTTCCCCGAGCGGGCGCACCTCGTCGGCGCCTATTCGCTTGGCAAGGCGCAGCGCGTCATGGCGATGCTCCGGGCGGCGGGATACGCGCGGCCGATCTATATTCATGGCGCCATGGAGAAGATCACGGATTACTACATCAAGGCTGGCGTCGAACTCGGCGAAATCCGCAAGACCGCGGAAGCCGATCGCGCGACGCTTGGCGGGGAAATCGTGATCTGCCCCCCGAGCGCGTTGCAGGATGCCTGGTCCCGCAAATTTCCCGATCCCGTTCTGGCCTTCGCCTCCGGCTGGATGCGCGTTCGCGGGAGGGCGCGCCAGCGCGGCGTGGAGCTTCCGCTCGTCATCTCTGATCACGCCGACTGGGACGCTCTCACCCAGACCATCCGCGAAACCGGCTGCTCCCGGCTCCTTGTGACCCATGGCGAAGCGGACGCCCTCGTGCACTGGGCGCGCGGCGACGGGCTTGAGGCGGAGCCTTTGCGCCTCGCGGGCTATGGCGATGAGGGTGAAACCGCCCTCGCGGAGAATGTATGAACGCTTTCGCGCGGCTCCTCGACCGGCTGGGCTTTGAACCTTCGCGCACGAACAAATTGCGGCTGATGACGGAGTTCTTCCGCGAGACCGCCGACCCCGATCGCGGCTATGCGCTTGCGGCCCTGACCGGGACGCTGTCGTTCCGGCACGCCAAATCGGGGCTGGTTCGCGCCCTGATCGCGGAACGCGTCGATCCGGTTCTGTTCGCTTTGTCCTATGATTTCGTCGGCGATCTTTCAGAAACCGCCGCGCTGCTCTGGCCGGCTCCGAACGAAAGCATTGGAGTGGGCGGCGAAATCAACCCTCCCGAACCGACCCTGTCCGAGATCGTTCACGCGCTTGGCGACTCGTCAAAAAGCGATTTGCCGGGGAAACTGGCCCGCTGGCTCGACGCGCTCGACGAAACCGGACGCTGGGCGCTGCTGAAACTCATCACCGGCTCGCTCCGCATTGGCGTATCGGCGCGCCTCGCCAAAACCGCCGTCGCGGGCCTTGGCGGCAAGACCGCGAACGAGATCGAGGAAGTCTGGCATGGTCTGGCCCCGCCCTACCTCGATCTGTTCGCCTGGATGGAGGGACGCGAAGACCGGCCGGATCCCTCCGATCCGGCTCCGTTCTGCCTCGCCATGCTCGCTCATGCGATCACGGAAGCGGATTTCGAGGGCCTCGACCCCGCCGAATTCATCGCGGAATGGAAATGGGACGGAGTCAGGGTCCAGGCCGTCAGCGGCCAGGATCACCAAGGCGTCCGGGCGACCCGGCTGTTTTCCCGGACGGGGGAGGACATTTCCGCCGCCTTTCCTGATCTGATCGAGAGTCTGGAGCAGATCCGCGCGTCAGGCTTCGCCCTCGACGGCGAATTGCTGATCTTGCGAGAGGGCCGGACCCAGTCCTTCAACGTCCTGCAGCAGCGGCTCAACCGCAAGACGGTATCTGCGCGGCTCATCGCCGAATTTCCCGCCCATATCCGGGCCTATGATCTTCTGCGGCTCGACGGCGAGGATCTTCGCTCCCTGCCATTCGCCGAACGGCGCCGCCGGCTGGAGTCCTTCGTCGCGGCGGGCGCGAGCCCGCGTCTTGATCTTTCGCCTGTGGTGGCGTTCGGGACATGGGCGGAACTGGCGAAGGCGAGGCTGGAGCCGGATCAGTTCGGAGCCGGAGCAGACGCGCAGGCCATCGAGGGCGTGATGCTGAAACGCGCCGATTCGATCTATACGCCCGGACGCCCGAAGGGTCTCTGGCACAAATGGAAACGCGATCCCTTCCGGATCGACGCGGTTCTCATGTACGCCCAGCGCGGGCACGGCAAGCGCTCCTCGCTTTATTCCGATTACACGTTCGGCGTCTGGCGCGAGGAAGACGGGGCGCGGCGGCTTGTGCCGGTCGGCAAGGCCTATTTCGGCTTCACCGACGCCGAGCTCGCCCAGATCGACCGTTATGTCCGCGCCCATACGATCAACCGTTTTGGCCCCGTCCACGAGGTCGGCCACGACGAATCGCAGGGGCTTGTTCTCGAAATCGCCTTCGAGGGACTGAATCGGTCGAGCCGGCACAAATCCGGCGTCGCGATGCGCTTTCCAAGAGTGGCGCGAATCAGGTGGGACAAGCCGGCCGGCGAAGCAGACAGCCTTGAAACTCTCTCGGCGCTGATAAAATCTGGCGTCTGATAACTATACGCTGCGATAATAACTTTGGCAGGTTCATCAAAGTGCAATTTCTGCCGAATCTACATTGAAAAGTTATAAATCCGCCTTATTTCGGCCTAGCATTTTACTTTTCATGTGTAAGGGTCATTACCTTTTATATTCGAGAGGGGTGGGCTGAAAAAGGCGGGCGGCGCGCCTAACTTTTGGGCAGGATTCCATTATCATCATGGATTTCAAACCGAGCGACGTGTATAAGGGTCGATTGGCGTCGCGCGATTGTGGTCAGGCGAGCCTCCGGTCTGAGCGCGCGCCGCACATCGAGTCGCTGCCGGAACTGAAGACGAGCGACGCCGTAAGCCGTAGGGAAGAGGCGCAGGATCCTTCCCTATGAGCGAAGATATCGCTCTCTCGGGCGCTCGATTTTTAAAGTTAGGATCGCTTATGCCGATGATTGCACTGGTCGACGACGACCGCAATATCCTGACCACCATCTCGATCGCTCTTGAAGGCGAAGGCTATCGCGTCCAGACCTATACCGATGGATCCTCCGCCCTCGACGGGCTGAGAAGCGACCCGCCCGATCTGGCGATTTTCGATATCAAGATGCCCCGGATGGACGGAATGGAGCTGCTCCGGCGTCTGCGTCAGAAGTCGGACCTGCCGGTCATCTTCCTCACCTCGAAAGACGAAGAGATCGACGAATTGTTCGGTCTTAAAATGGGCGCCGACGACTTTATCCGCAAGCCGTTTTCCCAGCGCCTGCTGGTCGAACGGGTCAAGGCGATCCTGCGCCGCGCCAATCCGAAAGACCCCACCGCTCAAAAAGAGGCGGACGCGAAAATACTCGAGCGCGGGCTTTTGAAGATGGACCCGGAACGCCACGCCTGCACCTGGAAGAACGATGCGGTGACCCTCACCGTCACCGAGTTCCTCATTCTTCAGGCGCTGGCGACAAGGCCGGGCGTCGTCAAGAGCCGCAACGCGCTTATGGACGCCGCCTACGACGATCAGGTCTATGTCGACGACCGCACGATCGACAGCCACATCAAGCGGCTGCGCAAGAAATTCAAGGCCGTTGACGATGACTTCGAGATGATTGAAACCCTCTACGGCGTCGGTTACCGTTTCAAGGAGTAGAATCTCCGGCCTGGGCCAGGATCACGGTGTAGATGACGCTTGAGGCGCGCGACGAGATCAGCTTCGACAGGACGCTCACCTCCGCCCAGCGCGCGAAGCGTATGCGGAGGAGCGCCGCGTTTCGCTTTCGTGGGTTTCTGCGCGCGCTGAGTTCGCGATTTTCCTCGTCGCTGACCCGCCGCATCGTCGTCTTGAATCTCGGCGGCCTCGTCGCCCTGCTCCTGGGCTTTCTTTATCTCAACCAGTTCCGCGAAGGCCTGATCGACGCCAGGGTCCAGAGTCTGCAAACCCAGGGCGAGATTATCGCGGCTGCGATCGCCGCCTCCGCGACGGTCGAAACCGACTCGATCACCATCGATCCGGAAAAACTGCTTCAGCTCGCGCCGGGCGAAAGCTACGCCCTCGCCGACGAAATCGTGCCCTCGCTCGAATTTTCGATCAATCCTGAACGCGTCGGTCCCGTTCTGCACCGGCTCGCCTCGCCGACAAAGACGCGAGCGCGTCTTTATGATCGCGACGGCTACATGCTGCTCGATTCGCGGTCGCTCACCAGCCGCTCCAATATTTTGCGGTTTGACCTGCCCGCCGCGGCCGATCAGCAGGCCGAGACGCTGATCGACCTGCTCTGGAACAAACTCAAGGCCCTCGCCGGGCGTCCTCAGCTGCCGCTCTATGACGACGCCGGCGCCGCAAACGGCAAAAGCTACCTCGAAGTCGCGAGCGCCCTCGGCGGTACGGCGCGGTCGATTGTCCGGGTCAACGCCAAGGGCGAGACGATCGTCTCGGTGGCGGCGCCGATTCAGCGGTTCCGCGTGGTCCGCGGCGCGCTTTTGCTGTCGACCCAGGGCGGCGACATCGATGAGATCATCACCTCGGAGCGATGGGCGCTCGTCCGGGTTTTCGCCGTGTCGGCGATCATCATGTTCATGCTGTCGCTGTTCATCGCCGGAACCATCGCCGAGCCGATTCGTCGCCTCGCCGAAGCGGCGGAACGGGTCCGGCGCGGCACCAAGTCGCGCCGCGAAATTCCCGACTTTACCGACCGTTCGGACGAAATCGGTCATCTGTCCGGCGCCCTGCGCGACATGACCAAGGCGCTTTACGACCGTATCGAGGCGATCGAGAGCTTCGCCGCCGACGTCGCCCATGAATTGAAGAACCCGCTGACCTCGCTGCGCAGCGCCGTCGAGACCCTGCCCATCGCCCGCAAGGAAGAATCGCGCCAGCGCCTGCTCGACGTGATCCACCACGACGTGCGCCGGCTCGACCGTCTCATCAGCGATATTTCCGATGCGTCCCGGCTCGACGCCGAACTCGCGCGGGCCGATATGGAGCCGGTCGATCTCGACCGCGTCCTCGATGCGGTCGTCTCCATGGCGAATCAGGTCGGCTCCGACGATGGCGTCAGGGTCAGCCTCGCCGTCATCCGGCACGCGCCCTTCGACGCGGGCCGGCAGATGACATTCCGGGTGCTTGGCCATGATTCTCGCATCGGCCAGGTGTTCAACAACCTGATCGACAACGCGCGGTCGTTCTCGAACCGGGGCGGCAGCGTCCGGGTGGTCGTGCGCGCGGCCAAGGATTACGCGCCCAACGGCGAATCCCGGGACGGTTTCGAGGTGATCATCGACGATGACGGACCCGGCATACCGGCCGACGCCTTCGAGCGAATATTCGAGCGGTTCTACACCGACAGGCCGGAACAGGGATTTGGTCAGAACTCGGGCCTTGGCTTGTCGATTTCCCGCCAGATCATCGAGGCCCACGGCGGCCGGGTGACCGCGATCAACCGCATCGGGCCCAAGGGCGCCGACGGCGAGCGTCCGGTCCTTGGAGCGCGGTTCATGATCTGGCTGCCAGAGGCCCGATGAGCGACGTGCCCCAATCCTCCCCCCGGCAGGCGCCGGAGCGGGGTTTCATTCACGCCACCGCCGTCGTCATCGCCGAGGCGGGCGTTCTGATCCGCGGCGCGTCCGGCGCCGGAAAAAGCAGTCTCGCCCTCGCTTTAATCGGCGCGGCGGAAACCGCCGGATTGTTCGCCCGGCTTGTCGGCGATGACCGGATCGAGCTTCGAAAACGCGGCGCCCGGCTGATCGCCAGAGGACATTCGCGCATCGAGGGCAAAATCGAACGGCGCGGAGAGGGGATATTGCGCGTTCCGGTCTTGACGGCGGCCGTCGTCCGGCTCTTGATCGATCTTGTTCCGGCGCAACAAGGGCCGCCGCGTTACCCGGAGCCCGATGACGACCGCGCCAGCCTTGAAGGCGTTGAACTGGAACATCTCAGCATGCGGCAGGAGACCTCCTGGAGCGACTGCGCTGCGACGGTCCTGCGTCGTCTTGGCTGGTTAAATCATTCCTGCGTCACATGCCTGATCCATGAGTGACACGTCTGAGCACGCCTATCGGGAACTTGGCGTTTTTTTGCTTGCCAAGACGCCCGCAACGCACAAAATAGAATTTCTTCGCTTTCAAGAGGTTGAAAAGAGGTCCATTTAACAGGACCTTCGCCGCCCGCCAGATTTTCTTTCCAACGGAATCCCCGTCGTCCTGGCCTATTCAAAAGCGTGGTCTTTTCCTTGCCGCACCTCCCTCACGGCTCATCAACCAAAACTCCGATGAACGGGCGCATCCGATGATAGGTATGGTCCTCGTGACCCATGGCCACCTCGCGACCGAGTTCCGCGCCGCGATGGAGCATGTGGTCGGTCCGCAGAAGCAGGTTGAAACCATCTCGATCGGCCCCGACGACGACATCGAACAGCGACGCAAGGACATCGTCGCCGCGGTCGGTCAGGTCGACAGCGGCTGCGGCGTGGTGGTGCTGACCGATATGTTCGGCGGGACGCCCTCGAATCTCGCGATCTCGGTGATGAACGGCGCGCATATCGAGGTTGTCGCCGGCATCAATTTGCCTATGCTGATCAAGCTGGCCTCGGTCCGGGAAGGGGCGACGCTGGAGCAGGCTGTCGTTCAGGCTCAGGATGCAGGCCGCAAATATATTTATGTCGCGAGCAAATTCCTGAGCGGTCAATGAATCCGGACGACGCAGCCAGAGCCGAAGAAGACAGCCACCCGGATTTCGATCCTCCCGAGGGCGCGCTCGTCCGCGCCATAAAAATCATCAACCGCAAGGGACTTCATGCCCGTGCGACCGCGAAATTCGTGCAATGCGTCGACCGGTTCGAGGCCGCCGTCACGGTCGGCCGTTGCGGCGAAACCGTGGGCGGCACCTCGATCATGGGCATTCTGACGCTCGGCGCCGGACCCGGCATGACGATCACCGTCACCGCCGCCGGACCTCAGGCGGCCGAGGTTCTCGACGCGATCGAAGCGCTGGTCGGAGACCGCTTCGGCGAGGACGAATAGGAAAGGACGTCGCAGCGAGGACGAAGCGAACCCGCGATCAGCCTACGAGCGCCACCTTCCCATTCTCCAGATTGTAAATTCCTCCGACGATCTTAACCTTCCCCTCATCAACCGCCTTGCTGATGATCGGGGTCGCCGTTTTCAGTTTCTCCACGTTGAGAACGACGTTTTGCCTGATCGTGTTGTCGAGCTGGGAGCCGGATTGGTTCATCGCGCCGCGCACCGCCGGAGCAAGGGCCTCGACCAGCGAAGGGAGATGTCCCGGAAGCGTCGAATTGTCTCTGATTGAGGTGATCGCGGCGTCCACGGCGCCGCAGGCCGCGTGCCCAAGCACCATCAGAAGCGGCGTTTTCAGAACATGAATGGCGTATTCGAAGCTAGCGATCGTGTCTTCGTTGGCGAAATTGCCGGCCACCCGACACACGAACAGATCGCCCCGGCCGGTGTCGAAGGCGTATTCCGGAGCGATCCGGGAATCCGCGCAGCTCAGGATGCCTGCGAAAGGGTTCTGGCCCTTTGCGAGGGCTTCGCGCTCATGTTTGAAATCATGCCGTTTTGAGACGCCGTCGACATAGCGCCCGTTGCCCTTTAGCAGCCGTTCGAGCGCGGCGTCCGGAGAGACGATGTTTTCGGGCTTGGGCGGCGCTTTCTTCTCTTTTTTTTCTTTTGCGGCCGCGACGCCTGGCGCGACGAGGCCGGACAAGGCCAGGCTGGCGGCAAACCCTCCAGCCAGCTTCAGAACGTCCCGCCTCGGCAAAAAGCCGCCCTGATTCACATAAGAGACGCAGTCACGGCACATCAGGAAACCTCACTCATTGCAGGGACGAATTACGCGCGCAGGGCACCCGCCTCGAGCGCCGCGGCCTGACGCGGCCTCGCCTCGGTCTGTCGGGCGGTAGATCCTGATCTGAAATTCTCTCTTTTTGATTTAAATGCAGCGAAGCCTTCTCTCCGCTTATAGCGTAGGCCCCTTCAAGACGAACGCTCTTTGGATCGTGAGCGCAAGAGCTCACTGGACGCAAGCCGTCGCAGGCGCCTCCCGCATCCAATCTGAGAAGGCCCGCCTTCGATCGTCGAAATAAGTGTCTTCCCTTTCATGTCCCGCTTGACGCACTCCGCTCGCGATGCTTTTGTCTACTAGTTTAGTAGTTTTATAGACAAAGGAGTTTCGATGCAAAAGGCCCTCTTCCCGATTGGCGGGCTGGCGCTCGCCATAACACTTGCGGCGTCGCCCTCGAACGCCGCCTCGTTGCAGGAGGCGGCCGCCGCGGTCGGCGCCGCCAATGCAAAAGCCATCGAGTTTTCCGGCTCGGGGCGATGGTTCCAGTTCGGGCAGGCTCCTAATCCAACCCTGCCCTGGCCGCAGTTCGACGTCAGCAGCTATACCGCCAGCATCAATTACGACGCGCCAAGCGCCCGGGTGCAGATCGTCCGCAGGCAAACGATCGAGCCTGGCCGCCAGCGGCCGGCCCCGGTCGAACAGAAGCCCGATCTTTATGTCAACGGCGCGCAGGCCTGGACCCTCGCGCCGCCGCCGAACTCGCCGCCGGGAACGGCTCCGGTCGCGACGGCGCAACCTGCCGCGGTCGAGGAGCGCATTGCGGAAATCTGGGCGACGCCTCAGGGATTTCTGAAAGCGGCGCTCGCCGCCAACGCAAAGTCGGAGCCTTCGGGCGCGAACGTGGAAGTCTCGTTCACCGCCGGGGGAAAATACCGCTACTCAGGGACGATCAACGACAAGAACCAGCTCGAGACGGTCCGCACCTGGATTGACAACCCTGTGCTCGGCGACACCCTGGTGGAGACGAGTTTCCGCGACTACAAGGATTTCGCCGGGGTTTCGTTTCCCGCTCATATCGCCCGTATCGAGGGCGGCCATCCGGTGCTCGACCTGAATGTCGCCGCGGTGAAACTGAACCCTCCGGTCGACATTCCCGTCCCGCAGGCTCTTGTGAGCGCGCCGCAGACGAATGTCGTCTCCAACAAGCTGGCCGACGGCGTCTACTACCTCACCGGCGGAACTCACCACAGCGTCGCGATCGAGCAGCGCGATCATGTCGTTCTGATCGAAGCTCCGCTCAACGAGGAGCGCTCGCTCGCCGTGATCGACAAGATCAAGGAGATCATTCCCAACAAGCCCGTCAAGTTCGTCGTCGCGAGCCATGTTCATTTCGACCATTCGGGCGGATTGCGCACCTTCGTCGACGCGGACGCAATCATCGTTGCGCATGAGCTCGATAAACCCTATTTCGAAAAGGCTTGGGCCGCGCCCCGCACGCTCAACCCGGACCGGCTCGCGAAGTCGCAAAAAACCGCCAAATTCGAGACCTACGCCGACAAGGATTTTCTGTTCGACGGGTCGCGGACCATCCAGATCCACCGGATCGCCGGCAACGGACACAGCGACGACCTCGCCCTCGTCTACCTCCCTGCGGAGAAAATCCTGATCGAGGCTGACGCCTACACGCCGCTTCCTCCGAATGCTCCGCCGCCGCCGTCGGTGAACCCTTATTCGGTCAATCTTTACGAGACGATCCAGAAGCTCAAATTGGACGTCAACCAGATTGCGGCCCTGCATGGTCCGGGCGTGGTCACGCTCGCCGATCTGCGCGCATTCATCGGTCCTGCGACAAACTAGCGCCGGACGGCCGAGGAAACCCTGGGCGGACTCGCAACGCGATTCCGTCCAGTTTTTGTAACCGCCTTACACCAAAACATCGGCGATTTCGTCACAACGGCGAAATCGCAAAGCCTGGCTCTGGAGGAATGAATATGAGGCTTTTTGTCTGGTCCGCCGCCTTTTGCAGCCTGGTCGCGGCGGGCCATGCCGGGGAAGCGCTGACGCCGCCCACGGGAACGACGCTTCTCTTCTCCGCGGAAGCGGACGGCGTCCAGATCTACTCCTGCCTGCCCAAAGACGTTTCCGGCAAAGACCCTTCCTACGCCTGGACGATTTCCGCCCCGCAGGCGACCTTGTTCGACGTCCATGGACAGCAGATCGGCGCGCATGGCGCAGGACCAACCTGGACCCTCGGCGACGGCTCGGCGATCAAGGGCGAAGTCGTCGCGAAACAGTCCGCGCCGCAGAAAGGGGCGATCCCCTGGCTGCTCTTGCGCGTCACATCGCATCAAGGGGGCGGTCGTTTCGCCAACGCCGTAGCCGTCCGCCGGATCGACACCAAGGGCGGCGCGGAGCCCGCCGAGAGTTGCGACGCCGCCCACATCGGGCAGGTCGCCCGCGTCCGTTATTCGGCGACCTATCAGTTCTACGGAACCTGAAGCGGATGGAGGGAGAGGCGCCGCGTCGTGAACGCCTCTGAGACTGTTCTCCCTCCGGCGGCTCTCTTCTATTCGGCGGCGGCGGGTTGGGTTTTTGCCTGGCCCGCACGCGGTTTTGCGGGCGCGGGCCGGCGCCCGCTGCGAAGAGATTCGAAGGCGAGGTAGATGACAGGCGTCGTGAACAAAGTCAGCATCTGACTGATCAGCAAACCGCCGACCATCGCGGCGCCGAGGGGCTGGCGAAGTTCGGACCCCGCTCCTGAACCGAACATCAGCGGAACGGCGCCGAGGATCGCGGCCAGGGTGGTCATCATGATCGGCCGGAACCGAAGCAGACAGGCTTCGCGGATCGCCTCCTGTGGCGAGAGGCCTCGATCGCGCTGGGCGACGATCGCGAAATCAACCATCATGATTCCGTTCTTCTTGACGATCCCGATCAGCAGGAGGATCCCGATCAAGGCGATGAGCGACATGTCGTAGCCCAACACCATCAGGAAGATCAGGGCGCCGGCGCCGGCGGAAGGCAGGGTCGAGAGAATCGTGAGCGGATGGATGAAACTCTCATACAGAACGCCAAGAATGATATAGGCGGCGACAAGCGCGGCCAGAATCAGATAGGGCTGTGAGGCGACGGCCTTCTGAAACGCCTGGGCCGAGCCTTGAAAACCTCGAATGAGCGCCTCCGGCGCGCCGATTGCGGCTTCTGCGGCGTTGATCGCATCCACAGCCTGACCGAGCGCGACTCCGGGCGCCAGATTGAAGGAGATGGTCACCGCAGGGAACTGGCCCTGGTGATTGACCGATAAAAAGCCGATCCGGTCCGACGACACATGCGCGAATGTCGAGAGCGGCGCCTGCCGGCCAGTCGAGGGCGAGGTGATGTAGATCTTTTCGAACGTATCGAGCCGGCCCTGCAGGTCCGGCAGCACTTCCTCGATCACGTGATAATTGTTGAGCTGGGTGAAAAATTGCGTCACCTGGCGCTGCCCGAACGCGTCATAAAGCGTATCGTCGATGACCTGCGGGAGAATGCCGAAGCGAGAGGCCCGATCGCGATCGATCACGACGTCGATCGCGGCGCCGTGCGATTGCTGGTCGCTCGTCACGTCGCGCAATTCCGGCAGCGACTTCAGTCTGCCCAAGATCAGCGGCGCCCAATGATTCAACTCGTCGATGTCCGCGTGCTCAATCGTATATTGATATTGCGTCCGGCTCGTCCGACCGCCGACATTCAGCTCCTGGGGCGATTGCATGAACAACGCGACGCCCTGCAGCCCCGCTATTTTTTGGCGCAGCCGCGCCATGATCTCGTCCGCGCTCGCGCGGCGCTCGCCGTGCGGCTTCAGCCCGATGCGGATAAAACCGTTGTTTGCGGAGCTTGAGCCGATGCTGCCGAGGGACGATGTCCAACCGGTGACGTCCGGGTCGTTCGAAATGATATCGGTGACGGCCAGTTCGCGCTTCGTCATTTCGGAGAATGAGACGTCTTCCGCAGATTCGATCGTCCCGTAGATGACGCCGGTGTCCTGCTGTGGAAGAAACCCTTTTGGAATGACGACGTAGAGGGAGCCGGTGACGGCGACCGTGGCGAAAAAGACGAGAAGGGCGGTCCGCTGACGCATCAGCACGAAGTCGAGGCCTTTCGCATATCCCGCATGCAGCGCGCTAAAGGCGGCTTCAAAAGCGCGCAAGACGCCGCCGGAGCTTTTCAGACTCTTGCGATCGAGCGTACGGGCGCACATCATCGGCGTCAGGGTCAGCGAAACGACCGCCGAAACAAAGATCGTCAGGGCGACGGTGATCGAGAATCCCCGCAGGAGCCGGCCGACGATTCCGGACATCATGAGAATGGGAATGAATATCGCAACCAGGGACAGGCTGATCGAAATGATCGTGAAGCTGATCTCGGCGGCGCCTTTCAGCGCTGCCTGTTTCGGGCTCATGCCGGCTTCGATATGGCGATAGATATTCTCCAGCATGACGATGGCGTCGTCGACGACGAAGCCGACCGAAATGGTGAGCGCCATCAACGAGAGATTGTCGAGGCTGAAGCCGCAGACATACATCAACGCGCAGGCGCCAAGCAGAGAGAGCGGCACCGCGACGCTCGGGATGAGCGTCGCCCGGATATTGCCTAGAAAAACGAAAATGACCAACACGACCAGAGCGATCGTGATAAACAGCGTCTTCACGATATCGGCCACGGCGGCGTGGATCGTGATGGTCCTGTCGACGACGACGGCGAGCTTCATCGCCGGAGGCCCCGAGGCCTGCAGGAGCGGCAGCGCCGCCTTGATCCGAGCGACCGTGTCGATGACATTCGCGCCCGGCAGCTTGAAGATGGGAAGGACGATCGCCTGACGGCCGTTCGCCCACGCCATGCTTCTCACGTTCTCGACGCTGTCGATCGCGGCTCCGATGTCCCGGATTCGCACCGGCGCGCCGTTGCGATAGGCGATGATGACGTCATTCCACTTGGCCGCGTCGGTGAGCTGGTCGTTGGCGTAAACGGCGAAGCTGCGGCGATCGGTCTCGATGCTTCCCTTCGGCGCGTCGGCCGTGGCGTTGACGATCGAGCCGCGCACATCCTCAAGACTAAGGCCGGTGGCTGCGAGCTTCAACGGATCGACCTGGACCCGGACCGCCGGCTTGCGCTCGCCCTGGATCATCACCTGACCGACGCCAAGAATGCGGCTGAGCTGCTGCGCGATCACGTTGTCGGCGTAGTCGTCGACAACCTCGAGGGGCAGCGTATCGGACGTGACGCTCAACACCAGGATCGGGAAATCGGCGGGATTTGATCGCCGGTAGACAGGCGGCGCGGGGAGGTTTTTCGGAAGCGTCCCGGCGGCGGCGTTGATCGCCGCCTGAACGTCCTGGGCGGCGCCGTCGAACGATCGGTCAAGGTCGAACTGCAGGACGATCGACGATGATCCCAACGTGCTCGTGGAGGTCAGCTGGGTCAGACCCGAGATCTGCGAAAATTGCCGCTCGAGCGGGCTCGTCACCGAGGAGGCGACGGTGACAGGATCCGCGCCCGGCAGGTTCGCCGTCACCTGAAGCGTCGGAAAATCGATCTGTGGAAGCGGCGCGATCGGCAATTGCGGCACGCTGACGAGGCCAAGCAACGTGACCGCGACCATCAGCAGCGTCGTGGCGACAGGCCTCTCAATGAACGGAGTCGAAAAGCTCAAAGCGTCAGTCCCGCCGGCTCGCGACGACCGGCGGAGTCGGGGCGCTCGATTCGACCGAAACCCTTGACCCGGGCTGAAGCCGATAGTGCCCGCTTGTCACGACAACATCCCCAGCCTCGAGTCCCGCCTCGACCACGGCGGTTTCGGAATCGACCCGTCCCAGCTTCAATTTGCGCACTTCAGCCAAGCCGTCTTTCACAAGATAAGCGAAGCGGCCCTCCGGACCGTTCTGGACCGCCGCGGAGGGGATCGTCAAAGCGCCCTTCAGCGTCGAAAGGCGCAGCCGCGCGGTGACGAATTGCCCGGGCCAGAGCCGTTCCGACTCATTGGGGAGCGTCGCCTTGAGGCGAATCGTCCCGGTCGCCTGATCGATCACGTTGTCGATCAGGGAGAGCTCCCCAACGTCGAATTCCTGGCCGCCGTCCTGACTCACCGCAGCAACAGCCAGGGGGCCCGCGGACATCGCCTTCACAATGTCCTGCAGCGCGCCTTCGGGCAGGGTGAAAACGAGGCTGATCGGACGGATCTGCGCGATCGTGACAATGCCGTTCGCATCATTCGCGCGAACGATATTGCCGCTGTCGATGCGCCGCATTCCGGCGCGCCCATTGAGCGGCGACCTGATCGTGGCGTAACCAAGGTTGACCTCCGCATATCCGATCAGGGCTTCGTCGCCCTTGACCGCCGCCTCCAGCTGCGCCACCTGCGAAGTCGTCGTATCGAACTGTTGACGGGCGACGAGATTTTTTTCGACCAGCACGGCATGGCGCTAGAGATCGCGGCGCGCATTGTCAAGCTGAGCCTGATCCTGCGCTTTTTTGGCCAAAGCCTGATCGAGATTCGCCTGATAGGCGCGCGGATCGATGCTCACCAGAACGTCGCCGGCCTTGAGCTCCTGTCCTTCCTTGAAAGCCACCTGCGTGATCTGGCCGTCGATCTGCGCCCGCACCGTCACCGAATTGTAGGCCTGCACATTGCCAAGACCAAGGAGATGAACCGGAACGTCGCGGCGCGCCGCGGCGCTGACGCCGACCGGAATGGGGGCGGCCGGCGCCGGGCTTGCCGCGGGCGAGGAAACCGCGCTGTACCGCAGCCCCGCGACCGTGGCCGCCGCCAGGATCAACAGCAGGCCGAATTGGTCTTTGCGCATCTTGTCGATCCAGCAAGCGGTCACGAATGCGTCTCCGACTGAGCATTCGGAATGACCGACGCACCCCCGCTCGGACTACGAAGTGATTTATGCAAGGACGGACGGTCCCTGCGCCCTGCGCGGCGGCTGTTGCGTCAAATCAGCTGCGCCGACACCTTGTCGATTCCCGCCTTGGAGCAGGCCTCGTCCTTGTCGCCGCCGGGAGCGCCGGAAACGCCGACCGCGCCGATGACGTCTTCGCCAATCTTGATCGGCAAGGCGCCCTGCAAGGCGATGACGCCGGGAAGATGCACCACGCCGAGAGTCGGATTGTCCTTGACGCGTTGCGCGAATTCGCCCGACGAAACGCGGAAGGTCCGCGCCGTATAGGCCTTGCGAAGGCTATTCTCCAGCGTATGCGGCGACGATCCGTCGCCCCGGATCGACACCAGCACCTGCCCTTCCCGGCCGACCACATTGACCGACACATGGTAGCCCTGCTGCACGCAGACGTCATAGGCCGTCTGGGCGATGGCGAGGGCCGTCGCGGCGGAGAGGCTTTTCTCGGTGAGGAGCTGCGCGTTCGCCGACGTGGCGAGAGCGCAGGCGAGGCTGGCGGCGACGAATTTCAAATGGCGTGACGACATGAGTCTCATTCTCGTTTGCGGGAAGATTGGGAAGTCTAGTTCTTGTGCTGCTCGCGCCACTGTTTCACGACCGCGAGCGTATTTTCGATATGCTTGTCGGGCGCGGGATCGACATAGGAGTAGAGCACCTTGCCGTCCGGCCCGATCACATAGGAAATCCTGTCCGAGACAATTTCTCCCGAAGCTGTCGGGGCGATGCGGACGGCGTCATAGGATCGGATGACCGAGAGCGCAGGATCAGCGGCGACAGGGAATTTATCCCGGCATTCCTCGGAGGAAAACTTGCGCTGGGTTTCGATCGTGTCTTTCGACATGCCGATAAGGGTCGCGCCCGCCGCAGCGAAACTGTCGGCCGCTTCGGCGAACTCGTGCGCCTCTATGGTGCAGCCTTTGGTGAAAGACTTCGGATAGAAGTAAAGCACCACGGGGCCGCGCTTCAACGCGTCCGCCAACGAAAAGCTGAAGTCTTTTCCGCCGACCGACGCTTCAGACGTGAAATCCGGCGCGGGGTCGCCCGGCTTCAGAGCCGCCAAGGCCGGCGTGGCGGCGAGGCCGCCGAGCAAAGTCATAGAGACCGCCATGCGCTTCATCTGCATAAATGCGTTTCCTCTCCAACAATTTTAAAGACTCGCGCGGGTTCGAGGCCGCGCAGGTCAAAGCCTATTTGGCGTCAGCGGATTTTGGGGCCGGAGCGGGCGGCGCGACTTTGGTGAGCGCCCCGCCTTCAGCCTCGTAATTTTGCGCCCCGACGGCGCCCGCCACATTGAAGCCGCGGCTGACGAGGAGATCCGCCGCGGCGCCCGCGCGCCCGGCGTGGTTCGATACGGTCACGATGACGCGCTCCCGGGGGATGTAGGCGAGATTGCTTTCGAGATCTTTGGCCTGAATGCTGAGATAGACAGGCAGTCCGCCGATCGCGGTCAGTTCGTCGGGCCGGCGCACGTCGATCACGAGGAGACTTTCCGGCTTGGCCAGCAGAGCGTCGAGTTCCGCCCGCTTGAGTTGCGGAGACTTGTACTTGTACTCGGCGGCGGGCGCAGGCGCCGCCTGTTCCGCCGCCCATGCGAACGAAGCCGAGATCGCCGCCGCCGCAGCAGCAGCGATGAATAGATGTTTTCCATACATGGGTTGATTGCCTTTTCCAGATCGTTCGTCGGATCGTTTTGGAAGGATACGGACGCCGTCGCGCCCACCTCGGGCGCCGCGCGGATTTTCAGCCAGACAGATGCGCATTCAGGAATTCGACGGTGCGCTGCCAGGCGAGTTTCGCCGCGGCGGAATCATAGCGCGGCGTGGTGTCATTGTTGAAACCATGCTGAACGCCGGGATAAACATAGGCTTGATAATTGACTCCATTCGCCTTCAGGGCGGCCTCGAAGGCCGGCCAGCCCGCGTTGATGCGGTCATCGGCGCCGGCGTAGTGAATCAACAAGGGAGCCTTGATGTGAGCGGTTTCCTCGGCGGTTGGCTGCGCGCCATAGAATGGAACCGCGGCGGCGAGATCGGGAACACGCGTGGCGAGAAAATTCGCGATTCCGCCGCCATAACAGAATCCAACCGCGCCGACTTTGCCGTTGCCTTCTGGAAGGTTCTTCAAGAACAAAGCGGCGGCGATGAAGTCATTGTGCGTTTTCGTCTGATCCAGTTTCTGGAAAAGCTCGCGCGCCTTGTCTTCATCGCCGGGGTATCCGCCCAAGGTGAAAAGCGCGTCTGGAGCGAATGCGATGAAATTGTCGAGCGCCAGCCGTCGCGTGATGTCCTCGATATGAGGATTGAGGCCGCGATTTTCATGCACAACCAGCACCGTCGGAAGCTTTCCTTCGGCGCGAGCTGGCTCAACGAGATAGCCGCGCAGCGTTCCGTAACCATCCGGCGAGGCGGTTTCGACATAGCGCGCCTTGATGCGCGGATCATTTGAAGGAACCTGTTGCGCCTCGGCGAAGCGGGGTGAGAGCGACTCCAACAGTCCAAGGGCGGTCGCGCCGCCGACGGCGAATTTCGCGGCCCCGTCCAGAAAGCCCCTCCGGCTCAGATCCCCGTGAACGTAGAGGTCGAAAAGCTTCAAGACTTCAGGGCTGTAGGCGCCGGCGGATTTGCGGATCAAGAGATTTCACTCCTTCAGAAAGGACACTTCAGACGCCGGGCGCGGACCGAGCAAGGGCCCCGAAAATCGGCCGACGCAACCTCGCGGCGCGCCGTCCGCCGCGGAGGGATGCGGCGACGGCGCGGGTTTGATCGGCGCCTGAAGTGGGCTGCTTTTTACGTCAATTCCTGCATGCCGTCAATTGACTTTATATCTTTCTAGTAGGATTATAGATATAAGAGTCAGGAGACGCCGGCTCTCAAGCCGCGCGGACGCTGCGTCAATCGCAAGGACGCTGACTCGGCTTCCAAAGCTCGAGACTTGGAAAGGTTCGAAAGGCTCGAACTCACCCATCGCGGCGGCCAGGACTCAAGTCAGTTCAAAAATCACCTTTGAGGTTAGGCAATGAAGAAAACTTTTAAAAGGACGCGTCTGGCCGCACTTGTGGTGTTCGCCGCGTCCGGCGTAGCAGGCGCCGCCGACGAGAAGCCGGCTGACAACGCGGCCAAACCGGCTGACGCCGCCCCCGCGGCGAAGCCGGCGCCCGCTCCCTCCCGGCTCCCTTATGGATGGCTGCCTTTGTCGGCTTCGGCTCCTCCGCAAGTCAGCCAAAAGGAATGGGTGCGCACGCCGATCGACGCCTTTGTTCTCGCCAGAATTGAAGCCAAAGGACTGAAGCCGTCCCCGGATGCAGACCGCGGCGCCTTTATCCGGCGCGCGACCCTCGACGCATGGGGCCTGATTCCGACGCCGGAGGAAGTCTCGGCGTTCGTCGCGGATACGTCGCCCGACGCCTATGAAAAGCTGGTCGACCGGCTACTCGCGTCGCCGCATTACGGAGAGCGGCAGGCGCGCAGGTGGCTGGATCTCGCCCGCTACGCCGACAGCGCCGGTTTCCAGACCGACCAGACGCGCGCCAACATGTGGCGTTACCGCGATTATGTGATCAACGCGTTCAACGAGGACAAGCCGTATTCCCGTTTCGTCCAGGAGCAGATCGCCGGCGACGAACTGGTTCCGGGCAATCAGGACGTCTTGGTCGCCACGGGCTTCCTGGTCGGATATCCCGACAACTACAATTCCCGCGATCTTGTTCAGAGAAAGTTTCAGATCACAACCGACATCACCGACACGGTCGGCCAGGCGATCCTCGGCACGACGGTCGGATGCGCGAGATGCCACGATCACAAGACGGATAAATTCACTCAGAAGGACTATTATTCGCTTCAGGCGTTTTTCGCGAACACGAGCGAGAATTTCAAAAATCCGGCCGCCAAGGGGCAGGTCGAGCGTGAATACGACAGGCAATGGGCCAAATGGGAGGAGGCTTCCAAAGATCTGCGCGACAAGCAGGCCGCGCTGATCGCCCCGATCAAGGAGGCGGCGCTCAAACACCACAAGGAGCGCTATCTCACTGACAGCCGGGAAGCCATCTTCAAACCGGAAAGCGAGTGGACCCCGAAAGACAGATGGATCAACCACCGGCTTGAAAACGTCTCCACGGACGCCGATCTCGAAGTCTACCTCCGGGTCACCGGCGAAGATAAGGACTTTCCCGACTACAGCGCCGAGAACGTCGAACGCTGGGAGCAATACAAGAAAATCAAGGACGGTCTGAAAAAGCTCGACAAGCTGAAGCCCGCGAGCGGATCGAACACCTTCACCGCCGCAACGGAGCTTGGTCATCCCGACGCGCCGCCGAGCTTCATTTTGGCGGGCGGCAATCATGAAAAGCCGCTCGACGAAGTTCAGCCGGCGTTTCCCGCCGCGCTGACTGACGCCAAACCCATCATCACGCCCACCACCGTCTCGTCCGGCAGGCGGACCGCCCTCGCCAACTGGCTCGTCAGTCCCGAAAATCCGCTAACGGCGCGGGTCTACGTCAATCGGGTCTGGAACGAATATTTCGGCAAGGGGATCGTCAGTACGGTCAGCGATTTCGGCAAGGCCGGCGATAAGCCGACAAATCCGGAGCTTCTGGACTATCTCGCCAGCAATTTCATCAAGAACGGCTGGAGCGTGAAGAGTCTTCATCGCGACATTCTGCTCTCGAGCGTCTACCGCCAGTCGTCCTCGCATCGCGACGACGTGCAGGCGGCCGATCCCGAGAACAAGCTCCTCGCCGTGTTTCCGCGCAAGCGGCTCGACGCCGAGGAGATTCGCGACGCTTTGCTGGTCGCCTCCGGAAAACTGAACGACAAGATCGGCGGCCCGAGCGTGTTTCCCCCGGTGCCCTCGAACCTCAACGCCGGGCCCTTGTGGGAGGTCTCCAAGGATCCAGCCGACCACAACCGGCGCAGCCTTTACATCTTCACGCGCCGCAGCGTCCCCTATCCGCTTCTAGCATCGTTCGATATGGCGTCCGCCCAGCAGGTTCACAGCAAGCGCGACGTGACCACAACGCCGCTGCAAGCGCTGACGCTGTTCAACAGCGACATTGTGTTTTCCTGGTCTCAGGCTCTGGCCGGGCGTGTGATCAGCGAGGCGGGCAATGACGAGTCGAGTCAGATCGACCGGCTCTATCAGATCCTCTTTGCGCGCAATCCCGACGAGTCCGAAAAGGCGATTCTCAAATCGTTCCTCGTCGATCATGAAAAGACGATCACGGAAAAAGCCACGGACGGAAAATTGTCCGTCGCGATCCCGGTTGGCCTGAAGGACACGCACTCCCTCGATCCGATCCGCGCCGCCGTGTTTGTAGACCTCGTCCATGTCGTCGTGAACTCGAACGACTTCACCTATCGTTTCTGATCCCCAACACTAGCAGCCGAGATAAAGGAATAGATCATGAGCAAGGCGTCACGCCGCGAATTATTGTTTAAATCGATCTACGGGGTGGGCGGACTGACCCTCGCCGCGTATATGCCAGGAGGCGGCGTCTTCGCGACGCCGGCGCTCGCCGAATCGCTTGCGGATCCGCTTGCGCCTAAACAGCCGCACTTCCCGCCCAAGGTCAAATCCGTCATCTGGCTGCACATGGATGGGGCGCCGAGCACGCTCGACCTCTACGATTACAAGCCCGACCTCATCAAGCTCGCCGGGCAGGAAGCGCCCCCCTCCTTTCTCAATGGGATCAAGACAAGCACGCAGGGCGGCGTCGGCAAACTCTTCGCCTCCAATCGGACCTGGAAGCGATACGGCCAGAGCGGCGCGTGGTTCTCGGATCTTTTGCCGAACCTTGCGCAGCACGCCGACAAGATCAACTTCATCAAGTCGAGCACAACCATCGGCGCCACCCATGACATTTCGATCCTGAAGCTCAACACCGGCGACACGAGCCCCGGACGGCCCTCGCTCGGCGCCTGGGTTCACTACGCGCTCGGCTCCGCGAACCCCGACTTGCCCGCCTATGTCGTTTTGTACAGCGGAAAGAAAGAGCCCTCGGGTGGGTCAGTCAACTGGAGCTCGGGTTTCCTTCCCGCAGTTTATCAAGGCACCGCCTTCCGGCCTGGCCCCTCGCCCATTCTTCACCTCGATCGCCCGGAGCTGATCGCTCTGAAGGAGCAACGGGACGATCTCGATCTGCTGAAGAGCCTCAACGAACATAGCGCGTCTGTTCATCCCGAAGATTCCGAACTTCAGGCTCGCCTGCGGTCCTATGAACTTGCCTACAAGATGGAGGCGACGGCGCCGGAGGCTGTGGATCTTTCCAAGGAATCCGACGCGACGAAGGCTCTTTATGGCCTCGATAATGAGGCGACCAAGGAATATGGCACGACCTTGCTGCGCGCCCGTCGCCTCGTCGAGCGCAACGTCCGCTTCATTCAGGTCGTTTCCGGCGCCGTGGAGCTTCCGGGCAACGAGATCGCCGTGAACTGGGACGCGCACGAGCATCTTGAAAGCAACCATGGCGCTCACGCCAGGATTGTCGATCAGCCGATCGCCGGCTTGCTCACGGATCTCAAGGAGCGCGGCCTTCTGGACACGACGCTTGTTGTGTGGACGTCGGAATTCGGACGCACCTCATATGGCCAAAGCGGCAATGGGCGCGACCACAACCCATGGGGATACACGCAATGGCTCGCCGGAGGCGGAGTCAAGGCCGGCACGACCTTTGGCGAAACCGACGAAATCGGACTTCAGTCGGTTGGCCGGAAGGTTGACACCTACGACCTTCACGCCACGGTGCTGCAGCTGCTCGGCCTCGATCACCTGAAAACCATCTACCTTCGGGCGGGCAGGTCTGAACGCCCGACCGTGGTCTACGGCGAAGTGATCAAGGAACTGCTAGCGTAAAAAAACAGCGCCTTCGTGGACGTAGAGATTGGAACGCTTGGAAGCTCGCTTCCGGGCGTTGCCGTTTTGAGAGCGCGGCGGAGCCGCATAGGCGCCGCCGCGGCGCGAATCTTCGAGGAATATGGAACATTTTGGAATGCGAAAATCTATCTTGATCGCCTTTGTCGCCGCCACGATGCTGAACACGCCGCTGTATGCCGAGCGAAAGACGATCGACCTGCATGATTATGATGACGATCTGATGCGCGACCTCGACAAAACGATCAAATATTTCGAGCCTGACATCACCGCGGGCAATGCGCAAAGCGCGCTCGACGACGCCGCCGTGCTTCAGGACGGATTCAAATATACCGAAGATTACTTCGCCAAGAAGGGCGGCGCCGATGACGCCGTCACTATTTCACGCCAGGGTCAGGAAGCTCTGGCCGCGGCCGTCAAATTGGTGGCTGACAGCAATTTCGAAGGCGCCGCCGCCGCGGCCCGCCAAACCGCGCAAACCTGCCGCAGCTGCCACGATATCTACAAGCCTCTGACCAAGTGAACCGTTCCGTCGAACGATCCCGGCATGGCTCGGACGACTTTACGGGACTTAAGGGCAGGGATTCGGCGACCGGCGGCCAGTTCTTCTTCCCTCGGGCGCAATCAATCAGGCGAAAAAACGGGCCTGGCATTTTCAGCAGGCCCGCTCTTTTTCAATGAAAAATAAAATTCTCGGCCCGATCGCCTTGGGAAGGCCCGTTTCGAAGCGCGCCCCTTACTGGAACGTCGACTCATCCTCAGCGGGCGGCGCATGAGTCACGACATAGGAAAGGCCGCCGGCGAGCGCCAGGACAAGGATCGCGGCCAACCATGACCGTGACGACCTGATGGATTCGGCCGCCAACGAACCATTGATGGTTTTCCGGCCGGTGATCATCGCATGCACAAGCTTTTCCCGCCAAAGAAAATGATGGGCCAGCACCGCGGCGACATGGACCGCGATAAAAGCGGCGATCCAGTAGAACAGCTTTTTATGCAGCGAGGTCAACGCGAGGCTCGCCTGCTTGCTGACGTAGCCATATAATGGACCGGAATTGAAAATCTCGTCGTTGCCGAACAGACCCGTCGCGGCCTGTAGTCCAAGCGCCGCGAGAAACGCCAGAACCATCCAGGCCCCGAGGGGATTGTGGCCGACGTAATGCGCCGGCCGGCCGCCAATGAGCCGGGTTCCGTACCGGAACGTCTCGACGGGTCCGCGCACAAAATTGCGAAACAGCGCGTGGCGCGTTCCGACAAGGCCCCAGATGATCCGGAACGACACCAGAACTATCACCGCGTAACCGCACCAGACGTGATAGCGAAAGTAGCTGACGCCCAACCTGTTGGTGATATAGGCCGCGACGATCGCCGCAACCAGGGTCCAATGAAAGAGGCGAACCGGAAGATCCCAGACGCGATGGTCCTCGGCCTGCGCTTCCTCCCGCTCCGCGACGGACTGAGACTCGGAAAGGTCCTCGATTGTCGTCATGAATCAACTCTTCGCTTTAGGATCGCGTCGCGAAAGGCCAGGAAGGGCCCCATGTCCCCGCGCTACGCGGCTGGGTTCCGGGAACCGTCATTTCGCCTTGTAGAGATCGTGACAGGCCTTGCAGTCCTGACCCAATGCGGTCACGGCGGCCTTGAAGGCTTCGGCCGCGCCCTGCTCGGTCGCGTTCACCTGCACCAACGCGATGGCGTCGGTCTGAAACTGTTTCAGCTTTTTGTCGAAGTCCGCGCGATTGCTCCAGATTTCGGCTTTCGCTTTCGAATCCGGTTCTCCGATATTCGAAACGTCCGGGAAGGCGTCATTCAGCAATTCCGCGAGAAACGCGATTCGGGCGATATTCTTTTGCGCTTCGGCGGCGTCGTAGGGAGCGGTCCCTTTCAGCACATTGCCGAGCGGCTTGAAATTGGCGCCGACCAGGGTGTAGGCGGCCTTTCTCACATCGACAGCCGCTCGTCCGGGAGCTGACGCGCCGCTCGGGGCAGGCGCCGCCGCAGCGGCCGGCGGAGGGGTTTGCGCGTCCGCCGCCCAAACAGCGCCGACGGTTGCGGGCGCTGCGCAACCCGCGACGATCATAAGGCGGGCGGCAATCATCGTCCTCTTCATAAAAACCATTCTCCAATCGAGGGAAACGTCAGGAAAGATCGTGTTCGTGGCCCCGGTCGGGCGGCGTTTCGCCAATGGCCGGCCGGGATCTCGAGGCGTTGTAACGCGATCGCGCGCCGGCCCTTCGCCAGGCGGGCCATTCAGGGCTTGGCGGCGCGCGCCGCCGGTTGGGAAGATGCTCCGGGCGATTCCGAAACCAGCGCCACTTTCGTGTAACCGGCCGAATTGATGAGGCCCATGATTTCGATCACTTTGCCGTAGGCGATGGTCTTGTCGCCCCGCACATGGATCCGGCGGTCTTTGCTGTCGGCGTTCTCCCCCAGAACCATGATGAGGTCGTCCGAGGCGACCTCGCGTTGATCGACATAATATTTTCCGTCAGAATTGATGCTGACCGCGATAGGCTGTTTCTGGTCGATCAGCGGTTTGGCCTGGGCCTTTGGCAGATCGACAGGGACGCCGGCCGCCATCAACGGCGCCGCCACCATGAAGACAATCAAGAGGACCAGCATCACGTCCACGAGCGGAGTGACGTTCATGTCGCTCATCGGAGCGGAGTCAAACTCGCTGTCGTGTTTACGCAACGCGAAGGCCATTGCGTTCTCCTTTCCTTGAAAGCTGACGGGACAATTCGATTTCGAAGACGCCGATGAACGCGTTCAGCCGCTTGCCGTAGCGCCCGATGTCGTTGCCGATCCTGTTGTAGAACACGACCGCCGGGATCGCCGCGACAAGACCCAGCGCCGTTGCGAACAGCGCTTCCGCGATTCCCGGCGCGACGACCGCGAGGCTCGTATTGTTGGAGGCGGCTATGCCCTGGAACGAGGTCATGATGCCCCAGACGGTTCCGAACAGGCCGATAAACGGCGCGACGGCGCCTATTGTGGCGAGGCCCGGCAACCGGCTCTGCAAATGCTCAAGCGCGTCGGAGCTCGCCAATTGACCAACCCGGTGGATCCGCTCAAGGAGGCTTTCGCGCTGCGCTTCCGAAGCAACGAGGTCGGCGGAGCGGCTGTGTTCTTCAACCATCGCACGGTACACGCTGACCAGCGGATCGGTTTGAAGCGCCTTTTCGAAACTCTCTGCGAGCGTCGAGACGGGCAGTCCGGTTTGAACGCTGGCGATGAGCTGACCCGCCCGTTTCTGGAGCAGATGCAGGCGGAGGAGTTTCTCCAGAATGACGGCCCATCCCCAGGCGGATGCGAGGATCAGGATGATCATCGCCGCCTTGACGACGGAATCGGCCTGAAGAAAAAGTTCGACCGGTGACAAGCCAGGTTGCGCCACCGCCGCAGTTGCGGCGTCTACAGGGTCCGCCATCGTGTGAATCTCCTTTGCGGGTGAATTTGGGGGGAAGGTGAATTTGGGGAATGTGGACTAGTTGAGGGGAGCGTGTTCACGTTGATCTGTGATGTTGCGATTCTACCGGTATTGGATACCGCCGGACACCGCGACCGGATGCGCGCCTCCAAAGGCGGGGAACGGCGCCGCTCGCGCGAGAGCCTGCCGCGCGGCGGCGTCGAGATCGGCGTGACCCGACGAAGAGACGCTAACGGAAACCACCGATCCCGATGGCGAAATGACGATGCGATAACCAACCCGTCCGAATTCGTGGCGCGCGAGCGCCGCGGCCGGGCGGGTGCTTTGAGCGGCGTGGGCGACGCGTGACGAAACCTGGTTGAAATAGCCGGAAGGAATCGCGTTCGGCGGAACTTTCACCGCCGGAGCGCTGCGTGGCGCCTCGGCCTGCCGCGAGGGTTGGGGTTTGTCGGCGGGCTTTGCATGTTCGACGGGTTTTGGGGTAGGCTTCGGTTTGGGTTTGGGCTGCGGTTTGGCGATGACCGGGGCGACAGGCGGCTCTTCCACGACCGGAGGTGTCAGGTCCTGGGCCTCCTCGGGAGGCGTTTCCTCGGCGACTGGCGGCGGCGGCTCCTCGATCGGCTGTTCGGGAACAGCGGGGGGCAGCATAACCAGTTCCAGCGCCTCTTCCTCGACGGGAGGTTTTGGGGCGGCCGTGTGGGTGACGGCGGCGGCGAGCGCGAGGGCGTAAACCCCGACTGCAAGACCCTGGGTTAAGTAGGATGGCCTAGCGCGTTGAAGGGCGAGGAGCGATTGAGATCCGCCCTCCAGCTGCTGGGGCGATTGCTCAAAATCGTCGAGATTTGAACCGATAAGAGCGACGGCTGAGGTCATGGTCCACCTCTTGTGGGAAATTCGCGCCTTGGGCGTTTCATAACAATCTATCAAACTACTAGATTAATGTGTCAACTGCTTTTTGCGGTGCGACGCAAATGAAATGTTCTGGCTGATCTGGCGGGGGCGAAGCTTCGCGGGGCGGAACGACGGCTTGCATCGGCGAGAAGAAACACTCTTCCGACATTGCGGCGACGCGCGAACGCGATTATCGATTGGCGGCGCGATCGCTGGCGCGCGCGGGAGCAGTCCTCGGCGCCTTCCCCTTCAATGGTGCCGGATGCTGTCAAACAAGGGAAAATACGGGCTCAAGGCGCTCATTCATCTCGCGACGTTCGAGGGCCCGTGCCTCGCCGCCGACATTGCTTCGCAAAACCAGATCCCGCGCAAGTTCCTTGACGCTATTTTGCTCGAACTCAAGAACGCCGGGATCCTGACGAGCAAGAAGGGCAAGGGCGGCGGCTATCATCTGGCGAGGCCCGCGGAGAAGATCACCGCCGGCCAGATCATTCGCATCCTCGACGGCCCCCTCGCGCCGATCGCCTGCGCCAGCCGCACGGCCTATCGCAAATGCGCGGATTGTCCGGATGAAGACGCCTGCGCCGTGCGCGACCTGATGCTCGACGTGCGCGATTCGATGGCGCTCATCCTCGATCGCACCAGCATCGCCGCGTTGAGCACGCGCGGAGTTCGAGACCAACTCGCGCTTCGCTAGAGCATATTCCGATCAGATTGAATCACTCCAATCGAGAACCGGGAATAGCGAGCCGCTCCGCCTACGCGCAGCACAAGGGCAAAAGAAATCCGCAGCGAGGCGTCCATACGCTTGACGCAGCCATGAAATTCCTTGATCCTGAATAGATCATATTATTTATGGACTTAATAGTGAAACCGCGCCTATGCCAGACCACGATACTCGCCCGGCCACAGAAGAGCTTGATTATGCACGCTCTTCCAATGATTTTAGATTGGGCGTCGGCAATCGGCTGCGCCTTTTGCTGGCGCATCAGGGCCGTTCGCTCGAACGGCTCGCCGCGGCTTCGGGGCTTGGCGAGGCGAGCATCGGAAAGCTCGCGGACGGCGAGATCACGCCGTCCCTCAGCGTTCTCTGGAAGATCGCCAACGCGCTTGGCGTGCCCGTCGGCAGCCTGATCTCGGACCGCCGAAGGCGCGGCACCTTTGTCTTGAGAAACGAAAGCAAAAGCGTCATCTCGTCGAGCGACGGGCATTTCACCAGCCGGGCCCTGTTCCCGCACGACAGCAAGAGACTCGTGGAATTCTATGAGCTCAACGTCGCGCCAGGCCACGAAGAATATTGCGAGGCGCATACGCCCGGCACGCTTGAAAGCCTCGTTGTCGTGCGCGGATGCGTCGAGGTCACGTCCGGGAAAGAGCCGGCCCAAACGCTCGGCGAGGGAGACGCCATCGTCTTCGAGGCCGATGTTCCGCATACCTACCGCAATCTCGGCTCCGTGGCGGCGCTTCTCTACCTCGTCATATCCTATGTGAACGTGGCCGACGCCTGACGCGCGATCGTGGTTCGCAAGGACCAGAGTCTGCCAGTTCAGAGTTTCATCGGCAGAATCCCGCGGCGTCAACCGCGAGCGTGGCGCCCGCCGTGAGCGCGCGGACGCGGCGCGCGCCAACCATAAACCCGATTGTGATTCGCCTGCGACAGACATGCTTCTGTCGACCAACCGACTCTTCCCACTGTTGTATTTCTGCAATAGCAGCCGCGAGTTTGGTTGTACGGCCAAGTTTCCATTTGATATTCTCTACAAATCTACTGGATATTTAAATCCTAGCTTTTTGGTCGGGTGTGCGTCCAACAAGCGCACCCCAACCCATTGCGCCGGCGGCGCCGTTTCGCCGGCCGCCCTCAAACGGATCACGACCATGAAAAAGAGAAAGCAACACCGTATCGGGCGACGAGTCGGCCTGCCGCTCTGCCTTGGCCTCACGATGACCACCGCAGCCTTCGCTCAGGACGCGGCGCCGCCCGCGGAAGGCCATGTCGAAGACGTGGTGGTTAGCGCTGGGCCGGAGGATGCAAATCCGACCAGCGTGCAGGCCGTCTCGCAAAAACAGGCGACGGCGTATCAGGAAAAGGCGGTCTCCGCGACCGTCATTACACAAGAGCAGATTCAATCCCTCAACATCACCAACCTCGCTCAAGCGCAAAAGCTGGAGCCCAGTCTCCAGTTCCGCTACGGCAACGTCCGCAACCTGACATTCAACATCCGCGGCTTCGGCGCTTCGTCTTCGAACGCCACCGACGGCATCTATGGCGGCGTGCCGATCTATATCGACGGGGTCTACCAGCCACGCCCCGGCCAGGCGGTGTTCGATATCCCTGATCTCATCGGCGTTCAGGTTCTCAAGGGCCCGCAAGGAACCTCGGGCGGCCAGGACAGCACCGGCGGCATCGTCAACATATCAACCGCTCTGCCAAGTTTTGTCGCCCAGGAGACCGGAGAAATCTCCTATGGCAACTACAATTTCGTGCAGCTCAAGGCGTCGGCCACAGGGGCGATCGCCGACAGCGACAAAGCCGCGTTCCGTCTGTCGGTGTTCGACACCGACCGTCAGGGCTATATCTCGAACTATAACGGGCCGGGACAAAACTTCAGCGACTGGCATGACAAGGGCGCACGGCTGCAATTTCTCTATACGCCGACCGAGGATCTCACCGCCCGGTTCACGCTCAGCTATGCTCATGTGAATCAGGCGTGCTGCGTCAATCTTTTCGCTGGAGCCGTGACGAATTACGCGAACGGGGCGGCGGTGCCGAATAATTTCTACACGCGCATCGGGCGGCTCAATTACAACGTCCCCACCAGCGGCGCGCCGCAGAATTATATCGCTTCGATCAACGGCTACCTCCAAACGGCTCAGGAAAACTACGGCGCCTCTGCAAGCATCGATTATCGCTTCAACGGGTTCACACTGAGTTCCATTTCGTCGTTTCAGGATTGGGAGTTCCATCCGAACAACCGTGAGAACGCGCTGATCGCGCCTCAATTGGTGACAAATACCAACGGCCACGTCTCGCCGTCGCGTTCGGTGGTTGAGGACATCAAGATTTCCTCGCCCAAGGGATTGCCCGTCGAGGGCTTCGCAGGTCTGTTTTATCTGTATGAACAGCTCTACGATTTCGGCCTGACGACCAACGGGAGCGATGCGGCGCTTTACTACAAATCCCCAGCTCTTCCCATCAAGGTCGCCAACGCCGCCTATAATTACCTCGGGCGTCAGACTTACGATAATCCTCTAACCAACCAGATCGCTCCCTACGCTCAGGGCGTCTGGCACGCAACGCCGGAGTTGGACATCACGGGAGGCGTGCGTTATTCCTATTATGCTAAAGAGAGCATCTTCCGGCAGTATATTTTTACTCAGCAGGATTATTCCGGGCTGACGCCGGCGCAGGCTGCGCTCGCCAAGGCCACGTCTATCGCTTTCTTCGGCGCGGACAAGCAATACACGGCGAACACCCATCAGGGTATCCTGTCGTTCCTCGGGTCCGCTTCCTATAAATTCACGCCCGACATTCTTGGCTATGTGACCGTCTCCCAGGGCGGGCGAGGCGGCGGTCCCAACCCGGTCGCCAATCTCCCCGCCGGCGTGCCGGTGACCGTAAATCCGGAGATCGTTCAAAATTACGAAGCCGGCCTCAAGGGAAGCTTTCTCGATCAGAAGCTGCTGACCAACCTCGCCGGCTTCGTGATGTATAATCATGGCTATATCACCAACGCGTCGGCTATCGTTGGCGGCAACACAGTGACTTATCTTGCTAACGCTGGCGGCGCCGTTTCGCGCGGCGTCGAATTCGACGTCCGCTACAGGCCCATCGAGGAATTAAACACTTACGCGTCGTTTACGTATGATGATGCGTTCTATTCGGACTACAAGAACGCCGCCTGCCCGTTCGAATTGAGCAACACCGTCGGCTCTTGCAACCTGACCGGAAAGCCATTGCCGATCACGCCAAAATTCGCGATGGCGACAGGCTTCGAATACGCCAAGAATCTCGGGCAGGTGATCGAGGCGTTCCAAAAACCGCTCGTCGGTTATGGCGGCGTTGACTGGACCTATCAGACTCAAATCTACTCGCTCGCCGACGATTCGATCTACAGCAGGATTCCCGGGTACGGTTTGCTGAACATTCATGCGGGCGTCCGGTTCGAAGACGGAAGCTGGGACTTGCAGGCCTGGGCCCACAATGCGCTCAACAAGCGTTATTGGCTCAACGTGTCGGCGACGGCGCTCCCTGGCGGCGCCATCGGCGGCCTCGTCGGCGACCCGCTCATGGTCGGATTTACGCTGAGAGCCAAACTCTGACCAAGCTCTGGCATTGACTGAAAAGACCTGGCGATTTGTTCAACACACAATCTGAAAGTGGATAGATCATGATGAGAAGACTTGTATTGTCCGCCGTGTCGGCCGTTGCGCTGACCGGCGCCGCCACCGCGGCGGACCTCGCGGTCGCGCCGCCCCCGCCAGCCTTCACATGGGCAGGGTTCTACATCGGCGGCCAGATTGGCTACGGATGGGGGCAGGACTATGGAAATCTATGGTTGCAAGGCCCGCTTGGCTCCGTAACGGTCGCCCCGGTCAACAACGCGTCGAGCACGGTCTCGCCTGCGGGCGTCATCGGCGGCGCTCATGTCGGGTATAATTGGCAGATCAATCAATTCGTGCTCGGTCTCGAAGGCGACGTCAACGGCACGAGCCTGCACCAGTCGATTAATCCGGTTCCCTACGTCAATTCGAACATCAACACGCCTGTCCAGGGCTCGATTCGGGGCCGTGTCGGCTACGCCATCGACCGAACCCTGCTCTACGCGACCGGAGGCGTGAATTTCGGCTGGATTCACAACCAGTACAACATCCTTGGCGGCGCCAACAGCTTTTCAACGACGAACACCGGCTGGACCGTCGGCGGCGGCGTCGAATACGCCATAGACGCCAACTGGTCGGTGCGCGCCGAATATCGCTACACCCATTTCCATTATTATTATGATGGACCCATCGTGTTCCCTAATGTCTTCCAGAGCCATCAATTCTCGCAAAACCAGGTGCAGGTTGGCTTCAGCTACAAGTTCGGCGCGCCCGCGCCCACCGTCGTCGCGAAATATTGACAGGCCGCGCCGTGAGGCGCTTTTCCTGGCGGATTTCCGGGTCCGCCAGGGCTCGCTTGGCCCAATGATCGCCTGGAATTGTCCGAGGCCTCCCTGTTGAGAGATAAGGTGTCACAGGCGACCGCACGTCTTCCTGACTAAATTGGTTGATTTTACAAAGTATATATTTTGGCTCGCATTGAAAAATCATTCAATAGACCAATAAAGAATAATTTTCTCTACGACCGATGCTACAGAGCGTCCTGTTCGCGTTGATCCGATCCGCCCGCGAAAAGGAGTGTCTTCTCAATGCCTGATGACGTCGAGGTTCGCCGCACGCTGAGTGAGCCGGCCGCCCGCCAACTCGCCAACGCCACCAAGACGCGCGCTCAATGGTCCGGCATCACGCCGCGCTGGCTCGTGTCGTTCCTGCCCTGGGTTCCCGTCGAGGCCGGCATCTACCGCCTGAACCGGGTCAAGGACACGGAGGGCGTCAGCGACGTCGAATGCAGTCCCAGCCGGGACCGCGACAGCGACCTGCCGGAAACCTTCGTCGATTATGAGACTGCGCCGCGGGAGTATTTTCTGAACGCCGTGACGACGGTGCTCGACGTCCAGACCCGCGTGTCCGACCTCTACAATCAACCTTATGATCAAATTCAGGAACAGCTTCGGCTGTTGATCGAGAAGGTCAAGGAGCGTCAGGAAAGCGAACTCATCTACAACGGCGACTACGGCATCCTGACCAACGCCGCTCCGTTCATGAAAATCTCCACCCGCCGCGGACCGCCGACGCCGGACGATATGGACGAGTTGATCGCGCGCGTCTGGAAAGAGCCGGCCTTCTTTCTTTCCCATCCCCGCGCGATCGCGGCCTTCGGACGCGAGTGCACGCGCCGCGGCGTCCCGCCGCCAACCATCAACCTGTTCGGCACGCCCTTCCTGACCTGGCGGGGCATTCCGCTCGTTCCCAGCGACAAACTCAAGATCGCGGAATCGGCAGACGGCGGCGGCACGTCGACCATTCTCCTGCTGCGCACGGGCGAAAAGAAGCAGGGCGTCGTCGGCCTGTTCCAGCCGGGCGTTCCGGGCGAAGTGACCCCCAGCCTCTCGGTCCGGTTCATGGGCATCAACCGCAAGGCGATCGCCTCCTACCTGATCTCGCTCTACTGCTCTTCGGCTATCCTGACCCCGGATGCGCTCGGCGTGCTGGAGAACGTGGAGGTCGGTCACTATCATGAATATACCTGATCCCCGCCACGCCGCCGCGACCGCGCCGGTGGCGACTCCCCCCGCCCCGCAATGGGGCGGCCAGGGTCCGGGCGTCGTTGATCCGGGATTGATCGCGCATCTGGCCAACGCGTTTTTCAACGGTTCGCCTGGGCAGGCCGTCGATCCGCAGGCGCTCGCAAATCATATCGTGACGGCGGAGCGCGCCCCGGCGCCGCCGACGTCGCTGCCGGGCGCGATCGGCGCCGCCGCCGCCGCGCCCGCAACCAGCGCGCCGGGTGCGCAATCGCTCCCCTTTGTCACCGAACTTCCGGGTCATCCGACGCTATCCGCGCAGGCGCCCGCACAGCATGTTCCGGCCGCGGGCCTCGCCACCGGCGCGACTGGTCTTCCGGCGGGCGCTGTCGAATCGCCGCTTCCGCTCGCGGGTTTTTCCGGGCCGTCCATTGAAAAAGGCCAGGCCTCTCCGCAAGGCTCTCCGCAAGGTTTTGGGTCGGGAGGCTTTGCGTCGAAAGGTTCGCCCGCGTCGGACTTCCCGAACGAAGCCAGTCTCGCGGCGATCCCACACTCTCTCGGCGCTGTCACATCCTTCGTTCCCACAACGCGGCCCTCGGGGTTTCCGGGAGGGCTTTCACCGTCGATCCCTTTGAATCTTGCGTCCGGCCAGGGCGGCGACGCGCTTTATTTTCTCGGCCAGGGCGCTACGGCTCCCGCGCCGCTTCCGCCGATTGCGGTTCCCGGGCAGTTCAGCCCGGTTCCCGCGCCGCCATCCGGCGCCGGCTTCGCGCCTTCGTTTCCCTACGAGGCGCCGCAATCTGGCGCGCCTCACACACTTGCTCCTGCTCTTGCGCCAGCTCCTCTTACGCCAGTTCCTGCTCTTGCGCCCTCGTTCGAGCAGAGCCCCGCCTTTGGCGACAATTTCCCAACCGAAAGCGATCTTAGGCCGCAGGATCTCGGCGAGACGGCCTCGTTTGGTTCGCGATCAGGACCGGCCGGATTTTCGCACGACGCGCTTCCCCTCGTCCCTTCTCAGGTTCCTGGCGAAACGCTCTATTTCCTCAACGACGCGCAGACCGCCTCGGCGCCCGCCCACGCTGACGGCGCGGCGGCTCCGCAAACGCGCGCGCTGCTTTCCTCCGAACTCATTTCCGGCGCGCGCGCCTTCGACGCCCATGCGATCAAGCGCGATTTCCCGATCCTGCGCGAAAAGGTTCACGGCAAGCCCCTCGTCTGGCTCGACAACGCCGCGACCACGCAAAAACCGCAGGCGGTGATCGATCGGCTCGCGCTGTTCTACAAAACCGAGAACTCGAACATCCATCGCGCCGCTCACGCGCTCGCCGCCCGCTCGACCGACGCCTACGAGGCCTCGCGCGAGAAGGTCCGGCGGTTTCTCGGCGCCGGATCGTCCAACGAGATCGTCTTCACGCGCGGCGCCACCGAAGCGATCAATCTCGTCGCCAAGACCTGGGGCAGGCGCAACATCCGCGAAGGCGACGAGATCGTCGTCACCTGGCTCGAACATCACGCCAATATCGTGCCCTGGCAGATGTTGTGCGCCGAAACCGGCGCCGTGCTGCGCGTCGCGCCGGTGGATGACAGCGGCCAAATCCTGCTCGACGAATACACCGCGCTGCTCGGACCAAGGACGCGTCTCGTCTCCCTTCCCCAGGTCTCCAACGCGCTGGGAACGATCACGCCGGCTCAGGAGATGGTCGCGATCGCGCATCGGCATGGCGCCTGCGTGCTTGTCGACGGCGCCCAGGCGGTGTCGCACATGCCTGTCGACGTTCAGGCGCTGGACTGCGACTTCTATGTTTTTTCGGGCCACAAGGTTTTCGGCCCCACAGGCATCGGGGCGCTTTACGGCAAGCCCGAGGTTCTCGCCGCGATGCCGCCCTGGCAAGGCGGCGGCAACATGATCGCCGACGTCACGTTCGAAAAGACCATCTATCAGCCGCCGCCAGGCCGGTTCGAGGCCGGCACTGGCAATATCGCCGACGCGGTCGGCCTCGGCGCCGCGATCGACTATCTCGACCGCATCGGCATGGGCAATATCGCCGCCTACGAGCATGAACTGCTCGGCTACCTCACCCACGGCCTCCTTGGCGTGCCGGGTCTCAGCATCATCGGCACGGCGAAAGAAAAGGCGGGCCTCGTTTCGTTTGTCCTCGACGGCTGCCGCAGCGAGGACGTCGGCGCCGCGCTCGACCGGGAAGGCGTCGCCGTGCGGGCGGGACATCATTGCGCGCAGCCGATCCTGCGCCGTTTCGGGCTCGAGACCACGGTGAGGCCGTCTCTGGCGCTGTACAATACCTACGACGATATCGACTGCCTCGTCGCCGCCCTTCACCGGATCTAGATCCAGAAATCCTATCGCGCGCGGTCCTGATCGCGCGCGTTCCAAAGGTCAGCGGTCAGCCGGCTTGACGCGTCCCGTCTGCGTGAAAAACGCGCTCTAGCGCGCTCCGCCCGCGTAATGGACTGCGGAAGCCCGCTCAAACCGGGAAAGCGGTTTCGGACTTGATGTTTTCGAGCGCGATGTGGGACGTCACGTTCTTGAGCGGAATGAGGTCGCGCAATTTTCCGTAAACGACGTCGAAGGCCGCGGTGTCGGGAACGACGACGCGCAGAACGAAGTCGACATCGCCGGCGACGCGATAAACATCCATGATTTCCTCCATGGATGAGACGCAGTCGACAAATCGGGTCAGTTCCTCGCCCGAATGCTGCCCGACCTCAATCGACACGAAGACCGTCAGCCCCAGCCCGAGCTTCTTCGGATCGAGCACGGCGATGCGTCTCTTGATGACGCCCAAAGCCTCGAGCCGCTGCAATCTTTTCCAGCATGGCGTTTGAGACAGGCCGATTTGCGCCGCGATTTCGGAAATCGTCAGGGAGGCGTCCCGCTGAACGATGCGCAGGATCCGTCTGTCCATGGAATCGAGAGGTTTCAGGTGGTTCATGGCAAGGTCCAAACCGATATCCATTCAAACTATAAACTTTATAGAATAAATGTCTATCAATCATTGCGCCGCTCATGCCGGATCCATCCCGTATCCGGCGACCAAAGCCTCAGTCCGCGCCCCGGAGCGTTGAGTCCGCCGAGGCGCGGGCGCAGCTGATGTTTCGCGTAAATGGTTCAGGGTGACCCGGCCGGCCCCTGCCCACCCTATCCCCGGGCGAATCGTCATCGAAACATTCGAAGCCGTAGAAGCGAGGCCGCCGCTCTGCGTCAGCGGATCGTGCGACAAATCGCCCGCGCTCGAAAGTTTGGCGAAGCGGCCGCGGCTCCCCTCCAACCGATTGACAGTCTTGCGGAAACATCCGCAGCGCGGCGGACGAGAGCGCCAAAACGGCTAAAAGTGTGATTTGGCTGGGGGACCTGGATTCGAACCAAGATTGACGGAGTCAGAGTCCGCTGTTCTACCGTTGAACTATCCCCCAAGGCGCATGAATCAAGCGGCCCCATGGGCAGGGCGCGCCGCTCCGACGCGTCCCGTGCGAGCGTGGTCTAGATACTCGCGCCGCCGGTGTCAACGCGCATGCGGGTCGCGCATGCGCGCTCGCGTGCCCAATCGCCTGCCGGCTCAATGGTAGGTTTCGCCCTCCTGAACCTTGGCGCGGAACGTCCAGTATAAAAACGCCGTGTAGCTGAGCACCAGGGGCAGCATGATCGCGACGCCGATCAGCATGATTTTCAAAGAGGCCGGCGCGGCCGCGGCCTGCCACAGACTGACCGAGGGCGGAACGAGATTGGGATAGGAGGAAATCGCCAGCCCGAGAAAGCAGAGGAGAAAAATGCCGATCACCCCGAAAAAGGGCTTGAACTCGTCCTCGCGCGCGATCCAGCGCCAGACGGAAACCATCAGCGTCGCCGTGGCGAGCGGCAGCGGCCAGAGGAGATAGATATTGGGAGTGGAGAACCACCGCGCTCCGATATGGGCGTAGCGCAGGGGGGTCCAGAGGCTGACCAGCGCGGCGAAGATCGCGACGGCGATCAGAAATTTGGGCGCCATCGCGCGGGCGTGACGCTGGACGTCGCCTCCGGTCTTCATGATCAGCCAGCAGGCGCCGAGCAGGCCGTAGCCGGCGATGAGGCCGAAGCCGCACATCAGCGAGAAGGCCGAAAACCAGTCGAACGGGCCGCCGGCGAAGATGTTGTTCTGGACCTTGATCCCTTTCAGGAGGCCGCCCAAAATCAGCCCCTGCGAAAAAGCCGCGACGATGGAGCCGATCGAGAAGCCCCAATCCCAGCGGCTGTGGTTGGGTTTGCTGGTCCAGCGGAATTCGAACGACACGCCGCGCAGGATCAGGGCGAGCAGCATCATGATCACCGGGATGTAGAGCGCCGGCATGATGATCGAATAGGCGAGCGGAAACGCCGCCAGCAGGCCGCCGCCGCCGAGCACGAGCCAGGTCTGGTTGCCGTCCCAGAACGGCGCGACCGAAGTCATCATGACGTCGCGCGCCCTCTCGCTCCGCGTCGTCTGGAACAGGATGCCGAGACCGAGATCAAAACCGTCGAGAAACACATACATCGCGACGGCGGTCGCGATGACGCCGGTCCAGATCACCGGCAGAACGTCGTCGATGTTCGTCATCATTCCTCTCCCGCGGAATCGCCAAGCGCGCCTGTTCCCGCGGCCAGAGGCCGGGACGGCGTCCCCGTCCGCGCCGCGACGACCGAGGGCGTCGGACCTTTGTTGATCAGCCGGTTCATGGCGTAGATGCCGGTCGAAAACACGATTCCATAGACGAGAACAAACCCGATCAGGGATCCCAGCACCGCTTGCGCGATCACCGGCGAGGCGGCGTCGGCGGTGCGCAGCACCCCGGTCGCAATCCAGGGCTGACGGCCGATCTCGGTCACCATCCAGCCGGAGATGATGGCGACAAACCCCAGGGGCCAGCTGACCGCCGCGACCTTGAGGAACAGGCGATTCGTCGTCAGTTCGCCCCTCAACGCAAGGACGCCGCCCCAGATGACGAGCGCAAGGAGCGCAAAGCCGACGCCGACCATGATGCGGAAGGCGAAAAAGACCTGCGGAACCGGCGGCCGGTCGGCGCGGGCGAACTGCTTCAGTCCCGGATAGGCGCCGTCCCAGCTGTGGGTGATGATCAGACTGCCAAGATGCGGGATCGCGACCTGGTAGAGATTGGATTGGGTCTTCTCGTCAGGCCAGCCGAAGAGCACCAGCGGCGCGCCTTTTTCCACCTCCCAGTGACCTTCGATCGCCGCAAGCTTCGCCGGCTGGTATTTCGCCGTGACGAGACCGTGCTGATCACCGATGAAGATTTGCAGCGGCGCGAGAATCACGGCGAGTCCGAGGCCCATCCGCAGCATCGTTTTCGAATGATCGGGGAATTTACCGGCGAGCGCGAAGCGCGCGCCGACGGCGAGCACGACGATCGACGTCGTGAGATAGGCGGCCGTCAGCATATGGGCGAAACGCAACGGAAACGTCGGGTTGAACACGACGTCCTTCCAATCGAGCGGGAAGGCGATCCCGTTCCTCAATTCGTACCCGGCCGGATATTGCATCCAGGAATTGGCCGACAGAATCCAGAAGGCCGACGTCGCGGTGCCGATCGAAACGATGATCGCGGCGGTCAGATGCAGCCAGGGCGGGACGCGGTTCCGGCCAAACAGCATGATGCCGAGAAAGCTGGCCTCGAGAAAAAACGCGGTCAGCACTTCATAGGCAAGCAGGGGCCCAAGGACATTGCCGACGACCCGTGAGAAGCCGCTCCAGTTGGTCCCGAATTCATAGGAGAGGACAAGACCCGACACCACGCCCATCGCGAAGGAGACGGCGAAAATCTTGGTCCAGAACGAGGCGAGATCGCGGAAGCGGTCGTCCCTGGTGATCATCCATCGCGCGAGCAAGACGGCGATGAACGCCGAGAGGCCGATGGTGAAGGCGGGAAAGATAATGTGGAACGTGATCGTGAAACCGAACTGAATCCGGCTGAGCAAGGTGGCGTCGAGATCCATGGCTTTCCCTCAGTGCGCCCAGCCCCAATGACCTATCCCGGAAGGACCTGTCCCGGAAGACGCCCGGATGACCCGCCAGAGAATCGCTCTGGCGATCGAGCGTCGGCGGCAAACAGATCGGCTATGCGGGCAGGGACGCTTGCGAGACATGCGTGAGTGATGCCTTCACGCCGCCTGGGCCGCTCAAGACCTCGACCTTTGCGTCAAGCTGCTGCGCGAGCGCTTTGACCAGGGACGTGCCGAGGCCGCCCTTCGCAAGATCTGCAACGACTTCCTGCTTTCCGGCCCCGTTGTCAGAAACGACGAGAGTCCAATTCTCATTATGGGTCTGATAACTGACGACAACTTGACAGTCCGGCTTTTCCTTCGGAAAAGCGTGCTTCAATGCATTAATCACAAGCTCTGTGACGACAAGACCAAGGCTGACCGCCTTTGAGTACTCGGCTTTTCCGCCGTTGATCCGAACCTGCAGCGAGACCGACCGGCTTGCGCCGATCATAGACGCCGCCAAGCTTTCGCAAAGCCCCGAAAGATAAGGCTTGATGTCGATCTGATCATGACGCTCGGAAATGTGCAGATGCTGCTGTACCGCCGCCACCGCCATTACGCGTCGATGCACGTCCTGAAGATGCAGACGGGTCTCGTCTGAGGTACGGTACGCGCTTTCAACATTAGGATGCTGGCGATGATCTGAAGGCTGTTTCCGACGCGGTGCTCCATTTCGCGGAGCAACACGTCTTTTTGCTGGATCAATTCTTCCGTGCGTCGCAAAAACTCATCTTTCTCACGATCGGCGGCCCGCAGTGCGGTGACATCCTCGAACGCCAGCAAAAGAGTGGTGCGCGCGGAATGGTCGTAGAACACCTCGCGCGCATTCAGCAGCATCGTGCGACGGCCAATCCTCGGAAACTCGTGCTCGACCTCAAAACACTCTGCGGGGATATGTTCCCGGAGGACTTTTTCCAAAAGCGCGCCAAGATCAGGAATGCGCCACTGACCGTCGCCCAGGGCGTAAAGCGACTGACCCAGAACGTTAGAACTCGCGACCTCGAACATGAGACAATAGGAGCGGCTGACGGCGAGCACGCACAGGTCGTCTCCAAGCACAAGCAACGGCTCGCGAATCGTGTCCACGATCGCTTGCGCAAGCGTACCCGGATCTTCGATGGTCTTAAAAAGGGTAGTCACGGAAAGCCTCGATCGCGGCCATGACCGCGTCCGACCTTATCTCACTTTCGGTCCCATGATTCTATTGAAAATTACGACGAAACCTAAGGTCGTCCAATAATGAAATCAAGCGCTCAAGACACCGCCAAAAGCCCGTTAACTAAGTGATTGGGCCAACTTCCGTCTTATCGCCGTTCAGGGGATTGTTCGGGTCCCAGCCATAGCGCAGCGTTTCGAACCGCATCAGGAGCGCGTCGACGAGAAGCAGCTTGCCGACCTGGCTTTCACCGAAGCCGACGATTTCGCGCATCACTTCGAGGGCCATCAGCGAGCCGAGCACACCGGTCAGGGCGCCGAGCACACCGGCCTCGGAACAGGGCGGCGACGCGCCCTCGGGCGGCGTTTCGGGAAACAGACAGCGATAGGTCGGATTAGGCCGGCCATCGGCGCCCGCCTCATAGGGCCGCAGAACCGTCAGCGATCCGTCGAACGCGCCGACCGCGGCGGTGACGAGCGGACGTCTAGCGTGAAAGCAGGCGTCGGAGACGAGATAGCGCGTCGCAAAATTGTCTGACCCGTCGGCGATGACGTCATAGGCTTCGACGAGACCGCGCGCGTTGCCGGCCGTGAGCCTCATAAAGTGCGGCGTGACCTTGACATGGGGATTGAGCCGCTCCACCGCCGCGGCGGCGCTCTCCACCTTGCTTCGACCGATGTCGCCCGTCCCGTGCAGGACCTGGCGCTGCAGATTGGACAACGAGACGCTGTCATCGTCGGCGACGCCGATCTCGCCGACGCCGGCCGCGGCCAGATACTGGATCAGCGGCGAGCCGAGCCCGCCCGCGCCGACGACGAGAACCCGGGCGCGGTTGAGCTTTTGCTGGCCGGGACCGCCCACGCCATGCAGCACGATATGGCGCGCGTAGCGTTCTATTTCGCCTTGGGAGAACAAGAATTTTGATCCTTCATGGCGCGATTTGCGTATGTATATCTTGCGTGGCGTGGCCGCGATTGCCTGTTTACCGGCGAGGGGGCCTCTCTGCGAGAAAAAAACCGCCGCTGCGTGCGGACGCCGGGATCAAGAGTTTGCCACAACAATCAACCTGCAAAAACCGTGCGGCGAAAACCTGCCCCAGGCGAGGATGGCGAGGCCCGCCGCCGCGCAGGAGTCTGCCCGCATGAACAGGCGATTAAGCGGGCGCGTCGAGGCCTCCATTGCGCTCGCGCTGATGCTCGTGCCGCTCGCCTTCCTGGCCCTGATCGGGTTCTTGCAAGTGTGCCGCAACGCGCCGGAGGCGAAAGCCGCGCGGACCGAGATGGCGCAGCGGCTGAAGGTGATGGAGCTCACCGACGCGATCGATAGCGCGGTCCGTGACGCCGAGAGCGGCCAGCGGGGTTTTTTGATCACCGGAAGCGACAAATATCTCGAACCCTATGAGCGGGCGAGACAAGCGATCCCCCGACTCTTCGCCGAACTGCGCCGCGAAACGCTCGACAAACCGGGCCAGCAACGGCGGCTCGCCGAGCTGCAAACGACGACTGAGGCCAAAGTGGACGAACTCGTGGCGACGATCAAAGCGCGACGCGAGCAGGGATACGAGGCGGCCAAGGCTATCGTCGAAACGGATGTCGGACGCGAGACGATGATCGAGATCGAGACCCTCCTCAAGCAAATTCAGGAGGCCGCCGCCGGGCGGCTTCAAAAAGGGCTGGAGAGATCAGAAGCCGCTGAACGTCAGATCACCGCGACGTCGATCGAGGGCGGCGTGGTCGCCGCCCTCGCTCTCCTCGCCGGCGCATGGTTTTTGTCGCACGCCTATCGCAAGGCGGCGTCATCCGAACGTATTCTGCTCGCCACCCTCGACAGCGTCAGGGAGGGCGTCGCGACCTTCGACGCGGACGATCGCTTGCTCGCCTGGAACGCGGCGTTTACGCGAATTCTGGGAATCGCTCCAGACGCGCTCGCCCGTGGAGCGAATCTGGTGTTCGACCCGATAACGCATCCGGCCGCGGCGGAGGTCGGCGCAAAAATCGTCAGTCTTCGCGAGGAGGGGCGCCGCGCCGCGCGCGCGGTTCTCGTCGAGCGCAAGACCACGGACGCCCGGCGCCTGGAAATTTTCCATAATCCTCTCGCGGGCGACAGCTCCATCACCACCTTGCTCGACGTCACCGAACGGCGGCGCGCCGACGAAATGCTTCTTCAGACCGGCAAGCTCCAGGCGCTGGGCCAGATGACCGGCGGCGTCGCGCATGATTTCAACAATCTGCTGACGATCGTGATCGGCTGCGTCGGCATGCTGCGCGAGGCGGTCGGCGGCAATTCCAAGGCGCTGGAACGCATCGAGATGACGATGCTCGCGGCGGAGCGCGGCGCAAGGCTGACGAAACAGCTTCTCGCGTTCGCCCGGCGTCAACCCTTGCAGCCGGAGGTCGTCGCGGTCGGCCCGTTGATGACCGAGATTTTGCCTCTTGTTCTGCGCGCTGTCGGAGAAACGATCGAGGTCGAATGCATCTCCTCGGGTGGGTTGTGGAACACGATCGTCGATCCAGCCCAGTTTCAGTCCGCCGTCCTGAACCTCGCGATCAACGCCCGCGACGCGATGCCCGATGGGGGTAAGCTGACGATCGAAGCCGTTAACGCTTCGCTCGACGATTCCTACGCCGCGCGCCACGCCGAGGTCGAACCTGGTCAATATGTGATGTTCGCGATCACCGACACCGGCCTTGGCATGGACGAAGCGACCAAGTCCCGCGCTCTGGACCCTTTCTTTACGACAAAGCCGGTCGGCGAAGGCACCGGACTTGGCCTCCCTCAGGTCTACGGTTTCGTCAAGCAGTCGGGCGGCCACATCAAGATTTACAGCGAAGCGGGGGAAGGCACGACCGTGAAGCTGTACCTGCCCCGCAGCGACGGACAGGCCGTGGCGCGTCCAATCGAGCCCGGCGCCTTCGCTTCAAGCGCCGCCGAAACGGTGCTGCTCGCGGACGACGATGAAATCGTCCGCGCCACCGTCGCCGCCATGCTCGAAAGCCTTGGCTATAACGTGCTGACGGCGGCGGGAGGGTCGGAAGCCCTGAAAATCCTGGAGGAGGGGACGAAAATCGACCTTCTGTTCACCGACGTCGTCATGCCGGGGCCGATCGGCGGCCGGAAGCTCGCCGAACTCGCCCGCGCGATGATCCCCGGACTGAAGGTTCTGTTCACCTCCGGGTACACCGAGAACGCAATCGTTCACAATGGCCGGCTCGATCCGGGGGTCGAACTCATCAGCAAGCCCTACACTCTCGACCGCCTTGCGGCGAAGCTTCGTCGTGTGCTTGACGCCGAGTCCGGGATGGCCGCCGCCGCGCGCGTGAAGGCCGGAGGGCCGGGAGAATAATCAAGCGTCCGGCTCGGGCTTTGCTGCGTCCTTCGATTGGCGTCCGGTCCCCGTTTGAGCTAAATCATGGCCGCGACGCCATCGCCGCAACGAAACTCTCGCCGCAACAAGGAAACTGAATAAAGATGCCCGGAAAATTTTGGTTCGCTCTCGTTGTCGCCTCGCTGCCGTTTTGCGGCTCCGCGTTCGCCGATCTCCACGCCGACCGGCAAGCCGCCTGCCAGGAAGACGCCTATCGTCTTTGCAGCGACGCCATACCCGATGAAGCGCAGGTGCAGGCTTGTCTTGAACGGCAGATCAAGGCGCTCAGCCCGCAATGCCGCGCGATGTTCCGGCCGGTCCGCGTTCGCAAGAACCCTTGAGTTCATGGCGGGACGACAGCGCGCGACTTGACACCCTCGCCGAATTCCGCTTCACGGTCACGATTCCGGCGCGTGTTCTCAGGCTTGCGTCGATCAGAATCGATATTGGAATTATAAGGGAAAACGCCAATGAAGCGCGCTGTGACCGCCGTTCTCGCCTCGCTGCTGATGACCTCGGGCGCGCTTTGCGCCAGTTATCAAAAGGAGCAGGCCGCCTGCCAGGACGACGCCATGCGTCTTTGCGGCCCCTATATTCCCGATCACGGGAAAATCCATGCGTGTCTGGTCACCTACAAGGCCAATATCAGCCCGGCGTGCCGCGCGGTCGTCGCGCCCAGCTCCTCGCACGCCAGCAAACATCACCATCACCACAAAAGCTAGTCCAGACCGCCTAGCTCTCGACCAATAATGCGGGACGGCGCTTTAAGCCGCCTGCGCCGATTCGGCGAGCGCGTCGCAAACGTCATCGACGACCCGTTCGACGAGATCGAGATTATCGCCCTCGCCCATCACCCGGATCACCGGCTCGGTTCCGGAGGCGCGGATCACAAGGCGTCCGGAATTGCCGAGCCGGGCTGCGCCGGATTCAATGGCGCGGGCGACGCGGGCGTCCTCCAGCGGTTTGCCGGTCGTGACCTTCACATTCTTCAGCACCTGAGGCAGCGCCTCGAACTTGCGGCAGACCTGGCTCACCGGCTTCGATTCGTGCTTCACGATCGCCAGCAATTGCAGGGCCGCGACGAGACCGTCGCCGGTCGTGCAATAATCCGACAAGATCAGATGCCCGGATTGCTCGCCGCCCAGATTGTAGCCGTGCTGGCGCATATGTTCGAGCACGTAGCGGTCGCCGACCGCCGTTCGGGCGAGCGACAGGTTGATCCCCTCAAGGTAGCGCTCGAGCCCGAGATTCGACATCACCGTCGCGACGATGCCCGGCTTTGCGAGCCGGCCCTCTTCCTTCCAGCGCTGGGCCACCGCCGCCATCAATTGATCGCCGTCGATGATCTTGCCCATTTCGTCAACGATCAGAACCCTGTCCGCGTCTCCGTCGAGGGCGATGCCGATGTCCGCGCGCATTTCGCGGACCTTTTTGACGAGGGCCTGCGGCGAGGTCGAGCCCACGTCCCGATTGATATTGAACCCATCGGGCTCGACGCCGATCGAAAACACTTCCGCGCCCAGCTCCCAAAGGGCTTCGGGCGCGACCTTGTAGGCGGCGCCATTGGCGCAATCCACCACCACGCGAAGTCCGTCGAGGGTCAGATTGCGCGTCAGCGTGCGCTTGGCGAATTCGATGTAGCGGGCGCGGTCGCCCTCGACCCTCATCGCCCGCCCGAGGTCGGCGGGCTTCGCCAGTTTCAGCGCGAAATCCTTGGCCAGCATGGTCTCGATCTGCGCTTCGATTTCGTCGGACAGCTTGAAGCCGTCGGGCCCGAACAGCTTGATGCCGTTGTCCTCGAACCGGTTGTGGGACGCCGAGATCATGACGCCGAGATCGGCCCGCATGGAATGCGTCAGCATCGCCACCGCCGGAGTCGGCATCGGGCCGAGCAAAAGCGCGTCGGTTCCGACCGACGTGAACCCCGCCACCATCGCATTTTCGATCATATAGCTCGAAAGCCGCGTGTCTTTTCCGATCACGACGCGGTGGCGATGTTCGCCCCGCTGGAAAACCACGCCGGCGGCCTGGGCGACCTTCAAAGCGAGTTCAGGCGTGATCGCCACATTGGCGAGGCCTCTTATTCCATCCGTTCCGAAATGCTTGCGAACCATAAATCGATTATCCTTGCAGCCAAGAGTATAGCAATAACAACCTGCAAAAATCTACCCGCTGCATTTATGTATGATGAACGGCGCAATTGTGAAAATTGAAAGGCCGCCCGCGCCGGATTCGCCCAGCTTGGGCGGATTGGCGCCCCCCGAGGACCGCGCGGTCCTCGTCGAGATTCCGGACGAGGTTCTCGAACCAATGAACGGTCCGGGGCGGCGCCCGGGCTTTCAGCCCTCAAAAAAGCGTCCTAAACCCTTATGAATTCCGCCGCATAAATCGTTCATTTTGGATCTTTCATTTATGGTTCCCCGTATTTTGAGCAGACCTCCAGGATTGTTCGCCATGACGCTTCTTCGAGATCCTTTGCGCGCCGCCTTGGCTGCGATTCTCTTGTTCGGATCGGGCTTCGCCGGCGCGCGCGGGCAGTCTGCGGACTTCCCCGCGGCCCGTCTCGACCGGCTGACGGTCGAGACCGACGCGGCGCTCGCGAAATTGGCGCAAGCCAACCAGAGCCTTGCGCAAAACTACGGCTATCCCCCCGCGGACGTCGGGACCGAGACGCCTTATCGCGAGACGCCCTCTCAACGACCGCAGCAGGATTCGGCCGGCCTGCTGGTGCGCATCGACCGGCTCGAAAATCAAATGCGTCAGATCAACGGGCAAATCGAGCAGCTTCAGTTCGGCGCCCGCCGGATCGAGGAACAGCTGCGGAAATTCCAGGAAGATGTCGATTTCCGCTTTCAGGATGGCGGCGCGCGGGGGGCGGCGCCCGCAGCGCCCGCGTCCAAACCGTTGCCGAAACGCACGGACCTCGGCGAGGATTCGGTCGAGCCGGACGCCGCGCCGCCTGTGCGCACGCGCCGCAGCGATGCGTTCGATCCCTCGAAAGAACCGGCCGCGCCTGGCGCGCCCCGCGCCCTCGGAACGGGGTCGGCCCTCACGGGCGACGCCGACGCGCCGCTCGACCTGACCGGCGGCCGGCTCTCGCGCGAGGCTTCCACGCCGGGGGCCTCCTCATCATCGACGGGACGGGCGGCGGCCAGCGCGGATCCGATTGCGGCGTTGACCGCCCCGGGCGGGCCGGGCGACGTGACCGCGCCGCCAAATCCGGTCAAGGCGGAATTCGACGCCGCGATCGGCTTTTATCGGCAGAAGCAATATGAAAACGCCGAAAAAGGCTTCGCCGCCTTTCTCCAGAAAAACGCCAAATCCAAAATGGCGCCCGACGCGGTCTATTATCTGGGTGAAACATTTTTTCAGCGCGGCCGTCAGCGCGAAGCGGCGGAGCAATATCTGAAGTTTTCAACCCAATACGCCAACGCGCCGCGCGCGCCAGAGGCCATGCTCCGCCTCGGTCAATCGCTTTATTCGCTCGGCGCCAAGGAACAGGCCTGCGCGACCTTCGGCGAAATCAACCGGAAATATCCCGCCGCCTCCGCGGCGATCAAGGCTGGAGCTGAGCGGGAGGCGAAACGGGCTCAATGCTGAATGCGCTGGCCAAAATCCACAAGGGCGGCGAAGCTCTGGCCGGGCGGCTCTTTCAGGATTGGGAGCGGGCACGCAAAATCCTTCTCGCAGTGTCCGGCGGGCCTGATTCCGTGGCGTTGATGCTGCTCGCCGCGGATTGGGCGCGCGCTCGCGCGGGCGCCCTTCCGGCGCTCGAAGTCGCGACGGTCGATCACGCCCTGCGGCCGGCGTCGCGCGTCGAGGCCGAAACGGCGGCGCGCTGGGCCGGCGCGCTCGGGCTGCCGCACGAGATTCTGGTTTGGGAGGACGCCAAGCCGGCCGCGCGACTTCAGGAGCTGGCGCGCGAGGCCCGCTACGGCTTGCTGTTTTCCCACGCCGCGAGGATCGGCGCCGACGTTGTCGCGACAGGGCACCACGCCGACGATCAGGCCGAGACGATCCTGTTCCGGCTGTTGCGCGGGAGCGGACTCTCCGGGCTCGCCGGCATGGCGATCGCCCGCGAGCGCGGCGGATTCATCCTCTCGCGGCCCCTTCTCGGCCTCGCCAAGGCGGATCTCCTCGCGGTCTGCGAAAGCAAATCGCATCCTTTCATCAGCGATCCGTCGAATCAGAACCCCGCCTTCGCCAGGACCGGCCTTCGCATGCTCGCCGAACGCCTCGCGCCAGAAGGTCTCGACCGGACCGCGTTGCTGCGCCTTGGCCGTCGCGCCGCGCGGGCCGAGCAGGCCCTCGCCGGTCGGACCGGAGAGGTCCGGGCGGCCTTGCCCGCCCGACGCGAACCTGGGCTGTTTCACGCCGACGCATCGAGTCTTGCGAGGGAGCCCGAGGAAATCGTCCTGCGCCTGCTCGCTCTTGAGATTCGCGCCGCCGCCGGCGGGGCGCGGCCGCTGCGGCTCGACAGGCTGGAAGCGCTGACGGACGGACTGCTGCGGGCGATCCGACTCGAGACGCCTTTCGCGGCGACATTGGGCGGCGCCGCGCTGCGGTTGAGCGCGGACGCTGTCCTGACCATTCGCGCGGAGGCTTTGCGCCGCCGCCCGCCGGAAACACCCCCCGGGAATGAGTGCAGGAAGTAAAAAGCTCCGCTCTCGCCCTGCACTTGGCAAGACTGAAGTCCACGCCTACATTACCTAAAACGCCTGGCCGACAATGGGCGGTAATCATTCACGGGTGGCCGATCTTGTGGCCCGAAGGCCCGTAGCGGGAACGACAATGAACCCTAATTTCCGAAATTTTGCCCTTTGGGTAATCATCATTCTACTCGTCGTCGCGCTCGTTATGCTGTTTCAGAATCCTGGACAGCGCGCTCCGGCCCAGGACATCGCGTTCAGCCAGCTCTTGAACGAAGTCGACCAGGGCCACGTCCGCGAGGTCACGATCTCCGGAAACGAGATTACGGGTCATTTCACCGACAACAGGGCCTTTACGACCTACGCGCCGAACGATCCGACGCTTGTCCAGAGCCTTTATAAGAAGAACGTGTCGATTTCCGCGCGGCCTCCGTCCGATGGAAACAGCTGGCTCTTGACCCTGCTCGTCAACGGGCTTCCGCTCATCGCGATCATCGGCGTCTGGATTTTCCTCTCCCGTCAGATGCAGGGCGCGGGCGGCCGCGCCATGGGATTTGGCAAGTCGAAAGCAAAACTCCTGACCGAGGCGCATGGACGAGTGACGTTCGAGGACGTCGCCGGCGTCGACGAAGCGAAGGAAGACCTGCAGGAAATCGTCGAATTTCTGCGCGATCCGCAGAGGTTTCAGCGGCTCGGCGGCCGGATCCCGCGCGGCGTTCTTCTGATCGGACCTCCTGGCACCGGCAAGACCTTGCTGGCGCGCGCCATCGCCGGCGAAGCCAATGTGCCTTTCTTCACGATCTCGGGTTCAGATTTCGTCGAAATGTTCGTCGGCGTCGGCGCGAGCCGCGTCCGGGATATGTTCGAGCAGGCCAAGAAAAACTCGCCCTGCATCATCTTCATCGATGAAATCGACGCTGTCGGCCGTCATCGCGGCGCCGGACTCGGCGGCGGCAACGACGAGCGCGAGCAGACATTGAACCAGTTGCTCGTCGAGATGGACGGGTTCGAGGCCAACGAAAGCATCATCCTCATCGCCGCGACCAACCGTCCCGACGTTCTCGACCCCGCCCTGCTGCGTCCAGGCCGTTTCGATCGTCAGATCACGGTGCCGAATCCCGACGTCGTCGGCCGCGAGCGCATCCTGAAGGTCCATGTCCGCAAGGTGCCGCTCGCCCCTGACGTCGAGCTTCGCACCGTCGCTCGCGGAACGCCGGGCTTCTCGGGCGCCGACCTCATGAACCTCGTCAACGAGGCCGCGCTTCTGGCGGCGCGCCGCGGTAAGCGCGTCGTCACCATGGCCGAGTTCGAGGATTCGAAGGACAAAATCATGATGGGCGCGGAACGCCGCACCATGGTGATGACCGAGCAGGAAAAGGCGCTGACCGCCTATCACGAAGGCGGTCATGCGATCGTCGCGCTGAATGTTCCGGCGACCGACCCGGTTCACAAGGCGACGATCATCCCGCGCGGCCGCGCCCTCGGCATGGTCATGCAGCTTCCCGAACGCGACAAACTGTCGACGAGCTACGAACAGATGACCTCGCGCCTCGCCGTCTGCATGGGCGGCCGCGTGGCCGAAGAGCAGATTTTCGGCAAGGACCAGATCACCTCCGGCGCCCAGTCGGATATCGAGCAGGCGACCAATCTCGCCCGCGCGATGGTGACCCGCTGGGGCTTCTCCGAGGAACTCGGAACGGTCATGTATGGCGAAAACCAGCAGGAGGTCTTCCTCGGCTATTCGATGGGCAAGCAGCAGACCATTTCGGAGGAAACGGCGCGGAAGATCGATTCCGAGGTTCGCAGACTCGTCGAAATGGGCCTCGCCGAGGCAAGGCGCATCATCACCGAAAAGCGCGGCGATCTCGAGACCCTCGCGAAGGGCCTCCTCGAATACGAGACGCTTTCGGGCGACGAGATCCTCGGCCTCCTGCAAGGACGCCGTCCGGTTCGCGACACCGGCGACGATTCGTCTACGACGCGGGGCTCGCCCGTGCCGACGACAGGCGCCGCGCCTCGCCCCAAGGCAGGCCCGGAGGCGGGCGGCCTCGAGCCGCAGCCCCAGGTCTAGGCCGGCCCCTCAAAGACGCAGCGCGCGGCGATGGCTTCAGATAGGTCCTCGCCCCGCTGATCGATCCAAATCGAAAGGGCGCGCGACTTCCGGATTGGGAGTCGCGCTCTTTTTTTGCGAGCGAGTCACGAGCCGGTGCGCGCAACAAGGGCGCGACACGCTCTCGGCGGGCCGGCGATCGCATGGGGGACGGGGGGAGGAAGGCCCTCGAAAGGGGCTCGGGGCGAAGCCGCGTACTGCGCAGCGACGCCGAGCGCCTTCAACCGTTGCGGATGTCATCGACGCCGCGCCTAAAGAGGGCAGTGCCAGGATCAGCTCGAACCCACTCGCCGCTTTCTCTGACCAAGCTTCGCCAGTTCATCGCTGATCGGGATCAGACCGGTCGTACCGGCAGCCTCGAACCGTTTGCTTAAGCGGGGCCAGATGCTCGCAGCGGCTCAGCCGAAGGGCGCAAGACTTGCGCCTCCCAATCAGGATTGCGCGCCGCCAAGGACCGTGACCGCGCGGCGGTTCTGCGACCAGCAGGAAATGTCGTTGCAGACGGCCACCGGATGTTCCTTGCCGTAGCTGATCGTGTGGATGCGGGCCGCCGGGATGCCGCGCGCGACGAGATAGGCTTTGGCGGCCTCCGCGCGCCGGGCCCCGAGCGCGAAATTGTATTCGCGGGTTCCACGCTCGTCGGCGTGGCCTTCGAGGGTGATAACGTAACGATTATATTGCTGAAGCCAGGTCGCCTGCTTGTCGAGCGTCGCCTGCGCTGTGGAGCTCAATTCGCTCATGTCGCTGTCGAAAAAGACGCGGTCGCCGACATTGACCGCGAAATCGCGAGGACTGCCGGGCGTCGCGGCTCCCGCACTGGCGCCCATATTGGCCCCCGCATTCGCGAGAGCGGCCGGATCTTCCGACGGAGTTTTGGCGCAGGCGCCGATCGCGAGGGCGGCGCCGAGCACGGCGGCGAATTTCATTCCGCCTGTCCGTTTAAGAATGCTCATCCTTTGCTCCTTGACTGAACCCCAGGGCGTAATCTGTCCTATCTCCCCGCGGTTAATGGAAGGTTCCGTCAACCTTGATCCAAGCTTCCCCCGAAGCGTTGCATTTGAGCAATCAAAAGAAATGGTTAACCTCTGGTTAATGGCCGGAATAGGGCCAGGCCCCGCCAAGCCGCCGCAATTGGCTTGAGCGTCACGATCAGGGCCGGACCGATTCGGTGGATTATTCATACAAAATTCGCCTTGCTCCGAACTGTTGTCCGGTTTCGTCAGTGGAAATGCGTCAGATTCGACCGAAATCGTGCAGGATCGGCCGATTTCCAGCCGGTCTGTTTTTCTTGGGGATTTCTGAGAATTTCCTGAGGATTAGAGGGAGCCGGAGCGAAAACGCGCCGCGCCCTGTCAGTTCAGGAGCGGGCTCCAAGCCGGGTCGGACCCGAAGGCGGGCGTCGGGACCGGAAATTCGGCGCGGCCAAAGACGTCGACCATGAAGATTTTCGGTCCGCCCTCGCCGCCGGGGTCCCGGAAGAACATCAGGTAGAGCCCGTTCGGCGCCCAGGTCGGCCCTTCGTTATGATAGCCTTCGGTCAGGATGCGCTCGCCGCTCCCGTCGGGACGCATCACGCCGATGGCGAAGGTTCCGCCCTTTTGCTTGGTGAACGCGATGTAATCGCCTTTCGGCGACCAGACCGGGGTCGAATAGCGCCCTTCGCCGAACGAGATCCGCCGCGGCGAACCGCCGCTCGACGACATGACATAGATCTGCTGCGCGCCGCCCCGGTCCGATTCGAAGGCGATCTGGGTTCCGTCCGGGGAATAGGAAGGCGAAGTGTCGATCGCCGTCGAGTCGGAGAGCCTCGTCGTCGTCCGCGAGCGCACGTCCATCGTGAACAGGTTCGAGGCCGAGCCCTGCGCAAGGGACATGACGATTTTCTGGCCATCCGGCGAAAACCGGGGCGCGAAGGTCATGCCCGGAAAATTGCCGACAACCTCGCGCTGGCCTGTCTCGATGTTGAGCAGAAGAACCTTCGGATCCGAGGCTCCGAAGGACATATAGGTCACGTCCTGGGACGATGGCGAAAACCGCGGCGTCACGACAAGGTCGTCGCCGCGGGTCAGATAGCGAACGTTGGCGCCGTCCTGGTCCATGATCGCGAGGCGCTTGCGGCGGCGCTCCTTAGGCCCTGTTTCATCGACAAAGACGATTCTCGTGTCGAAAAAGCCGCCCTCCCCGGTGATGCGGGTGAAAATCGCGTCTGAAATGATATGCGCCACGCGGCGCGAATTGTTCGGATCGGTGACATATTGCTGCCCGGCGACCTGCGCGCCGGTCGTAACGTCCCAGAGCCGGAATTCGGTCTGCAGCCGTCCGTCGGGATTGCGGGCCGCGCGGCCCGTAAGCACGAACTGGGCGTTGACCGCGCGCCAGCCGTCCATTTGCGGCGCGACGTCGGGATTGTCGATCGTCGCGACGAAGGTCTTGGGGTCGATCGGTGTAATGAACACCGAACGTTTGAAATTGTTGGTGATGATGCCGGATACCTGACCGGCCGCCGCCGCATCGCCGGCGAATGGCGTCACCGCGATCGGGATCGGTTTGAAATCGGCGCCGCGGCGCACGTCGAGGTAGCGGTCCTGCGCCCATGCAGGGGCGACCCCGAGCCCGCTGGCGGCGACGCCGCAGCCAACGATCAGGCTCGACAGAAAATCACGGCGGCTCTTTGTTAAATAGCTGATGTTCAAAGCATATCTTCCGGGTCGAAGCGAACGATCCGGCCTTTCCACTGGTCATAGTAGGGTTGATATTGCGCGGGGATATGCAACGGATCGCAGCGCCGCACCGCCCGCAGCGCGCTGTCCGCCAGCGTACGCAGATTGGGATCCGACGGCGGGTTGAGAAGCGAAGGCTGGCCGATCAGCGAGCCGTTCTGCGCATATTGAACGTGAATTTCGGGCACATATTTCTTTTGACCGCCGAGCCCCACGAAATTCCAGCACCGTTTATATTGCTCCTGCAGCAAACCGTCCAGTTGCCCCCAAAGCGAGGGCGACATTTTCGCCGCGCTCGCGGTCGGCGAGCCGAGCGAGGCCTCCTGCTGCAATTCGCGGCCCGTCGAGGCTTTACGCTGCGGAGCCTCTTTCGTCAAAAACCTGCTGATGTCGCCTGGATCGAACTTCTGCGGCGTCTCTTCGGCTTCGGGCGTGGATTTCGGCTCCGCTTTCGGTTTGGCGATCGCTTTTTCGATCTGCTTGGTCAGATCTTTCTGATTTTCCTGATCGAGCAGCTTTGCGACCTGGTCCGGCTTGAATTTCGGCTTCGGCTTCTCGACCGGTTTCGGGACGACCTTGGGCTCGACCTTCGCTTCGACCTTGGGCTTTTCTTGGGGCTTTTCTTGGGGCTTTTCTGCGGGTTTAGGCTCGATCGCCTCGGCGTTTTCATTTTCTATCGGTTTGGCTGAAGGCGGGGCCGGGTGCGCAGGAGGCGCGGGTGCGGCCCGCTCGGCTGACGCGGGCGGAGGCGGCGGCGGCGGAGAGGCCTCTTCAGCCGGATCAGACTTCAGCTTGACAGGCGGCGCGGGAATGTCGGCCTTGGCCTCGGGCGTCGCCGGATGCGGCTTTGACTCCACGAGTTCGGCGATCTTTTCCGCCCGCCGCACCGGTTTGGGCCGCGCCGGCGCGGTCTTCTCGCCTTGCATGATCTGGTTGAATTCCTGATTGGTCAGCATCTCGACCGGAATGCTCTCCTGCGCATCCTCGAACTGGGCGGCGTACGAGAAGGACAAAAGGATCGCGGCGAGGAGGAGGGCGTGCGCGCCTCCGGAGATCGCGAAGCCAGGATTTTGCGGCAGCCGCATATTCGTTCAGTTCTTGCTGGGATCGGTGACCAATGCGACCTTCTTGTAGCCCGCCGTCGTGATGATCGACATCACCTCGGCGATCTTGCCGTAGTTCACCTGATTGGCGCCGCGCACGTAAATCCGTTCATCGAAGCCGCTTTTGGCCACTTCCTTGAGCTTGTCGGCGAGCTGCTCGACCGGCACGGGCTGATCCATGACAAAGACGAGGCCCTTGTCGTCGACGGCGACGGACAGCGGCTTCTGATCGATGTTCAGCGCCGACGCCTTGGTCTGCGGCAGATCGATTGGCACCCCGGTCGCAAGCAGGGGAGCGGCGACCATGAAGATGATCAGAAGGACGAGCATGACGTCGATGAACGGGGTCATGTTGATTTCGGCCATCGCGCCGTAGCGGGGCACGCCGCGCCGCCTCCGTCCGCCCCTGCGGGCCGCCATTCCTGACATAGCCATGATGCAAAATCTCCGGGGAGAATCCTGAACGCGATCCCCAAGAACTGCGGACCTTCGAAATCACCTTTTCACGTGAGAGGGCGGGGCGCGGGCTCCGCCCGGACTCAGGCCGCCTGATCGTGGCCGGAACGCTGGTCGATCTGACGCGACAGAATGGAGGAAAACTCGTCGGCGAAGGCTTCGAGCTGCGCCTGTTTCTTGGCGACGTCACCCTGCAGTTTGTTATAGGCGATCAAGGCCGGGATCGCGGCGAAAAGCCCGATCGCCGTCGCAAAAAGCGCTTCGGCGATGCCGGGCGCGACGACCGCGAGCGAGGTATTGCGCGAGGCCGCGATCGAACGGAACGACGACATGATGCCCCAGACCGTCCCGAAAAGGCCGATGAAGGGGCTCGCCGACGCCACCGTCGCGAGGACGAGAAGATTGGATTCGAGCTTTTCGACTTCCCGCGCGATCGAGACGTCCAGCACTTTTTCGATGCGCGCCTGCAATCCCATGAAGGACGATCCGACGCCCTGCAGCGAGCGCCGCCATTCGCGCATCGCCGCGACGAACAGGCTCGCCATGCCGGTCGTCGGCCGGGACGACAGGGTCGCGTAAAGCTCGTCGAGCGAGGCGCCCGACCAAAAGACCTCCTCGAATTGCGCCATCGCGCGCTGGGCGCGGCGCAGGAGCAGAACCTTGTTGATGATGATGGCCCAACACCACACGGAGGCGCAAAGCAGCCCGATCATCACGAGCTTGACCACGAGATGCGCCGACCAGAACATGCCGAGAAGTGACATTTCCGCCACCGGGGGCAATCCTGAAGCCGTTGCGGCGATGTCGGCTGGATTCATCGTGACCATCCTCTGAACGCGAAAGACGCTGGGTTCAACACAAGGCGGCGGCCTGCAACAACACAAGACGGGGCCGCAACAACAAAAGGCGGCGGCCTGCGACGCGGCCCGACCCTGATCGAAAAATCGGTCATTTCTGGGGCTTGGCGGGCGAAGCCGCAAGAGCGGACCGTGCTGACTGCGCCTGATCTAGGCGCGATCACGATTAATTTTGCGTTACCGCGCCTGATCACGAAAGCGATCAAGGCGGCGAAGCTTCGCCCTTCAGCTTGTTGAGGATCAGCGGCGGAATCCGCCTCGCCTTTCCCTGCGAGGCCATGCCGATCCTGACCTTGGCCTTGATCAAGGGCGGTTCGGCGTCGCGCAGAATGGCCTGGCTCATCTCGACCGAGGCGCCGCCCAGGGTCTCGATCGACGTTTCAACCCAAAGCGAATCGTCCATCAGGGCGGGCTTGATAAATTCGATCGACATGGCCCGCACGACGAAGTGAAGGCTCTCGCCGTCCGCCCCCGCGAAGATGGATCTGTGCCCGATTCCAAGGGCGCGGAGAAATTCCGTGCGGCCCCGCTCCAGGAACCTCAGGTAGGAGGCGTGATAGACGACGCCGGAAAAATCGGTGTCCTCGTAATAGACGCGGATCGCGAAGCGGTGCGGCGCCTGCAAGGACGCGCTACCCTTTATGTCCCGCTGGAGAGGCCCAGCGGTCACCCGCCGAGCTTCGCCATCAGCGCATCCGAAATCTCGAAATTGGCGTAGACATTCTGGACGTCGTCGTTGTCTTCGAGCGACCCTACGAGGCGGACGATTTTTTCGCCGGCCTCGTCGTCGACGCTGATCGTGTTCTGCGGGCGCCAGATCAGACTGGCCTTGCGCGGTTCGCCGAACTTCTTTTCGAGTTCCTGCGCGACCTCGCGCAGAACTTCGAAAGTCGTAATGATTTCGTGGCTCTCTTCACTCGACAGGACATCCTGCGCGCCGGCGTCAATCGCGGCCTCAAGCATCGCCTCTTCCGAGGCGACGCCCGCCGGAAACTCGACGAGGCCGACATGGTCGAACATGAAACAGACCGAACCCGTCTCCGCGAGCGAGCCGCCCGCCTTGGTGAAATAGGAGCGCACTTCGCCCGCCGTCCGGTTGCGGTTGTCGGTCAGCGCCTCGACGATCACGGCGACCCCTCCGGGGGCGTAGCCCTCATAGCGGACCTCGTCATAATTTTCGGCGTCGGCGCCGGAGGCTTTTTTGATGGAGCGTTCGATATTGTCCCGCGGCATGTTCTCGGCGCGGGCCGCGAGGACGGCGGCGCGCAGCCGCGCGTTCATGTTGGGATCGGGCAAACCCATTTTCGCGGCGACGGTGATTTCGCGGGCGAGCTTGGAAAAAAGCTTGGAGCGGATCGCATCCTGCTTGCCCTTCTTGTGCATGATATTCTTGAACTGACTGTGTCCCGCCATTCCTCAACCATCCCCTTGCGTCCGGAGCCCGCCGTTTCCGGAGGATATTCGCCTGTTCCGCCAGTCCGTTACGCCGCGCGCCGGACCGCTCCGCCGGTTTCGACGGAAAATTTGTATAGGCTGAGGTTGGTGAGAAATAAAGCCGTCAGCAGGGACGGGAAAGGCGTTCGCGCCTAAATGAAAAGGCGCCCGAACCCTGGTCCGGACGCCTTTTTGCTTTCGTCGCGCTAATCATCAGCCGATCAGCCAATCAGACCGGCGCGGCGGAATTCTCGATTCGCGGGGTCCGGGAGCGGGTTTCGATCCGCCCGACTCCGGCCTTCACCGCCGCCTGCACCTTTTCGAACGCGCGGACCTCGATCTGACGCACCCGCTCGCGGGAAATGTCGAATTGATCCGACAAAGCCTCGAGCGTGATCGGATCCTCGCTCAGACGACGCGCCTCGAAAATCTTGCGCTCGCGTTCGTTGAGGACGCCGAGCGCATTGCGCAGCGCGCCAAGACGATTCTCGCTTTCCTCGCGGTCGGCGAGCAGATTTTCCTGCGTGGCGCTCTCGTCGACGAGCCAATCCTGCCATTCGCCTTCGCCCTCGGCGCGAACCGGGCCGTTCAGCGACGCGTCGCCGGACATCCGCCGGTTCATGTCGACGACATCCTGCTCGCTCACGCCAAGCCGGTGCGCGATCGTCGTGACATGCTCGGGACGCAGATCCCCTTCTTCGAGCGCCGAGATCTGGCTTTTCACCTTGCGCAGGTTGAAAAACAATTTCTTCTGGCTCGCCGTCGTGCCCATTTTCACAAGCGACCACGACCGCAGGATATACTCTTGTATTGAAGCGCGAATCCACCACATAGCGTATGTCGCGAGACGAAAGCCCTTGTCGGCCTCGAATCGCTTCACAGCTTGCATCAGGCCGACATTGCCTTCCGAAACGACTTCGCTGATGGGCAGGCCGTATCCGCGGTATCCCATGGCGATCTTCGCGACGAGACGCAAATGAGACGTCACAAGCTTGTGAGCGGCGTCGGAATCAGCATGCTCGCGCCAACGCTTGGCCAGCATGTATTCCTCCTGCGGCTCCAGCATCGGAAACCGGCGAATTTCATTGAGGTAACGAGCGAGCCCACTTTCACCCGAAATCATCGGCAGCGCAGCACTCATTTCAAAACATCTCCCTCGGAACCCTCCTGTACGGAGCGTTCTCATAACCGGACAAATCATCAATCCGTCCATGCATTACGAAAACATATCCCGCATGGACGCGCCGCTCTCATTACAAATTAGAAAGGTTACAGCTTTGTCAGGCTCGGCCCTCGGTTTGTCTGAACCGATGAACGTCCGATTTCGGCAATGTTTCCCTCGGATTGCAATAAACATCACACGAACCCTGACTGCCGCTTGCGGCGGCAAAGCTAAACAAGAATTCACATTTGACGGCGTCTGCGACAGGCTTCCCCCTCAGCCTTGAGGGATTCGGCGCCTTTCTGGCGATCGACCTAAGGCTGATGCGTGAGCCTACTATGAAATGATGAATTTTATCATAAATTATTTATGATCGGCGGGCGGCGCGAGTCCGTCGCCCTGCGCCAGCGCCTCGCCGAGCGCGCGCAACGCCTCCGGCGGCGCGCTTTCGAATCGCAGCGTCTCGCCGGTGACGGGGTGCCTGAATCCCAGAACGGCGGCGTGAAGGGCCTGCCGGGTCAGGTTTTCGGCGCAGGCCCGCGCCGCGGGCGGCAGCCTCGCCGCCTTGGTTCGGAAACCCTTCGCGTAGACAGGATCGCCGATCAAAGGATGGCCGACATGCGCCATGTGAACGCGGATCTGATGGGTCCGGCCGGTCTCCAGCCGGCAGGCGACGAGGCTGGCGCCGGCCCCGAAGCGTTGCAGAACCCGCCAGTGGGTCACCGCATGGCGGCCTCGCGCGGCCGGGACGATGGCGAACTTTTCCCGCTCGATCGCATGACGGCCGAGCGGCGCGTCGATCGTTCCCGAGGGCTGCGCCGGCGCCCCCCAGACGAAAGCCAGATATTCGCGGATGAGGCCGAGCGTCTTGCCGTGATCGGCGAACGTGGCGGCGAGGCCCTGATGCGCGGCGTCGGTCTTGGCGATCACGAGCAGGCCGGACGTCTCCTTGTCGAGCCGGTGCACGATGCCGGGGCGCCGCACTCCTCCGACGCCGGAGAGGCTCGCGCCGCAATGAGCGATCAGTGCGTTGACGAGGGTTCCGGTCTCATGCCCCGCCGCCGGATGGACGACGAGGCCCGCGGGTTTGTCGATGACGAGCAGGTGCTCGTCCTCGAACACGACGGCGAGCGGGATATCCTCGCCCGCGGGAACGGGATCCGTGGGTTCTGGAACATCGACCCGGATGACCTGGCCGGCGCGGATGATCTGGCTGGCGCTGGCCGCCCTCGCGCCGTCGACGACGACGCGGCCGGCTTCGATCAGCGTCTTGATCCGCGTGCGCGACAAGCTTGAACCCGCCGCGCCCGCGAGATAGCGATCAAGCCTTTCGCCTCCTTGCTCCGGGGCCACCTGGCAGGAGAGCGAGGCGGCGTCAGGGGGCCGGTTCGCCGTTTCGGGCTCTGTCAAGGCGACGCTCAGGCTTGTTTCGGGCGCGCCCAACTGAATATCCTCAAAGGCCTGGTTCAAGTTTCGCCTCGAGCGCCGAAGGCGGCGGGAGCGGATCGGTAAGGGATTCGCTTTCGGCGTGAATGTCGAGCATTTTCATCACGTCCGGCGCCCGCCGGGACAGTGACGCGGAGAAGAATCGTGGACGAGGACAATAACGGCGGCGCGCACGGCGCCCTCGAAAGCGACGATCCGGTCGTCAAATGGAGCTATCTGACGATCCGGCACGCCGTCCGCGTCCTCGCGATTCTGATGGTGCTCGTCATCTGGTGGGGCGTCGCCGAAGTCGTGATCATTCTCTACAACCGGGTGATGTCGCATCCAAATTTTCTGCTCGAGATCGGCGACATCTTCGCGACCTTCGGCGCCTTCATGGCGGTGCTCATCGCGATCGAAATTTTCATGAACATCGTCAGCTATCTGCGCAGCGAGGTGATGCAGCTGGAAATCGTTGTCGTCACCGCCTACATGGCGATCTTACGAAAAATCATCATCCTTGATTACAAAGAAGTGGGCGCGGATTACGTCTACGCGACCGCCGCCGTCACGCTGGCGGTCGGCGTCGGCTACTGGCTCTGCCTCTGGAATCGGCGCGTTGGGTGACCACAATCGCCGATCGCGGCTAAATCTGTTTGCCGGCGTCAGCCCGCCCCAGCCTTGCACTTTGTCATGAAGCTGTTCTTGGCCGCGCCATGAAGGGGTTTGCCGTCCGAGCCGACGGCTTTGGTTTCGCAGGCCTCCCGCTGGCATTTCTTCAAAAAGCCGGTCAGCGCGGCGCCGGCGAGCGCGCGCCCGTCCTTGCCGACCGCCTTGCTCTGGCAATCGTCGGCCAGCGCTGGAGCTGCGGCCATCAGCGTCGCAAACACAGCTAAAGCGATGCGATTCATGGACTTCCTCCCGTTTTCCTTAAGGTTATACAATCCCTCCGCCCTACGGCAAGGGAGCGCCGATTAAAGCCTACCAATTTCGCCGTCGCCGTGCGAAAGCCTCAGCCGTAAGCCGGAGCCAAGCCGCGAGCCTGCAATGTCGATTTTTTCCGTCTATCTCCGGGCCCTGAAACTCCTCGGCAGCGAAAAATATCTCGCGATTTTCCTCGCCTTCGCCAACCTCGCGCTGGCGATCGCCCAGTTCGCCGAGCCCGTCCTCTTCGGACGCATCATCGACAAACTCACCAGCGGCCAGACTCCGGGAATTGTCCTGACCTTTCGCGACCTCGTTCCGCTACTCGGCGCCTGGGTGGGGTTTGGCCTGTTTTCGATTCCGGCGGGCGTTCTCGTCGCCCTGAACGCGGACAAGCTCGCGCATCGCCGCCGCCTCGCGGTCATGGCGCTCTATTTCGAACATGTGCTGCATCTGCCGCTGAGCTTCCATTCCTCGGTCCATTCCGGCCGGCTGCTCAAGGTGATGCTGGAGGGCGCCGCCGGAATGTCCGGCCTCTGGCTGTCGTTCTTCCGCGAGAATTGCGCCTCGCTGGCGGCGCTGGTGATCTTGTTGCCGTTGTCGCTGTTCCTGAACTGGCGGCTCGGCGCGGTGCTGATCGTTCTTGTGGCGCTCTTCGCGGTTCTGACCACGCTTGTCCTGCGCAAGACTGAGACCCTGCAGCAATCGGTCGAGAACTACAACAGCACGCTCGCCGAACACGCCTCCGACGCGCTCGGCAACGTGCCGGTGATCCAGAGCTTCACCCGCATCGACATCGAGACAAAGACGCTCGGGGGGATCATCGATTCAGTACTTGGCGCGCAGATGCCGGTGCTCTCCTGGTGGGCGATCGCGGCCGTCGCGACCCGGGCGTCCTCGACCCTGTCGCTTCTGTCGATTTTCCTGCTTGGGACCTGGCTCAACCTGCAGGGCCTCGCCAGCGTCGGCGAGATCGTGACCTTCATGAATTTCGCCACCATGCTGATCGCGCGGCTGGAGCAGGTCGTCGGCTTTTTCAACGCCTTGTTCATGCAGGCGCCGAAGCTGCAGGACTTTTTCGACGTTCTCGACACCGACCCGAAGGTCGCCGACGCGCCGTTCGCGGTCGATCCCGGCCGCCTCGAAGGCCGCGTCGTATTCGAGAACGTCTCGTTTTCCTATGACGGAAAAAGGCCGGCGGTCTCCAACATCGCCTTCGAGGTCGCGCCCGGCGAGACCGTCGCGCTGGTCGGCTCGACGGGGTCGGGCAAATCCACGACGCTCGGGCTGCTGCACCGGGTGTTCGATCCCGACAAGGGCCGCGTCCTGATCGACGGGATGGACATCCGCGACCTGACCCTCGCCTCGCTCCGGCGCAACATCGGCGTCGTGTTTCAGGAGCCGATGCTGTTCGCCCGCTCGATCGAGGAAAACCTTCGCGTCGGGCGCCCCGGCGCGACGAGGGAGGAGATCGAACTCGCCCTCGAACGGGCGCAGGCCACCGAGTTCGTCGGCCGCCAGAGCGAGGGTCTCTCGACCATCGTCGGCGAACGCGGACGCTCGCTTTCAGGCGGCGAGCGCCAGCGCATCTCCATCGCCCGCGCCTTGTTGAAAAACCCGCCGATCATGATCCTCGACGAGGCGACCTCGGCCCTCGACGCCACGACCGAGCGGCAATTGCAGGGCGCCTTGGAGAAAGCGACGGAAGGCCGCACCACCTTCGTCATCGCGCACCGGCTGGCGACCATTCGCGGCGCGAACCGGATCTTCGTCTTCGATCAGGGCAGGATCATCGAGGCCGGCTCGTTCGACGAACTCGTCGCGAAAGGCGGGCTCTTCGCGGAATTGGCGCGGGCGCAATTCATGGTGGGGCAGGTCGCGCCCGCGAAAGCCGGGCCATAGTCTAGATCCGCGGGCGCGGGTCAGGGGTACGGAATAATGGGCTCTGGAAACAGCAAATGGACAGCTCCAATGGATAAAACGGCGGCTGAAAACAAACCAGACGCATGGGAGCGATTTGAGCGCGCCATTGATGCGGCGGTCAAGAGCGGGCCGAAACCTAAAGCCAAGCCAAAAATTAAAAAGGGCTTGGCAACTAAACCAAGCCCTAAAAGTTAACGTTTTATTGATGGTTGCAGGGTGGATTCAACCCATGACGAAGATCAGTTTTCGATTCGTACTCTTTCGGCATTGCCGCCTCTGACGACCATCGCGCAGACGTGTGTGGCCCCGGAGCGGGATATGTCATCCCATCGATGATGCGCCGCAAGTTCATCGGACAAACGTCTGGAAAAATTGTCTGTCTCGCCGACATATATCGCATACCACAACGTATCAGAGGCTTGCTTACAGAAAATATAGACACCACCGATGGCATTGAATCTCATCCCAATTGCGTGGTGCTCGAATTCGTAAGTCGTCCTGCTTGCCCCTGTCCATACGAGGCGGGGGAAGGGGTTGACTAACGAGTTAGGTTGGTTAAGCATATCTATATCCCTTTATATGGGGTGAAGCGAAGTCGCGCTCTGTGGTTCCAACGCCTTATGCGGGCGCGGCTTCGCGAATCACTCACGATCGTGATTCGTTCTGCATTTTAGGTTTTTGGGCAGGCGGAGTCTTAGATTGGGACGTTAAATTTTATTAATGATCACTGGTTGACTTTCTGCAGCGCGAGAAATCATGAGCCGCGCGCCTGGCCGCTGACTTCACTATCCGCCGATAGGTTAAGCGCTTCCCGACAATGCCGGGGATAGACGCTGAGAAACGCTCAAAATCAGTAATCGTGCGAGTGTTATAGCAATAGTCGAACTCGCCCACATGTAGCGGTGCAAATGCGCCTCTGAAACATGATGATACGAACCAATAATTCCACGCTTCACAATGCTGAAAAAGTTTTCTGCGGAATTGATGTGAATGTAAGACCCAAGGCGCGCGTACTCATTAGCTGAGTGAATGACTGTGTGGTGCGCGCCGAACTTTTTGCCAATTCCGCGATAAATTGTAGCTTCGTCCGTCATCAGAACAGAGGCCGCTTCAACATTTTTTGCGATGATCGGGCGCAAGAGGCCATTGTAAAAAATATTTGTAGCAATTGCGCGAGCGGGCCAAGCTTCGTCGTAACAAAAGCCCTCAAGCGTATCAATGGCGCCATCCTTCACGAAGAGCACAAAATCAGCTCCATATTTCAACCCCACAATTTCGGCGGAGACATCGCCGATTTCCAAACCTTCCCGATCAGTCAGTCTTGCAACGTTGGGAGGCACATGGAAATGAGTGAAAAATCCAACTCCCGTGGAACTTCTTTCCGTTACTTTCGCGGAACGATACTTCTGCCGCTGAGTGTTGAATGACTCATTGTTTCCACTCAACATCTTTTCAAGGATAGCGGTCTCTAGAGAGTTCAACTCTTCCATGGGATGAATATTGTTCCAATTTTAAGTTTGCCGTCTATATCCCACCCGCGCGCGAGCGAGCGAAGCGATTCGAGAAAATCGACGAGCGGCTTCAGCCGGTTCTGCGCCAGCCCGCCTCCTCGACGCCGCCGCTCCATCGGCCATGGCTGTCACGCGGCTGATCGGGATTGTAATGCGCCTTCGCCAGCGGCGTGTCGGAATCGGCGAACGGCGCCGGATCGACGCCTTGCGCCTTGAGAAGAACATCAGGGCCGACGCCAGCCCCAAGGAGTTTCCCGGCGATGAAAAAGGCGAAGCCACGCGGTCTGCGCAGGGCGGCAGTCTAGACGCTCTTCGCCGATGCGCCGGCATGCGAGGCCGGGAAAATCCGCAGCGAGGCGATCCGGTTCTTGACCTTGCGCAACACCTCGAACCGGAACGTATGAAAGGTGAACACCTGCCCCGTCTCCGGGATCGCGCGCGCCTCGTGAATCACAAGCCCCGCGATCGTGGTCGCCTCCTCGTCGGGCAGGCTCCAGGCCATGACCCGGTTGAGGTCGCGGATCGGCACCGACCCGTCGACGATCACCGACCCGTCCGCCTGAACCTTGACGCCCTGGACGACGGGATCGTGCTCGTCGGCGATATCGCCGACGATCTCCTCCAGAATGTCCTCCAGCGTGACGAGGCCCATCACCACGCCGTATTCGTCGACGACCATCGCGAAATGGCTCTTGCGCTTCAGAAACGCCTGCAACTGATCCTGAACCGGCGTCGTGTCGGGCACGAACCAGGGTTCAAGGGCGATGGTCGAGGCATTGAAGTCCGTCAGTTCGCCACCCGAGGCGTCGAGCGCCCGCAGCAAATCCTTCGCATGCAGCACGCCGACGATATTGTCCGGCTCGCCCCGCCACAACGGCAGGCGTGAATAGGGCGCGGAGACGACCTCGCGGATCAATTCGTGCGGGGGCAGATCGGCGTTGAGCGCGAGGATCTTGGTCCGGTGCACCATCACGTCCGAGACTTCGAGATCGCGCAGATCGAGCAGGCCGCCGAACATGTCGCGGTCGGAGCGGGCGACGCCGCCCTCCCGGTGCAGAAGATCGACCGCGCTTTTCAGCTCCTCGTGGCCGGAGAGGATCGAATGCGCGCGGCTGGTGTCGACGCCAAAGAGCCTCAAGAGCGCGCGCACGAAAGCCTCGACGGCGATCAGGACCGGCCCGAAAATCGCGACGAAGAACGAGATCGAGCGCGCGACCCAGAGCGACAGACGGTCGGGATAATTGATCGCGACGGTCTTCGGCATCACTTCCGCGAACACAAGCAACAGGACCGTCATGAGCCCGGTTGCGTAGAGCGCCCCGCTGTCCCCGAAGAGATCGACGAGGATGCTGGTCGCGAAGGCGGAGGCGCCGATGTTGACCATCGTGCCGCCAAGCAAGGTCGCGCCGATCAGCCGGTTGCGGGTCTTGAGCAGACGATTGACCAGGATGGCGCGCCGGTCGCCATTTTTTTCCAGGGCGTGCATGCGCGCGCGCGAGGCCGCCGTGAGCGCCGTCTCGGAGGCGGCGAAAAACGCGGCGAGGACGACGCAGACGACGATGATTACGATTGCGAGCCAGAGTTCGACCGGCAAGGCCTTGGCGCCTGCGCCATGCATGGCTAATGTCCCGTCATCAATTCTTCTTGCAGCAGTTCATCTTGCAGGAAGCTGTGGATGTCGGCGGCGGCGACGTTCTTCGCCACGAAACAATCGCCGATGGCGCGGGCCAGAATGAAGGTCAGCGACCCGCGCTCGACCTTCTTGTCCTGATACATCGCTTCGAGAATGTCGTCGGCGCTCGCCGACCAACCCGGAATGTCCGTGATCCTGACCGGGAGGCCAGCCTCGCGCAGATGCGATTCGGCCCGGACCTGATCTTGCCCGGAACAAAGGCCTTTGCGCGCGGAAAACCGCATGGCGCAGGCCATGCCGATCGCGACGCCTTCGCCGTGGACAAGGCGCGAGCCGTCGTAACGGACAAGGCGCTCGAAGGCGTGGCCGAACGTATGGCCGAAATTGAGCAGCGCCCGGTCGCCCTGTTCGTGTTCATCGCGGGCGACGATGGCGGCCTTGGCGGCGCAGCTCGTGGCGATCGCATGGACCCGCTCGGGACCACCGGCAAAGACCGCCCGCCAATTCGCCTCGAGCCAGTCGTAAAAGGCCGCGTCTCCGATCAATCCGTATTTCACGACCTCGGCATAGCCCGCCCTGAATTCGCGCGAGGGAAGCGTCGCGAGCAGGTCGGTGTCCGCCAGCACGAGCGAGGGCTGGTGAAACGCGCCGATCAGATTCTTGCCGTGGCGGGAGTTGATCCCGGTCTTGCCGCCAACCGAGGAATCGACCTCGGCGAGCAGGGTCGTCGGCATCTGGACGAAGCGCATGCCGCGCCGGACCGCCGCAGCGGCGAAGCCCGCGAGATCGCCGATGACCCCGCCGCCAAGGGCGATGATCAGATCGCCGCGCTCAAGCCGCGCCTCGATCACCGCGTCGCAGACGCGGGCGAAAACCTCGAAGGATTTCGATTCCTCGCCGGGCGGGACGACGACACTGGAATGGCGGATCTTGGCGAGGTCGAGAGCTTTTTCGAGAGTTGGCAGATGCAGCGCCGCGACATGTTCGTCGGTGACGATCGCGCAGGCCGCTCCGGGCGCGAGGCGGCGCAGATGCGCTCCGGCCTCGGCGGTCAAGCCGGAGCCGATCAGGATGTCATAGGACCGGGCGCCAAGATCGACCCGGACCGTGGCGCAGGCGCCAGATTCCGCATCGGCGGCGTGGCGCGTCTTCGGGGAAGCGGACTCTGAAGCGTGCATGATACCCTGGTTTTCGCACGGCGGCGCGGACCGCAAAAAGCGTTCGACTTCCGCGATAATATCCTCGACGGCGAGTTCATGTGGTCCGTCGCGCGAGACAATCGTCAGATCGGCCTTGGCGTAAACGGGATAGCGCTGTTCGATCAGCAAGCGCATCGTCTGTTCGGGATCTGCGTTGCGCAGCAGCGGCCGGTGCGAGCGTTTGCGGACCCGCCGCCAAAGGACGTCGAAGTCGGCCTTGAGCCATACCGATATCCCGCCGCCGGCGATCCGCGCGCGGGTCTCCTCGTTCAGGAACGCGCCGCCTCCGGTCGCGATCACGCGCGGGCCTTCCTCAAGCAGCCGCGCCATGATGCGGCGCTCGCCGTCGCGGAAATACGCCTCTCCGTGCTGTTCGAAAATGTCCGAAATCGACATGCCCGCCGCAGTCTCGATCTCACTGTCGGCGTCGACGAATCCGAGGCCGATTCGATGCGCGAGGCGCCGGCCGGTCGAAGTCTTCCCGGAGCCCATCAGGCCGACGAGGACGATCGAACGCCGTCCCAACGCCCGCACCAATGATTCGAGGCGCCGGTCCCGCTCAAACGCTTCCGCTCCGATCCCCGCCGATCCTGTCTCGCTGCTCATAAAACGAGTGTAACATGCGGAGGAATTCGATTTAAAGCGCCTTGCGCCGCAACGAGAGAAACAGCGTCAAACGGCAGCGCCCGCCTTTCGGCCAAAGCTCCTTCCCAAGTCATTGATAAAAGAGAATCCATCGTTCGCACGAATCGCTCAGGCGATCCGCAAAGCTTCGACGGCGTCCCATAATTCGTCGAAATGGCTGATGATCCGGTCAGGCCTGAAGGCGGCGACGGGCTGATCGGTGTATCCGAAGTCGACCGCCACCACCGGAATCCCGGCGTTGCGCGCGGCGTCGATATCGGTTTTCGAATCGCCCACCATGATCGCGCGGCGGTGGTCCCCCTTCGCGCGGGCGATCGTTTGCAGGACCGCGCCGCCGTCTGGCTTGCTGACCTTGAACGTATCCTTGCCGCAGATCGCCTTGAAACGGTCGGCGACGCCCAGGGCGTTCAGGAGCAGCACCGACGGATATTCGATCTTGTTAGTACAGACCGCGAAGGCCCAGCCCGCCGACTCAAATCGATCCAGCGCCGCGTGGACGCCCGGAAACAGAACCGTCTCGTCGGCGATATGGGCCTCGTAATGGGCGAGGAAATCCGCGAACAATTCGTCGAGGCGCGCATCGGCCACGCTCACGCCATTGGCCGAAAGGCCGCGCTGGATCAGAAGGCGGGCCCCGCCGCCGACCATGGCCCGCGCCTCGGCCGCGGCGACGCCTGAGAGGCCTTCTCGTTGCAAAATGGCGTTGAGGGTCGCGATCAGATCGCCCGCCGTATCGGCGAGCGTGCCGTCGAGGTCGAACACCAGAAGCGGAGGAGTTTCCTGCATATGGCAGGGTTAAGCTTGCGCAGGGAAAGCGTCAACCAGCTTCGACAGCCGCGCGGCGAGGCGATGGTTCAGATTGTTTTTATTTATTCCCCGGTCCTCGTTTCCAGTGCGCCTTCGCGGCTTTACAAAGTTGTATTATTCGTTATCCCGCGAGAGGGTGGCAAACCCGCCGAACGAATCGCGAGGACCGATGCCGGGAACCGTCAAGCCGTCAAGATTGTCGCGCGCGGCGGGAGCATGGCCGGCGCTGATGATGACCGTGAGCCTCCTCAGCTGCGGGCCGGTCCAGGCGATCACCCTGCTTCGGGCCGAAACCGGCCAGTGGGACGTGACGCTCGAACATGCGAATAAATCCTGCCGCGTGACTTTGCGCGCCGGGCCCGCGATCGGCGGCGGCCGCAGCGTCGGAATGCCCGCCGGCTGCCGCAAGGCGCTGCCGGTGCTGGGTCAGGTCGAGACCTGGAGCCTCGTCGGCGACGACCATATCGATTTCGCCGACAAATCCGGAGCCTCGGTCCTCGATTTCGTCTCGCAAAGCGACGAGATCTTCGTCGCGAGCGGACCGCAGGGCGAATCCTACCGGCTCGAATCCGTCGAACACGGCCTGCCGCAAAAAGCGGCGGCGCCGGCGACCGCGCCCTCCCGGACCATGGAGGCCGCCAAGTCTCAGGAGGCCGGCAAGTCGCAGGCGGCAGGCTCGGGGGCCGTTGTCCGCCTCAGCGACGCGGCCGGCCGCTATTCCATTCTTCGCGAGGGAGGCAAGGACACCGGCTGCATGCTGACGCTCGACGACAAGAGCGCGGCGAAGGGCGGTTTCAAGGCCTCGCTGGCCCCCGCCTGCCGGGACCAAGGCATCGTAATCTTCGATCCGGTCGGCTGGCGGCTTGTCGGCGGGCGTCTCGAACTCACCGCCCGCAAAGGGCATACGGCCGTCTTCGACCAGCAGCCCGACGGCGGCTGGCAGAAAGACCCCAAACAGGGCAAGGGCCTCGGGCTGAAAAAGCAGTAAAATCAAATAGTTATCAAGGGATCGCTCCGCTTGCGGCCCCGGCCAGCGCGGCCGCGTCCCGGACCGGCTGCGAACAGGCGCCGCCCGCGCACACGAAGGCCGCCGCTTCGCCCGCCGCGTCCGCCTGCGCGCGCGCGACATGACCTGCCGGGATGTCCTGCGGCCGGTCGATGTCCATCACGGCGCGGGTGATGAAGGGCAGGGCGAGCGCGGCGGCGTAAAGCGGCTGACGGGCGGGTCCCGCCGTCACGATGTCCCTGACGCGCAGGCGGAAATCGAGCGCGTTCAAAATCCCCGCATGGCCAATGAGATTGCCCCGCGCCGGCGCGCTCACGGCCTTGAACAAAACATCGGCGCGCTCCAGCCAGGCGGGGTCGCCGGTCAGCCCGGAGAGTCGCGCGAGCGCCGACAGATAGACCGGATGGGCGTTTGGAATCGCGTCGTCCGCGGTCGGGGCGAGCCGCAGCAGCACGTCGTCCGCATCGTTCGCGGACATGGACAGAAGGCCGCTCGCGGGATCAAGGTGAAACGTTTCCAACGCCTTCGCAAAGGCGATGGCGTCGGCGAGATAATCCCGGCGCGGCCCGATGTCGAGCCCGGCGAGATTGCGCGCCTCGTGCAGGGCGAGGGCGGCGCGGATCATGGCGGCATAGTCGAGCGCGAGGCCGGGCTTGACGAGAACGCCGGCCCGCCAGCTATGCGCCAGCCGGGCCTCTCCCCCCGCCCCCTCGAAGGCCATGGTCGCGAGGATGAATCGATAGGCCCTGGCCGCCTTCTCGATCCATTGCGGTTCGCCCAGCAGCGTCGCGGCGTTGACGAGAGCCGCGATCATGAGGCCGTTCCAGTCGGTCATGATCTTGTCGTCGAGACCGGGATGAATCCGCGTCTCGCGCGCCGCAAACAGCTTTTGGCGCAGCGGCGCGAGCCGGGCCTCCTCTTCGATGGTCGGGCGCGCGGATTCCAGCCGGTTGAGGATGGTGACGGCGTGGCCGCCGGGCGATTCGGCCCAGTTTCCGATGCGCGACGCATTGTAGAACCGGCCGAAGAATTTCGCGTCCTCCTGACCGAGCAGCGCCGCGATCTCGTCGAAATTCCAGACGTAGAACTTTCCCTCGACGCCTTCGCTGTCGGCGTCGAGGCTGGCGCAGAACGCGCCGCCCGGTGCGGTCATTTCCCGCTCCAGCCAACCGACCGTCTCGCGCGCCCGCGTCCTGAAGAGATCATCGCCCGTCTCGTTAAAGCAAAGCGCCAGCAGTTCGAGAATCTGCGCGTTGTCGTAGAGCATCTTTTCGAAATGCGGCGCGAGCCAGCGCTCGTCCGTCGAATAGCGGGCGTAGCCGCCGCCAAGATGATCGTAGATGCCGCCTTCCGACATCTTCGTCATGGTGAGTTTGACGAGATCGCGATAGGGGCCCTTGCCGAGCCGGTCTCCCGCGCGCCACAGAAGCTCGAGGATTGGGGTATTGGGGAATTTGGGCGCGCCGCGAAGCCCGCCGTCGATCGCATCGATAAAATTGACCGCATGCGCGGCCAATTGGTCCACGAGATCGAGGGTCAGCCCCGCTTCGCCCGGAGCGCTCGTTTTTCGCAATTCGCCGAGAACGATTTCGGTGTTTTTCGAGATCCTCTGCGGATCGCCATGAAAGGCAGCGGAGACGGTCTTCAGGACGGACACGAACGAGGGGCGGCCGTAATTCTCGGTCTTGGGAAAATAGGTGCCGCCCCAGAACGGTTCGCCCTTCGGCGTCAGGAACATCGTGAGCGGCCAGCCTCCCCTCTCGCCGAAGGCGTGTAAAGCCGTCATATAAATATGATCTATATCGGGTCGCTCCTCGCGATCGACCTTGATGTTGACGAAAAGCTCGTTCATCACGTCCGCCGTCGCGCCATCCTCGAAACTCTCATGCGCCATCACATGGCACCAGTGGCAGGCCGCGTAGCCGACGGAAAGCAGAATCGGCTTGTTGAGCCGCTGGGCGTCGCGCAGCGCGTCCTGGGACCACATCCGCCAATGCACGGGATTGGCCGCATGCTGCAAGAGGTAGGGGCTGGCGGCTTGTCCGAGTTCGTTCCTGCTGGGTTCGTTTTGACCGATTGACGACATGAATGCTCGAGGCCCCCTTGCGTTGTCGCGCCCCCGGCGCAGTTTGCTCACGGTTTGCGGTCCTCGTGCGAGGATTGTTCCACCCATGAGCGATTTTCTCGCCCGAATAGTGAAAGCGCCGTCAATCCCTTAAGATAAGCCACGTTCGGCCATCGGCGGTGACAAAGACGAGGAAAATTTCATAAGCGCGCCTCATCAGACCATCTATGCCGCCGCCTCCGGCGCGGGCCGCGCCGCCATCGCGATCGTGCGCCTCTCCGGCCCGCGAACCCGCGCCATGCTTGAGGCCGTCGCGGGAGCGATTCCGCAGCAGCGGACGGCCAAGCTCGCGGCCCTGTCTGATCCCGCCACTGGAGAGGCGATCGACAAAGGGCTCCTGTTGTTTTTTCCGGCCCCGCGCAGCTTCACCGGCGAGGATTACGCGGAATTTCACGTACACGGCGGCAGAGCTGTCCTCAACGCCCTGTTTGAGGCGCTGGGATCGTTCGCTGACGCACGTCCTGCGGAGCCAGGGGAATTCACCCGTCGCGCGCTTTTGAACGGCAAGATGGACCTCGGCCAGGCCGAAGGAATCGCCGACATCATCGACGCCGAAACGGAATGGCAGCGCCGGCAGGCTTTCCGCCAGACCCAAGGCGTGCTGGGAGAAAGGACGGCCATCTGGCGCGCGACCCTCTTGGAGGCGGCGGCTTTGATGGAAGCCGAGATCGACTTCTCCGATGAAGGCGACGTCACGGACTCGGCTGGCGCGGACATCGCCGAGCTTGTTCGGCCGGTGCTTGTTGACCTCCGAAACGAGCTGCGTTTCAGCCGGGCGGGGGAAATGATCCGGGAAGGGCTGACCATTGTCATCGCGGGGCCTCCCAACGCCGGCAAATCGACGCTGCTCAATGCGCTCGCCCGGCGCGACGTGGCGATCGTCTCCGCGCACGCCGGCACCACCCGCGACGCGCTGGAGGTTCATCTCGATCTTGACGGCTGCGCGGTCACCTTGATCGACACGGCGGGCCTGCGCGAGAGCGGCGATGAAATCGAGAGGATCGGCATGGCTCGGGCGCGCGAAAAGGCGCGATCCGCGGATCTGGTGCTCTGGCTGACCGAGGCCGGCGAGGCGGAGCCTTTTCCGGACCTCGGGGAAGGGCCGGTCTGGTCTTTATTAACGAAGCGCGATCACGCCCTTGCGACGACGGGCGAGGAGACGTTCAACGCGGCCCCGATGGAGATCAGCGCGCGGTCGGGGCGCAATCTCGACTCTTTGATTAAGCGTATCGGCCGTTTCGCAGTGGACAAGACCGGCGACGGACGCGCAGGAATCATCACAAAGGCGCGGCACCGCAAGGCGTTCGAAGATGCGGCGCAGGCTCTGGAGCGCATCGTCCGGAATTCCGCCGCGCCCGTCGAACTTCGCGCCGAGGACTTGCGGTCCGCCCTGTTTTGCCTGCAAAGATTGACGGGAGCGGTCGACGTGGAAGATATCCTTGGGGAAATCTTTTCACGCTTCTGCATCGGCAAATAATGCCGCGCGCTTCTGTTTCACGTGAAACGCTTTTGTTCGGGAACGACGCCATGATCCGGGCGGACAACTATGACGTCGTCGTCGTGGGCGGCGGACATGCCGGCTGCGAAGCCGCCGCCGCGGCGGCGCGGATGGGAGCCCGCACGGCGCTCGTCACTCAATGGCCTCACTCCATCGGAACCATGTCGTGCAATCCGGCGATCGGAGGCCTCGGAAAAGGCCATCTCGTCCGTGAGATTGACGCTTTCGACGGTCTGATGGCCCGTGTCGCGGACGCCGCCGGCATTCAGTTCCGAGTGCTGAACCGCGCGAAAGGGCCAGCCGTGCGCGGCCCGCGCGCCCAGACGGACCGCAGCCTTTACAGGCAGGCCATGCAGGCTGAAATCCATGCCGTCAGGAATCTGGAGGTAATCCAGGGCGAGGCGGCCGATCTGATCGTCCGGAACGGCGCCGTAACCGGACTCCTGACCGCCGAGGGGAGAGAAATCACCTGCCGGTCGGTGGTCCTGACCACAGGAACCTTCCTGGACGGCATGATCCACATCGGATCCCGCACGTTTGCGGCGGGCAGAATTGGAGAAAATCCCTCTAATCTCCTCGCCGCGAGGTTGCGCGGAATGGGATTCGAAACGCTTCGTCTCAAGACCGGGACGCCGCCGCGCCTCGACGGACGGACGATCGACTGGTCTGGCCTCGAACGCCAGAGCGGCGACGATGAGCCGGAGCCATTTTCCTTTTTGACGAAATCCATCACCTCGCCTCAGATTGATTGCTTCATCACCCAGACGACGTCCGAAGGCCACGCTCTCATCCTGGAGAATCTTTCGCGTTCGCCGGTCTATTCCGGCGCGATCGCTGGACGCGGGCCGCGCTACTGCCCCTCGATCGAGGACAAGGTCGTGCGCTTCAGGGACCGTCAGTCGCACCAGATTTTTCTGGAGCCGGAAGGGCTCGACACGTCCACCATTTATCCCAACGGGATTTCGACCTCGCTGCCCGAAGACGTCCAGGACCGTTTCCTGCGCACAATTCCGGGTCTTTCCCATGTGGCGGTCCTCCAGGCGGGCTATGCGATCGAATATGATTTTCTCGACCCGCGCGGATTGAAGGCGAGCCTTGAAAGTAAAAGGCTTCCGGGGCTTTTTCTTGCGGGCCAGATTAACGGCACCACAGGATACGAGGAAGCCGCGGCGCAGGGTCTCGCCGCGGGATTGAACGCCGCGGCCCTGGCCGGTAGCGTCTCTCCAGTGCATTTCGAGCGGGCGACGTCCTACATCGGGGTGATGATCGACGATCTGATCACGCGAGGCGTGAGCGAGCCCTATCGCATGTTCACGTCCCGGGCCGAATACCGGCTCTCATTGCGCGCGGACAATGCGGATCAGCGGCTTACCGGCCGCGCCATTGCGCTCGGCTGTGTCGGAACCGCGCGCCGGAGCGCCTTCGAAACCAAAGCGCGGGATCTCGCCGACGCAAAGCGCCTGCTTGACGGGCTCAGTCTCAGCCCCAACGAGGCGGCGCGACAGGGCTTGAAGATCAATCAGGACGGGGTGCGGCGCACAGCTTTCGAAATTCTTGCCCTGCCGGAGGTCACGATCTCCTCGCTAAGCGGGATTTGGCCGGAATTAGGCGGGTTGAGCCAAAACGCCGCGACGCAAATCGAAATCGACGCAAAATACGCGGTCTATCTGGAACGTCAGACAAGAGACATCGAATCCTTCCGGCGCGATGAGGCCCTCGCCATTCCAGACACTCTCGATTACGGGCTGCTCAAAGGCCTGTCCAACGAGATCCGCGCCCGCCTCGAACTGATCCGGCCCGAAACCATGGGGCGCGCGAGCCGCATCGAGGGCATGACGCCGGCCGCCCTGACATTGCTGGCGTCGAAAGTCCGGCGCGAAGGCTCAAAATGAGGACGACAGCGGGCTCGGGCGAGCGCCAGGGCGAAATAGCGCATCCCATACTTGCTGAAGCCTCGCCAGACACGCTGCGGCGGCTGTCGATCTACGCGGATTTGCTAAAAAAATGGCGGCGGGCCGTGAATCTCGTCGGCCCAGGCGCCATCGACGATCTCTGGATTCGCCATTTCGCCGATTCCCTGCAGGTTTCGGATGCGGCGCCTTGGGCAAGACGATGGGTCGACCTCGGGTCGGGAGCGGGATTCCCGGGTCTCGTCACCGCGATCCGCTACGCCGACGATAAGGACGCAGAAGTGCACCTGATCGAATCGGATCAACGCAAATGCGCTTTTCTTCGCGATGTTTCACGTGAAACAGGCGCCAGGGCGCAGATCCATTGCGGCCGGATCGAAGACATTCTTCCCGACTTCCGGCGGCCCGTGGACGCCGTCAGCGCGCGCGCCCTTGCGGCCCTTCCGATTCTTCTGAACTATTCGGCCAAATTGATCGAATCCGGGGCCGTCGGGGTGTTTTCAAAAGGGGAAAACGCCGAGTCAGAATTGACCGACCCGGCGGCGACGGCTAGGTATGAAATCTCGACGCTGCCGAGTCAAACCTTGTCCAGCGCGCGCCTTGTCATTGTTCGGCGCCGCCAGGGTCCATCGCCGACGGCTTGATTGGCCGTTAGGCAGCGTCTACGCTAGAGGGGTATAAGCCGCCATGCGCGTTCTTGCGATCGCGAATCAGAAAGGCGGCGTAGGCAAGACGACGACGGCGATCAATCTCGGCACCGCCCTCGCCGCGATCGGCGAAAACGTTCTCATCCTCGACCTCGACCCGCAGGGAAACGCATCGACGGGCCTCGGAGTCGACCGCCACGCGCGCCGCTTCTCGACCTATGATGTGCTGCTGGGCGAAAAGGCGCTTGCCTCCGTGATCCAGCCGACGGCGGTCCCGCGTCTCTCGATCGCCCCGTCGACCCTCGATCTTCTCGGCGTGGAACTCGAAATCGCGTCGCGTCGCGACCGCGCCTACGCGCTGAAAAGCGCTCTCGAAGGTCTCGTGGCGGAGGCCAGCGATGCTTCGGAGCCTCAAGCCTTCACCTATGTTCTGATCGATTGCCCGCCGTCGCTCAATCTGCTCACCATGAACGCGATGGCGGCCGCGCATAGCGTCCTCGTCCCCCTGCAATGCGAATTTTTCGCCCTTGAGGGTCTGTCGCAGCTCCTCAGCACAGTCGAGGAAATCCGCAGAACGCTGAATCCCGCTTTGTCCATCCATGGTATTGTCCTCACCATGTTCGATCAGCGAAACAGCCTCGCGGGGCAGGTCGTCGCCGATGTTCGCGCCTTCATGGGCGACAAGGTCTACGACACCGTCATCCCCCGCAACGTGCGGGTCTCGGAAGCCCCCTCACATGGCAAGCCGGTCCTGCTCTATGATCTGAAATGCAGCGGCAGCCAGGCCTATCTCAAACTGGCGTCCGAAGTGATCCAGCGCGAACGCCGCTACCGTATCGCCGATCCTGTCCTGAGCGAATGACATGGCCAAAACAGCAGACGACGCACGCCCCCGGCTCGGCCGAGGCCTCGCGGCCCTGATCGGGGAAAGCCGCGACGCCCAGGCCGCGCTTGCGCGTCCGGCGAGCCCGCAGAAAGTTCCGATCGAGTTTCTGCGGACCAATCCGCGAAATCCGCGAAAAACTTTCGACGAATCCGAGCTGGACGACCTCGCCGCCTCGATCCGGGAAAAAGGCGTCATCCAACCCATCCTCGCCCGCGCGGCGCCGCATGTCCCCGACGCCTTCGAGATCATCGCGGGAGAGCGGCGCTGGCGGGCGGCGCAACGGGCGGGTCTGCACGAGGTTCCGATCATCGCGATCGAGGCCGATGACCGGCAGGCCCTCGAACTCGCGATCATTGAAAACGTCCAGCGCAGCGATCTCAACGCGCTTGAGGAGGCGGCCGGCTATGAGCGCCTTGCCGCTGATTTCGGCTACACGCAGACCGACCTCGCCAAAGTCATCGGAAAAAGCCGGAGCCATGTCGCCAATACGCTTCGGCTGCTGAATTTGCCCGAGAGCGCCAAGCGCCTGCTTGGCGAGGGGGCGATCTCCGCCGGTCACGCGCGGGCGCTGCTGACCGCGCCCAACGCCGAAGCGCTCGCCGCGCGGATCGTCAACGAAGGTCTGAGCGTCCGCGACATCGAGCGGATCATCCAGGACGAAAACGCGAGCCGCAACGAAGACTCGCCGCGGAAACAAAGCGTCAAACCCGCCAAGGACGCCGATACGCGCGCCCTGGAGCGCGAACTCTCCCAGGCGCTGGGGCTGAAGGTCTCCATCGCTCACAAAGGCGAAAGCGGCGACGTGCGGATCTCCTACAAAAGCCTCGAGCAGCTCGACGGCCTCGTTCGGGTTCTGCGCAGCTAGAGCATATTCCGATCGGATTGAATCAATCTAATCGACAAGACTATGCCCAAGCCTTTGATTATAAAGCGATTTCTGCCGTTCTGGACTGCGATCCGCGCCGCCAATTCCGCCGTCGTCGGCATTCTGGGCGCGGCGCTCGACCTTCCGGTCTGGACCAACGCCGTGTTGAACCCGCGCGATTTCGCTCTCGCGCTGGCGGGTTTCCTGCTGCTGACGGTTTGAAAGACGCCGCCGTGGATTGTGGTGCTTGCGTTCGCGGCGGCGGGCTCGGCGGACGCGATCCTGTAGGCCCCTACCCTTCGAGCCCGAGCGCCGCCTTCACCCGGCGCGAATAGCCATAGAGATCGTCGCGCAATTGCAGCCGGCCGGAGGCGTCGACGAAGGCGGTGAAATATTCGATGTGGATCGGCAGAGGAGCCGGCAGGTTCACGTAACGCTCCTTGCCGCCGATCAGCCCCTTGATCCGGCTTTCGCTCCACTTCGGTCCGAGCACGCTCTGGGCGAAGCTGAACGGCTCGTCGACCCGCACGCAGCCGTGGCTGAACGCCCGCTTTGATTCGCTGAATAAGGCGCGCGAGGGCGTGTCGTGCAGATAGACCGCGTAATCATTCGGGAACATGAATTTGATCTTGCCGAGCGCGTTGCGTTCTCCCGGCGGTTGACGGACGGTGATCCTGCCTTCGTTCGACGAGACCTGATAGCCGTGCTGGCTGAGGTAGCCGAGCCTGCCGATCATCTCCTTCTTGATGATCGACTGCGGCACATTCCAGGCCGGATTGACGATCAGGAACTGCATCGTGTTGGAGAAGATCGGCGTCGGCGTCTCGACCTTGCCGACGACGACCCGGTTGCGTTGCACGACGCGCCCGTTGTCGATGATTACAACCTCGAAATCGGGGATGTTGACCTCGATCCGGCGCTCGCCCAGATCGCGCGGCATCCAGCGCCATCGCTCCATATTGGCGATGATTTCAGCCTCGAGCCTCGACGGCTCGCCGCCGGACAGAACGCTGATGGTGCGGGGAGTCAGCATTCCCGAGGGCGGCAGCCCGTTGGCCTTCTGGAAATCGGCGACCGCCGAGGCGACCCGCTGGTCGTAGACGAGATCCTCCGTCGTCACATCGTCTCTGCCGTCGAGGCTCAGCCGGGCGCGGATCAGCGGCACCCTTGGATCGCGCATCCCGACGCGCAGGACAGGCCCGGCCGGTATGGCGGGGGCGCGAACGGAGGGGCCGCGTTCGCGGCGGAGTTCGTCAAGCTTACGGCGAAGCGCGATATAGCCCTCTTGCGGCGGATTGAAGTTCAAAAGCGCCGCGCCGGCCTCGTCCCCGGCGCTCGAAACGGTGGCGAGAATCAGCGAAGGGTCGGCGACCTCCGGGCGCGTGCCGATCAGCGGCGAAAGCAGGCGCGGCTCGATCCGCGAACCGCTCGCCTGACGGCCGTAGGCGAGGACGGCGTCGCTCAGCGCCACGTCGGCGGCGGCGACGTCTTCGTTTGCGCCCGGACGGATCGGGCTCAGCGGGAAATTCTTCAAGTTCAGCCCGTCGTCGCCCGCGCGCTCCAGCCGCGCGACGGCGGATTTGACTTCGGGATTGGGTTCGCCAGCCTTCGACCAGAGCGGGGCGAATCCGCGCGCGGCGTAAAAGGCGGCGACCGCCTCGCGTTCGCGGCGCTGCGCCTGCGCGCCCGGGCGCGGCGAGGCGTGGGCGCGCGCCTCAAGCACGGCCTTCACGGCCGCATTGAGAGGCGCGAGGGGCGGAGACTCGGCGGTTTGAGCCGCGCCCTCGACAGGCGCGGCGGCCGACGGCGGAGCCGAAACGGCCGGGTCCGTCGCTGGCGGTCCGGCGTCCTCGCCGCGCAGGCCAAGCGAGGGATCGGTCTCAAGCGAGGCATCAGGCTTGCGGGGCTCAAGATCCTGCCCGGCGTCGGCCGCAGGCTGCGGCAGGAACGCCAGCGACCTGGCGCCGGCGTCCTGAACTTCGGGCGAAGGCGCGGCGTGGCCCTGCTCTTGCGCGTGCAAGGGCGAGCCCGCCAGACCGGCGAGGATCGCCAGCGCCGGAAAGGCTCCGATGCCGGTGGACTTTACCGCCGCGCGCCGCATGTTTGGCCCCCTAGCTCTTGTTCCTCGCGCCATGCCTGCTCCAGAATATATAGCTTTCAACATCGATTTCGACAGCCGCCTGAAAATTCCCGTCGCGGCCCGCTCGCCAGAGGGAGACGCGCCGCGCCCGTCTCCGGCAGCGCTCTTTGATCGTTTCATATCCCTCTGAACCGCCGGTAAAGTTTTACCAAATCCGGAGAGAAAAAGCGCGTCTGCGCTAGATTTTGAGCCTGTCCCTCAACTGGCGCGGTTGGAACGGCGGCGGCGCGGCGAGTCTTTCGACTGCCGCCGCGTCGGCGAACCCATGCTCCTTCATTTTCCGGTAGAGCGTCGAGCGCCCGATGCCGAGTTTTCGCGCCACGGCCGACATCCGGTTGCGATAATGGGCGAGAGCGAATCTTATGGCGTCCGCCTCAAGCGACTCGAGATTGCGCACGTCGCCGCGTTCGTCGAGCAGCGCCATGACATTGGGGTCGCGGACTTCGACGCGCACATATTCTTTTTCGCGCGGCGCCTGCAGCGCGGCCGGAGCCGGAGCGGGCGGCACGCGCACGTCGAAGCCCTGGACATGGGCGGCGATCTGCGGAAACTCAGCGACGGTCAACTCGTCCGCGCCCGCCAGAACCACGGCGCGAAACAGCGCATTTTCCAGCTGCCGGACGTTGCCGGGCCAGTCATAGGCCTCGAGCAGGGCGAGCGCCTCGGCGGCGAGGCCGCGGATTCTCTTACCCTCGGCGGCGGAAAAACGCGCGCAGAACTGGCGGGAGAGCGTCGCGACATCGGCTTTGCGCTGCCGGAGCGGCGGCACGCCGACGGGAAACATATTGAGACGGTAATAGAGATCCTCGCGGAAGCGGCCCGCCTTCACCCGCTCGATCAGATTCTGGCTCGTCGCGCAGATCAGCCGGACGTCGATCCTGACCTTGCGCCGCGCCGCGCCCGGATCGACCTCGCCTTCCTGAATCGCGCGCACGAGCCTCGCCTGAGCCGCAAGCGGCAATTCGCCGATCTCGTCGAGAAAGAGCGCGCCGCCCTGCGCCTCGACAAATTTGCCAGATTGTCTCGCCCCTCCGCAAGCTGATGCGCTCGCCTCGCCTCCGAACAAGATCGTGTCGGCGTCGTCCTCGCCCAGTCCTGCGCAATTGACCTTGACGAAGGCGCGGCCGCGCCGGTCCGATGAGCCATGAATGGCGCGGGCGATCATTTCCTTGCCGGCGCCCGCCTCCCCTTCCAGAAGGACGGGGATGTCTGATTTCGCCGCGCGCGCGCCAAGGCGAACCGCACGCTCCATCGCCTCGCTCGCCCCTGCGAGATCCTTGAAAGAGAGAACCCGCGACGCCTGAACGTCGAGGCGGCGCACTTCGGATTCGAGCGCCCCCGTCTGAAGCGCGTTCTTGATGGCGATCTGAAGCCGCTCCGGCCCGACGGGCTTGACCAGAAAATCAAGGGCGCCGGCGCGCATCGCCGATCCCACCGCCTCGATCGACCCCCTGGCCGTCTGAACGATGGTCGGCGCCGCAAGGCCTCGCGCGCGCATTCGTCCGAGTACGCCCATACCGTCGAGATCGGGCATGACGAGATCGAGAATCAGGAGATCGACGGCGTCCCCGTTCGCGTCGAAAAGGCGCTGAACCGCCGCCTCGCCGCCCTCGAGCGCCTCCGCGCAATAGCCAAACCGCTGGACGAGATCGACGAGACGGCTGCGCTGGATCGGATCGTCGTCGACAATGAGGATTCTGGGCGGCATGCGGCCTCGCGCGCGGGTCCCGAAGGACCGGCTGAAAGATCAGACAACGGGCCCGCCCCGGTCATTGAGGAGGTTTCGCGGCCGCCAGGATGAGGCCGGTGCGCCCGCAAACATATTCCGCGATCAGGGTAAATGCGCGGTTAATGACGCCCCGCCCGCCTCCCAAAGCCCCTCGCCGGAAAGTCCCCTTGCCAAAGCCGCCCGTCTCCCTTAACTACGGACAATCGTTCGATGCTTGTGCAACTATCGAACAAAGTTCAGCCCGAAAGGAACCAGCGTCATGGGTAAATTATCTGGCAAGACAGCGATCGTGACCGGCGCGTCGAAAGGCATCGGGGCGGGGATAGCCCTCGGCCTCGCAGCCGAAGGCGCGGCCGTGGTCGTCAATTACGCGTCGAGTAAGGAAGGCGCGGACAAAATCGTCGGCGAGATCAAGGCGAAGGGCGGCAAGGCCATCGCCATACAGGGCGACGTGGCGAAAGCCGCCGACGTGAAACGCCTCTTCGCCGAGACGAAGCAAAGCTTTGGCCGGCTCGACATCCTCGTCAACAACGCCGGCGTCTACAATCTCCAGGCTCTCGAGGCTTTGACGGAAGACGAGTTCCACCGCCATTTCAACACCAACGTCCTCGGGCTTCTGCTCGCGACCCAGGAGGCGGCGACGCTGTTTGGCGAGGCCGGCGGCAGCGTCATTAACATCAGCTCGGCGATCACCAGCCTCAATCCGCCCAATTCCGTCGTCTATACCGCGACCAAAGGCGCGGTGGATTCGGCAACCCGCGTGCTCTCGCGCGAACTCGGCCCGCGCAAGATCAGGGTCAATTCGATCAATCCGGGTCTCGTCGAAACCGAAGGAACCAAGTCGTCGGGAATTCTCGCCAGCGACGCCGAGAAATACATGGTTGCGCTGACCCCGCTCGGACGAACCGGCGTGCCGGACGACATCACGCCCGCCGCGGTCTTTCTGGCGTCCGACGAATCGCGCTGGATCACTGGCGAAACACTGGTGGTTTCGGGCGGTTTACGCTAGCAGCTTCAAGGAGCCGGCGCGCCGCCGGACCTGATCTCGGCCTGTCCGCCCGGCGGGCGGGCCCGAAAGTGCGGGAATGACGAACGACGCCCCGAGACCGGCCCAAAGGCTTACGGCTGAGCAGGCTCTTCAGATTGCGAAGGCCTTGGGCGATCCCCGTCGCTACGAGATCCTGAAGCGGCTTGGCGAGCGGCCCGACGCGCTCGCCTGCGGGGCCGTGCGCGACTGCCTCGGCATCAACCCGGCGACGCTCTCGCATCATATGAAAGAGCTGGAGACGGCCGGGCTGGTCGACGTTGTCCGCGAGGGCAAGTTCTGCAGCTATGTCCTTCGCCGCGACGTGCTGGAGGCGTTCTTCCAACGGGTGAAAGAGGATCTGGCGTAGGGCTCCAATCGGTGACGAGCCTCGAAGCGTCGTCTCGAAGGACGAGCAAATCCGTCCTGATGAACCTGGCGCGCTCCAAACGGCCGGACTGGTCAGTCCAATCCATTGATCGCACGGCCGGAATGTCTTCGCACAGCCGTTCGGCCGCGCCTCTATAATGCACCGCCCCGCGGCGCCCCCTCTCCGCCACGAGCAAAGCGGCGCGCAAGGTTGATCCTGCCGCCCGCGCGCCGATATAGTCTTTCTCAACGCCGTTCTCCCAGCCTCAGGTTCCGCCATGCTCCCCTCGCGCCCGCACCGTCAGTCCGCCGCCGAAGCCACCGTCGCAGCTTTCAAGGTGAAGGCCGGGCCCGACCTCGGCGCCCTGCCCGAATGGGATCTCTCGGCGCTTTACCCGGCGATGGATTCTCCTCAATTCGCGGAAGACCTCGCCAGGGCCGCGAGCGAGGCGCAGGCGTTCAACGCCGCCTACAAGGGCCAGCTCGAGACGCTCGCCAAAGACGAGACGGGCGCGCAGCTCGCGGCGGCGATCGCCGGCTACGAAGCGCTGGAGGAATTGCTCGGCAAGATCATGTCCTTCGCGGGCCTCACCTATTCAAGCGATACGTCCGATGTCGCGCGGGCGAAATTCTACGGCGACGCGCAGGAGAAGGTCACCGCGGCCTCATCCGACCTTCTGTTTTTCGAGCTGGAGCTCAATCGCCTCGAGGAAGGCGCGCTCGACAAGGCGCTGTTGAACGGCCCGCTGGCGCGCTACAGGCCGTGGATCGCGGACATCCGCAAGGGCAAGCCCTACCAGCTCGACGACAGGATCGAGCAATTGTTCCATGAGAAATCGGTCACCGCCTACGGCGCGTGGAACCGGCTGTTCGACGAGACGATCACGGCGATGCGCTTCGACGTCGATGGCGAGAAGCTCGCCGTCGAGCCTGTCCTCAACCTCATGCAAGCCGAAGACGAAGCGACCCGCGAGAAGGCCGCGCTCGCCTTCGGTGCGGGCCTCAAGGACAACCTGCGCACCTTCGCCCTGATCTCGAACACGCTCGCCAAGGACAAGGAGATTTCCGACCGCTGGCGCGGCTTCAAGGATATCGCCGACGCGCGCCATCTCGCCAACCGCGTGGAGCGCGAGGTAGTCGACGCGCTGGCCGCCGCCGTGCGCGACGCCTACCCGCGCCTGTCGCACCGGTACTACAGGCTGAAGGCCAAATGGTTCGGCGTCCCCGCGCTGAAATTCTGGGACCGCAACGCGCCGCTGCCGCACACCGCCGCTAAGGTCTACCCGTGGGGCGAAGCCCGCGACGTTGTGCTCGGCGCCTATGGCGAATTCTCGCCGAAAATGGCGAGCGTCGCGAAGCGCTTCTTCGATGAGCGCTGGATCGACGCGCCGGTGCGCCCCGGCAAGGCGCCCGGCGCCTTTTCGCATCCGACCGTGCCCTCCGCGCACCCTTATGTGCTGCTCAACTACCAGGGCAGGCCGCGCGACGTGATGACGCTCGCGCATGAACTCGGCCACGGCGTGCATCAGGTCCTCGCCGCGCCGAACGGCGCCTTGATGGCGCCGACGCCGTTGACGCTGGCCGAGACCGCCTCGGTGTTTGGCGAAATGCTGACCTTCCGCGCCCTGCTTGCGCAGACCCACACCATCGCCGAACGCCGCGCGATGCTGGCCTCCAAGGTCGAGGACATGCTCAACACGGTGGTGCGCCAGATCGCCTTCTATTCCTTCGAGCGCGCGGTTCATACCGAGCGGCGCAAGGGCGAACTCACGCCGGACCAGATCAGCGCCTTGTGGATGCGTGAACAGGCGGACAGCCTCGGCCCCGCGATCGAGCTTGGCGCGGCCTATGAATCCTACTGGGCGTATATTCCGCATTTCGTCCACTCGCCGTTCTACGTCTACGCCTACGCCTTTGGCGATTGTCTCGTGAACTCTCTGTACGGAGTCTACCAGGGCGCGCGGGACGGTTTCGCGGAGCGCTACCTCGCCATGTTGTCGGCGGGCGGCGCCAAACACCACAGCGAGCTTCTGGCGCCCTTCGGCCTCGACGCGCGCGATCCCGCCTTCTGGCAGATCGGGCTCGCCATGATCGAGGGCATGATCGCCGATCTCGAGGCGCTCGAAGACAAAGCGTGAGACGATGAGCGGCCTGACGTGGCTCTACCTCGCCATCGCGATTTCATCCGAAGTCGCGGCCACCTCGGCGCTGAAGCTCGCCGAGGGATTTACGCGCCCCGTTCCCTCGATGGTCGTCATCGCGGGCTATGCGCTCGCCTTTTATTTTCTTTCGCTGACGTTGCGCGACATGCCGGTCGGCGTCGCCTATGCGGTGTGGTCCGGCGCCGGGATCGCGCTGGTGTCGCTGATCGCATGGATCATCTACAATCAGACTCTCGGGGCTGGCGAACTCGCCGGCATCGGACTTATCATGCTTGGCGTCGTGGTGCTCAACGTCTTTTCGAAGACGGCGCATTGACGACTTGTTCGCATCGACAGAACCTGGCGACCGAAAAGGACATCGGGAAGCGCGCCGATGCGATCTTGTCAACCGACCAAGCATCGGCAATGATGCGGTGAAATTGCGGATATAGCCATCTTCTCCAACCGCGCGGCCGTCCGCCATGACTCACAGCGCGCACGCACATCTCTGGCCGGGCGTTCCGCTCGCGCTTGGCTCCGCGATCCTGTTCGGCGCCTCGACGCCGCTGTCGAAATTGCTGCTCGGCGCGCTCGATCCGCAAATGCTGGCGGGCGCGCTCTACCTTGGCGCGGGGCTCGGCCTCGCCGCCGTCCGCCTCGGCCGCACTGCGACGGGAGTTCCATCCAATGAAGCGCCGCTGCGCCGGAGCGATCTGCCGTGGCTTGGCGCGGTCGTCGTGTTTGGCGGTCTGCTCGGCCCGCTGCTGCTCATGCTTGGCCTGACGCGCACGCAGGCGTCCTCGGCCTCCCTGCTGCTCAACCTCGAATCTTTGTTCACAATGGCGATCGCCTGGCTCGCGTTCAAGGAGAACGTCGATCGCCGCCTGCTGCTCGGCGCCTTCGCGATTCTCGCCGGCGCGGCGTTGCTCTCATCGAACGGAAAGGGCGTCGCGTTAGACCGCGGCGCGGCGCTCATCGCAGCGGCCTGTTTGTGCTGGGGCCTCGACAACAATCTCACCCGCAAACTGTCCGCTTCCGATCCGGCGCAGATCGCGATGATCAAGGGCCTCGTCGCGGGAGCGGCGAACATCGCGCTCGTGCTATGGTTCGGCGCGGCGCTTCCCTCGCGCGGATCCTTCGGCGCGGCGGCCGCGGTCGGATTCTTCGGCGTCGGCGTCAGCCTCGTGTGTTTTGTGCTCGCTCTGCGTCATCTCGGGACGGCCCGCGCCAGCGCTTATTTCTCCCTGGCACCCTTTATCGGCGCCGTGCTTGCGATCGCCCTGCTGCACGAGCCGCTCACGGCGCGGCTTGGCCTCGCCGGACTTTTGATGGGCCTTGGCCTGTGGCTTCACCTCACTGAGCGCCACGAGCACGAACATATGCATGACGAGCTGGAGCACGAGCACGCCCATACGCACGACGCGCACCACCAGCATGAGCACGACGGCCCGGTGAGCGAGCCGCATTCACACAAGCACCGGCACGCGCCGCTACGCCACACCCATCCGCACTACCCGGACGCGCATCACAGGCACGATCACTAGTCTGTCGCTACCGCACGAAGCCGAGGATATCCTTCACCGCCGCGAGGTTTTCCCTGGCGATCACCTTGGCTCTCGAGGCGCCGTCGAGCAGCACCTTGTCGATATAGTCCGTATCGTCTTTCAGGCGCTTCATTTCCGCGCCGATCGGACCGAGCTTCGCCACCGCCAGATCGACCAGCGCCGATTTGAACGCCGAAAAATTGCCGCCGCCGAACTGGCGAAGAACATCGAGCTTGGTCTGCCCGTTGAGCGCCGAGAAGATCCCGACGAGGTTTTCCGCTTCGGGCCGTTTGGCGAGTCCTTCCACCTCGGAAGGCAGAGGTTCCGGGTCGGTCTTCGCCTTGCGAACCTTCTGCGCGATGATATCGGCGTCGTCCGCAAGATTGATGCGCGAATAATCCGAAGGGTCCGACTTCGACATTTTCTTCGCGCCGTCGCGCAAACTCATCACGCGCGCGGCCGGACCCTGGATCAGGGGCTCGGGCAGCGGAAAGAATGCGTCGCCATGGCCGAGCGCCGCGATCCGCTCTCCGAAATCGAGATTGAACTTCTGCGCGATGTCGCGGGCGAGTTCGAGGTGCTGTTTCTGATCCTCGCCGACCGGCACATGCGTCGCGCGGTAGACGAGGATGTCGGCGGCCATCAGGCATGGGTAGGCGTAAAGTCCGACCGAGGCGTTCTCGCGGTCCTTGCCCGCCTTCTCCTTGAACTGCGTCATGCGGTTCAGCCAACCGATGCGCGCGACGCAATTAAAGATCCAGGCAAGTTCGGCATGTTCGCAGACCTGGCTCTGGTTGAAGACGATATGCTGTTTGGGATCGACGCCCGAGGCGATAAAGGCCGCCGTCACTTCCCTTATGCTCGACTTCAGTTCCTCCGGCTTCTGCGGCACCGTGATCGCGTGAAGATCGACGACGCAATAGATGCAGTCGTGGGTTTTTTGCAGTTCGACGAACTTGACGATCGCGCCGAGATAATTGCCGAGATGCAGGTTTCCCGTCGGCTGCACGCCGGAGAAAACGCGTTCCTTGAACTTTGGCATTCGGGCTCCAGAACTTCGGCGGGACGAATAAGGATGCGCGACAAAGACCTTCGACCAGGGGTCTTCGACCGGGCGTGCTCCAGGGCTGCGAACGGAGGTCCGTCCGTCATGCGGTGGGGTTGCGATCTGTTCCGTCCTCTTACTTGGTCGCACGGCCGAAGGCAAAATGGGCCTTCGGTTTCAACGCCTGGACGAGACTGGTTTGGGGCGTCGCGTAAACCGATATATGTTTTTGCGCAAGGTCTGATCGCGGAAGGAGAGAAGGGTGCGCACAGCCGCCGGAGCTATCGCCGCTTTAGTCCTGGCCGCCGGGTCCGCCCTCATGGGGCTGCCGCCCGCTATCGTCGCGGCCTTTGCCGAGCCGCTGCGCCCGCTGCAGGCGGTGCAGCTCTATCTGGTCGACCCGCCCTTTCTCGAGAAGGACAACGGCAAGGACAAGATCGCCGAAGATCTGAGCGGAGCGGCGTGCGATCGTTCGGGGCTCTGCCTCGCGATCAACGATCAGAGCCGGTCGGCCCAGTTTTTCACCATCGACAACGGCCATATCGCCGCCGGAAAAAAAGCGCCGCTGATCGACGACGTGCCGAGTCCTTCGACGCTCGGCGAGAAGCCCGCGGCGGTGGCGGCCTCGCCTCTGGCGCAGGGCTGCCTCGACCAGGAGCCGGTGTTCAAGGATCTCGACGGCGAGGGCGTCGCTTACGCCGCGCCCTATTTCTACATTGTCGGCTCGCACGGATGCTCGCGGGCGGGCAACGAATTCGTCCTGTCTTCCTTCATCCTCGCCCGCCTGAGGGCCGACGAGAACGGCGCGCGGATCGTCGAGACGACCTACCGGCTCGGCGACGCGCTACGGACGGCGCCGAAAATCGGCCCCTTTTTCGGCAAGCATCTCATCCAGGAGGACGGGCTCAATATCGAAGGCCTCGCCGTCGTCGGCGATAAACTCTTCGCCGGCCTCAGGGCGCCGACGATCGAGGGCGCCGCCTATCTCGTCGGCGTCAAGGTCAGCGCGCTGTTCGCGCCTGGCCATGAGCCGCTTCGGGGAGAGCCGGAGATCATCCCGATCGCGCTTGGCTGCAATGTCGGCGTTCGCGACATGGCGGCGATGCCGGACGGCAGATTGCTGGTACTCGCGGGCCCGGCGCAGGAGCAGTGGCATATCCCGTTCAGTCTGTTCACGGTCGAGCCGCGACCCGGCGGCGCAGTGAAGCAGATCGCGGTTCTCGAGGATGTGTTCGACAGGAAAAAACGCGCCAAGGCGGAGGCTGTGACGGTGCTGGGCGTCAAGCCCCTGCGGGTGCTGATTTTCTTCGACGGGCCGAAAAACGGCGCGCCGCGTGAATATGTGGTTTTGGAGTGAGCGTCGCTCAGACCGCCTGCCAGGCTACAGGCGACCCTCACTCGCGATCAGGATTCCACAGGGGCTTTTATCTGGAAAACCGCCGGGGATTTATCTTGATCGACCGAATGACTCCCTCCGGCCGGAATGCGCTCAAGTTTATGAATCCGGAGCGATTTCTGATCGACCGAATGAGCACATTCGGCCGGAAAGCGCTCTAGCATTGGGGGAGGACTTTCGGGATTGAGGCCAGCCTCGCCGCCCTACCCTGCTTGCGTTCCGAGTCGTTGTAATAGCTTGCCGCCTGCTGGATCGAGCGGTGCTGGCTTTGCTGCATCGCCTCGGGCAAGGGGACGCCTTCCCGCGCCGCCTCGGTCAGATAGCCGGAGCGAAGTCCATGCGCCGAATAAAGCTTCGGGTCGAGCCCGGCCGCGGCGGCGCGCCGCTTTACGATCCAGTTCACCGCCTGCGGCGTCATCGCTTTATCGTCGAGGCCGCCCCATTGGTCGATCGCACGGAACACCGGGCCTTTTGCGATGCCGGCGCGCGCCAGCCATTCCCGCAACGCCTCGACCGGGCGCCCGACGAGAAGAACCCTCGTGTCCTCGTCAGCCTTCGCCGTCTTGGTCCGCCCCAGCCTGATCGAAAGACACGGCAAAGACGTCGAGCCGGGATCGGCCGGATCTTCAAGGATCGCCCCCTCCTCGATCAATTGCTCGATCCGCAGTCCGGCGACTTCGCTCCGGCGCCGCCCGCCCGAGCCGAACGCGACGAGCAGCAACGCCGCATCGCGCGCATCGACAAGCCGGTCCGAGCCGCAGGTTGAAAGGAGTTGCTCCAGCACGTCGAGCGTCACGGCGCGGGCGCTCTTGCGCATCCGCGGCCGCGCGCCGGCGCGCACCGAAAGACGGAGCGCCGCGCGGAGCGGCGCCGACTTGAACGGACCGTCGGCGCCTTTCCAATGGTGCAGCGTCGCCCAGCTCGAGAGCCGCCGGCGCACCGTCGCCGGGGCGTGCGGGCCCTCGGCCCTTAGCAGATTCTGCGCCCGCAGGCTCGCCGCGACATCCGCCGGCATCCCGTGGCTCGGGTCGGCGTCGCGCCGGGCCGGGTCCCACAAATGATGCGCCACGAATTTCAAGGCGAGCGCCTCAGGCGCCGGCCAGGGCAAGGGACTTGACGTCGACGCCAAAGCCCAAGCCTCGAGATAGGCGAGGTCGGACGCGAGCCCCCGCAAACTGTTCTCGCCCATCCCCTCGCGGGCGAGATGCTTCAAGGTGGCGACGTCGTCGTCGGTCAGAAGTTCGGCGAGCCGGTCGCGCCGGTCCATCGGTAGGATCGCGGCGAGCGCGTCAAGCCCCAGGGCGCGCCGCATCGCAGGATCACGAGGAAAGGCAGGGGCGGGCGCAGGCGCAGGGGAGGGATCTGTCATCGGCGCTCCACAATCCGATTCGAGCGACCGAGCTTAGCCCTTTCGCGCGCCCGCGTGAATCGCCACGTGAATCGCAATGGCTGAACAGTTTTTGACTACATCACAACGCGCAAGAACCTACGCGCAAGGACCGCAGCTTGGCCCCGCCCCGCGCGGCGGCCGAAGCACGCGGCGCAAAAGATTTCGGCGCGACGGCGCGCCCATTCCATCGCCGTAGGGGGCGTCCAACTACAAAATAAACCGGCTCAAATCCGCGTTCTTGGCGAGGTCGCCGATGTTGCGCTCGACGAAGGCCCCGTCGATCTCGACCCTCTCCCCGGCCCGGTCGGAGGCGGTGAAGCTCACCTCGTCCAGCACGCGCTCCATCACCGTCTGCAACCGCCGCGCGCCGATGTTCTCGACGGTGGAGTTGACCTGCACCGCCACCCGCGCCAGGGCGATCACGGCGTCGGGGGTGAAGACGAGCTCGACGCCCTCGGTCGCGAGCAGGGCCTCGTATTGCTTGATGAGGCTCGCTTCGGTCTCGGTCAGGATGCGGCGGAAATCGTCCTCGGTCAGCGGGGCCAATTCCACCCGGATCGGCAGGCGGCCCTGCAATTCCGGCAGCAGGTCCGAGGGCTTCGAGACATGGAACGCGCCGGAGGCGATGAACAGGATGTGGTCGGTCTTCACGACGCCATGCTTGGTCGAAACGCTGGTGCCCTCGATCAGGGGCAAAAGGTCGCGCTGCACGCCTTCGCGCGAGACGTCGGCGCCGCCGCCGCGGCCCTCGCGCGCGCAGATCTTGTCGAGTTCGTCGAGAAACACGATGCCGTTGTTTTCGACGTCGCGGATCGCCTCCTGCACGATCTGCTCCTGATCGACCAGCTTGTCGCTTTCCTCGAGGATCAGGGGCTCCGCCGCGTCCTTGACAATGGTGCGGCGCGGCTTCGCGGTCTTGCCGAGCGCCTTGCCGAAAATATCGCCGAGCGAGATCGCGCCGACCGACGAGCCCGGCATGTTGGGCAATTCGAACATCGGCATCGACGGCGCCGATTGCGCCACCTCGATCTCGATTTCCTTGTCGTCGAGTTCGCCCGTGCGCAGCCGCTTGCGGAAAGAGTCGCGCGTCGCCGCGGACGCGTTGACGCCGACGAGCGCGTCGAGAATGCGGTCCTCGGCGGCGAGTTCGGCGCGAGCGCGCACGGACTTGCGCTTTTCGTCGCGGACCATGCTGATCGCGGTCTCGACCAGATCGCGGACGATCTGCTCGACGTCGCGCCCGACATAGCCGACCTCGGTGAACTTCGTCGCCTCGACCTTCAGGAACGGCGCGCCCGCGAGTTTCGCGAGGCGGCGCGAGATTTCGGTCTTGCCGCAGCCGGTCGGCCCGATCATCAGGATGTTCTTCGGCAGAACCTCCTCGCGCATCGGCCCCTCGAGGCGCAGGCGGCGCCAGCGGTTGCGCAGCGCGATGGCGACGGCGCGCTTGGCGTCGTTCTGGCCGACGATGAAACGGTCGAGCTCGGAGACGATCTCGCGGGGGGAAAAATCGTTCATCGGATCTCTTTTCGCGGAAAGTTCATTCCGGGCGGGCTCCGCTCGCGTCTCGAGAGTCATTTCGAGGCAATCGATTCGAGCACGAAATTGCCGTTCGTATAGACGCAGATTTCGGAGGCGATCGTCAACGCCCGGCGGGCGATGTCCTCGGCGTCGAGATCGGTCGAAAGCAGCGCCCGGCCGGCGGCGAGCGCGTAATTGCCGCCGGAGCCGATCCCCATCACCGAGCCCTCGTCGGCGGCCTCCGGCTCCAGCACGTCGCCGGTGCCGGTCAGCACCAGCGCGGCCTCCTTGTCGGCGACGAGCATCATCGCCTCGAGGCGGCGCAGGTAGCGGTCGGTGCGCCAGTCCTTGGCGAGCTCGACGCAGGCGCGCATGAGCTGGCCAGGGTATTGCTCAAGCTTGCCTTCGAGCCGTTCGAACAAAGTGAACGCGTCGGCGGTCGCCCCGGCGAAGCCGCCGATGACTTCGCCCTTGGCGAGGCGGCGCACCTTCCTGGCGTTGCCCTTGACGATGGTCTGCCCGATCGAGACCTGGCCGTCGCCGCCGATCACGGTGCGGGCGCCTTTTTTCACCATGATGATGGTGGTGGCGTGCCAGAGATCGGGGCCGGAGGGGGGATGCTGCATGAAACTCTCGTGGCGCCGGGCGGGCGAGGCGGGGCTTTTGGGGCAAGGGTCCGGGGGCAGGAGCGGGCCTGCCTCGGCTGAGGTCATCTATGGGTTTGCGCGGCGCGATGCAAGGGAGGGGCGTCCGCGATCGCCGCCACGAGGGCCCGCCTTGACCCGGCCCCAGTCTTGCGGCACGAAACGGGGCTACATGAGCCATTCCCGCAACCCTCTCCGCCGCGCCGCGCTGGGCGCGGGCCTTCCCCGACCGGCACCGGAAAAGCTTCTTGATCCGTGATCTCCTTGCGCTCGCGCATGACCCTTCGGCCTGGGCCGCGCTGGCGACGCTGGTCGTCATGGAGCTGGTGCTCGGGGTCGACAACCTCGTCTTCATCGCCATCCTCTCGAACAAGCTGCCGCATCCCTCGAGCTCCAACGCACGACGGATCGGCATCAGCCTGTCGCTGATCTTCCGGATTTTGCTCGTCGCGGCGGCGGGGTTTATCGTCCGTCTCACCGAGCCCCTGTTCGCCGCATTCGGCCGCGATTTCTCCTGGCGCGACCTCATCCTGATCGGGGGCGGGATGTTTCTGGTCTGGAAGGCGACGTCCGAAATCCATGAAACCGTGGACACGGACGAGGAGGAGCCGGAAAAGCCGGCGAAGCCCGCGAGGTTCGGGACCGTCGTCGCCCAGATCGTCCTGCTCGACATCGTCTTTTCGATCGATTCGATCATCACCGCCGTCGGCATGACCGACAGCGTGCCGATCATGATCACCGCCGTGATCCTCGCCGTCGCCGGGATGATCCTCGCCGCCGACGCGCTCGCCGCGTTCATCCACAAGAACCCGACCATCGTGATGCTCGCGCTCGGGTTTCTCCTGCTGATCGGGACGACGCTCGTCGCCGACGGATTTGGCTTTCATTTCCCCAAGGGCTACATTTACGCGGCGATGGCGTTTTCCGGCGTGATCGAGGCGCTGAACATGCTGGCGCGAAGGAAGAAAAGTCGCGCGGGAACGCATTATCCCCCCGCCCGCCGATCCAGCCTTTCGGCTCCTCCGGCCTCGTCTTCCGCCCCTCCTCCAACGGCTTCGCCGCCGAAGCAACCGGGCGCGCGCAAAATTGGGCAAAGACGGCGAAGACGATAAATCCGCCGGGCGCATCGCCGACGTGCTGGTTCCGGTCGCGCTCGACGCCGCCTTTTCCTATACCGTCCCGGCAGGCATGGACCTCGCGCCCGGCGATTTCGTCGAGGCGCCGCTCGGCTCGCGCCTTGCGGCGGGTGTGGTCTGGGACATCAGGCCCGCGCCGCCGGGCGCCTCGAACCTCAAGAGCGTCGCGGCCAAGCTCGACTGGCCGCCGCTTCAGCCGCGCCTGCGCAAATTCATCGACTGGGTGGCGCGCTGGACCATGAGCCCGCGCGGCATGGTGCTGCGCATGGGCGTGCGGGCGCCGTCCCACGCCGGACCCGAGCCGGTCCGCGTCGGGGTCCGCCTCGCCGGTCCGCCGCCGCAACGGATGACGCCGGCGCGAAGCCGCGTGCTCGCCGCGGCGGAAGGCGGGCTGATCTTCCCGAAGTCCGCGCTCGCCGAGGCCGCCGCCTGCTCGGCCGGCGTGATCGACGGGCTCGTGGACGAGGGCGCGCTGGAGACGATCGCCCTGCCGCCGGAACCCGCGGCTCTGCCCTGCGATTCCGGCTACGCCGCGCCGGACCTCGAGCCGGACCAGGCGAGGGCGGCGGAGATTTTGACCGCCGCCGTCCGCGCCCGCGCCTTCTCGGTGACCCTGCTCGAGGGCGTCACCGGATCAGGCAAGACCGAGGTCTATTTCGAGGCCATCGCCGCCGCCGTGCGGGACGGACGTCAGGCCCTGGTCCTGATGCCGGAAATCGCGCTCACCGCGCAGTTTCTCGACCGTTTCGCCGCGAGGTTCGGCGCAAGGCCGGCGGAATGGCACTCGGCGGTCGGCGCCCGCAAGCGCGCCCGCGTCTGGAGCGCGCTCGCCCGCGGCGAGGTCAAGGTCGTGGCGGGGGCGCGGTCCGCGCTGTATCTGCCTTTCTCCGATCTCGCCCTGATCGTCGTCGATGAAGAGCACGACGCCGCCTACAAGCAGGAGGACGGCGTCTCCTATCACGCCCGCGACATGGCCGTGGTGCGCGGGCAAATCGAGGCGAGCGCCGTGATCCTCGCCTCGGCGACGCCCTCGATCGAGACCCGGGTCAACGCGGAACAGGGGCGCTATGGCCGCGTGCGGCTCGACGGCCGCTACAAGGGCCGCGCCCTGCCGCGCCTCACCGCTGTCGATATGCGGCTCGAGCCGCCCGGGCGCGGCAAGTGGATCTCACCAAGGCTCAAAGCCGCGCTCACGAGCGCTTTCGAGCGCGGCGAACAGGGGCTGCTGTTTCTCAACCGGCGCGGCTACGCGCCCCTCACGCTCTGCCGCAGCTGCGGCCATCGCTTCCAATGCCCGAATTGCACCGCCTGGCTGGTCGATCACCGCTTCCGCCGCGCGCTCGTCTGCCATCATTGCGGCCATATCGAGCGCCGCCCGCAGATGTGCCCCAATTGCGAGGCTGTCGATCAATTGTCCGCCTGCGGCCCCGGCGTCGAGCGTTTGGCCGAGGAGGCGGCGGAGACGTTTCCGGATGCCCGCACAATGGTCCTCTCGTCCGATTTTCCGGGCGGGTCGAAACGGCTCCGCAACGAACTCGACGCCATCGCGCAGGGCGAGTGCGACCTTATCATCGGCACCCAGCTTGTCGCCAAGGGGCACAATTTCCCGCTGCTCTCCGTCGTCGGCGTGATCGACGCCGATATCGGGCTCTCGTCCGGCGACCCGCGCGCGGCGGAGCGCACGTTCCAGCTACTACAGCAGGTGACCGGCCGGGCCGGGCGGTTCGACACGCGCGGCGAGGCTCTGGTCCAGACCTTCCAGCCGGAACATCCGGTGATGCGCGCGCTTTTGTCGGGCGATTGTGAAAAATTCTATCTTGAAGAGACGCAGCAGCGGCTGCGCGCGGGTCTGCCGCCGTTCGGACGGCTCGCGGCCCTGATCGTCTCGGGCAAGGACGCGGCCTCGGCGGAGACGCATGCGCGGGCGCTGGCGAGAGCGGCCTATGAGCTGCCGCCCTCGCCCACCTGGCGGCTCGCGCCCGCGGGAGGCCTTCCGCGCGATGACGAGATCCGCCTCCTCGGGCCGGCCGAGGCGCCGATCGCGATCATCCGCGGGCGCCACCGGTTCCGGCTTCTGGCGCGTTCGCCGCGAAACGCCGATCTGCAGGGATTTCTGCGCGCGCTGCTGGCGGCGGGGCCGAAAGCGCGGGGCGGCGTCGGGGTCGCGGTGGACATCGAGCCGCAGAGCTTTTTGTGAGGGAGCTTAGAGCGCTTTCCGATCGCATGAAGTCATGCGATCGATGGAATATGCTCTAGTGTCAAAAGCTTGAGCATATTCTTGTCGATTGGATTGATTCAATCCGATCGGAATGCTCTAGGCGGAAATCGCTCCGACGCCGATCGTCGCGAGAAAACCTTCGAGTTCACGCCGCGGGGCGTCCGGCAGAGGTTTGAGAGGCGGACGTGGATCGCCGGCGTCGAGACCACGCAGCCTCAGCCCGGCTTTCACGGTTGTCGGCAGACCGCCAACGACGATGAAGCCGAGTATCGGCAGCAATTGATAGAAAAGCTCCCGCGCCTCGGCAAGGCGTCCTTTGCGCATGTGCTCGAAGAGCGCATGCGGCCGGTCGTCGAGGAGATTGGGCGCAGCCGTACACCAGCCGCTCGCGCCGGCGGCGAGAGCTTCAAGGGTGAGATGATTGGCGCCGTTGTAGAATGGAATTTCGCCGTTCGACAACGTCCGGATCGCGTGCATGCGGTTGAGGTCGCCGCTGCTCTCCTTGACGAAGCAGACGGTCTTGATCTTCGAAACGAGCTGCACGAGCAAGGCCGGCTGCATGTCGACGCCGCTTGTCGCCGGGTTGTTATACGCCATGATGGGCAGATCGGTCGCCGCCGCGATAGCCTCGAAGTGGCTGTAGATTTCGTTCTCGGCGAGTTTCCAGTAGGAGACGGGAATCACCATGAGCATGTCGGCGCCGATCTCCTTCGCGTATCGCGCCTTCGACACCGCCGCGGCAGTCGTAAGCTCGCTGACGCCCAGAATGACCGGCGCGCGCCCCGTGACGGTCTCGACGCCGACCTTCGCGGCGCGGCGCCATTCATCATCGGTCAGGTAGGCGCTTTCTCCCGCGCTGCCGAGAAACGCGATGGCGGCCGGATGAGAACGCAGGAGATTCTCGGTAACCCGCCGAAACGCTTGTTCATCGATGCCGGACCCGTCCGGACGAAAGGGCGTGACTGGATAAGCGATGATGCCTTCGAGTGAGGTGATGGTCATGTATGCGTCTCACTTCTCTTCTTCGCGGATTGCGAGTCGTCCAAGATTTTGCAGCATGGGCGCATTCTCGCAGGCGAGGTAGCGCGCGGGCTTTTCCGCATCTGCGTTGACATGGTGGTGCCAGGCCCAGACCGGAATGTAGAGGGCGTCGCCAGGCTCCCACTCGATCTTTCGATCCTCGATCATTGAGTAGCCGCGGCCTTCGAGCACGTAGAGAATGGTTTCATAAGTGTGCCGATGCCGGTTGGAGCGGCCCCCGGGCGCAAGGCCGCCGACGGTCACGCTGACAGCGTTCGAGGGCAGATCGACAAAATGCACAGGGTGCTTGCGTTCCACGGAATAGGCGGCGCGCGTATCCTCCTTTTCAACGCCGCGGTGAACGAGGCGGTCCGGCAGCGTCGAAGCGAAGGTGGGCGGCGTCTTGTCGAAATCAGCGGAATGAAACTTTGTCTGCGTGCTCATGCGGCGACCCTGCGGAGGTTGGATTTCGGCGTAATGATCGCCGTGGGGCTTGGATAAGTCAAAGACACGAATTTAATACTGACAATAAGAATGCCTTATGATATCGGAGTCGTTATGCAGATGCGGCAATTCCGCTATCTCGTCGGGATCGCCGACGAACTGAGCTTCACGCGCGCCGCGCGCGCGCTGAACGTGTCACAGCCGGCGTTGTCGCAGACGATCAAGGATTTGGAGGATGATCTCGGCGTCCGGCTGTTCGATCGCTCCGCCCGTATCGTCAGGTTGACGGAGGCTGGCGTGATCGCAGTCGATCACGCCCGGCGCGCTCTCGCCGTCACGCATGCGCTGCGCGAGACGATCGACGCCTATCGCGGGCTGAAGCGGGGGCGTCTGAGGCTCGGAGTGACGCAGACCTTCAACGCGCTGTATCTGCCGGCCATCGTGTCTCAATTCATTCGCTGTCATGACGCCGTCGACATCGAGGTGCTGGAGCTTGCAAACGCCGAAATTTTTGATCGACTCGCGTCCGGAGAACTCAGTCTTGGCGTTGGCATCGGCCCGGTGGCGCCGCCGCTCGCCGCCTACAAGCTCTACACGGACAGCCTCGCTTTCGTCTGCGCGCGGAGCCACGCCTTCGCCGCTTTACCGACTATAAAGCCGCGAGCGCTCGCCGATCAGCGCCTGGCGCTGCTCTCTCACGGCTACACGACGAGGGCCTCGATCGACGCCTTTCTACAACATCATGGCGTCAGCCCGAAGCGCGTGCTCGAATTCAACACGTTCTCGGCGATCATGAGCGCCGTAAGCGACGGAGCCTGTGTGTCGATCGTTCCCGCCGACGCCAGCAGCGTCTCGCCCAAGCTCGATCTTTATTTCGGACGCATCCAACCCGCGCCGCCTCAACGCACGGTGTGTCTTCTCAAGGGTCCAGCAGGGCTGACGACTCCGGCCGCCCAGAAATTTGAAGATATTGTTCGCGCGTATTTCAGGACCGGCGCGCCAAGGTAGCTTGCGCCGCAAGCCGATCGCCGACTAAAGCAACCCTACAACTTCCTCAGCTCCACCTCCTCGATCCGGTGGCTCGCGCCCTTGGTCAGCACGAGATTGGCTCTTGGCTTCGTCGGTAGAATATTCTCGCGCAGATTGCGCAGGTTGATCCTCGTCCAGATGTCGCGCGCCGCAGCCTCGGCCTCCGAATCGTTCAGATCCGCGTATTTGATGAAATAGCTCTGCGGTTCGCGGAACGAGGTCTGCCGCAGATGCATAAATCTGGCGACGAACCAGTCCTCAAGATCGCGCTCGCTGGCGTGCAGGTAGACCGAAAAATCAAAGAAATCCGAGACGAAGGGCGCCGCCCTGCCGTCCTTCGCCGGGCGGCTCGGCAGCAGCACGTTGAGCCCCTCGACGATCAGGATGTCCGGCCGGTCGACCTTGACGCTCGCGCCCGGCAGGATGTCATAGACCACATGCGAATAGACCGGCGCCTCGACATGGCGCTCCCCCGCCTTGACGTCGGAGAGGAACCGCAGCAGGGCGGCGCTGTCGTAACTTTCGGGAAAGCCCTTTTTTCCCATCAGATCCTCGCGCTCGAGGACGGCGTTCGGATAGAGAAACCCGTCGGTGGTGACGAGATCGACCTTCGGCGTGTTGGGCCAGCGCGAGAGCAGCGCCTGCATCACCCGCGACAGCGTCGATTTTCCGGCCGAGACAGAACCCGCGACGCCGATGATGAACGGCGTCTTGCCGTCATCCGCGCCAAGGAAGCTCCGGGTCGCCTTGTAGAGGCCTTGCGTGGCTCCGACGTAGAGCGAGAGCAGGCGCGACAGCGGCAGGTAGATCGCGGCGACGTCTTCGAGCGAGATCGGGTCGTTGGTGGAGCGCAGCCGCGCAAGATCGTCCGCCGTCAGGGTCAGCGGCGCGTCGGCGGCGAGCGCCGCCCATTCGCTCCTACTGAACCGATGATAGGGCGACGCGAGGGCCGCGGGTCTGGCGCGCTGGTCCATGAAGTCCCCTTGTCCTCGCAGCGCTCCAGAGTCAAAAACATGAGCATATTCTTATCGATCGGATTGATTCAATCCGATCGGAATATGCTCTAGGCCGGCCGCGACGCTTTTTCCTCGTGTCCGGAGCGGGCGGTGCGCCGCTCGAGTTCAGCCAGCACGTCTGCAAGCGCGACGCCATGCTGCTGCAGGACGACGACGAGATGATAAAGCAGATCGGCGCTTTCCGCGACGATGGCGCGGGGTTCGCCCTCCATCGCCGCGATCACCAGTTCGACGGCTTCTTCCCCGAGCTTCTTCGCCGCGCGGGCCGGACCGGCGTCGAGCAGCGACTTGGTGTAGGAGGCCTCCGTGGTGGAGCCCGCCCTGGCGGAGACGATCGCCGCGAGATCGTCGAGGGTGAAGCTCATCGCGCCGGCTCCGTCGCGGGATCGAGCCGCATCGGGAGGCCCTTTTGCGCCATGAAGCGCTTGGCCTCACTGACGGTGAATTCGCCGAAATGGAAAATCGAGGCGGCGAGCACCGCGCTGGCGCCGCCGTCCCGGACGCCCTCGACGAGATGCTCGAGCGTCCCGGCGCCGCCCGAGGCGATGACGGGAACGCTGACGGCGTCCGCCACGGCGCGGGTCAGCGCGAGGTCGAAGCCGGTCTTGACGCCGTCGCGATCCATCGAAGTCAACAGGATTTCCCCGGCGCCAAGGGCGACGACCTCCCGGGCGTAGTCAACCGCGTCGATCCCGGTCGGTTTGCGCCCGCCATGGGTGAAGATTTCCCAGCGGTACGGGCCGGTCTGCTTGGCGTCGATGGCGACGACGATGCACTGATTGCCGAATTTTTGCGCCGCCTGCCGGACAAATTCGCGGTTGGCGACGGCGGCGGTCATGATCGACGCCTTGTCGGCCCCGGCAAGCAGCAGGGCGCGGATATCCTCGAGCGTGCGCACGCCGCCGCCGACGGTGAGCGGCATGAAACAGGCCTCCGCCGTGCGCTGGACGACGTCGAGCAGGATGCCCCGATCCTCGTGACTTGCGGTGATGTCGAGAAAGCAAAGTTCATCCGCCCCCGCCGCGTCGTAGGCGATGGCGCATTCGACCGGATCGCCGGCGTCGCGCAGATCGACGAAATTGACGCCCTTGACGACGCGGCCGTCCTTGACGTCGAGGCAGGGAATGAGGCGGGCTTTAAGCATCGGCGTTTCCGGGCTTGCGGGTCTTCATGCAGGCGCCTGCGCCCGCGCGATCAGCGCCAGCGCTTCCCTCGGATCGAGTCGGCCATCATAAAGCGCACGTCCCGCGATGGCGCCCTCGAGTTTGGCGCAGTCGGGCTCCAACAGCCGTTCGATATCCGCCATCGAAGCGAGGCCGCCCGAGGCGATGACGGGAATGGCGAGGGCGTTCGCCAGCGCCAAGGTCGCCTCGATGTTGAGGCCGCGCAGCAAACCGTCACGGTCGATGTCGGTGTAGATGATGGCGGCGACGCCGGCGTCCTCGAATTTTTTTCCCAATTCGGCCGCGCTCAGCGCCGACGTTTTGGCCCAGCCCTCGACCGCGACCTCCCCCGCCCGCGCGTCGATGCCGACCGCGACCGCGCCGGGAAAACGTTTCGCGGCGCTGCGGACGAGTTCGGGATCGCGCACCGCCGCCGTCCCGATGATGACCCGGGAGACGCCCTTTGCGAGCCAGTTCTCGATGGCGGCGAGATCGCGGACGCCGCCGCCAAGCTGCACCGGGATCTTCACCGCCGCGAGAATGGCTTCGACCGCCGGCGCGTTCACAGCGCGGCCGGCGAAGGCTCCGTCGAGATCGACGACGTGAAGATAAGCGAACCCCTGCGCCTCGAACGTTCGCGCCTGCGCGGCCGGATCGTCGTTGAAGATCGTCGCCTTTTGCATGTCGCCGCGTTCGAGGCGCACGCAGCGTCCGTCCTTGAGGTCGATCGCCGGAAAGAGAATCATGGCCGCCATCTCAAAAAATTGGCGATCAGCGCGAGCCCGAGGCTCTGGCTTTTCTCCGGGTGGAACTGGACGCCCGCCATGTTGTCCTTGCCGATGATTGCGGCGAGGGGCGCGCCATAGCTGGCGGAGGCGATGATCGCCGCGGCTTGCGCCGGCCTGAAAGCGTAGGAATGCACGAAATAGGCGTGCAGCCCGTCCGGGCCGGTCGGGATATCGGCCAGCAAGGGATGATCCTGCCGCGCGTCGAGCGTGTTCCAGCCCATGTGCGGAATGCGTAGCCGCCCGCCTTCGGAATCGATGGCGTCGACGTCGCCCTCGATCCAGCCGAGGCCGGGGGTGACGCCATGTTCGAGGCCGCGGGTCGCCATCAGCTGCATTCCGACGCAGATCCCGAGGAACGGCCGGGATTTTTCCTGAACCGCGGCGGTAAGGGCGCCAAGCAGGCCGGGCGGGGCGTCGAGGCCGCGGCGGCAATCGGCGAAGGCGCCGACGCCCGGCAAGACGATCCGGTCGGCGCCATACACCTGATCGGGGTCGCAGGTGACGGCGATGGCGCAGTCGAGCCCGGCGGCGCGCGCGGCGCGCTCGAAGGCCTTGCGGGCTGAATGCAGATTGCCCGAGCCGTAATCGACAATGGCGACGTTCACGAAAAAGGTCCGGGATCGAATGCGGCGGGCTCTTGATCGTCTCCGGCAAGGCGCCGGAAAAACGCGCTTTGCGCCTCCTCGAGCGCAGGGGCCGCAACGACGTCGATCAGCCTTCCGCCGCGCTTCGCCAGCCGGGCCTCGAGCAGGGCGTTCGCCTCGAATCCCAGCAGCGCGGCAAGGAGCAAGACCGCCGTCAAGGCCGCCGTCGCCGTCCACAGGTTCAGCGCCGCCGCCGCGAACAGAACGAGCCACAGGGCGAACCAGACGATCATCGCGAGCCAGAGCCGATGCCGCGCGAGCCAGAGCGGCCCAAAGAAAAAGGCGCCGAAGCTGAACCCCTCGCGAACGAAGGCGGCGTCGGCGACGCCGGTCCCGTCTTCGCGCGTGTGAACCGAATAGACAGCCATGGTCCGGCTCCTCAAAAATTTAAGCACCCGCCACCGGCCTCGCCCGGCGTGGCCTCTGTCTAGGGCATCCGGGCGCCAAACGGGAGCCCTCGAGGATTACCCCGCCAGCGATCCCTTCGTCGAGGGGATCGCGCCGCGCTGGCGCTCGTCAAGCTCGACGCCTTTGCGCAGGGCGCGGGCGAGGCCCTTGAACGCCGATTCGCAGATATGGTGCGAATTCTCGCCGTAAAGGGTCTCGACGTGGATGTTCATGCCCGCGTGCGTCGTGAAGGCCTGAAAGAACTCCCGCGCCAGTTCGGTGTCGAATTCGCCGATTTTGGCCCTCGGGAAGCTGGTCCTGAACACCAGGAACGGCCGCCCGGAAATGTCGATGGCGACGCGGGTCAGCGTCTCGTCCATGGGCAAAAGCACATCGGCGAACCGGGTGATCCCGGCCATGTCGCCCAGCGCCCGGCGGATCGCCTGCCCGAGGGCGATGCCGGTGTCCTCGACCGTGTGATGTTGGTCGATATGCAAATCGCCCCTGGCTCTGATCGCCATGTCGATCAGAGAATGCCGGGCCAGTTGCTCCAGCATATGGTCGAAAAACCCGATCCCGGTCGAGATTTGGGCCGCGCCGGACCCGTCGAGATCGACGCTGACGTCGATTTCGGTTTCCTTGGTTTTGCGGGAGAGGGCGGCGGCGCGCATTCTTGATCGCTCGCTTGATGGCTCGATGCATTGTTCGCGCCTGCTCTAGCAAGCTCTGGCCGGGTTGGCTACTCTGACGCATTCGCGGCCGCACCGAAGACGGATCGCGGCTGCTTCAAGAGGGACGATGACCGGCGATTCAGGCAAGGCGGCGACTCACTGGCCGCTGCTCGACTTCATGCGCGCGAACGCCGCGCTTCTCGTCGTGTTCGCGCATAGCCGCGCATTTTATTTTCTCAATGTCGATCAGATCGATCGGCCCGGCCCGCTGCTCTGGCTCTTCTATTTCATCACCGATCTCGGCCATCAGGCGGTGGTGATCTTTTTCATCCTGAGCGGTTTCCTGATCGGAGGCAGCCTCACCAAATCCATCCGGCAGGGCCGTTTCGACCTCGTGCGCTATCTCATCGCACGGTTCGCCCGCATCTACGCGGTCTATTTCCCCGCGCTCATCATCACCCAGCTGATCTTCCTTTTCGGCCTGCTTGTCCTGAACGACCCGCCGGAAGGGCCGCTCACGTCTCATCTCCAGCTCGATTTCGGCGGCGTCGCCCAGGCGATCTGCTTCGTGTCCGGATTACAGGGCTTCAGCTGCCGCGCCTGGGAGCAGAACCCGGCTCTCTGGTCGCTTGGCTACGAATGGGCGCTGTATCTGTTCGCCCCCGCGATCCTTCTCGCGATCCTGTGGAACGCCTCGCGCGGCCTGCGGCTGCTGACGCTCGTCCTCATTTGCGCGATCGCCCTGACAATCTGCCATTATCCCAAAGAGGCCGTGTTCTGGTTCAGCGCCTGGTTCGGGGGCGCCTTGTCGCGCCATGTCCTCCAGTCCCGTCCGCTTCCGCTTCCGGCCGGCGTCGCCGGCGTCGCTCTGATCGTCGCCGGGATGGTCCTGCGCCATGAGCGGGTCGCCACCGAACTCGAGACCGATTCGATGATCGCCATCGGCGCCGCCGTGGCCATCGCCTGCCGCCCACTCGTCTCGTTTCCGCTCGCGCCGCGTTTCTTCGGCTGGGCGGCGGACTTCTCCTATACGCTTTATGCGATTCATCTGCCGTTGGTGTTTTTCACCGTCGCCGCGTTTCAGGGCGCCGGATTTCCCCGGGTCAACGTCGCCCCGGCTCCGGCGCCGTTCCTGGAGCTCGGCGTCACCATTGCGGTCTGCGTTCTCGGCGCGTTTCTCGTCTCCCGCGTGTTCGAGACCCGGACCGGACAGATCCGCTCCGCCCTCATGAACCTGCGCCAGCCCGCCGCCGGCCCGCCGGAGGATCAGGCGGGCGCCAAAACTCCTCAGGCTTTGGAGAAAACGTCATGACCTTCGAGACCGTCCGATGAAGATCGAGCGCGGCAGCTCCCTGCTCATGATCGGCGATTCGATCACCGATTGCGCCCGCGCCCGGCCGATCGGCGAGGCCGTCAGCTGGGATATCGGCAACGGCTATGTCTCCCTCGTCAACGCGCTTCTCGGCGCCGCCTGCCCGCGCGAAAAGATCCGCATCCGCAATCTCGGCGTCTCCGGCAACACGGTGCGCGATCTCGCCGACAGGTGGCAGGCCGACGTGCTGGACCTCAAGCCCGACTGGCTTTCGGTCATGATCGGCATCAACGACGTCTGGCGCCAGTTCGACGCCCCGCTGCAAACGGAATGGCATGTCGGCCTCGACGAATATTCAGCGACTTTGGAGCAGCTTGTCGGCGCGACCCGGCCGCATCTCAAGGGTCTGGTGCTGATGTCGCCCTTTTTCATCGAGCCAAACCGCGACGATCCGCTGCGCGCGATGATGGATTGCTATGGGCAGGCGGTGCGCCGCGTCGCCCAACGCCACGGCGCGATCTTCGTCGATTGCCAGGCGGCGTTCGACGATATTCTCACCCTCGTTCATCCGGCGGCGCTCGCCGGCGACCGCATCCACCCGACCCTGACCGGCCATATGATTCTGGCGCGGGCGTTCCTGGAGGCGGTGGATTTTGTGTGGTGAGGCGATGGCTTGCTGATTTCGGCAGTATCGGAAAGTAGCTGCGAAAAATAACGTCCTCAATGCGGAAGCTTTGCGCGCAAAATTTCTTACGGCGCAACCGGCGCCTCTCTTTCAACCGGCTTCAGAATCGGCAAAAAAAATCGCGACGAAGCGAACAAAAACTCATTGATCGCAAGGCGGCAGAAAAGCGCGTCCCGATTCGGCCGTGCGATGAATGGACTGGCCCCAGAGGCCGTTTTACGCGGTCCAATTTTCCCTCGTCCCTCGAGACGCCCGCTTCGCGCGCGCTCAGGAAGAGGTCGCCCAAATCCCTACGTGTTCATCGCCTCGAAGAACATCGCGTTGCCTTTCGGCGTCTCGCGCAATTTGCCGAGTAGGAATTCGATGCCGTCGATCGTGCCCATCGGGTTCAGGATGCGGCGCAGGACATACATCTTTTTCAAAATGTCGGGCGGCACGAGCAATTCTTCCTTGCGGGTGCCGGACCGGGTGATGTCGATCGCCGGGAAAGTGCGCTTGTCGGCGACCTTGCGGTCCAAGATAATCTCCGAATTGCCGGTGCCCTTGAATTCTTCGAAAATGACCTCGTCCATGCGCGATCCGGTGTCGATCAGCGCTGTCGCGATGATGGTCAGCGAGCCGCCTTCCTCGATGTTGCGCGCGGCGCCGAAGAAGCGCTTGGGCCGCTGCAGGGCGTTGGCGTCGACGCCGCCGGTCAGCACCTTGCCGGAAGACGGCACGACAGTGTTGTAGGCGCGGCCCAGCCTCGTGATCGAGTCGAGCAGGATCACGACGTCGCGGCCGTGCTCGACGAGGCGCTTGGCCTTTTCGATGACCATTTCCGCGACCTGGACGTGGCGCACGGCGGGTTCGTCGAAGGTCGAGGACACGACCTCGCCCTTGACCGAGCGCTGCATGTCGGTGACCTCCTCCGGCCGCTCGTCGATCAGAAGCACGATCAGATAGCATTCGGGATGATTGGCGGTGACCGATTGCGCGATGTTCTGCAACAGCACCGTCTTGCCGGTGCGGGGCGGGGCGACGATCAGCGCGCGCTGGCCCTTGCCGATGGGGGCGACGATATCGATGACGCGGGCGGAGAGATCCTTGCGGGTCGGATCGTCGATTTCAAGCTTCAGCCGCTCGTCGGGATAAAGCGGCGTCAGATTGTCGAAATGGACCTTATGCCGGATTTTCTCGGGGTCTTCAAAATTGATCGTGTTGACCTTGAGCAGCGCGAAATAGCGCTCGCCCTCTTTCGGGCTGCGGATCAGGCCTTCGACCGTATCGCCGGTGCGCAGGCCGAAGCGGCGGATTTGCGACGGAGACACATAAATGTCGTCCGGTCCCGCGAGGTAATTGGCGTCGGGGGACCGCAGGAAGCCGAAGCCGTCCTGCAAAACCTCGATGACGCCGGCGCCGATAATCTCGATCTCGCGGCTCGCCAATTGTTTCAGGATGGCGAACATCAGCTCCTGCTTGCGCATGATCGATGCGTTCTCGACTTCGTGTTCTTCGGCGAAGGCGAGCAATTCGGTCGGCGACTTGAGTTTCAAGTCCTGCAGTTTAATTTCCCGCATGGGGATAAAGTCCTTGGAGGGTGGCGCGCCTTGAACGCGCTAGGGGCGGGCGGCTTTTACGCAACCTTGGCCCGGAGGGCGGAACGTGCCTGGACAATCAGGAAATTGGTGAAACAGGCGATATTGTCTTGCCGCAGCGCAGGAGAAGCGCCCGATCATAGCCAAAACCTGCGAGGAGGGCATTCATACGTAGAGGGATTCGCCCGTTTTGACAAGCCAAAGTCCCCCGGGCCATCTTTTGTACAATCAAAAGGGTTTGATGACAACCAGAACGACTATTCCAAGCATAAGAAGCGTGGGCGCTTCGTTGATCATGCGGAAGAAACGCGAGGAATGGCGATTGGTTTCAGCCGCGAGTTGCTTCCGCAGGACCGAGAAATAGCCGTGCAGGCCTGTCATGCCAAGGACTAGCAGCAGCTTCCAGTGGAGCCAGCCGGCCTGAAGGAAGCCTGCCTCGATAGCGAGGGTCAGACCGCTCGCCCAGACGACGACGAGCGCCGGAAGCATGATGAACCGCATCAATCTGCGCTCCATCACGACGAAGGTTTGGGCTTGCTCCGAACCTTCCGGCGCCTCCGCATGATAAACGAAAAGCCGGGGCAGATAGAGCAGTCCCGCCATCCAGGCGATCACCGCCACGATATGCAGCGCCTTGATCCAGAGATAAAAACTCGTCATGCGGGCGACCCGCCGCGAATGATCCGAAGCAGCTCCTCGACATGCTCGACGGGCGTTTGCGGCAGCACGCCATGGCCAAGATTGAAAATATGCGGCCGGTCGTTGAACGCCGCGAGGATATTCGTCACGCCGGCGGCGAGCGGAGCCCCGCCGGCGACAAGGGCGAGCGGGTCGAGATTTCCCTGCAGGACGACGTCTTTTGAAAATTCGCGATCCGCCCAGGAGGGATCGACCGAAGGATCAAGGCCGAGCGCGTCGACGCCCGTTTGCTCCAGGAACGCCCCAAGCCTCGGACCGATGGATTTGGGAAATCCGATCACCCGCGTCCCGGGCCGCTTTTGCTTGACCCCGGCGACGATGGCCTTGATGGGAGCCGCGCACCAGCGCTCGAATTCGCCGGTGGGAAGAACCCCCGCCCAGGTGTCGAAAATCTGGACGGCCTCGACTCCAGCGTCGATTTGCCGCGTGAGATAATCGGTCGAAGCGGCGACGAGCCTGTCGATAAGCTTCTGGAAGAGATCGGGGTTGCGGTAGGCGAACAGCCGCGCCGGGGCCTGATCGGGCGTTCCCCGTCCCGCGATCATATAGCTCGCGACGGTCCAGGGCGCGCCGCAAAAGCCGATCAGCGCCGTTTCCGGCGGCAGGCTGGTCTTGAGCCGGTCGATCGTCTCGAACACCGGGTTGAGACGCGAAAGATCGATCGCCTCGTTCAGTCTGGCGAAATCCTCAGCTGACGAGATGGGATCGAGTTTCGGGCCTTCATTCTGTTCAAAGGAGACTGTCTGGCCAAGCGCATGGGGCACGACAAGGATGTCGCTGAAAAGGATCGCCGCGTCAAAGCCGAACCGCCGGATCGGTTGCAGAGTCGCTTCCGCCGCGGCCTTCGGCGTGTAGCAGAAGTCGAGAAAGGAAGGGTAGTTCGCCCGCAACGCGCGATATTCCGGCAGAAACCGGCCGGCTTGGCGCATGAGCCAGACGGGTGGCGGGGAACCGGATTCTCCATCGAGAACACGGAGAAACAGCTTCTCTTGCGTGCGCTTCAAGCCTTCCAAGGCATAAGATCCTTAATAAGATATGAATCTTCTTAAACTGTTTCTAAGGCGTTTAGGGAGTGATTAAAGCCAGTTCGCAGCTATCCACTGTCACTGGCCGGAACGGCGCTTTTTCACGTTACGCACAGGCTTGCGGCGCAAAGTGCGCGGGAGGGGCTTTACCAATAATTTGAACAAGATGCCACGTCCTCTCCAGTTTTCGCTCCGGTTTTATCCCGCCTCGACCATTATTCACAGCCGCTCTGTTTTTGTTCCCGCACAGACCGGCGGCTGTTGAAGGTTCTGGCCGGTTTGGGCGATAATTCTGTTGTCAGAGGCGACGCGCGGGCCTTATCCACAATTGTCCCAAGCAATCCCGCCGCTTTGGGACAGGCCGTTTGGTTTTCGACGCGACCGGGCCTCACGTCCTCGCGGGACAGTCCGGATGAGAAATTGGGACGCAATTATTTCCATCTGCATCTGATTTCGGACGCGACCGGGGAGACCCTGATCACGGTCAGCCGCGCTGTCGCCGCGCAATATCAGGGCGTCTCGTCCCTTGAACATGTCTATCCGATGGTGCGTTCGCAGGTTCAGCTTCAAAATGCGATCGCCGAGATCAAGGCGAATCCCGGTCTTGTCCTGTTCACGCTTGTCGAGCAGGATCTGGCGCATAAGCTGGAACAGGCCTGCCGAGAGATCGGGGCGCCGTGCCATTCCGTCCTGCAGCCTGTCATGACAATGTTCCAGTCCTATATCGGGGCGGCGGCCACGCCGCGCGCCGGCGCGCAGCACATGCTGAACGCGGATTATTTCCGGCGGATCGACGCGCTCAATTTCACCATGATGCATGACGACGGGCAGCAATCCGACAATTACGAAGCCGCGGACGTCATTTTACTCGGGGTCAGCCGCACCTCGAAAACGCCGACGAGCATCTATCTCGCCAATCGCGGCATCAAGACCGCCAATCTTCCGCTTGTTCCGGACGCCCCCCTGCCGCGGGCGATCGAGACGCTTCGCAATCCGCTGATCGTCGGGCTGCTCGCCTCTCCCGAATGCATTGTCCAGATCCGGACCAATCGGCTCCGATCCCTGAACGCGAGCGAGAATTCGCCCTATGTCGACAGGTTCCTCGTCGCCAATGAAGTGAACCGGTCGCGCGAGCTCTTCGCGAAGCACGGATGGCCCACCATCGATGTGACGAGGCGCTCGATCGAGGAAACCGCGGCCGCGATCATCGATCTTTATAAAATGCACAAAATGAAATTCATCTCTGCGTCATGAGCAGGCTTTGGCGGCGCGCCGATCCGCTGGTCCTCGCCTCGAAAAGCACCGCGAGGCGTGCCGTTCTTTCGTCGGCGGGCGTTCCCTTCGAGACCTGCGATGTCGCCATCGACGAACGCGCCGTTGAAGCGCCCCTGCGCGCGGCGGGCGCAGGAGCCAATGAGATCGCGCTCTCTCTCGCCCGCGTCAAAGCACTGGCCGGGGCGGCGATGCTGCCGGGACGGCTGGCGCTCGGGGCGGACCAGGTCCTTTGCTTTGAGGGGCGCCTTTTCTCCAAACCCAGCTCCCGGTCCGAAGCCATCGCCCAGATCGAAACCCTGCAGGGCGGCGTCCACGAGCTTCATTCGGCCTTATGCCTCGTCCGCGACGGCGAGGTTCTGTTCGAGGCGGCCCCTGTCGCCAGGATTGGCTTCCGGACGCTTTCACGGGAATTTATCGCGGCCTATGCGGACGCCGCCGGCGAGGCGATTCTTTCGAGCGTCGGCGCCTATCAGATCGAAGGTCTCGGCGTCCATCTGATCGAGCGGACGACGGGAGATCATTCGACGATCCTTGGTCTTCCGCTGGCGCCTTTGCTGACGTTTCTACGCGAGGAAGGAAGTCTCGCCGGATGACCCCAACAAACCTCGCCGCTCCGAAAGCCTGCGTGATCGGCTGGCCGGTGTCGCATTCGAGATCGCCGATGATTCACGGCTTTTGGCTGGACCAATTGAAGATTGCGGGTTCCTACGAACGGGAGGCCGTCGCGCCGCAGGATTTTCCCGAATTCGCGCATTCGCTCGCCGCCCGGGGGTTCGCTGGAGGAAACGTCACCTTGCCGCACAAGGAGGCCGCCTTCGCCCTTTGTTCCAGAACGACGCAGACGGCGCGGATGCTTCAGGCTGTCAATACATTGTGGTTCGAGGATGGACTTCTTTGCGGCGACAACACCGATGCGGAAGGTTTTCTCGGCGCTCTCGACCAGGATGCGCCGGGCTGGGCTGACAGGGCCGAAAACGCCGTCGTCCTTGGGGCCGGCGGCGCGGCGCGGGCGATCCTTTTTGCGCTTCTTCAGCGGGGCGTGAAACAGATTTCCCTCGCCAACCGCACGAAAGCGCGCGCCGACGACCTCGCCCGGCATTTTGGCCCGGCGGTTGAATCCATCGCCTACGACGCGCTGCCGGCGGCTCTGAAGCACGCCGGTCTTCTGGTCAACACCACCTCGCTCGGCATGAAAGGACAGCCGCCGCTTGACGTCGATCTCGCCCCGCTGCCTGCGTTCGCGGTCGTCTGCGACATCGTCTATGTCCCGCTCGAAACGGATCTCCTCGCCGCGGCGCGAAAAAGAGGTTTACGCGCGGTCTCGGGCCTTGGGATGCTGCTGCATCAGGCGGTTCCGGGGTTCGAGCGCTGGTTTGGAACACGGCCCAGCGTCAGCCAGGAATTGCGCGCGCTGGTCGAGGCCGACATTAGAGGCGCAGTCTGATGGGCGCGCCTTGATGGTTGTTTTGGGCCTCACCGGATCTATCGGAATGGGCAAATCGACAACGGCCGCGATGTTTCGCGCCGAGGGCGTCCCCGTGCATGATTCCGACGCAACGGTCCATGAACTCTACAATGGGCCGGCCGCCGCCGCTATCGAAGCGGCTTTCCCCGGCGTTGTCGTGAACGGCGAAGTGGACCGCCGCCGGCTCGGCGCCCTTGTGCTCGAGGACGACGCGGCGCTGCGCCGACTGGAGACGATCGTGCACCCGCTCGTTTTCGCCTCGCGCGACGCCTTCCTCGCAAAGGCGCGGCGGAGCGGCGTGCGGCTCGTCGTTCTCGACGTTCCTTTGCTATTCGAGACCGGCGGCGAAAAAAATGTCGACGCCGTCGTTCTGGTGAGCGCGCCGGAATCTGTGCAAAAGGCCCGCGTCGGCCGGCGGCGGGGCATGACGCCGGAGTGGCTCGCGGTCATACTGGCGAAACAGACGCCGGATGCGGAGAAACGCGCGAGGTCGCATTTCATCATCGACACCGGCCACGGGCTCGAGATCGCGCGACGGCAGGTGCGCGGCGTCTTGCGTGCTCTGGCGGGAGCGAGCGGACATGCGCGGCCTCCTGAAGGCTATCGATTGGATTGATTCAATCCGATCGGAATATGCTCTAAGGAATTTCATGCGCGAAATCATTCTCGACACCGAGACGACGGGATTGGACCCGGCCAGCGGACACCGGATCGTCGAGATCGGCTGTCTTGAGCTTTTGAACGCCATTCCGACAGGGCAAAGTTTTCATGTCTATCTCGACCCTGAACGCGACATGCCCGAAGAGGCGTTCCGGGTGCACGGGCTCTCATCCGAATTCCTCGCCGGCAAGCCGACCTTTATGCAGATCAGCGCGGAGTTCCTCGCCTTCGTGGCGGACGCAAGGATCGTCGCGCACAACGCCGAATTCGATCTTCGCTTTCTGAACGCCGAGCTTGCCCGCCTCAGCGCGCCGCCGATCAGCCTCGAGCGGGTCACCGACACGCTGGCGCTCGCGCGGCGCAAATATCCCGGCGCCTCGAACAGCCTCGACGCGCTTTGCGCGCGCTACGGGATCGACGCCTCCCGCCGGACCAAACATGGCGCGCTGCTCGACGCCGAAATTCTCGCCGAGGTCTATGCCGAGCTGATGGGCGGCCGGCAGGCGACGCTGGGCTTCGCGACGGCCGCCGCCGCGCGCGAGACGGCGACGGGACTCTTGCTCAAAAAGCGGCCGCAACCTTTGGCGACAGCGCTCACGGACGGGGAGCTCCGCGAACACGAATCTTTCATCGAGAGTCTCGGGCCGAAGGCCTTGTGGCGGCAGTATGAGGTTGCTTCACTCGCGCAGGAAGCCGCGGAGAAATAAGCTCAACGTCACGGAAGCTCCGTGGGCTTTGGTCCGCCATAGGCGTAGTCGAGCAACTCGACGGTATGAACCACAGGCAGGTCGAGCCCGCTGGCGATCTGCGTGATGCAGCCGATGTTGCCGGTCGCGACGCAATCCGGGCTGGTCTTCAGGATGTTGACGATCTTGCGCTCGCGCAGCAACAGGGCCAGTTCGGGCTGGAGGATGTTGTAGGTTCCAGCCGACCCGCAACACAGGTGTCCCTCAGGGATCGAACGCACATCGAAGCCGGCCTCCGCCAGAAGCTTTTTCGGTAGCGCGTCGATTTTCTGGCCGTGCTGCATGGAGCAGGCGGAATGGTAGGCGATTGCACGTTTTCCAACATCGCGCGGTGGGGGCGGCGCGAGGCCGCCGAGAAATTCCGTGACGTCCCTGGCGAGCGCCGCGACCCGCGCGGCCTTGTCCGCATAGGCCGGGTCGAGACGCAACAGATAGCCGTAGTCCTTGATCATCGTGCCGCAGCCCGAAGCCGTGATGATGATGGCGTCGAGTCCCTTCGTCTCGATCTCGGCCGTCCAGACATCGACATTGCGGCGGACCTGTTCCAGCGCGGGCGCTTCATCGCCAAGGTGATGCAGCAAAGCGCCGCAACAGGCCTCGCCCTCGACAAGAACAGATTCGACGCCGAGACGGGCGAGCAGGCGTATGGTGGCCGCGTTGGTCTGCGGCCGCAGAACTTTCTGAGCGCAGCCCTGCAAAATGGCGACCCTGGCGACGGCGCCGGCCGAAGGCGCGATCGCGCCGGCGGCGGGAAATTCGAGCGCGGGCGGCGACAGCTGCGTCAAGGTGGGCGCGCGCGCCAGCCGCAGCATCGCGGCGATGCGCCGCCCGGGTTCGCCGCAACGGGCGAACAATTGCGCGAGCGGAGCGGCGAGACCGGCGCCGCGCAGCGCGAAGGCGAAGCGGCGCGGATAGGGCAGCACGAAAGCCAGCATCGCCCGGATCAGCCTGTCGGTCAAAGGCCGCTGGTAGGTGTCCTCGATCCGCGTGCGCGCCTGATCGACGAGGTGCATATAATTGACGCCGGACGGGCAGGTCGTCATGCAGGCGAGACACGAGAGGCAGCGGTCGATATGTTTGACGGTCTCGGCGTCCGCCGGCCGGCCGTGTTCGAGCATCTCCTTGATGAGATAGATGCGCCCGCGCGGGCTGTCGAGTTCGTCGCCGAGCAGCGCGAAGGTCGGACAGGTCGCGGTGCAAAAGCCGCAATGGACGCAGGCGCGCAGGATCTTGTCCGCCTCGGCCGTGGCGGGATCTGCGAGCTGCGCCAATGTAAAATTCGTCTGCATGTCGTCCTGACCTAGAACATATTCCGATTGATCGCATGACTTCATGCGATCGGAAAGCGCTCTAGATCCGCCCCGGCTCCAGAATGCCGAGCGGGTCGAATTGCGCTTTCAGCCGCGCGGCGAGACCCCTAAGCGCATCGGGCTGTGGCTCGAACACGGGAACGATGGCGCGGATTTCGATCGGCGCGCGCATCAAAGTCGCGTGGCCGCCGCCATGCGACGCGACCGCCCGGCGGATTATTCCGGCGCCCGCGTCGGCGCCCGCCGACCCATGGGCCGGATCGAGCGCCAGCCAGACAAGGCCGCCCGACCAGTCGAACATCGCCTCGACCGGAAGCTCATTTCCGATCGCCGCCGCAACCAGAGGGCCGGCCTTCGGCGCGACCGAGATCTTCCAGATCAGCGAATCCAGATGTTCGGCCAGCGGCGCGGCGTCGCGGATCGCGCGCCACAGGATCGTCGACGCCGCCGCATCAAGCCGTTCGGCGCGGCCAAAGGGTCGCAGCGCGGCCTCCAACTGGTCGAGCCGCGCGGCGACAGAGGGCGCGAAACCCTCCAGCCGCAGGAGCGTGGCGGCGCGGGGAAACCCCTGGCGCGCGGCGGCGAAGAGCGGGAGATGCGCGGCCCCGGAAACGTCGACGGGAGCGCCCATCGCCGCGCAGAGAGCCGCCGCGGCCGCCTCGGATTCAAGACCCGGTAGAACCAGGGTCGCGAGCGTTTCGGCGCGCGGCAGCACCTTGAAGGTGATCTCGGTCGCGACGGCGAGGGTTCCGAATGATCCGGCGAGGCCGCGCGAAAGATCGTAGCCGGTCACGTTCTTGACCACCCGCCCGCCCGCCTTGAAGGCCTCGCCGCGCCCGGACACCGCCTTGATCCCGAGCACATGGTCGCGGGCGGCGCCCGCCTTGATCCGGCGCGGGCCGGAGAGGTTGGTCATGAGGCAGCCGCCGATCGTGCCCGAGCCGGTCCCGTAGAGCGCGCCGAAGGACATCGGTTCGAAGGCGAGCTCCTGATGATGCTCGGCGAGCAGCGCCTCGATCGTTGCGACGGGCGTCGCGGCGAGGGCGGACAGCGCCAGTTCCTCGGGTTCGTAGAAGGTGACGCCGGTGAGGGCGCAAAGGTCGAGTCGGATCGCGTTCGTCGGACGTCCGAGCGACGCCTTGGAGGCGAGGCCCGTGATCGCCAGCGGCGTTCTGTTGGCCGCGGCTTCCGCGACGGCCGCCTCGACCTCGGTCGGATCGGCGGGATTCAAGACGAACATGGAAACCCCGCGCGCCGGATATTGCGACGATCGTAGTCCATAATCGGGAACGCCTCAAATGGGAGAGGCGGCGCCGCCAGCTAACGCTCGATGCGGACGCCATGGCCGGCCATGGCCGCCAGGAAGGAGTCGACCCCTGTGAAGGTCACGGTCTTCATACCGAGCGCCGCGGCCGCGGCGGTATTGTCGGCGCGGTCGTCGATGAAGATGCAGTCCTGCGGCGCGCGGCGTTCGAGTTCGAGCACGCGTCGGTAGGAGGCCGGGTCCGGCTTCACGAGGCCGAGTTCGTAGGAAAGATAGGCCGTATGGGCGTGGCCGAAGGCCGGATAGAGGTCGCGGATATGGTCGATATGGGCGGCGTTGGTGTTGGAGAAGATGACGACGCGATAGGGCGCCGCAAGGCTGCGCACGAGCGGCTCCATGCCGGGCTCCGGACTGAAATGGCTGTTCCAGAGCTCGAGAAAACGCGGATAGGCGGCGTTGAATCCATGCTCCGCTGCGAGCCGTTGATGGAGCGCCTCGACGCCGAGCCGCCCGGTCCCGACATCCTCGGCGTGCAGCCAGGCCTCCATATGAGGCCGCGCCGCCTGAGGGTCAGGGCAGCAGGCCGCGAGGCGGTCGAACAAAAGGTCGTTGTCGTGGCGCACGAGAACGCCGCCGAGATCGAAAATGATGGTGGGATCGGTCATCGGTCTCGGCGATCGAAGCTGAAGGGTGGCATTGGCGGGGAGGGGTAGCAGATTCGGGCCGCGTTTGAAACCGCGGGCCGAATTTTGTCCCTTGCTGAAGGCCGTCCCTTGCCGAAGGCGCCTTAAGGATTTCGCGGCTCCTGAAGCATCTTCCGGTTGGATATACTCACGCTTTTGTTTCTGGAGCGATTTCTGATCGATCGCATGACTGCATGCGATCGGAAAGCGCGCTTCTAGAACCCGTCCGACTTTTTCGCCCAGGGGTGCGAGCCCGGCACGAGAGGCGCCTTGATGCCCGCTTTTTCGATATCGGCGAGGCTTTTGTAGAAGGTTCCCTCATGAACAAGGGCGCCGTTTTTCGAAACCACCGCGACATAGCGCGCGGCGGGATCGGTTTCGCAGGCATATCCGCCGCCGGGATCGTCGGTGCTGCGCGCGTTGCCGTCCCAATCGACGAAAAACCCTTCCGTGGCCATGCCTTGAACCTTCTCTGGTGAAATCTTTGCTCTGGTGAAATCTTTGGAATTGAGGCGCGCTCAGCTCTTCTTGGTCGCGATCTCTTTTTTGCTGAAGTTGGAAATGTCGCCGGACCGCGCCGCCGCCGCCCGCCAGGATTTGGCGACGCCCGGATATTTGATCTCGGTGGAGATCCGCGCGATCTGCTGCGTCAGATCCTTGCCGCCGCAGGACGGACAGACAGGGACGTCGGACGAGCGGACCAGAAGTTCGAAATCGGCGTCGCAGCTGTTGCAGGCGTAAGCGTAGAGCGGCATCAAATCCCCGCGTGGCCGAAAACGTCAAGCGCGCGCCTTTGCGGCGCGCCTAACGTTTATGCAACTCCGGCGCCGAGGATCGGACCAGCTTCCGCAAAGGGCAGTTCTGGAAAATTCGACGGGCGAAGCCGCGCCAGTGTCGCGAACACGACAGTCAACGGTAGCGTCGCGACGGCCCTTCTATTTTCGACGCGCGCGGGCGGCTGGCTGAGCGTCGCATTGACCGAGGCGAGCCCGCATCGTCGCTAATCACATGATCTGGCGTTGAGGCCGGCGCGTAAACAGCAAAATCTCTACGGCTGCGAAACGGCGGCCAGATCGCCGAGCCTTTCCACGCCGCCTTCACGCCGCCTTTTGCTTGGGCTGCACTTCGGCGGAATAATCGTCGATGAGCGCGCGGGAGAGCGCGGCGGGCGTGAACCTGTAGGGACCGATCTCAGCGACGGGCGTGACTTCCGCGCCGGTGCCGCAGATGAAACATTCCTCGAAGGCGGTCAGCTCCTCGGGCATGATGCGGCGCTCGGTCACCTCGACGCCGCGGCGCCTGGCGAGATCGATCACCGTGCGCCTCGTGATGCCGTCGAGGAAACAATCCGCGATCGGCGTGTGGATCACGCCGCCGGCGACGAAGAAGATGTTGGCGCCAGTGCATTCGGCGACGCGTCCCTGCCAGTCGAGCATCATCGCGTCGGCGTATCCGCGCCGCTCGGCGCGATGTTTCGAGATGGTGCAGATCATGTAGAGGCCGGCGGCCTTGGCGCGGCACGGCGCGGTCGCGGGATCAGGACGTTTGTAGTCGGCGATGTCGAGTTTGATGCCCTTCATCTTGGTTTCGATGTCGAACATGCTCGGCCAGTCCCACACCGCGACGGCGACATGGATCGTCGAATTCTGCGCCGCGACCGCCATCATCTCGCTGCCGCGCCAGGCGACGGGACGGACGTAGCAATTTTGAAGATGGTTGGCGTCGACGACCTTTTGCTTGATGGCGTCGAGTTCGGCGGCGGAATAGGGGATCTCGAAATCGAGCAGCTGCGCCGAGGTCCTGAACCGCTCGGAATGTTCGGACGACTTGAAGATCTTGCCGCCGTAGGCGCGTTCGCCCTCGAACACGCAGGAGCCATAGTGCAGGCCGTGCGAGAGGACATGGAGTTTGGCGTCGGTCCAGGGAACGAGGGCGCCGTCCATCCAAATGAAACCGTCGCGCTGGTCGAAAGACAAGCCGGACATAGGGTCGCTCCTCCGGGGCAGTTCTGGGTCGCGGCCAGATCGAAGGCCGGCCGGGAATGGACCTTCGAGGCCGGCTAGGATGATGATTTAACAAAGATAAACAGGGCGGGGCCGCAAAACAACCGCAGCGGCGAAACAAGCGTTTCTGCTTGACGCCTAACATTTAACCTGAAATATGTCAATAATACTGACTTATAGGCGTTTGCTTTGGACAAGGCTCTCTTCAAACAGGCGGACCTGAAACAGACGGAGCTGCGCGCGCCGCGCATGGGGACGACATACGCCGGGCCGCCCGCCGGCGGGGCCGAACCCTCGTTCGACCTGATCGAATTGATGTTTTTCGCCTATCGCGATTTTGTCGCCGACGCAGATCATCTTTTGGAAAATTTCGGCCTCGGCCGCGCCCACCACAGAGTTCTGCATTTCGTCAACCGGCGGCCCGGCCTCAGCATCGCCGAATTGCTGGAAATCCTGAAAATTACCAAACAGAGCCTCAACCGCGTTCTCAAGGAATTGCTTGACAAGGATTATGTCGAGGCCCGCCACGGCGCCAGGGACCGCCGTCAGCGGCAGCTTTTTCTCACCGCGCGCGGCCGGGTTCTGGCGCTGGCCGTCGCGAATCTGCAATCGAAGCGATTCGCCGAAGTCTTCGCCGAATTGGGCGACGGCGCTCGGGCGGGCGCGACCGATTTTCTGCTCGCCATGATCAACGCGAACGAGCGCGACAAGGTCGCGGCTCTGATCGGCCCCCGTGCGGTGACCGGATTTCCTCATGTCCTCGACGAGAGAACGCGGCGATGACCGGGGAGGCGGCTTCGGAGGCATGGCGGGCCGCCCCCGCCGACGACGCGGCGCATCTCCTCGTCGTTGATGACGACCGCCGCATCCGCGCGCTCGTTTCACGGTTTTTGACCGAACAGGGTTACCGGGTCACGACGGCGGGCGACGCCGCCGAGGCGATGGCCTGTCTCAGGAGCCTCGCCTTCGATCTGATCGTGCTCGATGTCATGATGCCCGGCATGAACGGGTTTGATTTCGCCGGTTCGCTTCGCTCCGGGGCGTCGGACCTCGCGCGCGTTCCCATCCTGATGCTGACCGCGCGCTCGGACGCCGACGACCGCGTGAAGGGCTTCGAGAGCGGCGTCGACGATTATCTTGGCAAGCCCTATGAGCCGCGCGAATTGTCGCTGCGCATTGCTTCGATCCTGCGGCGGGCGCAGCCGCGCGCGGCGCAAGGGCCGGTGACGCAGGTGAGGTTCAGCGATTTCTGCTTCGATCTGGAACGCGGCGAATTGCGACAGCGTGATGAGATCGTTCGGCTGACCGATCGCGAACGCGACATGCTGCGGCTGCTCGCCGAAAACGCAGGCGAGACGGTGCCGCGCGAGGCGCTCGCCGGTCCTCACGCCGCCGGCAACGAACGTACGGTCGATGTCCAGGTCAACCGGCTGCGGCGCAAGATCGAACGCGATCCCGCCAATCCGCTGCATCTGCAAACGGCGCGCGGAGCCGGCTACCGCTTGCTCGTCGATCGCTGAACCGGAGGGCTCGCGAGCCTCTGGAGCATATTCCGATTGGAGTGAATCGATCCAATCGACAAGACTATGCTCAAGCTTTTGACTCTGGAGCGATTTCTGATCGATCGCATGACTTCATGCGATCGGAAAGCGCTCTAATGCAGAGTCAGCCGGCTTGGCGGAGCGTCTTGCGTCGATGTCGATCGCTCGTCTTCAGGAGCGGCCGCCGGCCCGAACACGAACCCTCTGACTTTGAGGGCGTGCGCGAGCAAGCGGCTCGCCGTCACCAGCAGATGGATCTCATCCATCCCGAGAAGGTCCGTCGCCGCGGATACTTCTTCGTTGAAGTCCCCGGCCTGCGACGACGAAATGAGGCGCAACGCCAGATATTCGTCGCGACAAAGGTAACGGCAGGCGTCAGGGCGCCATTCGATCGGCTTTTGCGCTTGCGTGTTCATCGTGAACGCGAAGAAATGGAATGCGTCATATAGCGTATTGACGCAGCAAGGCGTGACGTAACTTTGCAAGACGACCCGGGCTAGATTCAAGCAGGTTCTGTTGCACAACGAATATCCCGCGGTCCAGCAGCGGTATTGGGTGATGAAAAGCTTTTCGGCGGGCGCGTCGGCGTGAATGGCGACGGGCGGCGTCCGCTGCATTACAGGATTTGCGTGCTGGGCCATGCTGAACTCCTCTGATCGCAACTGCGCCGCGCAGACGCTTCCCTGATGTCAGGGCTGCGGAAAGCTTTGCCGCCGGGGCGACGCTCTTCGCCCCCGGGCCGTGCGGCAAAGCGCTGGTCTGTCTTCGAACAAAAGCATATTGATCAAGATGAATTTGGCAATATAAATGATTTAGACTTATTCTCATTTAAATATAATGAAGCAGACAGGTTTTCTAGATTGGCGCTGACAAATAAACATCGTTTTATTCCGGCCGAAAGCGAAATCGGCCTCCGGCGTTTCCCCGTTCTTCCCGCCGGGCGAACGTGGTATCAGGCGGGCGCGGCGCAGGAGGCCCCATGAGCCTTTCCCTTCAAACTTCGTTCGCGCGCCCACGCGCCTGGTGGCGGGGCTTCTGGCGCAAGGCCGCGGTGGTCGCGCCAAGAGGCCTCTATGCGCGCTCGGCGTTGATCGTCATCGCCCCGATGGTGATTTTGCAGGGCGTGCTCGCCTATGTCTTCATGGAGCGGGACTGGCAGCGCTTCACCACTCGGCTTTCGACCGTTCTCACGCAGGACCTCGCCGCGATCATCGATCTTTACGACAGCAATCCAGAGGAGGCGAACCGCGTCCTGCTGGCGCGGATCGCGCGGGATCGTCTGAAGATCGACATCGAGTTTTTGCCATTGGGTCCGCTTCCGCCCGCGCTGCCGAAGCCGTTTTTCTCGATCGTCGACGCCGCCTTGTCGAATGAGATCAGACGCCAGATTCACAGGCCGTTCTGGCTCGACACAGTCGGCCGCTCCACCTTTATCGAAATTCGCATCCAGCTCGAAGGCGCGATATTGCGGGCCGTCGCCTACCGTAGCGCCGCCTATGCGTCGAACTCCTATATTTTCCTCTTGTGGATGGTCGGCACGTCTTTCGTTCTGATCGTGGTCGCCATCGTGTTTCTGCGCAACCAGATCAAGCCCATTCTTCTCCTCGCCGACGCGGCGGAGGCGTTCGGCAAGGGGCGCGATCCCGATTTCCGGCCGGTTGGCGCTCCCGAGGTTCGGCAAGCCGGCTTCGCCTTCATCGAAATGAAGCGGCGCATCGAGCGCGCCTTCGATCAGCGCACGACCATGCTGAACGGCGTCAGCCACGATCTTCGCACCATCCTGACGCGCTTCAAACTCTCGCTCGCCCTGATGCGCCAGACCGACGAAACCCAGGATCTGCAAAAAGACGTCGACGAAATGCAAAGAATGCTTGAAGCCTATCTCGCCTTCGCGCGCGGCGCGGCGGGGGAGATCGCGGCGCAGATCGACATGCATGATTTCCTCGAGGATCTGCGCCTTGACGCCGAGCGGCACGGCTACGACCTTAAAGTCGAGTATAGCGGCGATCCGATCGTCGCGGTGCGGCCGGACGCTTTCAAACGCTGCCTCGCCAATCTGATCGGCAACGCGCGCAGCCACGCCAAAAAGATCGCGGTCACCGCGACGCGCGATCAGCGCTTTTTGACCCTCCACGTGGATGATGACGGGCCAGGCATACCCGCCGACCGGCGCGAGGACGTGTTCAGGCCTTTCTTCCGGCTAGACGAAGCCCGCAACCAGGACGAAGGCGGAACCGGTCTGGGGCTGGCGATCGCTCTCGACATCGCCCGCTCGCATGGCGGCGACATCAGCCTGACGGACAGTCCCTCCGGCGGATTGCGGGCGACGGTGAGGGTGCCGGTCTGACATCGCGCCGAGCCGGTCCGCCGGAACCGCGGACGGCGCCCGCTTTGCGCGGCGCTTGCAAAGCGCTATGGTGGCGGCGTTTGCAACCGTCGGCGGCCCATCACGAATTGATTGACTAGAGCGCTTTCATGCGATCGATCAGAAATCGCTCCAGAGTGTTGTTCATTGGATTGATTCAATCCGATCGGAATATGCTCTAAAAACCTCGTCAGCAACGATCTCGACAGGAGCGCAATCCGTGACGTCAATCGAGCTTAAACCCGTCGTCGCCCTCGTCGGACGCATCCTGCTGGCGCTGATTTTCGTCCTGAGCGGGGCGAGCAAAATCACCAGCTATGGCGCCACCGCGGGATTCATGGTGGCGTCTGGCGTGCCTGGCGTTCTGCTGCCCCTTGTCATCGCGACGGAACTGCTGGGCGGACTGGCTGTGGCGTTTGGCTGGCGCGCCCGTCTGGCGGCCCTGTTGCTGGCGGGATTCACGCTCGCTGCGGGCGTTGTTTTTCATTCGCATTTTGCCGACCAGCAGCAAATGATCAGTTTCATGAAAAATCTCGCGATCGCGGGCGGGCTCCTCACTCTTGCGGCGCAGGGTCCCGGCGCCTTGTCGCTGGACGCGAGAGCCAAACGCTAGAGCATATTCCGATTGGATTGAATCAATCCAATCGACAAGAATATACTCAAACTTTTGACTCTAGAGCGATTTCTGATCGATCGCATGATTTCATGCGATCGGAAAGCGCTCTAAGCGCTGACCGCCTGACGCGGCGCGGCTTTTCTGGCCAAATCCGATTTCTTCGCGTCCAGGCGGCCAAGCTTCAGGCAAGGCGGGACTGCGATGCTGAAGAAGATCCAGCGCGGTTTCTCGTCAAGATCAGACATTGTGCCGAAATCGCTCGCTGTTCCGGCTTGAGCTACAGGTGCGCTTAAATAAGCGTTCATGAATCCAGAGCAATAAAGCGAAGCATTTCCACATCTGCCTTCGCATTGATGCTCGTGATTTCGGTTTTTAAAAATTTGAATCGGTGAAAGATGAAACGGTTTGCACTCCTTTTGGCGTTGATCCCGTTCCAGGCAAACGCCTACACGATTTTCGAGGGCCCCGACGTGCCCGTGTCGTTGAACGCCGGAGATGATTTTCCCCATTTCGATGTCGATGCGTTGTGCAAGGCGGCGTGGCCTTCGGCTGCTGACGGAGGGGCGGGAATGAGTGTTTGTCAGCAGCACCAAAACCGCCTCGCCGGGCTGATTTCCAACAAATGGACAGCCTTGCAGCCGCCGGCGAAGCGCAATTGCGCGAGGCGCGCGGAAGACGCGCGTTACGCGCGCTATTCGGTCCTCTATGCCTGCGTCAACAAGGAATTGTTCGCGCAGCAAAACCGGCAGAAGGTCGAGCAGATTTCCAACAGGATCAGGACGCAAAACGGGGTCGCCGGCATCGACCGGCAACCGGTCGGAAGCGTGCGCTGAAACGGTCCGGATCATGAGCGGGCGCCAGTCCGATTGAAACTTGAGCGCTTTCCGATCGCATGTTGTCATGTGATCGATGAGAAATCGCTCCAGAGTCATAAGCTTGAGCATAGTCTTGTCGATTGGATTGATTCGATCCGATCGGACTATGCTTGAGCGCTTTCCGATCGCATGAAGTCATGTGGTCGATCAGAAATCGCTCCAGAGTCAAATGCTTGAGCATAGTCTTGTCGATTGAAATGATTCACTCCAATCGGACTATGCTCCAGGCCGTTTTGTTTCACCAAAGAGCGAAGTCGCTTTGATCAGGTCATCGCCGATCAAGGGATTGTTGTCAGGATGGGCTTTCGTCCACCCATTTTTCGAGGGGTTCCTGCGCGAATCGTTCGGCGGCTTCCCTGACTGACCGGCCCAGAAGACGAAGGTCGGGTGCGATCTCGGCCAAAGGTTTCAATACAAAGGCGCGTTCGAACAGCTCCTTGTGCGGCAGCTGAAGGCGGGGATCGTCAAACGGCTTTTCGCCGTAGAAGAGAATATCGATATCGATCAGTCGAGGCCCCCAGCGCACGCTGGCGCTGCGGCCCATATCGCGCTCCACGTCCTTGATCGCAGCGAGGAGGTCGAGCGGATCCAGGCGCGTCTCGCCCAGCGCGCAGGCGTTGGCGAAAAAATCCTGATCCACATAGCCCCAGGGCGCTGTTCGGTAAATCGAGGAGATCGCGCTCACCCGTGCGATCCCGCGGGCTTGAAGCAGGTCCAGCGCAGTCTTGATGTTGCGGGCCTTGTCGCCGATGTTGCTTCCAAGGCCAAGGCCGATGACTGACGGCGGCGCTCCGCCGGAAAGTTCAGGCGCGGTCAATGGAATCGAACACCGCGAAGGCGGCGCGGTGCTCCGCTACATCGTGGACCCTGAAAATCGACGCGCCCTTAGCGGCGGCGGCGAGATTGGCGGCGATGGTGCCGATGAGCCGGCCGTCGAACGCCTCGGACGGCTGCTCGCCGAGAACGGACTTTCGGGAAACGCCCACGAGGACCGGCAGACCGAAATCCGCCAGGGCGGGAAGGTTCGTCAGCGCCTCGATATTCTGGGCTTTCGTCTTGCCGAAACCAATGCCCGGATCGAGAATGATGCGCGCGCGCGGAACGCCCGCTTTCTCGGCGAGGCGCAACGAGGTTTCGAAAAAGCGGCGCATGTCGGCGACGACGTCGAGCCCGGGATCGACCCCGTCGCGATTATGCATCACGACGACAGCCGCGCCGGCGTCGGCGACCGTATCGGCCATGGCCGGGTCGCGCTGGAGGCCCCAGACGTCGTTGACGACGCTGACGCCGAGTTCGATCGCGCGCCGCGCCACCCGCGCCTTGGAGGTGTCGATCGAGAACGGCGCGTCGATCGCGGCGGTCAATTGGCCAAGCAGGGGGTCGAGGCGCGCCAGCTCCTCCTCCTCGCCGACGGGCGTATGCCCCGGGCGGGTCGATTCGGCGCCCACGTCGATAATGTCGGCGCCGTCGCTCGCGAGCTTTCGGCCATGGGCGAGGGCGGCGTCAAGGGTCTGGAATTTTCCGCCGTCCGAAAACGAATCCGGCGTCAAATTCAAGATGCCCATGACGAGAGACCGGGAGCCGAGAAGATTCAGAAACCGGTCGCGGCGTTCAGTCATTTTTTAAGATCCGAAAACGATCGGCCCGATCGCGCGCGCAGCCCGTCAGGCGGGAAAAAAGACTTCGCCCTTGCCAAGCGCGGCGGTGTCTCCGGCGAGGCGCCGAAGCGGCCGCAGGAGAAGTTCCGCGGCGCCGGCACTTTGGGGCTCGAGAAGACGCGCGAAGACTCGGGCGAAGGTCAGTTGGTGAACGCCGCAATCGACGAAGGTCGGCGCGATCGCCGGGGGGCGGGCGAGAACAATCGTGCCCCGGCGCATCAGATAGCCGGGAAGCGCGCCGCTGGAGCCAAGAACGATCAGGGTGCCAGCGATCATGCGGCTGCCGGGATAATCGCCCGCGCCGCCCTCGATGACGATCGTGCCGCGGCGCAGACGGTCGCCCGCCCGCTCCCCCGCCGATCCGCGCACAAAGATGAACCCGCCGCTCATACCTTCCATTTCGCCGTTGATCGGAGCGCCAAGGAAATCTCCCGCGTCGCCCTCGATCTCCAAAATTCCGCCCGAGAGCGCGGAGCCCGCGAAAGGCCCGACCGACCCGGTCACGGTGACCGATCCGCCGCTCATGAAGCGCGCGATCGCTTTGCCTGCGTTTCCATTGACCACAATCGACCCGCTTTTCAGGCCATGGCCGACATTGTCGAAACGCTCGGATCCGCCCTCGAATCGGATGGACTGAGCATCTCCGTGCTCGATCTCGAAAATGTCCCCGGCGGTCAGTTTTTCACGCGTGGTCTGCAGTTGGATCGCGGCGATCTCCGCCGCGGATTTTCCGGCGATGAGATGAGGAACGAGCGGCGCGAGATCGAGCCGTTGATCTGGCTGCCGTTTGAGAGCGAATACAAATGGCTTCACGGCAGCAGATCCTTCAGATGGAAATGGAAGGGGCCGAGCTTGCCGCCGTAATTGCCGGCGCCGATCCGCACCGCGCCGTCCTGCGGCCCGAGCTTCACGATCGCCGCAATTCCGGCCCGCATGGCGTCGGCGACGGCGCGTTCGGTCAAACCGTCGATGACGATTTCCAGGACGCAGCCGATGTCGTCGTCGAGGCTAGTTTTCACCGCGCCGCGCAAGGTCGGGCAATAGGCGTCGTTGGTCGAGGCCATCATGGTTTTGTATTTGGCGCCGACCTTCGATCCGGACCGCACGGCGCCGCCGGGGAACGGCAGCACCGCGCCTTCGACCCCGTTCATCGCCTCGACTGCCGCTTCGGTGGCGCGCATGGTCGAGGCCCAGGTCGCCCCCATGATGAGCAGGTTGCCGCCGCCCACCGCGTCCTTGGTGAGGCCGGTGGTCGCCTCGCAAAGGAATTCGCCGTCCATGACGGGCACGCGCCAGAAATGCCGGTCGCCGAACTTTTTCGAGACCTGCCAGCCATCGCCGAAATAGCGGATGTTGTCGCCGATCTGCAGCCGTTCCTCGCCGGCAAGATCGGCGAAACAGGCCGACCCTGGCGAGGTGAGAACGCATTGACCGACGCGATTGACCAGCTGCGCCTGCAGCGTTTCGCCTGACATCGAGAAGATGAGAACGCGGACGCCCGGCCGCCCGTCGGGGGTTTTTTCGCCCGGCAGTTCGCGATCGATCCCCGCCTCGGCCCCGCAGCCGATGACGGAGGTGGCGAATCCGGTCATCGTGACCGCCGCCTGCAGCGCCCATTTTGCATTGGGCGCCGTGATGATGATCGCGGTGCCCTGCATCGGAAAGGCTTCCGCGAAGGAATCGTCGATGCGGACGCCGTTGCAGATCATTGGCATGCGACCTCCTGGAACGGCTCGTCGTGCGGAAGCAGATGGCTGGGGACGGCGAAAAGATTGTCCGTGACGCCAAAGTGATGGTCGAAATAGCGGGCGAGGCGCTGCTCGATGGCCTTGTCGAAACCGGGCCGGACGGTCAACGCCTTGCCGAAGCGGTAATGGGTGACCCGGCCGTCGCGCACGACGAGGTCGCCGTCCTTGAACACGAGATGCGCGAAGCGGAACATCTTCGATATGTCCTTGTCCGGCGAATAGACCGCGACGTCGGCGACCGCGCCGACGCCAAGGTGTCCGCGATCCTTCAGGTTGAGGAGTCTCGCCGGAGCCGCGCGTGTCATGATGGCGATCTCGTTCAGATCATATTCGCGGGTGATCGAATTGAGCGTCGTCATGGCGACGGCGTCTTCGGGCAGGCGCGACATCGCCTGCGCCCGCGCGTCGCGGCTCATCAGCAGCGCGAAAATGTCCGGATAGGTGGTGAAGGGCGCGCCGTTCGGGTGATCGGTGGTGAAGAACAGCCGCCACGGGTCCTCGATCAGCATGAACAATTCGAGTCCGCAGGCCCATTGCACCGCGTTGATGAAACTGTTCTCCTGATAGAGGTATGGGACGATGCCGCCGCCGTTTGCGTCGCCGTCGAAGATGACCGATTTGCGCGGCTTCGCCGACGAGGCGCCGTTGAACTGCCGCAGCACGTCGGACGAGATCGTCACGGTCTGTTTGAACATGACCTGGCCGACGTCGACCGTCACATTCGGCGCCTTGTTGACGGCTTCGGCGAGGGCGGCGGCCGCCGAGGACATGCCGTGGTCGCCTTCGTCGCCATAGGAATAGAATTGCAGATGCGCGAGGTGCAGGGGCTTGCCGCGCGCCGCCTCGATCGTCGCCAGCGCCGTCGTGACGTTGCCCGGAATGCCGAGATTGTTGGTGTGCAGGCACAGCGGATGCGGAATCTTGAGGTCTTCCACAGCCTGCTGCAAGGCCTGGACGATCTGGCGGGAGGACACGCCGTAATGCGGCACCACGTCGTCGAGTTCAAAGGTGCGCGCGTTATATTTGAACGCCGCCGCGCCGCCCGCGTTGATGCATTTGACGCCGAGGCCGTTGGCGGTGGTGAGGGTCGCGGCGACATAATCGGCGACCGCCGACCGGCTCTCGCCGTCGCGCAGCAGCGACAGCAGAAAATCGTCGTTGCCGAGAACGATCAGCGCCGCCTTGTCGATGATCGGAATGTCGGCGAGTTCGAGATGCGCCTGGAGCGCATGATCGGGCGCGACCGCCGGCTCGATCACGGTCGTAAAGCCCATCTGCGCGTAGATGTTGCCGGTCTCGAAGGTGGACCATTTGGCGGTCGAGAACGGCAGCTCGGCCTCGCGCATGGCGCGGTGCATTTCCGGCAGAAGCAGCCGCGCGGTGTTCACATTGCCGCCGGCGATATGCGAATGGATGTCGATGGCGCCGGCCATGACGATCTTGCCGGCGAGGTCATGCGCCTGATCTGGAATGCGGCCGGGCGGCGGCGAAATGATGCGCCCGTTTTCGATCCAGAGGTCCGCGATTTCGTCGCGCTGGTTGACGGGATCTATCAGGCGTCCGCCCTTGAGAAGAATCAGCATTTAGACGGCTCCGTCGATCTGCTCGGCAATGCGGGCGATAATGGCTGAGGCCAGAGGCGCGCCGCTGGAATTCGACGCCGCGCGGGCGATGATCGACCCGGTGTCGCGCGCGAACTCCGCGCCGTCGTGATCGACGCCCGGACAGCCGACCTCGATGACGACCTGCGGCTCGCGGCCGAATTTCGTTTTTGGCGCGACCAGCGCGACCAGCGGGATGTCTTTTTCCCATTGCGGCGTGGATTGACTGTAGGAGGACACCCAGAGCGCGGCGTCCGTCTCGCCGCTTTCGATCAGGCGGATGGCGTCGAACCGCCAGGGGTCATGTTCGGGATAGCCCCGGCCGAATCCGGTCCGGATCGGGAAGCCGGTCATCCAGCCCGACGTCAGGACGACGCCCGCGCTATTGTCGCCCGCGCCGACGGGGAAGCCTGAAAACCTCGTCGTCTTGTTGAGATCGGCAAGGAGGCCGTAAAGCATTTCGATCGCGAGCTGGTCGATGGTCTCGCCGCCCCAGATCGCGGCGCCGAATTTCGCCTCGTTGAGGATCTTGGCGATCTCGTCGAACTTTTTCGTTTCCTCGCCGGAGGCGGCGACGGGCTTTCCCGCGACCCTCGCCCGCACGAGCGCCAGCGCGGAGCGCAGGTCCGGCGCGTCGAGCGTTACGAGAGGCAGTCCGTTCAGTTCGGCTGGGACGGCTCCGGCGTCGATCCAGATGATCTTCCGCGCGGTCGGCTCGAGGGCGAGTTCGGGTTTTTCGGCCGGCGCGAGGCGCTCCAGCAATTTGGGCCAGACCCGCGTCAGGTCCCTGCCCACGAAAAGAAGAACGTCTGCATGAAGGCGCGCCTCGTTCGGCGTCGTCAGGAACTGTCCCGCCTGGCGCAGAACATCGAGGTCGGCGAAAATCCGTTTGGAGCCGAGATGGTCGTAAGCGCCGCGCAGCCGTTCAGCGAGCGCTATCGAGGCGCGGGCGCCGGCGACGTCGGTGCCAAGCCCGGCGATGACGGGGAACCGCGCCGCGCCCAAAATCTCGGCCGCGCGCTTGACCGCCGCGTCAATTCCCGCGGGCTTTCCATCAATCCGGGCCTCGACCATAAATCCTCCTCAAGGGACGCGCCTCGCCAGCCTTCCCTGACCGCGCGCCTGCTGTTTCCGGCGTCTTGCGGCGCCGCCGCCATCCGAGCCGTCATGAGCGCTGTTAGGCTGCAAAGCCGGGAGCCGCAAGGCCTCAGATCGGTGTTTTCTGGCTGGCTTTCTTGCTACCGGGGTTGGCGTGGAAGGCGGGAGCTTATCAAGACGACGTTCTGAACGATTGGCGGACCCGCCAAATCTTCGGTAGGCTTGTCCGACAAGCGCAATGCCACAAAATTCGGACGCGCGCCAGCCTCGCCTTCAGCGAAAACCGCACTGACGCCCGCCGATCCGGAGGATCAATAAGTGACGGGTTTTAAGAGTTGACGCCTCCCCCAATCCTATGCATACGAGATTTTTGGACGATCCGACGCGCGTTCCGGTCTTTCAGCGGCCGGGCCTAGCCCTAGACCCGACCGGCCGAAAACGACGACCGAAGGAGAAGTCCATGAACTATCAGGTTGCGAACTATCAGGGTGCGAATGTGAGGACGGCGATCGTTCCATCGGCCATGGGTCGGCCTCTCCCCTCGACCGGCCGCGCTGCAGCTCGCGGCCGCGCTGATTCGTTCGCCTACAAGGGCCGCCCGGCAGCCAAGCCCAAGGCTCCGCCGCCGGCGCCGAAAGGCGCGCCCGAGCCAGCCCCGGAAGCGCCGAAGCCTCCCCAGCCGGAAAAAGAGGCGGGAGCCTCCTAAGCGCCGGGCGGACCAAAGCGGCGAGCATGGCGCGGCGATGAACGCCCGCCGCCCTAGGCGAAGCGGCCAGGGCGCGGAAGCGTTTGATCGCCCTGCACGCTTGACTTAAAGCGATAAAGACGGCCGGCAGTGATAACCCGGACCGTGGAGCGACGGATCAAAGGGGAGGGTTTTCATCGCGGTCGTCGATGTTTCCAAAGGCGCGTCAATGCATGTCATCGAGATTGATTTTTGTGACCCGGCCGAGGCGGCGCAAGCGTTGCGCCATCTGCCGTTTCTGACATTTCTCGACAGCGCCCGGGCCGACGAAACGCTGGGCCGCTACAGTTTCGTCGCCGCAGATCCGTTCGCCCGCCTCCAGGGCGACGAGACCAACGACAGCTGGATCGCGCGCCTCAAAGCCGCGCTTGAGGCTCATCGCCTGCCGACCGTGCCCGGCCTGCCGCCTTTTCAGGGCGGCGCCGCCGGGCTTTTTTCTTATGAACTCGGCCGCAGTCTGGAACGCTTGCCCGAGCCGGAGCGCAACGACCTCGCGTTTCCCGATCTTTCCCTCGGATTCTACGACGTCGTCGTCGCCTTTGACTGCGTCCAGCGCAGGGGCTGGATCATGTCCAGCGGGCTTCCCGAGACGGAGCCGGGGCTGCGAAGCCGGCGCGCGGCCGAGCGCGGTCATTTTTTCGAATCGGAGCTGCGCCGCGCGCCAGGAACCTTTTCCGCGGGGAATATCGCGATCGACGAATGGTCCAGCAATTTCACCAAGGCGACCTACGAGCGGGCGGTCGGCGAAGTCATCGAACGGATTCTCGCCGGCGATATTTTTCAGGCGAATCTGTCGCAAAGATTCGAAGCTCAGGCGCCCAACGATTTCGACCATTTCGGTTTTTACAAACATCTGCGCAAGATCAACCCCGCCCCGTTCGGCGCCTATCTGGATCACGAGAGCTTCGTCATCGCCTCGGCCTCGCCCGAACGGTTTCTCAAGGTCGAGGGCGACAGGGTCGAGACCCGGCCGATCAAGGGAACGCGGCCCCGCTTCGCCGACGCCGTCCTTGACTCGCTTCAGGCCCAGGCTCTGTTCGAAAGCCGCAAGGACCGCGCCGAAAACGTCATGATCGTCGATCTTCTGCGCAACGATCTGTCCAAGGTCTGCGTCCCCGGCTCCGTGCTCACTCCTCAACTGTGCGCTCTCGAATCCTTTGCGACGGTGCATCACCTCGTTTCGACCGTCGTCGGCCGTCTCAGCGAGGGGCGCGGCGCCGTCGATCTTCTCGCCGCGGCGTTTCCTGGCGGTTCGATCACCGGGTGCCCGAAGGTGCGCGCAATGGAGATCATCACGGAACTCGAACGCCACGCGCGGGGGCCCTATTGCGGGGCCATCGGCTATCTTGGATTCAATGGCGCGATGGACACCAACATCGTCATTCGCACGGCCAGTTTTCGTGGCCGGACCTGCGTGACGCAGGCGGGCGGCGGCGTCGTCGCAGGGTCGGACCCAAGAGCCGAATATCTGGAAACTCTGGACAAGGCCCGTCGCGTTTTCGAGGCGTTCGGCGTCAAGGAACTCGCTCGTTGATTCTTGTCATTGATAATTATGATTCCTTCGTTCACACGATTGCAAATTATCTGCGCGAACTCGGCGCCGACCCCGTCGTCGTCCGCAACGACGCGGCGCCGCCGTCGCAAACGCCGGAGGCGATCGTGATTTCGCCTGGACCCTGCACTCCGAACGAGGCGGGAATCTCGAATCGCCTCGTGCTCGAATATTCCGGCCGCGCGCCGATCCTTGGCGTTTGCCTTGGGCATCAATGCATCGGGCAGGCGTTCGGCGGCCGCGTCACGCGCGCGCTGCGGCCGATGCATGGCGAGGCGAGCCTCGTCACGCACGAGGGAGCCGGCATTTTGCATGGCCTGCCCTCTCCGCTTAACGTCGGCCGCTATCATTCCCTGATCGTCGAACTCGACGACGACAACCCGGACCTCATTGCGACAGCGTGGTCGCAGGAAGGCGAGATCATGGCGCTACAACACCGCCGGCATCCGACGTTCGGCGTTCAATTCCATCCCGAATCCATCCTGACAGAACACGGACGGCATTTGCTCCGCAATTTTCTCGAGCGCATTCCCTCGCCATGACGCGCATCTGGCGAAATGGCGAGCTTTTCGCGCCCGACGAGGCCTGCGTTTCGGCGGCCGACCGCGGGTTTCTGCTCGGCGACGGCGTTTTCGAGACGCTCGCCGTTCACAATGGCAAGCCGTTCGATCTGCCGGCCCATCTCGAACGGCTGGCGTTCGGCCTGGCGGTCCTTGGTTTCGCGGACACCGTCGATATCGACCGGCTCCACGCCGAAATTGTCCGCTACGTCGCGGATGACGGCGCGAAATCCGGCGTGCTGCGCATCACGGTGAGCCGCGGCGGCGGGCCGCGCGGCCTTGCTCCTCCGCCGGAGCCGCGCCCGACAATCGTCATGTCGTTGTCGCCGCCGCCGCCCGCGCGGGAGGAGCCGATTTCGCTCCATATCGCGGCCGCCACGCGGCGGAACGAATTGTCGCCCGTGTCGCGGATCAAGGCGCTGCCCTATCTCGACAACATCATCGCGCTGCAGGAGGCGCGGTCTCTCGAGGCGGACGATGCCTTGATGCTCAACACCTGCGGGGCGATCGCCTGCGCGAGCGCCGCCAATGTGTTCATCATACGCGGCGACCGGCTGGAGACGCCGCCGGTCGCGGACGGCGCCTTGCCGGGCACGATGCGGGCGAGGCTGCTGTCGATGGCTCAGGCGGCGGGCTTGACCGCGATGGAGACGTCACTGTTTGCAAACGACGTCGCCGAGGCGGACCATGTCCTTCTGACGAATTCCGTGCGCGGAATCGTCGAGGCCGGGCGCTGCGACGGCGCGGCGTTGGCGCGCCGCGCAGGCGGCGCCGTCGGGCAATTGCGGGCTCTGATCGCCGCCGCGATCGAGGAAGGGTGATCGGCGGGAGCCGCCCTGGCCGCAGCGGCACTATTCAAGCGCGTCTGCCGCATATAGAACTACCTCGTAAAACGACCTCGGATTTTCTCCGTAAACTCGAATGATCGCCGGCGCCGGCGAGGGAACCGCCAGAATGACCTTGATGCTCGCAAGCGTGACCGATCCGGCCGAGGCCGAGGCGGTTTGGGCGGGCGGCGCCGACATTATCGATCTGAAGGATCCAGCGAATGGAGCGCTGGGCGCGCTCGATCCTGCGCTCGCCGCGACCATCGTGCGCCAGGTGGCCAAACGCAAACCCGTCAGCGCCGCGGCGGGGGCCTTGTTCGCTGATCCGGATGCTGGAGTCGAGGCCGTTGCGAAAATGGCCGCCGCCGGTTGCGATTACGTGAAAATCGGATTTTCCTCGGACCAGACCGGCGCCGACGGCGTGCGCGCGCTGGCGCCGATCGCCGCCAGGACCAAACTCGTCGGCGTTCTCTTCGCGGACAAGACTCCCGATCTCGAACTCGTCGCGCTGATGGCCGCGCAGGGCTTCGCGGGCGCCATGCTCGACACGGCGGCCAAAAATGCCGGGCGGCTTCTGGATCACATGGACGTCGCTGCGCTCAACGGTTTTATCGGGCGCTGCAACGCGCACGGTCTCGCCTCGGGACTCGCCGGATCGCTCGAGCCGCCGGACATTCCGCGTCTCCTGCCGATGCGCCCAGGCTACCTCGGGTTTCGAGGTTCCCTGTGCCAGGGCCGGACTCGCGAGGCCGCCATCGACGCCGGAGCCGTGCGGATGATTCGCGACCTGATCCCGCAGGCGCAGTCCGGCCGCGCCGCCGTCGACGCGGGCGCCGATTTACGATTCTTTTTTGGCCGCGGGTACATCGCGGCGAACGAACGCGCCATCGAAACCGACCGTGTTTTCGTGCATGACCTCATCATGCCCTGTTTCATCGGCGCCTATGATTACGAGCGCGGAATGAAGCAGAACGTCCGTTTCAACGTCGATGTGGACGTGCGGCGTTCAAATCATCATTCGGACGATATGCGGGATATTTTTTCCTACGATGTCGTGATCGACGCGATCAAGATCCTGCTCGGCCAGGGCCATGTGGAATTGGTCGAGACCCTGGCGCGCGAACTTGCGGATAGCGTTCTGCGCCATCCCGAGGTCGTTCGCGTGTGCGTGCGGATTGAAAAGCTCGACATCATTCCCGGCAGGGTCGGCGTCGAGATCAGGCGCGAGCGCGCGAGCGAAGCCGCGGCGGTCGATCAGCTGGCGACCGGGTTCGCAAGCGCGGGCGGCAAGAGAAGTCATTGAGCGTCACGATCGTCAAGGTGGGCGGCAGCCTCGCGCATTCGGCCGCGCAACGCGAGGCTTGGCTCGCGACGCTCATCGCCTGGGGCGGGCCGCTGGTTGTCGTGCCCGGCGGAGGCCCTTTCGCCGCCGCCGTTCGCGACGCCCAGGCCGAGATGGGCTTCGACGACAAGGCCGCGCACAAGATGGCGCTGCTGGCGATGGAGCAGTATGGTTGCGCCCTCGCGGCGTTTTCCGGGATCTTCGATCTGGCCGCGTCGGCCGGTGAAATTGAGAGCGTCTTGCAAGCTGGCGGGATACCGGTCTGGCTACCGTCGCGAATGGTTGCGCCTGCGATCGAGGTGCCGGCGTCGTGGGATGCGACCTCGGATTCCCTCAGCGCCTGGCTCGCGGCGAAGATCGGCGCGCGCCGTTTGCTGCTGATCAAGTCCTGCGATTGCCCGGCCGGAGCGCTCGTCGAGGATCTTGCGATGGACGATGTCGTCGATCCGCTGTTTCCGTTGTTCTCGGGTCAGGCGGGGGTCGAGGTTTTTATCGCGGGTCCGGCCGCGCTTCCCGGGGCGCTGGACATATTGCGCGGCGGCGGGGTTCCGGGCGTTAACGTGATGTTGGAGTAGCGCGGCAGTCCCGAAACCGCCCCCGATCGCCGGGGACGAATTGATGACGCGATCGAAGCGATGAGAGCCGCTATGATGAAGGTGCGAACATGAACGATATCGTCGTCCCGCGCTGGGGCTGGGCGCTCACCGGCTCCGGTCATTTCTTCAACGAGTGCCTCGATCTGGTGCGCGAGCTGGAGCATGTCGACGTCTTCGTCAGCAAGGCGGCCGCCGAGGTGTTGCGAATGTACAAGCAGAAATACGATCTTCCGGATGCGGCCCGCATCTTTCCCGACGGCGCCGCCAGTTCTCCCGTGGTCGGCAATTTCTACCACGGAATCTACCATACGCTCATCGTCGCGCCGGCCTCGTCGAACAGCGTCGCGAAATTCGTCTATGGCATCTCCGACAATCTCGCGACCAATGTGTTCGCGCAGGCCGGAAAGTGCCGCGTGCCGAGCATCGTCTTCGCCTGCGACACCGCGCCGGAACTTGAAACGCGCGCGCCCGAAGGCATGGTCAAGGTCTATCCGCGGCGCATCGACCTTGAGAACACCGCGCGGCTGAAGGACTTCGAGGCCACGAGCGTCGCGGAGAGTTTGAAAGATCTGCAAACGCTCGTCGCCAGACGCAGGAGCGAATTGACGGAGAAATGAGCGAACGGCTTCTCTTCGTCACCGGCCATCTCGCCTACCCGCGGCTTGAGCGGCTGCTGCAGTCCCTGGGGGAGACCCCGTTCCGCTGGGAAGTGTTCGACATTGGAGTCAAGGTCGCCGCGCTGATGACCGAGGCGATCATTTTGCGGCGCATCCCGAGGCCCGTCGCCGCCGACCGCATCATCCTTCCGGGCCGCTGCCGCGCCGATCTCGACCGGCTTTCCGGCGAACTCGGCGTGCCCGTGGCGCGCGGCCCCGACGAGCTGAGCGATCTTCCCCGTTATCTAGGGCGGGGCGGGACGGCGCCGGATCTGTCGGCCTACGACATCCGCATCTTCGCCGAGATCGTCGACGCCTCGACGCTCTCCGTCGAGGCCGTGCTGGCGCGCGCGCAGGTCCTGCAAAACGCGGGCGCCGACGTCATCGACCTTGGCTGTCTGCCCGATACGCCCTTCCCGCATCTTGAAGATTGCGTGAAAGCCCTCAAGGCCGCGGGCGGACGGGTCAGCGTCGATTCCGCCGACCGGACGGAACTGGCGCGCGGCGCGAAGGCGGGCGCGGATTTCCTTCTCAGCCTCGACGAGAACTCGCTCGACATCGCGGCGGATACCGGGACGGTTCCCATTCTCGTTCCGGCGCCGCATGGCGACGTCGACTCCCTTGTCCGCGTGGCCGAGGAGGCGTCGCGCCGCGGCTTGCCGTTCATCGTCGATCCGATTCTCGATCCGATCCATTTCGGATTCGCAACCTCGCTGACCCGCTACGTCGAAACGCGGCGGCGCCTTCCCGGAGCCGAAATGATGATGGGCACCGGCAACCTCACCGAATTGACCGAGGCGGATTCGGGCGGCGTCACCGCGATCCTCATGGGATTGTGTTCGGAGCTTTCGATCCGCAACGTGCTGACCGTGCAGGTCAGCCCGCATACGCGCCGCACCATCGAGGAGCACGATTGCGCGCGCCGCCTGATGCTGGCGTCCGCGCGCGACGGCGCGCTCCCGAAAGGTTACGACGCCGGGCTGTTGCAGCTGCATGACCGCGCGCCCTACGCGTCAACCCCTGCGGAAATCGCCGAGATCGCGGCGCAGGTGCGCGACGCCAACTTCCGCATCGAGACGGCGGAGGACGGCGTTCATATTTTCAACCGCGACGGCGAACATGTGGCGCGCGACGCCTTTTCGCTGTTTCCAAAACTGGGCGTCGAGTCCGACGGCGCGCACGCGTTTTATCTTGGGGCGGAACTCGCCAAGGCGGAGATCGCCTTCGCGCTGGGCAAACGCTACGCCCAGGACGAGCCTCTCGATTGGGGCTGCGCGGTGGACAAGAAGAACGAGGATAGGTCGCGCCTGCGTGAGATCGGACATACTTTGAGGGGGAAGGTGTGAGACCCGAGGGCGCCGATCGCGCGAAGGAAGGCCCTCCATGCCGATGATCCGCGAATGCATCGTCACGACTGTTGATTCCTCCGGCCGTCCTCACATCGCGCCGCTGGGGCTGATCGAGGACGGCGAAGAATGGATCATCGCGCCGTTCCGGCCTTCGACGACGCTGGAAAATTTGCGCGCCACATCTTACGCCGTCGCCAATTATACCGACGACGCGCGTCTCTTCGCCGGCCTCGTCACCGGCCGCGCGGACTGGCCGCTCGTCGCCTTGAAGACAACGCCCGCGCCGCGACTCGCGGCGGCGCTGGCTCATGCGGAACTTGTCGTCACTCATGTTGTCGAGGATCAACAGCGCCCACGGTTCCACTGCAAGGTCGATCGCGTCGAGCAGCATGCGCCGTTCGAGGGTTTCAATCGGGCCCGCAACGCGGTGCTGGAATGCGCGATCCTGATGACCCGGCTGCGCATGTTGCCGCGTGAAAAAATCGATCAGGAAATCGCTTATCTCGCCATCGCCATCGAAAAGACGGCTGGAGAGGCGGAGCGCGAGGCCTGGTCGTGGCTGATGGAAAAGCGCGACGCGTTCTACAAGGACAATTGATGCTACAAGCGGAAGCGGCGCTACAGGGGGAGGCGACGCGCGCCGATGAGCGCCATGGCGCAGGCGCCCGCGCAATCCGACGCCTTGCCGCGCGCCCCCGGCGCGGCCTCGATCAGGTCGTCGAAGGCCAAATAGGGCCGTTCCATCCGCGCGGCCATCCCGCGCACGATGTCGCGGCCGCATCCGGCGCCGACGATTGGCGCGCAGGGTCCGATCAGGCCGCGCGAGAGAACGAGCGCGGCCGCGTCCATGATCTCGCGCATCTGCGCTTCGGCGAAGTAGCGCGCGAGCCGCTCCCACGCGTCGTCGTCCGCCTCGCCAGCGTCGCGCCCGATCATGCGGGCGAGGCGCGCGCGCGAGGCTGAAACCGTCTTTTCGCGCCCGTCCGGCGTCTCCATCAAATCCGCCTCCTCCGGCAATCGCCCGAGAATGCGATAGACGTCCGCCGCGCTGGCGAACCATTCGTTCATCAATGGCGTCAAGGCGCCCTCGAACGGGACAAGCTTCGGGCCGGCCATCAGGAACGTGCGCACCAGTCCGGTGTAGACAAGTTCGCCGTGGGCGAGCCTTTGCGCGTCGCTCGCGCCCCGGGCCGCCGGAACGCCGCCCGAGACCGGAATGAGGTCGGTCGTCGTCGAGCCCATGTCGATGAACAGGGCCTCGGGCGCGCGAAGGCCGGTCAACGCGGCGCTCGCATGCCAGTTGGCGGAGGCGATCTCGCGGGCCTGCGCGCCGACGCCCGCCCATTCGACGAATCCGGCCCGTCCCGCATAAAAAAAGACGCGTGCGGGCGAAAGACGACGGTTTGCGATTTCAGCCAGACCTGCGACGCCTTCATCGCGGGTGGCGAAGGCGTCGCATAATTCGCCCGTCATGGTGATCGCATGAACGGACGCCGCTCCGATCTCGGCCTGCGCCGCCGCGAAGGCGCGGTCGAGTTCCTCAAGGCCAAGCCACAGCGGACTGGCGATTTGCGCGGCCGCCGTCACCACGCCATCGTCCGCGCGCGCGGCCTTGAGGTGCGCGCCGCCAATATCCCATCCGATCACGGTTTGCATCATTGCCGACCCGCTGGGGAGCTTCCGCTCCGGTTCCGGAAACTTGATCAATAACTTAGAGAGGCATACTGACTCTAAACCGCCCGGGGCGGGATAGGGAGCGCGTGATGGAAGTCATTCCGGTGATCGACCTCAAGGGCGGCGCCGTGGTCGCGGCCCGCCGAGGCCTTCGCGACGCTTACGCCCCGATCGCGACTCGCCTGGCGCAGACCAGCGATCCTTTCGACGTCGCGGCCGGGTTTCTGACGATCTTTCCGTTTCGAACGATCTATGTCGCTGATCTCGACGCGATCGCCGCGCGCGGTGGTCATGAGGATATTCTTGTCGCTCTGAGCGCCGCCCTTCCGGACGTGACGTTCTGGGTGGACTCGGGAATCGGCGACGCCAGGCGGGCGGTCGCGTGGCTCGCCCGCCACCCGCGCGCGCGCCTCGTTCTGGGCAGCGAATCGCTGAAAAGCATGGATTGCCTCGATCAGATCGCCGGGGACGAACGCGTCATTCTCTCGCTCGATACTCATCGCGGAGCCTTGCTTGGCCCGCCCGGCATTCTTGAGGCGGTTCATTTCTGGCCTGCGCGGGTGATCGCCATGAGTCTTGATCGCGTCGGCGCCGGCGAAGGGCCCGATCTGAAGCGCCTCGTCGGGATCGCCGCGCGATCGCCGTCAACGAAATTGTACGCCGCCGGCGGGGTGCGCGGACTGAAGGATCTTAAAAATCTCATGAAAGCCGGGATGGCCGGCGCGCTCGTCGCCTCGGCACTGCATGACGGCCGCCTCACGGGAGCGGAGCTCGCGTCCCTTGTGGACACGACGCCGGTGACCCACGAATAATCAAAAATAAGCAAGAATACCTAAAACTGCCAGGGAGCCAAAATAAAAGGGGGCCAAAGCCCCCTTGTTTTTCTTTGTTCGAAAATATCTGTTCGCTACAAATCTTTTTTGCAAAAGATTTTTATTTTCGGCCGATGAGAGCATATTCCGATTGGATTGAATCAGTCCAATCGACAAGAATATGCTCAAATCTTTGATTCTGGAGCGATTTCTGATCGATCGCATGACTTCATGCGATCGGAAAGAGCTCTAGTTCGGCGCGAAAGGATGTTTCGCGGTGTTGCGCTGCGCAACCACGGTGCTGGGGGTCGGGTCGCCGTTGATGGCGCGGGAGATCGCCTCTTTGGTCGCCTGATAATTGTAGTCCTGGATCTTCTGGTCGTCCTTGGCTTCCCAATGGATGAAGACGCCGACGCAGATGAAGACGTTGTCGGCTTCGCGCAGCGGGATCGTGCCGTCGGCGAGGCTGTCCGCAACGGCCTTGGCGACGCCGCGCTGGGCCGGACCGAACATCTGGACCGCCTGGGTGGCGTTCTTGATCGTCACCTTGTTGAACATGACGGTCGCCGGCTTGGCGAGCAGGTTCGGAGCGACCACGGCGAGGAGCGACGTGAACCCGTCCTTGTTGTTGACGAGCGCATTCGCGAACGCCGTCTCGGCGGCGCTGCCGCGCGGTCCGATGAGAAGGTCGATATGAGCAACTTCGTTACCTTCCCCGACCAGCGATTCGCCGACGAGGAGCCTGTTTATCTTGGCCATGATTGAATCCCCTGGAGGTTTCCATTCCATATTACTGCCGAAGAAGATCGGCAGATGCGAAGGCTTATCCTTGTTGTCAGCGCCCGATGGGATCGGACCGGTTGACCGGACAGCACCGGCGATTGGTCGCCGCGGGCGCACTCAATCATCATTGCGCCGCTGGATCAAGATACGAGTTAGCCTCTTGGCGAAAACCGTCGCGACGGTAAGGTCCGCGCTTGTTCCCGGATTGAACTTCAGAACCTTGAGGCGGCTGTCGAAGGCGAGCAGGTCAGGCAGGAGAGGCGAGGGATCGAGACGGCTGTTCAATCTCGCCCGCAGGCCGCGAGCCTCGGCCTGCACCTGAGCCGCCGGCTCCGGACCATGTTTGCGGGCGACATGGCTGTCGGGAAAGTCCGCCAGAAAATCGAGGTAGACGCGCGCCGCCGGCCATGGCGCCGGCCATCCCGCAGCTCCCGCGGCTTCCAGCGCGGGGAATCCCGTCTCAAAAACATCAATGAAATCAGAGGTATATTGAAAGGCGATCCTGTCCCGTCCAGCCGATTCGCGCATCGCCTCCAGCAGCGTCGCCTCGACCGGGGCGTGGACGTCGTGGCGGGCGGATTGGCCGAGCCCCGCCGGGGAGGCGAGCAAAATGGCCTGGAAGGCGGCTTGCGCATCGGCACGCGTCAGCCCAAGCAGAGTGTCGTGCAGCGAGGCGAACAAATCGAACACGTCCGTCTGCATGCACGATTGCGCCGCCGCGGCGAGCGGGGCGCACAATAAGATGATGCCGAGATTGGTGTTCATCCCCGCCGCCGCCCAGGTCGCCTCGACGGCGCCGAGAATGCGGGCGCCGACGGTTCGCGAGGAATCACACAATGAAGGAGCCGCGACTTCCGCGCTGATCAGGAAATCAGCCGCCTTCATGCCGTGGCCGTCTGCAAAAACATGCACGTTGCCTGGCTTCGGGGCTTCGATTTCGTCGCGGCAAGAAGCGATGAAAGCTTCCGCGATCGGATTCAACCAGTCGCCTCCGCCCCGGCGCCTGCGATGCGGGCGAGCAGATCCTGCGCGAGACGGTCGGCGATCGAAAACGGCGCGACCCTCTGCAGCCCGCGCCAGCCGGGCATGCTGTTCACTTCGAGAATCTGGGGCGCATCCCTCGCATCGCGAATGATGTCGACTCCGGCGAATTCGGCGCCGGCGGCTTCAGCCGCGCGCAGGCCGAGATCTATGATCTCGGCGTCGGGCTCGAACCATTCCGGCCGAGCGCCAAGTTTCACGTTGGTGATCCAGTGCTCCGCATTCCGCGTCATCGCCGCGATGACCTTTCCATGCGAGACGAACAGCCGGATGTCGCGAAATCCGTTGCGTTCCACGGCGACAAACCGCTGCAGGTAATAAACCCCTTCCGCCTCATCGAACGGCGGCAGATCGTCCTCGCGCCGGATCAGTTTCAAGCCGAATCCCTGCGCGCCGAACAGGGGTTTCAACACCAGCGGCCCCCGGGCCGCCTCGCGCCGCACGATTGCGCGGGCCGCCTGTTCGGACTGAACCGTCCATGTGGCGGGAGTTGGCAGCCCGCGTCGGGCGAGGGCGAAGCTCGTCGCGGCTTTGTCGACGCAGATCTCCACCGCCCGCGCGCTGTTCACGACCTTGACGCCGAGGGCGGCGAGGCTGTGCAGGACGCCGAGCCGCAAAGTCACGCTCTCGAAAGTGCCGGAACCGATCGCGCGCACGAAAACCGCGTCCGGCAGATCCGAGCCGAAGCCGGGTATGACGAGGCCGCCTGGACGGCCGGTGTCGAAGCCGCACTGCGCCAGACGAATCGGGGCCGAATCGGCGCCCGCCCGCGCGAAGGCGGACGCAAGATCGCGGGCGTGCCAGTCGTAAAGATCGATCGCGATCGCGATTTTGGGTTGTCGCGCGCCCCTGTCGGGCGCGCTGGCGTTATGAGAAAGAGGCATCGAGCAACGCGTGATCGACGCCGCCCGCGTGGAAGGTCTCCCCCGTCTCGACCGCCGTCACGATCGCCCGCGCGGGGCTGAAAAGCATCGGGTCGATCGCGTAGAAATCGCCTTTGTAGGCGCTGAACACGTCCGCGAAAGGACGGCCGTGGTCACGCGACGTCGTGCTCGGCAGCGAGGCCGCCAGCGCCTTGGCGTCGTCGGCGGGGCCGCTCACGAACAAATGAGCCTGGCCGCCGTAGATGATGGCGTCGTTGGTCCGGCCCATCGCCTGGATGAAATCGGGATGCGGCGGCGAAAGCGGCGCGGAGGCCAGACCATCGAGGATCCGCTCAAGCGGAAATTTCAGTTCATGCGCCTTGTGCAGGGCGACTTCGAGAACGCGCGCGACAACCTGAACCCCGCCCGCGAGACTTTGCGTCGGAGCGAAAATGAACGCGAGGTTTTTGGGGTCGATCCCGCAATCCTGCGCGACTTTTTCGACGATTTCGGCCGGCGGAGGACGGTCGCCTTCCAGCACCAAAGTCGCTCGGGTGGCGTGATCGCGATAGTCCATTTCCTTGAACAAGGGCTCGACGCGAGCCAGAGCCCGCCCGGGACCCGAGCCGAGGGCGAAGAAATCGCCATGCGAGAGGGCCCAACCGGCGTACTGGCTGCAAAGACAGGCGATCACGGGATCGGTGCTGCGCACCGAAATCTGGAAAGGCCAGTTCGGATTGGAGCCGGTGGGGGCGATATCGACCGAGCCGAGGCCGCCAAGGCATATGTTCGCGATCTGCAGGCCGGCTTCGATTCCGCCGCGCGCATCCTTGCCCGCATCGATGACGGTTTCGCCCCTGGAGCCGACCGAAACAGCAAGACGCAACCGCGCCGCGTCGGCGACCATCCTGTCGACGATCTGTCCCGCCAATGTGTTGATGCTGAGTTTCGTCTCGCTCAAAACGTCGCTTCCTTCCCCATGTATAGTTCCGCCGCGTCGAGGATAAGGGAGATTCGTCCCTCCAGAAGCAGGCGCGCGCCCGCCGGATCATCCGAGCGCGCGTGCACCGTACAAAGCGGATCGTTCAGCCGCAAGCGCGTTCCCGGTTTTTGCCGGTCGGCCGTCCAGTCCGGCCAGTCCAGCGCCGGCATGGAGGCAATGGCGCGCCGGACATAGGCGACCCCGGCCGCCTGCGCGCCGCTGACTTGCGGCGGCCGGGCCGGCAGGCAGCTGAGGCATCCGTCGACATGGGCGTCGAACAGGGAACCCGCCGCGTCATCGAAAATGTCCAAGGTCGCTCCCGGGCGCGGATTGATTTCGAGCAGCGTAAAGCCGTCGTCGTCGTCGACGAGGCAATCCATGCTGTTGAGGCCGCGAAGTTCGCACAGCCGCACGATGGCCGCCGCGGCGGAGGTCAGGGCGGATTCGAGGCCTGCGGAAATCTCCGCGGGCCTGACGCCGCCGCCGAAACGGAACGGTTCGTCCGGCGAGGGCGAGGGCCATTGCCGGCTGGTCCCAAGAATCTGGACCTGCCTCCCGTCGGCGCAAAAAAGCACCGAAACAGGTTCGCCTTCGGCAATTCTCTGAAAATAGACGTTGTCGTCGTTTCCCGGGACCATCTCTCCCGTCGACCAGATTCCGGCTGAAACGACATGGGAGCCGCCCGAAGCGCCGGCGCATTTGGCAAGCCAATTCTCGGGATCTTCGGGGACATCGAGGCGGATCGGCGGATGGAAAATTTGAAGGCAGGCACAGAGCGCCGAAAGCTCGACCGGATCCTTGATGCGCCGGACTACTTCCGGCGTATTGCCAAGAAGCGGCCAGCGCTTGGACATTTCGGCGATCAATCCGGTGCGGTCCTCGAAGCCCGCGCCGTACACGATCCCGGCCGGCGCCGCGATTTCCGCGAGCGCATTCAGCGCCTCGAACAACGCCTCGCTCTCAAAACCGGAACCGGGATCGCCCTCGACCCGGCGAGTGGCGTGGGCGATGACTCTAGTGTCGGAATCATCGAAAAAATCGGCGACGAGCGGCCGGTATCCCGCGCGCCGCGCGGCCGCCGCCAGGGCCCGTCCGGACGACGCCGCGATCAGGATCGCGGCGCCGGGTTCAGGCGGTCTCACGCGCCAGGTTCACGCAGTCTCGCGCGCGAGCACGAAGGCGTCGCGGAAATCGAGGCTGAGGGCGGTGGTGGAGGTGGCCATGCGCTTGAACAGACCGGACTCGGTCTTGTATTTCACGTCGCCGATGGCGAGCGGGCCAACGCCGAGGCTGCCGCCTTCGAGTTCGCGGCCGTAGTCCATGAGTTCGAGGCCCTCGATCCCGGCGGGCGGAACCGCGTTGACGTCGGCCGCGATCAGGAGCGACTTCGTCGTGGCGAGAACCTCCTTGGAGAGGATTTGCTTTCCAGCCGCCGCCGCGCAAAACACGACGTCGACGCCGACCAGCGCCTCGACTTTTTTCTCTTCGGTGCTGCCGTCAACGGCGTGGACCGTGACGCCGAACCTTTTCTTGATGTCGTCGGCCTTGGATTGCACCCGCGCCGGTCCGTCATAGCCGGCGAGGAAAACCTCGGCGCCTTCCAGCGCGGCGATGACGCCCGAAGCGTAGCCGACGACCCCGGTCGCCCCGAAAATCAGGATCTTCGTGCCCTTGAGGCTGCGATTCTTCTTTTCTTTCAGCAGTTTCTCGACGCACGCCACCATCGCGGCGGCGGTGGTGAAAGACCCCGCCGGATCGGCGAAGGCGGAGATTTCGAAAGGCTTCAGCAGCGTTTCGCGCACGCGCTCCATCATGTCGAGGGCGAGGCCGGCGTCCTTGCCGGCGAAGAACACGGCGGTGCGGACCGCGTCGGAGGGCGAACGCGAGAACATGGCGTCCTGCACCAGCGGCATGACGTCGTCGAGCGTGACGCCGGTGTAGGGCGTGACCGAATCATAACCGGCGTCGAGCGCCATGTTCACGTCGAAAGGGCTCATGTGCTTCAACGGACTGAGCATATGCAATATATTTTTGGCCACGCATTTCCCCTATGAATTGGCGTCGAAGGATTGTCCCTTTACCAAAGCGCCGTGATTTAGTCCTTTGCAAATTGCGATGTCTATACCCGGTTCGACGCCTTTTTCGCGCAAACGGGCGCCGAGGCGCCGGGCGTCGTTTTCGCTTTCGGCGAAGGCGAAGCCGGTCGGGCCCCACGACGACTGGCCCGCGCCCTTCGCGCCGAAGCGGGTGAGCGCGTCCATCGCGTCGGCCACGGCCGCGCTGGCGTAGCGGCCGCCGCCCTGGGCCGGAGCAAAATAATCTCCGACGATGTCCTGAATCCGGCCGATCGCGCCGCCGAACGCGTCGATATCTTTTTCGGCCAGCGCCGGCAGCGCCTTGATCAGGACCAGGCGGCAGATTTCGGCCGCGGCGGAGCCCTCGAAAACTCCAAGCTGCGCGAAAGCGGCGCGCTCCTGCGGGCCGTGGACCCCCTTGGCGCGGGAATCGAGCACGAGAATGATCCGCCAGTCCGGAGGAAACTCGAGCCGCGCGATCACCGGCGGCGTTCTGGTCTTCTCGCCATGGCCGCCGTCGACGATAAAGCCGCCGCGCTCGAAAACCGCCGCGCCGACGCCCGAACGCTCGCCCCGCCGCAGCAGGGCGGCGTCACCGGCCGGATCCGGGGGCAGCCCCTCGAGACAGCGTAATGCGGCGGCGACGGCGAGCGCGAGCTGCGTCCCCGAGCCAAGACCCGCATGCGCCGGAATGGCTTCGCTTATGGTCAGAGCGTAAGCGTGCGGAAGCCGGAGATGTCCGCTCAGGATTTCAAGATAGCTGGCGCCACGGGGGCCTTCGACGCCCTCGATTCCGGGAGAAGGCGCGCGTGCGATGGACAGGCGCGTCGCGGGACCGTCGATGGCGAGCCCGAGACTGCCGAAGCGTCGGCCGAGCCCTCCGTTCATATCCAGAAAACCGAGGTGAAGCCGGGCGGGGGCGATCGCCGTCGCGGTGTCGAACATGGCCCCTTCTTTCGCGGAAGCGCCTGAAGGCCCGGCCGCTCTTTCGGCTCGCGCGCGCAGAGCCCGGGAATCCGGCGGGGCTCAGGCCGGCGGTGGATCCGCCACCTGAAAAGACGCCCCCTCTTACCGACCCGCGCCGCCAAGTTCAAGAGCCGGCAAGTTCAAGCCGACAAGTTCAAGAGCCGGCGAGGTTCGCGGCCGGCGGCGATCGGAGGTCTGGATCTAGTCGTATTTGATATAGGCGAAGCGCTGGTCGTGCTCGGGCGTTCCTTCCAGCGATCCGCCTTCCTTGCCGGGCCGCCACATGATCACGTCCTCGATTTTCTTCGCCAGTTCGAAGTCCTTGTCGGTGATCCCTTTCGCCGCGTGGTTTTGCAGGCGCACCTCGACGAAGGCGTAAGACGCCGTGATGTCGGGATGATGCCAGGCGGCCTCGGCCAGATGGCCAACGGCGTTGATCACCATCAGCGTGCCCTTCCAGCTATGGGTGCGATAATTGCGCCGGATCCATCCATCCTCCAGACGCCAGTGCGGCAAGTCCCGCTTGAGGAATTGTTCGACCTCTTCGTTCGAATAGGTGCGTTCTTTTTGGGCTTCCGTCATCGCCGTCTGTCTCCGCGCAAAGGGAAACGATCAAACGCGCGGAAGCGGCCCTCGGCCCGCGACGGCCTGGCTCGCTCCCCGCGCGCAATGTGATGGATTAGGGCCGCTTGAGCACGGAGATCCATTCGTCGACGTCTTTCTTGATCTGCTCCTTGGCGTGGCCATAGAGCTCGTAGATCCGGGCTTCGAGCTGATCGCGCTTGCCCTTCAGGTCGGCGATCTCCTGCTCGGACAATTTATCCCACTTGGCCTTGACGGTTCCAGCGTACTCGATCCAGTTCTTCTCGATATGCTCCCATTCCTCGGAGCGCGCCTTCAGCGAGGCTGTCCATTCGTCGACATCCTTTGCGATCTCTTCCTTCGCGTGTCCGTAGACCTCCTGAATCTTGGCTTCGAGGTGTTCGCGCCTGCCCTTCAGATTGGCGATCTCTTCCTCGGACAATTTATCCCACTTCGCCTTGACCGTCGCGGCGAAGGTCTTCCAGTTCTGTTCGAGATGATCCCAATCCATGATGTTCTCCGATCAAGTTGCGCCATTGCTTCGGCCGAGCGACGCCCGGCCGAAGGAGAGCAGGAGGAGCTTAAGCGGCGACGCCGATCGACGCCGCCTTTTTCAGGAGAGCCTCGGCCATCCGGATGCTGGCGATGTCGATCAGGCGGCCGTCGAGCGAGACGGCGCCCTTGCCGGCCTTGGCGGCGTCGGCCATCGCCTCGACGATCCGCTTCGCCTTGGTGACTTCGGCGTCGGACGGCGTGAACACCTTGTTGGAAAGCTCGATCTGGGACGGATGGATCGCCCATTTTCCTTCATAGCCAAGCACGGCGACGCGGTTGGCGGCGGCGATGAAGGCGTCCGGATCGTTGAAATCGCCGAAGGGGCCGTCAATCGGGCGCAGGCCATAGGCGCGGCAGGCGACCATCATGCGGGTCTGCGCCGCGTGCCAGGGGTCGGCCCAGTAGTAATTGCGGTCGCCGTTGGCGTCCTTGTCGGTCAGCACGCCGTAATCGGGGTTCACGCCGCCGATCACCGTGGTGCGGGCTCGCGTCGAGGCGGCGTAATCGGCGACGCCGAATGACATCGCCTCGAGGCGCGGGCTCGATTGGGCGATGGCCTCGACATTGGCCATGCCGAGAGCGGTCTCGATCAGCACTTCGAAGCCGATCCGCTTGTCGCGCTTCTTGGCCGCCTCGATCTGCGTCACCAGCATGTCGATGGCGTAGACGTCGGCCGGCACGCCGACTTTCGGAATGAGGATCATGTCGAGACGCGGGCAGGCTTCGACGATGTCGACGACGTCGCGGTACATGAAATGGGTGTCGAGACCATTGATGCGCACCATCATGGTCTTCGCGCCCCAGTCGATCTCGTTCAGGCCGGCGATGATGTTCTTGCGCGCCTGCTCCTTGTCGTCGGGAGCGACGGCGTCCTCGACGTCGAGAAAGACGACGTCCGCGGCAGATTTTGCCGCCTTTTCGAACATCGCCGGAGCGGAGCCCGGAACCGCCAGTTCGGAGCGGTGAAGGCGAGGAGTCGCCTGTTCGATAATGGTGAAACTCATGGCCGTTTTCCCTCTCGTTGTATCTTGCGGCGTCCGCGGCCTGTCAGCCGGTGGCGCCGAGGCCGCTGGCGATGCAGTTGATCGAAAGCAGCAGGTTGGATTTGTAGGCTTCTTTCTCGAGTTCGGTCGGGCAGGCCCGGAAGCCGCGCAGAAGCTCCACCTGCTCCCGGCTGACCTTGTTGATGGTCGGCAGCCGGTGCTGCAGTAAGGATCTGTATCTTGGAAAGCGCTCCGCGATCTCGCCGTCCTGGCTGACCCGCAAAACCATGTCCCGGGTCAGCTTGAACTCCGCTTCGATCAGACTGAACACGCCTTCGCGCGCCTCTTCGTCCGTGACGAGTCCGGCGTATTCCCTCGCGATGTCGAGATCGACGAGGCACATCGTCTTCTCGACCTCGCCGATGACGAGCCGGAACAGGCGCGATTCCTTGAACATGCGTTGCAGCAGCGCGGCGCCGCGCTCCTTGCGCACGTCGAGGAAGCTGGCGATGCCGCTTCCCACTCCGTACCAGCCGGTTATGACATGGCGATTTTGCGCCCAGGCGAAAACCCAGGGAATCGCCCGCAGATCGCTCAGCGACCTTGCGCCGAAGCGGCGCGCCGGACGCGAACCGATGTTGAGCAGGGAGATTTCCTCGAGCGGACTCGCCGCCTGGAAATAGGCGAGGAGGCCGGGATGGCCGATCAGTCCGGCATAGGCGGCGTGCGAGGCGCCCGAGAGGGCCTCCATCGCCTCGTCGAATTCGGCCGAGGGCGTCAGCGCATGTTCGCGCTCCGACATCAGCGCATGCTGGAAGACGCCGGTCGCGAGAACCTCCATCTGATAGGCGGCGGTTCCCCGGTTGGCGTATTTGAACGAGACCACCTCGCCCTGTTCGGTCACCCGGAAGCGGCCCCGGATGGACCCCGCCGGCTGCGCCGCGATCGCCTGCGCGGTCGGCGAACCGCCGCGGCTGACGGAGCCGCCGCGGCCGTGGAAGAACGCGATGCCGATCCCGCTTTCGCTGCCGACCTTGGTCAGGCGGTTCTGCGCTTTCGCCAGCTCCCAGTTCGACGAAAGAAATCCGCCGTCCTTGTTGGAGTCCGAATAGCCGATCATGACTTCCTGGAGGCCGCCGAGGCCGCGCGCGCTGCGGCGCACGACCGGGACGGACAGCAGTTCGCGCATGATTCCGGGCGCGGCGCGCAGGTCGGTGATGGTTTCGAAAAGCGGCACGATCGGCAAGGTGCACGCCTCGACGCCCGCGGCGTCACGGAACAGCCCGGCCTCCTTGGCGACAAGATAGGCCCCGAGAATGTCGGCGGCCGAGCGCGTCATGCTGAGGATGAAGCTGCCGAAGGCCTCGCGATCAAACTCCTCGCGCGGGTCCTGTGCAAGCTTGAACATGCCGAGCGTCTCTTGCGCTTCGGGCGAGAGATTGAGTTCGCGGTCGCCCTGGCGCGGCCGGGCGAGCTCGGCGATGATCCAGGCCTTCCACTCTTCCGAATCGGGCTTCGGCGGGTCGCGCTCCTGCCCGGATGTCGCCTTCCACAAGGATTGCAGGGTTTCCGTCAGGCGAGTCGAATTCTCGCGCAGATCGAGCCGGACGGTGCGGAAGCGGAACACCTCCACGGTCCAGCGCAGCGGACGGATCAGCCGGGACGCGAGTTCGCCGCTGCCGCCGGCGGTCAGGGCCTCTTCCAGAACCGAAAGATCCGCGATCAGTTCATCGGCGTTGGAATAGGAGGCCGCCGTCTTGTTCCAGTTGCCTTGTTCCGTGTTCGCGATCGCGGCCCTGAGCTTGCGCAGCATGCAGGACAGGAACTGGCGGTACGGCTCGCCGGGATTGCGATGGGCTATCGCCTCGCCGTCGCCGATTTCGGCCAGCGTGCGGGCGAGAACCGCCCGGAACGCTTCCGGCGGAGGCAGCGCGCGCTCCGTGATCGACATTCTCTGCTGCAGGATCAGGATGCGCTGTTCGTAATGGCGCATGCTCGCCAGCGCGTTTTCGGTCAGCGCGCGGCGGGTGACGGTGTTGGTGACGAAAGGATTGCCGTCGCGGTCGCCGCCGATCCAGGAGCCGAACTGAAACACGGGGGTCAGCGCGAAAGTGTCGCCAGGATAAAACTGGTGCAGCGCGCGGTCGAGCTTTTTCAACAGCTCGGGGACGCCCTCGAACAGGGTCTCATGGAAAAAGTGAAGGCCCCAGGCGACTTCCTGATCCACCGAGGGTTTTTCCAGGCGCAGTTCGCCGGTCATCCAAAGCAGTTCGATTTCGTCGCGCAGCTGGTCGATGAGGGACGCGCGTTCGCGCTCGGTCCATCGGGTCTGCTCGAGATCGACGAGCAAACGGTAGATCCTGCGGTGCTTTTCGAGAACGGTCACCCGTTTGGCCTCGGTCGGGTGGGCGGTGATCACCGGTCGGATCCGCATCGAGGCGAGCTTGTCGCTGAGTTCGGGCGCGCCGACGCCGAGGCGCGCCGCCTCGGAAATCAGGTTGGCGAACGTGCCTTGAACCGCGTCGGGGCCGCGCTCGCGCTCGATGAGGCGGCGCAGCCGCATCGCGGCGTGCTGCTCGACGATCGCCAGAAGCTGAAACCAGATTCCATGAACCTGAAAGACGCGGGAGAGGAGTTCAGGCGAAAAATCCGAGACTTTGCCGTCTTTGGCGACGGAATCCCCCGCGAGGACGTCGGCCACCTGCGGGTATTGCTGGCGCACAACGTCGAGGAGGAGTTGAAACAGAATATCGGCGGTTTCCTCGCCGCTCAACGGCGCCTTGGCGCCGGCGTCGGAGGGGTTCCAACCGGGGGGAAGGGCGATCTCACGGTCAGTCATAAGCGGCGCTCGCTCCGGCCATGTTCCGCTGCGTTCGTCATGTCGGCCCTCATCGAGGTGTGATCCATGGATCGGTCCGGCGCCTTGTATGCGCCGACAGCGGAAATCCAAGCGGACTTGGATGATCGTTCGCTTGGATGATCTTTCGAAAGATTGGGCGGGGAGCTTTGGGCGCCCCGCGCAAAGTTCGTTTTCGCTTCGACGAGAGCATATTCCGATGGGATTGAATCAATCTAATCGAGAAAAATATGCTCAAGCATTTGATGCTGGAGCGATTTCTGATCGATCGCAGACTTCATGCGATCGGAAAGCGCTCTAGTGGGCACCGGCCTGGGCCAGGACCTTGGCCATGGTCGCGCCGAGTTCGCTTGGACTTGGCGCTACGGTCAATCCGTAGGACTTCATGATTTCGGACTTTTCGGCGGCGCTGTCGCCGGTCGCCGAGATGATCGCGCCGGCGTGGCCCATGCGGCGGCCTTTCGGAGCGGTCAGTCCGGCGACGTAGCCGACGACCGGCTTCGTCATGTTTTCCTTGATCCAGGCGGCCGCTTCGGCTTCCTGGGGGCCGCCGATCTCGCCGATCATCATGACCGCCTTCGTTTCGGGATCCTGTTCGAAGAGGATGAGATGGTCGAGGAAGGAACTGCCGTTGATCGGATCGCCGCCGATGCCGACGCTGGTCGAGACGCCGATGCCAAGGTCTTTCATCTGGGCGGCGGCCTCATAGCCAAGGGTCCCGGACCGGGAAACGATGCCGACCGAGCCCCGCATGTAGATATTGGTCGGCATGATGCCGAGCATGGCCTTGCCGGGGCTGATGATGCCGGCGCAATTTGGCCCGACCATCAGGGTGCGGCGCCCTTTCTGATAGCGCAGGAGGTAGCGCTTGACCCGCATCATGTCCTGCGCGGGAATGCCGTCGGTGATCGAGCAGACGAGGCCGATCCCGGCGTCGGCCGCCTCCATGATCGCGTCCGCGCAATAGGCCGGCGCGACGAAGGTGATGCTGACGTTGGCGTCGGTCGCGCGGACGGCTTCCTTCACCGTGTTGAAGACGGGCAGGCCAAGGTGCGTCTGGCCGCCCTTGCCAGGGGTGACGCCGCCGACGACGTTGGTGCCGGCGGAGATCATGTCCTTGGCGTGGAAAGTGCCTTTGTCGCCGGTGAAGCCCTGAATCAGGACCCGGCTTTTTTCATCGATTAGAATGCTCATGTCGGCTACTCGCGGAGAGCATTTTCAGGCGTAGCGGAAGCTATGTTCGCAACCAGAAAATGGGCCAAAACAAAAACGAGGGGCGCCGGCGCCAATGCATGCTGACTGCGGCCAGATGATCAAAGACGCGATGATCAAAGGCCGGCAATCAAAGGCTGACAATCAAAGGCTTGGCCGTCGCCGGGCTCTCCTCGTCGCGGGTTCAGTTCAATAACGCCAGTCTTCCGGGGCGCTCAGGCCGCCCCGGATTTGCGTGGCGGCGCAGTCTCGGCCGCATTCACCGCCGCCTTCGCCGCCTCGGCGAGCGTGTCGGCGGAAATGATCGGCAAACCGCTCTTCTTGATGATGTCGCGGCCGGCCTCATAATTGGTGCCCGACAGGCGCACGATCAGGGGCACGTCGACGTTGATCTCCCGGCAGGCCTTGACGACGCCTTCGGCGACCCAGTCGCACCTGTTGATGCCGGCGAACACATTGACGAGGATCGCCCGCACGTTGCGGTCCGACAGCACGAGGCGGAACGCCGCCGCGACGCGTTCGGGCGAGGCGCCGCCGCCGACGTCGAGGAAGTTGGCCGGATTGCCGCCCGCGTATTTGATCATGTCCATCGTCGCCATGGCGAGGCCGGCGCCGTTCACGATGCAGCCGATGTTGCCGTCGAGGCCGACATAATTGAGATTGTGCTCGGCGGCCTGGACCTCGCGGGGGTCTTCCTGCGAATGGTCGCGCATGTCGGAGACGGCGCCGCGCCGGAACAGCGCGTTGTCGTCGAACGACATCTTGGCGTCGAGCGCCAGCACGCGGTCATCCTTGGTGATGACGAGGGGGTTGATCTCGACCATGGTCGCGTCGAGATCGCGGAAAGCCCGGTAACAGCCAAGAATCGTCGAGACCGCGCGGCTGACCTGTTTCAGGTTGAGGCCGAGGCCGAAAGCGAGTTCGCGCGCCTCGAAGGCCTGCAGGCCGACCGCCGGCTCGACCACGACCTGGAGAATTTCTTCCGGGTGGGTCTTGGCGATTTCCTCGATCTCCATTCCGCCGAAACGGGACGCGATGATGCGCACGCGCTCGACTTTCCGGTCGAGCACGAAGCCGAGATAGATTTCACGCTCGAAGGGTTCGGCGGCTTCGATATAGACGCGCTGAACGACCTTGCCCTCAGGGCCCGTCTGATTGGTGACGAGAGTCTTGCCGAGAAGTTCGGTCGCGGCGGCGCGGACCTCGTTGTAGGTCTTGCAGAGCTTGACGCCGCCGGCCTTGCCGCGGCCGCCGGAATGGATCTGCGCCTTGACCGCCCAATGCCATCCGCCGAGTTCGGTGGCGCAATACACCGCCTGGTCGGGACTGTAAGCGATCGCTCCGCGTGGCGTCGCCACGCCGAAATTGCCCAAGATTTCCTTGGCTTGATACTCGTGAATGTCCAGCTTCCCCTCCTCCGACTTCTGTTGTCCGCTCCGCAAGAAGCGAACTCAAACTTTCACTAAAATTTCGCCGGACGCGCCCAGGCTTGTTGTTGAACCCTTGGTTCGGTTGTCCGAGTGTTTTGCGCGGGACGACCGGGATCCGGAGCGCTTCCGAAAACCTTATTTAAAATTCCAGGACGCATCAACTCATCCGTTGACGGCTTGCATAGACACTTGAAATGCGACTTGCAACAAATGCGACTTGCAACGGATCCGACCAATGATCTGCAAAGGTTTGGATGAGAGGAACGTCTTGGATAGGAAGAACGGCTTGGATCAAAGGAACAGCTATGACTAGAGAGACGGCTTGGTCTATGAAGAGCGCGCGCCGTTTCGCCGCCATCGAGTTCGCCGCCATTGACTTCGCCGTTATCGGTCTGCCGTCGACCCGCGCCGCGTCGGCGCCGAGCCTGACTCCTTCCTGACGAAGCGGCGAGAAAAACGGTTGAAACGCGATTATTCGCGGTTATAACGGCAACGCGCGGAAAAAAACAAGATTGTCGTTTTTCGAGGCCGGCGCGCGGTTCCATTTTGCCGGACGCCGCAGACCGGGATAAATTTTTCTTCTACGCCGTCCTTTCGTTGACGCATCACCCGAATTCCGCCGCCCCGTTCGGCGATCCCTGCTCACCGCGCCCAGATGAGGCGGAAAAATCCTCATGATTTCTGATCCCCGGCAATTGCTCCTTGATATGTTCAGCGCGGCGGTCGGCGCGGCCTCGCCCGCCGTTTGTCTTCCCGCGCATCTGCCCCCAAAGCCGCTTGGGCGCACCATTGTCGTCGGCGCCGGCAAGGCCGCGGGCGCGATGGCGAAGGCGGTCGAGGATCATTGGGACGGGCCGCTCGAAGGTCTGGTGGTCACCCGTTACGGCCATGGCGCGCCGTGCAGCCGCATCGAAATCGTCGAGGCCGGGCATCCGGTGCCGGATACCGCGGGCCGCGAGGCGGCGGAGCGCATCTACGCCATGGTGCAGGGGCTGACCCCGGACGATCTGGTTCTCTGCCTGATCTCGGGCGGCGGCTCCGCCTTGCTGGCGTTGCCCGCGGCCGCCGTGACGCTGGCCGACAAGCAGGGGATCAACAAGGCTTTGCTGAAGAGCGGCGCGACGATCTCCGAAATGAACTGCGTGCGCAAGCACCTGTCTGCGATCAAGGGCGGCAAGCTGGCGGCGGCGGCGGCTCCCGCCCGGGTCGCCGCGCTGCTGATCTCCGACGTTCCGGGCGACGATCCCTGCGTCATCGCCTCGGGTCCGACGGTGGCCGACCCGACGACGTCCTCCGACGCGCTGGCGATTTTGGAGAAATACGGGATCGGGGCGCCGGCGCATGTGCGCGCTCATCTCGAATCGCCGCAGTCCGAGACCCTGAAGCCCGGCGATCCCCGTCTCGCCGGGGTCCAGAACGTCATCATTGCGACGCCGCAAATGTCGCTCGAAGCGGCCGCTGCGGCGGCGCGGCGCGCGGGCGTGGCGTCCCTCATTCTCGCCAGCGACATCGAGGGCGAGGCGCGCGACGTCGCCCTTGTTCATGCGGCGATCGGCCGCCAGAGCTACGATTTCGGCCAGCCGATCGCGCCGCCTTGCGTGCTGATCTCCGGCGGCGAGACGACCGTCACCGTCCGCGGAACGGGACGCGGCGGCCGAAACGCCGAGTTTCTGCTGGCCCTCGGGGTCGCCCTCGACGGCCATCCGGGCGTCCATGCCTTCGCCGGAGACACCGACGGGATTGACGGCACCGAGGACAATGCGGGGGCTCTCCTTGCCCCGGACAGTCTGGCCCGCGCCGAAGCGAAGGGAATCAAGGCCAAGGCGAAGCTCGCCGATAACGATGGGTATGGGTTCTTTTCGGCGATCGGCGATCTCGTCGTGACGGGTCCGACGCGAACGAACGTCAACGATTTTCGCGCGATTCTGGTCCAGCGCTGACCGCCGCGCCGGCGCTGAACCCGGCGGCGGCAGACTTAAAATTCCTGCGCGGGGCGAGGCCCCGGCGGATGACTCGCTGCATTGACTTATGCTAGTCAGTGTGATCGTGGATAACGAATAAATGGCTATCGAAGATGGAGAATGAATGATGGCGGGCCGACACTTTCTTTTTGTCCCCGGACCGACCAATGTCCCCGACCGCGTTACGCGGGCCATGGTGGTGCCGATGGAGGACCATCGGTCCCCCAAATTTCCCGAACTGACTCTGCCTTTATTTCAGGAATTGAAGAAAGTCTTCAAGACGACCGACGGACAGGTTTTTATCTTTCCTTCCTCGGGCACAGGCGCCTGGGAATCGGCGCTGACCAACACCCTCTCGCCCGGCGACAAGGTGCTCGCCTCCCGTTTCGGCCAGTTCAGCCACCTCTGGATTGATCTCGCCCAGCGGCACGGCCTCGACGTTCAGGTTCTCGAGGAAGAATGGGGCACCGGCGTCAAGCCCGACAAGATCGAAGAGATCCTGCGCGCCGACAAATCGCATCAGATCAAGGCCGTCCTCGCGGTCCACAACGAGACCGCCACCGGCGTGACCAGCGACATCGGCGCGGTCCGCAAGGCCATGGACGCGGCGGGCCATCCCGCGCTGCTCTATGTCGATGGCGTCAGCTCGATCGCGAGCCTTGATTTCCGCGCCGACGAATGGCGCGTCGACCTTGCCATCGCGGGATCGCAGAAGGGGCTTATGCTTCCGGCGGGACTTGGCTTTGTTTGCGCCAGCCCGAAGGCGCTCGCCGCCTCGAAGACCGCGCAGCTGAAGCGCGTCTATTTCGATTTCGACGACATGACCAAGGCCAACGCGACCGGTTATTTCCCCTACACCCCGGCGCTCCCGATGCTTTACGGCCTGCGCGAAGCGCTCAAGATTCTGTTCGAGGAAGGCCTCGAGAACGTGTTCGCCCGCCATCACCACCTTGCCGGCGGCGTGCGCGCTGCGGTCAAGGCGTGGGGCCTCAAGACCTGCGCCAAGGAAGCAAAGTGGGATTCCGACACGGTGACGGCGATCCTGACGCCGCCGGGAATCAACGGCGCGGACGTGATCTCCACGGGCTACCGCCGGTATAACATCTCCCTCGGGGCCGGTCTGTCCCAGGTGGCCGGCAAAGTGTTCCGTATCGGTCACCTTGGCGATCTCAACGAACTCATGGTTCTTGGGGCGCTCGCGGGCGCCGAGATGGCGATGGCGGACAACGGAATCGATGTGAAGCTCGGCAGCGGCGTCGCCGCCGCGCAGACTCACTTCCGCGCCTCCAATGCGGTCGGCGAAAAGAAGTCCGCCGCCTGAGCCAGGCGAGATTCGGGACGCACGCTCGCGAAATAGAGCCTCAAGGCGCGCCGGAAATTTTTGGCGCGCCTCGAGCGCTCATAAAATCGCGTGGCGAGGCCCGTGTCGAGAGCCTTTTCGGCTCGCGCGACTGAGCTAAATCGAGACTTGGCCTCCTCAATCGAGACCTGCCTAAACGAGACATGGCGCCGGTCAAAAGGCGCGAGTTCGAAATGATTGACGACGAGCGCGCCAGGACAAAGATCCTGGCGTCGCGCGGCCTCGACACCGGCGCCTCATGGGGCGTCTCATTGCAAATTACCGCAAATTTTCGCAAATCTTCGCAGGCGCGGCGGCGAACAACATCCCGGCAAACGTTCAGAGAGCGACATCACCGTGCAACATTCGATTGTTTTTCTCGACCGCTCGACCCTCGACGCAAACGTGAGGGCGCCGAATTTTGCAAACACCTACAAGGACTATCAGGTCACCGCCCCCGGGGAGATCGTCGACCGTCTGAAGGGCGCGACCATCGCCATTATCAATAAGGTGCCGATGCGCGAGGCGACCCTCGCGCAGCTTCCGGATCTCAAATTGATCGCGGTCGCCGCGACCGGCACGGATGTCGTCGACAAGGCCTATTGCAAGGCGCGCGGCATTGTCGTCTCCAACATCCGCAATTACGCGTTCAACACGGTTCCCGAACATGTCTTTGCGCTCGCGTTCGCGTTACGGCGCAACATCGTCGCCTATCGCGACGACGTGCGCGCCGGCAAGTGGCAGGAAGCCGACCAGTTCTGTTTCTTCGACCATCCGATCCGCGACATGCGCGGTTCGACGATGGGAATCGTAGGCTACGGCGCGCTCGGCAAGGGAGTGGCGCGCATCGCCGAAGCCTTCGGCATGAAAGTGCTGCCCTATGACGTATTCCCGCAGCCGGGCCTCGTCGATCTCGAGACCTTGCTGCGCGAAAGCGACATCATCACGTTGCATGCGCCGTTGACGCCCGAAACGAAAAACATGATCGGCCCGCGCGAGCTGCGGCTGATGAAGCGGGACGCGATCCTGATCAACACCGGCCGCGGCGGCCTCGTTGACGAGGCGGCGCTCGCCGAAGCCCTGACCGAAGGCGTGATCGGAGGAGCCGGATTCGACGTGCTCACGGTCGAGCCGCCCAAACAAGGCAACATACTGCTCGATCTGCGGCTGCCGAATTTGATCATCACCCCGCATGTCGCGTGGGCCAGCAAAGAGGCGATGCAGATCCTCGCCGATCAACTGATCGACAACGTCGAGGCGTTCGCCGCCGGCAAGCCGCAAAACGTCGTCGAGGCCTAGGACGCAGACGCCGAAACGTGAATTCGGGCTTGAGACTCATCTGTAGCGGAGGAAAAAAGTATGTCCACGGACATCGAAATCGCCCAGCAAGCCAACATGCAGCGGATTACGCAGCTGGCGAAAGAAAAGCTGGGCATTGACGATGAATATCTTGAGCCTTACGGGCACTACAAGGCCAAGATATCGCTGGACTACATCGAAAGTCTCGCCGACAGGCCGGACGGCAAGCTCATCCTCGTCACCGCCATCAGCCCGACTCCGGCGGGCGAGGGCAAAACGACGACCACCGTCGGCCTCGGCGACGCGCTGAATCTGATCGGCAAGAAAGCCTCGATCTGTCTTCGCGAACCTTCGCTTGGTCCGGTGTTCGGGATGAAGGGCGGCGCGGCGGGCGGCGGCCACGCGCAAGTCGTCCCGATGGAGGACATCAACCTTCATTTCACAGGCGACTTCGGCGCCATCGGCCTCGCGCATAATCTTCTCTCCGCGATGATCGACAATCACATTCACCACGGCAACGAACTCGGTTTCGACATCAGGCGGATCGCCTGGAAGCGCGTCGTGGATATGAACGACAGAGCGCTCCGGGACATCGTCGTCGGCCTCGGCGGCGTCGGCAACGGCTTTCCGCGGCAGGACGGTTTCGACATAGTCGTGGCCTCGGAAATCATGGCGATCTTCTGCCTCGCCACCTCGATCAAGGATCTCAAGGAGAGACTCGGCAAGATCGTCGTCGGCTACACCAGGGAGCAAAAGCCGATTCTCGCCGCGGATCTGCACGCCCATGGCGCGATGGCCGTGCTTTTGAAGAACGCCTTGCAGCCCAATCTCGTGCAAACGCTCGAAAACAATCCCGCCTTCATCCATGGCGGCCCGTTCGCCAACATTGCGCATGGCTGCAACTCGGTCCTCGCCACCAAGACCGCGCTGAAACTCTCCGACTATGTCGTCACGGAGGCGGGATTTGGCGCCGACCTCGGCGCGGAGAAGTTCGTCGACATCAAATGCCGGAAATCCGGACTGCGCCCGCAGGCGGCCGTGATCGTTGCGACCATCCGGGCGCTCAAATATCACGGCGGCGCCGACCTCAAGGAACTCAACACCGAAAACCTTGCAGCGCTCGCGGACGGAATCGCCAATCTCGAACGCCACGTCAACAATATCCGCAACCATTTCGGGCTGCCCTGCATCGTCGCGATCAATCATTTCACGTTCGATACAGACGCTGAAATCGACCTGCTCAAAAAGAAACTGGCGCATCATGAAGCGCCGGTGGTCGTGTGCCGCCACTGGGCCGAAGGAGGCAAGGGCGCCGTCGACCTTGCGCGAACGGTCGTCGATCTCATCGATAAGACGCCCAGCGATTTCCGGTTCGTCTACGAAGACGACGCGACGTTGTGGGACAAGGTCACGGCCATCGCGAAAAAGCTCTATGGAGCCAGCGAGGTCACGGCGGACCTCAAGATCAGAAATCAGATCAAGAAGCTGCAGGACGCCGGCTACGGCCATTATCCGGTCTGCATCGCAAAGACGCAATATTCGTTCTCGACGGATCAGAAGCTTCGCGGTGCGCCGTCCGGCCACGAGATCAACATTCGCGAGGTGCGCCTCGCCGCCGGCGCCGAATTCATCGTTCTCGTCTGCGGCGACGTCATGACGATGCCTGGGCTGCCCAAGGTGCCGTCCGCGGTCAAGATCGACCTCGACGAACAGGGTAAGGTCGTCGGCCTGTTTTAGAGCGCTTTCCGATCGCATGGAGTCATGCGATCGATCAGAAACCGTTCCAGAGTCAAAGACTTGAGCATGTTCTTGTCGATGGGATGAATTCAATCCAATCGGAATATGCTCGAGCTGAGGTCCTTTCCCGTCTCTGATGGGGGAGCGAAATCCGTCCGAGCTCAATCAGCGGAGCGCCCTGTGCTCCGCTTGCCGGCGAGAACCGCCGCCGCCGCTTTACCGATCTGAGCATCGGGAGGCGCAGGCCCGGCGAGCCGAACGGGTCCGTCGTTCGGGCTAGATCCCCAGGATAGGCCGGACGAGACGCAAGGCGAGGCTGCGGAACCGCAAGGGCGAGTTGGTCACCGCGAGGCAAACGCATCCGGTCTCGGGGCCAGCCTTTGGCGTGTGCTCGACGGTTTCGTCCACGTCGGCGACGTCGCCGCGCTCAAAAACGCAGCCGCCGTCGTGAAGGCTCCCGAACAATATCAGGGTCAGCTCGCGGCCGCCGTGGCCGTGTTCGGGCACCTCCATCCCCGGAGGGAAGCGCAGCAATCGGACCTGCGTTTCAGGATCGCCGGTCTTGATCTCGACGCGCGCGGCGGTGAACCCGACACGACGCCAGCCGAGTTCGGCAAGCTCGCCCCCGGCGTATCCGCGCAGGGGTTCGGGCAGATCATGAGAGCATGGCGTGCTTTCCGCGCACCCGCGTTGCTGAGATTGCAGCGGGTTTGCGTCTGTGATGCGGGCCATGACGCTTGCGAGACTCCCCGTGGCCACGGGCTCGGCCCCGGCGCAGTCCAGCATCCAGCCGCCAATGGCCTCAGCCGACCGGTTGCGGCTGCGGCAACGCGGGCAAAGGGCGAGATGAGTCGCGACAAGAAGGCTCCAGCCTTCGGACAGGCTTCCGGCCGCATAACTGACGAGAAGATCGTCGCTGACGTGATGACGGATGCTCATCGTCCCTCATCCTCTGACTTTTCCAGAGACGAACGCAGTTTTGCGAACGTCATCCTGATCCGGGATTTTACCGTGCCGAGCGGAACCCCGAGCCGGGCGGCGATGGAGCTGTGCGACAGGTCCTCGTAAAAGGCCAGTTGCAGCAGCTGCTGTTCGGTCTCGGACAGGGCGGCCATCGCCTTGCGCAAACCGGATTCTGCTTCCTGGCGGACGATCGCCTGATCGGCCGGCAGGTCCATTTCCGGGACCAACGCCGGATCGCTTGGATCGATCTCGGGCCGCCGGCCGCGCCGGAACGCGTCGATGCGGAGATTTCGGGCTATGGTGAAAATCCAGGTGGCCGCGGACGCCTTCGCCGGATCGTATTGGGCCGCCTTCCGCCAGACCATGACCATTGTTTCCTGCATCACCTCGTCGGCGATCGAGGGGTCGCGGGCGGCCCGCAGCAGGTACGCCTTGAGCCGAGGGGCGTAATATTCAAAGAGCGCCGCGAAGGCTTCGCGATCGCCGGACCGGCCAATCGCGACTAATCGCTCAGCCATCCGAACCGCTTCCGGAGCGTCTGAAGGCGTCTTGCTTTTGGTCGACGGCGTTTGCACCGTTGAATTCCGACTATGGGCTTTCGCCGCTCCTACACCACGCGAACCCCGGCGCACAAGCGCGCCATGTCCAAACATGCGGTAATCGAGAGGTCCGAAAAGCAAAAGTGACGACGCCATGGCCATGATACGCGGGGCGGGGCGCGGCGGATCATCGGCCAGCCGCCTTCGCCGCCGCCAGCTGTCGGCAATTCGTCGCCAAACTTTGCTAAGTCCCGCGTTGATCACTATCTGAGCAAGAGTGGTCGATCGCAGGCGCTGTGCTTAAGCCGGGCCCGTTCGAGCGCCAACGTTCATCCAGCATTTCCAAATTTTTGGAGTGACAGCCATGTTTGACGCAAAGGAACTCTTGAACGTGCTCACCGGCGGGGTTCCCGGTTCGGGCCGCGATCCCGCGGCGGCCGCGGCGGATGCTCTGGAGCGCGGCAAGCAGGCCGCGAGCGAGGCGGCGAACAGCGCCGCCGCGGCGGTGTCCGGGGCCCTCGGCCAGGCGAAGGATCGTCTGGAAGGCACCGAGGCCGCCGGCTATGTCGGCAAGGCGAAGGATGTGGTCGATCAAAATCCGTTGGGCGCGGTCGCAGCTCTTGGCGGCTTGGCGGCGGTGCTTCTTGGCACCAGGGGCGGGCGGGCGGTGACCGGCGGAGCGGTCAAGCTCGGCGGCCTCGCGGCGATCGGCGGGATTGCTTATAAAGCGTTCCAAAATTATCAGGCGGGCCGCCCGTTGACCGAAGGCGTTCCGGGGCTTGAACAGCTGACCAGCGCTCCCGAAGGGTCCGGCTTCGCGGAAACGGCGCATTCCAACGATTCGGCCCTGCTCCTCGTTCGCGCCATGATCGCGACCGCCGCCGCCGACGGGGTGGTGGATCCCGCCCAGCGGGCGAGGATTCTCGGCGAATTGAAGGAGGGCGGCCTCAACCCGCAAGCCGCCGAATTTCTTGACGCTGAGATCGCGCGTCCCTCGACGGTCGCGGACATCGCGTTGGGCGTCGGTTCGTCAAAGGAATTGGCGTTGCAGGCGTACACCGCCGCCCATCTCGTCGCGGAGAGCGCTCCGGAGAAGGCTTTCCTGAACAGTCTCGCCGAAGCTCTGGCGCTTGATCCAAAGCTGGTCGGGCAATTGGACGCCGCGGTTTTGGCCATCGCCCCGACATCGCATTAGTTCCGACGGCCCGTTCGCGCGGAACGCCTCGCCCTTTCGCAGGTCCTAAGTCCTCAAAGGGTCGAGAGACACGAGAGAGGATGTCCGAATCCTGCGGGCCTCGCACCCGGGAGGAGAATCCGGCCCAATTGATCTTTCGCGAGCCGACCGCCAGGATCAATACATCGCCGGGAGGAAATCAGGATGCGGTCTCCGGACATTCGGACTTGGACGACGCCGCGCGATTGCGACCTTAAATTACGCGAAATCAAGAATCACGCCGGTCTTTCGATTCGCGTCCTCCCGAACGGGTGCGTTTTTTCGATCGAGCACAGGCAATCTGCCGCGCCCATTCTCGTCAACCAGCTCCTTGGCGCGGCCGTGGGCGGCGGTGCCGGAGCGCTTTTTCTGCGGGTCCGCGGCGAGCGGCCGCTTCTTATCCGGGCGTTGGGGCCTCAGCCATCGATCCGTTTCGCGGCCTTCCCGGACAGGTTTGTCTGGGAAGGGGAGACAGGCGGGGTCCGCCATCGCGCGATCCTTTGGCTCCATCCAACCGAACCGGCGTGGGTCTGGCGACTTGAGGCGGAGCATGACGCGGACGGCGCCCTGATGGCCGATGCGCTCTTCGTTCAGGATCTTGGCCTTGGCGAGCGTGGTTTCCTGATGAACAACGAGGCCTACGCCTCGCAATATATCGATCATCACATCGAGCGGCACGGGCTTTATGGGCCTGTCGTCATGAGCCGCCAGAATCTGGCGCAGGACGGGAAAAACCCATGGGCGGTCCATGGCTGCCTCGATGGGGCCGCGGCCTTCGCGACCGACGGCAAGCAGGTCTTCGGCCCCGCGTTTCGCGATTGCGCCGAGCCGCCGTTCGGCTCGGGGGCCGATCTGCCCGGAATTCGCCTCCAGCACGAGATGGCCTGCGCCGCGGTTCAATCCCCCCATGTCGCTCTTGTCCGCGGAACGAAGGCGGTCTGGAGATTCTTCGCCCTCTTCGTTTCCGATCATCCGGCGGCCTCCGGCCCCGAGGACCTCGCGCGGATCGACGCCTGTTCCTGGCCGGATGTTCGGGTTCCCGCCGCAATGGGCCGCGGGGATCTGGCGTCGCCGGATGTCAGCCTCGTTCAGGCCGCCGCCGCCGTTCCGGCGCGCGATCTCGACGACACGGATCTGCTTCGCCTCTTCCCCGACCGTCTTCGCGAGGAAAGGATCGACGGACGGCTTCTGTCGTTTTTCATGCCGGATCCGCCGCACAACCGCCATGTGGTCCTGAAGGCGAAGGAGCTGCTCATCACGAGGCGCCATGGGGCCTTGATGCGGTCGGGCCAGGCGATGCTGCCCGACGAGGAAACGCTCTGCGCCACGGGCTGGATGCACGGCGTCTTCTCGGCCCAGCTGACGATCGGCAACACGTCGTTCCACAAATTGTTTTCGGTTTCGCGCGAACCCTACAACGTCATTCGCTCCAGCGGTCTGCGCATGCTGGTCGACGCGGGCGAGGGCTGGCGGTGGTTGACCGTTCCATCCGCCTTCGACATGGGCCTTGGCCATTGCCGCTGGATCTATCGCTTCGACGCTCGGATCATCTCGATCCGCGCGATCGCTTCGGGCGCGGATTCCGCGATGCAATGGCGTGTCGCCGTGGACGGCGAGCCGTGCCGATTCCTGGTCTTCGGGCATCTCGCCGCAGGGGAGCGCGAACTCGATCACAAGGGCCGGATCGAAGCGGACGCCGCCGCCCGACGCTCAGCGCTCCGTCCGGATCCGGATTCGCTTTGGGGACAGCGCTTTCCTCAAGCCGTCTATCATCTCGTCACCAGCACGCCGGACGCGATCGACGCATGGGGCGGCGACGAACTTCTCTATGCCGACGGGCGCCCCCGCGCCGGCGACTATCTTGCGTTCCGGACGCTCCCGACGCGCGAACTCTGCTTCGCCGTCACGGGGTCGATGGACGATCCGGCGCGCGCGGAGCTTCTGGCTGATCGATACGCACGGGGCGTCCGCGACGAAGACATGCAGGCGCCCGCCGCCGCTTACTGGCGGCGCGTGACGCGCAGCCTTCGCATCGAGGACGGCGGGGACCGCGGCGAGGCCCTCGACGTCTTTTTTCCCTGGCTTGCGCATGACGCGATGATTCATCTGACCTGCCCGCACGGCCTTGAGCAATATACCGGCGCGGCCTGGGGAACGCGCGACGTCTGCCAGGGTCCCGTCGAATTCCTTCTCGCCCTCGAGCATGACGCGCCGGTCAAGGAGATCCTGCGCATCGTGTTCGCGCAGCAGTACGAAACGAAGGGGGACTGGCCGCAATGGTTCATGCTCGAACCCTATTCGGCCATTCAGGATCGATCGAGCCATGGCGACGTCATCGTATGGCCGCTCAAGGCCCTCAACGATTATCTCGAGGCGACGAACGATCTTGGTTTTCTCGATGAGCCGGTCGCATGGCGGCGGGAGGACACGCTGGAAAAAACGGCGCGGACCGACAGCGTCGCCGCGCATGTCGAGAAATTGCTCGCGGTCGTTTGCGCGCGGTTCATTCCGGGGACCAGCCTCATCCGCTATGGCGAGGGAGACTGGAACGATTCGTTGCAGCCGGTCGATCCAAGGATGCGCGACTGGATGGTGAGCAGCTGGACGGTCGCGTTGCTGTTTCAGCAGCTTTGGCGTTACGCCGAAGCGCTGCTCCGCGCGGATCGCCCCGCCGCTTCGGCAAAAGCCCGCGACCTCGCCGCCCGGATAGAAGCCGATTTCAACCGCCTGCTCATTCGCGATGGCGCGGTCGCCGGCTATGGCGTGTTCGCGCCCGGAGGCGGCGAGCCGGAACTGCTCATTCATCCGTCCGATGCGCGCACGGGTCTGAAATATTCCCTGCTCCCGATGACGAGGGGGATCATCGGCGGCCTGTTCACGCCGGACCAGGCGGCGCATCACCTCGCGCTCATTCGCGCTCATCTCCTTTTTCCCGACGGCGTCAGGCTGATCGACCGCCCCGTCGTCTACAGGGGCGGCCCGCAAACGATATTCAAGCGCGCCGAGTCCGCCTCCTTTTTCGGCCGCGAGATCGGATTGATGTATGTCCACGCCCATCTTCGTTACGCCGAGGCCATGGCGGGACTGGGCGAAGCCGGACCGCTATGGGACGCGCTGCAGGTCGCGAACCCGATCGCCGTCACCGACCTGTTGCCCCAGGGCGGCCTGCGCCAGCGCAACGCCTATTTCAGCAGCAGCGACGCGGCGTTTGCCGACCGTTACGCGGCCAGCGCCGAATGGGCGCGGGTGGCGGCGGGACAGATCGAGGTCGAAGGCGGATGGCGCGTCTATTCGAGCGGCCCGGGCCTTTACGCCAATGTCCTGATCCGCTTGCTCTTTGGCCAAAGACGCAAATGGGGAGAGCGGATCGCGCAGCCTTTGCTTCCCTCGGGGCGTGTGGAGGCGCGGCTGCGGTGGGACGACGTTCAGGCGTGATCTCTCAAACGGCGCCGGAATATGCTCTAAAGGCGCGGCGCGTTCAGGGTCCGACGTAACGCACATTATTGCCCTTCGGGTCGACGATCATCGCGCCGGGCGCGACAAGCGGCTCCGCCGCGGACCGGCCCGTGGTCAAGCCGGCTGCAACCGGAAGCGCACTGGAGCCTGTACGGTACGGGTCCATTGCGAGAAGGGCCTTGCGCGCCCGTTTCGGGATGCCGGCGTCCCGGACCAGGGCGAAATCATCGATTTTGTGATGAGGACCGGCGTCTCCAGTGAAAACCTTGATCCCGGAATGTGTCATCACCGCATCGCCTTCGCGGAGGCTCTCGTCGTCAAGAAGCACAGGCGCCGGGCGCGCCGCCTCCCGCGATCTGCAACAGGCGTCTTTGTCGTCCCACTTCGGATGGCGCAGGACAATCTGCTTGGTCGCGCGCCGGTGGTCGTCGCGCGTTGGATGATGTTCCGCGAAACGCCGTGACGACCGCAGATGAAAGAACCGATGGCTGTGCGCCTCGCGCAAACCGCGCGGCTGCGGCGCATAATTGCTCGGCGCGGGCTGCGGCGACGAAAACAGAAAATCGAAAAATCCCGCGTTCGCAGTATTGAGCGAGATCGGCAGCGTGAAGGACGCAAGCGCAAGCGCAAAGGTCAAAGCGCGCGCGCTCCCTTGGGAAATAATCAAGGCGTGCCTCCCGGAAATGATTTGAAAATAAATGATCGAGCCAAATACGGACGAAAAGATATTTTAGAAATTTATGGCTTCTATCATATGACACGGGCGTCATGAATTCAAGGCGCGACAGGCTCAACGGACGAATCCGCCTCCCGCCCTTGCCGCCTTCTCCCTTGCCACCTCCTCCCCTGCCGCCTTCGCCTTTACGCTCCGCCGCTTATGCGGCCTTGGCTTCCGAAAGCGCATCGAGCGCGCGGTCCTGCTGACGCCGCATCCAGGTTCCGACCGCGGCGCCGTCAACGCCCAGATCACTCAGCACCGCCGCCGCCATGTCGAGCCCCGGCGGCATGCTGCGGTCGACGACGGGGGTGAGGCCCGCCGCGAGGAAATCCTCGATGCTCGCCGCGTCGGAAATGGCCGCGAATCGTTTCAGGTCGGGATAATATTGGTCCGCCAGAGGCGTCAGGGCGCGGGAGATTTCGAGCGTCGGTTCGGTAATCACCGCGATCTTGCGCTGATGCATCTGGACCGGCTCCCAGATGCGGGGATCGGCTCCGTCGCCGAAAAAGACGGCGTAACCGTCGGCGATTGCGTCGGCGTAGCGGCTTTGGTCGCGTTCGATCGCCTGGTAGCCGATCTCGAATTCGTTGAGGGCGTCGGCGACGGTTCGGCCGGTCTGGCCCATGCCGACGATCATGACCGGCGCCGCGAGATCGCGTTCCAGTTCCTCGCTGTCGATCGCTGTCCGGCGCCGCGCGCGCAGCCGTCCCGCCAGAGAGCGGCCAAGCTGCGCGAGCGTTGGCGTCAGGACGAGGCTCAGCGCCACGGCGGCGATGACGACGGACGTGGCCTCGTCGCCGATCAGCTGGCGCATCGGCGGAAGGCTCAAGATCACGAAGGCGAACTCTGATCCTTGAGCGAGAAGGAACCCCAGTTGAAGCGACCCCGGCCCCGACCAGCGGAAGAGGAGGCTCGACAGAGCGTTTGTCAGAACCTTCGTGGCGATGAGAGCGAGCGTCGCGCCGATCACCTGCGGCCACAAATCCCGGAGCGCGGAGAGATTCAGCGTCAGTCCGACGGAGATGAAAAAGAATCCCAGCAGCAGGCCCCGGAACGGTTTGGTTTCGGCCTGAATGATCGGCCGGTAGGGGGTTTCGGCGATGATCATGCCGCCAAGGAATGCGCCAAGGGTCAGCGACAGACCGATCGATCCTGTCGCCCAGCTCGCCGCCAGCGCGACCAGCAGCGCGCTCGCGGTGAAGACCTCCTCGTTGTTGGTTCGCGCGATCAGGTCGAACAAGGGCCGCACGACGATCCGGGCGAGGACGACGGCGACGCCGAACGCTCCGGCGGCCTTGACGAGCGCGAGCGCCAGATGGGGAAGGATCGCGCCGCCGTCGCCGCCGAGTTCATTGACGACAATGAGGAGGAAGATGGCGGCGACGTCCTGAAAGATCAGGATGGCCGTCGCGGTCAGCCCGACGGGACAATTCTGCTGGCCCCGTTCGGCGATCAGCCGTGCGACGACGGCGGTGGACGACAGCGCGAGCGTCGCGCCGAGCAGGAAAGCCGGGAGCGGCGCCATCCCGCCGAGGATCGCGAGACCGCCGAGGCCGAGGGCGCCGAGCGAGACCTGCACCGGTCCAAATCCGAAGATGTCGCCCGCCTGTTCCTTGATATGGCCGAGTGAAAAATGCAGTCCGATGTCGAAAAGCAGAAAGACGACGCCGAGTTCCGCCAGGAGGGAAACCGTGGGGGTCACCTGAAAAAGCTGAACCCCGCTCGCCTGAAGTCCGATTCCGAGCGCAAGATAACCGACGATAGGGCTGAGACGGGCGGCGCGGCAGACGACCGCGGAGACGACGCCGCCGAACAGCAGCGCCAGAACGGGAGCGAGCGAGGCCAGAATGGGAACGGGGTGCTCCATCAGCGTCAGCCGCCGCTCATTTCGAGAAAACGATGGATGTCGGCGACGACCACCGATCCTTCGCCCACCGCCGAGGCGACCCGCTTCGTCGATCCCGAGCGGACGTCGCCCACCGCGAAGATCCCGGGCAGCGAGGTTTCATAGGGAGACGTCGCGTGAGCCGCCGCCGCCGCTCCCGTGACGACAAACCCCTTCGAATCGAGGGTCAGGCAGCCGTCGAGCCAGTCCGTGTTCGGCGACGCGCCGATCATGACGAAGACATTCCCGATCGGCCTCGTCTCGCTGGCGCCCGTGGCGCGATTGGACCATGTCACGGAGCGCAGTTCGCCGTCGCCGCGCAATCCGGTGATCTCCGTCTGCGTATGCAGCCTGATCCGGGGCGACGCTTCGATCCGCTCGATAAGATAGTTCGACATCGTCGCCGCCAAGCCTTGCCCCCTCACGATAATATGGACGCAGGACGTGGACCGGGAGAGAAAAACGGCGGCCTGCCCGGCGGAGTTTCCGCCGCCGACGACAACGACTTCCCCCTCGCCGCAGAGTTTCGCCTCCATCGCGGTCGCCGCGTAATGGACGCCCTGGCCCTCGAATTGAGCATAGTTTTCGACGTCGAGCGTCCGGTAGCGCGCGCCCGTCGCGATGACAAGCGTCTTCGCCCTGATCGCTCCGCCGTCGTCGAGGCGCACGCGGTACGGCCGCCCCGCGCAATCGACGCCCGAGGCCTGGCGCGAGATCGCCAGCCGCGCGCCGAATTTCTGCGCCTGAACCTGAGCGCGTCCGGCCAATGCCTGACCCGAGATGCCGGTGGGAAATCCGAGGTAATTTTCGATTTTCGAGCTGGTTCCCGCCTGTCCGCCCGGGGCCTCGACTTCGACGACCAGCGTGTCGAGGCCCTCGGACGCCGCATAGACCGCCGCGGCGAGGCCGGCCGGCCCGGCGCCGACGACAACGACGTCGCGAACGTGTTCGGGATCGATCTGTTCGGTCAATCCGAGACTGTCGGCCAAAGCCGAATTCGGCGGGTTCAGGAGGATGTTCCGACGCGTGTCGATCACGACCGGAAGCTGATCGGGGGAAATCTTGAAGCAATTGAGGAAGCCGCCCGCGCCCCGATCAAAATCCGTGTCGAGCATGCGGTGCGGATAGCCGTTGCGGGTCAGGAACCGCTGCAGCCGGATCGTGTCCGCCGCGTGCGCGGGGCCAACGAGGATGACTCCGCCCTGCCCATGGCGGATCATTCCGACCCGACGAAGAATGAACGCCCGCATGATGATTTCGCCGATATCGCTTTCCGCCGTCACGAGGCGTCGGAAATCGGCCCGCTTGATCCGCACGACCCGGGCGTCCGGTCCCGCCCGCGCGCTGACCAGAATCTGACGGTCATTGAAGAGGTCGAGTTCGCCGGTGAACTGGTGTTTTCCGTGGACAGTGATGACCTGCGGGGCGCAACCGTCGCGCTCGTCGAAAATCTCTATGGAGCCGTCGAGAACGAGGAAAAAATCGACACTGCGCTGGCCCCTCTCATAAAGGAGGATCCCCTGCGCCGGCTGTTCCTCGGCTCCGAAGGCCGCAGCCCGCGCCGCCTGCTCCAACGTGAGAACGGGGAACGTCTGGGTTTCGCGCTCGTAGGGATCGCTCGCATCGCCTTGCGCGAACTGCGGGGTCAATTCAGGTTTGGCGAGCTTCATCGGGCCTCCGGCTGAACGTGGCGACCGCTCGAGCATATTCTGATCGGATTGAATCAATCCGATCCCAAGAATATGCTCAAGCCTTTGAATCTGGAGCGATTTCTGATCGACCGCATGACTTCATGAGATCGGAAAGCGCTCTGGAGCATATTCCGATCGGATTGAATCAATCCAATCGATAAGAATATGCTCAAGTCTTTGACTCCGGAGCGGTTTCTGATCGATCGCATGACTTCATGCGATCGGAAAGCGCTCTGGCGCCGCCGCGCGGATTTCGCCCGGCTGAACACATCTAATCTGGTTTTTTGTCGTGCGGACGGCGGCTGCAAGGCTAAATTATAGGCGGTCCTGTTTCGAGGCCCGCGTCATGCCGGCATTAGGCCAAGTCAAAAATCAGCAATTCAGCCTTTTCGCCTTCATTCTCGGAGGAAAGTTTTGCGCCCTCGAAGGACAATTTTGGTTCGCCGCTGATGGCGAGGCCGTCTCCCGCCGCAACCGCGATTCCATTGACCTTGGCGGCCCCTTTGACGACCTGAACCCAGGCGTGCCGTCCGGTCGCGACAGAAAGCTCCGCCGCCGCGCCCGGTTCGAGGGAGCCGCGGTAAATCCGCGCATCCTGATGCAGCTCCACGGCGCCGGGGCCGCCCGACGGCGCGGCGATCAGATCAAGCTGCGCGGGAGCGCTCACCGGAGGAAGCGCCGCTTGTTCATAGCCGGGCGCGATCCCGGCGCGTTCGGGCGCGATCCAGATTTGCAGAAAATGGACGGGATCGGTCTTCGACGCATTGAATTCGCTGTGCCGGATGCCCGACCCGGCGCTCATCCGCTGAATTTCGCCAGGTCGGATGACGGAGCCGTTGCCGATGGAATCCTTATGCTCCAGCGCCCCGTCGATCACATAGGAAATGATCTCCATGTCCTGATGGGCATGCGGGTTGAACCCGGCCCCTGGCTTGACCCGGTCTTCGTTGATGACGAGCAAATCCCGGAATCCGGTATGGTTGGGGTCGCGGTATCCGCCGAATGAGAACGTGTGCCGGCTGTCCAGCCAATCGATTTTGGTCGGGCCGCGTTCGCCGGCCTTGCGCAATTTCATCATTCGCGTCTCCGGAATTTATGAGGCCTCGGAATTTATGATGCTTGGCAGTATATGGGCGGCGCGAACGCATGCGCCAAGACCAATGCGCCAAGGCCAACGCGCCGAGCGAGGAAGGCGCGCCGTAACGTCCGGAGGGCGCGGAGGGAACGCGTGGAGGGCCAAATCCCGCCACCGATGGGTTTTCTAACGCTTCGTCTGATCGCGGGCCTCGTCCAGCAAGGCGCGCAGCGTCCGCCGCAGGCCATGAATCTGGTCGATCAGGTGGAGAACGACCGGAACCGCCTCATCGTTGACGCCGAGGTCTTGCCGAAGGTCGTTGATGAGCCGGGCGCGCGCGACATCGGCGTCGGAGAAGGTCGCGCCGGCCTCACTTCGATGCGGGACCAGCCATTCGTCCCTGATCCAGATTTCGAGCGTCTCGATCTCGAGCCGGGTTCTGGCGAGGAATTGGTCGCGGTCGATCATTCAGGCCTCCATTCCCGCGCGCGGGTTTTGAATTTTCCCCGCGGCCCAGTTCGCCATGAATTCCTCAAGCTCCGGATCGATCTTGTCCGGGAGCGCGACTTTGAGATTGACATACTGGTCGCCGCGCCCGCCGTCCGGCCGCGCGGCGCCCTTGCCCTTGAGGCGAAGCACCGCGCCCGTGCTTGAGCCCTTGGGCACTTTCATCGCGACGGCGCCGGTCGTCGTCGGCACGCGCACCTCGCCCCCGAGAACGGCCTCGGCGAGGCCGATCGGCAGGGAAAGATGGATATCGTCGCCCTCCCGGGTGAAGAAGCGGTGCGGCTTCACCTCGATTTCGACAAGCGCGTCGCCGGGCTTGCCGCCGCCCATCCCGGGCTCGCCCTTGCCGCGAAGCCGCAGGATCTGGCCATCGCGCGTGCCGGGGGGGACGGCGACGTCAAGCGTCGAGCCGTCCGGCAAGGCGACCCGGTTGGTCGCGCCATTGACCGCGTCGAGAAACTCGACCGGCAGTTTGTAGCGCAGATCCCGGCCGCCGGCGTTGGCCCGCGCGCGCCGGAACAGACCCGACAGAATGTCGTCGTCCATCATGTCGGCGTAGCCCGCGTCGTTCTGGTAGCGGCCCGCGCTGTCTCCGGCGTAGTCGCGGTAGTAATTCTGCGGCGGCCGCTCCGCGCCGGACGCATCGATTTCGCCGCGGTCGAACCGGGCCCGCTTTTCCGGATCGCTCAAAAGATCGTAGGCCGAGCCGACCGCCTTGAACTTCTCCTCGGCCTCGCGATTGCCGGGATTAAGATCGGGATGCAGCTTTTTCGCCAACTGGCGATAGGCTTTGCGAAGTTCGTCGGCGGAGGCGCTTTTGGACACGCCCAGAAGTTCGTAAGGGTCTTGACTCACCAGGGTTCCTCGCGGGTTCGATCCGCCGGCGCGCCGCGCCTGTCGCGCGCCTGTTGGAAGGCCATTCTATCGCGCCCGCCGGGAAATGTCGCCGCGCGGGAAAGGAAGTCCTAGAGCATATTCCGATTGGATTGAATTGATCCAATCGACAAGAATATGCTCAAGCCTTTGACTCTGGAGCGATTTCTTATCGATCGCATGACTTCATGCGATCGGAAAGAGCTCTATCGCGCGCGCTCGAACTTCGCCACGGCGGCGCCGTTTGGCCCCGGCGGGCTTCTCACGACGAGTTTGCCGTCCTCCAGCGAAACGAACCGGACGAGGCTGGCGCCGGTCATGGTCTCGTTCCAAGACACGTCGGGATGCAGGGTGACCTTCAGCGCGGCGCCATAGGCTTCATCGGTAAAGGGCGCCGAATAGCCGATCATGGTTTTCGCCAGTTCGGCGTAGCCCTCCTCGTCATGGGCCGCCTTCCTTCCCTCGGCGACCACGATGAGCGTGCAGCGCCGGTCGGCGCCGACGATCAGAACGCCGTTGGGATGCGCTCCCATCGGCAGGCTGGTTTCCCCCGCCGCATCCTTATGCACGTAAGACACGATCCGCCATGTGCCGACAATGTCGCCTGGCGCAAGCGCGGCGGCGCGGACGCCGGCGGCAAGCGCGCAGAGTCCACAAAATGCGATCAGCGCGGCTCGTATTTTCGATTGGGGTTTGCGCGGCATGAAGATTTCCTCGCCAAATTGGATCATGAAACGCGTTTATCGACGGCCGCGCCTTCAGCGCAGGTTGATCCCGGCGCAACGGCCGTCTTCCGTCTTGAAATAAATCGGGTCGCAGGGACTAAAATCGTTATCGCACATCGGCCGGCAAGCAGGCTTCGGTCTATAGGAAGCCTGCGCGCCCCAGGGAACGCCGGGCGGATAGGGGACGGCCGCGGGTTCGCCCGGCTGGAGGAACGGCTGGGCCTGCGCCATGGCGACCGCGCCGGTCAAAGCGACCGCGAGGAGGGCGATCTTACAACTCATTGGCGAGGCTCCGTCCGTTTGCTCGCGGGATCGTATTCTCCTGCAAACCTTAAGGCGCTCATAAGGCGCCGTCGCGGGATTTGGAAGGCGCAATCGGCGGATCATTAGCTAAATGATCCGCCCGGAAAGAGCCCCGACCCCGGCCGTGAGCGCCATCGCAAGCGCGCCCCAGAATGTGACGCGCAGGGCGGCCGGACGGTATTCGGCGCCTCCCACCCTTGCGGCGAGAGCGCCAAGGCCCCACAAAAACACGAGCGATGTCCCGGCGACACAGCCGACGATCCGGCGTTCGGGGACAAACATGGCGACGCCAAGCGGCATCGCCGCCCCGAACGCGAAGCTCGCAGCCGAGGCGAGCGCCGCCTGGATCGGACGTGCGGTCAAAGTCTCCGATATGCCAAGTTCGTCGCGGGCGTGAGCCCCAAGCGCGTCATGGGCCATGAGCTGATCGGCGACTTGCGCCGCGAGGTCTTGATCGAGTCCGCGCCCAACATAGATCGCCGTCAGCTCTTTTCGCTCGGCCTTGTCGTCGGCCTCGAGTTCCGCGCGTTCGCGCTCGAGTTCCGCGTTCTCTGCGTCCGCCTGCGAATGAACGGAGACATATTCGCCCGCGGCCATCGCCCCTGCGCCGGCGACGAGGCCGGAAACGCCGGCAAGGATGACATTGGCGTGGCCCGCATGGGCCGCGGCGACGCCGAGCACAAGGCTCGCCGTCGAGACAATTCCATCGTTCGCGCCCAGAACCGCCGCTCTCAACCATCCGATCCGGCTGGTCACATGCCTCTCTCTGTGCCTTGGCGGCATAACAGGCGTCTCCTATTTGACAAGCTGAAGGTTAGCGCAAACGCCGCGGTTCGCGTTAAGGTTCTTTTGGAATTGACCGGGAGCCGATTGGCGCGCCGACTCGCGCCGCCGCAACATATGATAGAGTAGCGCGTTTCGATCATCGTGACGGAACCAATCATGGCCGGCGTTCGCCGCCGGTCGCGCCGCCGCAAAGGATTCCATGGAAACGTCCGACGCCGCTGGATTGTTCGTCTTCGCCGCCGCTTGTTTCGGCGCGGCCTCTTCCGGCGCGCTGTTTCGTCCCGGAAAATGGTACGCAAACATCAGGAAGCCCTGGTGGACGCCGCCGGACTGGTTGTTCGGGCCGGTCTGGTCCATCCTTTACGTCATGATCGCCATTTCGGGCTGGCTCGTCTGGCGCCGCGCCGGTCTTGCCGGAGCCGCCGCGCCGCTGGCGATTTACGGCGCGCAGCTTTTGTTGAATGCAGGATGGTCGGGACTCTTCTTCGGGCTGAGGCGGCTCGATCTCGCTTTCGCGGAAATCGTCGTTCTCTGGCTCTCGATCGCCGCAACCATCGTCGCTTTCGACGGCGTGGATCATCGCGCCGCTTTGCTGCTCGCGCCCTATTTCGTCTGGGTCAGTTTCGCTTCGGCGCTGAATTTCGCCCTGTGGCGGCTCAACCCTTCGCCTGTGTCCCGCGAACTGGCCTGAGAGCCGGGCGAAATGTTCTTATTTCGCCGGCGGCGTGCACACCACGGTTTCCCGCAGCACATAACAGACGGACATCGTCCCGGTGCGCAGATCGACCCGGAACACCGCGCCCTCGCTGGCATGGTGGGACGCGACGAGGGAATATTCGCTAGGAGTCTGTGGGCCCGCGCCTTCGCCGGGGGGATAGCAGAGCGTGATTCCGACCGAGCCCTCCTTCACGCTGTTTTCTTTCAATCCATATTGGCAAGCGCCGACTTCGCCCGTCGCCCGGTCGAGACGATAGATGCGATTGACGTCGATCGCCGGGCAGGGAAGAAATTCGTAATTCGCGGCGATTGCGCCTTGCGCGAAGACCGCCAGGGCCAAGCCGGCGACGAGGCCCAGGCCGGATTTGGACAAAACGGCTTTGGACAGAGAGGGGTCGGACCAAGGGAAAGACAGGGAGCGCGGCGCCATCTTGAAGCCCTTTCATGAAGCTCTTGCGTGAAGCTCTTGTATGTCGCTCTTGCGCGCCGCCCTGGCGGGCCACGAATTTCGTCAATCTTCGAACAGCGCGGGCCGCGGTCGGCGCGGCGGCGGGCTTTGGACGCCGCTTTGGCCGGTTTCGACAGGTACGCGTAATCAGGATAAAAGCCAAGATCGGCGCGGCGCAACGGGTGGAGAGGCGCGCGAGACCGCATTCTCGCGGACTCTTTCATCCATCCTTGAGATCTCTTGCATCCGCCCTTGAGATAATGCGACTCTTGGAGGATGAACGGGGTTCCGGGCCGCCGCCATAATTTGGCCGGTCGCGTTCGTTAACCGGATCTGCAGGGGGAGAGTCAGTTGTTCCGCCGTTTATGCGCCTTCGCTCTCGCTGGATGTCTTGGCGCGGCTCCCGCTTCCTCGGAGGTCGTGCGCGCGCATTACACGGTGTCCCTTGTCGGACTCCATATCGGCGACGCGGTGGCGGTGGGGTCGATCGATCCCTCGTCCTACCGGATCGATTTCAATGTCCACCTGACCGGCGTCGCGGCGATGGTGTCGAACGTCAAACTGGCCTTGCGTTCGACCGGCGCGTTGCGCAACGGCGCCGTCGCTCCCGCCACTTTCACGACGATTTCGTCGAACGACCGCGAAACGCGAACCGTGCGCATGTCGCTCAACGCCGGCAATGTGAAGGCGGTGGATATTTCGCCGCCTTGGGACGACCTGTTCAACCGGGTTCCCGTGACCGAGGCGCACAAGCGCAATATCCTCGATCCGTTGAGCGCCTTCGTCATGGCCGTTCCCGAGGGGCAGCCTCTGGTGGGGGCTTCGGCCTGCAACAGGACTCTCCCGGTCTACGATGGGTTCGTGCGGTTCAATGTCGCGCTGTCCTATGTCGGCACAAGGGACGTTTCCGTCAGCGGCTATTCGGGTCCCGTGTCGGTCTGCGCCGCGCGTTACACCCCGATTTCCGGGCATAAGCGCGACTCCCGGTCCGCCAAGTTCATGTCGGAAAATCGCGAGATCGAGGCGTGGCTCGCGCCCCTCCCGCACGCGCATGTCGTCGTCCCGTTGCGCGTCGCCCTGACGACGCTGGCGGGCGCCGCCGTCATCGAAGCGGTGGATTTCACGATCCAGGCCAGCGACGTGGCGGCGACGACCGCGCATTGAGGGGTCTTGCTCGGCAAGGCTTCGGAGCCTTGAATCGCCGGCAAGGGCTTCCAGGACCCTCACACGTAAACTTCCAAGATTTCGCCAAAGACCTGGCGCCAAAGACTTGCCAAATAAATTTCCAAAAAGCCCGCCAAATAAATTTTAAGGCCCGGTTGACAGAAGAGGCCTCCCGAGTCCGTGCGCCATCTCGCTGCTTCGTCTGGCCGAAGGGTTCGAAAATCTTCCAATTCCCAACCTTTAGTCGCAACCGTCGTCAGCCCGTCAACATGGTGTGGTGAACAAACCCGGACTCGAGGCGGGTCGCCGATTCGGGCGTGATTCGTTCGTCTCCTGTTCGAGATCTAAAGAAAACTGCCAGCAACGGCGCCATTGTGATACAGAAGCGAAAGGCGGCCCGAACGTTTGGCGATAAGTCATCGGCGCGGGAGAATCCCGGGGCTTTGCGAAATGCGGCCACGAAAACAACAAGCTGAAGCTTTTCTGGAGCGCCGGAAAACCATCGGCCGGAGCAGGAGGACAGGCGACTCGCATCTTTGAGTTCTCATTGTTCCTCTTGCGCCGATTAACCAATGAACATTTCAGTTCCAGCTCCGAAGCAAAATCAGCGCGACCGCGCCAGGGGCGTCAGCGTCCTGCTCGGGCCGACGAACACCGGCAAGACGCATTTCGCCATCGAGCGAATGCTGTCCCATCCCAGCGGAATGATAGGCCTGCCGCTGCGGCTTCTCGCCCGCGAAGTCTATCAGCGCGCCGTCGAAAAGGCGGGGTCCGCGGCGGTCGCCCTCATTACCGGCGAAGAAAAGATCAAGCCGAAAACGGCGCGCTACTTTATCTCGACGGTCGAGGCGATGCCCCGCGATCTCGAGGTCTCTTTTGTCGCCGTCGATGAAATCCAGCTCGCCGCCGACCTTGACCGCGGCCATGTCTTCACCGACCGGCTGTTGCGCCGTCGCGGCCAGGACGAGACGCTGCTGATCGGAGCGGCGACAATGCAGCGCGCGGTCGAGGAACTCCTGCCGGGCGTTAAAATCGCCTCACGCCCGCGTTTGTCCGCGCTGAGCTTCGCGGGCGAAAAGAAAATGACCCGTCTTCCCCGGCGCAGCGCGATCGTCGCTTTTTCGGCGGAGGAAGTCTATGCGATCGCCGAATGGATCAGACGTCAGCGGGGCGGGGCCGCGGTCGTCCTTGGCGCGCTCTCGCCGCGGACCCGGAACGCCCAGGTCGAGATGTTTCAAAACGGCGACGTGGATTACATCGTCGCCACCGACGCCATCGGCATGGGCCTGAATCTCGACGTCGATCATATCGCCTTCGCGGCCGACCGGAAATTCGACGGCTGGCAGCACCGCCGCCTCAATCCGGCGGAACTGGCGCAGATCGCCGGACGAGCCGGGCGGCATACGCGCGACGGCACGTTCGGCACGACAGGCCGCTGCGCCCCGTTCGACGCCGAGATCGTCGAGGCGCTGGAGGAGCACCGGTTCGATTTTGTCCGCACGTTGCAATGGCGCAATACCGATCTCGATTTTTCCTCGATCCGGGACCTTGCGGCCTCCCTGGACGTTCTTCCAGGGGAGCGCCGGCTCACCCGGGCGCCGCTCGCCGAAGACCAGATGGTTCTCGACATCGCCGCCCGCAACGAAAAAGCCGCGCGCGAGGCGTGTACGCGTCAGGACATCGCAAGGCTTTGGGAATGTTGTCAGATTCCGGATTACCGGAAGCTTTCGCCGGCCGCGCATGCGGACCTTGTCCTGTCGATTTTCGGATTCGTCGTCCGGGCGGGATATATCCCGGACGACTGGTTCGTCCGGCACATCAGCGCCCTCGACCGGGTCGATGGAGATCTTGGCGCGCTGTCCGCGCGGATCGCGGAAGTCCGGACCTGGACCTTTGTCGCCAACCGTTCGGACTGGCTTCGCGATCCGGAGCATTGGCAGAGCGTCGCGCGTCAGGTAGAGGACAGGCTGTCGGACGCGTTGCACGAACGGCTCGCCCAAAGGTTCGTCGACCGCCGGACGAGCGTGCTTATGCGCCGCTTGAGGGAGAACGCCATGTTGGAAGCGGAAGTCACCGCCAGCGGCGATGTGCTGGTTGAAGGCCAGCATGTTGGCCAACTCAACGGATTTCGTTTCACCGGAGACCCGCAAGCGGTCGGCGAGGCCGCGAAAGCCTTGAACGCCGCCGCGCAGAAGGCTCTCGCGGGGGAAATCGAAGGCAGGGCCACGCGCGTTCACGAGGCCGTCGACGAAGCGTTCGTGCTGGCCAATGACGGAATTATCCGCTGGCTCGGCGAACCTGTGGCGAAAATCGCGCCGGGCGGGCATGTGCTCGAACCCCGGGCCTGCATCCTCGCCGACGATCACCTCACTGGACCGGCGCTCGAAATGGCGCAGCGCCGGCTGGATCTCTGGCTTGCGCAGCACGTCAAGAAGCTGCTCGGCCCGCTTGCCGAACTCGAGGCCGGAGCAGGGCTCGAGGGGATTGCCCGCGGCATCGCTTTCCAGGTCGCCGAATCGCTTGGCGTGCTGGAGCGGTCCAAGGTCGCGGACGATCTCAAGAACCTTCCCCAGGAGGCTCGCGCCGCCTTGCGCAAGTTCGGGATCCGTTTCGGCGCCTATCATCTTTATCTGCCGAATTTGCTGAAACCGGCTCCGCGCGCGCTCGCGGCGCAGCTTTGGGCGCTGAAGAACGGCGGCGTCGAGGAGGTCAAGGGTCTCGACGACGTTCCTCATCTGGCCGCTTCAGGGCGAACCTCGTTCATCGCGGACAAGGAGGTTCAAAGAGGCCTCTACCGGGCGGCCGGTTTCCGCGTCTGCGGCGATCGCGCCGTGCGCGTCGACATATTGGAACGGCTCGCCGACCTGATCCGTCCCGCGATCGCCTACCGTCCAGGGGTCACGGCCGGCGATCCGCCCGTCGGGGCCGCCGACGACGACGGCTTTGTCATCACCGTTGCGATGACCTCGCTGGCGGGTTGCTCGGGCGAGAGTTTCGCGACGATTCTGCGCTCGCTCGGCTATGTGCTCGATCGCCGCAAAGGTCCGGCGATCACCGCGCCGCTGCGTCCTCTCGCCGCGATGGAGCCCGCGGCGCCGGGTGTTGTCGACCTCGCGAGTCCGGAGGACGCTGAGGGCGAGCCAAATCCCGAGGCCGCGGCCGTCGAGAGCGACGGTCCGCCAAAAACCGCCATCCTGGAAACAGATCCGACTGAAACCCGCCAAACCGAAGAACTCGCCAGCGAGGATCCGTCGGCCGCCGCCGCCGATTCCGCACAGCTCGTCGAAGAGGTCCGCGGTCCGGTCAGCGAGGAGGAGAGTCCGCAAGACCTCACGGGCCGGGAATCGGCCAACGAGCCGGCCTGCGTCGAGCACAGGGACTTCGAGGACTCGCGCGTCGCCGCCGCCGCGCCGCCCGCGGCGTCCGAAACGGTAGTCCCGGACATGGTTCGGGATTTTGACGCTGCGCCTGCCGAGGACACGCCTGCCGAGGACACGCCTGCCGAGGACACGCCTGCCGAGGACACGCCTGCAGAGCCGCCGATGATCGATGTCTGGCGGCCGCACCGGCAACATCACCATGCGCGCCGGCCCGAGGGGCGCGCGAACAGGAGGCCGGAAAAGCGTGAAGCCGGCGCCGTCGCGGTTCCTGACGCTGAACAGGCGGAGGGCGGGGCCCGCAACCGGCGGCCGACGGCGGCAGGCCGTCCTTCGGGCCAGGACCATCGCAGGGGCGGACAAAATCGCGCCGGCAAGGGTGAGGCTCTTCCCGCCTCCGCCGAGACGCTTCAAACCGGCGGCGAAGACCGTGCGCAAGACCGCGGGCAAAGCCAGAACGGCGCCCGGCCTGCCGGCCGGGTTCAGACTCAGCACCGCCCGCAGGGCCAGGGGCGCGGGCGCTTCGAAGGCCACGACCGGCGCGAGGGAGGCGGGGGACAACAAAGGTTCGGGACGGACGAACGCAGACATGGGCGGAACCTGCAAGCGGGCGGAGGCGAGAAACGTTCGAACGAACGGCCGCCCGATCCCGATTCGCCCTTCGCCAAACTGCTTGTGCTGAAGGCGCGTTTGGAGGAAAAAACGACCAAGGAAAGCTGAACCCGTTCGCGGCGGCGCAATCGCGAAACCGCCCGGACTCTCCAAAGGGCGGCGCACGCTCCCGTTCGGCTGACGGCTGAGGCCGAAATCAATTGCCTCTACGGTATGATAGGGTAAGCTTCCGCCAGCAGATTGGGCCTTGGTCTGCCGGACTGTTCGCGGATTTTTAGCCTGGGAGAGAATTGATGCGCGCCGATTTCGTTCTCAGCGTGGTCGCCGTGATGGTTTTTGGAGCGCCTGCGTCGGCGTGGGCTCAAGCGACCCCGGCTGGGCCTGTCGCCCCGGTCCTTCAAAGAGGCGGCGGCATCGCGGGCACGGGCCTTGGCGCCAACGCCGCAGGCGGACGCTCGGCCCTGGTGGTGAGCGGTGTGGGGCACATTGGCGCCGGAACCGGCGGACTTAGTCTGGGCGTTGGAAACGCCTTCGGCGGCATCAACGATACCGCGATTGGCGTCGGCGCTGGCGGACTGCGCGACGCCTCCTCCTGGGGCACGATGACGGGCGGCATCCTGGGGAACGGACGCGGCCTCGGCATCGGCAGCGGGGGCCTGAAAGACACTTCAGCAGGAAGCGCCGGAATCAACACCGGCGGCATTAGCGGCAGCGCCATCGGCGTCGGAACTGGCGGCCTCAGGGATCTGACCAGTTTGGGCGCGGGGACCGGCGGCTCCTCCGAAGGGCTTAACGCCCCACGCTTCCGCTTTGTTCAATAGAGATCGGTCGGTCCGGACGATGCGCCTCGCATAGTTCGACGACAGGCGCGCTTCGTCGCGTCTGCGGCTTGGCCTGCGCGGCTTGGTCTGGACGATTGGCGTGCGACGAAACGCGCGACGTCTCCGAATCGTCGGACCGCGGCCTTAATTTTGCGCAATTACCAGCCGAAAAATTTTCCCACTTGGTTAAACGGCTTGTTTCGGGTCCGCGGGGATCGAGGGCGGCGGCGAGGCTTTCGTTCGCACACCGCCGCCTGAGGGCGGACAAAATCTTCCTATTTACGGCGCAGCTAACGCTTATCCGCCGGGATCGGCAGCCGGAACGGGGATTGTTGCGCCTCGGCGGCGCTAAAACAAAAAAATGGAGCTTGCGAGCATGCAAACGAAGTTACTTGAAATTCGCGATCAATCCGGGCGGATTCCGGTTCTGGCGATGGAGATTGGGCCAAGGACCGAGGCCGGAGCGGAATTGCTTCAGCGGTTTGGGCTGGCTGCCGAGAGGGGCGTCGTTGTCGTGAACCTGAAAAACCAGACGGCGCTGAGGGATTCTTTCACCTGGGAGAACAACTCGGCCATGCAGATCGCGCATGCCTATATAGACGGCCGGTTCGAGCAACTGACCGACGGCGATGTCGTCGATGTAGAGTTTATCCTCGGCGAGACGCCGAAGGGCGGCGATCCGTTCAAGGAATAAGCCATACCGGCGTACGCGACCTTTATGTTCAGAACGACCAAAGGTCAGGGATCGCGGATCTGATCCGAAGGCTCCGGCTGCGGCGTCTTCAGCCCCGCCGGCGCGCGCGCGGCGATCGCCTCATCCGGCGCAAGGTTTTGAACGTCCGCCGCGGGCTCGCTGAAATTGCCGAGAACATACGCTCGTCCGGCCCGGCCAAGAATCGTCACGCCATCGCCGGCCTTGATGCGCGTCGCCGGATCGGGCCGTTCCGCGGAACGGCTGCCGGATTGTTCGATCGCGATAATAAAGAACGACCGTTCCGCCTTGCGCTCGATCTCGTCCACGGTGAGGCCGCAAAAAGCGCTTCCCTCGGCCGCGACGACCACTTCGATCTCGAGGCCGAGCGTGCGCAGATCAAGCTCCAGCTGACGGCGCCGTTCCGAATATTGAATGATCCCGGCGATCGCCGGAAAGAGGATCATCGAGGCGACCTGTTCGGCGCCGATATGAGCCGGTAGCACCACGGCGTTGGCGCCGGCCTGAAGAAGCTTTTTCTCGGTCGACGGCTCCTCGCCCCGCGCGATGATCTGGATCGTCTTGTTCAGGCTGCGGGCGCTGAGCGTGATAAAGACGTTGACCGGGTCGGAGGAAACGACGGTCGCCAGCGCTCTCGCGCGTTCGATGCCCGCCTGTTTCAACACGCTTTCCTCGGCGGCGTCGAGATTGATGCAAAGATATCCGAGCGCCTGCGCCTCGACAAAGCGGGTGTGGTTAGGCTCGATGATGACGAACTGGGAATTGCCCGCCCGCAGCTCCTTGGCGAGCATGGCGCCAGTGCGGCCGAAGCCGCAGATGATGACATGATCCTTCAATACGTCGATCTGTTTGTTCATGCGGGTCAGCCCGAGCATCTGCTGGAGTTGGGAAAGCGTGATGAACTGGACCAGCGCGCCGGTGAGGAAGATCATTCCTGTACAGCCAAGCGCCATAAGCAGGATCGTGATCGCGCGCAGTTCGATCGTATCGAGGGGATGGACTTCGCCGTAGCCGACGGTGAAAACCGTCAGCACCACCATAAAGAGCGAGTCGCCGAAATTCCACCCGCTGTGCATGTAGCCAGCCAGGGCGAGAGCGCTGACGGCCAGCACAAAGATCACGCCGTAGATAAGGTTGTTCGCCCGGGAATCGAAAATCGATCTCATCTGACCGGGAACCGCCACTTCCTTTACAAGGGCGAAAGATCGGTCCTGGACCGACCTTCTTTCAGCTTCGTTGAAAAGCCGGACGAAAAACGCCGCCGCCTGCCTTGCGATCTGCGTAGAGAGAGCCCGCGCGGAAAAACAGGGAATTCAGGAGCGCTGGTCTGACCATTCGAGGTCGCGGCGCCGATCCTCAGCGGCTGCAAGCTTAGCCCTGATTGTACCAAAAGGCCATGGCGTGGATCAAGGTTAGCTGGGAATCGTTATCCCAGGCGCGGCCTCGCCCATGAACTGGGCGGGGAGCTGGGCTCGGCCGGTTTCGTGGAGCCCAGGATCTGAAGTCGTCACCAGTCGCTACCGGCCTTGTAATGATATTGCGAACAGACAAGCCAACCTTTGAGCGGCCGCAACGGAAGCACACAAAGGACGATCAGCAGCGGCAGCGTCGTCACGAGATGTATCCACCAGGGCGGCTCGTGGACCGCGTCGAGCCACAGCGCAAACCCTAGGATCGGGAAAGCCATCGCGGACATGGCGAAAAAGGCGGGCCCGTCGGCGGGATCGGCGAATCCGTAATCCAGTCCGCACTTCTCGCACCGCGGCGCAAGCTTAAGGAAGCCGCTGAACAGACGGCCTTCGCCGCAGCGCGGGCATCGGCCTCGAATGCCGGTAAAGATGGGGCTTGGTTCAGTGTCTGCCATTCCCCGACGTCTAGTCCGGGGAGCGGGAACATGCAATGCGCGAGGATCGATTTGCCCGAAATCAGGAATCGGTCCGGCGCAAGACGGACCGTGCGATCGTCAAATGGCGCACTGTGACAGGCAATGATGAGAACTACGTTTACGCTATAGCTCTCTCTTGAGCGGAGTTCGAATCCCCCGTGGTCCGACAGGGTGTCGCATTGCAGGAAATCGTGCGACAGCATTTCAATATTTTCAATTGGTTACGACTGCACGAAACTCGCGAATTTGCATGAAACGGTGAGAATGGCGTGACGAATTTGCGCGAAATGTGCGAATGACGGTTCCCGATGTTTGCGAACGATTCGACCCTGGCTTCGTCGACGTCGACCGGCGCGCGCCATTCACCATCAATGGCGCAACGCCACTTGTCGTACCCTTGACGATCCGAATGGCTCTGCTCGCGGCGCTCTCTCGCATCCAGAACGATTCGGACCTTTACACGCGCATGGAGAAATCGTGCAGTGGTCGGGAAAGCATTTGGTCCGACGCCGTGAAGATCAAGCTGCTCACCGACGCCCATCCGTCATTCTCATATTTGCAGCAAATACGAGACGCAAGCCCGTTTTGGTCTCGCCATTTCCAGCAGCGGCCGTCCGAAACCGGGGTAGTCTCACGCTTTCGTGCAAAGTGACAGCTGTTCTCGATCGGCGGCAAGAGCAGAGCGAACGCCGCCGCGAGCATATTGCGGAACTGAACAAGCGCGCCGCCGAATCGGACCTGCGCCTCAAACGCCTCTACGACGCCATCGAAGCCGGTGTGGCCGACATCGGCGATCCGGCGCTCAAGGACCGCATCGACGGGCTCAAGGCCATGCGCGATCAGGCCAGAGCCGACGCCGAACGCGCGCAGGCGCTGCTGGAAAACTTCGGCGGCAAGGCTGTCACGCCGCAAATGCTGCGCAAGTTTGCTGAAACCGCGCACCAGCGCATCCGGGTCGACGGCGGCGGCTATCCTCGAGCGAGCGTTGATGGGCGATGAAGGACTCAGACTGCATGAAGAACAGCGAAAACGCCGCCATGCCGATGTCGACCATCGGAGAGACGACGTCTGCGCCCTTCCACTTGTCCGGAAAGGTCGAGCAAACGCCGCGCAGGCCGTCCAGAAGCTCCTCGAGAATCAGCACCCCGACGGTGAATCAGAAAACTCGCTCCCGCGAAAGCGATTTCTCCCAACTCAAGCTGAGCTATTGAGAACTGCTGACCGGAAAGGCGCCGACTTGTCGAAAGCGCCCAATCGAAGCATGTTTGACCTCGAACCCTCGGCTATCTGGCAAATGTCGGATTAGGAGTTAAAGATGGCATCTGAAGGCAACGGACCAATATTTGAGGCGATATCAAATAGCTTCCGGTCTCATAGGGACCGCCTATTAAAAGGCGCGATCATGGAATGCCGTTCACGCGTTACTGGTATATTTAATATTATAGATCTGGGTGGGTCGTATAAATATTGGGATCGGATTGGATTTGATTTTCTTGAGTCGGCAAACATAAACATAACTTGTGTCAATCATATCAGGAGTGAATTATTTGCGTCAGAGCCCAAAACTGAAAGAATAACATTTGTTGTCGCCGACGCATGCAATTTGGATTTTTACAAAGATAGCAGTTTTGACTTCGTCCATTCAAATAGTGTCATTGAACATGTCGGTCGCTGGAGTGAAATGCGCGCCTTTGCGAAGGAGGTACGTCGGTTGGCGCCGGCCTATTACATTCAGACACCTTATTTTTGGTTTCCAATTGATCCGCATTTTTATCGCGTGCCGTTCTATCACTGGATGCCAGAATCCCTCAGGCTGAAAATTATAAGGCGAATGAAGGTCGGTTGGTCGTTGGCAATACCGGATCTCGATGACGCAATGGCCGCGGTCGAATCTGCGGTGATTCTCGATGCCAGCCAATTCCGCTCGCTCTTTCCCGATGCAGAAATCAGTTTTGAGCGTTTCGCTCTTTTCCCGAAGTCGTTGATCGCTATTAGGAGATGAAAAGCAAAGTGTTCAAGGCAGGTGTCTTTGCCCGCCAAGCGGCTACTGCTTCCCCTCCCATTCAGCGCAAACGCGGCCCGCGCAGGGGCGTGGCGGGCGCTTGATCGGCTTCCGGCAGCGCTGGGCGATCCGGGGGAATGCCGACATATGATCGCAGTCAGATGTCAAGCGTGACCGATGCCCAGGCACGCCTCGGAAGTCGGGTTAACGCGGTTTTAGGCTGGTTTTGGGTTGACGGCGTGTCGTGATTCCCTGGGCTGTGTGATTCGGGGGGAGCACGACCATGGACGATCTGATTTTCGAGCTTGCCGACGAGGAAATCCCACGCGACCGGCTGGCCTTGTTGCTCGATCACTTCTCGAAGCTCTCGGACGAACGCGAGTCGTGGCGCGTCATGTATCCCCTCGCCGAGGTCCTGTTGCTGCTGACTTGTGCAACAATTTGTTCTTGCGACGATTTCGATGAGATCACCACCTGGGGCGAGAGCCATCTTCCCTTTCTGCGCCGCTTCTCCGAGTTCCACTTCGGCATTCCCAGCCAGCGCTGGCTGCGCGATCTCGTCAACCGCATCGATCCGATCCTGTTCGGGCAGTGTTTCGAGAGCTGGATCGCGGCGCTTTCGCCGGGTCGCCACGATCTCATCGCCATCGACGGCAAGACCTCGCGGCGCACAGGCGACAAACGCAAGGGCTTGAAGGCGCTGCATACGCTCAGCGCTTACGCCACGAACGCCCGGCTGACCTTGGCGCAGCTTTCCGTTCCAGAGAAAACCAGGTCGTGTCCCCAGCAGTGGTGTAGCTCGGCTTGCGGCGGTCATCGGAACTGCCGATGACCGATGAGATGATGAACCTGCGCGCGCTCGTAGAGAAGGCCCCCGACGATATTTTGCGCGAGATGATCGGCTTCGCCGCCGAGCGCTTGATGGAGCTTGAGGTCGGAGCCCTGACGGGCGCGGGTTATGGGGAAAAGAACCCTGAGCGCTTGGCTCAGCGCAACGGCTACCGCGACCGGATTTGGGAAACCCGGGCCGGAGCCGTCGAGCTGCGCATCCCCAAGCTGCGCAAGGGCAGCTATTTTCCGGGCTTCCTGGAGCCGCGCCGGATGGCCGAGAAGGCGCTGACCGCCGTCATTCAGGAAGCCTACATCCAGGGCGTCTCGACGCGCTCGGTCGACGATCTGGTCAAGGCGCTCGGCATGAGCGGCGTTTCCAAGAGCCAGGTCAGCCGGCTGTGCGAGGAGATCGACGAGCGGGTCACGGCCTTCCTGGAGCAGCCCATCGAAGGCGACTGGCCCTATCTCTGGATCGACGCCACCTATGTCAAAGCCCGGCAGAACGGCCGTGTCGTCTCACGGGCGGCGATCATCGCCGTGGGCGTCAACGCCGACGGACGTCGCGAGGTGCTCGGCATGGACATCGGCCCATCGGAAGCCGAGACTTTTTGGACTGAGTTCCTGCGCAAGCTGCGTCGCCGGGGCTTGCGCGGCGTGAAGCTCGTCATTTCCGACGCACATGAAGGCCTGAAGGCCGCCGTAGCTAAAGTCCTGCAATCGAGCTGGCAGCGCTGCCGCGTTCACTTCATGCGCAATGCGCTCGCTCATGCGGGCAAGAGCGGGCGACGCGTCGTCTCCGCCTTCATCGCCACCGCCTTTGCGCAGGACGACGCCGAGGCCGCCAAGTCGCAATGGCGCAAGGTCGCCAATCAACTCCGCCCCAAGCTGCCGAAGCTCGCCGTTCTGATGGATGACGCCGAGGCCGATGTACTCGCCTTCATGAGCTTCCCGCCGGCCCATCGCACCAAACTGCACTCGACCAACCCCATCGAGCGCCTCTCAGAGCGGGAGGCCGCGTCAGCTTCTGGAACGCTTCAGTTACAATCTGCATGTTGGTTTTGTTCCAGTTGTTGACGTTTGATCGGGCCGCGCGAGGTCAGACGAGCGAGTTGATCTCGGAAGGCGCCGGCAGCTGCTATCCAACAAAAATGCTCTATCGATTCGACCCTTGACTTCGCAATCAAGTTTTGGAAAACTTTATCTTGCACGCGTCAGGTACTGCCCGTCATGGGTGACCCTCAGGGTTCATGAGCGCCGTTCTCCAGAACGGACCGCCGGTGTGTTTCTTGCACTCACTTCTCGCAAGGGACAAACCCATGTCTGACTTAAAAGCAATTATCATCGGTGCTGGTCTGGGCGGGCTTACGCTTGCCCAACCACTGCTCCGCGCCGAGATCGCGGTCGAGCTGTTCGAGCGCATTCGAGCGCCCGCAGGGCTATCGACTCCATCTCGACGGCGATGCGATCGATGCGGCACGCGAGGTGCTGACGCCGCACTCTACGCGGCATTCGAGGCGACATCATTCCGCACTGAGCCGTTTACGACCATCCTTGCGACCGATCTGACAGCGTTGAAACGCCTGCCGACGGGGATTGAGCACGATCCGGCAGTCTGGCCGACGCGCGAGGGACAGGTAGAGCATGCCAATGTCGATCGCGCGACGCTGCGCCAGCTCCTGCTCGCCGGTCTCGACAACCGCATCCACTATGGCAAGACGCTCATACGATATGAAAGCGATGGCGAAGGGGTGACGGCCTTCTTAAAGGACGGCGCCCAGATGCGTGGCGACGTTCTGGTCGGCGCTGAGACGGTATCCGGTCTGTGGTCAGGCGTCAGCGCGCACCTCAATGCAAGACCGTCGATGCCGGTATTACCGCGATCTATGGCAAGGTCGCTCTCGACGAGGCCGCGAGCATCGTTCCACGCGAGACGCTTGAGGACATCTTCACGATCGCCTCAGATGAACGGAAGGTGTTTCTCGGCGCTGGCAGCGTCCGCTCCAACGCCGCCGGATGACGCAGCAGAGGCCTGCATGCCGGGTCTGTCGTTGCGCCCGCAGCCTGATTATGTTGTCTGCATTGTAGGCGGTCGACACGAATTCTTTCCTTCGGGCCTGCATGAGGCGTCAGGCGCCGAACTCCAGCAGGTGGCGGCCGAAGCGCTCGGAGCATGGCCCGAACAAGCAGGAGCGCTTGTCCGCGCCGGCGATCCGGCCGCCTTCTTCCTGATCGAGATGTATACCAGCGTGCCATGCGCGCTCGACACGCCCGTCAGCGTCACGCTGCTCGGCGATGCGGTTCATGCCATGACGCCGACGCTGGGCCGGGGCGCCAACGTGGCCATGCGCGACGGCGCGCTGCTCGGCCGGGCGCTCCGCGACGTTGCCGCCGGGCGGCGGACCCTCGGCGCGGCGCTTGCCGATTACGAGCGCGAGATGGTCGCGTATGGCTTCGCGGTCGTTCGCGAGGCGGCAGAGATCGGCAGGCAGCGCATGGCGCAAAATCCGCTGCCCGCCTGACGGCGGGAGCGGACTCAATAGCTGGATTTTGTCGTGAAGCGTGTCGCGCAAAAAAATCAACTCTATTGCGCGATACGCTTCAAATCAGCAACGCCAGGATACTGGCCCGCCTTGGCGCCTCCCGATAGACGGCACACGTCCGGCTTATCGCGGTTCGTAGCTCGTCAGGCGTTTAAAACGCGCAGCAGCTTCGGCATGATCGGAGTCATGACAATCACGCTTCGTCTCGCCGGACCCGGCGACCTCGCAACCGTCCAGGAGATCGTCCGTGCGGCCTACAACCACTATATCGCTCGCATCGGACGCGAACCCGGGCCCATGTTCAACGATTACGCCACTCTACCGGCTGTTTACGTTCACTTGATGAGTGTCTTCAGGGGAGCCTGTGTGAAAGCTCCCGCAGCCCGGCGATGATAGCGTCGACATAGAAGTCAAAGCTATCCGTCATCGGCTTATCGGCTCCGCGCTAGCCGCAGTCTCTTTGCGAAACCGCGCAGGGAATATCGAGCGCGCGTCCCCTCGACATTCGGCTTCGAAGGCGGCGGCGCACGCAGTCATGCTGGTAGCGCCTCACTTGGTGGCGCTGATCATTGATGGATTGCGTTACCGCGCAATCAAGGACACTTGAGTGGCCAAGAAGACTATCGACCAGAGAAGTGACACCAGGTGTTTAGACTCAGCATGTGGAGTAGATCTATCATCTTCACAGCGGAGGGAGCTTTGGGACAGGTTCTTTACGGCAGCGCCAAGACCACGCACTCCATTTGAGTGGAACTATAGCGATCAGATGCTTCGGCCGCGAAGCTTGCCGAGCGTTTTGGGATCAACGAGAAGACCGTCCTGGAAGTGGCGCCGTCGGCAGTCCGTCGAAGACATGCCGATGGATAAATCGGAACTGCTTCAAAGCCTCGCCGCCGCTTCCAGAGGGGAATCGGCGGCTTTGACGGTTCGCAGTTCTGTACTGAAATGGCGCACCCGAGAGGATTCGAACCTCTGGCCTCTGCCTTCGGAGGGCAGCGCTCTATCCAGCTGAGCTACGGGTGCCTTGCGCTCACGGAAGCGAACGCATGCGGCGCATCTTACCTGTCGAAATGCGCCGCGCCAACCCTGTTCTTGGCGGATGCGTCTGAGTTTCGGCCCTGCCCACGGCCGCGAAGCCGAAATTCCGGCAGGACCGTTTCGCAAGCGCGCTCATCGCCAAAAGAGTGAGCTGAAATTCCTAGAGCGCTTTCCGATCGCATGACGTCATGCGATCAATCAGAAATCGCTCCAGAAAGCTCGAGCATAGTCTTATCGATTGGATTGATTCAGTCCGATCGGAATATGCTCTAGTGAAGAGTGGGGAGAGTGGGGTCGCCGCGCAGCTTGGCGATTTCGTCCTTAAGCTGCAGCTTGCGGCGCTTCAATTCGGCCAGTTTCAGCTCATCTGAGGCGGGATGCACCAGCGCCTTTTCAATTTCCTTATCGAGCGCGTCATGACGCTGCTCCAGAGCGGCCAAATGATTTTCAAGAGACATGCAGAACTCCATTGTAAGGACCACGCACAGGTCGAAGTGTGCCACAGCATTCTGGTTTTGCGAAGATCATTTCGCAAAACCGTTTCACTTTTGCGGCCGGAGCGCTTTCCGATCGCATGAAGTCATGCGGTCGATCAGAAATCGCTCCAGAGTCAAAGGCTTGAGCATATTCTTGTCGATTGGATTGATTCACTCCGATCGGAATATGCTCATAGCGCTTTCCGATCGCATGAATCATGCGATCGATCAGAAATCGCTCCAGAGTCAAAGGCTTGAGCATATTCTTGTCGATTGGATTGATTCACTCCGATCGGAATATGCTCTCGGACGGGGCGTCTGGTTGCGAGGCCGTCTGCGCGGCGTCCATGGCGAACAAAGGTTATTCCGGCGCTGGTTAACGCTTGCTTCGCCGGACCGGGGAAAAGACGCCGAACCTGCGCGAAACTTGGCCTTGCCGCAGCCCCGCGCCGACCTTATCTTCGCCCCCGCCTGGCGCCCCGGCCGGCCGGAGCCTGAAGCCCCGCATCGCAGAAGGTCCAAAGACGATTTCGGACGGACCTCCATCCATTGAACGCCGCCTTGTCGCTCGGCCTTTCCACGAAGGGCGGGCAAGAGCGTTAGCAGGCTTGAGGATCGTCGGCCATGGCGGATAAACTAAGCGGCGAGGAGCGCGCCCTGCTGGAAGCGGAACTTGAACATTTGCGCCAGGAGCACCGCGACCTCGACACGGCGATCGAGGCGCTTCTGCATCTTGGCGTCATCGATCAGCTGCAGGTGCAGCGGCTGAAAAAACGCAAACTTCTTCTCAAGGACCGGTTGTCCTTTATCGAGGATCAGCTGACGCCCGACATTATCGCCTGAACGGCGGCCTTGATCGCCTGAACCAGGATCTGGCGCAGACTTCGGCGTTCAAAGCTTCTCGATGCGGGCCAGGGTGAAGAGCCCGAACGGCGGCAGTTTACGCCGCTCCACCAGGCGGACGTTCGGGTTAGCGTCGATCCAGTCGCCAAGAATCGACCAGGGGAATTCCGGGCGCCAGCCAAGTTCGGCGCTGAGCTTTCCAAGCCCTCGTTCGATCCACGCGATCGGCCCCTTAGCGGCGCCGATATGGTTGACGAGGATGATTTCGCCGCCGGGTTTCACGACGCGCGCCAGTTCGTCGAGCGTAACCTCGGGTTCTGGCACGACGGTTAGCACAAAGGGAGCGACGGCCGCGTCGAAATGGTCGTCCGGAAAAGCGAGGTTCGTCGCGTCCATGACGAGAAGTCCCTCCACGTTCGCCAAGTGCTTGGCTACGGCCCGGCTTTGCGCCCGGCGCAGCATCGGCTCGGACAGATCGACGCCGATCAGCCGCGTGCGATGGTCGAACATCGGCAGTTCGAGGCCCGTGCCGACTCCGACGTCGAGCACCTGGCCGAAAGGCCTGTCGGCCGCGGCGGCCACCGCCTTGCGTCCTGGATACATCGCCAGAGTGAAGACAAGATCATAGACCGGGGCCCAGCGCGCGTAGGACCGTTTGACGTCCTTGTTGCCCAGCGAGGGCCTTGCGTCCGCCGCCTGAGCGCCTGCGGCGGCCGAAAGCGCACTTTCGCCCGAGGATTGGTCCGCATCGTCAAAAAAAGGGGTCTTCTCCACGCGCGTCCTCCAGCTCCAGGTCCATTTTTCTTTTTATCAGCGCCGGCCGTTGGAAGCGGCGCCATTGTCAGGTTCCGGCGGACAGAGCCGGCGCCGCACAGGCGGAAACGGTCGAATGGATGAAGCCGCCGCCCAATACCCGGGCCTGCGGCTGATCCGATTCATAAAAGACGCAGGCCTGACCGGGCGAGACCCCGTCCTCGTCGTGGACGAACTCGACAAAACATTCGTCCTCCCGGAGGTAAAGGGCGCCCGGCGCGGGCGGGCGCGTCGAGCGGACCCGGACGAAGAGATCAAATCCCTCCTTGGCGCGATCTTCCATGTCTCCCGGACCGATCCAGTTGACATCGCGCAGATAGGCGACTCGCGTCGCGAGCGCGGCGCGCGGCCCGACCACGACGCGGCCGGCGGCTGCGTCAAGTTTGACGACGTAAAGCGGTTCGCCAGCGCCGCCAAGGCCAAGGCCGCGCCTCTGCCCGATGGTGTAATGAATGACGCCGCCATGGCGCCCGAGCACGCGACCGTCGAGATGAACGATATCTCCCGGCGCGGCCGCTCCGGGCGACAGCCGCTCGATCATGTCGGCGTATTTTCCCTCGGGCACGAAACAAATGTCCTGGCTGTCGGCCTTGTCGGCGACGAGCAGCCCGAACCGTCGGGCCAGGGCGCGGACTTCGGTCTTGGGCAGATCGCCGAGCGGGAAGCGCAACTTTGCGAGCTGCCGCCGCGTGGTCGCGAATAAAAAGTAACTCTGGTCTCGGGTCATATCGGCGGCGCGGTAAAGCGCGCGCTGCCCGGACTCGTCCGCTCTTGAAGACACATAATGGCCGGTGGCCAGAACGTCGGCGCCAAGATCCTGCGCCATTTCGAAGAGATCGGCGAATTTGATGTCGCTGTTGCACGAGACGCAGGGGATCGGCGTTTCGCCCATCGCATAGCTTTGAGCGAACGGATCGATGATCTTCGCCTTGAACCGTTCTTCGTAATCGAGCACGTAATGGGGAATATCGAGGCGGGCGGCGACGAGGCGGGCGTCGCGGATGTCCTGACCAGCGCAGCACGAGCCCGCGCGATGAACCGCGGCTCCGTGATCATAAAGCTGCATGGTCACGCCGATGACGTCGTAGCCCTCTTCCTTGAGGAGAGCGGCGGCGACCGAGGAATCGACGCCGCCCGACATCGCGACGACGACTCGCGTGTGCGCCGAAGATTTACGCAGGCCGAGGCTGTTGAGCGGCGCCGCGCCGCCCTGGTTTCCGTTCATCGTATCGCCGTCCGCTCCCATCGACCGCAGGCGCATGTTCGAGCTTGCCCCGGCCGGCCGACCCGCCGGCTGCGTCAAAATGACCTCATCTCATACAACCTCCTGCCGCCGGTGCGCAATCGGTCGTCTCGAAGCTTTGATGATCGCCGCGCAAGGCTCAACGCTTAGAGTGCCCGGATGAAAGAATGCTCAGGGTCGCCGGACGCGATCAATAGATGTTTCCGAAAGATTAAAGTTCAGCAAGTCGATCTGCGCTCAAACCTGCAAAATTCCGGTTTAGGCAAATCTTAAGTCGCCCGTTTTAGTGTGTCTCGCAACAAGGTCCGTCTGGTGCGTGAGTATTGATTATGTCTGAACCACATCGTCTCCGGGCAAAATATGTCATTGGCCCGGACGGCAGCCCATTGACCATCGCCGATCTCCCCCCGGCGACCACCAAGCGCTGGGTCATCCGGCGCAAGGCGGAGGTGGTGGCCGCCGTGCGCGGCGGGCTTCTCTCCCTGGAAGAAGCCTGCCACCGCTATACCTTGACCGTCGACGAATTCCTGTCCTGGCAGATGTCGATCGATCAGCATGGCCTCGCCGGCCTGCGCACGACGCGGATTCAGCAATACAGGCTTTGACCAAGGCGGCCGTCGCGCTCGACATGGACGCGCTCGACAAAGCTAATCTTTCCCGGCGTCTTCTCCATCCAGCTGGTGGCGCATGATGAACGGCGCCTGCGAGAGCATGAACAGCGCGAGAATGATGAATATCCCGGGAAACTTGAACGCGACCCAGACATCGTTCGACTGGGTCCGCCACACAATTTCGTTCAGGATCGCCAGAGCGAAGAAAAACGCGCCCCAGCGCACCGTCAGCAAGCGCCAGCCGCGCTCGGTCAAGGCCATGGCGTTGTTGAAAATAAACGGCAGGAACAGCCGGTTCATCGCCAGGCCGATGAAAAGCGCCGCGCCGAAAAGCGAGTAGATGACGGTCACCTTCATCTTGATGAAGGTCGTATCCTGCAGATAGAGGGTCAGGCCGCCGAAGGCGACCGCCAGAACCGCAGTCACGAGCGGGACGATCGGCAGACGCCCTGTCTCCGCGAAAGACACGGTGAGGGCGATGACGACGCTGACCATCAAAACGCTGGTCGCTGTGAAGAGCGCCGCGTTCGGCCCCGCCAGCAGCTCCGGCGACAGGACGCGGGCGAGGAGCGGTTCGAAAAGCCTCGGCCGCGCATTGGCGACGAAAAAAAGCGCTAGCGGCCCGAATTCGACGCCCATCTTGAGCCAGGGCGACAGCTCGGCGTCAGTGGCCGCCTTCTCCTTGGCGGCGCCGCTCAACTTGGTGTCCGGGCGCAGGGTTCCGCTCATGAAAGCCGGCTTTCCTTGTCGTCGCTATGTTAATTTGGCTTCTTCATTAATGCGTTTTTGAGTTGGCGTGAAGCGCCTAGCCCTCGATCCCGGCGATCGCGCGGGCGAACTCGCGGGCCGTGAAGGGCTCGAGATCGCCGGCCGTTTCGCCAACGCCAATATAATGGATCGGGAGGTGAAACTTGTCGGTGATGGCGACAAGAATGCCGCCGCGAGCGGTTCCGTCGAGCTTGGTCATCACGAGGCCGGTGACGCCCGCGACCCGGCCGAAGATTTCGACCTGACTGAGCGCATTCTGCCCGACCGTCGCGTCGAGTACCAGAAGCACGGCATGGGGAGCGCTCTCGTCGACTTTCCGGACCACGCGGATGATCTTGTCGAGTTCGGCCATCAGCTCCGCCCGGTTTTGCAGCCGCCCCGCCGTGTCGATGAGAACCACGTCGTCGCCGCGTTCGCGCGCCGCCTTGACCGCGTCGAACGCCAGCGCCGACGCGTCGGCGCCTTGTTCGCGGTAGATGACCGGGCAGGACAGGCGTTCGCCCCAGATGCGCAATTGCATGACGGCGGCCGCGCGGAACGTGTCGCCGGCAGCGAGCAAAACCTTGCGTCCCTCCCCGGAGAATTGCGAGGCGAGCTTGCCGATGGTCGTCGTCTTGCCGGAGCCGTTCACGCCGACGACCAGAATGACAAAAGGCTTTTCGCCCGTGTCGACGTCGAGCGGCTTCGCATAGGGGCCAAGGACACGTTCGACTTCAGTGGCGAGGATGTCCTTGACCTCCTCAATCTCGACGTTCTTGTCATAGCGGCCTTTGCCGACGATCTGCGCGATCCGCGCCGCCGTGGCGACGCCGAGATCGGCGCGAATCAGAACGTCTTCGAGATCGTCGAGCATTCCGCTGTCAAGCTTGCGCTTGGTGAAAATCGCGATCAGTCCGGCCCCGATCGAATTCGAGGAGCGCGCGAGGCCTTCGCGCAGCCTTGTCCACCAGCTGCGTTTCTGCCCTTCGGCGATCGGCGGCATCGGCGCAAAAGAGAGCGGACTGGGGTCGGCCTGCGGCGGCGCTTCCGTCTCGAAAGGCGCGTCCGGTAAGGCTTCGTCGACCTCAGTCACATCCTGGGGAGCGGCCTCGTCAAACGGTCCGGCGGACGCGTCGCGCTCTTGCTCCAGCGCTTGCGCCAAGGGTTCCTCAGTGGAAGGCGGAGGCGCAGCGGGAGCCTCCTTGCGCCCGAAGACCCTTGAAAACAGGCCCCCTTTCGGCTTGGCGGCGGTTTCGCCTTCTTCGCTGCTGGGCTTGGCCATCGAATTCCTTCTTGGTGATTAAACCGCTCGCGGCGCGCCGGCCTCGGGCAAGCCGCAGGAGGCAAAGCCTATGATCTGCGGCCTCGCGACAACTTCACTGATCCTGTCTATATAAGTTCGCGCGCGCGATGGAGAATTTTTTCGGCCTGCCGCGGCCTGCCTCACGCCAATGGAGCCATGCGTCCCGTGGTCACGCGCAGCATTTGCGCCCGCGACTCAAGCTCGGCGAAGGTTGCCGCGTCCGCCCCGGTAAGCCAGATCTGGCCCCCAAGATTTGCGAGCAGATCGTAGAGGGCGCTGCGGCGGAGGGGATCGAAATGCGCCGCGATTTCGTCGAGCAGGATGAGAGGCGCGATTCCGCTCGCCGCTTCGACGAGCCTGGCGTGAGCCAGAACGAGGCCGACGAGCAGCGCCTTCTGTTCGCCGGTCGAAGCCTGCGCCGCCTCGGCGCCCTTGGGTCCGTGCCGGACCTGCAGATCGCTCGCCTGGGGCCCGATCAGCGTGCGCCCGGCCGCCGCGTCGCGTGTCCGATTGGCGCGCAGCATCCCCCGGAAGAGATCCTCGGCCTCGAGTGCCGGCCGCTCTCCCACGAGGGCTTCGATCTCCCCGCGCAGGGCGAGGCCCGCCCATGGAAACGGCGAATCGCGTTCGCGCCCGGCGAGGATCAGCGCCGAGAGCCGGGCGAGCGTTTCGACCCGCGCGGCGGCGATTGCGACGCCAAGTTCCGCGACCTCGCGTTCGATGGCGTCGAGCCAGGCCCCGTCGCCGGCGCTTCGGCCTTCCTCCAGCAACCGATTGCGCCCGCGCAGCGCGCGCTCGAACGCGTTGACCCTCGCCCCGTGCTCCGGATCGAGAGCCAGCACCAGCCGGTCGAGAAATCGCCGCCGCTCCCCCGCCGGCCCTGTGAACAATCCATCCATCGCCGGCGTCAGCCAGACGACGCGAACATGACCGCCGAAGGCGCGTATGGAGGGGGCCGGCTCGCGGTCGATCCTGAATTTCCGCGCCGGCGGCGCCTCCGGCTGCGGTTCGAGGCCGGTCCCGAGCCGAACCTTTCCGCCGGGCCCGGACAATTCCACTGAAACCGCGAAACCGCCGCCGCCGCCCTTGCGGGCGCAATCGGCCAGCTCGGCCCGGCGCAGGCCGCGCCCCGGCGAGAGCAGCGACAAGGCTTCGAGCGCGTTGGTTTTTCCAGCGCCATTGTCGCCGGTCAGGACGACAATATGGTCGGAAATCTCCACGTCGAGCGTGGCGAATGAGCGGAAATCGGCGAGCGCCAGCCGCCGGACGCCTGTTCCGGCGAAGCCCAGAGGAAATCCCGCGCCCGCAGGCGGCGAGGTCGTCATGGTCCTCATCATTTCACTTGCGGCTTCGCCTCCGCGACCGGAAGCCCTTGACCGCCCCGATCACCATGCCCTCATTGAGGCGGGATCTAACCCCAACACGAACACTAAGACGAACTGCATGACGAGCGCGATCAGTTTACGCCAGCCGGAAGATGCCGAAAGGCCTGGCCTTGTCGATCTCTGGGAGGCGAGCTGGCGGGAAGCGATGCCGCAGATCGATTTCGCCGCGCGGCGGGATTGGTTCGTCGCGCATGTCCGGGCGCTGGAAGCGGCGGGCGCCGTCACGACCTGCGCGTTCGACGCCTCCGGCGCCATGCTGGGGTTCCTGTCGATCGATCCGCAGACCGGCTATCTCGACCAGATCGCCCTCGCCCCGGACGCCAAAGGCGGACCGGCGGCGAAGCTGCTCCTTGCGGAGGCCCGGCGGCTCTCTCCGGCCAAAATCGAGCTGGAGGTCAATCAGGACAACCCGCGCGCGATGCGGTTTTACGAACGTGAAGGATTCAGGCCCATCGCCGAGGGGGCCAATCCGAGGTCGGGCCTGAAAACATGGCGCTTGCGGTGGACCGGCCATGATCGAGACGAGATTTAGGACGCTGGGGCGACGGTTTCGAATTGAAGCTTGGCGAGCCGGGCGTAGAGGCCGTCCTGCGCCACGAGCGTCGAATGCGCGCCTTCCTCGACGAGATGACCATTTTCCAGGACCAGAATCCGGTCGGCGTTAAGGACCGTCGCCAGACGATGCGCGATGACGAGGGTGGTGCGTTCGGACATCACCTTTTCGAGCGCGGTCTGAACCAGAACTTCGTTTTCGGAATCGAGCGCGGACGTCGCCTCGTCGAGCAACAGGACCGGAGCTTCCTCCAATATCGCCCGGGCGATGGCGATGCGCTGGCGCTGGCCGCCCGACAGCGTCACGCCGCGTTCTCCGGCGAGGGTCGCGTAGCCCTCCGGCAAGGCGCTGATGAAATCATCGGCCGCGGCGCGCCGCGCCGCGTGGCGCACCTCTTCGTCGCTCGCGTCCGGTTTTCCGTAACGGATATTGTCCGCGATCGAGGCGCCGAAGATCACCGGATCCTGCGGAACGCTCTTGATCTCCTTGCGGAGCGCCGCCGGATCGACGGTTTTGATGTCGACGCCGTCGAGATAAATGGCGCCCGAGGTCGGGTCATAGAATCGCGACAGCAGCTGAAACAAGGTCGTCTTGCCGGCTCCCGAGGGTCCGACAATGGCGACGGTCTCGCCGGCCGCGATCTTGAACGAGAGATCGCGCAGGGCGACGCCGTCGGGCCGGGTCGGATAGGCGAAAGTGACGCCCTCGAATTTGATGTCGCCGCGGGCCGGAGACGGGAGGCGCGCGGCCGGAACCGGCGCGACGATGGCCGGGCGCACGCGAAGCAGGTCGCCGATCCGGCCGGCGGCGCCGGCGGCGGACGAGATTTCGCCCCAGACCTGGCTCAGTTCGCCAAGGGAGGTCGCGCCGAGGAGGGCGTAAAGCACGAATTGCGACAAAAGGCCGCCGGTCATGCGGTCGGCGAGAACGTCGTGCGCGCCCATCCAGAGCACGCCGACGACGCTGGTGAAAACCAGAAAGATAGCCACGGTCGAGAGGCCCGCCCGCGCCGCCGCCGCATTGCGCGCCGCTTCATACGCGCCCTCGACCGCCGCGCTGAAGCGCTGGCTCGTCGCCGGTTCGGCCCCATAGGCCTGCATGACCCTGATCGCGCCGAGGTTCTCGCCGGCATAGGCGCTGGCCCTGGCGAGCGCGTCCTGCGCCGAGCGCGATCTTTTGCGCACCGCCCGCCCGGACGCGAAGAGAGGCAGCACCATAACGGGAATGACGATCAGCACGATGGCGGAGAGTTTGGGGCTGGTGTAGACCATCAGCGCCATTGCGCCGACGAAGAGAAAAAAGTTGCGCAGCGCCAGCGCGGAAGTGGCGCTCAGCGTCGATTTCATCTGCGTCGTGTCCGCCGTCAGCCGCGAGAGAAGCTCTCCGGTCTGCGCGCTGTCGTAGAAGGCTGCGTCGAGGCCGCAGAGGTGCTTGAAGACCGCGGATCTCAGATCGGCGACGAATCGCTCCCCCAGCGTCGTCGTAAAGTAATATCTCGCTCCAGAGGCGAGAGCGAGGACGGCGGCGACGCCGACGAGCGCGAAGAAATAACTGTTGATCAGTCCCGCGCTGTCGGCGGAAAAGCCAAAATCGATCATCCGCCGGATGGCGAGCGGCACGGCGAGAGTCGCGCCCGAGGCGATGGTGACGGCGAGGACGGCGCCCGCGATTCGCTCCTTATAACGGAGCAAGTAGGGCAGCAGCGGCAGCAGCATCCGCGGCGACGGCTTGATGGCGGCGGCCGGATCGGCGGGAGACGTGACAGGTGTGGACATCGCTTGATTTCTATCAACATCTTGCGGTTGTAATGAAAAACTTCCCGGCGGCGATCCGGCGCTCCAGATCCGGCGACGACGAGAGCCTCTTAACACTATTGCAGGGAATTGGGGCGGCCGCCGTCCGGCAAGGTTGCTGACGATATAACATAAGTGTTATCTCCGTCGCGCCAATGATTGAACTAAACGGGTTGCGGGTTTTTGAGCGCGGGGTGCGGCGGCGTGGCGGGCGAGAAGGTTCTGGTCACTGGAGCCTCGGGCTTTGTGGGATCTGCTGTGGCGCTCGCCCTAGTGAGGTCCGGCTATAACGTCCGGGCCTTGCTGCGTCAAACCAGCGCGCGGACCAATCTGGAGGGTCTCGATCTCGAACTCGTCGAAGGCGATATGCGCGATCCGGAGGCGGTCGCGCGGGCGATGTCGGGGGTCAGGATTCTGTTCCACGTCGCCGCGGATTACCGGCTCTGGGCGCGCGAGCCCGGCGAGATCATGGCGACAAACCTCGACGGCACGCGCACCCTCATGCAGGCGGCCCTGGCCGAGCGCGTCGAACGCGTGATCTACACCAGCAGCGTCGCGACCATCGCCTGCTCGTCCAATGGCCATCCCGCCGACGAGACGACCCCGCTCGCGCGCTCGCTCGCCATCGGCGAATACAAGCAAAGCAAGATCGCCGCCGAAGAGATCGTCAAGACCATGATCGCGCGCGATTCCCTTCCGGCGATCATCGTGCATCCTTCGACGCCGATCGGACCGCGCGATCAAAAGCCGACGCCGACCGGACGGATCATTGTCGAGGCGGCCCGCGGCAACGTGCCCGGCTTCGTCGACACCGGGCTCAATCTGGTGCATGTGGACGACGTGGCGCTTGGCCATCTCGCCGCGCTCAATCGGGGAATCCCTGGCCAGCAATACATCCTCGGCGGACAGGACGTGCCGCTGTCCGGCCTGCTGTGCGACATCGCCCGTCTTTGCGGCCGGCCGGCGCCTTGGCTGCGGTTTCCGCGTCCGCTGGTCTATCCTCTGGCCTACGCGGCCGAGGCGATGGCGAGGTTCACGCGGCGTGAGCCCTTTGTGACCGTCGACGGATTGCGCATGTCGAAACATCGAATGTTTTTCAGTTCCGCGAAGGCGGAGCGCGACCTTGGATATAAGGCGAGGCCCTATCTGGAAGGCCTGAACGAGGCCTTGATCTGGTTTCGCGAACACGGACACGTGCGATGAGCGAGGCCTTGACGATCGAACCCTCAAAGACCCATCGCGACGAGAATTTTCCGGTCGCCTCGGTGCTGATCGCGGAAGAATTCCGCGCGCCGATATTGGCGTATTATCGGTTCGCGCGCGGCGCCGACGACGTTGTCGACAATCGTTCGCTCTCCCCCGAGGAAAAGCTCGCCGGTCTCGACGCCTTTGAAGCGACCCTGCTCGGCGACAGCGAGGCTACGGAGGCGGCAAAACCGCTTCGCTCGATCATCGCGCAAACGAAACTGTCGCCGCGGCACGCCCTCGATCTGTTGCGCGCCTTCCGCCTCGACGCCGTCAAGTCCCGCTACGCCAGCTTCGCCGAACTCATGGACTATTGCGCCTATTCGGCGGCGCCGGTCGGCCGGTTCGTGCTCGACGTCCACGGCGAAAGCGAAGCGACGTGGCCCGCCTCTGACGCGCTCTGCTCAGCGCTGCAGATCATCAACCATATGCAGGATTGCGGCGCCGATTACCGCACTCTCGACCGGGTCTACATTCCGCAGGACCTTCTCGCCGCGCATGGCGCCTCCGTCGAGGATCTGCGGGCTCCAAGGGCGGCCCCGGGGCTGCGCGCCGCCCTGCGCGAGCTCGCCGGCAAGACGGCCTCGTTGATCGACGCCGGCGCCGCGTTGCCTCCGGAGGTCCGCAATTTCCGGCTTTGTCTCGAAACCGCGATGATCCTTCAACTGGCGCGCAAATTGAATTCCTTTCTCCTCGTCCGCGATCCCTTGTGTGAAACCGTGCATCTCTCCAAGCCCGGCTTTCTCGCCACGTCCGTCCTCGGCGCCTCGCTTGGCCTTCGCGCCTATGTGCGAAAATCCGCGCCGCTCCCCAGTCCGCGCGCAGGTGACGCATGAGCGAGGGCGCTCTCAACATCGACGAGCAGAACGCCGCCGCCGCCTCGCGCGGCAGCTCGTTCTACGCGCCGATGCGGATCCTGCCGCGTCCGCGCCGCGAGGCGATGTTCGAAATCTATTCCTTCTGCCGCGCGGTCGACGATATCGCCGACGAAGGCGGCTCGCGCGAGGCCCGAACGCGAGCGCTTGATCAATGGCGCGCCAGTCTCGACGCCCTTTACGCGAGATCGGCGCCGCCGGGATTGCGCGGCCTCGCGGAGGCGATCCGCCTGTTTGATCTGCAGAAGGAGGATTTTCTCGCTGTGATCGACGGGATGCAGATGGATGTCGACGCCGATATCAGGGCGCCTGACGCCGCGACGCTTGATCTTTATTGCGACCGGGTGGCGAGCGCGGTCGGGCGTCTCAGCGTGCGGGTTTTCGGCATCCCTCCAGAGGAGCGCCAGGGGCTCGCGCATCATCTCGGCCGCGCCTTTCAGCTCACCAATATTTTGCGCGACATCGACGAGGACGCCGCGATCGGCCGGCTCTATCTGCCGCGAGAGGCTTTGCAGGCGGCCGGGATTTCGCCTGATGCGCCCCCCGCCGCGCTCGCCGCGGTTGCGCTCGATCGCGCCTGCGCGCCGCTGGTCGCGAGCGCGCGAACCCATTTCGACGAGGCTCGCAAAATCATGTCGAGATGCGCCCGGGAAAGCCTGCGCGCTCCGAAAATCATGGCTGAGGTCTACGAATCGATCCTCGAGCGTTTGATCAGGCGCGGGTTCGCCCCGCCGCGCGAAAGGGTCCGGACCCCGCGCCATCGGGTCATTCTCGCGGTCCTTCGCCACGGACTGTTCTGATGGCGAGACCTGTCGTTCACATCGCTGGAGCTGGTCTTGCCGGCTTGGCGGCGGCGGTGAAGCTCGCCGGGCGCGGCTCGGTCTTCGACATCGTGATCTACGACGCCGCCCGGCAGGCCGGAGGGCGTTGCCGGTCTTATTTTGACTCCTCTCTCGGCATGGTCATCGACAACGGCAATCATCTGCTCCTGTCGGGCAATCTCGCCGCCCGTCGCTACCTCGACGCCATCGGCGCAAGCGATGCTCTCAGCGCGCCTGCGCGCGCCGAATTCTCGTTTCTCGACCTCGAGACAAACGAGCGGTGGCGGGTGCGGCCGAACGATGGCCCGCTACCGTGGTGGATCTTCTTCAGGAACCGCCGCGCTCCGCATACGAACTGGCGCGATTATCTCACGCTCGCGCGCCTGCTCGTCCCTGGCGCGGATCGGCCGATCAAACAAGCGATGCCGTGCCAGGGCGGGCTTTACGAACGGCTTTGGCGGCCGTTTCTGCTGGCCGCCCTCAACACCGAGCCAAGCGAAGGCTCGACCCGCCTCGCCGGCGCCGTCGTGCGCGAGACTTTGGCCAAAGGCGGGCGCGCCTGCCGCCCGATGTTCGCGGCGCGAGGCCTTTCAGCCGCCTTCGTCGAGCCAGCGCTACTTTATTTGAAGATGAGGGGGGCGGATATCCGGCTCGATCACCGTTTGCGCGCGGTGTCGTTTTCGGCCGGGCGGGCGTCAGGCCTCGATTTCGGCGACGCGACAGCGACGCTTGGCCCGGCGGATCATCTGATCCTCGCCGTTCCGCCGCAGATCGCGCAGGATCTTCTTCCCGGCACCGGCGCGCCGCAGACCTCGCGGGCGATCGTCAACGCGCATTTCAAGATCGCGCCGCCCGCGGATTTTCCCGCCATTCTCGGCGTCGTCAACGGGCTGACCGAGTGGATTTTCAGCTTTCCTGACCGGATTTCCGTCACGATCAGCGGCGCCGACCGACTGCTTGAGGCCCCGCGCGAAAAACTGGCGGCCGACATCTGGTCCGAAATTCAGCGCGCGACGGGGCTTGGCGCGGCTTTGCCGCCCTGGCAGATCATCAAGGAGAAGAGGGCGACCTTCGCGGCGACGCCGGAAGAAAACGCACGCCGTCCTGGCGCGAAGACTGCTTATAACAATCTCGCGCTGGCCGGAGACTGGACCGCGACCGGCCTGCCCGCGACCATTGAAGGAGCGATCCGGTCCGGCAATTGCGCAGCTGAGCTGATCATTAACCGGGCTTGACTAGATTCAGGCGAAACGGAGCAATGGAGCGGAAAGGAGAAAAGGTGACTGACGGACTTGCTCTCGATGAGACCTGCATGCATTCAAAGCCTCTGACCGGTGCGTCGCCTCGCGTGGTCGCCGACGAGATTGCGCCTTCGATCGCGCGCGCGCAGGAGGCGCTTCTCGCCGCTCAGCGTCCGGACGGGCACTTTGTCTTCGAACTTGAGGCCGACGTCTCGATTCCGGCCGAATACATTCTCTTTCGCCATTTTCTCGGCGATCCGGCGCCGGACGAGCTTGAAGCGAAAGTCGCGGTCTACCTTCGCCGCCGTCAGGCGAGGCACGGCGGCTGGCCGCTCTTCACCGACGGCGCCTTCAACATCAGCAGCAGCGTCAAAGCCTATTTCGCGCTGAAGATCATCGGCGATTCGCCCGATGCGCCGCATATGCGCCGGGCGCGCGACGCGATTCTGGCGCATGGCGGCGCGGCGGCGACCAATGTCTTCACCCGCTCGCTGCTCGCGCTTTACGGCGCCGTGCCCTGGACCGCGGTTCCCGTGACGCCAGTCGAGATCATGCATCTGCCGCGCTGGTTCCCGTTCCATATCACCAAGATTTCCTATTGGGGCCGCACCGTTCTCGTTCCGCTGACGGTCGTGCACGCCTTGAAGCCGAAGGCGCGAAATCCTCGCCTGACCTCCATTGAGGAGCTTTTCGTCGCGCCAGCGGACACGGTCAGGCGCTGGCCGGGCACGCCTCACCCGCGCTTTCCCTGGACGCAGATTTTCGCGGGGATCGACGGTGTTTTACGCTGGGCGGAGCCGTATTTTCCGGATTCGCTGCGCCAGAGCGCGATCGAGAAAGCGGTGGCTTTCGTCAGGGAGCGATTGAACGGCGAGGATGGCCTCGGCGCGATCTATCCGGCGATGGCCTATTCGGCGTTAATGCTGGACTCTCTTGGCTACCCGCGTTCGGGTCCGGAGATCACCCGGATCGTCGCCGCCATTGACAAGCTCGTCGTCGTCAAGGAGGACGAGGCCTATTGCCAGCCCTGCGTCTCCCCTGTCTGGGACAGCGCGCTTGCCGCGCTTGCGCTGATGGAAAGCGGCGGCGCGAATCTTGCGCCTCGCGTCGGCGCCGCCGTCGACTGGCTCGAACCTCTCCAGGTCACGGATGTCGTCGGTGATTGGGCGGCGCAGAAACCTGATGTTCGTCCGGGCGGATGGGCCTTCCAATACGCCAATCCCCATTATCCCGATCTCGACGACACCGCCGTCGTCGTCATGGCCATGCAGCGCTCGGTCCTGCAGACGGCGGCTCCAAAGCGGACGTCGCCGAACGGGGCGGACGCCGATTACGCAGCGGCGATTTCGCGCGCGCGCGAATGGATCGAAGGTCTGCAAAGCGCCAACGGCGGCTTCGGCGCCTTCGACGCCGACAATGACCGCGAATATCTCAACGCCATCCCGTTCGCCGATCACGGCGCGCTTCTCGATCCGCCGACCGCAGATGTCACGGCCCGCTGCATCTCAATGCTCGGCCAGCTTGGCGAGCGGCCGGCCGGCAATCCGAACCTCGCTCGCGCGATCGATTATCTCATCAAAGTCCAGGAGAAGGACGGCAGCTGGTTCGGCCGCTGGGGCATGAATTACATCTACGGAACATGGTCGGCGCTCTGCGCTCTCAACGCCATCGATTTCGACCCGAACAGCGCGCCGGTCCAAAAGGCCGTCGCCTGGCTGAAACAGATTCAGAATGCCGACGGCGGCTGGGGCGAAGGCGGCGAGAGCTACGAGTTGGACTATTGCGGCTACCGGCCGGCGCCGAGCACGTCGTCGCAGACGGCCTGGGCGTTGCTCGGGCTGATGGCCGCCGGTATGGTCGACGATCCATCGGTCTCAAGGGGCGTGCGCTACCTTGCGCTGACGCAGTCGGAAGACGGATTTTGGTCAGAGGAGCGCTTCACCGCGACCGGTTTCCCGCGCGTCTTTTACCTGCGCTATCATGGATATTCCAAGTATTTCCCTCTCTGGGCGATGGCGCGATACCGCAATCTCGCGTCGGGCAACCGGCGCACGACGGCCTTCGGGATGTAACCGTGTCCGATCAGCGCGGTTTGGTCGTCGCGGTCACCGGCCTCAAGTCTGAAGCAGGACTCGCCGCGGGGCCGGGGGTGCTCGCCCTTGCGGGCGGAGGCGACGGCGCAGCTCTCCATCGCGACATCAAGGCCGCCGCCCTGGCGGGCGCCCGCGCGGTCATAAGCTTCGGCGTCGCCGGCGGCCTCGCCCCCGATCTCGCGCCGGGCGCGGTGCTCGTCTCGCGTTCGATTGTGACCGAGAGCGGCGAGCGGTTTTTGACGCATCCGCTCTGGACGCGCCGGATTTCGGCGGCGCTTGGCGGCGCGCGGATCGCCGATTTTGCGGGCGTCGATTCGCCCGTCGCCGACGCCGACGGGAAGCGCGCCCTTTATCTTGGCGCCGGCGCGCATGCGGTCGATATGGAATCGCATATCGCGGCCCGCGCCGCATCCGCCCATAATTTGCCGTTCGCAGCGGTGAGGGTGATCGCCGACCCTGCAGGGCGCGGCCTTCCGCATGCGGCGATTGTCGCCATGAAGCCGGGCGGAGGCCTAGCCCTCGATGCGCTGGCTTTATCGCTCCTGCGCGATCCGCGCCAGATTCCGCATCTCATCCAGACGGCGATCGACGCCCGCGCGGCGTTCCGCGGCCTATTCCGCAGCCGAAAGGCGCTCGCCGGAGCTTTCGGCTTCGACGATCTCGGCGAGTTTGTTCTCGACGTGCCGGGAGAAGACGAATTCGGCGGGCCGCTGCCCCTCTAGCGGAATGTCCGGGGTCATTTCGCCTTGCGTGCGGATGCCGTTGAGAGCGACGCCAAGGGCATGCAGCGGGTTTTTGAAAGCGTCCTCGACGGCCGTCGCTTCGAACCCGCAATGAACCATGCAGTCGGCGCATTTCTCGTAATTGCCGGTGCCGTAGGAGTCCCAATTGGTCTCGTCCATCAGCTCCCTGAACGTCGCGGCGTAGCCCTCGCCGAGCAGATAGCAGGGCCGCTGCCAGCCGAACACGGTCCTTGTGGGGTTGCCCCACGGCGTGCACTGATAGGTCCGGTTGCCCGCCAGGAAGTCGAGGAAGAGCTTAGACTGGAAGAACGGCCAGGCCCTGCCTTTGTCGCCGCGCGAGAAAATGTCGCGGAAAAGCGTCTTGGTTTTCTCGCGATTGAGAAAATGCTGCTGGTCTGGCGCGCGTTCGTAGGCGTAGCCGGGAGAAACAGTGATGCCTTCGATGCCGAGCGCCGAGACGGTGTCGAAGAACGCCGCGACCCGTTGGGCGTCGGCATTGTTGAACAGCGTGCAATTGATCGTGACGCGGAACCCCTTCCGCTTGGCCAGCATCAGGGCCGAAAGGGCGCGGTCGTAGACGCCGGTCTGGCAGACCGATTGGTCGTGCATGCCCTTGTCGCCGTCGAGATGGATCGACCAGTTGAAATAGCGGTTCGGCTTGTAGCGGTCGATGTGCTTCTCGAGCAGCAGCGCGTTCGTGCAAACCGTCACGAACTTCCGCCGGGCGATGGCGCCCTCGACGATCTGCGGCAGATCCTTGTGCAAAAGGGGTTCGCCGCCGGCGATGACCACGACCGGCGCCCCGCACTCGTCGATCGCGTCGAGACAGTCCGCGAGCGGCAGGCGCTGATTGAGGATCTTGTCGGGATAGTCAATCTTGCCGCATCCGGCGCAGGCGAGATTGCAGCGGAACAAGGGTTCGAGCATGAGAACGAGCGGAAACTTTTTTCGTCCGCTCAAACGCTGGCGCACCACATAGGCGCCGATCTGCGCCATTTGCAAAAAAGGGATTCCCATGCAGGCTTCACTCCGGGCGTCTGATCCAGATCAAGGAAGGTCAGCCGCCTGTTCAGGGATATTCCACGGGCGGGCGAAGAGTCTGACCAGTTAGAGCGCTTTCCGGCCGAATGTGATCATTCGGTCGATCAGAAATCGTTCCAGATTCAAAAACTTGAGCATATTCTTGTCGATTGGAATGAGTCCACCCAATCGGACTATGCTCTAGTTGAAATCTCACCGCGGCGCAACACCAGCGCGGGCGGAGCGGAAACCTGCGCCTTGGCGCCGGTTTATTGGCGAGGTCTGGCTGCTTCAAACTCCCGTCATTTCCGAGGGAAGCTTGAATTCGATCTTCTCCTCGACGCCGGGCAGGGCGGCGACCTCGACCGGCCCAAGGGCGCGCAGTGCTTCGATCACTTCGTCGACCAGGATTTCCGGCGCCGAGGCGCCGGCGGTCAGCCCGACGGATTGCGCCGAGCGCAATGTTTCAAGGTCGAGTTCCGACTTGTCGGCGATGAGGTATGTCGGCACCCCGGCGTCGAGGCCGATTTCGCGCAGGCGGTTGGAATTCGAACTGTTTCTGGCGCCGACGACCAAAATCACATCGACGACGCGGGTCAGTTCAAGGACGGCGCTCTGGCGATTTTGCGTCGCGTAGCAGATGTCCTTCGTCTCGGGTCCCACAATGTTCGAGAATTTACGGTTCAGGGCGGCGATGAGGCCTTTCGTGTCGTCCACGCTCAAGGTTGTCTGCGAGACATAGGCGAGCGGCGCGTCGGCGGGCAGATCGAGCGCCTCCACGTCCGCGGCGCTCTGGACAAGGAAAACCGGGCCGGGGATCCGGCCCAGGGTGCCTTCGATCTCCGGGTGTCCTGCATGGCCGATGAGGACGACGCGGCGTCCTTGCTGCGCGTAACGTTCGCCTTGATGGTGAACTTTCGCCACGAGGGGGCAGGTCGCGTCGAGCACCGGCAAGCCGAGCGTGGCGGCTTTCTCCTCGACGGCGCGGGACACGCCATGCGCGCTGAAGATCGTGCGCGCGCCCAGGGGGATTTCATCGAGGCTTTCGACGAATCGCGCGCCCTTCGCCCTCAGCCTGTCGACCACATGGCCGTTGTGAACGATTTCGTGCCTGACATAAACCGGAGCGCCGTATTTTTCGAGAGCCTGCTCTACGATTTCGATCGCCCGGACAACACCGGCGCAGAAACCGCGGGGCTGAGCCAAGATTACTTTCATGAAATTTGCCTAGCTTTAAATCGGACTCGCCCTTACAAGCAGCCCAGAACTTGATTTAAAAAACGTTGTCAGCCTTGACCGGCGGGTTTCCGGTTGTCAAACCGGCGATGCATCAAGCGCCGCCGCGATCTTCAGAACAGCGGAGCTGCAAACCGGCGATAACGTTCCCCGCAACTGTTCGAGCCGCGTCTTCCTTTTGACCGAGACCGAGCCGGACTTTTTCGATTGGCCATGGCACCGCATGAATTCAGCCCAGGACCATCAAGATCAGCTGGCTCCGGACAACAATCCGGAACCCATCGCGAGGGTGATCGTCGCGATCGTGTCGGTCTGCCGGCGCTACAAATGGATCGTGCTTGCACTGACGGTTCTGGTGACCGTTCTGTCCGGGAAATACGCGGCGACTCATTTTAACATCAACACGAACACCAACGAGTTCATTTCGCCCAAATTGCAGTGGCGGAAAAATCTTACGGCGCTGGATCAGGCGTTTCCTCAGCGCGCGGACACGATCATCGTCGTGATCGACGGCGCGACGCCGGAGGTCGCGGAATCCGCCGCCCAGCGGCTGACGGACAAGTTGAAAGCGCGTCCGGACCTCTACGAATCCGTGACCCGGCCTGACGGCGGACCCTTTTTCAACCAGAACGGCCTCCTGTTCCTGCCCACGCCGGAATTGCAGCGGACGATGCAGGAGACTGTCCACGGCCAGCCGTTCCTCGTCGCGCTCAACGCCGACCCCAGTCTGAGGGGCATGGCGGACGCCTTTTCGTTCATCAACAAGGGCGTCAAGGCCAAAGCCGGCACCCTCGACGATTTCGACCGGCCCATGGTCGCGCTCAGCGATGCGCTCGACAGCGTTCTCGCCGGGAAGCCGACGTTCTTTTCCTGGCGCTCCTTATTTTCCGAAACTCCGCCCGACCGGCGTGAGCTGCGCCGCTTCATCCAGGTCAAACCGAAGCTCGATTACGCCGCGTTGAAGCCGGGGGAAGTGCCGTCGGACTTCATCAGGGCGAGCGCCCGGGAGCTCGGGATCTCGCCCGCGACGGGCGTGACCGTGAGGCTGACCGGCCTCGTGCCCATGGCCGATGACGAATTCTCGACCCTTGAAAAGGGCGCGGGGCTGAACGCGGCGCTGACCGCCCTGATCGTGATCTTTATCATCTGGATGGCGCTGAAATCGGCGCGCATCGTCCTTGCGGTCGTCTTGAGCGTGGTCGTCGGCCTCGCGCTCACGGCGGCGGCCGGCCTCTGGATGGTCGGCGCGCTCAATCTGATCTCGGTCGCCTTTGCGGTTCTTTTCGTCGGGATCGGGGTCGATTTTGGCATTCAGTTCAGCGTCCGCTACCGCGCCGAACGCTTCAAGGAGCCCGATTTCAACAAGGCCATCGTTCAGGCGGCGGCGAAATCCGGCCGCCCCCTGGCGCTCGCCGCCGCCGCGACGGCGGCCGGGTTCTACTCGTTTCTCCCAACCGATTATCGCGGCGTTTCCGAACTCGGCCTGATTGCGGGAACCGGCATGTTCATCGCGTTTTTCGCGGCGATCACCGTGCTCCCCGCCTTGCTCGCGGTGATGCGCCCTCCGGCCGAGGAAGAGCCGGTCGGCTATAAATTCCTTGCGCCGGTCGACGATTTCATGGCGAGGCACCGTTACGCCATCGTGATCAGCACGCTTGCCGTGGCTTTGGCGGGAACCCCGCTGCTGCGCCATCTTCATTTCGATTTCAATCCGCTGAATCTGCGCAGCGACAAGGTCGAATCCGTCTCCACCTTGCTCGATCTGATGAAAGATCCCTCGACCGACACCAGCACGATCGAGGTGCTCGCGGCTTCGGTCGCCGATGTCGCGCCGATGTCCGCAAGGCTGCAGAAACTGCCCGAGGTCGCGCGGGTGACCAGCATCCTGACCTTCATTCCGGACGACCAGGACGCCAAGCTCGCGATCATCCGCCACGCCGCCTCGGTTCTGGCTCCAGTGTTCGATCTGCGCCGCTCGAAGCCAACGCCCAGCGACGCCGAGGATGTCGCGGGCCTCAACCGCGCCGCCGACGCTTTCGCGGCGACAGCCGGGACCGCCAGCGGCAAGGGCGCCGACGACGCCAGGCGGCTCGCCGCGCTGCTGCGCAAGCTGGCGGCTGGAACCCCCCAGCTGCGCGACGAGGCGCGCGCCGCGTTCCTGCCGCCGCTGCGCACGATGATCGACCAGTTGAAAACGTCGCTCACGGCGCAGAAAATCACGCTGGCCTCGATTCCTCCCGACCTCGCTCGCGACTGGGTTTCAGCCGACGGGCGCGCCCGGATCTCGGTCTCGCCCAAGGGAGACCCGAACGACAACGCGGTCCTGCTGCAATTCAGCAAAGCCGTGCAGGCGATCGACCCAAGGGCGAGCGGCGAACCAATCGCCGTTCAGGAATCCGGAAAGACTGTCGTGCGCGCCTTCATCGAGGCCGGAGTTTGGGCGCTGCTCTCGATCAGCATTCTCCTGTTCATCGTGCTACGGCGGGTGTCGGACGTTCTGTTGACGCTGGTGCCGCTGCTGCTCGCCGGCGTCGTCACGCTCGAAATTACCGTTCTGATCGGTCTGCCGCTCAATTTCGCGAATATTATCGCCCTACCGCTGCTTCTCGGGTTGGGAGTCGCCTTCAAAATCTATTTCGTGATGGCGTGGCGTGCGGGGACCACAAACCTGCTTCAATCGAGCCTCACCCGCGCGGTGTTTTTCAGCGCATTGACCACCGCGACGGCGTTCGGCAGCCTCTGGCTCTCGAATCATCCTGGAACGTCGAGCATGGGCAAGCTGCTGGCCCTCTCGCTGGTCTGCACGCTCGCCGCCGCGATTTTGTTCCAGCCGGCGCTGATGGGGCCGCCAAGGAAGGTGAACCCGTCCGGCGAGGGCGCGTAGAGGCCTCTGCCCGTCAGGCGCATCCGCCGAGAGTCCTATTTCGCAAACAGCAGGGAGCGGTCGGCGAACGCCTTGAATTCGAGGGCGTTGCCCGCCGGGTCGAGAAAGAACATCGTCGCCTGTTCTCCCGGCTGGCCCTTGAAGCGGAGATAGGGCTCGATGATGAATTCGACGCCCGCCGCGGTCAGGCGGTCCGCCAGCGCCCGCCACTGATCCATATCCAGGACGACGCCGAAATGGGGCACCGGCACGTCGTGGCCGTCGACGCGGTTGCGATGCAGATCTGATCGCGGATTAAGGTCTGATGGAGAATGAGACGGCGCCTTGTAGTGGGCGACGATCTGATGACCGTACAGATTGAAATCGATCCAGCTTTCGGCGCTGCGGCCCTCGGCGCAACCAAGCACCGAGCCGTAAAACTTCCGGGCCGCCGCGAGGTCGTCGACGGGAAAGGCGATGTGGAAGGGCGGCGGATTTGTCATGTGGGCTGGCCCTGTGGCGGCGCCGGCGTCGCGTATCCGTGGAGGAACCCGGCGACCGCGCTTTCGACGAGGCGCTCGATCTCGGCAGGCTCGGGCGGCTCTCTTAGACCGAGCAGGCGCTGCAGCCGGATGGTGCCGGTCAGCATATCGAGAAAATGATCGGCGGCGGCGGCGCAGTCCAGCATCTGCAGCAGGCCGCGCTCTTTCCGCCCTTCGAAAAATTCGGTGAGAAAGGCTCGGCTCCGGCCCGGGCCCAATTTCCAGTACTGCCGCGCGAGGTCAGGAAAACGCGGCGCTTCCGCCACGATGAGCCGGTTGAGGGCGATGCATTTCGGCCCGGTCACAATGGCGAGGTATCTTGCGCCCACCTCGCGGAGGAGTTCGTCGGGCGCGCGGGCGAATTCCTTCGGGGTCAGGCCGCGAAAGATCGTCTCGCAGGTGTCGGTGACAATGGCTTCAAAGAGTCCCTGCTTGCCGCCGAACAGGGCGTACAGCGTCTGCCGCGACCCGCCGGAGCGCGCAATGACGTCGTCGAGGGTCGTCTCGGCGTAGCCTTTTTCCTGAAAAACCTCCCCGGCCGCCGTCAGGAACGCTTCACGCCGGGCCTTGAGGCGCTGGCTTTCGGGCTTCGCTTGAGCGGCGGCGAGGTCAGTGGAACTCATCGTTCACAACCAGTTGAAATCAGTGTCACGCCCTTGATATGTACTGTACAATACAATACGTCAAGGACGGTCTCCAGGAGGTCTTCGATGGGCCGGGAGGTCTCGGGGATGGGCCGGGAGGTCTTCAATGGGCATTGTCGCCTTCGCGCTGCGGTTCCGCCACACATTTTATGTGATGGCGGTGGTGATGCTGTTTCTTGGCGTGAGCGCGATCCTTGCGATGCCGCGCGACATTTTCCCTAATATCAATATCCCCGTCGTGTCCGTGATCTGGCAGTACACGGGCCTGACCCCCGAGGAGATGGAACAGCGGGTCACGACCTACAGTGAATATTCGATCAGCTCCAACGTCAACGACATCCGGAACATCGAAAGCCAGACGCTGGCCGGCGTCGCGGTCGAAAAGATCTATTTCCAGCCGAACGTCAATCTGGATCTGGCGATCACGCAGGTCGTCTCGGCCTCCAACTCGATCCGCGCCCTAATGCCGACCGGCATTCAGCCTCCGGTGATCGTTCAGTACAACGCCTCGTCCGTGCCGGTGCTCCAGCTCAGCCTGAGTTCAGATCAGCTGAACGAGCAGCAGCTTTACGACTACGGCATCTATCAGATGCGCCAGGCGCTGGCCCCCATCCCCGGCATCACCCTGCCGACTCCATACGGCGGCAAGTATCGTCAGATCATGGTCGATATCGACCCCGACGCGCTGAAGGCGCGCGGCCTTTCCCCCAACGATATCGTCAATGCGGTGAACGCCCAAAGCCTGACCTTGCCGTCGGGCGACGCGAAGATGGGCGACAAGCAGTTTATCGTGAAGGTCAACAACATGGCGCCCTCGATCGAGGCGCTGAACCGATTGCCGATCCGCCAGGCCAAGGGCGCGACGATCTACCTCTCCGACGTCGCCCATGTGCGCGACGGCTGGGCCGTGCAGCAAAATATCGTTCGCGCCGAAGGCAAGCGTTCGGTGCTGCTGACGATCATCAAGAACGGCAACGCCTCGACGCTCGACGTGGTCAATCGCGTGAAGGCGGCGATGCCCGAAATTCAAAGAGCGGCCCCGCCGGGCATGGACATCAAGTTGCTGTTCGACCAGTCCGTCTTCGTGCAGGACGCCATCAGCGGCGTGCTTCACGAAGGCGCCATCGCGGCGGGTCTGACCGCGCTCATGATCCTGATCTTCCTCGGCTCCTGGCGGTCCACGATTGTCGTCATGGTTTCGATCCCGCTCTCGATCCTGACCTCGATCGCGGTGTTTGGGGCGCTGGGTCAGACGATCAACACCATGACTCTTGGCGGTCTAGCGCTCGCCGTCGGCATTCTCGTCGACGACAGCACGGTCACGATCGAAAACACGCATCGTCTGTTGGAGGAGCATAAGCCGTTCGATACGGCGGTGCTCGAAGGAGCGGCAGGCATCGCGGTGCCGACGCTCATCTCGACCCTGGCGATCTGCTGCGTTTTCGTTTCGGTGTTTTTCCTCAAGGGGGCGGCGCGCTACCTGTTTACGCCACTCGCGATGTCGGTCGTGTTCGCGATGCTTGCGTCCTATATCATTTCACGCACGCTCACGCCGATCATGATCGGGCTCCTCTTGCGCAAGGAACACGAGCAGGGGCCGGGCAAGGGCGGGCGGCTGTCGCGTTTCCACGCCGCGTTCAACGCCCGCTTCAACCAGTTTCGCGAGTTTTACGGCTGGCTGCTCGCCGCCATTCTGCGCCGCCGCATCATCACCCCGGTCGTGGCCGCGACCGTCGTCGCGTCGGCCGGCGTCCTTTCCCTTTTCGTCGGCTCCGACTTTTTTCCAACGGTCGACGCCGGCCTCATCCAGTTGCATGTCCGCGCCCTGGCGCGCACCCGGATCGAACGCACGGAGTCCATTTTCCAGGCGATCGAGGACAATATCCGCGCCGAGATACCCGCGAGCGACCTCAAGCTTGTTCTCGACAACATCGGGTTGCCGCAGCGCACCTACAACCTCGCCTTCACCGACGGCAGCGCGATCGGCGTCAACGACGGCGTCATTCAGATCGAGCTCGCCGAAGGGCATGCGCCTACCGCGGAAATCATCAAAAAGCTGCGCGCCGAGCTGCCGCTCGCCTTTCCGGATGTCCTGTTCTATTTCCAGCCCGCCGATCTCGTCACGCAGGTGCTCAATTTTGGCGTGCCGACGCAAATCGACGTCCAGGTGCAGGGCCGCGATCGTGAGGGGAACAAGGAGATCGCCCGGCAATTGCAGCAAAAGATCGCTGATGTTCCCGGCGTCGTCGACGCCCACGTCCAGCAGGAGCTCGACGCGCCGGAGATGTTTTATTCGATCGACCGCACGCGCGCCCAGGAGCTTGGATTGAATATGCAGGCCGCGGCCAACAATCTCAACATCAGCTTGACGTCGTCCGAACAGGTCTCGCCAAACTTCTGGACCGATCCGAGGAACGGCATACCGTACTTCTTCACGGTGCAGACGCCTGAATACAAGATCTCCAACAAGAACGAGCTCGACAATACCCCGCTCGCGAGCAGCCTCGACGTCAACGGGACGCCGATTCCGACCATGCTCGGCAGCATCGCGACGGCGAAAAGAATCGGCGTCCAATCCGTTTTCAATCAATCCAACATCCAGAGCGTCTACGATGTTTACGCCAGCGTTCAGAGCATCGATCTCGGGACCGCCGATTCTGCGATCAAGAAGATCGTGAGCGAGATTGAGCCGCAGCTGAAACCGGGAAACCAGATCGTGATCCGCGGCCAGATCGACAGCATGCACGCGGCCTTCGCTGATCTACGGCTCGGGCTTCTGTTCGCGGCCGTCTTCGTCTACCTGCTGATGGTCGTCAATTACCAAAGCTTCCTCGATCCGCTCGCCGTCATCCTGGCGCTGCCGGGAGCCGGGGCTGGCATCATCCTGACGTTGTTCGTCACCGGCACGACCTTGAGCGTTCCAAGCCTGATGGGCGCGATCATGGCGGTCGGCGTCGCCTCGGCGAATTCGATTTTGCTCGTCACCTTCGCGCGCGACCAGCGCCAGGCCGGAATGAGTGCGTTCGACGCCGCGCTCTCGGCGGGAACCACCCGGCTCAGGCCGGTTCTCATGACGGCGGCGGCGATGATCGTCGGCATGATTCCGATGGCGATCGGCGGCGCGGGCGAAGAACAGAACGCCGTGCTGGCCCGTGCGGTCATCGGCGGCGTCGCCGCGGGCACTCTGACGACGCTGCTGTTCGTTCCCTACCTTTATTCGGTGATCGGACAATTCGAGCGGCCCTCCGAACGGCGGGACGCGTCTGCGCACGGGATCTCCCCCGAAGGAGTTTTACCATGAACGCCGAGCCGCGGAATCGGCCGCCCCTTCAAAGGGAGCAGCTTGCGCCAGATCAAGGCTCGCGCCGGAAGACAGCGCGCGCGATCGCGGTGAGCGCGGTGTTGGTTCTAGCGATGCTGGCCGGGTTCGGCGCCTGGAGCCAGGCCCAAAGGAAAGCCGACGCCATCGCCGTGCTCGAGGCGCGCAGGAACGCGATTCCGACGGTCCGCACCATGATCGCGGCCGAGGACGCCAATCCGCGCAAGATCACGTTGCCAGGCAATATGGCGCCATTCGAAGTCGCGACTCTCTACGCGCGCGCCACGGGATATATCGCGGTCCGTAACGTCGACATCGGCAGCAAGGTGCGCAAGGGCGATGTGTTGGCCGTGATCGCCGCGCCCGATCTCGACCAACAGCTCGCGCAGGCGAAGGCGCAACTCGTCCAATTCGAAGCGGCGGTCCAGCAGGCCCAGGCCAACGCCGATCTGAGCCACGTCACAAATCAAAGGACGACAAACCTCGTTTCGAAGGGCTGGTCGAGTGAGCAGCAGGGCGACCAGGACCGCCTGACGCTCGCCGCGCGAGTGGCCGCGCTCGGGGTCGCGCGCGCGAACGTCACCGCTCAGCAGGCGGCCGTCAACCGGCTGGCGCAGCTGACCGGTTTTGAACAGATCACCGCTCCGTTCGACGGCGTCGTCACCACAAGGTTCATCGATGTCGGCAGTCTCGTCGCGGCCGATGCGAACACAGGGACGGCTTTGTTCACGCTGGCGCGAACGGATCTCTTGCGCATCCAGGTTTATGTGCCGCAGTCCGCCTATTTCGGGATCAAGGACGGCGATCGCGCCACGGTCACGGTTCCCGAGTTGCCGGACCGGGTGTTCGATGGCGAGGTGTCGCGCAATGCGCAGGCCCTCGCCGCCGGCAGCAGGACGCTGCTCGCCGAGGTCGACGTCGGCAACACGAGCGGCGCGCTGGCGGCCGGACTCTATTGCATCGTACACCTCGATATCGCGCGGTCGGGACCGGTCATCGACATTCCGTCGCAGGCGGTGATTTTCAACAAGGACGGCCTTGCCGCGGCCACCGTGGTGGACGGCAAGGTCGAGCTTCGCAAACTCGTTCTTGAAGCCGACAACGGCGCCGACGTCGAAGTGCGCGGCGGTTTGCGCCCTGGCGAGCAGGTGATTCTCAGCCCGCCCGCGAATATCGTCGAGGGCATGCGGGTCAACACCATCGAAGCGTCCGAGGCCGTCGCGAAGAAGTGAGGGGTTCATCCTGCTTCCAGCTCGTCGCCGGCGCCCATGTTGGCGGAACATGGCGTCAAGCCTGCGGCTTGAAGCCTGCGACGCGAGGGCGCGCCTGATAAGCCGCGTTTATCACCCCATCCATCTAAACGAATGGACGGTGACTTCCCCCTGACTATGAAGGTGACCTCCAGCCGAACTCACGGGTTCCGCGTCCGCCCGGATCGCCGGAGGCCGCGGGCGCGGCCCCTCGGCTTAAAGGGAAGGAAACCTGAAATGGCGAAAATTGTATGCGTGCTTTACGACGATCCGGTTGACGGCTATCCGAAAACCTACGCCCGCGATGATGTCGCCCAGCCTAAAATCTATGCGGACGGACAGACTCTTCCCACACCCAAGGCGATTGACTTCAAGCCCGGCGCTCTACTCGGCAGTGTCTCCGGCGAATTGGGGCTTCGCAAGTTCCTGGAGTCGAACGGGCATACGCTGGTGGTGACGTCCAGCAAAGACGGAGCCGACAGCGTGCTCGACCGCGAGCTTCACGACGCCGATATAGTGATATCGCAGCCCTTTTGGCCGGCCTATATGACGAAGGAGCGCATCGCGAAGGCTCCCAACCTCAAGCTTATTCTGACGGCGGGCATCGGCTCGGATCATACGGATTTACAGGCGGCCATCGACCGGAACATCACGGTCGCGGAAGTCACTTTTTGCAACAGCATCAGCGTCGCCGAGCATGTAGTGATGATGATCCTGTCTCTTGTCCGCAACTACATCCCATCGTATCAATGGGTCGTGAAGGGCGGCTGGAACATTGCCGATTGCGTCGCCCGCTCCTATGATCTTGAAGCGATGCAGGTGGGCACAGTGGCCGCCGGGCGCATCGGCCTTGCAGTGCTGCGGCGGCTGAAGCCGTTTGATGTCGGCCTGCATTATTTCGACCGCCACCGTCTGCCGGAATCGGTTGAAAAAGAGCTGAATCTGACTTTTCATCCCAATGTCGAGAGTCTCGTCAAGGCCGTCGACGTCGTGACCATCAATTGCCCGCTGCATCCCGAAACCGAACATTTGTTCAACGATGCGATGCTGTCCAAGATGAAGCGCGGCTCCTATATCGTAAACACCGCCCGCGGCAAGATCTGCGACCGCGACGCCATCGTGCGCGCGCTCGAAAGCGGGCGACTCGCCGGATACGCGGGCGATGTCTGGTTTCCGCAGCCGGCGCCCGCAGATCATCCCTGGAGAACCATGCCGCATCATGGCATGACGCCGCATATTTCCGGCACCAGTCTGACGGCGCAGACGCGTTACGCCGCGGGCGTTCGCGAGATTCTCGAATGCTTTTTCGAGAACCGTCCGATCCGGGACGAATATCTCGTCGTCAATGGCGGCAAACTCGCAGGCGTCGGCGCGCATTCCTATAGCGAAGGCGACGCGACGGGCGGATCGGAAGAGGCCGCGCGCTTCAAAAAGCAGTCGGCATAGCTTTCGGATCGCAACTTTGAGCCGACGCCCTCAAGCGGCGCCGGCTTCAATATTTTGGCGCCGGACCGATAACGGCGCCATCGCAAGGATATTGGCTTTGCATGGGAGCGAGGGATGACGCGCGAGCAGTTGACCGAGAAACTTCTCGACATCAAACGGGAAAAGGGCTGGACCTGGGCGCACATCGCGCGGGAAATCGGCGGCATGTCCGAAATTCCGATCGTCGGCGCCTTGCTGGGACAGGGTAAGCTCGTCAAGCCGCTGGCGCGTAAGGCGGCCAAGCTGTTTGGACTGACCGAGACCGAGGAGCGAATGTTGAATGAGACGCCGTATCGGGGCGCGTCCATGCCGCCGACGGACCCGTTGATCTACAGGTTCTACGAGCTCGTGATGGTGAATGGGCCGGCTTTAAAAGCCATCATCGAGGAAGAATTTGGCGATGGCATCATGTCGGCGATAGACTTCGATATGAACATCGATCGGCTGGCGAATTCCAGGGGGGATCGGGTGAGAATCGTCATGTCGGGAAAATTCCTTCCTTACAAGTATTATGGAGCCGCGGAAGGAATTCCAGATTACGGATTTAAGGAAGATTGAAGCTGCGACATCAGCCCCCGCGTGCGTGACAAGGTTCGGACCGGCGCGTAACTCCTGGGCGAGGACGGCAAACAGGGTCTGCGGGGTCCAGCATGTTCATTCGACAATTGGAATATCTGGTGACGCTGGCGCGGGAACGGCATTTCGCGCGCGCGGCGGAGGCCTGCTGCGTTTCACAACCTGCATTGTCCGCGGCGATCCGGCATCTTGAGGAGGAATTGGGGGTCTCGATCGTCGAGAGAGGGCAAAGATTTCTTGGTTTCACCGAGGACGGCGAGCGCATCTTGGGCTGGGCGCGTCAAGCCCTTGCGGCTTGGGACGGTCTCAAGCAGGAAGCCTCAATATCGCGAACAAGGCTCACGGGGACCCTGCGCCTCGGCGCAATTCCGACGACGATGCCAATTGTCTCACTGCTCACGGGACCATACTGGGCGGAATATCCCGATCTGCATCAAATGGTGCAATCCTTGAGCAATGAGGACATTGTCCGGCGGCTGGATAATTTTGAACTTGATATCGGCGTTACTTATCTTGAAGAGCAAAATCTGACTCGCTTCCGGGTTCTGCCGCTCTATCGGGAACGTTACGTGCTGCTTGCGCGCGACGCAACGCTGCTCGACAAGAGCCAATCCGACGATGGCAAGACGATAACCTGGCGGGAAGCGGCGAGATTGCCGCTCTGCCTTCTCACCCGGAATATGCAGAACCGGCGCATCATCGACGCTGCGTTTCGCAAGGCCGGGGCGCATCCACGAGTTGTTGTGGAAACTGATTCGGTCTTCGCGCTTTATTCCAATGTGAGATGCGCCGAAATGTTCAGCATCTTGCCGCACAGCCTGCTCTCTCTGTTCGAGATGCGCGAGGAGCTGACGGCGATTGCGCTGACCCCTGAATTGAATCGCGCGATCGGTCTCCTTGCTCTCGACAATGACCCCGTGTCGCCCATTGTGTCCGCGATCTGGGCGGTCACTCAGAGGCTGAACCTCGGCGCTAAATTTGACTTCCTCGCCGAGGCCGATCTGCAAACGAGCGATCCCCTCCTCGCACAAAGGTTTTCATAAGCTCCAACATCGCGGATCGCCTCACTGCGGCTGGCGTTTTTCGAGATCGAGCACGAGCATGCGGATCTGCGCGTCCGCCGGGAACAGCGCCGCAAGCTCGCGCGCATGGGCGAGCGCGCCCGCAAGATCGCCCGTTTCGCGCGAGATGGAGATGAGCGCCAGCAGAATGTCGCGATTGGCTGGATGACGCTTATGGGCTTGTTCCAGCAGGTTGAGCGCTTGCCCATGCGCGCCCGTTGAATTGATCGCGATCGCGTAAACATAGGCGTAGCGCGCCTCGCCCGGCGCAAGCTCGCTCGCTTCGCGCAGCAACGGCAACGCTTCGGCGTAGTTCTTCTGCCGCACCAAAGCGAGGCCAAGGGAATGTTTAATATCGGCGTTTGACGGTTCGATCGCCATCGCCTTGCGCAACAGGTTCGCGCCTTGCCCGTTCATCCCGCGCATACGGTCGAGATCGGCGAGGTTGACGAGCGCCGGGACAAAGTTCGGATCGAGCCGCAACGCCGTCTGATATTGCGCGTCGGCCTCATCGCCTCGGCGCAGTTTGGTTTCGAGAAGGCCAAGGTTCAGATGAGCTTCGGGCCGTTCGGCGTCGATCATTTCGGCGGCGAACAGTTCGGCGTAGGCGGCCGCGAACGCATTGCGTTGCTCCGGCGTCATTGCCTGCTGGTCCGCGCCCGCGAGGGCCCGCGCCGCCTCGATCCGCACCGCGCGGACAGGGTCGCCGAGCAACGGCGCCATAGCCTCGATCATCGCGGCGGAAGGCGAGACGGCGAGCGCGCGGGGCGCGGCGGCGCGCACGAGCGGGCTCGGGTCCGCCAGCGATGATTTGATCGCCGCGTCCGATTGCGGGCTGAGGTAAGCCGGCAGAAGGGCAAGGGCCGCGGCCCGCGCGATGTCAGGCTGGGCGGCGTCCGTTATAAGCTGATCGAGCTGACGCTCGGCGTCAGCGGCGCCGGCGCGGCCGGCATGCAGCGCGAGGCCGAAATGGCCTCTCGTCTGCCGTCCGCCGGGAAACCAGTTCGCGACCGTCTGCGACGCCCATTCGGGGCTTTTGCCGGCATGGCAGGAATTGCAGGCGTTGGGAGAGCCGATCGACAAGGTCAGGTCCGGACGCGGAACGCGCAGACTGTGATCCCGCCGGTCGTCGACGACCATGTAGGTCTTGGCGGGCATATGGCAGTTGACGCATTGCGCGCCTTCGCCGCCTTGCGTGTGGTGGTGATGCGAGGCGGCGTCGAATTTCGCGGGGAGATGGCATTGCGCGCAAAGCCCGTTGCCTTGCGCGCGTAGCGCGAGGCTATGCGGTTCGTGGCAATTGGAGCAGACGACGCCCGCGCGATGCATCCGGCTTTGAATGAAGGAGCCATATTCGAACGCCTCGCCGTCGATCTGTCCGTCCGGATGGTAGAGGCCTGACTCAAGAAGGGCGGGAAGATACGAGTCGAGAAACGGCCCACCGATGGGACCTTCGGCGATGACTTTCCGGCGCGAATGGCACGGCGCGCAGATATCGAGTTCGCGCGATCGGGGGGACGCCGCGCGCTCGGCGATTCCGGTGTCCTTGTTCATGCGCCAGAGGCCTTCCCCGGCTGGAGCCCGCGAAGTCGTGAGGCCCATGTCTGCGTTGGCGTGATCGGCGCGGGGAGCGGATCGGTCATCCTTGCTTTCAGGTTTTCGCGCCGCCGCCCAGGCGATATGGCTCGATCCCGGTCCGTGGCAGGCCTCGCAGGAAACGTTTAGGTCAGTCCAGGTCGTCGCATAAGCGTCCGCGGCGAGGTTGTAATTTTTCCGCAGGTTGGTGGAATGGCAGGCCGCGCATTGATAGTTCCAGGTCTGGTCGCGTCCGGTCCAGTGCAGTGGGTCGCCCGGGTGAATCGTCTCAGACGGATAAAGAGAAAACCAGCGTTGGCCGCCCTTGTCCCTCGGGCGGCTGTCCCAGGCGGCGCCAAACGCCTGATAGCGTCCGCCCGGAAACGCGATCAGATATTGCTGCAAGGGAAAAACGCCGAACGTGTAGGCGACTTTGTAATCATGCGCCACGCCGTCAGGTCCGTCCGCGCGCAACATGAAGGCGTCGCCCGCGCGGCTGAAGCTGGTTGTCGCACCGTCATGGACGAGCGTGGCGTTGGCGAAATCACCCTCGACATTGGCGGGCGTCGCCTCCTGCATCGCTTTCGCATGGTGCGAAGACGCCCACACCTGCGTCTGATCCGCGTGGCACCCCGCGCAGGCCTTGCCGCCAACGAAGGAGGCGCTTTCGGATTTGACGCCGTCCCCGGCGAATGACGGCGTCAACAATATGAGCCAGCAGAACAAGGAGGCGAGCCAGGACGAGATCAACATCAATTTCTGTTCCAGCGCGCCGGTTTCACAGCGAGGCTCAGGCCAAGGGGCAAGCTCAAACAACAAACGGGGAGAGTGAAACGGACTTATCCACCCCGCTTGAGCTTGCGCGTGCTTGGTCGTTTATTGTCCCTCGTGAGCCTTGATGGCTTCCTCGACTTTCGCCTTGACCGCTTCGAGGTTAAAGCTCGCCGGGGCCTGCATGGGCGGGAACTCGATCGCCGTCTTGGCGAGTTCGGCGACCTTCTGCTGCACCAGAACAAAACGCCAGAATTCGCGCGCCATGAAGTCGTTCATGTAGCCGCCGCCGAGATTGTTCAGGGTTTCTCCCCGGATCGAGGGCGTCCGCTCGAACGGATCCTGACGAATGTTGATGATGGTCGGCATATCGGTGTCGACCTTCTCGCCGGGCCATCCATAGGGTTGCTGCATGAACTGATATTTGAAATCGTCGAGCCGCAAAGCGCCGAGCTTGGGGCCGCCAAAATAGAAGATTTCATGCCGCGCCGTCGGGCCTTTGCCCAACAGGAGATCCATCTGGTTATAGCCGTCGAGATGGTTCTTGTAGGTCTGGCCCTCCAGCGTAACGCCCTTCAGGAGCTTGTCCTTGACGTCGGGAGCGCCAGCGGCTGCGGCGAGCGTCGGCAGCCAGTCGAGGCCGGAGAAGATGCCATTTTCGACCGAGCGCGGCTTGACCTTGCCCGGCCAGCGGATGATCGCCGGAACGCGGAAGCCGCCTTCATAGATAGTGCCTTTGGTGGCTCTGAACGGGGTCATGCCGCCGTCCGGCCAGGTGAAGACCTCGGCGCCATTGTCGGTGGTGAAAATGACGATTGTGTTGTCGGTTTCACCGATGTCCTCGACATGTTTCAGCAATGCGCCGACGCTGTCGTCCATCTGCGCCATGCCGGCCTCCTCAAGGCCGAAATTGTCTGTCGCGTTCATTTTCGCCTGATATTTCGGCGGCAGGAAGGTGAACACATGCATGCGCGTGGTATTGTGCCAGACGAAGAAGGGCTTGCCAGCCGCTTTTGCCTTATCCATGAAGTCGCTGGAGGATTTGACGAGAACGTCGTCGAACGTCTCCATGTCGTATTTGGCCTTGGGGCCCTCCTGCCAGCTCTGCATGTCCTTCATGTCGGGGAAGGGCGCAAGCGGACCTTCATCGACAATCTTTTGTTTGCCGATCTTGCCCCAGCGCGGTTGCTCTGTGGCGTCGTCGACATCCGACGCATAGCTATGAACCAGATTGCGCGGGCCATATTTGTCCACCCAATCCTGCGGGTAGGAGTACCAATAAGGATCCGACATGGCGTCGAGATGGTAGAGGTAGCCGAAAAACTCGTCGAAGCCGTGCACAGTCGGCAGGAACTTGTTGAGATCGCCGAGATGATTTTTGCCGAACTGGCCGGTGGCGTAGCCCTGCGCCTTCAGCACGGTGGCGAGCGTGACGGCCTGGGCCGGGAGCCCGATGTCGGCGCCAGCCTGACCAACGGTGGTAAGGCCGGTGCGGATCGGCAGTTCGCCGGTGATGAAATTCGCCCGTCCGGCCGTGCAGCTCGCCTCGGCATAATAATCGGTGAAGATCATGCCTTCTTCGGCGAGCTTGTCGAGGTTCGGCGTCTTGCCGGACATGATGCCGCGATGATAGGCGCCGATGTTGAACCAGCCGACATCGTCGCCCATGATCACGATAATGTTTGGCTTTTTCTCGCCGGAAGCGGGAGCCGGGGCGGCTTGCGCCGCCGGCTTCGTGGGGGGCTGCCTTTTTGTTTGCGCTTCGGCGGCGCCCCAGCATGCGGCCGTCAGAATGGTCGCGGCAGTTAAAGAGTTGAATGCTCGGCTGAAACTATCGCTCATAATGGGCTCCTTCAGTCTACGAAACGTTCCCGCGGTAGGCGCGTCGCCCGGCCCGGTCAAGACTAAAGCGGGCGACGCCGGCAGTCGACCTTAGATCAGCGGTTTGTCCACATCGCGGAAGGTGATCACCGCGACGTCGCGGCAGGCGACGTGCGCCGGGTCCAGCGGTTTGATCGCCGTCACGCCGTGATAGACCCTGCTGTCCTGCAAGAAGACCGCGTCGAGCGGATCGGTCAGGGTGAAGTCGCCGAGCGGGGTTTTGTCGAGATCATAGATCGAGGTGATTCCACTGGCGACGTTGGTCCGCGCGATCAGCACGACCAGCACGAAATCGACGCCGTCGCGGTGCAGCCCCTCGGGAGTCGGCTGGCCGATTTGACCCTCGCGCGCCTCGATCCGGAACTGATGCGTCTCGACATGCCACTCGCGCGGCTTTTCCGGCGCCGAAAGATCGAACACGGCCCTTCCGGCTCCGAGCAACGCCAAAGTCACGGGATGATCGGAGATGGCTTCGGTCACCGGTTCGAACCAGCGCTCGACGCCGCCATTGAGCGGATTATAGTCGCGGCTCTGATAATGCGGCTGATGAGGTTTGCGGACGACGCCTTTCTGCGAGATCGCAAAGGCGGCGAAGCGGCGGCGGCGGTAGCGGCCCCCGTCGGCCATGTAATCGTCAACGCCGAGGTGGTCCCAGCTCGCGGCGAAGGAGGGCCATGCCGCGAGCGCCTCGGGCGTCAGGAACGCCCGGAACTGCTTTGAAGGCGTAAAGGCGAAGCCGCCGGAGCGGACCTGACCGGCGATCAGGGAAACATCGGGGAGGGTCATGAAGGCAAATCCCTGCGGCGAAACGGCTTCGAAGCCGGGCCGATACGTTTGCGCCGGCGCGGCCGGCGCGCGTTGTTCCTCCCGGGCGGGCCCTGTGGCGCCTTGGCCTTCGGGACCGGCTGTCCGGTCTGCGTTCGTTTTGCGGCGGCGCAAAACGTTCCAGTTTGCGGCCCGAATCGTTCATGCGCCCGGCGTTTTCTTTCTGCAACCCATACTTTCCGCCGCCGGCCCTCGTCCAGCTTTTCCGCGCGCCGGGGCCGTTTCTTCTTGCGACGAAGGGAAGGCGCTTGCGTTGGCGGGCCGGCGCGTGAGAGGGAGTGGCCTCGAACGGCGCGCCGGACTATACTGGTCCGATCTTCAACTTTTGGAATGACCTCATGCCTCCGTATCGCTCCCGCACGACGACGCATGGCCGGAACATGGCCGGCGCCCGCGGCCTTTGGCGCGCCACCGGCATGAAGGATTCCGATTTCGGCAAGCCGATCATCGCCGTCGTCAATTCCTTCACCCAGTTCGTGCCGGGCCATGTCCACCTCAAGGATCTCGGCCAGCTTGTCGCGCGGGAAATCGAGGCGGCGGGGGGCGTCGCCAAGGAATTCAACACGATCGCGGTCGACGATGGGATCGCGATGGGCCACGACGGCATGCTCTATAGCCTCCCCTCGCGCGAAATCATCGCCGATTCGGTCGAGTATATGGTGAACGCGCATTGCGCCGACGCCATGGTCTGCATTTCCAATTGCGACAAGATCACGCCCGGAATGCTGATGGCCGCGCTGAGGCTCAACGTTCCCGCGGTCTTCGTTTCCGGGGGACCCATGGAGGCCGGAAAGGCCGTCGTCGGCGGCAAGAGCAAGTCGCTTGATCTCGTCGACGCGATGGTGGCGGCGGCCGACGCCAGCGTGTCCGACTCCGATATCGCGGTGATCGAGCGGTCGGCCTGCCCGACCTGCGGCTCATGCTCCGGCATGTTCACGGCCAATTCGATGAATTGCCTCACCGAAGCGCTGGGGCTGTCGCTTCCGGGCAACGGATCCCTGCTCGCGACGCACGCCGACCGCAAGCGCCTCTTTGTCGAAGCCGGACACCTCGTCGTCGATCTGGCGCGGCGCTATTACGAACAGGAAGATTCCTCCGCTCTGCCGCGTTCGATCGCCTCCTTCGAAGCCTTCGAGAATGCGATGACGCTCGACATCGCCATGGGCGGTTCGACCAATACGGTTCTGCACCTTCTCGCCGCCGCCCATGAGGCCGGGGTCAACTTCACCATGCGCGACATCGACCGACTGTCGCGGCGCGTGCCGGTGTTGTGCAAGGTGGCGCCGTCCTCGCCGGATGTTCATCTAGAGGATGTTCACCGCGCCGGCGGAGTCATGGCGATTCTGGGAGAACTCAATCGGGCGAACCTTCTCCACGGCGGGCTTCCGACGGTGCATGCGGAAACGCTCGCTCTCGCCCTCGATCGCTGGGACGTCAAGGGCCCCGCGAGCGACACGGCGAGGCATCTCTATCGCGCCGCGCCGGGCGGCGTGCCGACCCAGACGGCTTTCAGTCAGGACAGGCGTTACGAGGCCCTCGATCTCGACCGCGCTGGCGGCGCCATCCGAAACGAGGCGCACGCCTTCTCCAAGGATGGCGGCCTCGCCGTCCTTTACGGCAATCTCGCCGAGGAGGGCTCGATCGTGAAGACAGCCGGCGTCGATGCGTCGATCCTGACGTTTTCGGGCCGGGCGCGGATATTCGAGAGTCAGGACGCGGCGGTGGCGGCGATTCTCGCGGACGAGATCAAGCCCGGCGACGTTCTCGTGATCCGTTATGAGGGGCCTCGCGGCGGTCCCGGGATGCAGGAGATGCTTTATCCCACGAGCTATCTCAAATCGAAGGGGCTGGGCAAAGCCTGCGCCCTCTTCACGGACGGTCGCTTTTCGGGCGGAACCTCGGGACTTTCGATTGGGCACGCCTCGCCGGAAGCGGCGGAAGGCGGCGCCATCGGCCTCGTCGAAGAGAACGACGTGATCGAGATCGACATCCCGAACCGGCGCATTCATCTCGCCGTTCCCGATGAAGAACTTGCCTGGCGGCGCAGCGCGATGGAAGCCAAGGGGAAATTGGCCTGGAAGCCCGCGCAGCGCGCCCGGAAGGTCTCGGCCGCGCTTCAGGCCTATGCCGCTTTGACGACCAGCGCCGCGCGCGGCGCGGTCCGCGACGTCGGGCAGCTTCGTTCGTAAGGTCAGGCGGCGGCTATCTTATTGAGCCGCCGGATGTCGGCGAAAACTGCTTGACGGGGCCATTACGTCCGAGGCATTCCCGCCCAGAGGCGGGCTGAGTCTTGGCGGGCTTCAATCCCCCGGGATTCGTTGGCGATGGACGCGGTCACGACCCGTCCGCCCTCCGTTCGATTTCAACCTGAGCGGTTGTCGCGCCCTTGCGGACTTTCTTGATCTCGCCTTCGAGCGCGTTCCGTCCGGAAATTTTCGTCACATAGTCCTTTATGGGCGGCCCGATTTCCTTGACGGCGACGTCTCCCGCCCGGGGCGTTCGGTTGGGCGAGCGGAACCGCTTGCGGGCGTTTCGCCATCGGCCGCCGTCGCCTGGCGTCAGGCGCGACCGCGGGCGGGGGCCGTCACGCAAATGTCGCGCTAATCTGGTCGGCCTTAGACTCAGCAGTCCCGAACGCCGGAGCCCCGCCGATGGATTTTTACCGAAGATTTACCTGTCTTGTCTGCGCGCCGGCGTTCGACGATCAGAGCCTTGAGGGCCTCCGGCTCCGGCAGATCGTCGGCGGGATCGAAAGGCTGGGCATTTCGGTGGTCCGCGCGGCGCGGTTCGAGGACGCCGAACTCGCGGTTCAGACCGATGCGGCGATCGGCTGCATGGTGGTCGACTGGAGCAAAAAGGGCGTCGAGGGAAAGACTGCGGCGCTGATCAATCTCATGCGCCGGCGCGGGCTCGAATTGCCGATCGTCATGCTGGTGCGCAACAAGCAGTTCGAGGACATTCCGGTCGAGGTTCTGGACTATATCGACGGCTATGTTTTTCTCGCCGAGGAGACGCCGGAGTTCATCGCCAAGAAGATCGTCAGCCGTCTCAGGCAATATGCCGAGACTCTCAAGACGCCGTTCTTCGGCGCCCTCGTCGACTACGCCGAGGAAGGCAACCAGATGTGGACCTGTCCGGGGCACAATGGCGGCGTCTTCTACAGCCGCAGTCCGATCGGACGCATTTTCGTCGAACATCTGGGCGAAGCGATCTTTCGCGACGATCTCGACAATTCCGTTCTCGAACTCGGCGACCTTCTGGTGCATGAAGGACCGGCGCTGCGCGCGCAAAAGGAGGCCGCCGCCATTTTCGGCGCGGAGAAAACGTATTTCGTCCTGAACGGCACGTCGTCGTCCAACAAGATCGTGTTGTCGGCATTGCTGGCGCAGGACGATCTGGTGTTGTTCGACCGCAACAACCACAAAGCGGCCCATCATGGCGCGCTCTTGCTCGGAGGCGCGATCCCGATCTTCCTCGAAACTGACCGGAATCCTTACGGCCTGATCGGACCGATCTATCCCGAGGCGCTCGACGAGGACAAGATCAGGGAGAAAATCAGGCTCCATCCGCTCGTCAAGGATCCCGAGGCCTCGCGCCGCGAGCGTCCGTTCCGCGCGGCCGTCATCGAACAATGCACCTATGACGGGACGATCTACAACGCGAGGATGATCCTCGAAAAAATCGGACATCTTTGCGACTACATCCTGTTCGACGAAGCCTGGGCCGGCTTCATGAAATTTCATCCTTTGTTTGCGGACCGCTTTGCGATGGGGTTGCGCGATCTCGGCGCCGGCCAACCGGGACTCATTGCGACGCAATCCACTCACAAACAGCTGGCGAGTTTTTCCCAAGCGTCGCAGATCCATGTGAAGGACAGCCATATCCGCGGTCAGGCGAGGCGTGTCGGCCACCGCCGCTTCAACGAGTTCTTTCTGCTGCACGCTTCGACATCGCCGTTCTATCCCTTGTTCGCTTCTCTCGACGTCGGCGCGCAGATGATGAAGGGACGCTCGGGCGAAGTGCTTTGGGACGACACCGTCAAACTTGGAATCGAAGTGCGCAAGAAGATCCGGGCGGTGCGCCGCGAGTTCGAGGAGACGGAGAAAGACCCCGCCCGGCGCTGGTTTTTCGATGTCTTCACGCCCGATTTTGTCGCGTCGGGGCAAGGCGCGTGCGCCAATTCGGCAGAGGGCGCTTCAGAGGAAGGCGCGCGAAAGCTCGTCGCCTGGGAGGACGTCCCGACCGACGAACTCGCCGCCGATGCGCGTTATTGGGAGCTGGCGCCCGGCGCATCCTGGCATGGATTTCATCATGTCGCGCCCGGTTTTGCGATCACCGACCCGAACAAGCTCACGATCCTGACGCCCGGCTTTCGACGCGACGGCTCCAGCGACGCGCACGGAATTCCAGGACCGGTCGTCGCCCAATATCTTCGTGAAAATCGGATCGTCCCGGAAAAAAACGATCTCAATTCGCTGCTTTTTCTGCTGACGCCCGGGGTCGAATCCAGCAAGGCGTGGACGTTGCTCAGCGCCCTCGTCGCCTTCAAGAAGCTGCACGACGACAACGCCAGGCTCAGCGACGTGATGCCGGAGTTCGTCCGCGCCCGCACGGCGCGCTATCAGGATGTGCGGTTGCGCGATCTGTGCGCGCAGATGCATGCGTTCTATCGCGACGCGGCGACCAGCAAGCTGCAACGCGAGCAGTTTGCGCCGCGCCATTTGCCGAACATGGCTATGGCCCCGCAGGAGGCCGTCCGGCACATGGTGCGCAACAATGTCGATTATCTGCCGGTGGACGAGATCAAGGGTCGAATCGCGACGACGCTTTTTGTGGTCTACCCGCCCGGCATCGCCACGATCGTTCCCGGCGAGCGACTCGATGAGAGGGCGCAGCCCATGCTGGACTATCTCAAGATGTTCGAGAACAGCGCCAACCTGTTTCCGGGCTTCGAGGCGGAGCTTCAAGGCGTCTATCGTGAGGCGGAGACAAATGGCCGGGTCCGTTTCCATACCTATGTCGTGCGCGAATAATTCGCTCAGCTTTCACGGTTGACGAGTGTTCGGCCGGGCGCGCCCGGTTCGTTCGCCGGATCGTTCGGCAATTGCTCGTCGCCGGGGCCAAGCGGCCGCTGCATCATGACGGTGTCGCACCAATGGCCGAATTTGAACGCGACCGAGCGCAAGATTCCGGATTGTTCGAAGCCGTTCGTGTGGTGCAGCCGCAGCGACGGCGTGTTGGAGCTGTCGATATAGCAGACCATCTGCCGGAACCCCGCGCCGGCGCAGGCGTCGATCAAAGCCGGCAGAAGCTTGCGGCCGACCCCGACGTGCAAATGATCCTTGTGCACGTAGATCGAGTGCTTGACCGTGTGGCGATAGGCGGGACGCTTCAAAAACGGCACGGCGTAGGCGTATCCGACGACGATTCCCGCCTGTTCGGCCACAAGATGCGGATAGCGGCGCCGCAGCATGGTCTTGCGCCGCCGCTTGATGTCCTCGTGCTGAATCGGCATGGGATGATAATCGCCGAGGCCGTAGCGGACGTGATAGGCGTAGATGGCGAGCATGGAAGCGACATCGTCCTCGGTCGAAGGACGGACCGTGATGGGCTGCGGCTGGTCGAGCATCTGCGTGGAGGGTTCCGCTCTCTGGCTCCGCTTCTCCGCGCAGCATCATCCATTCGAATGAATCCGATCGATCATTCTCCAGTGACTCTTTTATGACATTTGGATGATTTTCACTCCCCCATGACCGGCTCCCGCGCCCAGGAATGGTTCAAAAGCTCGGCATCCGAGCAAAGAAATGTTATCGCGCCTTCCGTTTCATGCGACGATGAGGTCTGTGCGACGTTAAATCAACGCACTCCGCTTTTTCGCGGTGACGTTCGCGGCCGGCCATTGGGAGATCAGGGCGATGCGATGGCGCTGGCTGGACATGGGATTGCTGGCTCTGTGCGCGATTTTGGCGCTCGATTCAAACGCGTTCGCGCGTGAGCCAAAGACGCCGGCTAAAGCTCTCCATGCCCGTCACGTCAGCGGCGGCAAGCTCCACTCCGCGGCCCCCCGCCTCTCGCAAAAGCGGTCCTATATTACCTATGGCGCACCCGTTCGGGGCGGTTGGAGAGGTCATGGAACCGGCTTCGCAGATCTTGTCGGCGATCCGGAAAGCGGCCTCGGCTTTTACGCCCTGCCGGTCCAATACCGGATCGCCGCGCGCCGCTACCGTCTTCGCCACCCGAGGCCGCTGTGGCAAAATCCGGTCTATTTCGCGATGATGGCGGACGCCGCGCGCTATTCCTACTGGCTCCCCGCCAATCGCGAATATGCATACGGGATCTACAATCCCTATGACGGCGTCGGAACGCCGTTCTTTCCCGGCTATTATGGTCCGGTTGGAGATAACGGCGAGGATCGCCCGCTAAGGACGCGTCCTTATCGGCGCTGAACTTTGGCGATCTGTCGCCAACGCCGAACCTACCTCCAACGCCCGCTGGAAACCGACGGGGCGGCCGTTCGAAAAGAGCGCCCGCGGAGCCGCTCCGATCAGATGTCGATTGCGCCCTTGGGGCTTCCGGCCGGCGCATCGGGGGCTGGCGAATCCGGAATCGGCACGAGTTCGAACGTGGTCTCCTGAACCGGTCCTTCGGATCGCGCGTGAAAAATGAAATACCCCGAAATCGCAAAGAGCAGAAGTGCGATAAGATCTCTCATGGTTCGTCCTTTACTGGTCTTCGCCCGATCTTGGCCCGATCTTGCAGGCGCATCCCCCGGCTCAGGCTCGCCAGCCAGGAACGCGTGGCGGACATCACTAACTCCCGACTATAAAAGCATGTTCCATGCCGTCTCCAGCAATGCTTCCGAGCCCTTCGCAACCCGAGCCTTTCGCAAGCAAGGATATGGGGTTTAAAATCGCTGGCCGCCAGACAGGCCCTGGTCGCGGCGCGACCTTGGTAAAAAAGCCTGCGACCACAAAGAAAGTGGATCGCGGCCGTATGAGCGGGGCGGGATCTGATATAGAGACCGTGGACCGTCCGGGGCGTCTTCCGGATGCGTTGAAATTTTTAGGGAGCCGAAACCATGAACGACCTGCTTGTCATCGCTTTTCCGTCCGAGCAGAAGGCTGAGGAAGTCCGTTCGAAATTGCTGGAAATGCAGAAGGAATACGTGATCGCCCTCGGCGACGCGGTCGTCGCCGTCAAGCACGAGGACGGTTCGATCAAGCTGAACCAGCTCATCAATACGACCGCCATCGGCGCGGCGTCCGGCGCGTTCTGGGGCACGCTCATCGGACTGATCTTCCTGATGCCCGTCGTCGGCGCCGCGGTGGGGGCGGCCTCGGGCGCGATCGGCGGAAAATTGTCCGATTTCGGCATCGACGATAATTTCATCAAGGAAGTCTCGGCCGCGATTTCGCCCGGCAGCGCCGCTTTGTTCCTGCTCGTCAAGAAAATGACCACGGACAAGGTGCTTGAGGATCTGAAAGGCGTCGGCGGCACCGTGCTGCGCACGTCATTCGACAAAACCAAGGAAGAGGCGATCCGCGCGGCGCTGGCCGGAAATCCGCCCCCGGCCGCTCCGTCGCCGGCCGCCTGAGGATCGCGGTTCGGGCCCTCGGCGGAGTGCAAGGAAACCGCCCATCCCCACGCTGCGCTGGACGGGCGGGCCGCCTCCATGACTGATAAAGCGAAGGCGGCGCCTGGAAACGATGCGCCGAAGCCCTCTGCGGCGCAGGAAACGAAAGATGCGCAGGAAGCGGCCGCCGCGGAGCCCTTCGTCCTTCCCTCGGCCGCGCCGGGCGCCGCTCAGGGACCGGCGCCGGACGATGGCGGTCTCCTGGCGCTTGCGGCGCTGGCGCTGCTGATCGGAGCCTTGTCCGGACTCGTCGGCGTCACGTTCCGGCTGGTTCTGGAGCGCGCCGACGTCTTCCGCACCGCCGTGAGCAAGGCTGCGCATGCGGGCGGCTTGAGCGGATTTCTGTTTTTCACCATCGCCTGCGCCATCGCCGTGTCTACGGCGGCCTGGCTGGTGCGCAGGTTCTCGCCCTTCGCTTCGGGCAGTGGGATCCCCCACGTCGAGGCGGTGCTGAACGAGGAACTGCCTCAAGCGCCGTTCCGCCTCATTCCGATCAAATTCGCGGGCGGCTTGCTGGCCATCGGCTCAGGACTCGCGCTCGGGCGGGAGGGGCCGAGCGTGCAGATGGGCGCGAGCATCGCCCATTTGACCGGCCAGATGTTTCGCCGGAACTGGCCGGACTGCCGGGTGCTGTTCGCCGCGGGAGCTGGGGCGGGGCTCGCTACGGCGTTCAATGCGCCGATCGCGGGCGCCGTCTTCGTTCTCGAGGAGCTTGTGCGCCGTTTCGAGCCCCGGATCGCCATTGCCGCGCTTGGCGCGTCCGCGACCGCGATCACGATTTCCCGGGCTATCGGCGGCGGCAAGCCGGACTTTTCCGTCGAAGTCCTCGCCTCCGCGAGCCCTCTGGCGCATCCGTTGTTTTTTGTTTTGGGCGCCTTCGCCGGATTTGCCGCCATCCTCTACAACCGGCTGCTTCTGAAGACGATGGCGGCCGCGGCGGGGCTCACGCTGGCGTCGTTGAAACCAGGCGCGGCGTCAACCGGCGCCGTCATCGGCGCCATCGCCTGGTGCGATGTCGCCTTCGGCGTCGGTGCGGCGGTCGTGGCCCTCGTCTATCATCGCATTCTGGCGCGGATGATGGACGACGGCGCCGACGCCGCCCCGGTGGAATTGCGCGCATGGCTGATCGGCGCGGCGGTCGGGATCCTTGGCTGGTCGGCCCCTGGTCTCGTTGGCGGCGGCGACGCGCTGACGCAAAAAGTGCTCGGCGGGTCAGAGGCGCTGGCGATCGTTCCGCTGATTTTTGCACTGCGGCTTGTGCTCGGATCCGTGTCTTATGCGGCGGGAACGCCGGGCGGCCTGTTCGCGCCTCTGCTCGTTCTTGGCGCGCAGCTCGGCTTTGTGTTCGGCTGCGTGTGCAAGGCCGCCTTTCCAGGCCTCGATATTCAGCCGACGGGCTTCGCGGTCGTGGGTATGACCGCGTTTTTCACGGGCGTCGTGCGCGCGCCGCTCACCGGGATCGTCCTGGTGAGCGAGATGACGTCGAGCGTCGCCATGCTGCTGCCGATGCTTTCGGCGTGTTTCATCGCGATGGTCGTCCCGACGCGGCTTAACGACGCGCCGATTTACGATTCGCTTCGCGAATTGACATTGCGGGCCCGCGCGGACGCCGGCGGCGATTGAACGCCGCCTGACGGAGCCGCTTTATTCAGATCTCGCCCGGGGCGGCAGGTTCGACGAGTTTGCGATAGAGATGCCACGTCGCGTGGGCCAGAACCGGAATGGCGACAGCCAAGCCGGCGAAGAAGGCCAGAAAGCCGAGCCCGAGCGTCACCGCGATTATGATGCCCCAGATCGCCATCGTCACAGGATTTGCGATCACCGCGCGCAGGGACGTGAGAACGGCGGCCGCCAGGCCGACATCCCGATCAAGCAGCAGCGGAAACGAAACGACGCTGATGCTCAAAACCGCCACGGCGAAGAGAAATCCGACAAAATTGCCAAGCAGGATCAGGGTCCAGCCTTGCGACGTCGTGAGCACCTCCGTGAAAAAGTCGCCGATCGAGTCAGGGGGAACGGCGCCAAACAGCGAGGTGTAGATCGCTTCGGCGGACAGCCGCCATGCAACGAAGATCGCAAGCAAAAGCACGCCAAGCGCGAGAATCGCAGGAATCGAGGGGGAATGCCGCACGTCGAAGACCGTCTTCCATGACGTTTCCAGCCCTTGCTCCCGGCGTCGGCTGACCTCGTAAAGGCCGATCGCGGCGAAAGGCCCGACCAGAGCGAAGCCAGACATCACGGGAAACAGAAGCTGAACCGTATTGCCGGCGAGAACGATGCCGATGATCGGATAGATCAGGCAGAGAAAAGCCAGCGACGAGGGCATCGCCATGAAATCATGGAAGCCTTTGACGAGCGCGCATTTTAGGTCTTCTACGCTGATTTTACGAACAATCGGATACGCCGGAGTTTCTCCTGCCCCGGCGATGACGTGAAAATTCGACATATGGATCCTCCCGAACCAATTCAGCGGCAGGAGACCGCAGCACCGCTCTGCAATGCGGTTTCCTGACGACTCCCGAACAAGCTTTAAGAGAATATAGGCAGGGAAACGTCGTTTGCCTATCGGGAATGTTACGCAAAATGCTTTGTTTTCAGTGGGTTATTGCTGCGGCGCACAATAAGCGTCAAGATTTTGGGTTGGCGCCCGCATGGGCTGACTGTCGGACCTGCCTGCCGAATACGCCGAAAGACGGGACCGCAACCAGGGTCGCATTTAAAGAGTCGGCAGGGTTAGGCGCTTGATCGGCATGCTAAAAAAGTTACAACCGTTATGAATCGAAGCGAACGCATCGGCGCGGCGAAGGCGGACGAATTTCCGCTTGCTCATGGCCGGTAAGGATGAAAATGAAGAGGCTGTTCCGCCGCCGTGACGGCCGCGACTTCAGCGTTCATGGAGAAATGTCGAATGAGCAAACTGGACCGGCCTCGCGAAATCATTGAATATTGCCTGAAGCCCCTGGATCTTCCGACTGCGACGGAAGAATACAAGGAGGCCTACCGGCGTCTCGAACACGTGATCAAGACGTTCCAGCTCGCGGCCTTGCGGGCAAAGATTCCGACCGCGGTCGATTTTTCCAACATGAAGACGATCACCATCAACGAGCGCGCCCACGGCGACGATTGATCGGCCAGAGCGCTTTCCGATCGCATGAAGTCATGCGATCGATCAGAAATCGCTCCTGTTTCAAAAGGTTGAGCATATTCTTGTCGATTGGATTGATTCAATCCGATCGGAATATGCTCTAGGAGCGGGCCATGAGTTCGATGGCCAGCCCGTAAATGCGCCGCCGGGGCTCTTCGGGCAGAGTCGCCAGCGTTTCAAGGTAGGTTCCGCCGGCGCGGCACATTTTCTCGTCGTCGAGCGAGGGATCGGCCTTGCCGTCGAGCAGCGCCTCGATTTCGGGAGTGCCGAGCCCCTTGGCGCGCAGGCCCTCCTCGAGAGCCTGAAAGTCCTGCGGCGCCGGACGGGCCCGCGAGATGCGGTTGATCGCTCCATCCTTGATGGCGTCGAGGCCGGCCATCGCCATCGTGGCGACAAGCTTCCGGTGCGATGCGGAAAAATTGAGGAAGTCCGCGCTTTCGCCGCCGAAAAGATAATTGGCGCACAGCCTTGGATTGACCAGAGAGAGCGTGCGCAGCATCGCCAGTTGAACCTCGAAAATATGATCGAGAGCCGGGCCGCCTGCTTTCGCCGCGAGAACGCCCCGCGATTGGCGCAATGCTCGCGCGGCGTCGGACACGAGCAGGTCCGGACTTCCGATCTCCCCGGCGGCCGCGGAGCGTTCCGAAAAAGCCGCGAGGCTCGCCTCGTACTCGGCCGGGTAGGCAATTTTGAACCGTTCGAAAAAAGGCGCGAATTCGGCCGTCGCGACATAGTCGGCGTCAAGCAGCCGGCGCACCGCCGCGACGGCCTGCGGGGAGGCCCGCCCAATGGCGGCGGCCTGCGGCGGCGGCCCGGACGGGCGCGCGAAGAAATAGCCGTAGCCCAAAATTACCGCGACAAGGGCGGCGAGGGCGAGCAGCGCGAGCCGCAATAAGGGCATGCGAGCAAATCTCCACGATCAAGAGTGCGGCGCCGATGCCTGAATCCGAGCCTTTTTCCGATCCGCGACGCAGAGAACGAGACCAGACGAACGAGACCGGCCGAAGGCGAGCGGAGCCTGAAACTTTGCCTCTGTCGGCCGCTTGAGGCAAGTCCGGGCCCATCGGGTCCGCCGCCGCCCTCAGCCGATGGCGCGCAATCGTTCAAAGCCCTGATCGAGGTCGTCCTTCAAGTCTTCGACGTCCTCAAGCCCAACGGAAAACCGCAGGGCCGGCCCCGGCGGGCTCCAGGTGGTGGCGCTGCGGTAGGAACTGCAGTCGAAAGGGATGACGAGGCTCTCGAAGCCGCCCCAGGAATAGCCCATCCCGAACAGCCGCAGACCGTCGAGCATGGCGGCCATCGCCTTGTTTGAGCAGGGCGCGAGAAGGACCGAGAACAGCCCCGACGAGCCGGAAAAGTCGCGTTTCCAGAGCGCGTGCCCCGGACAGGAGGGCAGCGCCGGATGAAGCACCTGCGCCACCTCCGGCCGCTCGTTCAGCCAGTTGGCGAGGTCCAGCGCCTGACGTTCGGCTTCGTGGAGCCGGAGGTCGAGGGTCCGAAGGCCCCGCAAAGCCAGGAAGACGTCCTCGGGCCCCGCGCACATGGCGAAGGCGTCGGCGGTGGCGTGCAGGCGGGAAAACCAGCCCTTGTTGGCGGACACAAGCCCCAGCAGGAGGTCCGAATGGCCGGAGAGGTATTTCGTTCCGGCTTCGATCGCCATGTCGGCCCCGTGCGCATGGGGCGGGAAAAACAGCGGCGTCGCCCAGGTGTTGTCGAGGATCGCGCAGGCGCCCTTCGCCCGGGCGACGGCCGCGATGGCGGGAACGTCCTGAAGTTCGAAACTCTGCGAGCCGGGGGTCTCCATGAAGATCGCGCTCGTGTTCGGCCGGACAAGAGAGTCGATTGCGGCGCCGATGAGCGGATCGTAATATTCCGTCTCGACGCCCATTCGCGCCAGAATGGTTTCGCAAAAGATCCGAGTCGGCTTGTAAACCGAATCGCTAACGAGAATGTGATCGCCGCATTTCACCGCAGTCAGCAAGGCGAGGCTGATCGCCGCGAGCCCGGAGGGCGCCAGCACCGTCCCCGCCGCGCCGGCGAGTTCCGTCCAGGCCGTTTCGAGCGATTGAGTCGTCGGCGATCCCTGCGTTCCATAGGTGAAGCGCGCCTTGCGCTTGACGAGGTCCTCGACCGTGGGAAACAGGACCGTAGACCCTCGATAGACAGGGGTATTGACGAAGCCGTGCTGTTCAGAGGGACGTCGCCCGGCATAGATCAGCCTGGTCCGGTTCTTGAGGCGGCTTTTGTCCCATGGCGCGTCGGTCATCGGCTTTATCGTTCCCTTGTCTTGCGTTCGCCGCAAACTGGGCTTCACATCCGCCCCGCGTCAAGCCGTCAGGCACGCCGAGGCGCTCTCGCGCGAGCGCGGCGACTTGACCGATTCATGACGGGCCTCTACTTGCGCGAAGCGCTCAAAACAGCCGGATCGACGATGAAACTGTTCGCCGTAAAAATATCCAACATGTCGACCGGACTCCTGGCGTTGGCCGCCATGCTCGTTCTGGGCCAGGGCGCGGCGCTTTGCGGCACGCTCGATCAGGTCAAGGCGAGAGGCGTCGTTCGTTGCGGATCGAACTCCGGGCTCGCCGGTTTCGGTCTGCCGGACGACAAGGGCGTCTGGTCCGGCCTCGACATCGATTTTTGCCGCGCGGTCGCCGCCGCCATCTTCAATGATCCCCTCAAAGTGAAAATTATTCCCCTGACGAGCAAGGACCGGTTCACCGCCCTGCAATCCGGCGAGGTTGACCTTCTCGCCCGCAACACCACCTGGACGCTCTCGCGCGAGACCGGCCAGGGATTTTTGTTCGCCGGGATCAATTATTACGACGGCCAGGGATTTCTGGTGCGCAAGAAGCTCAATCTCTCATCCGCGCTGGAACTCGCCGGCGCATCGGTCTGCGTGCAGCAGGGCACCACGACCGAACTCAACCTCGCCGATTTCTTCAACGGCAACAATATGAAATACGAGCCCGTCAACTTCGCCACGGCGGATGAAGCCGTCAAGGCGTATGACGCCGGACGTTGCGACGCCTATACCACAGACGCCTCGGGCCTCTATATCGAACGCGCCAAACTCGCCGCTCCGGACGATCATGTCGTGCTTCCCGAGATTATCTCGAAGGAGCCTCTTGGCCCCGCGGTGCGGCAAGGCGACGATCAATGGTTCAACCTCGTCAAATGGGTGAATTTCGCGATGATCGACGCGGAAGAGCTGGGCGTGACGTCGAAGAACGTCGATGAAAAAGCGAAGTCCGAACGCCCCGACATCAAGCGCCTGCTGGGCTTTGACGGCGACTTCGGCGAGGGATTGGGACTGACGCCCGACTGGGCCTACCGCATCATCAAGTTCGTCGGCAATTACGGCGAGGTTTACGACCGCAATCTGGGGCAGGGTTCGAAGCTGAAAATCCAGCGCGGCGTCAATTCGCTCTGGTCGCGCGGCGGTCTGCAATATGCTCCCCCGATCCGTTAGGCCGCCCGCCTGTAGGACCTGAAATGTGGCCGGGAAGCCGAATGTGGTCTGGAAGGCGAATGTCAGGAAGGCGAATGTGGGCTGGAAGGCCTGGACCGCCGCCCGGCGGGAGCGAGCGAGCGGCGCGTTCATGGCTTTTCCTCTGGCGCGCTCCGGCCGTTCGAGCCGCGCTTTACCAGTCCGTTCTTGTCCTGCTTTTTGCGGTCTTGCTGGGCGCGGCGGTCCTCGACGTCCGCGCGAATATGCAAGCGCGCGGCATTCCGACCGGGCTTGGTTTTCTCGACAACGCCGCCGGGTTCGACATCAATCAGACGCTGATCGCCTATAACGCGCGCTCGACCTACGCCCGAGCGCTGCTGGTCGGTCTCTTGAATACCGGGCTCGTCTGCGCCGTCGCTCTCGTTTTCGCGACGATCATCGGCTTCACCGTCGGACTTGCGCGGCTGTCCAGGAATTTGGTCATCGCCCATGGCGCGCTCGTTTACGTCGAGGCGCTGCGCAACGTGCCGCTGCTCCTGCAATTGTTGTTCTGGTACAATGCGGTTCTGAAGCCGTTGCCGCCGCCACGGGAATCGCTCTTGCTCCTACCGGGGGTCTACCTGAACAACCGCGGCTTCTTCTTGCCGGAACCCCATTTTGGTCCCGACGCCCCGTGGCTTGGCGTTGGCCTCGGCCTCAGCCTCGTTGGAGCGGCGCTCGGCTGGCGCTCGTTTCGGCGGGCGCGGCGAAAGCCGGCGTCGGTGGATTTGCCGGTCGGCGAAGTTGCGGGCGGCGCCATTCTTTGTCTGGCGCTCGTCGCCTTCGCGTTGACGGATGAGCCGTTCAATCTCACCGCGCCGGTGCTGAAGGGCTTCAACTTCAATGGCGGGATCCGGCTGAGCCCCGAGTTCGCCGCCCTGGTTCTCGGCCTGAGCCTTTACACCGGCGCCTTCATCGCGGAAATCGTTCGCGCGGGCGTCGCGGCCGTGCCGCATGGGCAGAGCGAGGCCGCGGCGGCGCTCGGCCTCGCTCAAGGGCCGGCGTTCCGGCTTGTCATCGCGCCGCAAGCCATGCGCGTGATCATTCCCCTGCTGACCAGCCAATACCTTAATCTCATCAAGAACTCGTCTCTCGCGGTCTTTATCGGCTACCCCGACCTTGTGCAGGTCTTCGCCGGCACGGTGCTGAACCAGACCGGCGCCGCCGTGCAGGTGATCTTCATCACCATGACGGTCTATCTGGCGATTTCGCTGCTGATCTCGCTTGCGATGAATCTCTACGGCCGGCGCTTCGCGCTTGTGGAGCGCTAGTGTAGTGTCTCACGCAAAGCTTGACAATTCGCCTCATTCGGTTACGGTTGTTTCATGTGGTCGAGCAGTCAAGCTGTTGAGATAACGCCC
>NZ_FOSN01000015.1 GCF_900114285.1 Methylocapsa palsarum | reverse complement strand
CGAATATCTTTCACAAGCTGTTCTGCCGGGGCTTTCGCCGGCACGGATTTCTGTCTCATCTGCGCTCCTGAATGGGCTAAGATGAACCAGAAATCTCCCTTCAGAAAATACCCCGATTTGTCTCATGGGCGCTGACGCCGGACAGTAGCGGCCGGGCCCGGCGTTATAGGCCGCCAGGAACCCGGGCGAGCCGTAGCGGTCGCAGAGCTCTCGCAGGAAGCCCGCGCCGGCAAGAATGTTGTCACGGGGATCGTAAGGATCGGCGCCGAGATTGAACCGGCTGCGCAGAAGGGTCCAGGTCGACGGCATGATCTGCATCAGGCCCATCGCGCCTTTTGGCGACGTCGCGCGCCACTCGCCGCGACTTTCGGCGCGCATCACCGCGCGTATCCAATCCGCCGGGACGCCGAAGCGCTGCGAGGCTTCGAGGACGAAATCCGCGAAGGGATCGGCGGGGGCTGCATGCGCTGCGGGGAGCATTTGCGCGGTCGCCGCGGCCGCGAATAATCGGACGCCGGGCGCGTTCATGAGCGCAATCAACGTCGTGATCGCGATCGCTCGACCAAGGCCCGAATCACGTCTCAACGGACGCAGGCATTTGATCGCGCTGACACCCGGTACTGTTGCCGCGCGAAACCGAACGGTTCGCCGCTGTTTGCGAATGCATCTCGCATTATAAGTCATGAAGGCGTTCTTTTCTACTCGAGGCGGTAACGGCTCAGCGCGTCGCCGCGCGCCAGACGAAGCGCTCGTCGCCTGTTTCGTCGGTCCAGAGAGGGGCCGCGCGGCCAATGATCGAGCTTGCGGGAAATGGGCCGAGATAGCGCCCGTCGAGGCTGTCTGAGACCGGATTCATGAGAAAGACCTCAGCATCCGCGAGGCGCCGGCATCCTTGCCACTCCGGAAGGTCGCGGCCGCGCCGGTCGCGGGCCTGCGCCTCTCCGATGGCCGCGCCGTCAACGGAGATGCGGACGCCTTCGCGGCAGACCATCTGACCCGGAAGCGCGAGAATGCGCTTCATCAGCGGGACGCCCTGAGGGAGATAGCCGCGTTCGTCGAGAAAGCGCGCGACAGGCTCCGGCGGAATCACGGCGACGAGGTCGCTCTCGCGAAGATCGCTTGCCGCGCGCAAAGCGTAGAGACCGATCGGGGCGCTCGCGCTGGCGTTCCAAATCAGTTTCGGAGACGGATGGACCAAGGCTGCGGACCCCGCCACGAGGCTCGCCAAAACAGTCGCCAACACCCATCGGCGGCGGCTCATGGCTGCGCCCTCCGGCGCAACAGCCAGGCGTCGTGCTGCGCCCGCGTATAGGCCCGCGGCTCATGACCGACGGTCAGGCGGCTGTGAACGTGACGCCAGTGATCGGGCGCGACATCGACGGGGTCGAGCTCTATCGCCTCCACCGCGTCGATCGCCTGCAGCGCGCGCTGAATCTTGGGCCAGCTGTCGAGGCGCAGCAGGATTTCACCGCCGGGACGGACGAAGGGAAGCGTCTGATAGGGTTCGCCCGGGACGACCGCGCGCACGACGTCGATGCGGGAAGCGATCGTGCCGAAATCATTTGAGGCCCAGCGGACGAAAGCGAAAATATCGCCGGGACGGAAGCTGACGATCCGGTGGCGGCGGTCGAGAATCCTCTCTGCGACAGGCTCGCCGAAGCGAATCCAATGTTCGATTTTCTTCTCGATCCAAGTCAGCTCGACATGCGTGAGCGCGTCGGCCGCATCGACGGCGGGCGTCGCTCGATCTTGCGCATGTTTCAGCGCGGCGTTTCTCATCGTTCGTCTCCGGGAGATTGAGGGAATTCGCGCGCGAGCAATTCGCGCAGCATGTCGGCGACGGTGACGCTGCGCCGAAAGGCGGCGAGTTTGATGCGGCCGCGCAGCTCCGGCGTGACGTCGATGGTGAGGCGGGCCGAGAAAACATCGGCCCTGGCGGGAGCGGCCGGCGGAATGTCAGGGGCCTTGATCCAGCTTTCGGCGTCGCCGGGACGGGCGGCGCCGTGATTTCCCTTGCGGCTGGACTATGCTCGTCCCAGTCAAAAACGAGACGGCCGGTGCGCGCGGCGTCGGCGAAGGCGACGCGCTGACCGATGGTTGCGGCGAGGACCGGCGGATCGTGATCGGCCAGCGTCTCGGCTGTCTCACGGGCGATAATCGTGCGCGGATCGCACCGGTTGAGCACGAAACGCGCAACGAGCTGTGGGCGGAAGATGCGCGCCTCGCTGATCAGCTTGAGCATCTCGCTTGAGGCCCATCCGTCGAATGGCGATGGCTGGACCGGGATCAGCACAAGATCGGCGGCGAGCAGGGCCGAGCGCATCAGCCCGGCGACGCGCGGCGGCCCGTCGATGATGACGTGATCGGCGTCACGGGCGAGCTCGGGCGCCTCGCGATGGAGGGTGTCGCGGGCAAGGCCGACGACGCCGAAGAGGCGGCCCAGATTCTCGCGAGCCCTTTGCTCGGACCAGTCCAGGGCCGATCCTTGCGGGTCGGCGTCGATCAGGGTGACGCGCTGACCTTGGCGAGCCCACTGGCCGGCGAGATGAAGCGCCAGGGTCGTTTTGCCGACCCCGCCCTTCTGGTTCAGCAAAGCGACGATCATGACGCGCCGCCCGGCTTCAAAGTGACGGCAAGCTCCGACGTTATCGATGGACCGGATTTGGGAGACGCTGCTTTACGGAAAAACGTGCGCTGTGCTTGTCCCTGATTGCGTCGCTTTCCCTTCGCGGGATGCCGCGGATCAGGTTCGCTTTTGTCCGCGCCAGCAGCAGTAACGTTAGACTCTATGTTAGATTCTAAGTTAAGGGCGCGGATTTCTTCATCTTGCCAGTGCCTTAGGGCTGGTTTCGGTTCCTGATAGCACGAGGCTCGGGTTCCTGATGGCACGACACTCCCGGTTCCCGATAGCACGAGGCTTTCCACAGCTTGTCCACAGGTGCCTGTGGACAATTCCGCCCGCATGAAAACCAGCAGCTCGCGCCCGCCGATCTCGCGCTCGACAATCAGACGATAGCCTGGCAGCGGCTGCCTGCGGGCGATGTCGCGCAGTTCGAAAGCGAAGCGCTTGAACGGCGACAGGCTCGCCGATTTGATGTGGAGATGGCGGAAATCGAACCGCCAACCGCTCGGCTGCCGGCCCGCGTGCTTGCGCACGAGACGATAGAGCCAGCGCTCCATTCCGCCCGACAGCGCGAAATAGTCGCGATCGATGGTGAGCACGAGCGCGTCGTCGAGGACGGCGCGATAGAACCGGTCCGGCATGATCAGTTCGATTCCGCCGGGATGGCCGTGGCCGTCGGCGCGTTCCGTCCATGCTCGAGGAGGAGCACGATCAAGGCAGCTTTACCTGTGTGGTAGAAAGCTTGGATCGCTATCTCAAGACGCAGGCTGGCCAGGACGTGCGCAGGAAGGCAAATGCCGTGTTCATCCTGAGCGAGGTCGGCGAGCCGACCCACGTGTTGGGCTACTACACGCTTTGCGCCATGGCGATCTCGCAGGGCGATGTGCCCGAGGCGGCTCGCAAGCACGTCCCGCGCTACCCGCTGGTGTGTGCCACGCTGATCGGTCGCCTGGCCGTCGCGAAGGAACGTCAGGGACAACGGCTTGGCGCCGTGCTGCTGGCGGATGCGTTGCGGCGCGCGTTCGACAGCGTCGGCACGGTCAGCTCCTCTATGGTCGTGGTCGACGCGCTGGACGAGGTTGCGGCCGGGTTCTACGCGGCCCATGGGTTCGTGCGGCTGCCCGACTCGCTCCGGCTGGTGCTGCCAATGCGCATGGCGGCAGGGAGCTCTGAGCGGTGATGGTCACGCAGCCCAATCTCATCGGTATGACCGTCCCTGGAGGGTCGGAGGCATTCAGTGCTATGCGTCCACTTGGCTGGGACATACCCCCGACAGAGGCTCTTGGAGTTCGGCTCGAACTCGCGGCGTTGTTCGGGCGCTTCCATGAAGAATGTCCTCCATAACGCTTCCTCCGCCTCACGACACAGCTTAGCATCACGATCTCCTAGGGACCAAACAGCTAGCACCTGAACCTGCAGAACTCGGGCTTCTACCTGAAAGCCGTTCTCCAGGGTCACCCGAATCGAGCGATGAAGCTGTGTCTGTCCGTGCAGTGCGGTGCCACGGAGATGCTGATCGAGGCAAGGATCCCTCGGCTTTGGTGTGTCAATCGGCGTCGAAATCTGACCCTCGATCGGCGTCCATAAGATCTTTTACATCCAGCACAATCTTACTTCAGCAAGGACGCGTTGGGCTTTCCGATAAACACGTGGCGCGAAGCCGTCGCTGCAGCTTGATAAATCAAGCATCTGGATAGTTTCGCGCGCTGGAATTAGGCAACGTAACAAATGCCCACAAAAGGCCCGTCGTGACAATGCCCTATGAAGCGTGCAACGGCAGGTCCAACCGTCCATATCGCAGCCCTACGGTCCTATTGAGCCATAAGCCGAGAGTGGGCAAGAAGGATAAATAGCACCAGTCATCCAGCTCAATGGCAAAGCGGTCAAATCTGATTGCGCGCTTACCTCGCTTTTGCAGCCACCGGAACCATCTCGGAAGCTCAATTGTCCGCTGTTTATGCCCAAAACTGCGATCCAATAGGGCTGACCTTCAGTCACACTCGCGCCGGGAATTGTAACGGCGTTCCATGCTGAAGCTGTGAGCGCGGCGCTACTTCCTTGTGTAATCAAGGGGCCGGGGTGGCCAGCCGAGTCAGCATAAATCCCGGCAATCAGGGTTCTTGCAGTCGATGAGCCATCGACATAAACCGATATCGCGCGCACGGTTCCAGAGGAAATTGCCGTTGTCTGAAATGCTTCGGCTGACCCTAATGCGTTGTAATCAACCTGGGATTCAATCTCTTGATCTCCGAAAAGAAATTTGGTGTCGGATTGCATGGGAGTAGCAAAAGTAAAGTCAGACGAAATGCCCTCATTGCCCGCCGCATCTATTGAGTGAATGCGGAAGTGATATAGGGTCCCCGCACTTAACCCTGCTACTACCTGCGTATGGGTGGTATCAAGACTTGAGTTGACGGCCGTAGTGTTGCTATAATTAGTAGAGAGACCATATTCGACGCGAGATGTAGCGGGTGCATTAGTGGTCCATATGATGGATGCGCCATTTTGATTGATGCTTCCCGTGGTGACACCAGAAATTATCGGAGGAGCAGTGTTCACAGCACTAGCGGTTCCCTTCACCTCCACCGCCGCGATCGAGTATTTCTCTCCGTCCGGAGCAGAGAGACCGACCGCATAAGTGCCGGACGCTCCTGCGTTTTGATGGAAGCCGCCGTAGATCGAGTACGCTCCAGAAACATTGGCGTAACTTTTCTCCGTGAACGCTCCGGCGTTTGTCCTCCACACGCGGGAACTACCTGAGACAGCGTTCCAGTCAACATTTGCAACGACAATAGCGGAGTTGGTCTGTGTGGTGGTGAAGTTGAGTGTCGAAGAACCGAAACCATTTGTGTTGCTACTTGCCCCAATAATTGCGTTGCGGAACGCGAAGATATTTCCGCCGTAGTTCCCCGTACCCCCCTCTCTTGTGAACGTGATGGACATGGTCTTATTGGCGTCGACGGCGGCAGTCCAGATTGAGACCCAGCCATAGCTCGGAACACTAACAACCTGCTGTTGTATCCAGTTAAGAGCGCCTCCAGAGATGCTCACGCTGACACTCGAGTCTTCTGTCATGGCGGTAGCCACGAGGAGATCTCCAGCCTGGACATTGAAGGACGACGTCGATTTTGAAGGAGTTGTGGTATTCCAGACTGTCTCGTATACGGGAGGGGAGGTGGAGGTTGACGAAGGGTTACTAACCGTCACGAGCGCCGTGGCTAAAATGCTGTAGGCATTGAGGTTGTCAAATGCTCGTGCTGAGAGGCTATAAGTACCCTCTGCTAAGCTGCTCAACGTGTATATGTACGGAGGTGATGCGACAGTGGCGACGAGAAAGCCGTTGCTGTAGAACTCAACCCTGTTAACCGTGCCATCGGGGTCGCTTGCTGTTGCTTGCAATAAAAAACTGCCAGGGGAGGTTGCTGTAGCGTTGTTCAAAGGAGAAATGAGGGTAATTGAGGGATTTTGATTGATGGGTACTCCATTAAACTCGATCATAATGATTCCGCTACTATCATGACGAATGCGCAAGACATTCTGTGTGATGGTCCAGCCCTGCCCGGCAAGGTCACTTCGTTTAGGGAGCGGGGCGCCATTTGCCGTAACGCCTATCGGTACACTTGCGACTTCGATCTCCTCGATGCCGCTGGGGTCGAAGGTAGTGTAGGTAATCTGTGAACTTGTATAGGTGATGTTTGACACGACCGAACTCGACTCAAGCAGGTGTGTCTGTCCAATCGGAGTCCAATCCGGGGACGCACCCATACCGATCATGAAATGACGGATGTAGTCCCCGTATCCATCCGTGAACCATTGATTATTTACTGATGGACCGTCGATGACAACGCCGGTCGAGCGCGCCATGTAGGTCGCCCAGTTGAATGAACGGTATGCTTTCTCTTTTGCTGACACATCACCTGTTTTCTCATATAAAAGTGCATTGACTTCCGCGTAGCGGCTGGTGTGACTGCCCATTGCGAACATGAATATTTGCTGTTCTTCGATGGTGAAGGCGCCAAACTGACTTACGCCAAAGGTCGACTCGACCCATGAAATGAGCCCACGTACATGTGTCTCCCAGTTCGGATCGGTCTGTGGATTGCGGAGTAAATAGCGCGCCGTCATCATAGCATTGAGCTGGTTTGTATTGCTCGTGTCCCCCTGGACAGAGACATCTTCGAAGTATCCCGACCACGCGTTGTTAATCATCGGGTAGGTCATCATCCAATTCCATGCGGTCGTGCGGGCGCGCTGGTAGTTCGCTACGTTGCCGAGGTTGAGGCGGATGAGCTCGTCGAATAGTTCGATGGGCGAAATCACGTGCGCACTGTATTGTTCGCGGATAGCGCCTGTCTGCGCATTGACGCGGAACGGCCATGGTGACTGTGAGGAACTTCCCGCGCGGACGTGATTGGCCAAGGCGTCGGCGTCTTTTATAGCCGCGTCGCGGTAGGCAGTTTTGCCGGTTTGTTCGTAGAGTTTGATAAGGGCGATGCCGAATTCGCCGACCTTGTCAGGTTCGATGATGCCAACACCGTCGCCCACACCGGTTGAGTCGCCATATGACGCTCCGTGATACGTGAGTGACCCGGCGTCGCCACTTGCATATTGGACATTTGGCCAGTTGTCATTCGAAAGCGTCATGCCGCTGGTAAGCTCCTGATCGGCAAGACGCTGTGCGAGCGTGATAACCGCATAGTTTCCCGAATATTGATAGTACGACATCGCCGATTCGATGAGCATGGAGAACATACCGGCAGGATTGTTCGGCCATCCCGCCATTTGTTGGGTGTCTGGATTGAGATACGACTGTGAAAAATATGCGGGTTGGCCGGTGCTCGGGTCATTCGGAACTTTGTTTAAAAGGTAGTCCCATGCAAGAGACACAACAGTATCATATGCTCGGTCTTGGTTCGATACCCATGAGACAATTTTGTCGGTATCGTCTACCATAACGGCATGAGTGTTTAGCGTAGAGCCGTTCGCCGTGGCGGCGGTAGCCGTCCATGGATGTGCGATAAGAAGGAGTGGACTGCCCACTGCGATCGCGACCAGCACACAGTGAAGTATGTCCACAAAGAAATTTTTGATTAAACGTCTGATCATATAATTTATCCTTAAATAATTATGTAGACGTTTTAGAGGTAGGCGGACATAATAAGGCCATTCCAGATCTACGCAATGCCCCATCCGGTATGAGCTTCAAGTGGGCGGCTTGCTTAGCACAAATCGTAACGTTCTGATGTTTGGCCAAAAGCTTGACGGGACATTAGGGTTGGCTGCCGCCGATGCGGTATATAAGAACTGACAACAATCTTGGGCGGCGCCGTTTCGTTCTAGGTGTGTTGCTGGGTATCACGTGGGTGCTCCAAGCGGAAGGCTTCATGCACGTGGGTGAGTGAACCGCACCGGCTTTGCCAAAGGCTCCAAATTCCAAATGGGATAGAGCCAAGCGTGGTTGATGGCAAGATGCGCGTCCTTATCGTAGACGACGCCAACCTCGTTAGGCTTTACTATCGACAAATCTTGGAGGAGGAGGGCTTTGAGGTTGAGGAGGCGCTCAACGGCCTCGAAGCGCTCGAAAGGATGCTCGTGAGCCCAGCCGATGCGCTCATCGTCGATATCAATATGCCGCAGATGGACGCGATCACATTCCTCGGCGTGCTGAGGCGGCAAGCATTGCCGCTGTCCGCGATTCCGGCGCTCGTTACCAGCACTGAGACGAGCGCTCACGACGTCGCCGCGGCGCGCGCTGCCGGAGCCAATTTTTATCACGCCAGGCCAATCGGCCGCGAAATTCTCTCGCTATATGGCGATGTTTTGCGGCGCGCCCCAATGAACGAGTTCCTCTAACAGTTTCTGGTCGAGGCGCGCGAGCTCGTAGAGCAGGCCACCGCCGACCTTCTGGCGTTGGAGCGCGAGCCCGACGACCGCGCGAGCCTGGACGGCTCGTTCCGTGCCTTTCACACGCTAAAAGGGGGCGCCGGGATCGTTGATTTCGCCGCTATGAGGCGCGCGATGCACGCCGCCGAGGATGTTCTATCGGCGGTTCGCAAGGGTGATCGGCCGATCACCCCGGACATGATCGGTGAGTGCCTGACTTTTCTCGATCAAGTCGTACAATGGCTCGACGCGATCGAAGACAATGGCGAACTTCCCGGCGAAGCTGACGCCAAGATGACCAGCGCGCTGCTGGATCGCTTGACCCACCACTGCGACATCATCGTGGAGTTGACCCGTTTTGGTGGACAATTGAAGTCATGTTTTGAGGTGTCCGATGGGGCGTTATCGAGAAGCATATCCGCCTGAGTTCCGGCGACAGATGGTCGAACTTGTCCCTGTGGACGAACGCCGGAAGATCTTGCCCGTTAGTTCGAACCGACGGCGCAGTCGATTTCGAGCAGGGTCAAGCAGGCTGAGCGCGACGCCGGCAAGCGAGCCGACGGTCCGATCAGCGCCGAGCGTGAAATACTGACCCGCTTACGGCGTGAGAACCAGCGCCTGCGTCAGGAGCGCGACATCCTGGCAAAGGCGGCGGCCTGGTTCGCGCGAGAGAGCAAGGCGAGCCCGAACGGGTTTTCCGGTTCATGAGCGCGCATCAGGCCGTTTATCCCATTCGAACGATGGCGCGGGTGCTGAAGGTCTCGGCGTCCGGCTATTACGCCTGGCGCAATCGGCCGGCCTCGGCTCGAGCGACGCAAGACGCCGATCTGATCCGTCGCATCCGAACGATCCACGTCGGGTCGCGCGGAACCTATGGCGCCCCGCGCATCCATGCCGAGATGAAGGCCGAAGGCATGGCGATCGGCAAAAAGCGCATCGCCCGCCTGATGTGGGCGGCGGCGCTCGCTGGCGTCAGCCGCCGGCGGAGCGCGCCGACGACGAGCGCAATCGCGACCATAGTCCGGCGAACGATCTCGTCCGACGGAACTTCGTCGCCGACGGGCCGAACGAATTGTGGGTCGCCGACATCACGTTCGTTCCGACGCTTGCCGGTTTCCTGTTCCTGGCGGTCGTGCTCGACGCCTGGTCGCGCCGGATCGTTGGGTGGTCGTTCTCCGACGACCTCAAGACGAGGGTCGTGCTTGACGCCCTCGACATGGCGCTTGCGGCGCGCAAACCAGAGAGTGTCCTTCATCATTCGGACTGGGCCTCGCAATATACGTCCATCGCCTTTGGCTATCGCTGCGAAGACGCGGTCGTGCGGCCAACGACCGGATCGGTCGGCGACCCTATGCCAATGCGATGCACGAGAGATTCTTCGTCTTCAATGCGAACTCCTCGATCGCCATCGTTTCCGGTCGCACAGCGAGGCCAGACTCGCCGTCTATCACTTCGTCGAGGGCTTCTACAATCCTTAACGCCGCTGACGTGGGAACAACACGATCAGCGTCGGCCCGTGGGGATGGATACAATGCGGCCGCGATTTGGCGGATCTTTCGTCCATGTGGCGCCACAGGCGGCCGGCGCGCTGAATCAACAAGTCCACCGGCGCCAGATCGGTGACGATGAGATCGAAATCGAGATCGAGCGATTGTTCGATCACTTGCGTCGCGACAAGGATGCCTGGCCGCGCTCTTTTTGGCTCGCGGCCAAACTTATCCAGCACGCCTTGCTCGATCGCCAACCGGTCCGCCATTGCGAAACGCGCGTGGAACAGCAAAGTCTCGCCGTCATGCGAGGCGCTGAGTTCGGTGTGGCTCCCCATGGCCTCATCCACCGTATTACGGATGAGCGCGACGGCCGCGCCCGCGCGCGCGGCTTCCAGCACGGCGCCATGGGCCTCGGCGAGGCCGCCGACAAAACGAACGGCGACCTCGCGCGCTAGCGAATCGCGCAAAAGGACCGGATGTTCCGCAACCGCATCCGCCGAGGCGATGGTGACGAGGGGATAGGCCGAAGACGAACGGCGAAAGGGCTCCGAGCTCCTAATGCCTGCGCGATATGCATCGACCAGGGCGCTGCGTTTGCGCTCCCGCAGGGTCGCCGACAACACGATCGCTGATCCGCCGAGCGCCGCATGAAAACGCAGGAGAGTCTCAACTTCCTTGTTCATATAGGGATCGTAGGCATGAGCTTCGTCGATCACGAGCACCTTGTCGGCGAGCCCCCACAGTCGCAAGGTCTGGTGGCGCGCCGGGATAATCGCCAACAGCGCCTGATCGATCGTGCCGGCGCCCATCTGCGCCAGAAAAGCCTGTTTGTTCGAGCGCGCGATCCAGTCGGCGCAAAAAGCGCTGGCGGTGGTGTCCGAGGGATCGCCGGCGCGGCCCGACTCGTCACAGGCCATGTCATGGGAAAGATTTCGAAATCCCGCGCAGAGATCGCGTCGGCCGTGGACCAGAACGACGGAGGGTTCTGTGCCTGGCGGGAAGAGGCTGCGATAGGAGGCCGATAGGCGGCCGAACATGGCGTTCGCCGTCGCCATGGTGGGCAGCGCGACATGGACGCCGCGCACCCGTCCATCCGCCAGCAGGCGATGGGCGAGCGTCACGGCGGCCTCGGTCTTGCCCGCGCCCGTCATGTCCTCGATGATGAAAAGCGTCGGCCCGTCGGGAAGCATCGCTTTTTCACAGAAAGCCTGCAGCGGCGTCGGTTCGGCGATATGCTGAAACAGCGAATTCACCCCTGCGAAGCGAGCCGCCTCCGCCAGAATGAGGCCGGCTTCCCGTATCGCTCTGTCAGCCCTTGGCTGGGCGACATCGCGCCAGTATCGCGCGAGTTCGTCGGTCAATTGTGCGTCGTCCCTAGGCGCCTCGAACACGAACCAATGGCGGTTCGAGCCGAGCCAATCAGAGAGGGTCGCAAGTCCCGCCAAGGCGAAGGACAAGGTCGGGAACTCGGAGTCCGGCGGCGAGATTGCCGGTGGATCGAGGACCGCGCAGATGGCCTCGCGGCTGCGACCTGCGCCGCCGGACCGATCTGGGCGGCGCTATTGGCGATCGCCGCGACGTTACGTGGAAAGGCGCGCTCCAGAGGTTCGCTGTGATGGCCAAAGACACTTTGGAAAAGCGTGTTACGATCGGCGGCGAGCACACCGGGGATCAGCCGCTCGCCAAGCGCCTTGGGACGGGGCTCATTCATAAACAGCCACAGACCGGCGGCGTCATGCCGGACCGGGATGAATTTGATATGATCAGGTCTAGGCCCCAGAGCGGACGGCCAAAATTCTGGAACTTTTCCCTGAAAGCCGCGGGCGCATTTGCCGATATCATGCAGCGCGATCAGACAGACTAAAGTGCGGCGCAGCCTGTCGAATTCGATTCCACAGAGATCGCTTAGAAATCGAAGTCGCGCCGGATTGGCGCCAAGGATCGCATCTGCGCAAGCGGCGACATCGAGAAGGTGATAGGCGAGCGGGTGAAAATTGCCGATCAGCGGCGCATTCTCTGTTAGCCGGTCGGTCTTGCCCCAGAAATGCAGCTGCGCGTGGCGACGCGACACGGGCAAATCGCCTGGCCGAGGTGAATGCTCCATTGAAACGCCCCCTCGCTGCAGCGTCCTCTCGGGATTGGATTTCAGTCGCCGGGCTCAGCAGATACGACAGCCGAAATATCACAACGTCGCCCCGTCCCGACTCATTCCCGCCTCGAGCGCATACGATCACAAGAGGACCCAAGCGTCGATTTATGTCTAAAAGGGCCGCGTTCCTGCAAAATGGCTTATTCATTGACTTGATAATAGGGAATTTGGCGTCGAGACGGGTTCGCGGGTGGCTGCTTCGTCAGCCAATGATTTCAATGGCTTGACTGTTTTCAGTTCAGCCGCCGCGCTCGCGGTCCCAGGCGTTGCGAAGCCATACGGCGCAGGGCGTCGGTCATGCCAAAAGTCAAAGATTGGCCGGGCTTGCCGTGACGAGGCGTCGTCGCGAGAAAGGCCGGCGGCCGTTCCGGCGACTCCATGTTCGTTGACGGCGCTTTGTGACAAAGAAGGCACAGGCGAAAGCAAACCGTTCCGGGAACGAGCATCCCTGTTGGCAACGTCGATGCAACCGGGTTAATTTTTGACCATGGAGAATTGGCGTCCCAGCTCGGTCTATCGCTTCGCGATCATGTTGATCGTGATCTGCGGGCTTTTGGGCCAAACGTCGTTATCATCCGCCATGGCGGCTCACTCTCTCAATGAAGCGACCTGCGCCCAGCTCGGCCAGCCGACGGATTTACCTGCTGGCGAACATCATCCGCATGGCGATTGTTGCATCTTGGCGAGCGCCTCCTTCGGCTGGTTTATTCTGGCTGCCGCGGCTCTCGTCCTCTATCCGGCGCGGTCTGTTTCCTCCCTCGCGTTCGGCGCGGACATTACGCCGGCGGCTCAAAAGCCCGAGCGATTCTATTTGACCGCGCGCGGCCCCCCGCTGGCTGTCTGACGCGACCTCCCGATCAATACCGCCTTATGGAACTGCTGAAGTTCGGCTTCTGATCTGGATGGCTTTTGCTGTCCCGGTTTAAGCACAGCTTCGGAACGCGTGCGTGGTTTTTCGATCGCGCCGGGGGCGCAATGCGCCTTCCATTGGCGGGAAGCCGACACATCCGCTTATTTGACTGTCTCAAAGCCGTCGCGCGCAGGCGAACGCTTGGCATGGCTAGAAAAGGATTCGATCATGTCTCACTCGTCGGAGACGCGCGCCGCAGTTTTGCTGGCGGCTCTCTCAATGACCGCACCGGTTCCAGCGCCCGCGCAAACGGCGGGCGACAGTTCGCTCGTCCTGCCGGAGGTTTCGGGTTCAGCTTCAACCGCGCCGGCCGGCGGCGCGGCCGGTGAAGGAGGGGGCGCGGGCGCAGGGCCCCCGCTCAGCCCGTCCGAGAAGGCGGGCTACAGCGCCCCTCCGGTGGCGAGTTCAGCCAAAATCGATGTGCCGCAGTTCGACCTGCCGATCTCGATCCAGACGGTGCCGGAGCAGGTCATCACAGATCAGAACGCGCTGTCGCTCGCCGATACGATCCAGAACGTCAGCGGCGTCCGTTCGAACAGCAATAATGTCGAAGGCTATGTCTACAATATCAGGGGCTTCACGACAACGAACGTGTTCCGCAACGGCTTGCTTGTTGGAACCGCCATTCCTCAAAGTTACGATACATCGAACCTCACGGCCGTCGAAGTGCTGAAAGGGCCGGCCTCCTTCCTGTTCGGACGAGCCGATCCGGGCGGCGTCATCAACAGGGTGACCAAGAAGCCCCTTGACACGCCCTATTACAGCCTGACCCAGGAGTTCGGCTCGTTCAATCTGTGGCGCACGGTCGTCGACATGACCGGACCGGTCGCCATACCAGGTATTGCGGACAAATCGGTGAGCTACCGTTTCTCTGGAAGCTACCAGAACGGCGGCGACTTCACTGACTTCATCAATAATCAGAACATCTTTCTGGCGCCGTCGGTCTCGTGGCAGATCGATCCGGCGACCAAGTTCACCGTCGAGGCCGAATACAATCATCAGAACGCGCAAAGCAACGTCGGCCAGCCCGCGATAGGATCGCTGCCTCCGTATTTTCCGGCTCCAATTCCCGCTTACCGTTCCTTCGGGGAGCCCAATGAGCCGCCGGACACCGTCCGCAGTTCGCTGATCTCCTACGATTTCAAACACAATTTCAACAGCGACTGGGCCATCGAGAACCGCTTCCTGGCGGCGCGGGCCACAATCACGAAAGCGGACCTGGGCGGAGATCCCTTTGGCAGCCCGGATCCCGTTCTGAACAGCTTCAATCGCAACATCGTCTATCAAAAGCTGACCGGTACGAATTATTCAACCAACCTCGATCTGACCGGAAAATTCTACGTGCTCGGCGCGAGAAACGATGTTTTGATCGGAGCGGATTATTTCTACAGCTATTACAACTACATTCTTGGCGGCAACGGAAACTACCCGATCAACATTTACAACCCGGTCTATGGCGGCGTTCCGACATCGGCGTTCTACGACGTCGCGTCGCTGATCTGGCAAAGATCGGCGGATAATTTCACCGAATTCGCCTCCAACGCCAACAAGGATCTTGGCGTCTACGCCCAGGATTCGATCACGCTGTTTGACAATCTCCATATTCTGCTTGGCGGACGATATGATCTGGCGGATGTTCGATCCGGGGTTGATTCCACCGATTTTTCGAATTATCCGGACCTCATTCAGCCCACATTTGGCCAAGGCTACGCAAATTTCGGCAAAGCCCAAAATATTCACAATCAGGCCTTCAGTCCTCGCGTCGGCGTCAATTTCCAACCGGTCCCCTGGCTGTCTTTTTACGGGAGCTACACCAAATCGTTTGGAGCGAACAATGGAGTGAGCGCTCTGGGCGTTCCGTTGGCTCCCGAAATCGCCGAAGGCTGGGAAGGCGGCGTCAAGGCCGAGCTTCTCGATCACAGGCTGACCGGGACGCTGGCCTTCTTCAACATCACCAAAAGCAATTACTTCACCCCAAATCAAAGTTCGATCGACCCGTTCGCCGGCCGCGGGATCGGTCTCGTCCGCAGCACCGGGGTTGAGCTCGATGTGCTTGGCAAGCTCACGGATGAGTGGAGCATTATCGCCAGCTACGCTCATATCGACGCCAGAGTGGTCAATGATCTACCAAGTAATTTTTGTCCGCCGGGCTCTCCCGACACGTGCGTGGCTTCGACGAGCTATGTTGGAAACTCGCTCAACAGCTATGCTCCCGATTCGGGCAGCGTCTGGCTGACTTACGCTGTTCCGCCGGACGCGCTGCTTCACGGCTGGACCTTTGGGGGCGGCGTCTTCGCCGCCGGCAATCGCTGGGGCGACGACGCGAATACGTTCATCCTGCCCGCCTACGCGCGGCTCGACGCCATGGCCAAATATCAGTTCAATGCAGGCGGCGCGCGCTGGACGGCGCAGATCAACCTGAAGAATATTGCGAACGCGACTTATTACGAAGGCAATGACGCGTTCTTCAATAACACCGGGGCGGCGGCGAGATTTGGCGTCTTCCCCGGCGCGCCGCGCGCCGTGACGGCCTCGCTTCGCGTGGAGTTCTGAACCGATGCGTCGCAGCGGCTGGGTCTTCATCCACCGCTGCGTCGGACTGATCATGGCGGGGTTCCTGATCCTCGTCGGCGTCACGGAAAGCCTGCTTGCGTTTCTGCCGGAACTCGATCGCGCCATCAACCGGGCCTTTATATCTGGCGGAAAAAGCGGCGCGCGCGGCGCTTTTCAGCCCGGACCGGGAAAGCCAAACTCTTGACCCGAAGGCTTGCCGCCGGGCCGGAAAGACCGGCGCCCGACAGCCTGAGGTTGGCGTATTTGCCGCCGCCCGGACGTCTTACCGTGAAGGGCCTCCGGTTATGGCCTGTTTGCCGAGACGGCCCGGATCGAAGTGCCTGAGTCCAGATCGAAATTTCTTGAGGATCTTTTTGCGCTCTCCCGGCGCGAACTGCTTCAGATCCTGACCCGCCGGGTCGGCGCGCAGGACGCGCCGGACCTCGTTCAGGAAACCTACCTGCGTCTCCTCCGCCACCAGGAGACCGCGCCGATCGAGGAACCCCGGGCATTCCTGCATACGATCGCGATCAATCTTGCTCGCGATTACAGGCGTCGGCGCAGAACCCAGCAGAAGCACATTGATCTGGGCTTCGACCCGGAGGCTTTGCCCTCCGCCGCCCCGCAGTCCGAACAGCAGATCGAGGCGAATGACCGCATGCGGCGCCTGCTTGACGCCGTCGAAGATCTCCCGCCCCGATGCCGGCAGGTCTTGATCATGCGGCGGTTCGAGGACCTGCATCAAACCGAGATTGCGGCCCGGCTTGGCATTTCCCGAAATATGGTCGAAAAGCATTTGCGGCTCGCCCTCCATCGTCTCCAAAGCGCGCTAAACCAGGGCGCGTCAAAATAAATCGTCCTGGAGGCGCCTCCACTTTAGTAGGCTGCTCGCGTCAGATCCGGCGCTGACCGCGCCGGTGCGGACCGGTCCGGACTCGCCCGGCCATGGCGATTTTGGTCAAGGTCTCCCGAATGCGACATCGCGATCCCGAAAGCGAACAGGACGATCGCCGCGAGGCGGCGGCCGACTGGTTTGTGCGGCTTGACGCGGGAGCAATGTCGCAGGCTGAGCTGACGGCGTTCCGGGCGTGGCTCGTCAGCGATCCCGCGAACGAGGCGGCGTTCGATGAGGTCTGCGATTTATGGGGCGGACTTGAAGGATTGCGGCGGCGTTTGGCTCCGGCTCCCGAGCGCAAGCCCCGGCGGTTGATCCGGCGGCTCGCGGCCGGTGCGAGTCTCGCTGCCGCCGCGATCGTTCTCCTAGTCGCTTCCGATGACCTCACGCTGATCTGGAAAGCTGATTTTTTGGCAGGACCGGACGTCAGGACCATCGCCCTGGACGATGGTTCGCGCGTGCAGTTGAACGCAAGGGCGGCGATTGCGGTCGATTATTCCGGGCAGGCGCGGCGCCTGACCCTTCTGCGTGGGCAGGCTTATTTCGAGGTCGCGCCCAATCCCGCGAGGCCGTTTATTGTGGAGGCCGCGGGCGGAACGACGACGGTGCGCGGAACCGCCTTCGACATCGAGACGCAAGACTCCCGGACGGAAGTCACGGTGACCGATCATGTGGTCGGCGTCTCCACAGGCGATGGCGAGGAGGTCGTCGTCGTGGCGGGGCGGCAAACCGCCTATGGTCCGGGGTTTGGCGTCCAGGCGCCTTATTCCGTCGATGCGGCCGCCGTCACGGCGTGGCGGCGCGGACAGATGATGTTTCAAGATAGGCCGCTTGGCGAAGTCATCGCCGCTCTCAGTCGCCACCATCGCGGCTTTGTCCTTGTGCTCGGCGAGGCGCTCCGGCGCCGGCGCGTCAGCGGCGTCTTTTCAACGGCCGACCCGATGGCGGCGATCCGGACCATCGCCCTGTCGCTCGGCCTGCGGACGATTACGCTGACCCCCTACCTCGTCCTGCTGCGCGCCTGACGGCGCCGGCTGTGGCTAAAGCGCAACAGCCCGGGATTTGTGATGTCGCGACATCCTCATTCCCCGATCGAACGCGTCAGGGGGGAGCGGAGAGGCTTTTTGCCCTCGGGAAACGGCAAGGGGCGCACAATGACGACGCTGACAAGATCAAAACGGCGCAAGCCGCGCGCCGGAAGCCCATCGATCGCAACGGCCGCCCTGACTCTTTTGACCGTGGGCTCCGGCGCGCTGGGCTTTAGCGTGTCGGCGGCGCAAGCCTCGACGCCCGCGGAAAGTTATGAGATTCCCGCGGGACCGGTGGCCTCGGCCCTGAACCGCCTCGCCGACAAAAGCGGTGCGCAGCTGATCTATGACTCGGGCCTCACTCGCAACGTCAGGACCCAAGGCCTCAAGGGCGAGCACACTCTGGACGAGGCGCTGAACACATTGCTCTGGGGAACGGGCCTCGCTTATCGGCTCGCGGCTGACGGCAAGGCGGTCGCCATCATGCTCGCCCAGAACGATTCCGGGACGCAGAGCGATACGGGCGTTGAGTTGCCGGAGGTGAGCGCGGCGGCGCCCGTCGCTTTGGCGGGCGGGGGAGGGCAGGGCGTCGCCGGCGAAGGCGTCGGCGACAGCGTCGCGGGCGCCGGCTTGGCGGACGGTTCACAGGCTACACGGTCAACATCGAGACGCCCGCCGTCGCTGGGAAAAGCAACATCCCGATCCTGCAAACGCCCGGGTCGATTCAGGTCATTCCGCGCCAGGTCATCGATGATCAGCAGGCGCTGTCTGTCAGCGACGCGATTGTCGGAAACGTCAGCAGCGTGCAATTCGCCAGCGATCCCTTTTATGAGCGGTTCACAATACGTGGCTTCGACGCGTCATCGAACTTTCAGAACAATCTGGCGATGCCGACCCTCGTTCATATCGAGACGGCCAACCTCCAGTCGATCGAGGTGCTGAAAGGTCCGGCGGCGATGCTGTTTGGCCGTCTCGAGCCCGGCGGAATCGTCAATCTTGTCGTCAAGCGCCCGCTGGAGACGCCCTATTTTTCGGTCCAGGAACAGGCCGGCTCCTGGGGCCTGACCCAGACGACGGTCGACGCGACCGGTCCGCTCACCGCCGACAAAACCTGGCTCTACCGGATCAACCTCGACTACGACCGCGCGGATTCGTTTCGCGATTTCGTGAAAACCCAGGATTTTTTCGCCGCCCCGACGATCACTTACCATCCGATCGAACAATTCAAATTCAACCTCGACCTTCAATATCAGAACCGAATTTTCGTCGCGGACGGCGACAGCGCCATTCCGGCGATCGGAAACCGCCCCGCGAACATCCCGATCAGCCGTTATCTTCAGGACCCCGCGGTGACCGCCCTCAATCCCAGCCGCCTCGAAATGGGTTTCGTCGGCTATGACTGGACCTTCGACCTCGCCAAGGATTGGAGTCTGACGAACCGCTTCGGCTATTGGGACGTCTCCTATGCGCAAAGGATCACCGACTACAATTCGGTCGATGAAGTCTTGGGGCTCATCACGCGCGGCCTTTGGGACGTCAATGCGCATCGGCAAAATATCAGCACAAACCTCGACCTCAAGGGCAAATTCGAGACCGGGCCAGTCAAGCACGACGTCCTGATCGGAGCTGATTATTTCACGCAGACCGCCCATGATTACGGAGTTTCGAACTATTTCGACGGCGCGCCGGCCATCCCGGACATCAATATGTTCGCTCCAACTTACAGCCTTTCTGGATATTCCAAACCGTCCGTCAACAACACCTTCTTCCCAAGTGCGCAAACATGGCGGGGGATTTACGCGCAGGATATGATGTCCTTCGCCGACGACAAACTGCATTTTCTAGTTGGCGGCCGCTATGACTGGGCTGATTACGGCTACGGATCGGGCACTAATTCTTACGCCCAGGCGCTGGGATCTTACGATCCGAGTACGGGTTTCGGTTTTCAGAACGCCTTCGACGCGGCGTTCAGCCCGCGTGTCGGCGCCGTGGTCCAGCCGACGCCGTGGCTCTCCTTCTATGGCGATTATTCGAAATCCTTCGGCGCGACCAATGGCATCCAGGCGCCCGGAAGTCCGCCGTTCCCGCCGCAGATCGGAACGCAATGGGAAGGCGGCGCGAAAGCCGAGCTCTTCGATAAAAGACTCGTCGCGACGGTGGCTTTTTACGACATCATCAAATCTAACATCACTCAGACGATCCCCGGCACGCAACTTACCGCGCTGGCGGGAACCGTGGAGAGCCGAGGCGCCGAGTTCGACGTCTCCGGTCGTATAGATGACAACTGGAGCCTGATCGGCAGCTATAGCTTCGATGAGGCGCGGTTCAAAACCGACCTCGACGGCAATCAGGGCAATAGGCTGCAGGATGTCCCTCTCAATGCCGGCAGTCTCTGGGTTAAATACGACGCGCTCGGCGATTTCAGGGGGCTAAGTCTTGGTGGCGGCATAAGGGTTGTGGGCGAACGACAGGGAGATAACGCTAATGACTTCCAGCTGCCGGCCTATACGTTGTTCAACGGGATGATCATGTACCGGCTCCAGCCCAACGCGCTGCCTTGGGTCAAAAATCTGACGGCTCAGGTCAACGTCAACAATATTTTCAATACAACCTATTACACAACTTCCTACGACCGCACCAGCATTGCGCCTGGAACGCCGCGAAGCGTCATCGTCTCCCTTCGCGCGGAGTTTTGAGACATGGCGCGGGGCTTTCCGCATCCTGCGTCGCCGCGCATCTGGCGCCTGACCGGCAGTCTGCGATCTTTTGACACGGGCTATGGCTTGGCGGGTTATTCGCCGATGAACCGTTTCATCTACAGACTGGTTCGAGATTATGACCCTCCCAATCCTCGAACCGTAAACTGGGCGCTGGAGTCGGGGGAGCCTCCGGCGCCCTTTTTCCCTCGCAGGACTTTTGACCCGTGGTCCCGGATTAGCACATGGCTGACCGGCGAGGAGGCCTGATCCTGATGCCCGACGCCGGCGCCGTTCGACGGTTTTTTGTCTGGATTCACCGCTGGGCCGGATTGATCATGGCGATGTTCCTGATCGTCGTCGGCCTCACCGGAAGCCTGCTCGCCTTCAACGCCGAACTGGAGCGGCTGATCAGTCCGCAACTTTACGCACAGCCGCGGCCGGACACCGCGCCGCTCGATCTCGCCACGCTGGCGGAGCGCGCCGAGGCGCTCGTCGCGCCCAGCGCCCGAATAGCGGGGCTGTCGCGCTTCGGGACTGACCAGGTCGTGGCGGCTGTCTCGCCGCGCTCGGACCCGGCGACGCAAAAGCCGTATGAGATCAGCTTCGACCAGCTCTTCCTCGATCCCTATGCCGGAACGGAGCTTGGCAGGCGTATGAACGGAGATCTTTCGCAGGGGCTGATCAATCTGATGCCCTTCATTTATGATCTCCACTGGCGGCTGGCCCTGGGGACCGCCGGCTTCTGGATTCTGGGACTCCTCGCCGTCGCCTGGACGATCGATTGTTTTATCGGTTTTTATCTGACCTTGCCCCGGACGACTTCCGGTTTCTGGCGGCGCTGGATGCCGGCCTGGCTCATAAAGCGCAAAGCCGGCGCGTTCCGGCTTAATTTCGATCTTCATCGCGCGGGCGGCCTTTGGCTTTGGCCAATGTTGTTCATCTTCGCCTGGTCAAGCGTGATGATGGATATGCGCCCGGTCTATGAATGGGTGACCAGCGCCCTTTTTAACTATCGCTCGCCTTTGCCCGAGCCGCACATGGTCACGACGCCGAACCTTGGCTGGCGTGACGCCGAGGGCAAGGGCGCACGCCTGATCGAGGAGCAGGCCGCCCTCAAAGGGTTCCGCGTCGAGCGGGAGGAAAGCCTCTTTTATAATGAACAATTCGGCGTGTATTTTCTCAGTTTCCGCAGTAGCCTTGATGTCGGCGAACGCAGCGGCGCAACTTACGTCGCCCTCGACGGAGACACGGGCCAGCTGCGCGCTTTGGAATTGCCTTCCGGCGAGCGCAGCGGCAATACGATCACGTCCTGGCTCTATGCTCTGCACATGGCCAATGTGTTTGGCCTGCCCTACCGGATTTTCGTTTGCGTCCTCGGGTTATTGATCGTGATGCTTTCGGTCACCGGAGTCTATATCTGGTGGAAAAAGCGCCGCGCCCGGCAATTTTCCAGAACGCCTCGCGGCCGGTTGACTTGCCCCGAGGCGGCCGAAACTCTTTCGCGGTTCGGGGACGGGGGGCGTGATGCGCCCGGACCCAATTCCGCCTGAGCGGCTCTTGATGACCGGGCGAGGCGAGCCAGGCGCGATTTTCTCCCGTCAAACGTCTACCTTCCGGGCTTGCCTATCCGCGCCAGGTTCACCATGCATAATGGAGAATCGGGGTGAGGAATGGCGAAGCGCCCGATTATGACCTGCAGTCCCCAAAGGCTCGCAGGCTCTGAAAGGCGCGCGGGTTCCAAAAGCGCATTGGACTTGAGGATATGCTATGATCTCCGCCGCACCCGGAGTCCAAAGTCCTGGCTGGAATCGTGCGCCCAGCGTCCCACGGGAACGTCAAATGAAAAAGCTTCTCGCAGTGCTTTTGTCCATGGTCTTGACGATGGCTTCGATGATGACTTCGACTTTCGCGCACAATACCGCCAACCACCACAATCATCATCATCATCATCATAAACATGGCGTGATGAAAAAATAGAAAGGCGGGCCAGCATGGCGGAACCGCCGCCCGCATTTTGCCCGAAGAAGATGTATCGAATCCGGCTTCACACATGTTGACGCGAGAACGCGCTTCCCTCGATCGCGGCCTTAGACCCGTCGACCGCCCGACCCTGCGCCGGGCGATCCGGTTGGCGCTCGCGATCGCCGCTCTCGCCGCCCTTGCCGCCGGCTGGCGTGTCTGGAGCCATCGCGACGCTGGGGGCGTCGTTGATTTCGAAACGAAGCCGATCGGGCGCGGAATCATCGAACGCGCTGTCTCGGCGACTGGCGCGGTCAAGGCCCTTGTCACCGTCGATGTCGGCTCTCAGCTTTCGGGGCTCATCGCCGAAATGAAGGTCGACTTCAACGATCCGGTGAAGGAGGGCGATCTCCTCGCCGTCATCGACCGCGCGCCTTATGAAGCCAAAGTCGAGTCCGCCGCCGCTAATCTCGCGATGGCGCGCGCCGATGTCGGCCAAAGGGAGGCTGCGATCGCGAAGGCCTCGACCCAGCTGGCGCAATACCGGCGCGACGTGGTTCGGCACGAAACTCTGGCGCCGCGCGGCATTTCATCGCAGGTGCAACGCGATCAGGCGGAGACGCAGAGCGGCGTCGCCACAGCCGACCTCGCCATCGCGCAAGCTCAGCTCGACGCGGCGAAGGCGGCCGTCGCCCAGCGCCAGGCGGAACTAACTACGGCGCAAATCGACCTCGACCGCACGCTGATCCGTTCGCCGATCAACGGCGTCGTCATCGACCGGAAGATGCAGCCTGGTCAGACCCTCACCGCGCAATATCAGACGCCGGTCCTCTTTCAGATCGCGCAAGACCTCGCGCAGATCCAGGTCATGGCGCAGGTCGATGAAGCCGACGTTGGCGTCATTCGGCCCGGTGTGCCGGTGACATTCTCCGTCGAAGCTTTCCCCGATGAGACCTTTACGGGGGAGGTCGAGCAAATCCGGCTCGCCGCTACAAAAATTTCCGGCGTCGTCACCTACACAGTGGTGATCCGCGCCAAAAATCCGGGACAGCGGCTTTTTCCGGAAATGACCGCGACCGTACGCATCGTCGGCGGCCGCCGTGAGAACGCTTTGCTGGCTCCCAACGAAGCGCTGCGGTTCAGGCCTCCCGGCCGGTCGCCGTCGACCGCCCTTGGTCTTGAGAGCGCGAGTCTCTGGGTGCTTGGCGAGGACGGAGTCCTGACGGAGCGGAGCGTGCGGACCGGCCTCAAGGGCGAGGGCGTCACCGAAATCCTTGAAGGCGCGGTCCACGAGGGCGAAGCGGTCGCGATCCGCGCCGGGAAAGGCGCGGCAAGGCCCGCAACGTGAACCTGCCCGGTCCGATTCTCCAGCCGATGATCGAATGCGCGGCGCTTACGCGAACCTATGACCTTGGGGCGGAGCGCGTTCACGCGTTGCGGGATGTGACTTTCACCGTCAACCGCGGCGAGTTCGTCGCCATCATGGGACCTTCCGGCTCCGGAAAATCGACGCTGTTGAACCTGCTCGGCGCGCTTGACCGGCCGACCTCCGGCGACCTTGTCGTAGACGGTCAATCCGTTGCGCGAATGTCGGGCGATGATCTCGCGCGGCTGCGCAACCGCGAGATCGGTTTCGTATTTCAGCAGTTCAATCTGCTGCCGCGAATGAGCGCGCTCGAGAACGTCATGCTGCCGCTGACCTATTCGCCGCTTCGCGGCCTAGACCGACCCGCCATCGCCAGGGCGCGGCTGGAGGAGATCGGTCTTGGCGCGCGGATCCATCATCGCCCGAACCAGCTTTCCGGCGGTCAGCAGCAGCGCGTGGCCATTGCGCGCGCGCTGGCCAACAGCCCCAACATCATCCTCGCCGACGAACCGACCGGCGCGCTCGACACCCACATGACGGCCGAGATCATGGCGCTGTTTTCGCGCCTGCATCAAAAAGGCCTGACCGTGGTCGTTATCACGCATGAGCCCGAAGTTGCGGCCTACGCTGAACGGCTGCTGACGTTCCGCGACGGCGAACTCGTCAAGGACGTCTGTCAAGCCCCAATCGCGGTGAATGGGGCATGAGGCTCATCGATTGTCTGAAAGAGGCGGCGTCGGCGCTGCGCCAGAACAAGTTGCGCAGCGGCCTCACCGCGATCGGAGTCATCATCGGGGTCGCCGGCATCATCGCGATCGGCGCGGCGGAAGAGGGCGGCAACAAAAAGATTGAAGAGCAAATGACGGCGATGGGCGCAGGCGCCCTCATTGTCACGCGCAACAAGGTTGGCAGCGAAGGTCCGCGCGGTCCCGTCGTGGTCCTGGCTGACGAGGACGAGAAAGCGATCAGGGAGCAAGTTCCCGGGATCGAGTTTATCACGAGAGAACTCGACGGAAACGTCACGATCGTCGCGGGGAACGCAAGCTGGACCCCCGAATATTGGGGCGTCGACGCCGCTTACGCCGACGTCTTCGACGTCAGATTGGCGGAAGGGCGCTTTTTCGACGAAGCTGAAGTTCGCTCCGGGGCGAAGGTCATCGTGCTTGGCGCGACCGTCGCCAAGAAGCTCTTCAGCGGCGAGTCTCCGATCGACAAGACCGTGCGCATGGGCGGCGTGCCCATGCGAATCATCGGCGTCCGCACGACGCTTGGATTTGTCGGCGGACAGGATTACGACAACCACGTATTTGTGCCGATCACCACGGCGCGCTCCCGTTTGGCTCATGACGCGGCGGCGAATCCGCATCAGCTCAGTCTGATCGACATGAAGATAGCGCCCTGGGCCGACCGCGACGTCGCGAAGGAGGCCGTTTTGGCGTTGCTGCGCGAGCGCAAACATTCACGCGCGGGAGAGCAGGAAAAGTTCGACGTTTTCGATCCGACGCAATACGTCGAACTGATGAACGCCACGCACGGCACTCTTGGATGGCTGCTCGGGGTGACCGCGCTGATTTTGGTCGCCGTGGGGGGCGTCGGCATCATGAACATCATGTTGGTGTCGGTCGCGGAACGGACCCACGAAATCGGGTTGCGCATCGCGCTCGGCGCCCGCAAGCGCGATATTCTCGCGCAGTTCCTGATCGAGGCGGTCCTGCTTTGCGCCGTGGCGGGCGCTGTGGGGTTCGCGCTTGGCGTCGCCTGCAGCTATGCCGTGGCTCAGGCGGCGGGATGGCCTTTGATCCTGAGCGGACGGACCGTCGCGATGGCGCTTCTGGTTTCGGCCGCGGTGGGAATCCTGTTCGGTTTCCTCCCGGCCCGGCGGGCGGCCAATCTCGATCCGATCGACGCGTTGCGCCGCGAATGACGGCTTCGCCGGGGACGGCGGCCGGCCTCGGCATAGAGTCGAGCGCGAAGTGTTTGGCTTAGGAAAACCAGCGAAGGAGGGCGGCGGCCGTCAAGGCTGTGAGTCCGAGGAGGCTTAGACTGCGCCAGATCGCGACGCCCGGCTCCTTTAATGAGCTTTTGACAAAATACGCCGTCAGCAGGGCGAGCGCGCCGAACGCGCAAATGAGCTTCACGATGAGCGCCGCTCTCGCGATATGGTGGATTTCGGGGAACTCGCCTTCCATGAAATAGCTCACTGCGCCGAAGCCGGCGCCGCTAGCGGTTTGCAGGAGCCAGGCGGCGAAGAGGAGCCAGGCCATTATGGGCAGCGCCGTTGGTTGCGAGCGGCCGAACCATAGGGCGGCGAGGGGCAGGCCAACAATGGCGGCCGCTCCGAAATTATGAAGAATCTGCGCGCCCGCGTAGAGGGCGTTTTCGAGTTCCATGAGCTTTATTGAACCGTAACGTTGATGCAGCTTTCGGCGCCGATCGGCGTATGAGCGTGGTTCACCGGCCGCACGCAAATCTTTCGATCTCCGGGCTTCAGCGGTCCGAGCGTAAATTTCCCCTTGAGCGTGTGCGACATGCTGGTCTCGTCGCCATCGACATACAAATGAACGTGGTCCGCCTTGGTGGACGGCGCCACCTCATATTGCAGCGGATAGGTGTGTTTCGCCTGAAGCGCGGCCCCGTCGGCAGGCGATAAGATCTTGACGAGAGCCTCCTGCGCAGTCGCAGGCACAACAAAAATGCTCAAGAAAAAACCAACCAGTCCCAGTCCCAGGCTACGATTCATTGTCCGTCCTCCCACAAAACGACCCGCATTTCCTTAAACGGCCGGGCGGAGCCGAAGACGACACGATTTTCCCGAGGGCAGTCTGCCCATTATAATGCGCAAGCGCTGAATTTCCATTGAGACGTCGATGCGCGGTTGCGACTTCCAGGTGAGAGCCTGGCGGGTTTGCGGGCTGCCATCCGTTACACCACAACGCGAACCACCGGAGGACGGCGAGCCAAATCGGCTCGCCCGTGACGAGAGCTTCGCAGATGCAAGACTGCTCCGGGACATAAACAAGACTGCTTCGGGACATAAAAATGAAGCGCTCGTTGGGCTGGCGCATCGTCGCCGCCGCATTCCTTGCTACGACGGTCTTTTACGCCCCTTGCGCGCTCGCGCACAAAACGAGCTACGGCCATCTCAAGGCGGATATCTCTGGTAGGGCGATTAAAGGCGAAGTCGAACTTGCGGTCCGCGACTTCGATTTCGCTTTTTTCGACTTCGCCTTTGGTCCGGTCGCCAATGGCGATGGTCAACCCGATTGGAGGCAATTGCGTCGTCATGAGCCGGAAATTGACGCGATCCTTCTCAACAAGCTCTCATTTGGAGCGCCCGGAGCTCCATGCAGCCTCAGTCCGGGGCCAATTTCGGTTGACCTTCGGGGCGGCGAATACTTCCTGAGTCTGCCGTTCTCCGGCGCCTGCGATGCGCCCGGCGAACCGGCGCAGGTCGGCTACGACCTGATGTTCGACGTCGATCCGCAACATCGCGCAATCATCGAAGTCACTCGCAATGGAGAGGCTTTTTCCGGCCTGATTTCCCCTGAGGCGAAAGTTCTTCAATTGAGCGCGGGCGCGACGGCCTTGAGCGCCACAGTGCTCGCCTACGTCCTTCAGGGCGCGCACCACATCTGGATCGGCTACGACCACATCCTGTTCCTGTTCTCGCTCCTGCTGCCCGCCGTGCTCATGCGGATGAAGGACCAATGGCTGCCCGTAAAGGATCTGGCGGACGCGTTCTGGAGCATCGCCAGGATCGTCACCGCGTTCACGCTGGCGCATTCGATCACCTTGTCCGTCGCCGCTTTCGGAATCCTGGAATTGCCGTCGCGGTTCGTCGAATCCGCGATCGCGGCGTCGGTCGTGGTCGCCGCGGTGAACAACATTTACCCGGTGATGACTGACAAGCTCTGGGCCGTGGCGTTTGGGTTCGGGCTGATCCACGGTTTTGGCTTCGCAAGCGTGCTCAACGAATTTGGTTTGCCGCCGGAGCGGAAGTTTGTCTCGCTGATTTCCTTCAACGTCGGCGTCGAACTGGGCCAGCTTGCGATTGTCGCGGCTATCCTCCCCGTCTTGTTTCTTGCGCGGCGCTCGATCGCCTATACGAGGCTCGTAATGCCACTTGGCTCCCTGGCGATCTCGATGATCGCGCTGATCTGGCTGATCGAACGCATGACGGGCGTGGGCGATTTCCTCGGAGGCTAGAGCCGATCTGCGCGCAGGCGAGTCGGCCTCGCAGTCCGTATTGTATCTACATTCTCCGGCCTGTGCGAACCGGGCGAGTTTCGTTCAACGCCGCACTCCCGGGCGGAACGGAGCGACGTGAACCAGCTTAGTGACGGGTTTTATCGGGGTGAATCGTTTCATCCTTGCCCGCGCCAAGACCATAGGGAGGACATTGAGAGCGATGAGTCGAAGACAATGTCTCTTGCGGTTGAGCGCTGTAGTTCTTTGCCTTGGCGGAGCGTTAGGTCCCGCCGTCGCGCACGTTGATGGCTCCCCGTCCGCCGCAGCCCCGCGGTGGAGAGCAGGGGAGTTCGGGGCCGCTCTCGACCTCCGCGATCGGGAACCGTCCGCGACGAAGCCCGCGCCTTTGGGGCGCCGGTTCGCCCACGCGATCATCGTGCGCACGTCTCCGCCACAAGGCGCGGCGGCGCCGAAGACTGTGGGAAAAGTCGAAGTCTGGTATGACGCCGGAATCCGCGACGATTTCGTCGCTTTGGCGGTCATCAACGCGTCGGGGATCAGAGTCGACAAACGCGACGCGGCCATCGACAGCGCGGACCAAAGCCACGTCTCAACGAGCGTCGGGCCGTTGACGCCGGGGGAATACACGGTCCGCTACCGGGCGATCTCCGCCGACGGCCATCAGGTGAGCGGCGCCTTTATGTTCGAGGTGCGCCCTGAATAGGACATCACAACTGCTCATCCTACCGGGAAGGGACCACAAGAGATGAACGTGAACGGGCGGCTGATCTTGATGCTTCTTATGGCGATTGTCGTTCTGATCGGGGGAAACGTGATCGTCTTCCTCTATCCGCGCTGGGAGGCGAGTCAGCCTGCGCGTGAACGCCTCGAGGCTGAAAATCAGGGCTCCTGTCTAAAAGTGAGCGACTTCTATTCGGTGCATCTCACCAGCTTCTTTTACGGAACGTCCGATGACGCCGTATCTTCGAAAGACAAAGATCAGTCGCACGGCCAATATTGTGACAGGATTCCCGGAACCGGCCTTGTCGTCTTCACGGTGGATCTCATGGAGCAGGAGGCGAGGGACCAGGCGGTCGCGCTATCGCTCTCGCGCTACGATTCTCAAGGCCAACTCAAACTTTTGCGGGAATTGCCCGCAAAGATCCATCCTGACGGCGTCCTCACCATGAATGCGGCGGTCCCCGAAAAGGGAAGATATATTCTTAAAGTGGCGTTCGGCGCCGCCAAAACCAAGGACGATATCATCGAGATGCCCATCATGGTTGCCCCCTGACAGGGTTGCGGGATTTGGAAGAAAACAAACAGCGGGCGCCCCTCGCCGCAGCTAGCGCCTGCGCGCGCGGCGCTTTTGCCTCCAGCGGAAAAACCCGCTCAAAGAGAGGATCAACGGCGTGAAACCTGCCGCCATCACAACCGCACGTCCGGCGTTTCCGAAAGCCTCCCCGCAATGGAGGGGGTATTGCCATTCGAGAAATGTCTCACCCGCGGTGAAGGTGTTGCGATCCTGGATGTGGAGAATTGCCCCGCTGTATTGATCGATGGTGACGTTCCTGTTCGTGCTGGCCCGGTTCGGTTCGCTTTCCGACTGCTTTCCGACGACATAGACCCCGCCAGGATTTCCGGGAAGAAGAATCCAGTGGGCTCTGCCGTCGGGAAACACAGCATTGGCTGCTACAAGAGCTGAGTCGAGTCCGATCGGCGCCCGACCGGGAATGAGGGTTGACTTAAAATTCCTTGGCTCCTCCCGAATGGGCGAAAACGTCTCCACAATCGCGCGCGCCTGTGGCTTGAAGATCATGACGATCCCGGTCGCCAGCAGGACGATCAGGACGCCGCCGAGGTAAAGGCCGGTGGTCTTATGCACGTCAAAGGCGACGCGCTCGGGAGTAGCGTTCCATTTGATCGTCAAGGCCTGCCGCCAGGCGCTATTGCGCGGCCACCACAGGTAGAGCCCCGCAAACGACGAAAGAAATATGAAAATCGCAACGACGCCGACGACATAGCCGCGGTCGTAACCGAGCAGCAATGTCCAGTGCAGATCCATGACGATCCGGATGAAAGGTTGCGACAGCAGATTGTCCCCATGCGCGATCAAGCGTCGGCCTGTCGCTTTAGCCGTGTAGGGATCAACAAAAACCTCATAATAGTCGGATGACAGATCGTCGACCGGAACGATATAGGTGACCGCTGCGGCGGCTCCGGGATGGCGCGGCAGTCTGAGCCGCTCGGCGCGCCCGGACTCAGGGGCCGCCGCTTGCGCGGCGGCGAAGATCTCATCCAGCGGCCGATATGAGGCCTGCGTCGGATTCTCTACCCGCATGATTGCCGAATTGAGTCCTTCGTCGATGGTCTGCCAGTAAGCGAGAATGCTTCCGGTGAGGCCGATCACGACAAACACCGCGCCCAGAAAAAGACCGATCAAGCTGTGAAATTGAATCCACAGTTTGCGGCCAAGCGCGAGGCGGGGTGAGGGGCGTGGTGCGAGCCGAATGGCGGCGCGGCCTTCGAGAATGTGTTCGGGCATGCTCGAAGCCCTAAGGAATGGGCCCCAAGCAATGTTCGTTGACAATTTGGCGTCGCGGCGCCGCTGATCGGACTTTCCGCGTCGCCAATCTCACAATTGTCGCGTCTGCGCTAAGTAAAGCCAAAATGACGAGATACAATTGCATCATCGTCCATTTCCTCCCTTTTGCTCTATGATATGCAAGATCGCGTCGATCGCCACTCCCCCGAACGGCGGCGATTGGGGCGCTTTCAGTAGAGCGCAGTTCGGTAGCGAAGTGATTTTAGGACATGTAGCGCTCTAATGAGTAAAACGCGCCAAGTCGGGAAAATGCGACAATTTCCGGGGCGCCCTCAACGAGCTTTGAGTCTCGAAAGGTCTCCCCCGAAGATGCATGGGAAGGGCGCCCAAGTTGACCGTGCGATCAGCCGCGCCGCTCTCCCGCGTCCCAAAACATTAAATTTCCGACGCCGGTCCGCGGCGCAAACTCAATCGGTCCAGGAAGGGATCGACGAAGAAGTGCGAAACCGTGTGATTGGAGCAGGGGACTGCGTCGCATATATGGACGCAGCCCACCGCTATTATGGTCGGCGGATCGTCGCCTCCCGGCGAGAGAATCGCAATCTCGCATTGATGGACCCTGTAGCGCCGGACCAAAGTGATCAGCGACTTTTTGAGCGGCGCCGAAGTTCTTTTAGGGTCTTATCATGCAGCGGGTTTTGCCTGAAGAGTTTCACCCTCCTCGCCGATCTTGCGCAATTCGTTGATTCGCCCGAGAAGCTGGAGCGACAGGCCGAAAACTCCGAGCGAGAACCAGCCGAAAAACACGAAGGTCCAATGTAGCGGAGCCACGAATAATTCTTCCATGATCCAATTACTAATGCCCCATTCATAAAGAGCGACGCTTGGCAATAGCATGACAGGTCCAAAAAAGAGCGCTACAAAGGCGACCGAAAAGCCACGGGAGGCGAAAATCGGAACACGCGTTCGCGCATACATAAAGACGCCGGCGCCCATAATAATGAAAATTGGGTAGCTCAGGTAGAATTGCGCGATGTTCGACGGTGTGAAGGGGCTGTCGGGCGCATTCGCCTGAATGTAAGCGCCCCCCTGCTCGCCGAAGAAACTGAACCCCCAAAAAATCGTGATGCTGTAGACAAACAACCATCCAAGCAAATTAATCATTCGACGAAGTTCTTCCCGCGGCTCAACGGCCTCGATGTTTCGATCGCGCTTTCTCCAGAGATAGGCGACCACGGCGACAAAAGCGATCAGCTCAAGCGGAACAGCCACATAGACGACCGTCAGCCAGTATGTATAGAAAAATGGCGAGTAGAAATCCATTCTCGCCAGCACGCCCTCGCGTGTGCCGAAATATTGCTCGTAGATTCTGAGGGCGATATAAAATGCGCTTAAGGCGGTGCTCGCGATCATCATCGGCCTTAGATCAACAAGTGGGCGCTCCTGACGTTCGCGGTCCTCGTCCGCGCGCGCTTCCTGGACGTTAGCAATCAAAGTCATTTCATGAGCCTTTGCTATGTTGGATCAGATTGAATTCTGGTGTGATACAACGCGTCTCGTCTCTTTGGGGATGCTAATCCCAAAAAGTTCCCTCGAAACGCCTGACGGCTTCTCCGGTAGAGGCGTCGGCGGCGAACATTATCAACTCGCGTCTCAGTTGAGGCGCGATGTATTGGTTGTAACTCCTGGCGCTGTCGAGCGACGCCAAAGCCATGACTGACCGTCAAGCGGAGCAAAGCCTTTCAGGCAGATCCGCATATTGATGAGACGTTCCGCGGCGCATACATCTGTCAACGATGCGGTGCGTCATTGTGGCGCGGAGTTGCGGAGTCGCCCTGGATCGACGAAAGCTGATGCTTTGCGGGGAGGGACGTCAGGGCGGGAGGCGATTGTGCGTCGGCGTGTCAAACTATTTGTTGTCTGGATCTTGATCGCGCTGTGGCCGACGGCCACAAAAGCCTTGTTTCGCGGGCAGGCGATCCTTAATCGCGCCGTTCCTGGCGTAGGAGCGACGGTCGGCCTCCCTCCTGCAGAACTTCTGTTGAGTTTCAATCACGATGTCGCCCCGGCGCTATCGGGCGTGGGTGTCGCCGATAGCAATGGGCGGTCCGTTCCAGCCGGGCAACCGGAACCTGTTGCCGGTCGCGCGTACGAGCTTCGCGTTCGACTTGGCCGCGCCTTGAAGCCTGGCGTTTACACTGTCGATTGGAGCGTCGTGTCGCGCGGCGCGCCCAGTTCAGGCGTCTACCGATTCACGGTTGCGCCCTAACCATCGGCTCTCGCGCTTCTTTGGATCCGCGCCAACGGCGATGAACGTATGTGTGGTATTGTCGCCACATTGAGCCGAGAAGCGAATAGCCCGGATGATTTGCTGACGAGTTCCCTGAGCCTCCGCCGTTTTCCATCCATGTGCCGCCGGACCACGCCACAATGGGGAGGGGAACATGTATTTCCGTGAATTCGCGCGCCAGGCGCGCGCGATTGAGGCGAGCGAAGACAGACAGACAGGTTGCGGGAGCCGTTTGTTCTCGGAGCATCGATTCCAGAGCTTCGTCCCCTCGCGATCTTCGCTTCTTGCGTTCTTCATCGCGGCCCCGATCGCGGCGCTGGCCCAGACTCCGGAGCGTGCGCAATCCACTGCCGGCGCTGGAGCGCTTGAACTTCCGGGCGTCGAGGGAACGGCGGGGGCGCCATCGGCCGCGAGCCTCGCCAATGCCGGCGAGGAAAGCGCGGGCGACACGGCAAGCGCGGGGACCGGCAGAGCCACAGACATGAATGAGGCGGCGAGCGCCTTCAGCGTGACCGGCGCGCAAGTCAATCAAAGGATATTTGCCCGGCCCGCCGAGGCGCTCGAGATCGTGCCGGGACTGGTCGTCACGCAGCACAGCGGTGACGGCAAGGCCAACCAATATTTTCTGCGCGGCTTCAACCTTGATCACGGAACCGACCTCGCCCTGTTCTATGACGGCATGCCGCTCAACATGCGCACCCACGCACATGGCCAAGGCTACGCTGACGCCAATTTCATCATCCCGGAACTCGTCAGCGGCGTGAACATCAAGAAAGGCCCCTATTTCGCCGACGAAGGCGATTTCGCCTCTGTTGGCGCTGTGCATATCAATTTGCGCGACACTTTCGACGGACAATGGGCGCAGGCCACTCTCGGCAGTTTCGATTACCTTCGCTATCTAGGCCTTGGCTCCTTCAAGCTGGGCGACGGCAATCTGCTCTATGCCGGAGAAATCGGCTCTTACGATGGCCCCTGGGTCTACCCCGACAGTTTGAAAAAACTGAACGGGGTCCTGCGTTACAGCCAGGGCGGCGCCGACAACGGGTTTTCATTCACCGCCATGGCCTATGGCAATCATTGGAATTCGACGGATCAGATCCCCGAACGAGCGGCGCAATCGGACGAGATCGGCCTTTACGGATCGCTGAACCCGACCGACGGGGGCGACACTCAGCGCTATTCCCTGTCCGGACGTTTCGCCCAAACCGACGCCAATGGCGCTTTCAAGGCGAATTTTTTTGCGATTCGGAGTGTTCTCAATCTGTGGAACGACTTTACGTTTTTCCTACAGGATCCCGTCAATGGAGATCAGTTTCATCAGCATGAGTCGCGAATCGTGTCCGGCGCCAACGCGTCTTACACCTTCAATAGTCTCCTTGCTGGAATTCCCGCCGAAACGGAATTCGGCGTACAGACGAGATTTGACGACATCAACCTTCTGCTCACCAACACCGCGCAGCGCCAATACCTGTCGACCATCCGGCAGGACGCGGTCAAGGAAGGCAGCATCGGCGTTTACGCCCAGCAGACCCTGCATTGGACCGACTGGTTCAAAATGGTCGTCGGCGTCAGGGGCGATCTCTATTCGGGCTGGAACGACGCGCTGAGCCTCCCCGTCAATTCGGGCAGTCCGGTCGCTTTTGTTCCCGGACCGAAGGCAAGCCTCATTTTTGGTCCGTTCAACAAGACCGAATTCTACATCAACGGAGGTCAGGGCTTTCACAGCAACGATCTTCGCGGCGTCACGATCAAGGTAGAGCCGGCTGATCCGATCAACCGGCTGAACCCCGCGACCTTCCTCACCCCGACGCAGGGGGCGGAAATCGGCCTCAGGAGCAGAGTGATAGACGGTCTCAACACGTCCCTTGCTTTGTTCATGCTGGACGCGGCCTCCGAGAATATCTTCTCGGGCGACGCGGGAGACACCGAGCCTAGCCGGCCGACGCGCCGCATCGGACTCGAATGGACGAATGATTATCGTCCCTTCTCCTGGCTGGATTTCGAAGGCGATATCGCCGTCACGCGCTCCCGTTTTCTCGGCTACGACTGGGCGCAGGCGGACACCTACAATTCCCTCGCCGGCTATCCCGAGGCTCAGATCGGCAATGCGCCGGGTAATTTCATTCCGGGGGCGCCGAACGTCGTTGGAACCATCGGTCTTCAGCTCGGCGAAAAGACGGGCTGGTTCGGCGGCCTTCAATATCGTTATCTTGGCGCGCGGCCGCTGACAGAGGACAACGCGTTCCGTTCGCCTGCGACTGGCCTGCTCAACGCCCGGGTCGGATATAATTTTGACAACGGCTGGCGGATTCAACTCGACGCCTTCAACATCACCAACAGCCGGTCGGATCAAATCACCTACGCCTATGGCTCGTTGCTGAAGTCGGACAATCTCTACGCCGCCTGCAACGCCGCGGGATCCACGGTTCCGGCCGCCGTTTGCCAGAATGGCGTAATGGACCGGGTCTTCCATCCCGTCGAGCCCCTGGCGTTCAGGTTGACCATCGCCGGCAGGTTCTGAACATGCGGGCGTCGCCGTGACGAGCTGCGCTGAAGCGTCGCCGCCGCGAGCGGGCGTTCTTTGCCGCGCTGCAAAATCCTGATATTGCTTCGCGCCCACGGCGGGTTGGCCGCCGATCCGGCGGATAGGCCATCTGGCCGTCCTGGGGATAGGCCATCGGGCCGTCCTGGGGATGACGGCGCAAAACTCGGGACTTCGCCCATGTTCACCAAAATGAGCATCCTGCTTCTGCTCGCGGCCTTGACCGCGCTCGTCTACTTTGCCGCGGGTCGGTCACGGAAACTCATTGCGTTCGACACCCAGGCCATTGCTTTTTTTGTGGTGTTCGCCGTCGTGGCGGCAATCTATGTCTACTGGAAATCGCGGCCTGCCTGACGGGTCAGATTGATCCTCCCCTTTGCGTTCGCATCAGCGAATCGCCTTCAGCGCGTCTGCCGATGCGTCAAGGGTGTCCGACTGTTCGCGTTCCTCCCGGTCTGAAGCCTGTCCGCCGTCGCCATGTCAGCGCAGTGAAATTTTCCTTTCGCGCACTCCCGGCGGCGGATACAATACGCTCGTCCGATTCAGCGAAAATCTTCGTCGGCTTTGATGCCGCCGCGAGAATTTCCGCACCGCACCAGAGCGCTTTCCGATCGCATGAAGTCATGCGATCGATCAGAAATCGCTCCAGATTTAAAGGCTTGAGCATATACTTGTCGATTGGACTGATTCAATCCGATCGGACTATGCTCTAGTTGACAACGGCGTTCATGGCGCCTTCCAGTTCGCGCTTGTCCGCCGCCGTAGCTTACTTAAAGAATTTAACGCCATTTCCTATAATTAATGACCTGCTGGAAATTAAAGACCTGCTGGAAATTAAAGACGATCGGAGTTCAGCGCCATTCCCTCCTTGGCCCTTAAGTTCAGCTTCCGTCGTCCGGCTCTGGAGGAGTCGGCTATAGGGATGACCTTGAAGGCGTCATCCGCTCTCGTTCCGCGCCTTAGTTCAGAAACGGATTTCAGATGAACCAAGATAATCTCGGTCAAAAGGAAGAGGGGGGGCTCCAGAACAACCGCCTCGCCCGCCTGGCCCTCAAGGAACTACCGTATATCGGGGCGCTCTTTTTGACCATCCTGGGCGTCGCCTATACGAGCGTGTCGCGTCAGCCCCTGACCACCTATTGGGAATTCCTCGCTGTTTTCATGGCCATCGTGTGCGTGACGACAGGGTGGCTGCATGTTCAAAACCAGGAAGCGCGGATGCGAATGCTGTGGACGCAGGCGTTTCACTGGGTGGCGTTTCTCGTCGCCATGAACATCGTGCTCCTCCCGAGCGTTCAGGCGATGCTGACCGCGCCCGCCACCGGCTTGACGCTGCTCATGCTCCTCGCCCTCGGAACCTTCGTCGCGGGCGTTCATATCGCCTGGCAGATCTGTGTCCTTGGAATCATCATGGCGATTGCGGTGCCGGTGATCGCCTGGCTCACCCAATCTGTGCTGTTCCTGCTGCTGGCGTTCGCCGGCATTATCGGTATCGTGATCATTTTCCGGTCTCCGCGGGGGGAACCGAAAGTTTCGTCGGCGAGAGTTGAGAACAGCTAGAGATCGCCCTCATTGCAGAGGGATCGCTGGGCAGAGGGATCGCTGGCGCTTCGCCTGTTCATTTTACTATTCGGAAGGACCAACATCGCGATGATCGAACCTGTCAACGCCAATTATGAGTTTGATCCTCCAGAGCACGCCAAACATTTCTGGCTGCGGCAAATTCCATATCTCGCCGCGTTTCTGTTCACTCTTATCGGGGTAGGGTACACCAGCGTCGCTCGCCAGCCCCTTACCGGATACTGGGAGTTCATGGCGATGTTCATGTGCGCCGTCTGCGTCAATGCGGGCTGGACGCGCGCGCACAAAAAAGACGCCGTGGGTCAATTGGTCTGGACGCAAGTCGTCCATTGGGGCGTTTTTCTCGTCGCGATGAATCTGGTCCTCCTGCCCAGCGTCCAGAAAATGACGGATGCGGACACGATCGGATTGATGATGTTGCTGCTCCTGGCGCTCGCGACGTTCATTTCCGGGATCCATCTTCTGTCCTGGCAGATCTGCGTGCTCGGTGTCTTAATGGCTCTTGGCGTTCCAGGCATCGCATGGCTGGAGAACTCGGCGCTCCTTCTTGTCTTTGGCGCCGTCTCCCTGGCGGGGTTCGCCGGGTTCATCTGGTGGCGCTCGAGACGCCACGAAGCATAGACCGCGGCTTTCATCCCTTCCGGGCTGACGCCTTTGCGGCATGTTCGGGAAACGCCTTCGCGAGAGAGTCCCGGCTGGCGGCGATGACGCCGCGTTCGGTGATGAGTCCCGTCACGAGATGGGCGGGGGTCACGTCGAACGCCGGATTCAGCGCGTTGCTGCCCTCGGGAGCAACGCGGACGTTCTCGACATGCCCTGCTTCGGCTAGCCCGGCGATGTGAGTGACTTCGTTCTGTGAGCGAATTTCGATCGGAATTTCGGCGAGTCCGTCGGCGATCGCGAAATCGATCGAGGGCGACGGCGCGGCGACGTAAAACGGCACCCCGTTGTCCTTCGCCGCAAGCGCTTTCAGGTAGGTGCCGATCTTGTTGCAGACGTCCCCGGAAGCGGTCGTCCGGTCGGTCCCGACGATCACAAGATCGACCTCGCCGCGCTGCATCAGGTGGCCGCCCGCGTTGTCGACGATGATCGTGTGCGGCACGCCTTGCTTTCCAAGTTCCCAGGCGGTGAGCGAAGCGCCCTGATTGCGGGGACGGGTTTCATCCACCCAGACGTGGAGAGGAACGCCCGCCTCGAAGGCTTTGTAGATCGGCGCGGTCGCCGTTCCCCAGTCCACGGTCGCCAGCCAGCCGGCGTTGCAATGGGTGAGAATTTGAACCGGCCCCGATCCCTTGCGGGCGGCGGCGGCCTCGATGAGCGGGCGCCCGAATTCGCCGATCGCCGCGCAAAGGGCGACATCGGCCTCGGCGATCGCCTCAGCCAGGGCGAAGGCCGCGTCCGCGCGAGAGGGCGCCGCCAAAGGCTCAAGCGCTTCGCGCATGGCGTTCAACGCCCATTGCAAATTGACCGCGGTGGGGCGCGTCGCCCGCAGGAGGGCGCAAGCGTCATCGAGATGGGCGTTCGACGGGTCGGCGGCCATGGCGAGCGCGACGCCATAGGCCGCGGTCACGCCGATCAGCGGCGCGCCGCGCACCTGCATGTCCTTGATGGCGCGGGCCGCCCCGCGCACATCCCGGATCGTGATTGTCTCGAATCGATGCGGCAGGCGGGTCTGGTCGATAATCTCGACGCTTGTCCTGTCCGGCCCAAGCCAGATCGTCCGGTGCGACTTGCCTTCGACGCGCATTGGTCCGCTTCGTCCGTCCGCTGAATTCGTTAAAGGGAGGAAAACTAGAGCGCTTTCCGATCGCATGAAGTCATGCGATCGAACAGAAATCGCCCAAGAGTCAAAGATTTGAGCATATTCTTGTCGATTGGATTGATTCAATCCAATCGGAATATGCTCTAATTGCAATTGCTGCAGATGCTGCGCTCGACCTTGTCGTCTTTCTTTTCGATCCGTCGGTCGAGTCCCGTCGTGCCCGAGCCTTGAGGGAGGCCGGGATGCGGAACTGTTTTCCCCGTCGCCGTCAGATTGCGTTCGTTGATGAGGCGATCCGCCTTCGGCTCGGGTCCTGGGCCAAAGGGATCCGGAGAGCCTCCCTGAGCCAGCGCCGCCGGGATTACGGTCCAGACCGCTAGAGCGAGCGAGATCGGTAGAGGCTTGAGCATGTTCGTCTCCGCTGCTCCCAAGAAATTGAAGATGTTTTAGCGCCTTTTGTCCACCGGGGGGCCCGGCGTTAACGCGGAATTAGGACGGACGGCCGACCGTCGGGCGAAATCATTAACCTTATCCCGGAGAATGGATATGGCTCGCTTCGAAGGCAATGCCGATCCGGACGCCTACGCGAAAAACGCCGGCCCCTCCAGGTCCTTGTCCGCGCCTGGCGGCGCGCCGGACGCCCGATCGCGCAGGGCCGCGAACCGGGCGGCCGACCTCGCGCTCGCGCCCTTACTGGGGGCCGCGGGCGGCGGAGAGCGCGCGAGGCTGAAATCGTTTCTCGCCTATGGCTCGACTGTTATCATCGCAACATGTCTGCTCGGCTTTGGCTGGGCCGCAGGGTCGCATCTCTTCGGCCCCGGCGGCGCCTTCGCCGCGAAGCCGTCGTTGAGGGCCGCGGCCTCGCAAGACAGCCTCGAGCGGGCCGAACTCGTGCGCTCGTCGCGGAAAATGGCCGACGATCTTCGTCTGCTCCGAACCGATGTCGAATCGCTGCGCGTCGCGCTCTCGCAAAACATGGCGGCGAACGCCCAGCGCACGGTGGAAAAAAGCCTCGACGGGTTGAAGACCAAGCTCGACGCGGCGAAGACCGAAACGAGCGCGGCCATCGCCGATCTCGCGGGCAAGGTCGACCATCTGCAGCACGAACCGGCTGTGAAGCTCGGCGAGGTGACGGAACGGCTCGATCGTCTCGAACGCCAGACCGCCGCGCTGCTCGTCACGGCGTCGATCCCCCCGGCCCCGGCCAAGGCGGCGCCGGCCCCATCTCTCGAGGACCAGACTGAAGCCAGGGCGCTGCAGGCCAGATCGCAGACCAAGCTGCAATCCAAGCCGCAAGCCGCATCGCCGGCCGCAAAAAGGGAGCCTGCTCTCATCACAAGCTGGGTCGTGCGTGACGCCTATGACGGGCTGGCGCTGGTTGAGAACGCGCGCGGCTCTATCGAGGTCGCTCCCGGCGAAACCATCCCCGGCGCGGGAACGGTGAAGGCCATCGAGAGGCGCGGCGCCGGCTGGATCGTCATCACCAGCCGCGGCCTCATCGATTCCGCGCATGACTCGATGTTTCCGTGAGGGTTTATTCCAGCATTGCTAACCGTCCCGGATCGATCTTCGGCAGAAAAAACGCCAGCAGCCCGATCGCCGGCAGGAATGCGCTGAGCTGAAAGACAAACCCGACGCTGGTCAGATCCGAGAGGCGGCCGAGGACCGCCGCGCCGAGTCCGCCCATGCCGAAGGCGAATCCGTAAAACAGCCCGGCGATGGCGCCGACCTTTCCGGGCAGCAGCTCCTGCGCGTAAACGATGATCGCGGGGAACGCCGACGACAGGATCGCCCCCGCCGCGACGCTGAGGACGCCGGTGAAAAACAGGTTGGCGTAGGGCAGGGCGAGCGTGACGGGCAAGACGCCGAGGATCGATCCGAGGATGACGTTCCGGCGTCCGATCCGGTCGCCGATCGGGCCGCCCGCGATCGTGCCGAGCGTCGCCGAAGCAAAAAACAGAAAAAGAAAAATCTGCGCCGTCGGAACAGGCAAATGGAATTTATCGATGAGATAGAAAGTGTAATAGTTGCTCATTGTCGCGAGATAAAAATATTTCGAGAAAATGAGCGCAAGCAGAACGACGATGGAGGCCGTCACTTTTGCGCGCGGCAGCGCCAGGGCCATGCGCGCCGGCCGCCGGTTTATTTTCGCGGCCGCGATCCGCCCCGTGTGCCAGCGTCCGATGAGAATAAGGATCATGATGCCGCACATCGGCAGCAGGGCGAGCCAGCCGAGGCTTTTTTGTCCGAAAGGCGAAACGATCAGGGCGGCCGCGAGCGGGCCCATCGCCGCGCCGGCGTTGCCTCCGACCTGAAAAACGGACTGCGCCAGACCATGCTGCCCGCCGGAGGCGAGACGGGCGAGGCGCGAGGCTTCCGGGTGAAACACCGACGATCCGACCCCGATGAGCGAGGCGGCGATCACGAGCGAGGCGAAATTCGGAGCGACGGACAGCAAAAGCAGGCCAGCCAGGGTAAAGGCCATTCCCGCCGGGAGCGCATAGGGCATGGCCCTGCGGTCGGTATAAAGACCGACGAAGGGCTGGAGCAGCGACGCCGTCAGTTGGAACGCCAGCGTGATCAGCCCGATCTGGCCGAAATCCAGTGAAAAGGACGTCCGCAGCAGCGGATAGATCGCCGCGACCATGGATTGGACCAGGTCGTTGATCCCGTGCGACAGGCTCAGCGCCAGCAGGACGGCGACGCGGGTCTTGTCGTCCGCGTTCTGGCCCGCGCGCGGATAATTGATCTGGTCCATGTGATCCGGGGTTTTGGGAAAGATCTGTGATTGAATCACAAAAGAATGTCCCGGCACGCCGCCAGTTTCAATGGCAAACCTTGGCGGGCGCGGCGTTTGCGCGCGAATCCGTCCATTGCGCCGTAAAGCTTTGGTGAATGGCCGCACTCGCCCGGTTTCGCCGCGGCCGCGGCCCGTGGTAAAGGTCCCGTTCTTGCTGAATAACGCAGGAACGGGGGCGATCCGCCTTCCCGGCCGCCTGGATCAACGGAACGGCATGAAAGCTCAAGCAAATGGCGGCCCGATAGGGCGCACGCCCCGGCGGCCCCAGGACTTTTCGCGTCAGGGCGGCGACCTCGAGCGCTTCGAGATTTTCGAAGATGAGTTCCTTCACGAAACTTTCGCGGACTTCGAACGGGCGGTTTTGCAAGACAATATCACCCTCTGCGACGCAAAGTCGGGCATCCTGCTCACCTTTACCGGAGCGGTTGTTATTTTCTGCCTGAACGGCGTCAATCTTGCCCCGGAGCCGCACCGGATTGCAGATTGGGCTTCACTGGGCGAGACGGTCGGCTACATCGGCGCCGCGGCGAGCTGTCTGATCAGTTGCGCCTTCTCATTTGCGACGATCAAGCCCCGCATTCAGCGCGAACATGTCGATGATCATATTTTTTGGGAGGCTCCGGCGTTCAGGCTGCCGGTGGAAAGCTATATCGCGCGGATGCATGCGATGGACCTGCGCTCGGCGCATGACGAAAAGCTCCGCCACCTTCATGCGCTCGCGGGCATTTGCCGCACTAAATATGCGCATCTTGGACACGCCATGAACTTCGCGCTCGCGGGGTTTGTACTTTTGGTCCTGGCCGAACTGGCGAGGGCGTTGCCCTGATCTGCATCGTCATGACCTGCATCGCCATGACCTGCGCATACGCCTGTGTTCACATGTCGTGTGTTTACACGGCCAATGCCGTATCAGTTGGAAGCTAAAGAATGAACTGGGCGCTTGCGTTGTCATCCCTTCCGATCTGGAAGTCGGCGCTTCTCGTGGTCGGGCTCGGAGTCGCCTCGACGCGCGAGAGCGGATCATCACGATGAGCAAGACGCGGACCGGAGGCGATCATGACCGAGGAGTCGAAAGGACTGTGGCAGACCATCAAACCCGATATCGTGAAGCTGCTGACGGTGGGCGTTCTCGGGTCTGTGCTTTCCGGAATGTTCGGCTTCGCGACATGGGTGCGTGACAAGCGTCTCGCCCGGCTGGAAGAGAATATCAAGAACGCGGAACAGATCCATCTCGATGCAATCGCGCTCGCGCATGAGCGATGGTACCGCAGTTTCCGGTTGCTCGACGAGCTTTCGCAAACCGCGTCGCCGCGGCCAGGACATGATGACCGGCTAAAGGACGCGGCGAAAATTTACGATGACGTGCTGACAAGATGGAATCTTGTCGACGCCACGTTTCTGAGCCGCATCGATATGGCCGTAGACAGCGCGCTCGGCAATTCCGTGCCCGTCAGTTTGCGCGACATCTCAAAGATCGATTGCCACAACGCGTTCTTTCGCAATGCGCATGGCGACCAGATCCGTGAACTCGACAGATTGTCGGTGAAGACCTGGCACATCGGCATGTCGCATTGTTTCATTCAGCTCAACGACGCCATCAAGACGGTGCGAAACCATCTCGATGGAAACGGCAGGCCGGACAATCCGAAGCTTTTTCTCGACGATTTGAAGATCGCCCAGACGATCTCCGGCGACGTCTATGTCAACGCGTCCTTGTACAGGACAACCTTCGAGCAGCGGCTCATGGAGCTAAAGGCCAAGGAAGTCGTCTACTACGCCGAGGCGAGCAAGCTGCAGGACTATTTCAATCTCAAAAGAAACGCGGATCAGAGTCTTATTCCGGTTAACTGAGCTGCTTCCAACGCGGCCGGCGAGATTTTCGCCAGTTCCGACTTGCGCCAAGTTCAGACTTGCGCCAGTCCCGACTTGCCTAAGCCGAAGCAATCCCAGGCGGGTCAATGTCCCTGATCAGGACCCATCACCTGATCGATCGACTTCAAGATGTCCGAAGTGCGATAAGGCTTGCGGAGAAAGACGCTGTTTTCCACTTCCATTCCTTGCAGCGGCGAATATCCGCTGGTGTAAATTACCGGCAATTGGGGACTTTTTTCACGCGCCAATCTGGCCAGCGTCCAGCCGTCGATCCGTCCAGGCATTCTGATGTCCGTCACAAGCAGATCAATCCGGGGCGTCGCCGGCAAAATCTGCGCGGCGTCTTCTCCATTGATGGCTGTGACGACGAAATAGCCCGACAGTTCAAGCTCGTGCGCCAGCAAATCCTTTATCACGGGATCATCCTCTACGACGAGAACGACGCGCTTGTCCGGCATGTTCGAGCTTTCGCTTTGGGGTTGCTGGGAGAGTTGCGCTCGGGATCGCCCTCGAACGCCATCGCTCCGGACTGCTGGACCAAGCCATTAAGTGGCTAAGACGGAACCCCGGTTCATAGTAGGACGACGCGCCGCCGCCTAAGTCCTTCAAGCGCTTGGTACCGCCACCCCGGCTCGAACGGGGGACCTCTAGATCCACAATCTAGCGCTCTAACCAACTGAGCTATGGCGGCGCGGGCTTATTCGGCGGGAAACTAAGAGGAACGCCGCGCGAATGCAAGGCCCCGAAAGGCCGCGTCGGCGTCCGCTGGCGAAGCGCGGTTCGCCGAAGGCCTCTGGTTAACGATCAAGGTTAAGAATTCATTAATCATTTCATCGGCGAATAGGGCCTATCGGTGGACCTTCCGCGCGATCGCGGTTACGTTTTATGGGCCTGCGGCGGACCTTGCCGCGCTCGCGGGGAAAAGACCGACGGCGATATGAACACTTTTTGCCTTGCTCCGGGGACGGCCAGTCAAGACGCCGTCGAAGCGCTGGCTATGCTGGCGCCCGCGCTGACCGGCGAGGAGCCTGTCGCCGCCTGGAGCCGTGAAAATCCGCGGACGGCGGTCTTCGCCAGCATGAGTCTTCTCGAACTCCTGGAAGCTAGAAATCTTCAGGATTTCTCCGATCGCCTCCGGGAAGCGGGCGCGATCCGGCTCACCCGTCCGGGCGCGAAGCTCGTTCTAGGCGGGCCGCCCAGCCTCGAGCGGGTTCGCTTCAATCTTGGCGGCGCGACGCGAAGCCTGACGTTCGATCGCCGCCTCGTTCGGCTGAGGGACGGGCGGGAGATTGTTGTCGCTGCGGTTGTCGACTGCCGCAATGGCGTCGCCCGCTCTCCTTCCCGAAAGCGGGCGGGCGCGCCGAACGCGAAGGCGTCGCCGTTGGCTCGGCCTGAAGAACATGGCGGGGGGTCTCGGTCGACCTCGCCGGGAAACGATTTGATCCGGTTTTTGTGGCGCACCGACGCCTCCGGCCGCATCGCCGAGGCCGGGCCGCCATTTTCGCATTTCATCGGACGCCCCTTGCTCGACGTGATCGACAACGGCGATCCGGCGCAGGCCGCCGCCCTCGCGCGTCATCTGGCGCTCCGGGAGACCTGGCGTTGCGTCACGGGCTTCTCAACCGGGGGGCTTGCTGAAGGACTTGCTCCAGGACTTGCTCCAAAACTTGCCGCCTTTGCGCCGGTGATGCTTGCGGGCATGCCGAAGTTCGACCAGGATCGCCGCTTCGAGGGCTACAGCGGTTTTGGAATCGTGCAATCGGCCCCAGCCGCGCGTGCTGATGACGCGCCGCGTCCGCCCGCGGCCGAGCCTCTTGCCGGGCGCGCCTCACCTCAAACCGCGCCGGCGGGCGCCGGATCGGGTTCAGTTCCTGTCGACGGCCGCGAGATCCTCGCCGTCCTGCCTGTTGGGGCGCTCGTCTTTGAGGGGCGGAGTCCTGTTTTCGTCAATAGGTCTTTCCTGGACGCGCTGCGCTATCGAGACCTCGCCGCCGCTCTTGACGCCGGCGCGCTGGAGCCGCTGCTTGAGGCGCTTCCGCGCCTCTCGCGCCGGAGCGAAATCGTTGAACTGCGCGCTGGCGACGGACGCTCCGTCCGCCTGCGGGCCAGCGCCAAGACGATCGAATGGCGGGGAAAGAAAGCCGCGCTGGCGATGTTCCAATCGCCGGCCGAGGCCGGGCCGGCTGATCTTGAGAGCGAGTTGCGCCGGGTTCGAAACGAGGCGCGCGAACTGAACGCCATCCTTGATACGGCGATGGACGGCGTCGCGATCCTCGACTCGAAAGGAAACATCGTCAGCCTGAACCGCTCGGGGGAGGCGCTCTTTGGCTACGACGAAAGCGACGTCGCCGGCCTGCCGTTCACGGTCTTGATCGCGCCCGAGAGCAGGGCGCGCACGCAGGATTATTTCGAAGGTCTGATCTCCGACGGGATGATGAGCCTCCTGAACGACGGGCGAGAGGTCACGGCGCTGGCTCGCCAGGGAGGAACGATCCCCATTTTCATGACCCTGGGGCGCATCGACGCCAACTCGTATCCTGGCGCGGACGAGCGGGAGGTCCGCTGGTGCGCCCTTCTGCGCGATATGACCCACTGGAAAAAGATCGAACGCGAACTCGACGACGCCCGGAAGGAGGCGGAGCGCGCGAGCGCGTTGAAATCGGAATTTCTCGCCAAGGTCAGCCACGAGATCCGGACGCCTCTCAACGCCATCCTCGGCTTTGCGGAGGTCATCCTTGAGGAGCGGTTCGGACCGATCGGCAACGCCCGCTACAAGGACTATTTGAAGGACGTCCACAGCTCCGGCGCTCTGGTCATGAGCCTCGTCAACGATCTGCTCGATCTGTCGAAGATCGAAGCCGGCAAAATGGAGCTTGATTTCACGGCCGTCGACGCCAACCGGATCATCGCCGAATGCGTCTCGATCATGCAGCCGCAGGCGAGCCGCGCCGGAATCGTAATCCGCTTGTCTCTGGCCCCTCGGCTTCCGCAGGTCTTCGCCGACGAACGCTCGGTCCGGCAGATCGTCCTGAACCTGCTCTCGAACGCCGTGAAGTTCAATGTCCCCGGCGGTCACGTCAGCGTCGCCACCGCCGTCACCGAGGCGGGGCAGGCGGCGCTTCGCATCCGCGACACCGGGGTCGGCATGTCGGCCGCCGACATCAAAGTCGCTCTCGAGCCGTTCCGTCAGGTTGCGGCGTCCCGCGTTTCGGGCGGGACGGGTCTTGGTCTTCCATTGACCAAAGCCCTGGTCGAAGCCAACCGAGCGTCGTTTTCGATCAAGAGCGAGCGCGACGAGGGGACTTTGATCGAGATCGCCTTTCCGCCCGCGAAGGCGCTGGCCGATTGAACGGAACGCTTTGCGCCTGCGGCGGTTGGGGTTTTGACTTCACCCAATCCGAGGCTTCGTCGATGACAGAAAAAGTAAAGATCAAAACCAAAGAGCCCTCGCCAAAAGACTCGGGCGACGAACTCGAGCGCGAGCTCAAGGATTCGTTTCCGGCGAGTGACCCGCCTTCGATCACTCAGAACGACGTCAAGGCGGGCGATCCTCAGCGCCAACCACGACCGGCGCGAAAGAACTAGAGCATATTCCAGGAGGTCTTTCGCGTCTCTAAGCAATGGTGAAAACGTGTAAAGCGCGCTGGTTCGCCAGCGCGCTTTGCTTTCCCGGAGCGATTTCCAAACGGCGATTTCGCGGCGCCCTTGGCGGACCCGTTTCGCATTGAAGACCCATTTCGCGTTGAAGGCTGGCCGATTGCGATTGCGCCGCCGCCTCGCCTTTCCCCTCCCGTGCGTGAGCCGTCAGTCCTGTTCCAGAGGGCGGCGCCGAAGCGCGTCCGAGACCCGTGGAAATCTGTGTCAAACGGGTCCTATTCACATTGACCCCCAATTTATCCCATGTTATCCCAAATTGTCCCGCACGATTGATTAACCTTGGGGGAAGCGGCGCCAATTGAGGCCCGCGGGGGGAGCGCGCCGAACAAGCCGAGGTTGAGGGAGTGGACGGATTTGTCTCGCACTGCACCAACCGGCTTGACGCCAAGGGACGCGTTTCGATTCCAGCCGCGTTTCGATCTGTATTGGCGAGGGATGGGTTCGAAGGTCTCTACGTCCACCCCTCGCTCGATCAGGAGGCGCTTGATTGCGGCGGCCACGCGTTGTTGCGGGAGATTCACGACCTCCTTGGCGCGCTATCGCCCTATTCCGAGGAACGCGATCTGTTTTCGACCGCGCTGCTTGGCACCAGCGAGATTTTGAAAGTCGACTCGGAGGGCCGGGTCATGCTGACGGAAAGCCTGAAAGCCAATGCTGCGATCACAACGGAAGTTACGTTTGTCGGGCATGGCCACAAGTTTCAGATCTGGGAGCCGGGACGTTTTCGCGTGCATTTGGACGAGGCCAGAAGCCGGGTGCGCGATCTTCGAAAACAGCTCAGTTCCAGACACGCAGCGGCGCAGCCGCCGCTGCAACCACATGGAGCACGGGAATGAAGTCGGGCCGCGGCGATGAGGATCATCTCGCCGCTGGCGGACCGGCCCGGCACGTTCCCGTGCTTCGTGAGGACGTCATGCGCATAGCCGCGCCCTGCGAAGGGGGGCTTTACCTCGACGCGACCTTTGGCGCAGGCGGTTATACGGCGGCGCTTCTTGCGCCGGCCAACGCGCGCGTCCTGGCGCTCGACCGCGATCCTGCCGCCGTACGGGCGGGCGAACAGCTTGTCCGCGATTCCGGCGGTAGGCTGTTTCTGGTTCAGGAACGATTTTCAAGACTGGCCGAGGCGGCGAGGCGGCTTGGGCTGACGGATTTCGACGCCGTCGTGCTCGATGTCGGCCTCTCGTCAATGCAGATTGACGAGGCCCATCGCGGCTTTTCCTTCCGTTCGGAAGGCCCGCTCGACATGCGAATGGAAAGCGAGGGCGAGAGCGCCGCCGATCTCGTCAACCATGCGGAGGAAGAGACGCTCGCCGATATCCTTTATTACTTCGGCGAGGAGCGCGCCTCCCGCCGGATCGCCCGGGCGATGGTCATGGATCGCGCCAAGGCGCCCTTCGTCTCGACTGCGGCGCTGGCGGGGATGATTGCGCGGGTCGCCCCCGCAAAGCCCGGCGAGATACATGCGGCGACGAGAACGTTCCAGGCGCTCCGCATTGCAGTCAATGACGAGCTTGGCGAGCTTGTCCGCGCGCTCGCGGCGGCGGAATCGGTTCTGAAACCAGGCGGCCGGCTCGTGGTGGTGACTTTTCATTCGCTCGAGGACCGCATCGTCAAACAATTCTTCGCCGCGCGTTCCGGCCGGGGCGAGGCCGCCTCCCGACCTTTGCCGGGGGAGGCGGCGCGGCCGCAGCCGACCTTCACGCTGCAAGGAAAACAGCCTGTGCTGCCCTCGGCGCAGGAAATCCGGGTCAATCCGCGAGCGCGGTCGGCCAAGCTTCGGCATGGCGCGCGCACAAGCGCCGCCTCGCGTGGGCTTGACGAGAAATTGCTGGCTCTCGCACGACTTCCTCATCGCGATCTGAAAGGGCGCCTACATGGTGCGAATTCTTAACCTCCTTGCGATCGTCGCGCTGATCGGCTCCGCCATCTACGCCTACACGGTGAAATACGAGACGATTTTTCACGCCGAGAAAATCGTCAAGCTGAAGCATGAGATCAAGGCGAAGCAGGACCAGATCGGAATGCTGCGCGCCGAATGGGCGCATGTGACGCGGCCTGAAAGAATTCAGGGCCTCGCCGACAAGCTCCTCCCCGATCTGAAGCCCGTCGCCTTGCAGCAGATCGTCAAGGCGGACGTCCTTCCGGCGCGCGGGCCGAAATCCGACTCGATCGGGCTCAAGCTCGAATCCCTCGGGATGGCGGAGCCAACGAATACGCCCCGCGACGGCGAGCCTGCAAGCGTAACGACCCCTTCCAATCCCGCCGACAAAATCCGGGCAAGATGACGATGTTGCCAACATGAGCGATGGATCCGATTCAAAGCGGAACGACGCCCCCCCGCCGGGCGCCGGAGCGCCGGCGGCGAAAAGCCGTCGCAGCATGATCATGGCGGCTCTCGCCGATCTGTTTGTGACCAAGCTCGACAAGAGCGGCGGCCGGATCAAGCTGGTCGCCCTCGTGTTCCTCGCGGTTTTCGGCGCCATCGCGGGCAAGCTGGTTTATTTCGGCCTGCGTCCGGATACCCAGCAAAGCGTCAAACGCGCCGCCGCCGACACGATCGCCGTCGCGCGGCCCGATATCCTCGACCGCAATGGCGAAATCCTGGCGACCGACATCAAGGTGATGTCGGTTTTCGCTGAACCAAGGCGCATCATCGACAAGGACGAAGCCGTCGAATTGCTGACCGCCGTGCTGCCGGACGTCGACGCGCGCGATCTGCGCCAGCGGCTTGGCTCCCGAAAAGGATTTGTGTGGGTCAAGCGGGCGATCACGGCGAAACAGCAGCAGGAGGTCCATCGCCTCGGGCTGCCCGGCGTCGGTTTTCTGCCCGAGAACAAACGCGTCTATCCGAACGGGCCGGTCGCGGCGCATGTGCTCGGGTTCGCCAATCTCGACGGCGTCGGCGTCTCTGGTCTTGAAAAATTTATCGACGGCCAGGGCCTCGGCGATCTGCATGGCGCGGGTTTCAGCCTCACGCCCGACGATCTGAAGCCGATCACCACCTCGCTTGATCTCAAGGCGACCTTTGCGGTCCGCGAGGAACTCGCCAAAGGCATCGCCAAATTCAAGGCGAAAGCCGGCGCCGCGGCGATCCTCGACGTCAATACGGGCGAAGTCATCGCGATGGCCTCACTGCCGGATTATGATCCGAACACGCCCGCCGACGCGCTCGATCCGAACCACATCAACAGACTTTCCGTCGGCGTCTACGAAATGGGCTCGACGTTCAAGGCGATTTCCATCGCCATGGCGCTCGACGCCGGCAAGGTGAACCTGCATTCGCGAATCGACGCGCGCGACAACATGCGCTACGGCCGTTTCACGATCCATGACTTCCATGCGCAGCACCGCCTCCTGACGGTTCCGGAGGTCTTCACCTATTCATCGAACATCGGCGCCGCCCGGATGGCCTTGATGGTCGGGGTCGAAGGCCACAAGGCTTTCCTTCGCAAAATGGGACAGCTCACCCGCCTGCACACCGAATTGCCGGAGACCGCGGACCCGCTCGTTCCCAAGAACTGGGGCGAACTCAACACGATGACGATCGCGTTCGGGCAAGGCCTCAATGTCGCTCCAATGCAGGCGATGATGGCGGTCGGGGCGCTCGCGAACGGCGGCGTTCTCGTCAATCCGACCTTTCTGCGTCGGGACGAGGGCGACGCCAAGGCGAACGCGCCGCGCGTCGTCAAGCCCGAAACATCGGAATCGATGCGTTACCTGATGCGGCTCAACGCGGAGATTGGCTCAGCGAAAATGGCCGACATCAAGGGCTATTTCATCGGCGGCAAGACAGGGACCGCGGACAAGATCGTCCATGGCCATTATTCCAAGGACCGGGTGTTCACGACGTTCATGGCGATCCTGCCGGCCGACAAGCCGAAATACCTTTATCTCACTTTGATGGACGAGCCGCAGGGCCTGCCGGAGACCGGCGGCTATCGCACTGCGGCGTGGAATTCGGGTTCGGTGACCGGCAAGATCATCGAGCGGACCGGCCCCTTGCTCGGCATCGCGCCGCGCTTCGAGCCGCCGCCGCAGCCGTTTCCGCTCCTGGCGAAACTCGGTTATGGAATCGCCAATGTTCCGGCCACTGGCGGAGGCGGCCATTGACGCGCCTCGCCGACCTGTTTCCGGGCGTGGACATTCCCGAGGCGTTTGCGGCGCGCGAGGTCGAAAGCGTGACCTGCGACAGCCGCGCCGTCGCCGAGGGCGGCGTGTTCTTCGCGGTGCCAGGAACCAAGGCGGACGGCCTCGATTTTGCGGCTCAGGCCGTCGACAGCGGCGCTTTTGCGATCGTCGCCGAGCGTGATCTCGATCCGCCGCTCGAGCGCGCCCTCTTAATCAAGGTCGCGGACGTTCGCGGCGCGATGGCGCGCGCCGCCGCCGCCATGTATCCCCGCCAGCCGGGAACCATCGCCGCAGTGACCGGCACCAGCGGCAAGACGTCGGTGGCGGCGTTCGTTCGTCAGATCTGGGCGGCGCTCGGCCTGAAAGCCGCCTCGATCGGAACCCTTGGCGTTGTCGCTCCTTCGGCCAGCGTCTATGGTTCGCTGACGACGCCCGACCCGGTGAGCCTGCACAAAACGCTCGATCAACTCGCGCGCGACGGAATCACCCATCTGGCGCTCGAGGCTTCCTCCCATGGGATCGTTCAGCGCCGCCTCGACGGCGTGCGTCTCATGGCGGGCGCCTTCACCAATCTTTCCCGCGATCACCTTGACTATCACGGGACCATGGAAGCCTATCTCGCCGCAAAGTTGGAGCTGTTCGACCGGCTGCTCGAACCCGGCGCCGCGGCCGTCGTCGACGCCGACAGCGACGCCGCGCCGGCGGTCGTTTCCGCTTGCGAGACGCGGGGATTGCGCGTCCTCACCACAGGAGCGAAGGGCGCAAGCCTGCGTCTCGCCGGGGCGCGCGCGAACGATTTCGGAACCGATCTGCGCATCGCCTATGAGGGCCATGTCTATGCCCCCCGGCTGCCTCTCGCCGGGGCGTTCCAGGTCTCGAACGCCCTTGTCGCCGCAGGACTTTGCATCGCGTTGGGGGGGCCCGCCGCCGCCGTGTTCGGCGCGCTTGAACGGCTCAAGGGCGCGCCTGGCCGTCTCGAGCTTGCGGGACGCCGCAACGGCGCTCCGGTGTTTGTCGATTACGCGCACAAGCCCGACGCGCTCGACAATGTGCTGCGCACGCTCCGGCCCTATGTTTCGAGGCGGTTGATCGTCGTTTTCGGCTGCGGCGGAGACCGCGACGCGGGCAAGCGTCCGATGATGGGCGAAATTGCGGCCCGGCTCGCCGACCTCGTGATCGTCACTGACGACAATCCGCGCACGGAGGATCCCGCCGTGATCCGCCGCGCCATTCTGGTCGGCGCCGGGGAATCCCCAAAAATTCGCGAGATCGCGGATCGCGCCAACGCGATCGCGACCGCTGTCGGTATGCTCGAACCTGGCGATGGCCTTGTTATCGCCGGAAAGGGTCATGAAACAGGCCAGATCGTCGGAAGCGAGACGCTGCCGTTTTCCGATTTCGACTGCGCCCTGGCTGCGCTGAAAGACGAGGCCGCTTGAACATCGCCGCTCCAAGAAACGCTTTGTGGTCGGGTCTTGGTCTCGTCGCCCCGCTCGGGGCGCGAGTCTGCGGCGGCGCGCCTCAGGGCGGCGCCCTCGGCATTTCGATCGACACGCGGACCTTGCAGGAAAACGATCTGTTTTTCGCGATCCGCGGCGTTGAGAGCGACGGCCACGATTACGTCGCGGCGGCTTTCGCCAAGGGCGCGTTCGCGGCCGTCATCGATGAAGAACACGCCGGACAGCTTGCGGGCGCGGGCCCGCTGTTTGTGGTGCGGGACGTCCTCCTGGCGCTGGAGCGCCTCGGAATCGCCGCGCGCGGGCGCACCCGGGCCCGCATCGCGGCCGTCACGGGATCAGTCGGCAAGACGTCGACAAAGGAAGCCTTGCGACTGGTCCTGGCCGAAGCGGGCGCCGTCCACGCGTCGGTCGCCTCCTATAATAACCACTGGGGCGTGCCCTTGACGCTCGCGCGCATGCCGAGGGAGACATCCTTCGGGGTGTTCGAGATCGGGATGAATCACCCGGGCGAGATCGAGCCGCTGACCGCCATGGTCCGGCCTCATGTCGCCATCGTGACGACGGTGGCGCCCGTGCATCTTGAAAACTTCGCCGGCGTCGAGGACATCGCCGACGCCAAGGGAGAGATTTTCTCCGGTCTCGTTCCCGGAGGAGTCGCCATCGTTCATCGCGACATCGTTCATTACGAACGGCTGCGCGCCCACGCGAAAAATTCGCCGGCGGGCCATGTCGCCTCCTTCGGGGCGCATGAGCGCGCGGACGCGCGCCTCATCGGCGTGACGCTCGCGGCCGACCATTCGGTGGTGGAGGCTGAAATCTGCGGCCGGCGCCTCACCTATCCGCTCGGAGCGCCGGGCCGGCATCTTGCGCTGAATTCGCTCGCCGTGCTTCTCGCCGCCAGGGCCTTTGGAGTTGATCTTGAGTCGGCCGCCGCGTCGCTCGCCGGGTTCAAGCCGCAGCCGGGCCGCGGCGAGCGGCTGACGCTTGAGGCCGCGGACGGGCCCTACACGCTGCTCGACGAAAGCTACAACGCGAATTCAGAATCGATGCGGGCCGCGTTCGCCCTCGCGGGCGCCCTGCCGGTGCGGGAGGGCGGGCGCCGCGTCGCGGTTCTCGGCGACATGCTCGAACTTGGCCCGGCCGCCCCGGCGATGCACGCGGATCTCGCCGCCGACCTCGCCGCCAACGGGATCGATCTCGTCTTCGCCGCCGGTCCGTTGATGAAGCATCTCTTCGACGCCTTGCCGGCCGCCTTGAGAGGCGCATGGCGGGAGCGAGCCTTCGATCTGGAGCCTGACCTTCGCGAGGCGGTCAGGGCCGGCGACATCGTCGTCGTCAAGGGCTCCAACGGCAGCAGGATGAGCGCGCTTGTGGGCGCTCTTAAAGAATTCTCCAATTCGGCCATGGCGGCGGACGCCGGACGAAAGACATAAACGATGCTGACCTGGCTTGCCGAATATTCGAGCGTCTTCGGGCCTCTCAACCTGTTTCGCTACATTACCTTCCGAACCGGCGGCGCCACAGCGACCGCGCTGTTTTTCGTGTTCTTTTTCGGCCCGAGAATCATTCAGGCGCTTCGCCTCAAACAGGGAAAAGGCCAGCCGATCCGGACCGACGGCCCGCAGTCGCACCTCCTGACCAAGAAGGGAACTCCGACCATGGGGGGCCTGATGATCCTGTCAGGTCTGCTTGTCTCGACCCTGCTTTGGGCGAACCTGCGCAATCACTACGTCTGGATTGTCCTATTCGTCACGGCCGGCTTCGGAGCGATCGGCTTTTATGACGATTACCTGAAAGTCACCAAGCAGACCCACGGCGGTTTTTCCGGGCGGCTCCGGCTCAGTCTGGAAGTCGCCATCGCGTTCATCGCCTGCCTCGCCATGATGAAGCTCGGGACGCCCCATACGACGGCGCTTTCGCTGCCGGCCATCAACGGTTTCGCCGCGGACCTTGGACTGTTTTTCCTGGTGTTCGGCCCCTTCGTGATCGTCGCGTCCGGAAATGCGGTCAATCTGACCGACGGGCTTGACGGCCTCGCCATCGTCCCGGTCATGATCGCTTCGGGGACCTTCGGGATCATCGCCTACCTCGCCGGCAACGCAATTTTTTCGACCTATCTCGGGATCAATTTCGTTCCAGGAGCCGGAGAGCTCGCGATCGTTTGCGGCGCGATGATCGGCGCGGGTCTTGGCTTTCTGTGGTTCAACGCGCCGCCCGCCCAAATCTTCATGGGCGACACGGGGTCTCTGGCGCTGGGCGGATTGCTCGGCGCGATCGCCGTCGCGGTGAAGCACGAGATCGTTCTTGGAATTGTCGGCGGCCTGTTCGTGCTCGAGACGCTCTCGGTGATCGTCCAGGTCGTCTCGTATCAGCTGACCGGCAAGCGCGTCTTCAAGATGGCGCCGATACATCACCATTTCGAGCAGCTCGGCTGGTCGGAGCCGCAGGTCGTCGTGCGGTTCTGGATCATCGCCTTCGTGCTTGCGCTGATTGGTCTTTCAACCCTGAAACTGAGGTGACGCATGACGCCCGTCACCGTCTTTAGCGGTCGCGACGTCGCGGTTTTCGGCCTTGGCGGTTCTGGCCTCGTCAGCGCGCAGGCCCTGAAGACGGGCGGCGCCCGCGTCTCCTGCTGGGATGACGTTGAGGCCTCGCGCGAAAAAGCCCGCGCGGCGGGGCTCGACATCGTCGATCTGAAGCGCGCCGACTGGAATGGATTCGCCGCGCTGGTCCTCGCCCCCGGCGTGCCGTTGACCCATCCGCAGCCGCACTGGACGGTCGTCGAGGCCAAAAAAGCCGGCATTGAAATCATCGGCGACATCGAATTGTTCTGCCGGCAGCGCCGCAAGACCGCGTCGAAATCGCCGTTCGTCGCAATCACCGGAACCAACGGCAAATCGACGACGACCGCGCTCGTGGCGCACCTCTACCGCAGCTTCGGTTTTCAGGTGGAAGTCGGAGGCAATATCGGCACGCCGGTTCTGGCCTTGCCGCCGCCGCAGGACAATCGCGTCCACGTCGTCGAATGCTCGTCGTTTCAGATCGACCTGTCGCCATCGATCGATCCGCTGGTCGGCGTCCTGCTCAACGTCACGCCCGATCATCTCGACCGACACGGAGACATGGGCAATTACGCCGCGATCAAGGCCAGGCTGGCGCGCGGCGCCGACCATTCCGTGATCGGCGTTGACGACGACATCACCCGGGGGATCGCGGACGAGATCGCGAAGGAGGGCCGCCAGACGACTCTCGTCTCCGTGACGCGGCCGCAGATCGAAAACGGCGTCGTTCTCGAAGGAACCCGGCTCGTTCGCAGGGTTCACGGACGCTCGACGCCGATCGCGGATCTTGCCGGAATCCACTCGTTGCGGGGCGCGCACAACGGCCAGAACGCCGCCGCCGCCGTCGCCGCGCTCGGGCCGCTCGGCGAGGACCTCGAAAGCGTCGAAAAAGGTCTGCGCAGTTTTCCGGGCCTTGTCCACCGGCTGGAAGAGATCGGCCAGTGCGGAAAGGTGCTGTTCATCAACGATTCGAAAGCGACCAACGCCGACGCCGCGGAAAAGGCGCTGCTCTCCTTTGACAAGGTGTTCTGGATTCTTGGCGGCAGGGCGAAGCAGGGCGGGATCGAGCCCTTGCGCTCGTTGTTTCCGAAGGTCGCCAAGGGCTATCTGATCGGGGAAGCGAGCGAGGCTTTCGCGACGACGATCGGCGGGGCGTTTCCCTTTGAGTTCTGCGGCGATCTCGAAACGGCGATTCCGAAAGCGGCGCGCGACGCGCAGGACAGCGCGCTCGAACAATCCGTCGTCTTGCTGTCGCCGGCCTGCGCCTCGTTCGATCAGTTCCCTGATTTCGAAAAGCGCGGCGACCGGTTCCGCGAGATCGTAGCGGCGTTGCTCGCGGCTGAAATGAAGGTTTGAGGGGGCTAAAATGGTGTCTCGTGCGGAGCGCTCGGTCCTTGCGGACTGGTGGTGGACGATCGATCGATGGGTTCTTGCGGCCGCCGTCGCCCTGATGCTGATGGGGCTTGTGCTGGCGATGGCCGGCAGTCCGCCCGTGGCCGAACGGCTCGGCCTCTCGACCTTTCATTTCGTGCACAGGCAGGCGCTCTATCTGATCCCTTCGGCGGCGGTCCTCATCGCCGCCTCCTGCCTGACGCCGCGCCAGGTGCGCCGGACGGCCCTCGTCGTTTTTCTCGTGTCGATGGCGCTGATCCTCGTCGCGCTCGTATTCGGCCAGGAGGTCAAGGGGTCGCGGCGCTGGATCCTCGGGATTCAGCCTTCTGAGTTCTTGAAGCCAGCCTTCGTCATACTCGCCGCCTGGGCGTTTTCCGAGGGCGGCAAGCGGCGCGACGTCCCCGCCAATCTGGTCGCGTTGCTGTTGCTGCCGATAACCATCATTCCCCTCATCCTGCAGCCGGATTTCGGCCAGACGATGCTGATCTCGTTGGTCTGGGCGGCGCTTTTCTTCATGGCCGGGCTGCACTGGTTCTGGGTCGTCGGCATTGGCGGCGCCGGATTTTCCGGCGTCCTGCTCGCCTATAAGTTCGTGCCGCATGTGCGCGCGCGCGTCCTCAAATTCCTCGATCCGGGCGCAGGCGGCGGCATCGTCGACACGTTCCAGGTCGACACCGCGATGGGGAGCTTTTTGTCCGGCGGCTGGTTCGGCAAGGGGCCGGGCGAGGGGATTGTCAAACGCATTCTGCCGGACGCCCACACCGATTTCATTTTCGCGGTCACGGGCGAGGAATTCGGCATCGTCGCCTGTCTCGTGATTGTTTCGATTTTCGCCTTTGTCGTTCTTCGCGGCCTCCTTCTGGCTTCGCGCAACGAGGATCCGTTCTGCCGGTTCGCGGCGGCGGGACTGGTGATGCTGTTTGGCGTCCAGAGCGCGATCAACATGGCCGTCAACCTGAACCTGATGCCCGCCAAGGGCATGACCCTGCCGTTCATTTCCTACGGCGGATCCTCGCTGATTTCCCTCGCCCTCGCCATGGGCTTCCTGATCGCCGTCCTGCGCAAACGTCCCGGCGCCGCATTGCTCGCAGGGTCGTCCGCGGGAGCCTATACGTGATGAACGAGCGCCTTATCCTCATCGCGGCGGGCGGCACGGGCGGACATCTGTTCCCGGCGGAGGCTTTAGCGAGAGCGCTTGCAGCCCGCGGCGTCGAGGTGGAGCTCGTCACCGATGAACGCGCCGCCAAATATGGAGCGTCGTTTCCCGCGAAGGCGGTTCATCTGCTGGCGGCGGCGACGCCGCGCAATGGCGCATTTTTGTCGCGCGCCCGCGCGATCCTGACGCTGGCGCGCGCGACCTGGAACGCGCGCCGTCTCGTCAAACGCCTGCGGCCTTGCGCGGTCGTCGGGTTTGGCGGCTATCCGACCGTGCCTCCGGTTCTGGCGGCGACGCAATTGCGGGTGCCGGCGATCCTGCACGAAGGCAACGCCGTCATCGGACGCGCCAATCATTTTCTTGCGCCGAGGGCCGACGCCATCGCCAAGGGGTTCGAGACGCTTGGCGGCGTCAGCGCGAAAATTGGCCTCAAGACCCATCTCACCGGCAATCCCGTTCGGCCGATGGCGCTCGACGCCGCCAGGGCGGCCTATCCCGGCCACGCCGATGGCAAATTGCGGCTGCTGATCACCGGCGGATCGCAAGGCGCGCGGATCATGTCGGACATCGTTCCCGCCGCGATCGAACTCCTGCCGGAAACCGTCCGCCGCACTCTCGTGATCGTGCAGCAGGCCCGCGACGAGGACGAGGCGCGGGTGCGCGCCGTCTATCAAAGGCTCGGCGTCGAGGCTGAAGTGAAGCCGTTTTTTTCGGACCTGCCATTGCGGATCGCGCAGGCGCATCTCGTCATCGCGCGCGCAGGCGCGTCCACGGTGTCCGAACTCGGGGTGATCGGCCGCCCGGCCATTTTCGTTCCGTTGCCGCATGCGCTCGATCAGGACCAGGCCGCGAACGCCAGGCAATTCGCCGCGCGGGGCGCCGCGGTCGTCGTCGCGCAGCATGATTTTACGCCGCAATGGCTCGCGAACGTCCTCACCGAAACCGACGCCGACAGGCCGGGACTCGCCAAACGCGCCGCCGCCGCGAAAGCGGCCGGCGTCCCGGACGCGGCCGAGCGGCTCGCGGATCTTGTCTTGACCATTGCAGCGCAAGCGGAGAAGGCGCGATGAAACTGCCGCACGAACTTGGCCCGATCCATTTCATCGGGATCGGCGGCATCGGCATGTCCGGCATCGCCGAAGTGTTGATGAATCTCGGCTACCGGGTTCAAGGATCTGACGCCAGCGAGAACGCCAACGTCCAGCGGCTTCGCTCGAAAGGCGCGATCGTGCATGTCGGCCACCGCGCGGAGAATATCGGCGCCGCGGAGGTCGTCGTGGTCTCGACCGCGATCAAGCGCGACAATTTCGAGCTTGTCTTCGCGCGCGAAAAGCGCCTGCCCGTGGTGCGCCGCGCCGAGATGCTCGCCGAACTGATGCGCCTGAAGCAATGCGTCGCGATCGCCGGGACGCACGGCAAGACGACGACGACCTCGCTCGTCGCCGCGCTTCTGGAAGCGGGTCATTTCGATCCGACCGTCATCAACGGCGGCATCATCAACGCCTACGGAACCAATGCGCGGCTTGGCGCCGGCGACTGGATGGTGGTCGAGGCCGACGAAAGCGACGGCACCTTCCTGAAGCTTCCGGCGGACGTCGCGGTCGTCACCAACATCGATCCCGAACATCTCGATCATTTCGGCACCTTCGACGCCATCAAGGAGGCGTTCCGCGCCTTCATCGAGAACATCCCCTTCTACGGATTCGCGGTGATGTGCCTTGACCATCCGACCGTCCAGGAGCTGGTCGGCAAGATCGAGGACCGCCGCATCGTCACCTATGGCGAAAATCCCCATGCCGACGTCAGGCTCGTCGACGTCGATCTCAACGGCGGGGTGTCGCGCTTCACCGCGATCATCCGCGATCGCAAGAGCGGCGCGGAAACCGCGCTCGAAAACATACTGATGCCAATGCCCGGCCACCATAACGCGCTAAACGCGACGGCGGCGCTTGCGGTCGCCCACGAACTCGGCGTCAGCGCCGATGGAATCCGCGCGGCGCTGAAGGGATTTGGCGGCGTCAAGCGCCGGTTCACCCGCACCGGCGAGTGGAACGGCGCCCTGATCTTCGACGATTATGGCCACCACCCCGTCGAGATCGCCGCGGTGCTGCGCGCCGCGCGCGCCTCGACCTCGGCGCGCGTCATCGCCATCGTGCAGCCGCATCGCTACACAAGGCTCCATTCGCTGTTCAGCGAATTCGCCGGCTGTTTCAACGACGCTGACGTCGTGATCGTCGCCGACGTCTACACCGCCGGGGAAGCGCCGATCGAGGGCGCCGACCGTGATCATCTCGTCGCCGCCCTGAAGGCGCGCGGGCACAGGCAGGCTCTGGCGCTGAATAATCCCGAGGATCTGCCGGGCCTCATCCGCACGCTCGCAAGGCCCGGCGATTATGTCGTCTTTCTGGGCGCCGGAAATATCACCCAATGGGCCTATGCGCTGCCGGGTCAGCTCGCGGCGGGGGGTGCCGCATGAGCGCCAGCCCCGGATCTTTGCGCGGCCAAGAGGCTTCCGTGAGCTTTCCCGACCTCACGCCCGCTTTTCGCGTGGCGATGCCGGATCTGCGCGGGAAGCTCAGCCCCAACGCGCCGCTGGCGGGAATGTCGTGGTTTCGGACCGGCGGCCCCGCGCAAGCCCTGTTCGAACCCGCGGACGAACTGGATCTCGCCTATTTTCTCACGCGCCTCGACCCGGCGATTAGGGTGCTGACGATCGGCCTTGGCTCCAACATGCTGGTGCGCGACGGCGGCCTCGAGGGGGTCGTGGTCCGGCTTGGCAAACCGTTTCAGGAGATCGCTGTTCAAGGTCCGCTGATCCGGGCGGGCGCTGGCGCGCCGGATGTCAAGGCCGCCTCCGCCGCCGCCGAGGCGGGCCTTGCGGGTCTTGCGTTCCTGCGCGGCGTTCCCGGCGCAATCGGCGGCGCGCTGCGGATGAACGCGGGCGCCTATGGCGCCGAGATCAAGGATGTGTTCGTCTCCTGCCGCGGCGTGCGGCGCAATGGCGAGTTCGTCACGTTTTCCGGCCGAGACATGGACTTTTCCTACCGCCATTGCGGAGCCCCGGCGGACGTCATTTTCACCAACGCCGTTTTCTCGGGCGAGGCGGGCGACAAATCGGCGATCTTGGCCGAGATGGCCGAAATCACGCGGACCCGCGCGCAAACCCAGCCGGTCAACACCCGCACCGGCGGCTCGACCTTCAAGAACCCGCCTGGCGCGAAGGCCTGGGAGCTGATCGACAAGGCCGGGTGCCGGGGGTTGGCCATCGGCGACGCGCAGGTGTCGGAGCTTCATTGCAATTTCCTCATCAATCGCGGCACGGCGAGCGCCGCTGACCTCGAGGCACTCGGCGAAACCGTTCGCGCCCGCGTGCTGGAGACGAGCGGGGTTACGCTCGAATGGGAAATCAAACGGGTAGGGGTTCCGCGCGGCGCCGCTTCGTTCTTCGAAACGCCTGCCGTGTCGGCTCCTCAGAACGATGGGGCTTGAGCATGGCGCGGCCAGACACGGGCGGGGTTTGTGCGATGCCGACCCTCATCCAGAGGAGCGCCAGAAGGGCGCGTCTCGAAGGATGCGGTGCGGCTTCTCTTATTCTTCTTACAGGACTTTTCGCATGACCAGACACGTCGCCGTGCTGATGGGCGGGCTTTCGGCGGAGCGGGACGTCTCCTTGCGATCCGGCGAGGCCTGCGCCAAGGCGCTCGAGGCCGAGGGATTCAAGGTCACGCGCCTCGACGTTGACCGTCATGTTTCCCAGACCCTGTCCGATCTGCGTCCCGACGTCGCCTTCAACGCCTTGCACGGGCGATTCGGCGAGGACGGAATCATTCAGGGAATCCTCGAAATGTTAAGGATTCCCTACACCCATTCGGGCGTGCTGGCCTCCGCGCTCGCCATGCAGAAGGACAAGGCCAGGGACGTGCTGCGCGCCGCGGGCGTCCCGGTGGCCAAGGGCGTCACGGTCAGCCGGCTCGAAGCCGCCAAAAAACATGTCCTGCCGCCGCCTTATGTCGTGAAGCCGCTGAGCGAGGGATCGTCCTTCGGGGTGATCATCGTGCGGGCCGATCAGGAGCACCCGCCGCAGGAGCTGACCCGCGCGGACTGGTCCTACGGCGAGACGGTCCTGATCGAAAGCTATGTGGCGGGACGCGAGCTGACCTGCGCGGTCATCGGCGACAAGGCCCCCGCCGTCATCGAGATCAAGGCGGCGGGCGGCGGCTGGTACGACTACGACGCGAAATATGCGCCGGGAGGCTCGATCCACGAGCTTCCGGCGAATCTTAAAGGAATTATTTACCAAAATGTACAAGAGTTAGCTCTTGTGGCGCACAGGGCGCTCGGTTGCCGCGGCGTAAGCCGGACGGACTTCCGTTACGACGATCTTCCGGGGGGAACCGCGGAACTCGTGGTTCTTGAAGTCAACAGCCAGCCCGGTATGACCGAGACGTCCCTCGTGCCCGAAATCGCCGCTTACGCCGGCCTGTCATTTGGTGAGCTTGTCCGATGGATGGTCGAAGACGCCTCCTGCGATCGTTGAGAACGGCGGTGCCCGGCTTTGCGCCGGTTCCGTTTTCATCGGCGGGTTCTGGGCCGCGCGGGGCCTCAGCGGCGCTGGCGTTCACCGCGCCTCGCGCCAAGGCGCGCCCGCGCGCGCGAAGGGTCAGATCCGGCCTCTGGCGTCGCGCCGTCGTGGCGTTGAGCAACCCGGCGGCGACATTCGTTTTCATCTCGGCTGTTTTTCTCGGCGCCGGCGCCTATGGCGCGGTGCGGGGCGGCGAATATGACGCGTTCATCGCGGAGAACGGCGCCCCCGCCGACATCGCGGCGAGGGTCTTCGGGTTCGGGATCGAGGCGGTCACGATCACCGGCCAGACCGAACTCAGCGAGGCCGAAGTGCTGGGCGTCGCCGAAATCGGCCCGCGCAGTTCGCTGCCGTTTCTTGATGTGGCCAAGGTCAGGGAGCGGCTGGAGAAGCTCGCGCTCGTCAAGGAAGCGAGCGTCACGAAATTATATCCCGACCGGCTCCTGATCGAAATCGAGGAGCGCCAGCCCTTCGCGCTCTGGCAGAAGGACGGCCACGTGAACATCGTCGCGTCGGACGGCACGCCGCTCGACCTCATGCGCGACCAGCGTTTTGTTCGCCTGCCGCTCGTCGTCGGTCCGGGCGCCAACGAAAAGCTCGGGGAATACCTCGCCCTGCTCGAAGCCGCCGGAGACATGAGGGACAAGATACAGGCCGGGATCCTGGTGTCCGGCCGGCGCTGGACGCTGAAGATGACGAACGGGATCGACGTCTATCTTCCCGAATTCAATCCGGCGGCGGCGATGGCGAGCCTCGTTCGGCTTCAGCGCGACTCGCATGTGCTTGAGAAAGACGTGCTGTCGCTCGATCTGCGCCAGCCCGACCGCATGATCGCGCGCCTCACCGAGGATTCCGCCGCGGCCCGCGCCGAGACCTTCGCCCACAAGACCAAGACGAAAGGCGGTCAGATATGAATTCGCGGACCTTGCCACATCGTCTGCGTCCCCTTCCGGTGCGAAAGAGCGCGATCCTCTCCGTGCTTGACATAGGCACCTCCAAAATCGTCTGCCTCGTCGCCAGGCTCAATCCCACCGATCCGTCGCAAACCCTGCGCGGCCGCACGCATCGCTGCCGCATTCTCGGCATCGGCCATCAGCGCTCGCGCGGGATCAAGGGCGGCGCGGTGGTCGATATGGAGGCCGTCGAACACGCCATCAGGCTTGCGGTCGACGCCGCTGAGCGGATGGCCGGCGTCCAGGTCGAAAGCGTGATCGTCAATGTGACGGGGGGCAGGCTCGCCTCGCAGCTGTTCGACGCCAAGGTGGATCTCGCCGGCCGGGCCGTTTCGCAAGCCGACGTCCATCGCGTTCTCGAAGCCTGCACCGCGCGGGGCGGGCGCGACGGTCGCGCCGTGTTGCACTCGCTGCCGATCGGTTTTTCGATCGGCGAGGTCCGCCATATCAGCGATCCCGACGGGATGATCGGCGATTCGCTCAGCGCGTCCATGCATGTTCTGAGCTGCGACGCCGCCGCCGCGCGCAACCTAATGCTGGCGGTCGAACGTTGCCATCTCAAGGTCGACGCGATGGTCGCGACGCCTTACGCGGCCGGATTGTCGACGCTCGCCGACGATGAAGCCGAACTCGGCGCCGCCTTGATCGACATGGGCGGCGGCACGACGTCGGTCAGCGTGTTTTCGGGCGGCAATCTCACCCATGTCGACGCTGTCGCCCTTGGCGGCAATCACGTGACCATGGACATCGCCCGCGGCCTGAGCATCAGGCTCGACGACGCCGAACGCCTGAAGACGCTTTACGGCGCCTGCCTCGCCTCAGCGTCCGACGAGCGGGAGACGGTCTCTGTGGTGCAGGTTGGCGAAGACGGCGACCATCCCGCGCATGTGCCCAAGGCGCATCTGATCAAGATCATCAAACCGCGCGTCGAGGAAATTCTCGAACTGGTGCGCGATCGGCTGAAAAGCGCCGGATTTCCCGCGCATGCTGGCCGCAGGCTGGTGCTGACCGGAGGGGCGAGCCAGCTCACCGGGATGCAGGAGGCGGCCAAGCGAATCGTCACGGGCCAGGTCCGGATCGGGCGTCCGCTCGGAATCCAGGGGCTGCCCGAATCGGCGAAGAACCCGGCGTTTTCTGCGTCGCTCGGACTTTTGGTTTATCCACAAGTAAGCGGCAACGAACATTTCCGACCGTCGCGGCAGGACGCCGTCTCGGCGGCTGGCTCGAACGGCTACATTGGCCGGGTCGGAAGATGGTTTAAGAGCAGTTTTTGACGGCCGCGTAGGTGTTGAAAAGGGTGGCGGCCCTTTCCAACAAGACGCGAATCACATGAAATGAAACCTGGGCGTCCCTGATCGGCGCTCCAACGTCGAGAGGCCAGACGATGACCATCAATCTCAAAGCTCCCGAATTGCGGGAACTGAAGCCCCGCATCATGGTATGCGGCATTGGCGGAGCAGGCGGCAACGCCGTCAACAACATGATCGTGTCGGGTCTGATTGGGGTCGATTTCATCGCCGCCAATACGGACGCGCAGGCGCTCACGGCCTCGAAAGCCGAGCGGATCATCCAGATGGGCCTCCAGGTGACCGAAGGCCTCGGCGCTGGATCGCAGCCTGAAGTTGGACGCGCCGCGGCGGAAGAGGCGATTGAGGAAATCCGCGATCACCTCACGGGCGCTCACATGTGCTTTGTGACGGCCGGCATGGGCGGCGGCACCGGAACCGGCGCCGCTCCGGTGATTGCGCGGGCCGCCCGCGACATGGGAATCCTCACCGTCGGCGTCGTCACCAAACCCTTCCAGTTCGAGGGCGCAAAGCGGATGCGCGTCGCCGAGGCGGGCATCAACGAACTGCAAAAAGCGGTCGACACGCTGATCATCATTCCAAACCAGAATCTGTTCCGGATCGCGACAGAGAAAACCACCTTCGCCGACGCCTTCGCGATGGCCGATCAGGTGCTTTACTCCGGCGTCGCCTGCATCACCGATCTGATGGTGAAGGAAGGCCTCATCAACCTCGATTTCGCCGACGTCCGCGCGATCATGCGGGAAATGGGCAAAGCCATGATGGGCACCGGCGAAGCGTCGGGCGACCGCCGCGCGATCCTCGCCGCGGAAGCGGCGATCGCCAATCCGCTGCTCGACGAAGTGTCGATGAAGGGCGCCCGCGGGCTTTTGATTTCGATCACCGGCGGCAACGACCTCACGCTCTATGAGGTCGACGAAGCGGCGGGCCGCATCCGCCAGGAGGTCGACGAGGACGCCAACATCATTCTCGGCGCGACATTCGATCAAAGCCTCGACGGGATCGTGCGCGTCTCGGTCGTCGCCACCGGCATCGATCATCCCGCCGGCATCTTCGAGATGAACGGCGCCGAAGCCCGCATCACCGAGGTCGCCAACCGGCTGCGCGCGCAGACCTCGGGCCGCCCGATCGAAACGGGTCAGGGCGCTTATTCCAACGCCGCGCCGCAGAGCTACGCGCAGACCCATTCCGAGACGGCCTATGCCGAGACGGCCTATGCAGAGCCACGCACGCCGCAGGCACCCGCGGCGCCGGTTCAGCTTCATAATGGCTCGCAGCAGGGCGTGTACGTCCAGGAGTCCGCGCCCCAATCACATCATTACGCGGAATCGCCGCAGCCCGAGATGCGTCACGACGATCATTTCGAGCGCGGACCGTTCATTCCTGGCGCCGCCGAATCGCCCGTCATCCGGCAGAAGCGGATGCCGCAGATCGACGATTTGCCGCTCCCGGGCCAGAACCAGATTCGCGCGCAACGCGGAGAAATCGCGGCGCAGGCGCATCCCGAAGTCAAGCGCCGCTCTCTCCTCGAAAGGCTGGCGTCCTTCGGCAGCAGCCGCCATGACGACGCGACGCAGGATTATCCGGTTCAGGACCGGCATTCCCAGCAGGACAGGCACGCCCAGCAAGAAAGGCATGCCCAGCAGGAGAGGCCGCAGCAGCAGAGCCGGCATCCGGCGTCCCCGCCTTCGGTTCAGCGTCCGCAGGCGCCCAACGCCGTCCATGCCGAATATGGCAAGCGGCCGCAGCAGCCCTCGGCCCCGCAGCGGCCTTCCCAGCCTCCGGCTGAGTATGGCAGGCCCGCCTATCAGCCGCGCGAAGAGGATCACCTGGAAATCCCCGCGTTCCTGCGCAGGCAGTCAAGCTGAGGCGTTACAGGCGAAACACGGGGACTTGCGGCTTTGCGGCAAGATCCTCGTGACGCTTCCTCCACCTCGCGGGCGTAGGAGATGTCCCCCGACGACAACCATGATGTCGCCGGGGACGGATTACAGCATGTTCCGGTTCGATCTGATCAATCAGGATATGCTCAGGCCTTTGAATCGGGGGCGATTTCTCATCGACCGAAGATTCCATCCGGTCAGGAAAGCGCTCTAACGGGGCGAAGAGAAGTTGCCGGGCCCCTCGAGCCGCCTCGAGTTGGCGCCGAGGCCATGCGTCCCCGCGTGCCGGAATGATCGAAGCGCGCCCTGTCCTGAGCGGAGAGACTCTTGCCGTGGTGGCGATGATGGCGGGCGTGCTGATGCGCATTGGCCGCAGCCGGAGCGACCAGCAGCGCGGCCGCAAGGAAAAGAGCGCCGTTGAACTTCATTTGTTTCTCCACCCCTGAACAAGTACCCGCATTTCAACACATCGCCCCGGCGTTCAGCGTCCGCGCATGCTCAACAGACGCAGAGCGAGCCAGACGGGAATGACCAGCGCGGCCCCGACGAGGATATAGTCCGCGACCTCGCGGATTGCGTCGAACCCAAGTCCCCAGATGCGGTTCACGAGCTGCATTAGGCCGTTGAAAATGTCGGCGGGCCTGATGTCGAGCCACATCAGGAAGGCGCCGACGATCAAGGACGCGAACAGAAGCCGCCAGAACACGGCGCCAGGGGAGCCGCCGAGAAACCGGGTCAGGGCGTCGTCTCCGGGCAAAAGGAGTGGCGCCGATTGCGCTGGCCGGGCTCGCTCGGTCTCTGAGCGCGAGGAAGGTTCTGCTGACCGCAAGGAAGGTTTTTCGACGTGAGGCGTCGGATCGACGCCGTGAGTGAAACTTTTGTCGGAATCCCTGTCGAAACCTTGATCGTCGCTCATGCTCGTCATCCTTCGCTCTCGAGGTCTTCGCTCTCAAGGTCTTCGCTTACAGGTTCCGTTCATCCCGGCGCAACCGCCGCGACCGCTTCACGCCAGTTCGACGGCGAGAGCGGTCGCCTCTCCGCCGCCGATGCACAACGCGGCCATGCCGCGTTTGAGGCCGTATTGACGCAGAGCCGCGATCAGGGTCACGACAATTCTCGCTCCCGACGCGCCGATCGGATGCCCGAGCGCGCAGGCGCCGCCATGAATGTTGACCTTCTCGGGCGGCAGTCCCAGCTCCCGCATCGCCGCCATCGCGACGACCGCGAAAGCCTCGTTGATTTCAAAAAGATCGACGCCGCTCGCGGACCAGCCGGTTTTCGCCATCAGTTTTCGCAAGGCGCCGATGGGAGCGGTCGCGAAGTCTCCCGGCGCCTGCGCATGCGTGGCGTGACCGCAGATTGCCGCCAGCGGCGCGGCGCCACGTCTCTCCGCCTCGGAGCGCCGCATCAGGAGGAGGGCGGCCGCGCCGTCCGAAATCGAACTCGAATTCGCCGCGGTGACCGTTCCGTCCGCGCGGAACGCGGGCTTCAGATGGGGAATTTTGTCCATTTTCGCCTTGAGCGGCTGCTCGTCGTCGCAAACGGTCTGCGTCGATTTGCCGGCAGGGGCCTCGACCGTCGCGATTTCGGCGCGAAAGCTTCCGTCCGAAATCGCTTTTTGCGCCCGCTCCAGCGAGCGGATGGCGAATTCGTCCTGAGCCGCCCTCGTGAACTGGAAGGCGTGCGCGCAATCCTCGGCGAAGGCTCCCATGGGCGAGCGTTCGCCATAGGCGTCCTCAAGTCCGTCGAGGAACATATGATCGATCAGCCTGCCATGGCCCATCCGGTAGCCGGACCGCGCCTTTTCTAGGAGATAGGGAGCCCTGGTCATGCTCTCCATGCCGCCCGCGACGACGATCGCGGCGCTGTCCGCGCGCAGGAGGTCGTGGCCAAGCATGATGGCCTTCATGCCGGAGCCGCACATTTTGTTGATTGTGGTGCAGCCCGCGCCGTCATGAAGTCCGGCCTTGAGGGCGGCCTGACGCGCGGGCGCCTGACCTTGCCCGGCGCTGAGGACGCAGCCCATGATCACTTCGTCGATCTCCGCTCCAGCTATTCCCGAACGTTCAAGGACGGAGCGGATCGAGACGGCGCCGAGGTCGGAGGCCGCAAGCTCTTTGAATTCTCCCTGAAAGCCGCCTATTGGTGTGCGGGCGGCGGCGGCGATCACCACCTGATCCTGTGCGGTCATTTGGAAACCTCATTGCGGGGAGCGTCAGCGTTGCGCCATAAGTCGGAACTATAAATTTAAGCCGGGATGATTTTTTTATCAGTGGCGCGTTCGTTGGCATTACGAGGGAAATTATGGACCGTATTCTCGTGCTCGTTCGTCACGGCCAGAGCGATTGGAATTTCAAGAACCTGTTCACCGGCTGGAAAGATCCCCTCCTGACCGAACTGGGGGTCGAACAGGCGCACGCGGCGGCGAAAAGCCTTAAGGAGCGCGGCATCGGCTTCGACCGCGCCTTCACCTCGACGCTGACCCGCGCGCAGCACACGCTGAAGCTGATCCTCGAGGATTTCGGCGCGCCGGATCTTCCGACGACGGTCAATCTGGCCTTGAACGAGCGCGATTATGGCGATCTTTCCGGCCTCGACAAGGAATACGCCCGTAAAAAATGGGGCGATGAGCAGGTCTATCTCTGGCGGCGATCCTATGACGTGCCGCCGCCCGGCGGCGAGAGCCTGCGGGACACTGTCGCCCGCGTGCTGCCCTATTATCTGCAATCGATCCTGCCGGCGGTGCTTCGCGGCGAACGGGTCGTCGTCGCTGCGCACGGCAATTCGCTGCGCTCGCTGGTCATGGCTCTCGATGGGTTGACGCCGCAAACCGTGCCGGACGTCGAGATCGACACCGGAATTCCGATCATCTACCGGCTCAACGCGGATTCGACCGTGGCGAGCAAGGAGGTGGTGATTCCGCATCTGGCGGAGCCGGAAGCCACCCGCCCGCCGGATTGAACCCTGTCGACATGGAATGAGCGAAGCTTTCGGAGACCGGACAAGGGCCGCGGGCGCTCGAATGTTGCTGGCCCCGGGCCTTGTTTACGCGCCTGGCTTTCTCGACGCGGCGGCGCAGCGGGACATGGCGGCGGACATCGCCTCTGTCGTGGCGCAAGCGCCGTGGTTCGTCCCGCGTATGCCCCGGACGGGACGGGCGTTTTCGGTCAGGATGACCAATTGCGGCGAACTCGGCTGGGTCTCCGATCAGGCCGGAGGCTACCGCTATCAGGTCGCGCACCCGGAGACGGGCAGGCCGTGGCCGCCGATTCCGGCCAGCGTTCTCAAGGTCTGGGATGAACTCAGCGGTCATCCGCGTCCGCCGCAGGCCTGCCTCGTGAATTTTTATGACGGCGCAGCGCGAATGGGCGCGCATCAGGACCGCGACGAGGAGGATTTTTCCGCTCCCGTCGTCTCGATCTCTCTCGGCGATACATGCGTCTTCCGCTATGGCGGCGAGCGCCGCCGCGATCCAAGCAAAAAGCTGGAGCTAGTGTCTGGCGACGTTGTGGTGCTGGGCGGCGCCTCGCGGCTGATTTTTCACGGCGTCGACAAGGTGTTGGGCGGCTCATCTCGACTGGCGCCGGGCGGCGGACGGATCAATCTGACGCTGCGGCGTGTGGGGAGGGCTTAGTGAATGTCGTTACCTTGAGTAATTCTTCAACATGTAAGTATGAGAGCAAAAGCCGAAGCATTTTCCAAGCAATAAATTTAGCATTCTTTGCGTTTCTTATTCACGCTGGCATAGCGTTTAACCGTCTCCTTAACAGGGGAAGGCATCCGCTAACTCAAATAGTAGCACCATTCCAAGCGATTCGTTGCGTAGTGTTGGAGCGCGCTGCACCGCTGTTTGAACGAAATTTATATATTGCTCTGGGCCTAACGCCAAATTGTTCGGTTGGCAAAATAACATCGGACGACTTTCTGATTTTTGTTTCGAATTCGCAAAAATATACCCAGTTCCAATTCCATTTATATATAAAAGCGCTTGAATTCTATTTTTTCCATTAAGCAATTTAATAAATTCAGAAACGGTCATATCCGCACTTGCATGCGAGATAGAAATCATTGAAGTTAATAATAAAATCCCAACTCGACGCTTCACTTGGTAGCTTCCCTTTTTCTAGTCATTATTTGTTTTCAAACGAACAATGCAAACATTTGACGTAATGTGCCAAATATCAGCAATACTAATCCGACATAGCCGAAAAGCTTAAATTTTCGATCTCGCATAACTTCTTTGGGGTCCCGCTGTGCGAGGATACGGATAATGGCTCCGTCGTGGGGAACCCGAAACGGCATTCCCCATCGAAAGAGAATCAAAACACCAATTAGATTTAACGCAAGCCCAAAAAAATTTAGCATTTGGCTTTAATCTATCATCTTCTCGCCTGAGTGCATGGATTTTTCCGGCCTGCGAATGCGGCTGAATAGCATCAGTCCCGTAGAAAGCTCTTGCGGTGTAAATTTAATAGAAATTTCCTCAAACTACTCTGGCGCGTAAGTTCCGCTTTTGGCTCAGCCAAGTGTGCAAACGCGCTGCGAAATATACAATAACCTGACCGCACCCAGCCCTCACCTCCGGCGCGCCATGAAAATCTCTTTGATCCAGATGAACTCCGTCAGCGACAAGGCGGCGAACATCGCCGCCGCCGTCCTCCCCGTCGAACAGGCTTGCGCGAAAACGCGCGGACACGGAACCCGCGCATCGGCGTCTTTTGATACGGCGGCGCGCTACAACAAGGTCGCAGAATGATCCATCCGGCTTTCGCACAGACGCTGGCGCGCTACAATCGCTGGCAGAACCGCAGCCTTTATACGGCGGCGGACGGGCTCTCGGACGTGGAGCGCCGCAAGGATCGGGGCGCGTTTTTCAAGTCGATCTTCGGAACCCTCAACCATATCCTCTGGGCGGACGCCATGTGGATGAGCCGCGTCTCCGACGGGCTTAAGCCGGACCGGAGCCTTTCGCAATCGCCCGAGTTCTGCGCGGACTGGAACGCGTTGAAGCAGGCGCGCGCCGAAGCCGACCAGCGTCTTGTCGCCTGGGCCGACGGCCTCGACGAGGCCTGGCTGGCTGGAGATCTGAGCTGGCGTTCCGGCGCCTTGAACAAAGACCTCGTCAATCCGCGCTGGCTGATCGTGGTTCATATGTTCAACCACCAGACGCATCATCGCGGGCAGGTTCACGCCATGCTCACCGCAGCCGGCGCACGGCCGGAAGACACCGATCTGCCGTTCGCGCCGCCCTCGGCGGGGGTGTTTTTGGAGTCTTGATATTGCGCGCAGCGGCGCCTTTTTTTCCGGAGTGAAGCCTCCCGGCCCGAAATCCATTATGATCCGGCTTTATCCTCCACCCACGGCCCACCATGAAAATCTCTTTGATCCAGATGAATTCCGTCAGCGACAAGGCGGAAAACATTTCCGCCGCCGTCCGCCTCGTCGAGCAGGCTTGTGCGGAGGAGAAGCCCGACTGGATCGGCCTGCCTGAATGTTTCGATTTTCTCGGCGGCGCCCGCACGGACAAGATGGCGGCCGCGGAGAGCCTGCCCGGCGGGCCCGCCTATTGCGCCATGCAGGAGCTGGCGAGACGCCATGGCGTCTTCATCCACGCCGGGTCGATCCTCGAGAAGGTCGAGGGCGAGGACCGTATCCGCAACACCACAATCGTGTTCGACCGGACCGGCGCCGAAATCGCGCGATACCGCAAGATCCACATGTTCGACATCACCGCGCCGGACGGGACGGAATATCGTGAAAGCGCCGCCTTCGCGCCGGGCGGCGAGGTCGTGACCTATTCCTGCGAAGGCCTGACCATCGGCTGCGCGATCTGCTACGATCTTCGTTTCCCGGCCTTGTTTCAGGCGCTCGTGGCCAAAGGCGCGCAGATGATCGTTCTGCCCGCGGCGTTCACCCAGCAGACCGGCGCCGACCATTGGGAGGTGCTGTGCCGGGCGCGCGCGATCGAGACGCAAACCTATTTCGCCGCGCCCGCGCAGACCGGCGTCCATATGGCGGCGGGCGCGCTGCGCCGCACGTATGGCCATTCGCTCGTCGCCGACCCGTGGGGCCATATCATCGCCAAGGCCTCCGACGGAGTCGGAATGGCGTCGGCTCGCATCGACGAAGATCTGGTCAGGAAAGTCCGCGCGCAAATCCCGGTGGCGCGGCACAAGGTCCGGTTCGATACGCCTTCGTTATGACGCGCCTCAATCTGATCCTCGCCGCTGTTGCGCTGGCTTTGATGAGCGCCGCGCCCCTGCGCGCTGAGATGGTCTGGCTTCGCGGCGCGGCGGGCGATCCTGGCTCGCTCGATCCGCACAAGGCGCAGACGCAGATCGAAAGCAATGTGCTGTCCGAGCTTTTTGAGGGCTTGCTCACCCGCAACGCGCGCGGCGAACTGGTTGCGGGCGTCGCCGAAAGCTGGAGTGCCACCGACGATGGCCTCGTGTATGCGTTCAAGTTCAGGCCCGGCGTCAGATGGTCGAACGGAGACAGGGTCACGCCCAACGATTTCGTCTATGCGTTCCGCCGCCTGATGTCGCCTGCGACCGGCGCGCCCTACGCCAATATTCTCTACACGCTGAAGAACGCGGCGCGGGTCAACAAGGGCGAATTGCCTCTCGAGGCCCTGGGCGCGCGCGCGTTGAGCGAAACGTCTCTGGAAATCGCGCTGGAACGGCCAGCGCCTTATTTTCTCGAGCAGCTGACCCATTTCACGGCGATGCCGCTCCACCAGGCGTCCATCGAGGCGTTCGGATCTGATTTCGTGCGGCCCGCGCATCTTGTGACCAACGGCCCGTTCAAGCTGCGGGAGTTCACCCCGAACGAACGCGTCGTGCTCGTCAAGAACCCGCTCTATTACGAGGCCGCGCAGGTGGCCCTCGATCAGGAAATCTTCATTTCACTGGAAGACAGGTCGGCGGCCTTGCTGCGGTTCATGGCGGGCGAGATCCAGTCCTATGACGACGTTCCCGCCGAGCAGCTCGCCTTCGTTCGGAAGATGCTGCCCGATTCGCTGAAGATCACGCCGAGCCTCGGGATTTATTATTACGCCTTCGACACCCGCCATCCGCCTTTCGACGACAAACGGGTCCGGCAGGCCTTGTCGATGGCGATCGACCGCGATTTTCTGGCCGGGCGCATCTGGGGCGGCGCTATGGCCCCGAGCATGAGTTTCGCGCCGCCCGATATTCCGAGCTACGGCGCGCCCGCGCAAGCGCCATGGGCCGCCATGACGCTGTTCGAGCGGGAGGATCAGGCGAAGAAACTGCTCGCCGAGGCGGGCTATGGCGAGGGCGGCAAGAAGCTTGAAATCGAGATCAGGTTCAACAATTCGGAGAACCACCGCGCGACCGCCGTCGCCGTCGCCGCGATGTGGCGCGCGCTTGGCGTCGAGACGCGTCTCGTCGGGACGGACGGCACGAGCTTTTACGCTTTTCTGCGCGAGAAAACCGCTTTCGACGTTGCGCGCTCGAGCTGGCTCGCGGATTTTCCGGATGCGGAAAATTTTCTCTTTCTCGCCGAGACCGCCAACAAGGGCCTCGACGTCCCGAATTTTTCCAGCGCGGCCTATGACGCATTGATGGAGGAGGCCGGCAGGGAGCGCGCGCCGCAAAAGCGGTCGGAGATCCTGCATCGGGCGGAGGCGCTCCTCCTCGAGGAATCGCCTTACGCCGTGCTAATGAGCTACCGGTCAAGCAACCTCGTGTCGCCGAAACTGCGCGGTTGGGAGCCGAACGCCCTCGCCAACCATTATGGGCGTTACATCTCGATCGCGCCAAAGTGACTACCGGTTCTGTCCCGGCACCCAGAGAATATCGCCTTCGCCTTTTCGGTTCACATAGCGCGCGGCGACGAACAGGAAATCGGACAGCCGGTTGACATATTTCAGGGCGGGCTCGCCGACTTTTTCGCCCGGCGTGTTGGCCAGCGCGACCATCAAACGTTCGGCCCGGCGCGTCACGGTGCGGCCAAGATGCAGCGCCGCCGCCGCGGGCGTCCCGCCGGGCAGGACGAACGACAGCAAAGGCGTGAGATCAGAATTCAATTCGTCGATCTTGCGCTCCAGCCGGTCGACCTGGGACTGAACGATGCGAAGCTCGTCCTTTTCCGGCTTTTTGTCCGGTTCGGGCATGCAGAGATCCGCGCCGAGATCGAACAGATCATTTTGGACGCAGAGCAGCATGGCGTCGACCCTTGCGCATTCAGGGTCGACCGCGGTCGAGACGCGGGCGAGCCCGATGGCGCAATTGGCCTCGTCGATGGTGCCGTAGGCTTCGATCCGCAAATCGTTCTTGACCCGGCGTTCGCCAGTGCCGAGCGCCGTCGTCCCGGCGTCGCCCGTTCGCGTATAGATCTTGTTCAAGACCACCATGAAAAGCCTACAATCATGCCTAGAGCCAAAGGCTCGGACGGAACAGCTGGGCGGCTCCCTCCGAGATCCAAAGTCGCTTACTGATAAGATAGAGCGTGATGCCGGTCAAAAAACCGGATTGCACCTTTCGCCCTCACGTTCGGGCCCGAAACCACAAAACGCCCATAATTACGATGATGGCGAAAAGCTGCAAACCAATTCGCCAGCGCATCAGTTTTTGCGAGAGATCCGGACTGCCCCCGCGCAACAAGTTGATCAGGCCGAGCACGAGCACAAGAGCCACGGCGCCGGTCGCTAGCCCGACGAACAAATTGCCGAAATTGGTCATGGGTTTGGCGATCCTCAAGCAGTGCGGGGAAGCCGTCGAGGCGCGCTTGGCGAGCCGGCGCGACGGACTGACGTCAATAATGGCGCAGGAGGCGTTCGAGGTATTCGAGCTCCTCGCGCGGACGAGCGGGATCGCCGAGGCGGCGTCGCAACTCTTCCAGCACGCGATGAACGCGCTGCGCGGCCGGAACGCCGAGAGGATTATAGCGGGCGCCCTGGTTGCGCTCCCCTCCCGAGCGGTTGCGGCCGAGAGGATCGCCGCTTCCTTCCTGGCCGCTTTGGCCGTCCTCGGCCTGGCCCTCTCCCTCGCCCTCATCTTGAGCGGACTCGGAAGGCTCTCCCTCGCCCTGCTTGCGCATGTTTTCCCCGAGCTTTTGCGCGCCCTGCCTTAACGATTCCAATGCCCGACCCTGGGCCTCGACCGCAGTCCCGGCGCCGCGGGAGCCCTGACCCAACGCGCGCTGGGCCTCGCCCATGGCGTCTTGCGCGTCGTTCAGTCCGGGCTCCCCCTGACCCATCTGCTTCAGCTGTTTGTTCAATCGGTCCAGCTTGTCCTGGAGCGCCTGCTGACGCCGGGCGAGCTCCTGCGCATTCGGCGCATTGGGGGGCGTCGCCTCGTTGTCGCCCTCGGAATTGTCGTCGAGGCTGTCCTCCGGATCTTCGAAGGGCAGGCGAGAGGCGCCCATTTCACCGCGCTGGCGCCGCTGTCGCCGCCTTTCGGATTCGCCGCTCTGGTAGGTGTCGTCCCGCAAGTCCTGCTGTTCCTTGCTCATCTGGCCGAGTTCGTCGATCGCGCGGCTTAACTCGCGCGCTCGCGGATCGGACTTGCGCGGCCGCGCCATTCGAAGATTTTCGAGGATGTTTTGCAGCTGTTCGAGCATTTTCTGAGCTTCGGCGGAATCGCCCGCCCGCGCCAGCGCCTGCATCTTGTCGAGCATCGCCTGCAGGTCTTTGGGACTGATCGCGCGGCCGCGGCCTTTCATTTGCGGGGAATCGGGCTCGCCATTTTGTTTCTGCTGCTGGGCGAATTCACGAACGAATTTGTCCATCGCGGCCCGCAGATTTTCGCTGAGTTTCTGGATTTCCTCCGCCGGCGCATCGCGTTGCAGCGCTTCCCGCAATTGCTGTTCGGCGGCGCGCAGATCGCGTTCGGCCTCCGAAAGGTCGCCGTTCTCGATCTGGAGGGCCATCGCCCAAAGATAATCCGCGATCTCGATGAGATCGGCGTCCTTTTTGGCTGAGGCGAGGCGCTGCGAGGCGACCTGCAATCCGAGATAGACGCCGGCGCTGGTGCCGAATGCGTCGGGAGCGATCATGAGGGCGTCCAGCGCGGTCGCGACTCTCGCCTTGTCATCCGGCGAAAGGACGAGATTGCGGCGCTGTTCAACGAGCGCTCGGGCGAGCGGCTTGGCGAAGGGCTTTTCAGGCAGGACGACTTCGATCGGAGGGCTCTTGCCTTCGTTTCCGCCTTCATCGTGCGCCGCCAGCGTCAATTGGACGCGAGCGCCCGCCCAGGGATGTTCCGAAAGGTCGACGATCGTCTGCGCCTCGCCGCCGCCGGCGCCGGCAGGCAGAACGAGCGCCGCCTGCGGAGGATCGACCAGCGAGCGTTTGAACGGTTTTCCGTCCCGGTCCGAGGGATTGGAGAAAACCGCTTCGGCGCTGATCACGCCGTAATCATCGGCCATGCGGTATTTCAGCGTCAGCGAACCACGCGCGTTGGCCGCGGGCTCATCGGTCAGCTCGATCGATGGCGGCTTGTCAGGAACGCCGATGAAATCGAAGGCGACGGCCGGCCCGGCGCCATAGGCGCCAAGTTTCAGGCGGGCGTCCCCGCGCAGGACCAATTGCGTCGCCGGGACGTCCTTCGCTTTCGCGGGAGTCTCCGGATTTTCTTTGGGCGTCTCCAGAGCCCCCTCGACTTCAATGGCGGGCGGTCCTCCGGACCAGCGGATCACGACGATCGAGCCCGTTGGAGCCTCGATCCTTTGCGGGCTGCCGGAGGCGCTGGCGTCGGCGCGCAGGATGATCGGCGTCTTGCCGGTATAGGCGGGAGGATCGATCCAGGCGTCGAGCCGATGTCCGCCGCCGGAAAATCCATCGAGACGCCAATCAAAAGCCGCGGCGAGCCGTGCGTATCGTTCCGGTCCGGCCAAAAAGGCGGTCGCGACAAGTCCGACGATGATAGAGGCGCGCAATGCGTAACGGTCGAGATCGGCGAGACGAGGCGATGGAGCGCCGGTCCGCAAGGCGGCGATGGACCGCTCCGCGCGGCGGCGGTGAAGGTTCCAAAAGGCTCTCGTCGTCGGATCGCCGCCGGCGTTGGCGGGGCGATCTTCCAGTACGGCCGCCGGGCGCAGCGCATGGTCCGACACGCGATCAAGGCGCGCGAGCGCCTCCTTGCGCGAGGGAAAACGGAATTTCAGCGCGGGGAGGAGCGCGGCGAGAACGCCCACGGCCAGGCAGAGCGTTCCGGCCGCGCGCGCCCAATGCGGGACTTCGAACCAGAATCCCGTCCACGAGAGGCAAACGAAGGCTCCGATCACCATCAGAGGCGGCGCCAGCAGACGCCAAAGCCGCTCGAAAAGGAGGATCGCGCGCGCCTGAAGGATAAGCTGCTCAAGTCTGCGGTGCGTCGGCGGCCCGGAGATAGGCGCTTTGGGCGCGGCGCCGGCCGGCGAATTGCTTCTCCCTTTCCGCCAGACGACGGGACGTCGAAACTTGAACAATCTCGTCTCCAGAGGCGGAGGTCAGCTGGAAAGAACCGGCCGCGTCCGCGGGAGCCGGTCGGGCCATGGCCGCACCTGCGCAAAGGTAGCATGATCGCCCCGCGGCGCCAGAGGCGAGGGGCTAATCTCTATCGCAACCAAGCCGGAATTTTGTCGAGGCCGATCAATTCCTCGTATGTCCCGCGCGGGCGCACGACGGCGTAGTCTTCGCCCCGCACCAGAACCTCGGGAACGAGAAGCCGCGCATTATAGGTTCCCGCCTGGACCGCGCCATAGGCTCCGGCCGACATCACCGCAAGGAGATCGCCCTCGAGCGGCTCCGGCATCGCTCGCCCGAGAGCCAGATAGTCCCCCGTCTCGCAAACCGGACCGACGACGTCGGCGACGATCGCGGGACGGCCGGGCGCGGCGCAAACCGGCAGGATCTCGTGATAGGCGTCGTAGAGGGTCGGGCGGATGAGGTCGTTCATGGCCGCATCGACGATCACGAAGGTCTTGGCTTCGCCCTTTTTGACGTAGAGGACGCTGGTCACCAAAATCCCGGCGTTGCCCGCGATGAGCCGGCCGGGTTCGAAGATGAGGCGGCAGCCAAGGCGGCCGAGGCGGGCCTTGACGATTTCGGCGTAGCGTTCGGGATGGTAGCTTTCGGGGTCTTCGCCCTCGCGATAGGGGATGCCGAGCCCTCCGCCGAGATCGATATGGTCGATGGCGTGGCCGTCGGCGCGCAGGCTCTCCACGAACTCGGCCGTGATAGCGAAGGCGTCGTCGAAAGGCCCAAGGTCCGTGATCTGGGAGCCGATGTGCAGATCGACGCCCGTAACCTTGATCCCGGGCAGGCGCGCCGCCTGCCTGAACACGGCCCTGGCCCCGCTGATCGGAACGCCGAACTTGTTTTCCGACTTGCCGGTCGAAATCTTGGCGTGGGTTTTCGCGTCGACGTCCGGATTGACGCGCAGCGCGACGGGCGCGATCCGGCCTTTCGCCGCCGCGACGCTCGACAGGGCGTGGAGTTCGGGCTCCGATTCCACGTTGAAGCAGTGAATTCCCTCGTCGAGGGCGTGGGCCATTTCCGCCTTTGTCTTGCCGACGCCTGAAAACGTGATCGCCGAGCCTGGAACGCCTGCGGCGAGGGCGCGGCGGAACTCGCCCTCGGAAACGACGTCCATGCCCGCGCCGAGCCGGGCGAGGGTCGAGAGCACCGCCTGATTGGAATTGGCCTTGACGGCATAGCAAATGAGACAGTCGACGCCGGCGAAAGCCGCCTTGAAAACCTCGAAATGACGGGTCAGCGTCGCGCTTGAATAGCAATAGAAAGGCGTTCCGACCTCGCGGGCGAGCGCGCGAAGATCGACGTTTTCGGCATGCAGGACGCCGTTCTTGATCTCGAAATGATGCATGGGTTGGGGAAACTTCTGGACTTCTAGAGCAGCGGATCGAGGAGGAACGGCCTTGGCGGGCGCGGGGCCTGAACCGGGACGGGGTTGTCGCCCTTTGGCTGCGGCGGGGTCTGACCAGGCGCCGCTCCCTGCGTGACGACGGCGCCCGCCGCGTTCTCTCCCGGCAGATCGGCGACGCTGCGAGGCGCGGCGTACTGGTCGGGAGCGCCCGACAGCGGCGCGAGCGACGTTGGCGAACCGGGCGGGGGCTCAAGCGGTCCGCGCCGTCCGCAGCCGCCGACCGCCAGAAAAATGGCGGCGGTGAGCGCGAGGCGCAGCGGGCGGGAAAAGCAAGGCAAGAGAGGCAAGAGCGGCTCCAGGAGAACGACTCGCATTATAGCCCAGCCGCGGCGGCGAGTCGAAACCGGCTCAGATGCCCCAGCGCCGGACGAACCAGGTTTTCACGAGGTGCGTCAGTACGGCGTAGGACAAAAGAAATCCGGCGATGAAAAACCAGTAAAGAGTCGGCAAGGGCGTGAATTTGAGCGCCTCCCGGCTCCAGGCCATGTTGGGCAGGGCGACGCCGATGGCGCAGACGATCAGCGACGTCGTGATCAGGGCGCCGCTGGCGCGGCTCTGGATGAAGGGGATCCTGGCGGTTCGGATGATGTGAATGATGAGCGTCTGCGTCAGCAGGGATTCGACGAACCAGCCGGTCTGGAACAGCGTCGGATTGGCCCAGCTGTCGAAGACATAAAGCATGAGGAAAAACGTGGCGTAGTCGAAGATCGAGCTGATCGGACCGATGAAAATCATGAACTTGAAGATATTGCCGATGTCCCATTTGCGAGGGGCCACGAGATATTCCGCGTCGACATTGTCGGTCGGAATCGCGGTTTGCGAAAAATCGTAAAGCAGATTGTTGGTCAGCACCTGAATGGGGAGCATTGGCAGAAACGGCAGGAACATGCTGGCGCCGAGGACGCTGAACATGTTGCCGAAGTTCGAGCTCCCGCCCATCTTGATGTATTTGGTGATGTTGCAGAAAACCTTGCGTCCCTCGATGACGCCTTCCTGAAGCACCATCAGGCTCTTCTCGAGCAAGATGATGTCGGCCGATTCCTTGGCGATGTCGACGGCCGTATCGACTGAAACGCCGACGTCGGCGGCCTTCAGCGCCGGGCTGTCGTTGATGCCGTCGCCGAGAAAGCCGACGACGTGGCCGCTGGCGTGAAGCGCGCGGATCACACGCGCCTTTTGCGCCGGAGTCACCTTGGCGAACACGGCGGCGGTTTCGGCGAGCCCGGCCAACGCCGGCTCACTCAGCTTTTCGATCTCGGCGCCAAGGACGATGCGGCCGACGTCAAAACCGACCTCGCGGCAGATCTTGCGGGTGATGATTTCATTGTCGCCGGTGAGGATCTTGACCGATACGCCGGATTGGTTCAGCGCGGCGATGGCGGGGCGCGCGGTTTCTTTCGGCGGGTCGAGAAAGGCGATGTAGCCGAGCAGCGTCAGATCGCTCTCGTCGGCGATCGAAAAGCCCTGGCTGAGATCGGGAATTTCCTTGTAGGCGACGGCGACGACGCGAAAGCCGTCCTCGTTCAGCTCTTTTGTTTCCGCCTGCGCCTGGGCCAGATGGCTCGAGTCAAGAAACCCGCAACTGTCATTCAGCTCGTAACGCCTGCAGACGGAAAAAACCTCCTCCACGGCGCCCTTGCAAATGAGGACGTGCGAGCCGTCCTCGCGCGACAGAACCACAGAAAGGCGGCGCCGGACAAAGTCGAACGGGATTTCGTCCACTTTTTCATAGCGGTGCTTCAAATGCAGGTTCTTGCCGATGTCGGCGTGCTCGAGCACCGCGATGTCGAGCAGGTTTTTCAGACCCGACTGATAATGACTGTTCAGATAGGCGAATTCCAGAACCCGTTCGCTCTCGTCGCCGCGAATGTCGAGAGAACGCTTTAGGATGATGCGGTCCTGCGTCAGCGTTCCCGTCTTGTCGGTGCACAAGACATCCATCGCGCCGAAATTCTGGATGGCCTGCAGCCGCTTGACGATGACGCGCTTCTTCGACATCGCGATCCCGCCCTTGGCGAGGTTCACGGTGACGATCATCGGCAGCATTTCCGGCGTGAGGCCCACCGCGACCGCGACGGCGAACAAGAGGGCCTCGAACCAGTCGCCTTTGGTGATTCCATTGATCAGGAACACCGCCGGGACCATCACGGCCATGAATTTGATCATCAGCCACGTGAAGCGATTGACGCCCTGATCGAAACTCGTCAGCTCGCGTTTTCCGGCGATCTCGTCGGCGAGCTGGCCAAAGAAAGTCCTTCTTCCGGTATGGGCGATCACGCCCGTCCCGAAGCCGCTGACGACGCTCGCTCCCATGAAGCAGAAGTTCGCCAATTCGAACGGATCGGCGATGTCGCCGGCATGCGTCGCCGCCGACTTTTCGGAGGGCATGGCCTCGCCGGTGAGCGCAGCCTGATTGACGAAAAGGTCCTTGGCGCTGAGCAGACGGAGATCGGCGGGGATCATGTCGCCGGCGGAAAGCCGCACGATATCGCCGGGAACGAGCTCCTCCATGGGTATTTCACCGAACCCGCCGGATTCGTCTCCGTCCGCCGGGACGAATCCGCGCCGCTTGACGCTGGCCATTGTCTTGACCATGGCGCGCAGCTTCGCAGCGGCGTCATTGGAGCGGTGTTCCTGGACAAAGGCGGTGGAAATCGCGAGCGCGACCATCAGCACGATGACGACGGCGGCCCGAAGATCGCCGAGCGCGTAGGACACGGCGGCGAGCGAAAGCAGCAGCGCGTTCAAAGGACTGCTGGCGCAGCCCCAGAGTTCTTTCAGAACGCTATGGCGGCTCTCCCTGGCGATCAGATTGGGGCCGACCAACGCCAGTTTCGCCCGGGCCTCGGCGGGGTCAAGACCCTCCGGACGGGTCTGCAGCAATGTCCAGATCGCGCCCGGATCGGCGCGGCTGATGGCGAGAACTTCGCGCGACAAAGCGAGGTCCGCTCCGTCCGCCGCGGCATGGGCCTTGCGCGGGACATGTTCGACCGTCATGAGCCGCGCCAATCCTTGGTGTTCCGCCGCTTATATCGCTCATCTTCGCTCGCGGCAGGCGAGGGATCAGTCCATTGATCAGGCGCCAAACCCCAGCGCCAAACCCAAGCGATCGCCGCGGAGCTCTCGCGCTACCGCAGCGCCTTTTCGATTTCAGGGAAAATCGTGTCGCGGTAGGCCTCTTCGCTCATCGGTCCGACGAACCTGTAAACAATTTTCCCGTCTCCTTTTATGACGAAGGTTTCGGGAACGCCGTAAACGCCCAGATCGATCGCGGCGCGTCCGCTCCGGTCGTCTCCGACCAGCGCATAGGGATCGCCGTCCTCGCCGAGGAACCGGCGGATATTGGCGGGTTCGTCCTTGTAGGCGATTCCGGCGATGCGCACGCCGAGGCTCGCGAGTTTCGCGTCCTTTGACAGCCGCAGGATCGTGTCATGCTCCTGATGACAGGGCACGCACCAGGAGGCGAAAATATTCAAGATGGTGACGCGGCCCGCTCGAAGGTCCGCGCTCGACAATCCGGGTTTGTCCGAAAGGCCCGCGATCGGCTGCAACGCGAATTCCGGAACCTGTTTGCCGATCAGCGCCGAGGGCAGGCGCGACGCGTCGCCCGCAAACAGCCGGAACAGAAACAGAATGACCAGAAAACCGAACAGAAGCAGAGGAACATAGACCAGAAACGAGCGGCGCTGAGCTTCTTTTGTTTCGCTAACGTCCATCGGGGGGCCGGCCTGCGTCATGTTCGGGGAGAGCTTTCGCCGGCGTTGTTTGCGCCCTGCGCGGGGCGGGGCCCATCCGGGCTTCGATCGGCGTCCGCGCCTGGCGCAAACTTCTGGAGCGCGCGCTTGAGGTTCGCGTAATCCTTCATGACCGCGGCCGTCATTCCTCCCACGACGAGGAACCCGACGAGATAGGCCGCGACGACGAAGCCAAAATGCGGATCCTCTGTCAACGCGCCGTTTCCAGGGAGGGTGGCGTGGATCGCAATGAAACTTCGTCGGCGTCCGCGGCCAGGATCGAGAGACGGCGCAGGCGACGCCTCAAAATCTCGTTCCGGATCGCCATGAGATGAAGCGTCGCAAACAAAAAAGTAAACGCCGCCGCCATGACGACGAGCGGCCACAGCATCGAGGCCGAGATCGAGGGGCCGCCGATGCGAAAAACCGACGCCGGCTGGTGCAAGGTGTTCCACCATTCCACCGAAAACTTGATGATCGGAATGTTTACGGCGCCGACCAGGGTGAAAATGGCGGCCGCCCGCGCGGCCTTGCCCTGGTCTTCGATGGTCCGCCAGAGCGCCAGCAGGCCGAGATAGATCAAAAACAGCACCAGGACGGAGGTCAGCCTCGCGTCCCAGACCCACCACGCTCCCCACATCGGCTTGCCCCAGAGCGAACCTGTGACGAGACAAAGGAAGGTGAACCCTGCTCCAAGAGGCGCGGCCGCCTTCTGGGCGGCGTCAGCGAGCGGGTGGCGCCAGACGAGCGTGCCGAGCGCCGCCGCCGTCATGTCCATATACACAAAAAGAGCAAGCCAGGCCGCGGGGACGTGGAGATACATGATCCGGACCGTCTCGCCCTGCTGATAATCGGCGGGCGCGACAAAAAAAGCGAGATAAAGGCCTACCGTCAGAAGAACGCAGGTCAGCGCCGCCAAACCCGGGATAAGGACGCGGGCGAGACGGAGAAAGTTCGTCGGGTTGGCGTAGTTGCCCATGAAAGTCATCTAGGCCGACGCGTCCGCGAACTCAATCCCAATCCTGCCCGATCCCCCGCGCAAAGCGGCGAAATTTCAAGGCGAGCGCGGACCGCGTCTCTCCGGTCGCTGGAGCATATTCCGATTGGAGTGAATCACTCCAATCGACAAGAATACGCTCAAGCTTTTGACTCTGGAGCGATTTCTGATCGATCGCATGACTGCATGCGATCGGAAAGCGCTCTAATCAGGAGGGCGTTTGGTCAGAGCGGCGGAACCACGCGGTAATAGAGGCCGTTCGCGCCGTAATAGGGTTGATACCAGGTTCCGGCGCAGACATAATAATTGGCTCCGTTGACATATTGGTACGGGCAGCCGGCGGGAACTGTCGCGACGAGGGCGCCGATCGCGACGGCGGACGCCGCGGCCGCGACGCCGACGGCCGCAGCGCCGCAGCCCCAGCATCCGCCGCCATAATAGCTGTTAACGACGGTCGGCCCGTGGAATCCTCCGCCGTAATATCCGCCCGCGTGCCAGCCGTCTCCGTGCCAGGTGCCGGCGGCGCCGCCGGCATGATAAACGTCGCCGTCATGGACGGCGGTTCCGTGCCAGCCGTCGCCCGCGACGCCGCCCGCATGCCAGGCCGTGCCCCCGCCCGTCACGCCGCCCGCATGCCAGCCGCCATCGACGCCGCCCGCGTGCCAGGCGCCTCCGCCTCCGCCAAATCCGCCGGCGTGGAAGCCGCCGCCGCCGCCGAAACCGCCTCCGCGGAAGGCGTCAGCGGTCTGCGGCGCGGTCATTGCGAAAGAAAGGGTCAGCAAGGCTGCGCCGGTGAGCAGAGTGCGGTTCATGTTTCAACCCTCAATGTCGAGCTTGACGTCCAGCATAAATAAAGCGTCGCCGTCGCGGCGCGTACGGGTCAAGGCTTCTTTGCGGAACTGGCTTCCTCCGGCCGGGCGAAAGGAATTTCCTTGGTCTTCGGCGTCCGCCTGGCGGCGAAGGTTTCCTTGGCGACGGAGCCGTTGAGCTTCCAGTTCGAGAACTCGACCATGTGACGCGGTCTGTCGCCCGCCTCTGCGGCGCTCGCCCAGATCAGGCGGGGCAGTTTGTCCTGCTCTCCGATCCAGATCTGCAAATGGACGTGTTCGTCCGAGATAGAAACGACGTCGGTGGTCACGCCGCCGACAAGTTTCGACTTGCCGATCACGAATGCGCTCGTCAATCCATTGGTCAAGGCTTTGTACGGATCGGAAACAAGAAAATCGACGAAGGGAAAATAGATGCCGGCCTTTTGGTACATCTTCTCGAGCATTTCATCGAGATTGCCCGGAACGTTCGCGACCGCGATCAAATCTTCGCTCGGCCGGAAAACAGCGACCGTCGAGCCGTCGAAATAGAACTCGGATGGAGCGCCGTCGCCCGGAACGATGACGCGGAGCTTGTTCGGGCGCGCGAGCAGCACCTCTGAACGGTTGTAGTAAAACAGCGGCTGTCCATTGCGGGCGGGAACGTCGAACGCTCCGAGCGCATGGAAGGAGATGGTTTTCGCCGCAGCCAGCTTTTCGCTCGTCGCCTTGAGTATGGAAAGAGCGGCCGGGTCGACGGCGGGATGCGACGTGTCGCCGGACTGCGGCGCCGGCGTAGATTCGGCCGTGGCGGGCGTCGCGGCGACGGCGCAAGCGAACGCAGAGGCAAAAAATAAGACCGCAACCTTTTTCATGATGGCTCCAGCGCCCGAATGCTTAAAGAATCATCTTCTTTGCTCTTCTAAAGAGCTTTTCAAGGAGTGTAAACGATCCGGCTGGCGCGAGCCCGCCCGTCATTCGCTCATCTGACGCAATGCGGCGGCGGCGGCGATCGGCGCGCCGACAAGGGCGAAAAGCGTCAGCGCGCACTCGATCAAAAACGGCGTTGCAAACGGGATCATCGATCCGGGCGCCGCTCCCGCCGCGGCGGTTCCGAAGATTAGCACGGGGACGCAGAGAGGCAGGATCAGCACTGAGAGCAAAAGCCCGCCGCGCCTCAGGCTGACGGTGAGCGCGGCTCCGATCGCTCCGATCAAGGTCAGCGCCGGAGTTCCCGCAAGCAGGGAAAGCGTGAGGCTCCCGAGTTCGTTTGCGGGCAGGGCCAGCATCAATCCAAAGAAAGGCGCGGCGGCGACGAGAGGCAGTCCCGTGAGCGCCCAGTGAGCGAGACATTTGGTCAGAACGATCAGTTCGAGCGGGGTTCCGCTCAAAAGAAAAAGATCGAGCGAACCGTCCTCGAAATCAGCCTGAAACAACCGGTCGAGACCGAGAAGACAAGCCAGCAATGCGCCGATCCAGAGCATCGCCGGGGCGATTTTGGCGAGGAGAGCGAGGTCCGGACCGACGGCGATGGGCGTCAGGGTCACGAGAATCAGAAAAAACACGACGCCGAGCGGGCCGCCGCCGCCGATGCGCTGGCCGATTTTCAATTCGCGGATGAACAGCGCTCGAAGCGGGGCCATGATCGGGGATTCTGTCATCTTGGCGCGCGCGCCACCGCCTGACGTCACGTCGCCGCTCCGAGCCGGAGTTCGCGTCCCGCCAGTTCCAGCCGCGCGTGGGTCGCCGCGACGATCATGCCGCCCGCCGAGAGGTGAGCCGCCATGACCGTCTCCATAGCCTGCTGGGCCGCGGCGTCGAGCGCATTCGACGGTTCGTCGAGGAGCCAGACCGGCCGCAGGGCGATGCGCAGTTTTGCCAGCGAGGCGCGCCGCTTCTGCCCGGCCGAAAGATAGGCGGCCGGAAGATCCGCCAGAGGCACGAGGCCGACTTCGGCGAGCGCGTCTTCGACCGAAAGGCCGCCTTGTCCTGATCGCAGCAGGGCGCCGAAGAAACTCAGGTTTTCGGCGACGGTCAACGCGCCTTTCAAGGCGTCGGCATGCCCGATGTAATGGATGTTCTCGGCGATCGAATCCTCAAGCAGCGGCGTGAGCGAGACCTCGCCGCCCCGGAGTGGCAGAAATCCTGCTAATGCTCGAAGGAGCGTCGATTTTCCAGCCCCGTTGCGTCCTGTCACGATCAAACTTTCGCCGCTCTGGATCGCGAAGGACACATTGGAGAAAACGATCCGGCCGCCGCGTTCGACCGCCAGCTCCGATGCCTCAAGACGCATGATGAATGACCAAGGATTAAGCGAAATGGTTCGATGCGAGATTGTCTATCATGCGTGTAGCTCTCCGCGCAGAATCTATTTATAACGCAAGACGTTTCCCTCCTCCCGATCCGGTACGCAGGACGATTGCATGGCCTCTCTCGACAGTTTCAAAAGCCGCAAGAAGCTCACCGTAGGCCGCAAGACCTACCATTATTTCTCGCTGAAGGCAGCTGAGAAGAACGGGCTTCCCGGCATATCGCAGCTGCCGTTTTCGATGAAGGTCCTGCTCGAAAATCTGCTGCGGTTCGAGGATGGCCGCTCGGTCGTCAAGGAGGATATCGAGGCCGTCGCCGCCTGGCTCGTCAACAAGGGCAAGACGGAGCGGGAAATCGCGTTCAGGCCAAGCCGCGTCCTGATGCAGGATTTCACCGGCGTTCCCGCCGTCGTCGATCTCGCGGCGATGCGCGACGCGATGACGAGTCTTGGGGGCGATCCGCAGAAGATCAATCCGCTCGTCCCGGTCGATCTCGTCATCGATCATTCCGTGATCGTCGACGCCGCCGGCAGCAGCAAGGCGTTCAAGACCAACGTCGATCTCGAATACAGCCGCAACGGCGAGCGCTACCGCTTCCTGAAGTGGGGGCAGGGATCGTTCGACAATTTCCGTGTCGTGCCGCCCGGAACCGGCATTTGCCATCAGGTCAACCTCGAATACCTCGCCCAGACGGTCTGGACCCGTAAGGAAAAATTTGCGGCCCGAGGCAAGAAGCCGGAGACCGTCGAGGTCGCCTATCCCGATTCTCTGGTCGGCACCGATTCGCATACGACCATGGTCAACGGGCTCTCGGTTCTGGGCTGGGGCGTCGGCGGCATCGAAGCCGAGGCGTGCATGCTGGGCCAGCCGCTTTCAATGCTGTTGCCGGAAGTGGTCGGCTTCAAGCTGACCGGCAAGCTTCCCGTGGGCATCACGGCGACCGATCTGGTCCTGACCGTCACCCAGATGCTGCGGCAGAAGGGCGTCGTCGGAAAATTCGTCGAGTTCTACGGCTCCGGCCTCAATTATCTTTCGCTCGCGGATCGTGCGACGATTGCGAACATGGCGCCCGAATATGGCGCGACCTGCGGATTTTTTCCCGTCGATTCCGAAACGATCGCCTATCTGACGACGTCGGCGCGCACGCCGGCGAGAGTCGCTCTCGTCGAGGCCTTCGCCAGGGCGCAGGGGCTCTACCGGACAAAAAACTCGCCCGATCCAGTCTTCACCGAAACTCTCGAACTCGATCTCGCCTCGGTCGCGCCCTCAATGGCGGGTCCGAAGCGGCCGGAAGGGCGAATTCCGCTCGGCTCGGTCGGCGCGGGCTTCAAAAACGCGCTGGAGACCGAATATAAAAAGCCTGGCGCATCGGGCCAGCGCTTCAAGGTCGCGGGCAAGAATTTCGATCTCGGCCACGGCGATGTGGTGATCGCGGCGATCACCTCCTGCACCAACACGTCGAATCCGAGCGTCCTCATCGGCGCGGGCCTGCTCGCCCGCAACGCCGTCGCCAAGGGCATCAGCGTTAAGCCCTGGGTCAAGACCTCGCTGGCGCCCGGGAGCCAGGTCGTCGCCGAATATCTGGCCGCGTCGGGTTTGCAAAAGTCCCTCGACAAGCTCGGTTTCAATCTGATCGGCTTCGGCTGCACCACCTGTATCGGAAACTCCGGCCCGCTCGCCCCGGAAATTTCGAAAACGATCAACGACAATGGAATCGTCGCCTCGGCGGTCCTGTCCGGCAACCGCAATTTCGAGGGCCGCATCAGCCCCGACGTGCAGGCGAATTACCTCGCCTCGCCGCCGCTCGTCGTCGCCCACGCGCTTGCGGGCACTGTCGCCATCGACCTTGAGACCGATCCGCTCGGCCACGACAAGAAGGGCAATCCCGTCTACCTCAGGGACATCTGGCCCGAGGACGAGGAAATCGCCGCCCTGATCGAGGAATTCGTGACCAAGAAGGTTTTCAAATCCCGCTACGCCAATGTGTTCGACGGCGATGTGAACTGGCGCAAGGTCAGGGTTCCCGTCGGCGAAACCTATTCCTGGGACATCGGCTCGACCTATGTCCGCAATCCCCCCTATTTCGAGGGGATCAAGATGGAGCCGGAGCCGATCACGGACATCGAAAACGCGCGCATTCTGGCGCTTTTCGGCGACAAGATCACCACCGACCATATTTCTCCGGCGGGCTCGATCAAGGGCGCGTCTCCAGCCGGCAAGTACCTGCTGGAGCGGCAGGTTTCGCAGGCGGACTTCAACCAGTACGGCACGCGGCGCGGCAACCATGAAATCATGATGCGCGGCACCTTCGCCAATATCCGGATCAAGAACTTCATCCTTCAGAAGGATGATCTGAGCGTGCCGGAAGGCGGCCTCACCAAGCATTGGCCCGACGGCGAACAGATGTCGATCTTCGACGCGGCGATGAAATACAAGGACGAAGGAACGCCCCTCGTCGTGTTCGCCGGAGCCGAATACGGCAACGGCTCGTCACGGGACTGGGCGGCCAAAGGCACGCGGCTGCTTGGCGTGCGCGCCGTGATCGCCGAATCCTTCGAGCGTATCCATCGCTCCAATCTCGTCGGCATGGGCGTTCTGCCGCTGACCTTCGAGCCCGGAGTCACCTGGGCGAGCCTGAAGCTCAAGGGCGACGAGCAGGTGACGATCCACGGCCTCAGCCAGGGACTGAAGCCGCGCCAGATGATGGAAGCGGAAATCAAATATTCGGACGGGAGCGTGAAAAAGGTGCCGCTGCGCTGCCGCATCGCGACGCTCGACGAACTCGAGTATTTCAATAATGGCGGCATCCTTCATTACGTGCTGCGCCAGCTCGCGGCGGCGTAGGGCCGGGTTTGTTCAGGGGGAACGGGCTCAATCGCTGAGCTTGAGCGCGTTCCTCCCCAAACAAACAGCTCAGTCTATTTTTCCAAAGGATCGCGACTATGGGCTTCAGTCGTCGGCGTGCATTTGCATGCGGCATTGGCGCGGCCGTCTCCACGCTCGCTCTTTCACGAGCGCATGCCGAATTTGACGGGCCGATTGCGCAGTTTATCGAGGGCGGCGAGGAATTCTGGATAGCATCCGACGCCTATATTTACGGCTACCCGCTCGTCACGATGGAAATGACGCGCCGGGTGATGACCAATGCGGCGGCAGTGGAAGGCACGCACGGCCCGATGGGCCACTTCATCAAGCTTCGCCAGTATCCCGATGCGTCCTTTCACGATGTGACGGCGCCGAACTCGGACACCCTTTACACGATGGCCTGGCTCGATGTTGGCAAGGAGCCATGGGTTCTGAATCTTCCGGACATGAAGGACCGTTACTTCCTCTTCCCGATGCTTGATGGCTGGACCAATGTTTTTCAGGCCCCCGGCAAGCGAACGACCGGCGACGGGGCGCAGACCTACGCGATCACAGGTCCCGGCTGGAAAGGCGCGCTGCCAGCGGGGGTCAAGGAATATAAGTCGGCGACCAACCTCGTCTGGCTCTTGGGGCGCATCTACTGCACCGGCACGCCGGAGGATTATGCCGCGGTCCATGCAGTGCAGGACCAATGCGCGCTCACGCCGCTGAGCTCCTATGGCAAGCCTTATGCCCCGCCCGCGGGGACGGTCGATCCCGCCGTAGATATGAAGACGGCGGTGCGCGACCAGGTCAACGCCCTGGACGCCGTGGACTATTTCACGCTGCTGGCGCAACTGATGAAAAGCAACCCGCCCGCAGCCGCGGACGCGCCGGAGCTCGCAAAGTTCGCAAAGATTGGACTGGTCGCGGGGAAGGACTTCGACGCAAGCAAGCTCAATGCTGATTTCGTCAAGCGCATTCCGCAGGTCAGCTTTGACCGCATCATGCTTCAGTTCAAGGTCGGCAAGTCGGTGAAGAACGTCAACGGCTGGATGTTCGATACCGAGACGGGAATTTATGGAACCGACTATCTCAACCGCGCCTTCGTTACAGCGATCGGTTTGGGCGCGAACCGGCCGCAAGACGCCGTATATCCGACCTCTCTCAAGGATTCCGAGGGCGACGCCTATGAGGGGAAAAATAAGTACGTCATGCACTTCCCCAAGGGCCAGCTGCCGCCGGTGAACGGCTTTTGGTCGATTACGATGTATGACGCGAATTATTTCTTCGTCGCCAACCCGATCAATCGCTACGCGATCAGCGCGAGGCAGAACCTCAAGACCAATGCGGATGGTTCAATCGACCTCTATATTCAGAATGAATCCCCAGGCGCCGAGAAGGAAAACAACTGGCTTCCCGCTCCAACAGGCAAGTTCGTCCTCATGCTGCGAATGTATTGGCCGAAGGAACATTCGCCGTCGATCCTCAACGGGACGTGGATAATCCCGGTGGCGAAACAGGCGCATTGAGAAGAGCCAGCGAGCCGGAGCCGGCCGGCTTTTTCAGGGCCGGATGACGCGGATGACGCCGCGCGGTTTCGCCGTCGCGCGGCTATTCCTATACCCGCGGCGTTATGCATCATCCGCCGCGCCAGTTGGCGGGGCGTCGCCTTCGAGCGGCGCCCGAAAGGCGGGCTTCCGATTGTCCGCGCCTTTCGCCGCGCCGGCACGGCGTTTCATAGCAATCAATCCGATGCTCGTGGCCGATGATCGCGCTTGGCGGCGATCCTGCTTTTCGATATTGACGGTCAGCGTGAATTGCGACGTTTTGCGCGCGAAACCGCCAATCATTGCGGCCAATCAAACACGGCGATCAAAAACATGTCGATCATTAAGCTTTTTGTTCTCCCCGGCGACGGCATCGGCCCCGAGGTCATGGCCGAGGTCGAGAAAATCGTCGCCTGGCTGAACAGCGAAGGCGTTGCGCGATTCGAAATCGAGAAGGGCCTCGTCGGCGGGGCGGCGTTTGACGCCCATGGCGCGGCGATCAGCGAGGCCGACATGGCGCGCGCCAAAGCCGCGGACGCTGTTCTGCTCGCGGCCGTCGGCGGCCCTAAATGGGATGGCGTTCCCTATGACGTTCGTCCCGAGGCGGGCCTGCTGCGGCTGCGCAAGGACCTCGCGCTTTTCGCCAATCTCCGGCCGGCGATCTGCTATCCCGCGCTCGCCGACGCGTCGTCGTTGAAGAGGGAGATCGTCGAAGGCCTCGACCTGATGATCGTCCGCGAATTGACCGGCGGCGTCTATTTCGGCGAGCCGAAGCAGATCATCGACCTCGGCAACGGCCAGAAACGGGCGATCGACACGCAGGTCTACGACACCTACGAAATCGAGCGGATCGGACGCGTCGCCTTCGATCTGGCGCGCAAACGCCGCAACAAGGTGACGTCGTCCGAAAAGCGGAACGTGATGAAATCCGGGCTTCTCTGGCATGAGGTCATTTCCGCCCTTCACGTTCGCGAGTACCCCGACGTCGAGCTTGAGCACCAGCTTGCCGACGCCCTCGGCATGCAGCTCGTCCGGCGCCCCAAGCAATTCGACGTGATCGTCACCGACAATCTGTTCGGCGACATGCTGTCGGATGTCGCTTCGATGCTGACAGGCTCGCTCGGGATGTTGCCGTCGGCGTCGCTGGGCGAAAAAGACCCCGCGAGCGAATCGCGCAAAGCCCTTTACGAGCCCGTTCACGGTTCGGCGCCCGACATCGCGGGCAAAGGGATGGCCAATCCGATCGCCATGATCGGCTCGCTTGCCATGGCGTTGCGCTATTCATTTGAGATGGGCGAACTCGCGGACCGGATCGAACGCGCCATTTCGCTCGTGCTTGAGAAAGGGCTTCGGACCGCAGATATTGCGGGCGGAGCGAAACAGATCCTATCGACGGCGCAGATGGGCGACGCCGTGCTCGCCGAGCTCAAGGCTGCGCACAGCTAGAGCATATTCCGATCGGATTGAATCAATCCAATCGAGAAGAATATGCTCAAGCCTTTGACTCTGGAGCGATTTCTGATCGATCGCATGACTTCATGCGATCGGAAAGCGCTTTAACTTGAGCAGCAGGGGAGCGTCCGAACATCGTTCCGACGCTCCCCATTCCGACGTTCTCCGTGGCGGTCAGGTTTCGTTGCGGTCAGGCTTCCGTTTTGGTCAGACGCCGCCGGAAAACGCTGGCGATGCGCCGGGCGCGATTGAAAAAGTGATCAGCGTCGGGCGCGGTGCTGAGGCCGGTGCGCCGGACGACGTCCGCGGAGAGCATGACGGGCGGAAGATTTATCACGAGACCGCCTTGTTCCTCGCGGGACCATCCGCGGAACACATCAAGCGCCGACGCAAAGTCGAACGTTTCGATGGACTTCTGATCCGGCCCGATGGCTGAGGGCGCGTGCATCACGAGCCCGATTCCGGCCCCGATCATGTCCTCGACATTGTCGATGCGGTCGTCGATCAGCGCCATGCGGTCTCTTTTGAGGCCATAACGGCGCTCCACTTCCGGAAGAATCAGGCTTTTTCGGAGGCCGCCCCGCAACAGGCGTCCCACGCGTCGGTGCCTGAAGCCGGAAAGGAACAGATCCTCGGCCGCCATGAGTCCGGAGAGAATTGGCTTCTGCAGCCCCGCCGCGGCCAGAATCCGGCGCGCCTCGGCTCTTGAGCGATGGGTGAGGACGACCACCGGCGCGTCGAGCCGGGCGATCTGGTCCGCAATGGAACTGTGGAGCGCGAGTATTTCAAGCTGCTCGCAAAGCGGCGGGCCGCTCTCCAGAACAACCACGCCGTCCAGATCGAGGAGGAGAAGATGGCTGTTCAAAGCCATTGCTCGATCTTCCTCTGTTTCAGCCAATTGAGATAGGCCGGCCAGTACTCGCTATTGTTCGACCAGGGGTACCATTGAATATTGCGATGAAGATAAACTTCCGGACGCCGCTCCATAGAGCCGTCTTTTTCGGTCCAGCAGAGCACCGCCATCGAGACCTTTCCCGCGCCCTGCGCCTTCAGCCGGTCGGCGACATAGATGATGGAGTTTCCGGTGACGGTGCAATCATCGATGACGACGACGTTCAACCCGGCGACATCCCGGCCGAATGAATCTTCCGCGACCTCCAGTTTGCTATAGCGGTTCTGAAACTTGCCCCACAACGTCTTCAGCGGCCCGAACAGGATCCATGAGGACGGAATGGGGATGAACTCCTTGATCTTGAGGAGCCGGCGCTTGTACCTGCTCCCCTCCCGCCGGACCTGTACGATATGGGAGGGCGCTCCTAACTCGTCGCTGCAGAGGCTCGTCGTCATCAGGGCCCCGTTGGCGATCCCGACAAGGAGATCAGGCTGGCCGACTGTTTCCTTGATGCGTCGGGCGAGCAGCCTCGACAGGTTCTCGGCTTCCTCGATCGTCATGTGAAGGGTATGATTTGGGGCGCGAATGTACTTTTCGTCCAGAGCATTCATCGCGTCTAGATCCTGCATCCATTTGCTCCTGTGCTTGAACAAGCCTCAAGGATGGGGAGGTCCGCACCCGCCCCGGAATTCGAGCGTTTCGTTGAGCGCCGGGCAGGCGAGCGCGCCACTTTATACGCCAAGCTAGCGTTATCAGGCGTGATATTTTGTGCAACGCGAAAAATGGGAGCGCGCAAGGCAAAGCCTGCCCAAGGAGAAAGGCGGCCTCCGCCAGAAAGTCTCAGCCAAGAAGGTCCGTCTCCGCCAGGAAACCCGCTTGCGCCAGGGCCCGCCTGCGCCAAAGGGTCTGAACGGCGGAAAGCCGCGTTGCGGACAACGCGGCTTCGAAGCCTTCTCGGCAATTGTCTTTTCGCTCAATCATTAGAGAGCTTGCGATCAAGCAATGGCTTGAGACGGGCGCTCCAAGCCATCGCCCGGACGGCGATCAGGCGATCAGTCGAGCCTCGGTGTTTCAAACTCCAGAACCGGCTGAGGGCGCCCCGGCACCTCGAGCGGACGCGGAAGCTCCGCGTTGCCGTATTTCGAGCGCGCGTAGTTCTGGTCGGACGTCTGAACGAAGACCGTGTTCGCCGTTACGTAATTCGACATGCTGCCAACCGGAACGACCGGTCCCGGATCGAGAAAGCTGCGTCGGTTGACGGTCAGCGGAGGCCTCTCATCCGAATATTGCTGGGCCAGTGTCTGGCGATAATGGCGCTGCGGCTTGGTCTGAGCCGTTGCGGTCACGGTCATGGCGGCTAACGCCGCGGCGGCGACACTGAGCGAAATTGATTTACCGAACATGAGAAAATCCTTTGCTATCACCTGTCACAACGCAATGGTCGCGCTTTGGTTCAATCGAATTGCCAAAAAATCGCGAGAGGCCGACTTAACCCAAAGGATGACCCGGCTTTACCGTCGGAAAAACTGGTTCAGCGCGCTGCGAGCGGGCTCCCGCGCCCGCAAGCGGGATCGCGTCGGGACGGTCTCGCGAAAAGCCTGTCAAACTCGCGATTTTCGGTCGGAGCTGCGAGGACGAGGCGGTCGATCAGGCAGGCGAGCGCGGCTCGGGACATCAGCTTCGCGCCGGTCGAGGCGTCCCCCCCGCACGTAAAGCCGGTGATCCGCAGGTTTGGCGCTTCGGCCGCGAAACGGAACCCGAGGCAGGGCGTCTCGACCGCGCCGGTCCGGATCAGATTAAGGTCGGCGACCTCGAAATTTCCAAACCGCGTCGTCATCGCCGCCGGCTGGGTGAATTTCGCGATCGCATGCCCCATTTCGGCGGCCCTTCGGGCGAGATCGACGAAGAAGGTCGCAGCGGGCGCGATTTCGTCTCCGACCTTGTAAATCATCAGGCGAAAGAACGGCGAGACGCCCTTCGCGTCCCCGAAAATCCACATGTCCTGCCGCCCGCCGCCGGTTCGATGCCGCCTGGCTTCCCGGAGACTTGGTTCTCTGAGGAACTCGGGGGCGTCGAGTCGGAACATGTCTGGAACCGGCGCGAGTTCCACCCATGCCGGAGGCGGCGGCGAAGGGGCTGAGGGAACGGCGCCGCCGGTCGAGGCGCGATCCAGCGCGCCGCTCATGATCGCCGCCGCGAGGGTAAGCCCCGCGCCGCTCACGAGGAGCAGACGGAAAGCGAAACTCCTTGACCTTTTCGCCCGCGACGGGGGCAAAGAGCGGGCGTCAAAACCGCTCTCGAAGCCGCCCCTTTCGAGGATGTCCGCGACAAATAAAGGCGTCTGGAAGGTCATGCCGCCACGTCCGATCACCGCGCCCCGCGAGCGCAAAAGACTTCGACACAATCTATGCCGCGAACCTTGCGCGGGTCCTTAACCAGCTGCGGCGATTGCAAACAGCCTGAACGCGGCCTTTACGGAAAAGCTTCCCGTTAAGAACCGCGCGCTTTGGCGTTAAGCATGATTCCCTCTGGCGAGACGACAACCCGCGCGTTGCGGCATGGAGTTGCATGGCTTATTCAGGTCAAAACTGATTGTTGGTTAAGCCAACCTGGACGGCCGGGAGGCCGGAGGGAGAACAAAATGGGTTACAAGGTCGCCGTCGTCGGCGCGACAGGCAATGTCGGGCGCGAAATGCTGGATATTCTCGCGGAGCGCCGCTTTCCGGCCGACGAAGTCGTCGCGCTCGCCTCCTCGCGCTCGCTTGGAACGGAGGTCTCGTTCGGCGACAAGATCTTGAAGTGCAAATCGCTAGAGACCTATGATTTCAGCGGCGTCGATATCTGCCTGATGTCTGCGGGCGGAGCCGTATCCAAGGAATGGTCGCCAAAAATCGGCGCCGCGGGCGCAGTCGTGATCGATAATTCGTCCGCGTGGCGCTATGATTCTGACGTTCCTCTCATCGTGCCCGAGGTCAACGCCGACGCTATTGTCGGATTTTCCAAAAGGAACATCATCGCCAACCCGAATTGCTCGACGGCGCAGCTTGTCGTCGCGCTGAAGCCCTTGCACGACAAGGCCAGGATTCTGCGGGTCGTGGTGTCGACCTATCAATCGGTGTCGGGCGCCGGAAAGGAGGCGATGGACGAGCTTTTCGCCCAGACCCGCGCGATCTTCGTGTCGGATTCCGTCGAAACCAAGAACTTTCCCAAGCGGATCGCCTTCAACGTCATTCCGGAAATCGACGTCTTCATGGAGGACGGCTTTACGAAGGAAGAATGGAAGATGATGGCCGAGACGAAGAAAATTCTGGATCCAAAGATCAAGCTCACCGCAACCTGCGTGCGGGTGCCCGTTTTCATCGGCCATTCCGAGGCGGTCAATATCGAGTTCGAAAATCCGATCAGCGCCGACGAAGCGCGCGACATTCTGCGTGAAGCCCCGGGCTGCCTTGTGATCGACAAGCGCGAACGCGGCGGCTACATCACGCCGCATGAGGCCGCCGGCGAGGACGCGACCTATATTTCCCGCATTCGTGAGGACGCCACGGTCGAGCACGGCCTCGTGCTCTGGGTTGTCGCAGACAATCTTCGCAAAGGCGCGGCCCTGAACGCGATCCAGATCGCGGAGGCGCTGATCAACCGCAAACTCATCGCGCCGAAAAAGAAGGCCGCGTAAACCCGAAAAATAGCGGTTTCATTCGTCCGGCTCCCACGGCGCCAAGAAACGGCTGTGCGCTCATTTGCGGACGGCGCGCGTTCCGGCCGCCGTGGAGAGCCTCGAACAGGCCTTCGCCTCAGGGCGGCGGTGAACTAGGCTTACGGCGGAGGCGCCTGCCTCGCCGCGGCGACTCGCGGCAGGCGTAAGTCGTCGCTACAGGCGTCCGCCAAGGTCGCTCCGCCGGAACAACTTCCCCCCTCCTGTTGATTAAAAACCAGTGCGAATGGCGCTTCGCGGCGCGTTTTGTATAGCAAATATGCGAAGTGCCTCCCGGATAATCTTGCCCTGTGTTGCATTTAAGTGTCGCCGAGAAGATCATTGCTGTTTCGAGCGCCAAACTAGAACAGTTCCACTTGATCCCCTTTGATTGCGTCAGCAATGTTGAAGCTGGCATCGGGCAATCAGTCGAGTCACAAGCCTCCGCCTGTAGTTTGAAGATCGCGGAATAAACAGCCGCATCGACTTTCTCGGTGGGAGCGAGGCTCGGGCAACGCGCCTCTGGCGGCGTGTGCTGGCGCCAACCGATCGAACACTAGGAGCACAGACATGTCTAAAATGCGCAAATTTTTGGCTTTGCAGGCGCTGTGCGCTGGCATGGCCCTCCTGCCGGGGGGACAGGCGGCCTTGGCCGCCGACGTCGC
>NZ_FOSN01000027.1 GCF_900114285.1 Methylocapsa palsarum | reverse complement strand
AATCCACAAAGTCAATCGCGGCAGATCGGCGCTGAAAATGCAACAGCTGCAGCGGACCAGCTAATTGCAAAGCGTTGCGTGAGACACTACACTAGAAGGTCGGCGATGATCGACTGCGCCTCGATCACGAATTCAGAAGTGTTGGCGAGTGTCGCCTTCAATTGAAATTCGGCCAGCGTGACTGCCCTAATGCTCGCGAATCGTTCAAGGGCTTCATCTGCCTTGTCGGAAGCCGCAATTTCGGCTTTCTCAGCAATTGCGAGCACTTTTCGTGCGGATTCGTCGTCTTCAACCGCCCGTACCTTCCTTTCGGCGGCACCGACTCGGTCGATCGACTTGACGAACGCCAGATGGCTTCTTTCAACCTCCGCCAGCGCGGCGATCAGTTCAGGGTTGACGCCCGTGGTTAGGTCCAACCTGGCCGCGGCGTCCGAGCGAAGGAATGCGCGTCGGGTGGAAGGCAAGTCGCGACTGACTGCCGGAACGGTGCTGTTCGGCATTGTAGTTCTCCAAGATTTGAATCGAAATGTTTGCTCGACGGTCCAGTCGAGCGTTTGTTTAGTCGCCCGTCGTGACGGCGAAGGAGTCGCCATCGATCTGGATCACGGTCTTGCCGTGCTTGATCAGCGCGGAGAATTGTTCGCCCGCCGAGACAAGGCGAAGGGTCCGGCCTGACGTTCCGACTTCGCCGGCGATGCGCTCTGCTTCGGCCTCAAGGCGCTGCATGGCCCGCCCGGCCATTGAGGCCGCGCGGCGGACGCCTCCGAGTTCATGCGCTTCCGAGGCTATGATTTCCGTGGATTTCTTAGACATCCTGATTTGCTCCCTTTCGGTTGATATGATACTTCTAGGCTCACAAGAATCATTCGTCAACCGAAAAGTGTCATGGAAGCGGAAAAGGTTCACAGTCGCTTAATTGTCGCTGCCCGTGGTCTTTTGGGATGGTCGCAGCCAGTTCTTGCTGGAGCGTCAGGAATTTCGATCAGCACGATCAAGAGACTTGAGGCTGACAAATCGGCGACGCAGGCAAATCGCCGGGCCGTGATCGCCGCCCTCGAAGCCGCCGGCGTGATCTTCGTCGACGAGAACGGCGAGGGAGCTGGCGTTCGATTGAAGAAAAAGCCGTTGGCGGTCGCGGAAATTACCGAAAAGATTGAGGCGTTGGACCAGACGATCGCGACTCTCAACATCGAAGGGGAACCCAGCCCCGAAATCGGAATGAACCGGCTGAAGAAGGCGCTCGTTCAGAACGAACGCACGAAGCTGAAAAACAGCCGAAGGAAGATCAAAACAGGCGGCCCGAAATGAAGATTACATCCTTGGGAGGCCCGCGGCTTAGATCGAGAATACGCGGATAGAGGGCGACATCGTGACTTTGGCGGAGATTTTCGACGTCGCGTCTTTCGCTCTCGGCACGACGGGAACATTCATCTTGTTCAAAGGATCCTTGCGCTTGGGGCTTGTGCTGCTCACGGCGAGCCTCTTCCTGCAGCTGGTCGCGCGACCTACCGGATGACCAGCAACCACCGAGTTCATCGCGGAAAATGGCGATGGGGCGGTGGTGAGGCTGAGGAAGTCCGGCGCAACCGGAACCCGGGCCGCATCGATCGAGGTCGAGGATCTGAACGCCGAGAACGATGATTAAAGGTCTAGGCGGCGGGGGCGTCGCGGCTTTCACGGAGCGCGCAATGACGAACGGGTTCACGCTCAACAAGCTCGCTGAGGCGATGCGCGGCATGCCTCGGGCTGCGCGCATCTTGATCGCCTTGCCCGACGGGCGGCTCGTCGAGATCGACCATATCAAGGGGACGCATCTGCGAATGCGCGATGACGAGATCGTCTCGAGCGAATCGTCAACCGGCGGCGCCGAATATGGGATCGTCCTTGTGACGAGGCCGGAGAAGGAAGAAGGCTAAAGGCGTCGGGGGCGTTACCGTCCGGGGGTCTCTCCGCGTTTTGCGAGCGCGGCGCGTGTGGACACGATCCAGGGCTGAAGAAGCCACAAGCAAGCCGCCCTCGAAGCGCCGAGTCCCGTGATCACACCGCTCACAAACATTCGCGGCGCCTCGGTTTCCCATGCTACTTTGACGCAAAGAGTGGAGAACGACCATGGGATCAGAATGGGTGAAATGCACTCTGCCGGACGGAAAAACCATAACGTTTGTCAATTTGGCTGCCGCCATCTCTATCACAAGGCGATCTCAAAATACGAGAATTGGGTTCGTCGGGGCTGCCTTGGACGCCTATGTCGATGTAATTGAAACTCCGGAGGAGCTTTTCAAACGATTGGATGAGGCCAAACGTGCGGAGCGGACTTAATGAGGGGAAGCGCGCCGCAGAGTGATTGCAAAATCGGATAAATTCTCTGAACTCAATTCCTTGACGCAACGCTTGCTCTCTGCGGCCAAAGAGACTACGCCCACCACATTCTTCCATCAGCAAAAGCGCTCCAAGCGGCCAGAAAGTGGGCGCACGGTAACGCGCATATGATCAACCGGAACAGAAATGCACCGCGAACATAGCGGCTACGATGCGACGTCCTACAAAGACGTGATCGAAAGTCTGGAACTTCGCCGCGCGAACATCATGCATCTTGTTGACCTGAAACGCGGCGGGTACTCCGCCCGCCGTACGGAATTGCGGATCAACCCCAGGAATGATCGGCCGATGAATCCTCGAGCCGCGTTGACTTGCGAAGCCCGCGGCGAAGGCGGGAGAAAAGCGCTCCGTCCCATCGGTGCAGGCGGCATTGGACCGGTCCGAGGATAAGAACGTCGATAGCCATCAGACCGCCACCAGCCCAGCGTCAGGAGGCGTCCACGCGGATGCGCCATCAAAATAAGGCGCCTGCGTCGGATGCATCGCCTTGGCGACCATGCGGCGCGTCACGGAGCGATGTACGACTTCGCCGTCGAGATACATCACGTTTTCGATCGCGGGATTTTGATTTGCTCGACGATAGGGCGCGACATGGTGTCCGCCGCGGGATTCTTCCGGCTCGACGTGCCATTTCTCCCAAGGCATCGGGAACTTGAGACCAAACCGTCCCGCATTTTGATGCGCCCAGCCAAGATCGCCGCCAAGGTCCGCCGCGATCCCGCGCGTGTGGTTTGAATGCCGCGCAACCCAATGCCCGGAACCATTCGAATTCGCGAAAAGCGCGTCTTGGTGCGCTTGCGAGCGCCAGCCCGACTTGATCGAAAGAGGATGCCCCGATGCTTTTCCTGCGTCCATCATCGCGGCGAGGCGATGGCGAAATTCCGGGTTCATGTTGCTGACGCCGGCGCCGCCGGAAAGATCAGCACTGCCGAGCGATGCCTTGTGAATTAAATTAGCGTCAATCCCGGATCCGCCCCCGAGCCCATGGCCGCCAAAACCGCCGCCATCATAGCTATTTAGATGAAGTAAGCCGCCAATCGTGCTGCCAAGCGATGTGATCTTCCCCCAAAGCCATGCTAGCGATTCGCCAAACGCCTTGATGCTTCCGACAAGCTCTTTCCATGCGAAAGCGCCAAGCGTGCCGAGCGCGGTCGCAATTCCAATAATGGCGCCGCCTGGACCGATCATAGATGCGACCGCACCAGTCACCATAATAGCGCCGAGCCCGGCAATCGCTGCGCCCAATACGCCAAACCCGATGCCCAAATTTTGAACCGTGTCAGGATGCGCATTGGCCCACGCGCCGATCTTCTCGAAGAATTCCGTCACGGATTTCATGACGGGCAACGCAGCCTGCATCAGCGGCGCGCCGATCGACTGCATCATGCTCTCGAACTGGTTCCCGAACGCTTCCTTGACGCCTTTCGGGTTCTTCGACGTGAAATCCTTATAGGCTTCCTCGATCGGCTTGACCTTGCCGGCGAGGCCAATATCTTTCATTTGCTGATCTAAGAAACCCTGATTGCCGAACATCTCGATGAGTTTCGACGCGTTGCGGTTCGGCGAGAACTTCGAAATCAAATTCTGGAACGTCGCCTCGTCACCGCCGGCCATTTTCATCAATGATGGATAGACAACATCCTTGATCCAGCCCGGCAGATCGCCAGCATGCTCGAGCGAGCCCTTCATGGCGCCTGGGGCAAGCTGTAAACGGCCGCCTCCGAACCCCGTCGAAGTCGTCTTGCTTAGATCAAGCAACCCAGCAGACTGCATCACGGCCGCTTGCTGCTTAGACAGCGTGGACGCGCCCATTTGCAATTGCTGCAAGGTCATGGCGGTCGTGCCGGCGCCGGAGCCGCCCAAATCAGCCGCGAGAACCGAAAGCGGCCCTAGCGCCTTGTCGATATCGGCGTTCATGAAGGCCGTGCCGCCGCGCCGCGCCAAAAGCTGGAAATCGTTCGCGGTCAGCTTGCCGCCAAACGCCGTGATGTACGAAAACGCCTTGTCCGTGAAATCCTTAAGCCGCTCTGGATTGGTCGAGATGCCCTTCATTTCCGCAGAACGCAAGAGCTTGTAATATTCGCCGCTCGATTGCTTACCGCTCGAATTCGAAAGGAGGGCGTCAACCATCAACGCGCGCGGGGCCAGCGCCGCCGCGCCCACCGTCGTGCCCGTCACACCGCGCAATTCCTGCACGGTCTTGAGGAATTCGGCCGCCGTCAAAGTCGGGATGGCCTTTGCGATCTGATTGTAATAATCGGCTTGGAGCTTCAGAACCTCGTTGGCGGCCATGCCATTGCGCTGGAGCTTGTCTTGCTGGTCAAGCAGCTTGTCGCCGTAATCCGCGACGCCCTTAAGCACGGCGCCAATCCCGACCCCGCCCGCAATGCCCAACCCGCCAAAAATGAGAGCCGACGTGCGACTGAAGCTGGACATCGTCTTTTCGAGGCGTGCAAAGGACCCTTCGAGATGCAGAACATCTTTTGCGAGCGCTGCGAGCCCCGCCGAGGCTCTGTTCTCAAGCGATAATCGAGTATAGATCTCATAGACTTGCATGTTTAGCCCCGTAGACGATCAATGCAGATGCGGCTCAAAACAATTGTCGTGACGAAGCCGAAGTTGGGTTCCGGCGGCTCATCCGGCGCGCCATCAGGGCGGCCCACAAGCATTCGGAGCATCTCACATTTAGAGACGCTCACAACCAAAATGCGCCATGATTGACCCGCGGTCGGAAGCAGCGCAAGACCGCCCGAATTCGCGGCAAGCTCATACCCGAGGTCGCCGTGCGACGATCGCATGATCTTCTCTACTTCACCCTCTCCGGGCGGACGAATGCGATAGTTGCGATTTGGGTTCTGCTTGAACCAAGCTCGGTCAAGATTGATTGCCTGGTTCATTTCAAACCTTACAAAATAAAATGGAACTGGAGGCGCACCCCATTGGGGACGCCTCCAGCAGCCTACGCCCAACCGCCCAGGGGACGGAGAGATAACCCATCGGCCGAGCGCATCGATGGCGGAACGCCCGCGCCCAATATAGCGCGGTGCTCGCGACGTTAAAGCCGCCGCCATGACTGTCTGACGCCCCCAGGACGCCAGCCTTCTGCCTATCGAACGGACGGAGGAAACCCACAACCAAACGCCGCCGCCGATTGGCAAAACTTTTTTCATCCGGCCACACCTGCCATTGTCGCTCGCATATGTTCCGCTTTGACCGCGGCGCGCAAATCGGCGTTGTCCTTGTGGGAATATAAATAGGTGTAGGATCCAGCATAAGTTAACCCCGGATGCGCCCGCATGTGGTCGACAGCCAGACTATGGAGTCGAGCATGAGCCGGACCGATGAATTCGGGTTCCTTCCGAGGAACATTATCCTGCGGCGCATGGCCTTCGATTTCAGGCCCGCGAGCAGCCTTCATCGCCTTGAACAGCAACTTCCCCGCCGCATCTTCGGTGATGCAGCGTGTGAAAGCCTGCTCCGGACTTTCGCTATCCTTTCGGATATCACCGGCGCGGGTGCGGATCAAATTATTGATCTGATATTTCTTCGCGTCTAACGTCCCAGCGAAAACGCCGTCATAAATCTTTTTCGCAACTGCCGCATCAGCAACATCGTTTCGAATGACGGTGGCCATGTTCGATCCTCAAGCCGCCTTGGATGTGATTTGTTTCAACCGTGCTGACGCCCGCGCTCGCACATGGCTCGCCCAGCCATCAATCACTGATTGAAAATCCCGGCGGGCGTGCGGGGCGAGATGCGCAACACTCACATCAGTGTGCATTAACGCCGTCTTCGTCGCGGCCGCCATGTTGACTTTAATCAGTGGATAGGACGTCGGTGCGTAGCCAAGTTTCTCGAGCTGCCGGAAATCACCGGCGAGGTCATTATACTTCGCGACAAACCTTTCGAGCGCCCGCTGTAGCTCGTCCCCCCGCTTGGCGAAGTCGTTCAAAAGCGCAAGCGCCTGCCGAGCCTTCTCGCAGTCCGCGGCGTCAGCATCAGCCGCCGTCGCAAGATCAACCCGACGTTTCGCTTCGCTAACGGCAGCTTCAAGGCTGCGAATCTCCAAGCTCGCCGAACTCGCCTTTGCGTTGAGGGCGTCTAGCGTCTTCCTGGCGCCGGCGTCGTCGCAATGCGCCGCAAACGAAACACCCACGATCTCAACGTCAATACTCGATGCTTTCTTCCGTGCAGCCTCCAGCTTGCCGTTAAGGCTGGCCAGTGCGGCCCGCGCATCGTCTAACGTGGACATTGTGTGCTTCTCCATCATCTGGGTAACTTCCAACCGAATTGACCGCCAACGGCGGAAGCCTGCGGTGATCCCATCGGCCAGCCTCCCGGCGGCGAGGATGTGAAGTCCGCAATGTTCAGGTTCGCGGCGGCGATTTCGGCCCGGGTTGGGCCAGCGCACGGCACATGAAAACTCACCACGGACTGCCAGGAAATTTGCAGATCAGTCAGCGCATAGACCGCCGCATCGAGGCGATCCGGACTGTTGGCTGAGCCAGGCTCGAATGAGCAAAGCTCGTCCTCCAGCTCAGGCAAACAGCCGACAATATGCGCGCGATGCTGCTCGAAAAGAGCTGAAATCGGTTCCGCGCGGGTGATCTTGCCTCGCGATGCATGAACAAGACGAATCGGGATTGTTCGATCTACCGCCCGCAACGTCGACTCGACCATCAGGCCGCCTTGGTTTGACTCCGCGACAATCCTGTCTGCTCGATGGCGCCGGTAGGCCGCGATGGCCGTGGTCGCCCATTGGATTGGGTTATATCTGCCGCTTAAGTCTTCCAGAATGTAGCCATTGCCGTCATCGCCGAGGCCAGCGACGACGACGCCCGTAAGATCGCTGTTCTCGCCAACGGAAGTCGCCGGGTCAACCGCGACCACGACGCGACGCATGGGCGGCTCAGAACCTTTTTGAATGCGAGTTTCCTCAACGAGGTCGCGGCTCCATAAAGCGCCTTGAACGTCGCTGAGAATTTCTCCATTGAGTTCCTGCCTGCCGAGCCGCGTCCCCTCGTATCTGGTTACGATCGCGCTCAGAAACGTCGGCGCGAGGTTGCTGGCGTTGTCCGACGTCTTGCCCTTGGTCACATGAACGTCGGGCCGAGCGATCAGGCTCTTCAGGAGTTTCAACGGCCTTGGCGTCGTCGTGACACAGATGCGGGGCTTCGCCCCAAGGCGCAATCCGAACTGAAGCTGATCCCAAACCGCCTGAAGATTGGTCCACGCAGCTAATTCGTCACACCAGGCAAGATCATGTTGCGGACCGCGCAATCGATCGGCTTCCTCAGCCGAATAAGCAGTCACAACCGCGCCGTTTTTGAAGGTCACACGGCGCTTGCTGGGCTCATAGGTCGGACGGTCCCAATCCGCGCAAATCGAGAGAAGGCCGCTGGCGCCCTCGATCATCACGTTCCGCACGTCCGCGGCAGTCGCGCCGACCAATGCGACACGGCGGGCCTGTCCACTGGCGATCTGTGACTTGACCCATTCCGCCCCGGTCCTGGTCTTGCCCCATCCGCGCCCCGACAGGATAAGCCAAATATTCCAGTCGCCAGGCGGAGGCAATTGCTCCGGGCGAGCCTTGCCGGGCCAGTCGTCGCCGAGCGCAGCGGCAAGCCGTCCAAACATTGATGTCGAGGCCGGATCAAGCATTTTCGACCTCTCGTGCGTCGACCAGCTTTGGCTCCGGGGATGAGTGCCGTTCGTCGAGTTCGCGAAAAAGAGCGATAATGTCGGCGCGAGCCTCTGGATGACGGGCGCAGACCTGCAGCAGCCCGGTTTGCAGCTCTGTGAACGGTTGGCTGTTTAAAATTTGCGTGTTGTTTTGAACGTTGATGACCGTCGAGGCGAACCCCCGGACCTCGCCCGTGATGCGGCCGATCTCGCGCATGACCTCGACCATGCGGCCGGACAATCGATCGACCTCGTAGGGCTTATTGGCCTGCGCCGACTTGTCGAGCGCGTTCATTAGGACCGAACGCGTGATCGCTAAGTAGTCTAGGACGGACCTGGACTCGTCGGCGGCCAAGTTCGCAAGATCGGCGACCTTCGCAGGCCCGAGTAGATAGCTCGCCTTGGTCGCGTCGGCGACATGCCGGGTGCAATGCCGCCAAATTCCATCTTTGTGGACATCGAACTGCTCGGACAGTTTTTCAAGCGAAACGCCGGCCGCCTGCAACGCCTCAATCCTGACACGCTCAGGGTGATGGCAGACCTGGCAACGCACGCGCGGCTTGAACGCATTAGCCTCGCGCTCGCGCTTCTCCGATGTAGGATCAAAGTGGGGTTCGCCAGATTTGAAGTGACCGCGAGGCTTGTGTTCGCTCATCTCATCCCCGCCGAATCTCACATTTCGCGAAAAAGTGTCGCGCTCATGCTGCCCATATGTTGCCCCGAAAGCAAGAGCTGCGCGACGCAGATGATATAACCCTGATTAACTTGAGAAAATTTATTATGGCCTTGTGATTGGAGATCAGGTGAGACGCGTGGGCGAGCGGAATGGATTGCCGGATCGACGGCCAAAACAGGGTGCGCGGATTGCGCAGTCTGTTGTGAATCATGGACGGCGGCAGGATAGGAACGGTCAGAACAGATCGCGGAATGGATCGTGATCACGGATCGAAGAAGTTTAATCGCACCGGAAGGCTCTTTTGACTTCAGTTAAGAGGCCAACCGAGGAGCTGCTTGGCTCTAAGCGCACCTTCCCGACAATCTTAAGCGCAGCCGAATAGCCCTTATCGCGCGAGTGGAAGCGCATCGGCCGATAAAAGCGCCCTCAGGTGGGCTGAAAAAATCCGCCGATAGTATCCCCGTCGTCAACTTCCCCATCCTCTCCCAGCGAACAAAGCGAACAAAGCGAACAAAGTTCGCGCTTGTGCCGAAATGTTCGTGAGGCGAACAAAACGAACAAGCCCCTTAAAGGGGCTGTTCTGTTCGCCATTTTTGTTCGCCTAAACGATCCAAGCGTGCGGCTCCCATACGCCGACCAGTTTCGCGGCGAGCAGTGTCTCGTGGGCCCGCTGGAATGCGACTTGACGGGCGCGCGGTTCGTCGGAACTGGCAATTCCTTTCCGGTAAGCATATTCGCGCCATTGGCTGACCGTGACGGCTTTGACGTTTGGAGGGATATGGTTAGACGCAGGGGGGATGACGGCGCGCTCGGCGATGGCCTCGTGGAGCGCCGAAAGCGCGATCCTGGCGCCTTTGGTAAGTTTGGGTCCCGGCGCTTTCTTTGCGCGGCTGCCGCCGTCGACCGGCACAATGATGCAGGATGAGATAGGGTCGCCGTCAGAGTCTATCCCGACTTCGATTGTCTCAAGTCGGCTCACGATCTCGTGGCCCTGCTCGCCGTCTTTCATCAGTTCGACGGTGGCGATGATGTTGTCGGCCGCGTCTCGCTTGACGGAAAGCTGGGCGTCGACGGCTCCCATAAGGCTGCTATGGCCGCGCGGCCGAGTAGCGTCGTGTCCGCAATGATGCACGATGATGACGGCGCAGGTGAATGCGTTGCGGATCACGTCAGCGGCCTGGACATAAGCGGCCATGTCGCGATCGTCGTTTTCTGAACCTGCAAGCGAGCGGTTGAGCGTGTCGATCACAACGGCCGCGGGCGGAACGTGCCCCAGCGCGTGGCGGATGGCCGCGATCAGCGCCGGATGGTCGGCGACAAGGCCCATAGGCGAGGCGATCAGGCTGAAGGCAACGGGTTCCGTGGATTCGGCTAGGTGCGTTTGCCGGAAGGCCTCAACCCGGGCCCGGAAGCCCTCGGCCCCTTCAAGGGCGCAATAGACGACTGCGCCTTGCCGAACGCGCCGACCGCGATATTCCCAGCCGAGAGCGATGTGCATCATCAGATCGAAGGTTAGGAAAGACTTGCCGCATTTCGGCGGCCCCCAGATAACCGTCAAGCCAACGCGCGGGACGAGACCCTTAACGAGATAGGTGGGCGTCGCGTCGAACTTAATGTTTTCGAAGGGGATGAGATGGAACGCGCGCTCCTGTTTTGGAGCGCCAAACGTTGCGTCAAGACGCGCAAGCGAGTCGAGACGAGCGAGGTCATGTTCATCGAACGATGGCCCATTCATTCGCCGCCGCCTTTCGAAAGCAACGATTCATCAGTACGTTGCTTTGCGATTTTGATCGACAGGCAATCCCACGCTTCAAACGCGATCAGAACATCGTCGATCGAAAAGGCGACGACATGCGGAATGCCATGCCGGACGCACCACATACGGAAGGCGTCCTGGGCCTCGGACAGCTTCTCACCGGCGCGCTTCAGTTCGAGGCAATGCAAACGGCCGCGCGGCTGAATGAGGAGGAAGTCCGGCCAGCCGGCTTTCGCGCCCATCTGCTTCAACTTGCTAGCCGTGCGCTTGTCTCGGATTTCGCCGGTTGGAACGTGACACCACTGCCAATCCGACCGCGCGTGCTCGCGAAGAACCTTGGCGACCGACATGTGCAGAACGATTTCCTTCGGCCGCGGCGCCGGAGACCTTCGGAGGCGCGGTTTACGACCTTGCGCGAGAAGCAAAAGGGGTGGAATTGTCATTCCGGCGCCTCCGCATTGTTGTGGAGCGCCTTGATCTCTTGGGCACATTTCTGCGCAGTGCGCGCGGAGTCGACGAAGCATCGCGTGGAGTTGAGCGCCCTGGCGTCATCATCGACGGCAAGAAAGGCTTGGCCTGCGGCCGCATAGTGCTCGGCGAGACGCAGACATTCATGCAGGGCGTCGCGCAGGAGGTAGAGTTTCGTCTGCTTGACGGCGGCTGGGTCGCAAACTTGCTGCGGCGGGGCGATAGCGTTCATCCGCGCCTCCCGGAATTGAAGGCGAGCCCCGCCAGGAGCCGGGCGCGATCAGGCCGCACGCCGAAGCGCGAGGCCAAAAACCGCTGTTGCAATTCGATAAGGGAGGGGCTAAATTCCGAACCGTTCCCGCTGCCCAGCACGAACAGTTCGGACCCGGCCGCCACCCCATGGCGCGCCGGGTTTCCACGGTTTAAGACCATTGATCACACGGCCTCCGTAAGAAAGGCGGCCGACTGTGCATTAGTCGCCCCGGTCTTTGGCGATCGGCGGGGCCGGGATTTCAGCCAGTTCTCAACTTCCTCCAGATTCCACGCGAGCGTATTCGCGCCAAGCGCGATAGGCCTCGGAAACTCGTAGCGCTCAATCGCGCGCGCGAGCTGCATCCTGTTGGCAACAATGCCGTTCTTCTCAAGATAGGAGTACCGCACAAACATCGCTAACCCTCATGGCTCGTGTTAACCGATGCGATGAGGATGGGGCTTCGCCGATGACAGGTATAGCGTCGGCGGCTAGCAAATCGTGTCACATTTGCTAAGCTAATCACACCTTCCGGCGAGGTGGTAGTTCACCCGATTTCTCCCAGCCCCTTATTGCCTGGATCAGCAGGGACCGACTTGGTAAGTTGTCGTCTGGCCAACCTTTTTTCGATTCTAGGTTCTGCGCCAAATCTTGCTGTGAAAGGGTTCCGTTTTTCTTGCGTGCCTTTATCGCCAAATCCAGCGCATGCTTCTGCCATAACAGTTTCTTTTCGGCTCTCTTAGCCACGCTCTTTTTCTGGTTCGTATATCCGCGAATGGACTCGGCGGGTTCCTTCACTCCCTCATCGAGAAACCCACTGAACGTGCCAATCTCGTATGCAAGGCCAAGAAGTGTCCAGACCCGTCGGCATTCATCGTCGCTCAAATTGGCCTTCATAAACGTGCATTCAAATTTTATTCGATCCACAGAGGATGTCAGGGCTTCCCTTGATTTTGGCTCTGTCGCTTTATCGGCAGCAGTGTCGGTCGCAATCTGCGTCAAGAACTCAAACATGCGCTCCATGCCCTCGCGAGGCCCGAGGCCTTCCCAGACCTCACGGTGTGCATTATCAAATGACCGGACACTCATCGCGCCGCCCCCACGTTCATTCGTATGATGTTGCTCGGCGCGTTCGGCTCGCAAACCGCAACCACATGGCATCCCCAAGCCTCGAAGGCGTGTCTCTTCTCATCGATGTAACTGTGCTGGTCGTAAATCCGGTGCAGCCCCTTTTGCGTATGCGCAATGCAAAGCTCCGAAACCGTGTCCACAATCCGCAGAGCTGAAAGTCCAGTTCGCATCGTTCTGCGAAGATCATGGAACCGCCAGTTCTCAATGTTGGTAAGCAAGGCGTCCGCCTTTTCTTTAATTCCAGAAAAGTTGGCGATTGGCCGATGACCGCCCGTGGTCGAGAATACGAAGGGGCCGGTCCAGCGTGGCAGTGACTTGAGGATGACAACGGCTTCCGGCGCCAGCGGAACGATGTGCGGAGCGTCGGCCTTCATGCGATCGGCCGGGATAGTCCAAACCGCCTTGTCGATATCGACCTCGGACCATGCCATTTCCGCGACTTCCCGAAGCCGTTGGCCGGTCAAGAGCAAAAGACGCACAAACGGACCGGAAGGGTAGGGCAGCGCCGCCGTGGCTCGCCATAAGGCCGCGAGTTCGTCATCGTTCAAGATGCGGAGCCTGGCGCTCGGCTTTACGAGAAGGTCCTTAGCCTTCAGGCCCGCGAACGGCGAAGCTTTAACGTAGCGGTGTGCCGCGGCCCAAGCGAAGAATTTTGAGAGATATGCGAAAATGTGCCGCGCTTGGTAAGGGCGGTCTTTAGAAATTCCTTTGACCAGCCGGACGATATCGACGTCTGAAATTTCCGCAATCGGCTTCTTGCCAAAAACCGGAAGCAACTCGTTTTTAAAGGCGGCCTCGACTTCCCGCGCGGACCGAAGGCTTGAGACGTGATCAGCCAAGAATTCCTTCGCTAGGGCAGAGAACGTTTCGCGTGCCGCCTGCGTCTCGGCTTCCTTCGCGGCCTCTCTGGCGGCTTTGGGGTCAATGCCGCGCGAAATATCGAGGATCGCGGATCTAGCATCATTGCGAGCGTCTGAGAGGGAGTAGGGGAGGGGCTGGCCCGCCGGAAATGGCACGCGCCAGGAAATGCCGACCATCCGCCGAATGATTCGACCCTTGAGCCGTCGCATCACGTTGAAAGACGCTGCGCCGGTGTCAGTTACGCGGACGCAAAGGCTGGGAACCGCGGTATCCCAAATGACGGTTCGCTTGCCGGCCGGCGCCGGTTTTAGGCCGCGTAATGTGCGGTCGGTCAATAGTTGAGCCATAGGTTGTACCGAAAATCAGATGTCCTCTCGGGGCAACATAGGGGCAAACATCGCGGACTGTCAACCGATGTTAACCCGCGTTGTGCGATGTGGCCTAAATATTCATATAAATATATGAAAATAATAGTAAATCCTGTTGTAAGTATGCGCCGATGTTAACTGACGATTTAGGGCGTTGCCGTACTTTTAATCAGAGGGTCATGGGTTCGAATCCCATCGCGCTCACCACATAACCGATTGATTTCAAAGCACTTATTTTTTGAATGGAACGTCGTTTCCTTTGATTTTCTGTGCCGTGTAAGCACTATGTAAGCACGCGGACAAAAGCCGCTCCAGCAGGATGCTCCCGCCCCTCGTCATCTAGATTCCGCCACGCGCCCATTGGCGGCCGGCGAGGACCACTCTCTTCTTTTTCTTTTTTACTTTTAAGAAAATAGAAGCCGTCCAAGCCGTCCAAGTCGTCCAACTATCGTAAAATCAATGCTTTCTGAAATCGGCAAGCCGTCCACAAGCCGTCCAACGTCGTCTAACGGGACATAGGTTCAGAATCGCAAGACCAGTAAACCCGCTCGCGCAAAAAGGACGCGGAGAACAATTTCCCGCGTCCGTCGTTCGCTAGCCAAAAGGATGATTACAGGAGAAAGTCGACGCGCTCTGCGAGCGTCGGTACGGAGCGCAGCCCGAGCGGCGGGCGCCAGCGCTCGAATATCAACAGCGGTTGGTCACGCCGGCGAGAAGGCTGTGAAGAAGGCGGACCATATCTTTATCGAGATTGGCTGCCATTTCCCGCACGGCGATTTCTGAAATTGATCGAACACCTGCGGCGCCGCTCTTGTTTGCAGCATCTTCGATCTCTTCGCTGCGGCTCTCGAGCTCGTCCAGGATTTTGAGCAGCGAAGGGAAATCAGAAAGGCTAACGAGACCTTCTGGAATCATTGAATCTTCTTGGCTATCGACCGCCACGGGAATCACCTTTCTCTCATGCAGCCGGACCGTTATTCGAGCCAGCCAGACCCTGCTCGGCCAATCCTTGCAGTTCGTGCGCAACGGCCGTGCGATAATCGCGCGCCAGCGCCTTGAGAAATGTGCGCATGCCGACCACGCCATCCTTGCCAACCGCGGCGGCGCCTTCGTCAGCGCGTGAGGCAAACAGATCGACGGCCGCGATGATGCGCTCGCCGCATGCGCGGACCGCCGCCGCGACGTCGGCGACAGGCAATAGCTTTTTTTGACGCTCCTCGAGATCCATGCGCGCCATCTCAGCGAGATAGGATGTGCGCCGCGCTTGCTCTTGAGACAGACATTTTTCGTTTGGGTCTGGATCTGGATCGTCGCTCGTTTTGGGCACGTGATCGGATTGCTGGGCGTTCATGGAGCGGACAACGTCGCGAGTTTTCTCGTAGACGCGGTCATAGGCGACGAGGTTGACGAGCTTAGCGTTGCGAGCGCCGGCCTTCGTCTCGATTAGCCCCTGCGCCTCAAGGCGCGCGATCCGGCGTGACATCACGGGCCCTGAGATGCCCTTTTGGCGCGCCAGCCCATTAATGCCGATCCAAAACCCGTCGAGTTCACTCGCCATTAATACCACTCCGCTCCGGACCGTTGCCAGAACTGATGCTAATAATACCAGTATTACCCCTAAAAAATCAATTACTTGCTAGCGTTTTTCCGGACTGCATCCGCCGCGTGGGTCACTCAGGCGAGAGGAAGGACCCGCAAAATATCTGGAGCGGATTCTGTCTGTTGCGCCATTTGCCGACAATGGAGCCAGCATCACAGGCGGGCTTTATTCAGGACGATCAATCTTCATTTTCAGTCCAAACGACCACGATACGATGGCCTCTTGATCGGCGGCGCGGTCAGGGAGAGCGTGCGGAATCGGCGCGGCAACCAAATTGATGCATAGCGGTAAGGGCTGGCGTCAGATCAGCATGCGAGCGGAAGATGCACCAGCATAGCGCCGCATCCGGAATTCCCGTCAGGGAGGTGGGCAGGAAAAACATCGTGAATCCGGTCTTCGCGATCGCAAAACCGGGAGCTCTGGCGAGGACGCTAACGCCGCGGATCATGAGACCAAGGCGCTCGATTCGAAGCTGAAATAACCGCATTTCCGTAATTTATGTATCCACAAAAACATTGAAGCGCGCGCTTTTTGTGGATACATTAATTCACATGAAGATCACCTTCGATCCGGTCAAGCGCGACAAGACCCTTGCTGAAAGAGGCCTTGACTTCGCCGACGCCGCCGAGGTTTTCGCCGGCCCAACGGTCGAGAACGAAGACGAGCACGCCGATTACGGAGAACGGCGCATGATCTGCTTCGGCGTCCTCTATGGCCGGGCGGTGGTGGTCTGTTATGTCCAGCGTGGCGAAGCGCGCCACGTCTTTTCGATGAGGAAAGCCAATGACCGCGAGCAAGCAAAACACAAAGATCGATGACTCTAAAATCGGGAGCGACATGGCGAAGGTCGACGCCCATGTCATCACGCCTGAGGAATATGAGGAACTTCCAGAGATTACGGACGAATTTTTCGAGACTGGAAAATATTCCAGCGGCGGACAGCCTGTTTCAAAAGAAGAGGGCCTGGCGGCGCTTGCGGCGACCCTGCGTCCCGGACGGCCCCGCGCGCAAAATCCAAAACAGGTCGTGAATATCCGTCTCTCACCCGACGTGCTCGACGCGTTCCGGGCGACCGGGCGAGGCTGGCAGACGCGGGTCAACGAGGCGCTGCGCGAATGGCTGAAAGAGCATCCTTGACGGCGGATCTCGTGTGCGGGCCGGGCGCAACTGTGCGAGGCCGCTCGCGCTTGGCCTTGAATTAAGCGTCGATTGGCGTCAGATATCCTCGGGCTTATGTGCGAAGCGGCTGCGGCGCCAGCGAACGCATTGAACTACGCGTCTTTGAGTGGCGATGCAGGCCGGCCGTTCGCTTGGAGATTGAATTGATGCGGATGCGCCTTTCCTGGCGGGAGCTTTCGCTGATCGCAGCCCTCGCGGCCTTTTCATTCGGGGTTTGGGTCTGGTCGGCTCCCCCGAGGCCCGAAGTTGGCGCGGCCGGGCGGGATGTCGGACTCGCGGCGGCCTGCGATTCCGGCGGACGAACCGGGCGAGCGGGTCTCGACGACAACGTGGCGACCTCCGACGGATTGAGAATCACAGTGCGCACGCCAAGCAATTATGACTCGACGCGCGCCTATCCGCTGCTAGTGGTCTATCCGCCGGCGGGATACGATAGGCAAAAGTCCGAAATCTTCTACGGGTTGACGCCGGATGCGACGCGGCGCGGATTCATCGTTTCCTACAGCGACCACTTGCGGCTGTCGCGCCAGGCGGTTGCGCAGCAGGCGAAGGTCGCGGCGACTGTCGCAAGCCTGTTCTGTGTCGATCCAACCTCGGTTGCTTATCTCGGTCATTCCGACGGCGCCACCATAGCGGAGGGAATAACCGCCTCGCTCCTCGGCTCGGGAGCAGCCCCGCGCGCCATCGTGGCGAGCGCGGCCGGGATCACGCGCGAAGACCTCGCAATGCTTCCTTGTCCATCGGTCCCGGCGGTCCTGATCGTTCACAGTCGCGCCGACGCGCTTTTTCCTGATTTCGGCCGCAGCGCCGCAGCCTATTGGGCCCAATGCGCGTCCTGCGCGCCGGCCGATCTCGAGGGAGTCGCGGAGGGCTGCCGCGACTTCTCCGCCTGTGCCGAGGGGCGCCGCGTCGCCTATTGCGCAACCGCCGGGCCGCACAGCCGCTGGCCGGCCATGAATGCGGCGATGCTCGACTTCATTCAAGGCGTTGCTGCGAAATCGCCGTAGCGCGAAGGCTCAATCAAGCCTGCGTCAAAGCTGCTTTGGAAGGATCCCGAGGGGCGAGGATCGTTTCGACATGACCGAGCGCTGGTTCCTCAAAGTGGTTGGCGCCACGTCGCAGCGCGAGATCGAGCGCATCGTCCGCGACGGCAAGAGGGCGGCGTCTGGTTTTGTGCCAACACGGTCTCACCTTTTTTGAGAGCTTGGATCAGCATCTACGCGAATCGAGCAAGACATTCGCGGCCGCAGCGCTGGAGTTTCGCTTGGTTCAACGCTAGGTTCCGCGGGCGCCGCTCGCCCTGCGCTTTGGACCCGAACTCAGCCGCTGTCTCGATCAGGCCCTGGGACGGCTCGCCGAGCCGATCGAGCCGGTGCGGCCGCTGGACCTCATCGCGATTCGCCGCGCCTTCGCCGAACTGATCGGCGCCGCCGAAACCATCGCTCGCTCTATCGGCAGCATGCTTGCCTCGACGGCCGCATTCAACGGGAAGGCGACTTCATTCGGCGAAGCTGCGGGTGCAGCAGTTGCCGATGACGCTCCAATGTGGCGGAACCGGCTGGACGAAGAACGGCTTAGCGGCGAAGATGTCCCGATGTAGGGATATCATGGACGACGAAACGGCCACGCCACGAGAAATTCATCTGCTGACCGTCGACGCTCTGCTCGCCGACCTCGTTGGGGGACGAGCCGTGGCGCTCGGCGGAGGCGAGGAACTCGCACTGGCGTCAGATGACGCGCGGGCGGTCCTCGATTGGTATCGACGTAATCGCGGCAGGTGGCAGTCGAATCTCTCGGCTGGCGATACCGACGCGATTATCGACGCGATCGGCACGCCGCCGCCGACGATCGAGGCGGAGCCCGAGGCTGGTAACGCCCACGCCGTTAGGCTGCTGCGGCTGGTGAAGGTCGAGGCGCACCGCTTCGCGGGGTTGCACGCCTATGGCCGGCCGAATGTGCCGCCGACTTCATTCGTATTCGAGCCACGCAAGCCGGTTTTGCTGCTGGAGGGCGGGAACGGCTCCGGCAAGACCTCGATTGCTAATGCGATCATCTGGTGTCTGACCGGCCACCTCATCCGGTCGCAGCGTCCGCCCGAGGAGGGGCCGCTGGACTTCGCGTGCGAGATCGCGCGTGACGACGGCACGAACACCACTCATGCGATGTCGGCGATCACGCCGTTGCCGCCGAAATCTGCCGAGCTGCCGCCCGGTGGCGAGCCGATCCCGGCTGACAACTGGGTAGAGCTGACCTTCGCCGATGCGATCGGCGCCCTGCTGCCGCCGCTCCGACGTACGCAGGGTCGAACGGCTCGTGGCAAGATCACCGAGACCGCGCCCGACCTGGATGCCGTCGGCATCGATCCGATTGCTTGGCGGATCGCAACGACGATGCCGGCGCTGCTTCCATTCCTCTCGGTCGGCTCGGCGTCCCAGCTTGGCGAGGCGGTGGCGCGGCTGACCGGGCTCGCCGAACTGGTGGACCTAGCACGGCATGCCCAGAAGATGTCGGTGCGGGTTACGAAAACCGCAACACCCGAGATCGAGAAGCAGCGGGTCGATATCGCCGGACGCTATCAGCAGGCGGTCGGTGACCTGACCGCCATCGTCGTCGAGACGCCCACGATAGCCTTCGGGGGCACCGCCCCCACCGTGGACGAGGAGAATTCAGCGGATCGGATCACGGAGATCGCCGGCCATTTCGCTGACCTGAAGGCTAAGGCATTGAGCGAAGCGCGGGACGTGCTTGGCGACGGCTTCGATCCCGAGAGCAAGCAGTCGCGCGACGATCTCGAGGGTAGCATTGCTCCGGCGATCGAACGACTAAGGACGGTAGGCGAACTGCCGTCAATCGCGCGCCTCTCCGCCTTGAAGGTGGACGCCGCCGAGATCGCCACCGTCGTCGCGCTGTTGATGCGGGTGGAAGCGGAGGCTGCCACCCTCGCGCAGTTAGCCGTCCGATCCCGATCGAGCCCGCCGCGCCCAGCTTTACGCTAAGGTGGCGGCGTGGATGCACGACCGTGCCCATATCGATGATGGCACCTGCCCGGTCTGCGTCGGCCAGCTGCATGGCGCGCGCGATCCGGTCACTGGCGCGCCGATTGTCGATCACCTCGCCGAAGCGGCGCGCGACCGCGAGGTGATCGCTCGGACGATTGCCGAGTGGTCGGCACACTGGATCGGCCACCTGTTGCAGGAGCTTCCGCCGGCCATCGCAAAGGAGGCGCGTGGCGACCTGCTGCCGGATCCGGCCGTTCTGCTCCGGGCAGGGCTGGCCGACGAGCTCTTCGCGAGCGAGCCGTTCCGCGGCGCGTTATCCGCGCTTCAGACCGATGCTGTGAAGCTGATCGACGAACGGCTCGCCGGGCTTCCCGACTTCACCGAACCTGTTGCTCGGCCCTTGCCCGCCGCCCTGGCGACAGCGGCCGCTCGGCTCGAGCAGATGATCGACCGGATCGATCGCGCGTTGGCGTTTGCCGAATGGCGCGAAGATGCCGGCGAGGCGCTCAAGGCATTCCTTCTGGCAATTCGGCGAGGTGACGACGGAAATCCCGATGCGCCCCGCGCGATCGGACGGCGGCTGACGTCGCTGCTTCGGATCGTCGAAGGTGTCGCCCCGCTCAACGCGGCGATTGAGCAGGTTCGGCGCATGGAGGTCGCGCGCGTGGCTCATGTCGCGAAGAAAGAGCGGATTTCGGCATGCGGGCGTGCTGTGGCGGCGCTCGACCTCCTCGTCCCGCTCGGCGGGCTGGCCCAGACACAGGTCGATACGCTGCGCCGGAAGCTGCACAACCGGTCCGAGCATTGGCGCCGCGCGATCTATCGCAACGCGACGATCTTCGCACCCGACCTCACCGGCACTGACATGAACGCACGCGGGGTATTGGAGCTCAAGGTCGGCCGCGATGGCGTAACCGCGCCGGCGCAGCATGTATCCAACAGCTCGGCCTTGCGCGGCGCGTTGTTCGGCTTCTTCCTCGCGTTCCGCGAGCATGTGCTCGCCATGCGCGGTGGCCTGTCGCTGCTAGTGCTGGACGATCCGCAGGAACTCCTGGACCACGACAATCGCCAGCGGCTCGCGCGCGGGCTCGCCGCCGCCGCCGCGGCGGGAGCGCAGCTGTTCGTCACCACCCATGATCGTCGGTTCGCCCGGTTGCTGGTCGCCGAGAACCGCGCCGCCGACCGCGTCCAGCATCTGTCGGTTCACGCGGTGAACTTCGTTCACCCGACGCTGAGCCTTTCGCCCACCATCGAGGAAATCGACCGACGTCGCCAGGCGTTCGTCGCCAATCCAGATTCGGCGATCGACGCGCAGAACTATGCGTCCGACCTGCGCGTGTTCATCGAGGCGCGGCTCGGCGACCTGTTCGACGACCTAGCCGTGCCGGCGCATGCGACCTCGACGCTGGCCCTGACGCTGTTCCCGTTGTTGGACAGGCTGCGCACGTTGATCGCCGACGGCGGCGGCGAGTTGTTCACCAACCCCATTCTCAAGCGCTTCGTCGATGATCCGGGGCTCGCCGAGGGCGCATCGCCACGTCGCGTGCTCAACACATCCCATCACGACAAGGCGTCTATCACCTACATAGACGTGAAGGACGTCGAGACGGCTTTTGTCCGCCTTCGCACCGGAGTCGAGAAGGTGCATGAGCAGTTCCGCCTCTACCGCTGGCGCGAGCCGCTCGCGCCAACCGACGCAGCCGACACCAACGTGGTGCCGCTGCCGGTCATGACGCGGCTGAGCTTTTCCGTGCCGGTCTGCCCGGATATCGCGGCGTTTGTCGGCTCGAGGCCGGCGGGGGGTTCACAGGATACGGCTACCGAACAGCTTGATGGCAGCTGGTTCGAGGGCAAGGCGCTGTTTTATGTGCGTGGTGAAACCCTGGGCTTCGCGATCCCGTCCGGCGCGGTCGCCCTGGTCGAGGCTGAACCTTATCCTGGCCGCGACCGCAACCTCGTAATCGCCCGGCACCAGGGAAACGTGCTGGCGCGCCGGCTGGTGAAGGCGCCGGGCTCCCTCGGTATCTCGCTCGCGGCGCAGACGCCAGATCCGCGAACCCCGCGACCGACGATGACCTATGACGAGAGCAAGGTCCGCTTGTATCGCATCGTCGGCGCGATCTTCACTGATATGCCGCCCCCGCTTGCCGGTAGCGGCGAAGCGACCCCGGTCGACACAGCGCCGGAACTCGCCCGGATCGAGGTCGCCTATCGCGTCCGCGAGGACAGCGCCGTACCATTGGTGCTGCCCGGTCAAGTCATCCTGGGCGGCACCGAGCTAAGGTCGGGCGACATCGACGCATTGGAAGGCAGACTTGTCGCGGTGACGCTTGATGATGGCACCAGCATCTTCAAGCGCGTCGGTGCGCGCCTCTCCGGCAGCCTCGGCCATCTCCGCCTGTTCGAGGCGATCGGCGGCCTTGGCTCTTCAATGGTCATCGCCACGGAAGCGGTGAACGGCGGGACGAGCATGCCCGTGATGGCCTCCGCACGCCGGGTTCTGGGAGTGCTCTACGAACTGCCTTGAAGGGCGATATCCGTTTGGAAAGGCTCGCGGCTTTCAGCTGTATCACGAACGGCGGCTATCGGGCTCCCCGTATCGGAAAGCTGCCAATCCGCTCCCGGCCCGGCGAAGCCATAGACAGAATGGGCATTACCATATTGCAGGCCCGGGATCGGAATGGCGGAAACCCACCCAGTGCGGAAATTCAAACTGAGACACTGCCCCAATTTTATAATTAGGTATTTGGACCGAGCCGACATAACGTATCAAGTACATCAATTGAATAAAGACGCTTTTCGGTTAGATGAAAACACCGTCTCTTTTTTCCTCATCGCGTGAGGATAATCCACCGATCGCCGCTATGTATGCGCTCGACCCCAATTCCGGCAATTATCACCTTGACATAGTACGCTCAATTGTCCGGCGTCAGCGCCCATGAGACAAATCGGGGTATTTTCTGAAGGGAGATTTCTGGTTCATCTTAGCCCATTCAGGAGCGCAGATGAGACAGAAATCCGTGCCGGCGAAAGCCCCGGCAGAACAGCTTGTGAAAGATATTCGGCGCGAGACGCGTCGCCATTTCTCGGCAGAAGAGAAGATCCGCATCGTCCTCGAAGGCCTACGCGGCGAGGAGAGCATCTCCGAGTTGTGCCGACGCGAGGGGATCGCCTCGTCGCAATATTATGGCTGGTCCAAAGAATTCCTGGAGGTGTCCGTCGTCAGATGATTTGAGACAGTTTCAGGTTATTCGGAACGGAGGTTCTGGCTCATCGACATTAAAGGTTAAGCGGCCTGCAGTTGGTGC
>NZ_FOSN01000009.1 GCF_900114285.1 Methylocapsa palsarum | reverse complement strand
GGGCTCACGCCCGCCGAGTTCGCCGACAGGGTTCAAAAGGATCAGACAGAGAACAGAGTCTGGTTATGAACGAGGGCATTCAAGGGGCAAGGTCAGCGCCTTCCAACGGGCGTGGCATTATGCATCGTCGGAGGTTCAACCGCCTGTGCATCGACCGGGGCCAAAGCCGCCATCATAAAAAATGAATCTAAATTTGCTGCTTGCTTTCCTTACGCGCGCGCCCCTGCAAACTTCTGAATTATGCGAAGGCGGGTCTTCCAGGGGCGAAGAAGGCTAAAACACTTCTTTTCGAAAATCGTTTTCGTAAGCCATGACAAGGAGGCGCGCAGATGTCGTCGGCAATTTTTGACACCATTAAAGCTCTGGAAGCTGCAAACGTGCATTTTTTTATTGAACGGACGAGGCCCGATACGGTTCGCTTATCCGCTACTTTTGTCGGCGAGAGGGTAGAAATCGACATTTTCGAGGATAACCATCTGGAAATCTCCCGCTTTCGCGGCGACGAATCCATCGAAGGCGGAAAAGAACTGCTGATGCGCATCTTGGAGAACGAGAAGTAGATTTCGCTGAGAGGGGTCGCCGTTCTCCTACACCCGCATCGGCATCAGCACATACAATGCGCTGGCGCCGTCCTGGTCCTGCACCAGCGTCGGCGAGCCGGGGTCGGCGAGTTTGAACAAAGCCGTGTCGCTGTCGAGCTGTTCGGTGATGTCGAGCAGGTAGCGAGCGTTGAAGCCGATATCCATCGGCGCCGCATCGTAATCGACGTCGAGCTCCTCGAAGGCCGAACCCGAATCAGGGTTTGTGACCGAGAGGGTCAGCTTGCCCTCCGACACGGCGAGCTTGACCGCTCTGCCCCGCTCCGAGGAAATCGTCGAGACCCTATCGACCGCGGCGGCGAAGGGCGCGCGGTCCACGACAAGTCTTTTGTCGTTGCCTGCGGGAATGACGCGGGCGTAATCGGGGAACGTCCCGTCGATCAGTTTAGAGGTGAGCACGATATCGCCGAAGGTGAAACGCGCCTTGGCGGTTGAAATCTCGACGCGGATCTCCTGCGCCGGATCGTCAAGCAGCTTTTGCACCTCCGCCACCGCCTTGCGCGGCACGATCACGCCCGGCATTCCCGCCGCGCCCTTCGGCGCCGGAACATCCACCCGCGCGAGCCGGTGGCCGTCGGTCGCGACGGCGCGCAGCATCAGATGACCCTCGACGTCGGCGGCGTGCAGGAAGACGCCGTTGAGATAATAGCGGGTCTCCTCGTTGGAGATGGCGAACTGGGTCTTGTCGATCAGCTTTTTGAGATCGGACGCGGCAAGGGTGAAATCGTGGCTGAGTTCGCCCGCCGTCAGATCCGGAAAATCGCTCTCCGGCAAGGATTGCAACAGGAATCGCGAACGCCCCGAACGCAGCTGCAGCTGGCCGCTTTCGCCGCTCGTCTCGAGCGAGACCTGCGCCCCGTCGGGAAGCTTGCGGACGATGTCATAGAGGATATGGGCGGGCAGCGTCGTCGCCCCGGCCTGGCCGACGTCGGCCGCGAGTCGTTCAGTGACTTCAAGATCGAGATCGGTCGCCTTGAGGGTCAGGAACCGGCCGTCCGCCTGCAACAGGACGTTGGAAAGGATCGGGATCGTGTTGCGGCGCTCCACCACGCGGTGAACATGGCCGAGCGACTTCAAAAGCGCCGCTCGTTCGAGAGTGACTTTCATGGGCATCCAATCGGCGGTGGTTCATCCCCTCGCGCGCCGTGCGGTCCGGCGCGGGGCGTGGACTTTGGCGCGGCTGCGGGGAAATCGCAAGTCGGACGCAAGGGTTGCGCACGGCTTTGACGCAGGAAACGGCGGCTTTTACGACGCGCGGCGGCCAGGGCGGCGTTTCATCGCCCTCGCTTCGCCTTTACGAGCCCTTAAGCCGCCCGGATTAAATGGAACGAAGCCTGGTGAAAGCGGCGCGGCGGGGCCTGCGCTCCGGAGTTTTTCTCGATGCGGCGGCGGACGGCATGACATATCGCAGCACTCCCGGGAGCCGGGAGCCGGGAGCGGGACGCGCCGAAACGCCGCGCAGGCGGCGCGCGCGGCGGGGCAGGCTCCTTGGCGGTTTTCTCTACTGGTGCTTCATTCTCTGCGTCTGGGCGGCGGTCGGGGGCGCGGGCGTCGTCGCCTATTACGTGGCGAAGCTGCCGCCGATCGACGAACTCGCGGTGCCGAAGCGCCCGCCCAATATCGCCATTCTTTCAGATTCCGGAGTTCTGCTCGCCAATCGCGGCGACACCGGCGGTGCCGCGGTGAGGATCGCCGATCTGCCGCCCTATCTGCCCAAAGCCTTTGTCGCGATCGAGGACCGGCGGTTCTATTCGCATTACGGCGTTGACCCGCTCGGCATCCTGCGCGCCCTGACGCGCAATGCGGCGGGCGGCGCGATGCAGGGCGGCTCGACCCTGACCCAGCAACTCGCCAAGAACCTGTTCCTGACCCAGGAGCGGACCCTCTCGCGCAAGATCCAGGAGGCGATCCTGGCGCTCTGGCTGGAGCATCATTATTCCAAGAACCAGATTCTGGAGATGTATCTGAACCGGGTCTATTTCGGCTCCGGCGCCTATGGGGTCGAGGCCGCGGCGCGCAAATATTTCGGCCACGGCGCGCGCGAGGCGACGCTGCCCGAGGCGGCCGTGCTCGCCGGACTGATGAAGGCGCCGACGAAGCTCGCGCCCAACCGCAATCCCGCGGGCGCCTCGGAACGCGCGGCGCAGGTCCTCGCGGCGATGGCGCAGGACGGGTTGATCACCGACGCGATGGCGGCGCTCGCCCTCGCCCATCCGGCCTACGCCGTGCGCGACCAGGGCGCCGGGTCGGTCAATTACGCCGCCGATTATGTGATGGACGTCCTCGACGATACGATCGGCGCGGTCGAGGAGGACATCGTTGTCTCGACGACGATCAACGCGGGCCTTCAGGGCGCGGCGGAGAAGGCGCTCGGCGAGGAGCTCGACCGCAAAGGCGAGGCGTTCGGCGTGAGCCAGGGCGCGATCGTCGCGATGGACCCGGACGGGGCGATCAAGGCGCTCGTCGGCGGACGCAATTACTCCGACAGCCAGTTCAACCGCGCGGTCTTCGCCAAACGGCAGCCCGGCTCCGCCTTCAAACCGTTCGTCTATCTCACGGCGCTCGAACATGGTCTGACCCCCGGCTCGGTGCGCGAGGACGCCCCGGTCAATGTGAAGGGCTGGCAACCGGAGAATTACTCCCACGAATATTTCGGCCCGGTCACGCTGACGAAGGCCCTGTCGCTCTCGCTGAACACCGTCGCCGTGCGGCTTGGCGTCGAGGTCGGGCCGAAGGCGATCGTCAAGACCGCCCACCGGCTCGGAATCGCCTCGGAGTTGAACACCAACGCCTCGATCGCGCTCGGGACCTCCGAAGTCACGCCGCTGGAGCTCGTCACCGCTTACGCGCCTTTCGCCAATGGCGGCGTCGGCGTGCAGGCGCAGATCGTCTCCAAAGTGAAGACCAGCGCCGGGAAGCTGCTTTACCAGCGCAAGGGCGCCAGCAACGGCCGCGTCATCGATCCCGCCTATGACGCGATGATGAACACGATGATGCAGGAGACCCTGCTCACCGGAACCGCGCGCAAGGGCGACGTTCCCGGCTGGCAGGCCGCCGGCAAGACCGGCACCAGCCAGGATTGGCGCGACGCCTGGTTCATCGGCTACACGAGCCATCTCGTCACCGGCGTCTGGCTCGGCAACGACGACAGTTCGCCGACGAGGAAAGCCTCGGGCGGCAATCTTCCGGTCGAGATCTGGTCGCGATTCATGCGCGTCGCGCATCAGGGCGTTCCGCCGCAGCCTCTTCCCGGCGGCCTCTGGCAGGGTGCGCCGCAACAAAGCGCTCCAGGCGAGGAAGCCAATCCGTTCTGGCCGTTTGCGCCGCCCGTCGCCCAGAACGCCCCCCGCGCGCCCGTCCAGAATGTCGGGGATGCGCGAAGCGCGCCGCCGGGCGGGGCGGGTCAGACCTCGCGCGCCCAGACGGAACGGCCGGGCCGTTCCGGCGGACTGCTGCCGCCGGGGTTGATCCCGCAAGGAGGCGAAGCCCGGCAGATTCCCTCGGCTCCTTCAGCTCCAAGAGAGCGCAATTTCTTCGAGACCTTGTTCGGGGGGTAGCCGATCGCCGGAAAACCGCGCTTCCGGCATCTACCGGGGAACCTTGCGGGGACCTTGCTGGAACAAATGATCTGGACGTCAAAAATTGGAGTATAAGGGCCGAAGCGCTTTGGCGACATCGGAACCGAGATTCATGGACCTGATCGTATTTCTGAAAATCGTGCCCGCGGTCTTGGGCGTGGCGGGACTCCTCACCTATTCAATGCGCCCCCGCGAACCAGACCCCCAGGACGACCTGGAAACGCTGACGCAAGCCATCCGCAAGAACAGCGTGCTGATTGGTTGCGGCGCGTTGATCCTTTTCAGCACGTGGCTGTTCTTCCGTCCAGCGCCGCCCGATCACGACGCCGCCCTGCCTCCTGAGCGCGCGTTCGTCCAAAGCTTGTCCTGAGCAGCGCCGGGCGCGCCTCGACCGGCGGGTCCAAACACCTAGAGCATAGTCCGATTGGATTGAATCAATCCAATCGAGAAGAATATGCTCAAGCTACTGACTCTGGAGCGATTTCTGATCGATCGCATGACGTCATGCGATCGGAAAGCGCTCTAGTGGCTCAACTCGAAGTCGCCTGGCTTCCATGACTTGTCGAACCAAGGTTCCAGGGGACCATAAAGCCGCAGGATCACATTGTACCCTTTGCCGGGCATGGTTTGGACCCAGTTTTTTTCTTGGCCCATAGGCGGCTTAGGCCCGAACGAAACAGTGTACGACCCGTCGGAATTTGCCTTCAGCCCCGGCGCGGCATTGTCGATTCCGGCTGACTTCTGATCAGTTTCCAGAAGGGAGCGCGACTGGTTGCTGTATACCGCGAATGACCAAAACTGCTTGGCGGGGACCGGACCCGGCAGTGTGAGCTTGTACGTTTTTCCTCCGTCGAGAGCATTGCCCTTGGAGTCTAGGAAAGCCACTGCGTAAGCCGAACCCGTACCAGGCTTCGCATCAGCCATGGCTGGTGTAATGCCCGTTGCGTAATAGAAAAACATCGAGCGCGCGTCGAGTATACGTTCCGCCCCATCGGCGAAAAGATAGCTGTTGCCGACGAAGGGAGTTTCCCATTGCCGGTCAGCATAGAATTTCGTCCGCGGGTCACGCGGAGCCCACAACAATGCGCGTGCGGCGCCATTTCCAATTGCCACGGCATCAGTCAGAATTTTCTTCATCCGTGCGTCGGGGCTGAACGGCTTGTCCTTCTTGATGCCAATGGCTGCAAACAGGCCAACGGTTTCCGGCGGCACGAAGTTGGCTGGTTCGCTTTGAACAACAGAATTCAATTCATCATAGAACTCAAACGTGTTCGAACTGATAGTGTTGAACTGCTTGCCGGATATATCGACAAACGTCGTCTGCGGTGAGGTTTGAGCCGCTGCCAGCGGGTAGACCTGGTTGTTTGTCTTCACGCTCTTGACGGCGGCGGCGATGTCGCCGTGCTCCACGAATACACGGAAGAACACGAGAAGTCGGTTCGTTGACGACTTGATGACGTGATAGCCCTCCGTGGGCACACTGCCAGAATAGCCTGGAGGCAGAAACAGATATTTACCGCCCTTACCAGCGTCTGGTCCGGTCAGGCCGATGTCCGTGACCCAGCGAAAATAGGCGTCATCGACGGGCCCGAGAACACCAGGGGGCGCCTGCAACACAACGGGACCCGTATTGAGGTTGAGACATGATAGGACATAGGGGGTCGTTGTATTGGCTGTGAGGAAGAGCGAACGGGCATCCATCAGACTTTCAGTCATGCCAAATGTCTGGTTCTCCCTTACGCCGACCTCGCTGAGACCACGACAAATGGCATAGACCGAAGTCGCTGGCATTCCCTGCATGAAAGTCTCAATCCCACGACTAAGATCAAGCTGATCGTAAACTAAAGTCACGGTGTTCTTGTCGGGCGCGCCATCCTTGTAGTGCAGGGCGCCAATCGAGGTGTGGACCACGTCAGGCGTTACGATCGAGGATGGAATTTTTGCCGAGTACTTTAGCTGATCCGCACTCAACGCAGAGCCCAGGTTACCGAAAACTGTCAATATTACCCCGGAGAAGAGCAACATAGACCTCGAATTCATCCTCATTCTCCGATACAAACAACGGTAACTGCGCTGATCGCATTGACGATATTTTATTCCTGCACAGCTTGCAAACCAGGCGAGCGGCCACGTTAGCAGGCGCTTGAGCATGGACGCGGCTTTTGATGATCCGACGACCGCTTTTGGCGGCCCTCTGCGGACCTCCAGGACGTTTCCGTCCAGTGTCCGGAAGTGGGTTCCAAGAGTTAGATTTTGACCGCCGGATCCTTCACACGGTGGTTTTGCCAATGCTCTCAAAAGCATCTTCCGATCGGAATGAATCAATCCAATCGACAAGACTATGCTCGAGCTTTTGACTCTGGAGCGATTTCTGATCGATCGCATGACCCCATGCGATCGGGAAGCGCTCTAGCGGGCAGACTTGTCGTCGCGGCCAAGTTCCGGCGGCCGCGGCGGATTCATGAGGCGCAGCCAGGGCGACCACGCCGCCTCCATCGCCCGCATCCAGAACAGCATGGGATTGCCGGCTTCGGACAGATTGAACAGCGCGTCGAACGAAGGCCTTGCCCGCAAGGTGATCGCAACCATCTCCTCGCCGCCTTCCCAGGGCCGGCGATGACGGATTTCGATATCGAGATTTGGCAATTGCGCCAACGCCGTCGTCTCGTCGTAATCGGATTTTTCCATGATTTTACATCCCTGGCTTACGCCGTTTACGGTCTATCCACGAGTCACGTCAGGACGGGCGCGCCGATCAGGACCGGATGCAGGGCGATCATCGCCAGATAGGCGAGGGTTCCGGCTCCGAGGGCGATGGCGTCGGCGCGGGTGAAGGACGTGATCCTCGGGGCGCCGAGATCGCCGCGCTTCTTCACCGCGATGCGGTCGTAGACGGCGAAGGCGAGAAACGAACCAAACAGGATCATGCCGCCAAGATCGCCGTTGACCAGAAGATGCGCCAGCGCCCAGATCTTGATGGCGACGAGCATCGGGTGGCGGAGCCAGCCCCTGATCCTGCCGGGCGCCGGGTTCATGCAAGCCAGCGCGATGAAGGCGAACCACATCAGCATAATCGTCAGATGGCGGGTCCAGAGCGGCGGGCTCCAGACGTGGATCAGGCCTTCCGCCCGGTAACGGGAAAATCCCCACACGATCAGAACGAATCCGGCGATCGCGGCGGCGGAATAGCCGATCCTGAAGACGGCGGCGCCGAACCTTTTGATGAGGTCCGCCCGCGTATCGCGAAAGGTCGAAAGGACATGCACGCCGAGAAAGACGGCGATCCCGAGGATGAGAACAAGCATTTTTCCCCTCTGCGTTGCAAGCTCCGGCGGCTGATTCCGCACATTGGCAGGCGTTACATTGGCAGGCGTTCGCGCGGCTCGTTTGACCCGCAATCTTCCGGCGGGCCCAGCCCCTTCACTCAGTCGGGCTCGTCGTCGAGCAGAGCGATGCGGACCATATTGGTCGCGCCGGGCGAGCCGAATGGAACGCCGGCGACGACGATGATCCGGTCGCCGGCCTTGCCGAAGCCCTCGCGCACGGCCCATTTGCAGGCCCGCGACGACATGTCGTCGATGTCATGCGCGTCCTTGGCGACAATGGCGTGAACGCCCCAGACGAGGGCGAGGCGGCCCGCAGTTTCGGGATGCGGCGTCAAGGCGAGCACCGGAGCCTCCGGCCGCTCGCGCGCGATCCGCATCGCTGTCGCGCCCGAGGAGGTCCAGGCGACGATCGCCTTCAAATCCAGCGTTTCCGCGACATTCCGGGCGGCGACGGCGATCGCGTCGGCGCCCGTCGCTTCGGGCACGGCGCGCTGCGCGCTGATAATGCCGCGATAGTAAGGATCGCGCTCCACCTCGGCCGCGATCTTGTTCATCGTCGCAACCGCCTCCACGGGATATTGCCCGGCCGCGCTTTCCGCCGAAAGCATGACCGCGTCGGCGCCCTCGAAGACGGCGGTGGCGACGTCGGACACCTCCGCCCTCGTCGGAACCGGAGCGTTGATCATCGATTCCAGCATCTGGGTCGCGACAACGACGGGTTTCCCGAGGCGGCGCGCGGTCCGGTTGATCCGCTTTTGCAGACCGGGAACCCTTTCCAGCGGCATTTCGACGCCAAGATCGCCGCGCGCGACCATCAATCCATCGGACACCTCGACGATCTCGTCGAGGCGCGAGATCGCCTGCGGCTTTTCGATCTTCGACATCACCAGCGCCCGTCCGCGGGTGAGTTTCTTCACCTCGACGACATCCTCGGGCCGCTGGACGAAGGAGACGGCGATCCAGTCGACACCCTCCTGAAGCCCGGCTTCGAGATCGGCGCGATCCTTGGCGGTCATCGGCGAGACCGGAATCTCGGTGTCGGGCAGGCTGACGCCCTTGCGGTTGGAGATTTCGCCCGCGATCTCGACGATGGCGACCGCGCGGCCCGCATCCGCCGAGGCGACGGTAAGGCGGACCTTGCCGTCGTCGATCAAAAGGGTGTGCCCCGGCCTCAGCGCGAGCAGGATCTCGGGGTGAGGGAGCCAGACCCGGGCGTTGTCGCCGGGCGCCGGATTGTTGTCGAGCGTGAAGGTCGCGCCCTTGACCAGCTTGACCGCGCGATCGGCGAAGGCGCCGATGCGCAGCTTCGGCCCCTGCAGATCGAGAAGGACGCCGATCCTCGTGTTCAGCTCCGCCTCGACGGTCCGGATGATCTTGATCTGGGCGCGCATCTGTTCGTGCGTCGCGTGACTCATATTGATCCGGAACACATCCGCGCCGGCTTTAACCAGCGCGGCGACGACGGCCTCGTTCGCCGAGGCCGGCCCAAGGGTCGCGATGATTTTGCACCGGCGCATCCGCAGCATTCGAGCCTCGTCAAACCCTATTCCGAGCCAAATTCCAGATCTTATTCAGGGAGTAGGCCGCGTTTCCACCGGGTCCGTCAATTGAACCGTCCAGTTCTTCGCGTCCTTGCCGGTGTCGACTTCAAAAAAACCGGTCCGGTCGAACCCGCGGACGAAGCAATCTTCCCGCCCGAGAATCCGGAATTCGCGATCGCGCGAACACATAAAGGCCTTGCCCTTCCATTCGCCGCCGCGCTCGTCCATCGCGTAAACATAATAGAATTCGGCGGCAAGCGGCCCTCGCACCAAAGTCTCGCATGCGCTGGCCTTGAGATTCCACCAGCCCTCGCTGACCCAGATTTCGCCATCGGTATAGGCGAGCGCAACGCTCACCCTGCCGTTGGTGTTGTTGCAGAGGCGAAAATCCGCATATGCTGGTGGGATGCTGACAAAAGCGGCGGCGGCCGCGATCATGGCCGGGATAATAGCTTGCTTCATTCGCGTCAAGGTCGAGGTTGCAGGGTGAAGTCCGGCGGGAGCGAGCCGCGCCGGGGCCGGGCGCGCGGCGCACATTCTGTACATAAGCTTGCTGTACACGAGCTTGGCGCAAACCGCCATCCGCGCCTGATCGGGGTGGCGCGGCTCTTCGGCCTGCGATAGAAGCCCTGTCGCGGCGTCGTTTCCGGGACTTCCGGCCAAATTTCCGGGCTTCCGGGCTTCAAACCGCACATTCGTCTCCCTTCAGCTGGATCCGCCCGCTTGCAGCATTCTCCCCCGCCGCCGGGAACGACGCATGAGGCCATCGAATATATCGAAGGCGCCCCGGATTCGGCAGTCCTCCTGCTTTGCGATCATGCGACCAATGCGCTTCCGGACTCTTACGGAACGCTTGGCCTGCCCCAAGGTCAGCTTGATCGCCACATCGGCTATGACATTGGCGCCGCCTGGATCACCCGCAGGCTCGCCGCGGATCTTGGCGCCCCGGCGATCCTGTCACGCTTTTCGCGTCTCCTGATTGATCCCAACCGCGGCGCCGACGATCCGACCCTCGTGATGCGAATCGCCGATGGGCAGATCGTTCCCGGCAATGCGCGAATCGGCGCGGCGGAGATCGAGCGGCGGCGCGCGGCCTTCTGGTCGCCTTATCGCGCGGCGATCACCGCGAAGCTCGACGCCATGATCGCCAGCGGCCCCCCTCCCGCAGTGATCTCGGTGCACAGCTTCACCCCGGTCCTGAAAGACACGCCAAGACCTTGGGAAATCGGGATTTTGTGGGACAGCGACGAGCGTTTCGCCAAGCCGCTGATCGCCGCGTTGAGGGACGAAGGTTTCGTCACCGGCGACAACGAGCCCTACGACGGCGCCCTCGAAGGCGATACGCTCGACGAGGAGGTCACGCGGCGCGGACTGGCCGGGCTGCTCGTCGAAGCGCGGCAGGATCTTGTCGCGACCGCAACCGACGCCGCCGCTTTCGCGGACAAGCTGGCGCGGGTCCTGCGCCCGATATTGAATCGGCCCGAGCTTCGCCGCGTCGAGTTCTCCCCGAGCCGGACGGGCCGGGGCCGGGGTTGAGAGCACGGCAGAGCGAACGAGGGATTGCGGGGATTGCCCGCCAAATCGCTTGACGCCCGCGCGGCGAGGCCGCATTGCGAGCCTCGGTCTGGCGGCAGGGCCGTCCGGCGCGCAACGCGCAGCAGATAAGGAATATTCAGGAATGACGGCAGACATCGCCGAAACGGGGGTAGCGGCGCAAGAGCTGACTCAGTTTGTGGAACGGGTGGAGCGGCTGGAGGAAGAAAAGAAAGGCATTTCCGATGACATCCGCGACGTTTACGCCGAGATGAAGGGGCGCGGCTTCGACGTCAAGGTGGTGCGGCAGATCGTCCGGATGCGCAAACAGGATCATTCCGAGCGCAAGGAGATGGAGGCTATTCTCGAGCTGTACATGGCCGCTCTGAAGATGACCTGAGCCGCGCTCACGCTCGCGAACCCCGCCGGAGCCTCATGGCCGCGCCGCCAACCAGAATTTTCGATCGCGGCCTGATCCGGCGCCGGCAGGCTCGCGCCCTCGCCCAGAGCGAGGGCGTCCAAGGCGATCAGGGCGCCGACTTTCTGCTTCGTTACGCGATCGATGACATCTGCGAACGTCGCGGAGCCGTCAAACGCGATTTCACTTCAATCATTGACCTCGGCACGCCCTCGCCCGCCCTGGCTGAGAGGCTTTCCGCCGCGGCTGGAGCCGGCTTCGTCGCGCGCGTCGCGCCGCTGGTTCGAACCCTCGGCGGCGCCCGCCTTCTTTCCGTCGTCGGAGACGAGGAATACGTTCCGCTTGCGACAGCGCGCTTCGATCTCGCCGTGTCCGCTTTGGCCCTGCATTACGCCAACGATCTTCCCGGCGCGCTCGTCCAGATTCGGCATGCCCTGAAGCCTGACGGTCTTTTTCTCGGTTGCCTGCTCGGCGGGCGGAGCCTCAACGAATTGCGGACGGCTTTGGCCGCCGCCGAGACGGAGATTTGCGGCGGCGTCAGTCCGCGCGTCGCGCCCTTCGCCGATGTTCGCGATCTGGGCGGGCTGCTGCAAAGGGCCGGCTTCGCCTTGCCAGTGGCGGACAGCGAGCCTTTGAGCGTGCGCTACGCCGATATGTTCGGGCTGATGGCCGATCTGCGCGCGATGGGCGCGTCCAATGCGCTCGAAGCGCGCCGCCGCGCGCCGCCTCCGCGGGCGCTGTTCGCCCGCGCGGCGCAGATTTACGCCGAGCGTTTCGCCGACCCGGACGGACGCGTGCGCGCAACCTTCGAACTCATTTTTATATCCGGCTGGGCGCCGCACGAAAGCCAGCAAAAGCCCCTGGCGCCAGGGTCCGCGAAGATGCGCCTCGCCGACGCCCTTCGCACGCGCCCGGACAACCCGGACGAGGCCTGACAGGGCCTTGAGCATATTACGATCGGAATATGCTCAAGTTTTTGACTCTGGAGCGATTTCTGATCGACCGCATGACGTCATGCGATCGGAAAGCGCTCTATTGCGCCAGTTCCCAGCTGACCTGCACGTCCGTCTGAAGCGTCTCGACGCCGGGCTCGATCGGGATCGCGCTCGCTGGGTCGCTTTGTACGCTCTTGGCCATGGCGGCGGGGGCGAAGGCGTGCGGCGAAGGCGTGGAAATCTCCAGCACCCGTCCGAGTTTCAGCCCGAGACCGTTGACGTAGGAGGTCGCCTTGCGCAGCGCGTCGCGCACGGCGGCGGTGCGCAGGGCGTCGAATTTTTCTTCCCTTGATTCATATTCGAAAACGACGCCGCCAAAACTGTTCGCGCCCTTGTCGATGAGCTGGCGCGCAAGCGCGCCGGCCTTGGCCATCTGCCGGACGCGAATGCTGAGATCGTTGCGGGCGCTGTAGCCGCGCAGCTTTCGTTTGATCAGCCTGCCGTTCGCGTCGAGGGTTTCGTCGTAAACCGGCGACAGCGTCACGGCGAGCGTGCGCACATCCCTCGCCTCGACGCCCTGCGCTTTGATTTCAGCGACGATCGCCTGCGCGGCGCGGGCGTTCTCGCTCGCGGCCTCGGACGCGGTAGGCCGCTCGGTGACGGCGCCGAGCGTGATCGTCGCGATATTGGGCTCCACCTCGGCGCTGGCCGAACCCGTCGTCGTGATCGACGGCACGCTGTTCTTCAGCAAACATTCGTCCGCCCGGGCGACGAGGGGGGCGATCCCCCATGCCGCAGCGAGGGCAAGGATCTGGACAGAGAATGTTCGATGCGCTGACATGCTGCGTCCTCATTGGCGGTTTAGAGCGCTTTCCGATCGCATGACTTCATGCGCTCGATCAGAAATCGCTCCAGAGTCAAAAGCTTGATCATATTCTTCTCGATTGGATGGGTTTGCTCCAATCGAGAAGAATATGCTCCAGCGCGCGGATCCTGCGCGCGGAGCCGGTGGAGAAATCACGGCCGCTATGCTAGGAATCCGTGATGATCACGTCCAGTCTCGTCGCGGAAACGCCGCCTTCGCCGCCCTCCCCGCGCTCGCCCCCCCGGTCTCTCGCCGGCGCGACCCGCGCCGAACTTGCCGGAGCCCTCGCCTCCGTGGGCGTGCCCGAACGCGAAATCAGGATGCGTGTCGCCCAGCTCTGGCGCTGGATCTATTTCCAGGGCGCGACCTCGTTCGACTCGATGCTCAATGTCGCCAAGCCATTACGAGCCAGGCTCGCAGAAAGCTTCACGCTCGACCGGCCGAAGGTCGCCGCCGTGCAGGTCTCCTCCGACGGCACCCGCAAATGGCTGATCCGCCTCGACCCAGCCCCGAATGACAAAGGCGCCCCGGATGACAAAGGCGCCGAGATCGAGTGCGTCTATATTCCCGAAAGCGATCGGGGCACTTTGTGCGTCTCCAGTCAGGTCGGCTGCACCCTGACCTGTTCATTCTGCCACACCGGGACGCAAAAGCTTGTCCGCAATTTATCAGCTCAAGAGATCATTTCTCAACTTATAATCGCGCGCGAGCAGATAGGCGATTTTCCCGGTCTGACCCCTCCCGCCGACGGCCTGCTCCCGACCGAAGGCTCGCGGGCCATCTCCAATATCGTCTTCATGGGCATGGGCGAACCGCTCTATAATTACGAGAACGTCCGGGACGCGGTGGCGATCCTGTCGGACGGCGACGGCCTCTCCCTGTCGAAGCGGAGGATCACGGTCTCGACGGCGGGCGTCGTCCCGCGCCTCGCCGAACTGGGCTCCGAAACCGGCGCGATGCTGGCGATTTCCCTTCATGCGGTGCGCGACGATCTGCGCGACAAACTCGTGCCGCTCAACAAGAAATATCCGATCGCCGAACTCCTCCAGGCGTGCCGGACCTTCCCCGGGGCCTCGAACGCACGGCGCATCACCTTCGAATATGTTATGCTGAAGGGGATCAACGACTCGCCCGCGGAGGCGCGCGAACTGGTGCGGCTTCTGAAAGGGATCCCGGCCAAGATCAACCTCATTCCGTTCAACCCGTGGCCGGGCGCGCCTTACGAATGCTCCGACTGGCCGACGATCGAGAAATTTTCCGACATCGTTTTCAACGCGGGCTATGCAAGCCCCGTCCGCACGCCGCGCGGGCGCGACATTCTCGCCGCCTGCGGCCAGTTGAAAAGCGAAACCGAAAAGCTTCGTGCAAGGGCGAGGCTCGCAGCCGCGCCCTGACGCGCGTTAATCTCTGCGCGAACCTATGAAAACAAACGTTTATCGGCGCACGCGCCCACTCCGGCCGCGGCGAGGCCCGCCAGCGCGACGGAAATCACCGCATTCCAGGCGGCGAGGGAAAGCCCGAAAATCCGGATGGCGACGGCGTCGCAGCGCACCGCTTTGAAGGTTTGCAATCGGGTCAGGAAATCATTGACCGATTGGGTGTGGTCAAGCGGCCCGGTGCAGTCTTTCGGACCCGGCCAGAAGCCCCATTCGACGCCTGCATGGTAGCCCCCGAAGATCGCGCTGGCGGCGAAGATCAGGCCGATGAACCCGAACGCCGCGGGCAATAAAGCCGTTGATCGATTTAACGCCAGCAGACAGGCGGCGCCGGCGAGGGCGATCCCGACATAATAGGGAATCCGTTCCTTCAGGCAAAGCTCGCAAGGCGCGAAACCCAGGACCTGAAGGGTCCAGGCCGAGGCGATGGAACCCGAGGCGATCAGTAGAATGGCGAGGGCGATGCGAAATGGGGTCAACGGCATGTCGCGATCAAATCACGCGGGTCGCAATCCAGAAACCCACAATTATGATGGCGAGGAGCCCCGCCAGGAACCAGCCGAAATATTTATCGAGCAGGGCGTTGATCGGCTCGCCGAAATGCTTGAGCAGGAGGGCGAGTAGAAAAAACCGCGCCCCGCGCGTGATCAGGCACAAAACGACGAAAATCGGCAAGCTGTATGACAGAAGTCCGCTCGTGATCGTCACGATCTTGAACGGGATCGGGGTCAGTCCCTTGAGGAGGATCACCGCCCAGCCCCAATGCGCATAGAGCGTCTTGACCTCTTCGACGCGCGCGCCGTAGCCGTAAAGATTGATCAGCCACTTTCCGACGGTCTCGAACAGCAGCGCTCCGATGGCGTAGCCGAGAAGCGCGCCGGCGACGGAGCCGATCGTGCAGATCAAGGCGTAGGCCCAGGCCTGTTTCGGCTTCGCCAGCGACATCGGGACGAGGATCGTGTCCGGCGGGATCGGGAAGAACGAACTCTCCGCGAAGGCGATCACGCCCAGCGTCCAGGGCGCATGCGGGCTTTCCGCAAGGCGAAGCGTCCATTGATAAAGCCGTTGAAACATATTCTCGCCGGGGAAGCGCCGCCAGGATCAGGGAAGAGCGGCAGGAGGAACAAGTCGCTGAGATGTATCGCCTTTGCGGATCCAAGTCCATAAGATCCCGGCAAAGCTTAGGCCCCCCGGCGGCTGGCTTGACGATTGGAGATCCGCGACAAGTTCGTGCTATGAGGATTCGCAAGCGGCCCTGCTGCGCTGCGGCGAGAAGTTCTGTCGGCAGGCGCTGCTTAGAAGACGCGTGGAAACGCGTTTGTGAAATTGCAAAGTCGCGTGTGAAATTGCAGAGACGTGTGTGAAATTGAAAGACGACCGTGAAATTACTCGGGATCGGATTCAGCGTGATGCTCAGCCTTAGCGGTTCGGCGGTTTTGGGCGACGCCGTGACCCGGAGCGGAAAAGGCTGGCCGGACACGCTTCAGGCGCGCGGGCAGGCGCAGGCTTTGCTCGAGTCTCTCAACACGGGCCTCCTCAGCGCGTCGACGGCGACGGCGTTCCTCGACCAATGGTGCGCCGACCATAAGTTCCCCGCCGCGGGCAAAATCGCGGCGCGGATCGTGTCCGGGCGCGACAGGCCCGTTTCCGACGAGCAGCGGCGGCGGCTCCAGATCGAATCCGGCGAGCCGGTCGCCTACCGCCATGTCGAACTTGTCTGCGGCGATCTGGTGCTCTCGGAAGCCGAGAACTGGTACGTCCCCTCGCGGCTCAGCCCGGAAATGAACCAAATACTCGCCACCACCGACACGCCGTTCGGCCGCGCCGTGCGAGATCTGAAGCCGCACCGGAAAACCTTTGCGGTAGAAATGTTCTGGACCCCGGCCGCCAAAGGCGCCGGCGACGGAACGAGCCCGCCCGAGCATCCCGACGCGCCGCTCGATATTCCCTGGCGGCTGTTCGAACACAGCGCCCTCGTCTTCAACGCCGACCAGACGCCGTTCAGCGAAGTCCACGAATTTTACACGAGCGAACTATTGCTTCTCGGCGCGCCATGAGCATCCGTCGGGACTGCCCCTCACGGGCGTCTCGTCGGCGCGCAAGATTATCGACAAGACGCCGCCGAGCGATGAGCTGCTGAAGGACGCCTGGAGCCGCAGCGGGGGATGCCGGTTTAAGGCTGGCCACTGAGGACCGGCGACGTCGCCGCGTTCAGCCTTCCAGCCCCCCGAGGCGCACATATTTCAGCTCGAGATAGTCCTCGATCCCGTAGCGGGAGCCTTCGCGTCCGATCCCCGATTGCTTGATTCCGCCGAAGGGCGCCTCGACCATCGAGAGAAATCCTTCGTTGACGGCGACCATGCCAGCCTCGATGGCGCGCGCGACCCGGAAGACCCGGCCAAGATCGCGGGCGTAAAAATAGGAGGCGAGGCCGAACTCGCTGGCATTGGCGAGCGCGATCGCCTCCTCCTCCGTCTCGAACCGGACGAGCGGCGCGACGGGACCGAAGATCTCCTCGGACAGAAGTTGCGCCCCGGACGGGACGTCGCCCAGAACCGTCGGTTCGTAGAATGTTCCGCCGCGCGAATGGCGGGCGCCGCCAAGCAACACCCTCGCGCCCCTCGCCCTGGCGTCCGCGACGAGCGCCTCGACCTTCGACAGCGCCTTGAGCGAAATCAGCGGCCCCTGCTCGACGCCGGGCTCGAACGCGCCCCCGACCTTGAGCGCGGCGGCGGCCTTGACGAGCCTCGCGGCGAAATCGTCATAGACCACGCTCTGGACATAAAACCGGTTGGCGCAGACGCAGGTCTGGCCGGAATTGCGGTATTTCGAGGCGATCGCGCCTGCGACGGCGGCGTCGAGGTCGGCGTCGTCGAACACGATGAACGGAGCATTGCCGCCAAGCTCCAGCGACAGCTTTTTGATCGTCCCGGCGCTGTCGCGCATGATCAGGCGGCCGACGGCGGTCGATCCGGTGAACGAGATCTTGCGCACCAGGGGATGGCGTGTGAACGCCGAGCCGATCTCCTGCGCCCGCGTCGAGGGAAGGATGTTCAGAACGCCTTGCGGCAGGCCCGCCTCCTGCGCCAGAACCCCAAGGGCGAGCGCGGAAAGCGGCGTCTCCGCGGCGGGCTTGACGAGAACAGCGCAGCCCGCCGCGAGCGCCGGGGCGACCTTTCGCGCGATCATCGCATTGGGAAAATTCCACGGGGTGATCGCCGCGACGACGCCGACCGGCTCCTTCAGAACCAGGATTTCGCGGCCCTTGGAGGGCGATGCGACGATGTCGCCCTCGATCCGGCGCGCCTCTTCAGCGAACCATTCGACAAAGGACGCGCCATAGGCGATCTCGCTCCTCGCCTCGGCGAGCGGCTTGCCCTGCTCGCGCGCGAGGAGCGCCGCGAGGTCCTCGGCATGGAGCGCGATCAGATCGAACCATCGCCGCAAGACGCGCCCGCGCTCAAGGGGAGTGACGCCGCGCCACGAGAGGAACGCCCGATGCGCCGCCGCGACGGCGCCTTCCGCGTCGTCCGGCGTACAGTCCGCTACCATTGCGATCAGAGCGCCATCGGCTGGATCATGGACCTCGAACGCGCGTCCGTCCGAGGCGTCGACCCATCGACCGCCGATGAAGGCCTGCGAACGGAAAAGCCTCGAACCGGCGGCGGTCACGCGTCCGGCCGGTCCGCCGCGATCATGTAATTGACGTCCATGTCGGGTCCAAGCCGCCACTCGCGCGCGAAGGGATCGTAGATGACGCCTGTCTCGTCGCGAACGTGGAGGCCCGCGCCGCGAAGGGCCCTTGCGAGTTCGAGCGGGGTCACGAACTGGCTCCAGCTGTGCGTCCCGGCCGGAACCCAGCGCAGGACATATTCGGCGCCGACGATGGCGAAAGCGAAGCTTTTCAGCGTCCTGTTGAGCGTTGCCGCGACGAGAAGGCCGCCCGGACGCACCATCGCCGCGGCGTGGCGCAAGAAACCTTGAACGTCGCGCACATGCTCGATGACCTCCATCGCGAGAACCGCGTCGAAGGTATGATCCTCGGCGCCGAGCTGCTCGGCCGTTACGTTGCGGTAATCGATTGACAGTCCGGCGCGCTGCGCATGGGCCCGGGCGACTTCGATATTCCGTTTCGCGGGATCGATCGAGGTCATTTCAGCGCCCAGCCGGGCGAGCGGCTCCGACAAGATCCCGCCGCCGCAGCCGACGTCGAGGATCTTCAGCCCTTCGAGCGGGCGCGCCGCTTCCGGGTCGCGCGGAGCTCCAGCCAGTTTGAAATGGCGGCTCAAAAGGCCGGTCAGATAATCGACGCGGACCGGATTGAACCTGTGCAGCGCCGCCATGGGCCCCTTTTCATCCCACCATTGCGCGCCGATGCGGTCAAATCGCGCGACATCCTCGGGATCCACTGTCGAATCGCGACGAATTTTTTCCTGTTGCGTCATGGCTGATGTCCGTTGACTTGCGATTTTGCCGTTTGCGTGTATATGCGCCGCTTCGGACGCTTATCCAACGGGAGAAGCGGAAAGGAAAGCCGCTGCGGCCCCGGCGCCCGTCTGAAAGATGGCGACGCTCGGGTTGATGAGGTTAAATCGTCAACAAGGGAGTTGGTTTCCGACCTATGCCGCGTCTTGTCATGAAGTTCGGCGGCACCTCGGTCGCAAACATCGAACGCATCCGCAATGTCGCGCGTCATGTCGAGCGCGAGCGCGCCGCTGGCGCGGATATCGCCGTCGTCGTCTCCGCCATGGCCGGCAAGACCAATGAACTGGTGGGATGGTGCGACGAGGCGGCCAAAAACTGCGACCGGCGCGAATACGACGCCGTGATCTCGTCGGGCGAACAGGTCACCGCCGGCCTGCTTGCGATCGTCCTGCAAGGCATGGGCATTCCCGCAAGATCCTGGCAGGGCTGGCAAATACCGATTTTGACCTCCAACGCGCACGGGACCGCCCGGATCGAGCACGTCGCCGACGCGGCGATCCTCGAGGGGTTTTCGAAGCGCGGCGAGGTCGCCGTGATCGCCGGATTTCAGGGGCTCTGCAAGGAAACCGGGCGGATCGCGACGCTCGGGCGCGGCGGTTCCGACACCAGCGCCGTCGCCGTCGCGGCGGCCGTCGGCGCGGACCGATGCGATATTTATACGGATGTCGACGGGGTCTACACCACCGATCCGAGAATCGTCCCCAAGGCGCGGCGGCTCGACCGCGTCGCGTTCGAGGAAATGCTGGAAATGGCCTCCCTGGGGGCCAAGGTGCTGCACGTGCGCTCGGTCGAGTTCGCCATGATCCACAAGGTCAAGACTTTCGTGCGATCTTCTTTCGACGATCCCGCCAACCCGCGGCAAGGCACCCTGATTTGCGATGAGGAGGATATCGTGGAGAGCCAGATCGTCACCGGAATTGCCTTTTCAAGGGACGAGGCGCAGATCACCCTTCGCCAGGTCGCAGATCACCCGGGCGTGGCGGCGGCGATCTTCATGCCTCTCGCCGAGGCTGGCGTGAACGTGGACATGATCATCCAGGTCGCGTCCGAGGATTCCGGGACGACGGACATGACCTTCACGGTCTCGGCGGCGGATTTCGACCGAACAAGAGCGATCCTTGAAAAAGTGAAATCGCAGATCGGCTTCGAAAGCCTGCATGGCGCGACCGACGTGGTGAAGATATCGGCGATCGGCGTCGGCATGCGCAGCCACCCCGGCGTCGCCGCGCGGGCCTTCAAGGCGCTGGCGGAAAAAGGGATCAATATCCGGGCGATCACCACCTCGGAGATCAAATTCTCGGTTTTGATCGAGGCGGCTTATACGGAGCTGGCGGTCCGGACCCTCCATTCGCTCTACGGCCTCGACAAGGCCTGACGCCGCGAAATCGTCGCCTTCGCTGTTTAGACACGGCTTCTCGGCCCGTTTTCCGCTCTTGCGCCAGAACATGGCGCGCTCGCGCGGTAAAACGCGAGGAAACCGCTTGCGCGCCCTTGCGGTCCAGAGTTTGCACTGGTTAAACGGGCGGACGGCGAGAAAGAACAGATGCCATCGGCCACGCAGCGCGATCCAATGGACCATCTTGGCTTGCCGATGAACGACACCGAGGCTCTCAAGCCTGAACAGGAAACGCCTATGTACGGCGCGCTTGGCGGCCCCCGCCTGCTGCTCCGCCGGCTCCGCGAAGTCATGGCGGAACCGGTCAGCCCACAGGCTCGTCTGGACAAGATCGTCGTTCACATCGCGGCGAACATGGTCGCCGAGGTTTGTTCGGTCTATGTTCTGCGCGCCGACGGCTGGCTGGAGCTCTACGCCACGGAAGGCCTGAACCGCGAAGCCGTGCATTTGACCATGCTGCGGACCGGAGAAGGGCTTGTCGGACGCATCGCCGAGACGGCCGAACCGCTCGCGTTGATCGACGCCCAGCGGCATCCCTCGTTCCTGTACCGGCCGGAAACGGGCGAAGAAATCTTCTCCTCGTTCCTTGGCGTGCCGATCCTGCGCGGCGGCAATACGCTTGGCGTGCTCGTCGTGCAGAACAAGGTGCGGCGAATCTATTCCGAGGAAGAGGTCGAGGCGCTGCAGACGACCTCGATGCTGCTCGCCGAAATGATCGCCTCGGGCGAACTGCAATCGCTGGTCCTTCCGGGCATCGACATCGCCTTGCGCCGGCCCCTCGCCCTCAAGGGAACCGCGATCGCCGAGGGCGTCGGGCTCGGCCATGTCGTGCTACATGAGCCGCGCATCATCATCAAGCAGCTGATCGCCGAAGACATCAGCGTCGAGATGGCGCGGCTGGAAAAAGCGATCGGCGCCATGCGCGATTCGATCGATACGCTGATCGAAAGCCGCAATATGGGCCCGGGCGAGCATCGCGACGTTCTTGAGACGTTCCGGATGTTCGCGCATGACCGCGGCTGGATGCGCCGCCTGCGCGAAGCCGTGACCACGGGCCTCACCGCCGAGGCCGCGGTCGAACGCGTGCAAAACGACGCCCGCGCGAAACTGCAGCGGCGCACCGAACCGTTCATGCGCGAGCGTCTTCACGATCTCGACGATCTGGCCAACAGGCTGCTGCATCAGCTCACCGGCCAGAGTCTCGTCGTGCATCACGAGGATCTGCCCGAGAATGCGATCATCGTCGCGCGCAACATGGGACCGGCCGCGCTGCTGGAATATGACCGCTCGAAGATTCGCGGCCTCGTTCTCGAGGACGGCGGTCTTGGCAGCCATGTCGCGATCGTCGCCCGAGCGCTGGGCATCGCCGCCGTCGGCGAGGTCGAGAACATCATCGATTTCGTGGAGCCCGGCGACGCCGTGATCGTCGACGGCGTCGCGGGCGACGTCCATGTCCGGCCGCCGCCGGACATCCAGAACTCCTACGCCGAAAAGGCCCGCCTGCGCGCCCGCCGGCAGGAGCAGTACCACCGGCTGCGCGATGTGCCCGCCGTCTCGATGGACGGCGTCGCGATTGACCTTCACATGAACGCCGGGCTTCTCGTCGACCTGCAGCATGTCGCCGAGACCGGCGCGGTCTCGGTCGGGCTGTTCCGGACCGAGCTTCAGTTCATGCTGGCCTCACGTTTCCCAAAACTGGAGGAGCAGGAGAGACTTTACCGGAGCGCCATCGAAGCTGTGGGGGGCCGGGAGATCACGTTCCGCACCCTCGACATAGGTTCGGACAAAATCCTGCCCTACATGACCAAGATCGAGGAGGAAAATCCCGCGCTCGGCTGGCGGGCGATCCGGATCGGCCTCGACCGCCCTGGACTGCTGCGCACGCAATTGCGCGCGCTCCTTCGCGCAGGAGCGGGGCGGGTCATGCGCATCATGTTCCCCATGATCTCGACGCTGGAGGAATATGAGTCCGCCAAAGCGCTCGTGGACCGCGAGCTCGCCCATATGCTGCGCCACAACCGGCAGCCGCCCGCCGAGTTAAAGCTTGGCGTCATGATCGAGGTTCCCTCCATGCTGTGGCAGCTCGACGAGGTCTGCCAGCGCGTCGATTTTCTCTCGGTCGGGTCGAACGATCTCATCCAGTATCTTTACGCCGCCGACCGCGACAACAAGCGGGTCGCGTCGCGATTTGACGCTCTGTCGCCGCCGGTGTTGCGCGCGTTGAAATTCATCGCCGACAAGGCGAACGCCGCGGGCACACCCTTGGCGCTCTGCGGCGAAATCGGCGGCAAGCCGCTCGAGGCCATGGCGCTGATGGCGCTTGGATATCGCGCCCTTTCGATGTCCGCGGCCTCCATAGGTCCGGTCAAGGCGATGCTCCTCGCCACCGATCTCGGCAAGGCGGAGGCGTTCGTTTTGAGCCTCATGGACGAACTGACCGGCGGCCATTCGCTGCGCGAGCGGCTGCGCCAGTTCGCGGAAGCGCACGACATCCCTGTCTAGAGCGCTTTCCGATCGCATGAAGTCATGCGATCGATCAGAAATCGCTCCAGAGTCAAAAGCTTGAGCATATTCTTCTCGATTGGATTGATTCAATCCGATCGGAATATGCTCCAGCGCAACCGGGCGAGGCCAAAAAACCGGCCAATGTCGCGCCAGACATGCTACTTGGTGCGGTTCGCCTTTCAGGAACCTGTTTCAGAACCGCCAGCCATGTTGCCGCAAGACAAACTCGACCTCATCCTGCGCCGTCACGAGGAAATCTCGTCCCGCCTGACCGAGGCGCCTGCCCCTGCCGTCTTCGTCGCCCTGTCGCGCGAACTCGCGACCCTCGACGACGTCGCCTCAGCCATCCGCGGCCATCGCGCCCAGACCAGCGAGGTCGAAGGGCTTCATGCCATGCTGGCCGATTCCGCGCTCGACGCGGAGATGCGCGGCCTCGCCGAAGACGAATTGCGCGCGGCGCAGGCGCGGCTGGCGGAGCTTGAGCAGGAGCTGAAGATCGCGCTTCTGCCGAAGGACGCGGCCGACGAGAAAAACGCCATCCTCGAAGTGCGCGCGGGAACCGGCGGCGACGAGGCCGCGCTGTTCGCCGGCGATCTCTTCCGCATGTATCAGCGCTATGCCGAACTCAAGGGCTGGAAGGTGGAGATCCTCTCGGCGAGCGAGGGAACCGCGGGGGGGTTCAAGGAAATCATCGCCGAAATCGCCGGACGCGGCGTGTTCGCACGGCTCAAGTTCGAGTCGGGAACCCATCGGGTGCAGCGCGTGCCGGACACGGAGACGCAGGGACGGATTCACACGTCCGCCGCGACCGTCGCGGTTCTGCCGCAAGCCGAAGAGGTCGATGTCGACATCAACGAGGCGGACCTGAAGATCGACACGATGCGGGCGCAGGGCGCCGGCGGCCAGCATGTCAACAAGACCGAATCGGCGATCCGGATCACCCACATCCCGACCGGCACCATCATCTTCGTCCAGGACGAACGTTCGCAGCACAAGAACCGCGCCCGCGCCATGTCTCTGCTCCGCTCGCGAATCTACGACGCTGAGCGGCAGAAACTCGACGCCGAACGCGCCGCGGACCGGCGCTCCCAGGTTGGCTCCGGCGATCGTTCGGAACGCATCCGCACCTACAATTTTCCGCAAGGCCGGCTGACCGACCACCGCATCAACCTCACGCTCTACAAACTCGAAAAGATCATCACTGGCGAAGCGCTCGATGAAGTGATCGACGCGCTGATCACCCACCATCAGGCCGAGCAGCTCGCCGCCAGCGAGGGCGGACAGTAATGAAGGACTGGGCGGCGTCCTGGCTGTTCTGGGCGCTGGCCTCGGCGAGTTTCGCCGCTTTGACCGCGATCTTCGCGAAAGTCGGCGTCGAGAAGGTCAATTCCGATTTCGCGATGTTCTTCCGCACGATCGTCATCGTGCTGGCGCTGGGCGGACTTCTCGCCGCGACGGAGCAGTTCCAGCCGTTGAACTCGATCGCGCCCCGGACCTATGTCTTTTTGATCCTCTCGGGGCTCGCGACGGGCGCGTCGTGGCTTTGCTATTTCCGGGCGCTGAAACTTGGCGACGCGGCGCGGGTCGCGCCGATCGACAAGCTCTCGACCGTCCTCGTCGCGATTTTCGCGGTCGCGTTTCTGGGCGAGCGTCTCTCGGCGCCGAACTGGCTCGGCGTCGGGCTGATCGGCGCCGGGGCCTTGCTGGTGGCTTACAAGGGTTAGCCGCCCGAACCAGTACGCTGATCCATCAGCGCTTGCGGACGGGCCTCAAGGTGGCCCCCACATACGGCTCCATCGCTCCCGCCAGGTTTGCGCGCGAACAACATCGAGGCCGAGCCGCCACAATTCCTCATACGCGACGACAAAGGGGTTGGCGGGCGCGGAGCGCGGTTTGGTCAAGCCATAGGCGATCTGGATGTCCGAGCGCTCGGACTGATAGGTGCCGAACAGATGATCCCAGATCAGCAGAACGCCGCCGAAATTCTTATCGAGATATTCCTTGTTGCTCGCATGGTGGACCCGATGCGCTGAAGGCGTGTTGAGAACCAGCTCCAGCCAGCCGACGCGCGGGGCGAGCTCGGTATGAACGAAAATCTGGTAGGTCAGGCTGGCCGAGGCCATTCCGAAGACCCATTGGGGTGCAAAACCGATCCAGACCAGCGGCAGGTAGAACAGGAACACGCCGGACAGGATCGGCGTCCAGGCGAGCCGAAACGCCGCCGTCAGAACCATGCGTTCGACGCTGTGGTGCACGCTGTGCGACGCCCACATGAAACGCACCGTATGCGAAAAGCGATGCTCCCAATAGAAAGCGAAATCGGTCAGCACAAAAAGAGCCAGCAGCGCCGGGATGTCGCTGAAGGAAACGTCGATCGTGAAAATGCGGAAATGGTAAATCGTCGCGGCGAAGAGTCCGAGGATCAGACCATTCGCCAGCGCCTGAGCGAGAGCATGTCCGATGGCGATCGCCGCCGAAACGAGGCTGCCTTTCCAGGGATAGTGGCCGCCTCGCGTCTGGATGACCAGAATTTCGGCGAGAATGGCGACAAGGATGAGCGGGAGGACGGCGCCCACGACGCGGTTCGGAGCCCAGTCGAGAAGCCGTTCAAGCTGCGTAAAACTGAGATCTAGCTCCATGATGTCTTTTTAAACATGATGTCTTTTGAAAAAGTGATCGCGTTGAATATCGCGTTATAAATAGAGTGATCGCGCAAATCGTCCCGCGCCGCCTGGCCTCGAGGAGACGACCAGATCGCGGCGAAATGTGTGCTTAATGTCTTAACAATTTAAGGCAGGCCCCGGCGGCCTCCGCCGCGGGTTTTGCTCCAGCGCGGTCGAGAGTCCCCGACATCACCATTGCGCGCGTCACGCTCCTGACAATGTCACGCACATCGACGCCAGGCGAGATCCGCGCGACGGTCGCGCGATAAATCGCAGATGAATCTGAAGTCAGGCTGGCGGCGCAGGCGTCCGCGGCCTGCCGGTCCGCGAAAGCCGCCGATGGCGCAAGGAGGAGAAGGATGGCGATGCAGGCGGACTTCATGAGCTCCCCTTGGACCAGATCGATCGCTTGAATTCATGCGATCGATCATAAATCGCTCCAGTTTCAAAACCGATCAGATCGATTCAATCCGATCGGAATATGCTCTGGCGATTGCTCCACGATGGGCTTCAAACGCGCGCAACGTAACAGCGAGTTTGCCGGCTCCGCGCGCGCAATTGCTTCGCGCAAAGCGGGGCCGGCCGGGCGCTTATCGCACGATCACGTTCTTGAACTGCCACGGGCTTTCCGTGTCGATGTCCTCGGGAAACAGAACCCCGCGATCCTTGATCGGGGTCCAGTCGGTGTATTGCCCGATGACCGGCCCGAGATAGGGCGACTGAACCTCGAGGCAGCGGCGGAAATCGACCTCGTCGGCTTCGACGATGCCCGCCTGAGGATTCTCGAGCGCCCACACCATGCCGGCGAGCACGGCGGAGGTCACCTGCAGCCCGGTGGCGTTCTGGTAGGGCGCGATCCGCCGGGTTTCCTCTATGGAGAGCTGCGATCCATACCAATAGGCATTCTTCGCATGGCCGTAGAGCAGAACGCCGAGTTCGTCGATTCCGTCGATGATCTCGTCCTCCTCCAGAATGTGGTTGCGTTCCTGCGGACGCCATTGCGCCCCGGCCATTTCCTCGAGCGAAAGAACCGCGTCGTCGGCTGGCCGATAGGCGTAGTGGCAGGTCGGCCGGTAGACGACGTCATCGCCTTCGCGGAGGGTGAAATAGTCCGAGATCGAGATCGCCTCATTGTGGGTGATCAGCCAGCCGTGCTGGGCTTGCGCGGTCGGCGTCCAGGAGCGCACCCGCGTTCCGGCGCCCGGCCGCATCAGATAGATCGCGCAATCGGGACCGAAAGGATGGCGCTTGCCCTCGACGGGCATATGCTTTTCATGCGTGCCCCAGCCGAGTTCGGCGGGTTGCAGGCCTTCCGAGATGAAGCCTTCGACGGACCAGGTGTTGACGAACACGCCCATCGGCTTCGGTGATTTCGCGCGCTGGGTGTCGCGTTCGGCGATATGGATGCCCTTGACGCCGGTTTTATGCGCGAGCCGGGCCCAGTCTTCGCGGGTCGCCGGCGAGCCGGCGTCGATTCCGCAGTCGGTCGCGACATTGAGCAGCGCCTGTTTGACGAACCAGGACACCATGCCGGGATTGGCGCCGCAGCACGACACCGCGGTCGGCCCCGCTCCAAGCGCGCGTCGCAGATCGAGGACGCCTTCCCGCAGGGCGTAGTTGGAGCGCTCCGTCATGGTGAGGCGCGTATCGGTGTAGAACCCCAGCCACGGCTCCGCGACGGTGTCGATGTAGAGCGCGCCGATTTCATGGCAAAGGCGCATGATCGCGCTCGACGACACATCGACCGACAGATTGACGACGAACGCCTGCCCCGGCCCCTTGGTCAGCAGCGGCTTCAGCAATCCGACGAAATTCTCGCGCGTGACCGCCTGCTTGATGAAAGCGATCCCCCGCTCGTCGAGAAGCCGCCGGTCCTTGTCATTGGGATCGATGACGGTGAATCGCGACTTGTCGAACCTGAAATGGCGTTCGATGAGCGGCAGCACGCCGCGGCCGATCGAGCCGAAGCCGATCATCACGATCGGGCCGGATATTTCCCCATGAACGGGCCAGTTCGACATTCATTCACCTCCGAAACATAAACGCTTGGCGCCGCGGGCGGCGCGAAAAGACCGCCGCGCTCATAAAGGAGACCCGGCGAAGGGCAGCACGCCAGCAAATGACGCAGGTTTTATGACAGCGGCGGCGCAAGGCCGCGCGCTCATCCCGTGACGCCGGTTCAGGCCGCGCGGCGGAATTCGTTGAGGTCGATCGCGCCGGTCGGACGCACCAGACCTTTCGCTTGCGCCAGCGAGCCGGATCTGAGTTCGAGCCCGAGGAAGCGCGCCTCGTCCACCGGGCCGGGAAGCGACAGCTGTAACGTATGACGCCGCGAAAATCCAAACGCCTCGTAATAGGGCGCGTCGCCGACGAGCAGAACCGCGGAATGTCCGCCGACACAGGCGTGAAACAGGCTTTCCGCCATCAGCCTGCGGCCAATTCCGCGCGAGCGATGCGTCTGCGCCACGGCGATCGGCCCCAAAAGCAAGGCGGGGACATCGCCCGCCTCGATCGACCAAAGCCGCACGGTTCCGACGAGCGCGCCCGCGTCCTTCGCCGCAAAAGCAAGACCCCGCGCGGGCAAGCGTCCGCGCCGCAGGCGTTCCGCGGTCTTCCTGAAGCGGGACGCGCCAAAGGCCGCGTCGAGCAGGGCCTCGCGCGCGAAGACGTCGGAGGGCGCCTCGTCCAAAATCTCGATGGCGCGCTCGCCGAACCGTCCGCCGAAAACGGCGGCGCCGTTTGCGCCGTTGTTCAAAGTCAAGGTCATCTGAGCCTCCAACGGGAGCGACGCCGGGATGCGCGACGACCCTCGCACCAAGCGAAGGCTCGAATGAACGAGCTTCGCCCGCCGGCCGGGACAATCAGGGAAGGGGCATTGCCGGAGGGATGCGCCCTCCGGCCGCGGATTCCGGGCCGCGCGGCTCAGATCACGTAGGATTTGAGCGGCGGGAAGCCGTTGAATCCGACCGACGAATAGGTCGTCGTGTAGGCGCCGGTTCCCTCGATCAGCACTTTCGAACCGATCTCGAGACTCACGGGAAGGAAGTAAGGCTCCTTCTCGTAGAGGACGTCGACGCTGTCGCAGCTCGGGCCGGCCAGAACGCAAGGCTCCGTCGAATCGCCGTCGAAGGCGGTCCTGATCGGATAGCGGATCATCTCGTCCATCGTCTCGGCGAGGCCATTGAACTTGCCGATGTCCAGATAGACCCATTTCACCTTGTCGGCGTCGGCCTTCTTCGAGATCAAAACAACTTCGGCCTCGATGACGCCGGCGTTGCCGACCATGCCGCGGCCCGGTTCGATGATCGTTTCGGGAATCTGGTTGCCGAAGTGCTTATGAAGGGAACGCGTGATCGACTGCGCATAGGCTTTCACGGCCGGAACGTTCTTCAAATAGCGCGTCGGGAACCCGCCCCCGAGATTGACCATCTGCAACACGATTCCACGCTCTGCGAGGTCGCGGAAAATCGTCGCCGCCGTCTTCAGGGCGCCGTCCCACATGCCCGGATTGCGCTGTTGCGATCCGACATGAAACGACAGCCCGAAAGCGGTCAGTCCAAGCCGGTGGGCGTGTTCGAGAACCCGCGGCGCCATTTCGGGATCGCAGCCGAATTTGCGCGACAGCGGCCATTCGGCGCCGGCGCCGTCGCAAAGCAGACGGCAGAACACCCTGGAGCCGGGAGCGGCCCGGGCGATCTTCTCGACCTCGGCTTCGCAATCCACGGCAAACAGGCGCACGCCAAGCTGATAGGCGCGCAAAATGTCGCGCTCCTTCTTGATCGTGTTGCCGAAGCTGATGCGGTCCGCGCTCGCGCCGCTCGCCAGGACTTGCTCGATCTCGACGACGGACGCCGTGTCGAAGCACGAGCCGAGGCCGGCCAGCAGCTCCAGCACGTTCGGATCGGGATTCGCCTTGACCGCGTAGAATACGCGCGTGTCCGGCATCGCCCGGGAGAAGGACATGTAATTTTCGCGCACGACGTCAAGGTCGAGCACGAGGCAGGGGCCGTCTTCACGGCGATTGCGGAGAAACTCCAGGATACGATCGGTCATCGCGGCATCCCTTCGAAGGGCGCGTTTGACCGCGCCGGAACGAAAAAGCTTCGGGGTGATAGGCGATGCTGAAGGACCGCTCGCGCTGTGGATGCGCGACCGTTTCAGTTGACCCGCCAATCGCGACCGACCACGTTCCAACGGGACAAAGTCCCGCAGGACGCGAACGGTCTGATGCTGCGCCGTTGGACATTCTCGACGGGGATAGGACGCACGAGCGTCATCCCTGACGTGAACAACCTTCGTTTGGAGTGGAAAGTCCGCTCCGCACGCCCGGCAAGATAGACTAGCCTCTTCGGTACGCCAGCTTTGGAGACTGGCAGAGACGAAAAAGCCCGGTCCGTCGTTGCTTTAAGTCGCGTCCCCCGTTTGGCGGGGTTCGCCGGTTCGCCTCCGGCTGCCGGTTTTTATTCGGCGGTTAACCGGCCTCTTGTCCGGATCCCCGCCAACCGACACACGACCACAGGCACGTGCGAAATTGGGCAAGGCGAGAGATATGCGATTCTTCGCGCATTACAAGCGTTTTTTTGAAAAAATAGCCCCCCGGCCGCTGGTCCGGCCGAAGGTGTTGAATCTTTGCATCACCCCCGGCCCATCCCGGCGCGCCTATCCGAAAATCAATCATTGTTTTTCCATAATGCAATGCAAAAAGGCGGAGCCGCCTTGCCGCGCGGCGAAAAGGTAAGTAACCCTCGGCCGGGTCACACCCCTTCGAATGGCGTCCACCGGCCTCCGGACCTTGAATGCCCCACCCCACGGCAACCCCCTCCTTCCGCGTCTCATGCTCAGCAGCTCATGACCGAAATTAGCCGCCGCGCGCTGGTCCAGCGCCTTGTCGCATCGACCGCGTTTGTGAGCGGAGCGTCGCCTTTGTCGGCGGCCCCGGCGCCCAACCGGAGCCCGCCGCCGCCGGCGCCTCCCGGCAAATTCGAATTCGACGATGTCGTGCGGCGCGCGCGCGACCTTGCGGCGGCGCCTTTCGAACCGGTCGCGCCGCCGCTTCCCGACGCCTTGAACAAACTCGATTTCGACGCCTGGCGCGATTTGCGGTTTCGTCCGGACAAAGCGTTCCCGATCGGCGACTCGTTTCAACTCCAGTTGTTTCACCTTGGCCATCTCTACCGCCGGCCAGTGACGATCAACACCATTCGCGACGGCATTCCGACGCCGATCCCCTATTCGGCGAATCTTTTCGACTACGGACGCACCAAGCTCGACAAGCCCTTGCCGGTGAACCTCGGCTTCGCCGGATTCCGCCTGCACTATCCCCTGAACGCGCCCAAGGTTTTCGATGAAGTGATCGCCTTCCTTGGCGCAAGTTATTTCCGCGTGCTGGGCCGCGACCAGCGCTACGGGATGTCGGCCCGGGCGCTCGCCGTCAACGCCGGGACCGAAGCCGAGGAGTTTCCGTTTTTCCGCGAATTCTGGATCGAAACGCCCGAGAGCGGCGCCGACCGCGCCACGGTCTACGCTCTGCTCGACGGCGATTCGACGACCGGAGCCTTCCGCTTCGACATCTATCCCGGCGTCGACACCGCCATTGAAGCGTCGGTGACGCTGTTTCCCCGCAAGCCCGGCGTCAAGTTCGGTCTCGCTCCGCTCACCTCGATGTTTTTCATCGGCGAAAACGATCACCGTTTCAGCAGCGACTTCCGGCCCGAACTTCACGATTCGGACGGCCTCCTCATGCATTCGGGGACCGGCGAGTGGATCTGGCGGCCGTTGCGCAATCCGCCGAAGCCGGAGGTCTCGAGCTTCCTCGACAAGGACATCCGCGGCTTCGGCCTGCTGCAGCGCGACCGCGACTTCGACCATTACCAGGATCTCGATCTCGCCTACGAAATGCGGCCAAGCTATTTCGTCGAGCCGAGGGAGAACTGGGGCGAAGGCCGCGTCGATCTCGTCGAACTGCCGACCGGGCACGAGACCAGCGACAATATCGTCGCGACGTTTCAGCCAAAGGACTCGCCCGAGCCCAATAAACCCTTCAATTACGGCTATCGCCTCATCGCCAGCCTCAATCCGGCCAAGCTCTCCCCCAACGGGCGCACGCTGAACACCTACCAGACGACCGCCGCCGCGCTCGGATCGCCCGAACCCATAAATCCGGGCTCCCGGCGATTCATCATCGATTTCGTCGGCGACGACCTTCGCTACTACTTTTCCGATCCCCAGCTTGTCGAGGTCGTCCCCTCGACAAGCCAGGGCAAGATCGTGCGCTCGTTCATCGTGCCTAATCCCCACACCAAGGGATTTCGCGCCGCCATCGACGTTCAGCTTGAGCCCGGTCAGTCGACAGATCTGCGCGCGTTCCTGCGATCCGGCTCCCGCGCCCTGACCGAGACCTGGACTTTCCCTTGGCGCGCCAGTTAGGCGCGGGGACGCAAGCCGCCGCCGTGCGTCCGGCGCGGATTGAAGATCTTGACGCCATCGAGGCGATCGAAAACAAAGTGTTCGACGGAGACCGGCTGTCGCGCCGCAGCCTGCGTTATTTCCTCACCGCGAAAACGGCGATCCTCCTCGCGCTCGATTCCGGCGGGCGCATCGCGGGCTACAGTCTCATCGGGTTTCGCAAGAATTCCTTTCGCGGCCGGCTCTATTCCATCGCCCTCGACCCTTCCGCTCACGGGCGCGGGTTAGGCCGCCAATTGCTGCATTCCAGCGAACGGGCCGCGAAGGCGCGCGGCGCCATGACCATGCGCCTCGAGGTCCGGACCGACAATTCGAGGGCGATCCGGCTCTACGAACAAAGCGGCTATTGCCGCTTCGCAATCATCGACGATTATTACGAGGACGGCGCCAGCGCGTTGCGCCTTGAGAAGGTGCTGCGCGCCTGAAGACTTGAAGACTTCGCCTGAAGACTTTGCCTGAAGGCTTGCAGGACCGCCTGCGCGGGGCGGGCTCTGGAGCATCTCCCGATGGGAATGAATCAATCCCATCGACGAGGATATGCTCAAGCTTTCAACCCCGGAGCGATTTCTGATCGATCGCATGATTCCCTGCGATCGGAACACGCTTTAAAACGGAGGCCCGCCCTTGAGCCTTGAATCGAAGCCCTCGATCTCGAATCCCTCAATGTCCTGTAGCAATTCAACGAAAGCGGTTGCGCCATAGTCGGCGCAGGCCTCGCCCTTTTCCGCGCTCGCGGCGAGGGCGTCGCCCATCGCGCCCGAATGTGAAAGATCCTGCGCCATCCAGCCAAAGCCCGTGGGGCGCCCCGGGCGGAGCCAGTTGAAATCGCTTTCCATGGCGATGCTCGCCGGGACGAAGTCCTCGGCCTTCTCGAAGCGCACGAGATCGGGCCTGAAGCCCAGCATGAGCGAGGTTTCGATTTCCCCGGCGTGGACGCCGTGCGTCTGTTCCCCGGCCGGAAACAGCCCGTCCGGCGCGCCGAACCTGCTCCACGACGCCGTCACGACGAGCATTCCGAGCCGCGCGCGCAGATCATGCGCGAGGATGTTGAGGATTGCCGAATTGCCGCCATGCGAGTTCAAAAGGACGAGTTTGCGGCAGCCCGCCCGGTAGACGCATTCGCAAAGCTCCGTCCAGGCGGAAATGAGCGTCGAGGCGGAAATGCTGAGCGTCCCGGGAAAATCGGAATGCTCGACCGAGCAGCCGCAGGTCTGGACCGGGAGAAACAGGACCGGCAGTCCGTCCGGCAGACGCGCGGCGACCTTCGCGATATAGCCGTCCATGATGAACGCATCGACGCCGAGCGGGAGATGCGGGCCATGCTGCTCGATCGCCGCGAGCGGCAGGACGGCGATGGTTTTCGCCATGTCGGCTTCCTGGATGTCGGTCCAGGTCATCTCGGCCCAAAATCGTGTGGCTGGCATCAGGTCATCCTTGTCGCGGAGCCGCTGGCGGGCGCAGATCACGCTGCGGGCTCGATATCGCCAGCCCGCATGTTAGTCCGCGGCGCCTGTTCCGAAAACCTCCCGGTTTTCGCGGCCCGCGGCGAAGGGGCCATTGCGGCGCGGCGGACGACGTGAAAAAAAGAGGCGGCGCCTCTGGCGTCACACACGAGCGTGCAGGTGTCCGGATTGAAAAAGCACTTTTCTCATTTCGCCCTCGCCACGGCCATCGCCGCCCTCGTCGCAGCTCTCGCCCCCAGCGCCGCGCTCGCCCTCGACAAGGTGACCTTCGCCACCAACTGGCTCGCCGAGGCCGAACATGGCGGCTTCTATCAGGCCAAGGCCGACGGCACCTACAAGAAATACGGGCTCGACGTCGCCATCCTGCAGGGCGGCCCCAACGCCAACAACAAGCTGCTTCTCGCGACCGGCAAAATCGACTTCAACCTCGGCGCCAATCTCATTCAGGCCTTCGACGCGGTGAAGGAGAACGTGCCCATCGTCGCCGTCGCGGCGATGTTTCAGAAAGATCCGTTCATCCTGATGTCGCACCCTGGCGCCGGACTCGACCGCCTCGAGGATCTGCCAGGGGCGACCGCGTTCATCGGCAAGGACGCCTTCGTCTCGGTCTTCCAATGGTTGAAGACGGCCTATGGCTTTAAAGAGGAAAACGTCAAACCCTACACGTTCAATTCGGCGCCCTTCATCGCCGACGCGCATGCGATCCAGCAAGGCTACGCGACGTCCGAACCGTTCGAGATCGAGCGCCAGGGCGGTTTCAGGCCGAACGTGTTTCTGATCGCCGACCACGGCTATGATTCCTATTCGACGACCATCGAGACGACGCAGGCCTTGATCGAGAGGAACCCCGGCCTCGTTCAGCGTTTCGTCGACGCCTCCATCATCGGCTGGCGCAATTATATCCATGGCGACAATTCGGGCGCCAATGCGCTGATCAAGCGCGACAACCCCGACATCGGCGACGCCCAGCTCGCCTATTCGCGCGAGAAGATGAAAGAATTCGGCATCGTCGACTCGGGCGATTCCCTGACGCTCGGCATCGGCGCGATGAGGGATGAACGCGTGAAGAGCTTTTTCGAAAAGATGACGCAGGCGGGGCTCTTCAAACCGGACCTTGACTATCGGCGCGCCTATACGCTGCAATTCGTCAACAAGGGCGTGGGGCTCGATCTCGGCCGCCCCTGAGGCCTCAAGCCAGGGGCGCATCGCCATGTTGCAGGAAGTGAAGCCCCGGGTCCTCGTCTCCTTGCGCGGGGTCGGCAAGACCTTCGCTCCGGGAGGGGAGGCGCTTGCCGGCGTCGACCTCGAGGTCCGCGCCGGCGAATTCGTGAGTTTGCTCGGCCCTTCCGGCTGCGGCAAATCGACGGTCCTGCGCCTCGTCGCCGGTCTCGAGACGGCCTCAGCTGGAACAATCTCGCGCGGCTTCGACGATGTCGGCGCCGCGGTCGGATTCGTCTTTCAGGAGCCGACCCTGATGCCCTGGGCGAACGTCTTCGACAATGTTTACCTGCCGCTGCGCCTGCGCGGCCAGACCAGAGCCGGCGCAAAGACGCCCGTGCGCGAGGCGCTGGCGCTGGTCGGGCTTTCGGGTTCCGCCGAAGCCTTTCCGCGCGAATTGTCCGGCGGCATGCGCATGCGGGTCTCGATCGCCCGCGCGCTCGTTCTGCGCCCCTTGCTTTTGTTGATGGACGAGCCCTTCGCCGCGCTCGACGAGATGACCCGCTCCCGCCTCAACGACGATCTCCTGCGGCTGCAGGCCGAACTCGGAGCGACGGTCGTCTTCGTCACGCATTCTGTCTTTGAAAGCGTCTACCTGTCGAGCCGCATCGCGGTGATGGGCGCGAACCCCGGCCGGATTATCGCGGAGATCGAACCCGCCGGCGGCGTCGAACGCGACGAACGCTTCCGGTTGAGCGCCGCCTACGCGCGCTGCTGCGAGAAGGTCTCCGCCGCCTTGCGCGGCTCTGGCGCCGGCGAGGCCTCAATATGACGCCGGGCGAGAGGCTGTCGCACTGGGCGAGGCTTTATGGCCCGCCTCTGCTGGCGTTCAGCGCAGCGCTCGCCGCCTGGGAGGCCATCGTCCGCATCAACGCCATCCCGCCCTATGTCCTGCCGGCGCCAAGCCTCGTCGCGGCGACGCTGGCGTCGGACCGGGCGATTTTGTTGCCGGCGCTCATGACCACCCTGTGGACGACGATAGAAGCGCTGGCCCTGGCGGTCATCGGCGGCGCCGGCCTCGCGATTTTGTTCGCGCAATGGAAATGGGTCGAGCGTTCGTTCCTGCCGTTCGCGATCGTGCTGCAGGTGACACCAATCATCGCCATCGCGCCCTTGCTGCTGATCTATCTCGACGCGTCGAGCGCCGTGCTGGTCTGCGCCTTTCTCGTCGCGTTTTTCCCGATCCTGTCAAACACCGCGCTCGGCCTCGCCTCCGCCGACAAAAACCTCGTCGATCTTTTCGCGCTGTACCGCGCCTCACGCTGGCAAACCCTGACGCTGTTGCGGCTGCCCGCCGCCCTGCCCTATTTCCTCGGCGGTCTTCGCATCGGCGGCGGCCTTGCCCTGATCGGCGCGATCGCCGCCGAACTCGCCGCCGGCGCCTCGGGGAAGAGCGCCGGTCTCGCTTTCCGCATCGTCGAAGCGGGTTACAGGCTGAACATCCCTCGCATGTTCGCGGCGCTGACTCTCGTTTCCCTGGCGGGCGTCGCGATTTTCGCGGCGCTTTCCGCCCTCTCGGCTTTTATCGTCGGCCGCGGGCGCGGGAGCGGCGCTCAATAATTGCCGGACGACGGGGTTGCCGAAGGGCTGCGGCGCAGCCTAAATGCGGCGCTTGATCTCCAGCTTTTCCTTTTCGCAGCGCGATCTCCGGCGACCGGGAAGCGCCTTGTCCGGAGTACTTTGATGCCGTCTTCCCGCTACGACGTTCTGGGCCTTGGAAACGCGATCGTCGACGTGATCAGCCTCGCCGACGACGATTTCCTGCTGAAGCAGGGCCTGAACAAGGGCGCGATGACGCTGATCGACGAAGCCCGCGCCGAAGAGCTGTACCGGGCGATGGCGCCGGCGACGATCGTCTCCGGAGGTTCGGCGGCGAACACGATCATCGGGCTTGCAAGCCTTGGCTGCAGCGCCGCCTTCATCGGCAAAGTGAAGTCCGACGAACTCGGCGGCATGTTCGCCCACGACATCCGCGCCTCGAAAATCGGGTTTTCGACGGCGCCCGCCAGCGACGGACCGGCGAGCGCGCGCTGCCTCGTCCTGGTCACGCCGGACGGCCAGCGCACGATGAACACCTTTCTCGGCGCGGCTCAGAACCTGACCGAGACCGACGTCGACGTGGAGACGGTCAGGCGCTCCAGCATCGTCTATCTCGAAGGCTATCTCTGGGACCCGCCCGAGGCGAAGGCCGCCTTCGTCAAGGCCTCGAAAATCGCCCGCGCCGCCGGACAACGGGTCGCCCTGTCGCTGTCGGATTCCTTTTGCGTCGACCGCTATCGCGACGAATTCATCGGCCTCATCCGATCGGGCGCGGCGCAGATCCTCTTCGCCAACGAAAGCGAGCTGCATTCTCTCTACCAGACCTCCGATTTCTACACGGCGCTGACGCAGCTTCAGGCCGAGAACATCCTCGCCGTCGTCACAAGGTCGGAACAGGGCTCTGTCGTCGTCAACGCGCAGGAGGTCGTCACGGCGCCGGCGTTCCCCGTCGAGCGCGTGATCGACACGACCGGCGCGGGCGATCTCTTCGCGGCCGGGTTCCTTGCCGGTCTGACCAAAGGCAAGGATCTCGAAACATGCGCCCGGCTGGGAGCCCTTGCGGCGGCGGAAATCATCCAGCACATCGGCGCGCGCCCGCAGACGGACCTCGCCCAGCTCGCCGCGCAGAACGGGTTCGTGCTGTAGGGCCGCGAAGCCGCAATGATTTGTTAAGGACGCCGGCGCGATGTATCGGCATGACGTTGCGCCCCACCTCTCGCCTTGACCATCCGGCGCCGGCCGGGCGGGCGCCATGCGCCGACGCCGAACTCGCGGCGCTCGCCGACGCCTGGCTCACTCATTTGTCCGGCGAGCGCCGCGCCTCGCGCCACACGCTCGACGCCTATTCTCGCGATCTGCGCCAGTTTCTGGATTTCGCCGCGGTTCACCTCGGCGCCGCGCCCTCGCTTTCGATGATCAACGCACTGACCCCGGCCGATCTGCGCGCTTTTTTGGCCGCGCGGCGAAGTTCAGGCGCTTGCGGAAGATCGTTGCTGCGCCAGCTTGCAGGGCTTCGTTCGTTCGCGCGCTATCTGGAGCGCAACGGCAGGGGAAAGACCGCGGCCTTCACAGCGCTGCGCGCGCCGAAAAGCCCGCGTCGGCTGCCGAAGCCTTTGTCCGCCGAGGCCGCCCGACAGGTCGTCAGGGCGGATGTCAGGGGAGCGGAGGACCGTCCGGCCTGGGTTCTCGCCCGCGACGCGGCGGTGCTTGGCTTGCTGTATGGAGCCGGACTGCGGATTTCCGAGGCTCTCGCCATCTTGCGGAAGGACGCGCCGGTCGGAGCGCGCGACAGCTTGCGGGTGACCGGCAAGGGCCGGAAAATTCGCGAAACGCCCGTGATCGCGCCGGTGCAGCGCGGGATCGAGGCCTATCTCGAGCTCTGCCCCTATCCGCTGGCGCCCGATGGGCCGCTTTTCGTCGGCGCGCGAGGCGGGCCGTTATCGCCGCGGATCATCCAGCTGACGGTCGAGAGATTGCGCGGCGCGCTGGCCTTGCCTCAATCGGCGACCCCGCATGCGCTGCGCCATTCCTTCGCAACGCATCTTCTGGGCCGCGGCGGCGATCTGCGTACGATCCAGGAACTGCTGGGACACGCCTCCCTCTCGACAACCCAGATCTATACGGCGGTCGACGCATCGCGCCTGCTCGAAGCCTATCAATCAGCGCATCCAAGGGCTCGCTAGAGCGCTTTCCGATCGCATGAAATCATGCGATCGATCAGAAACCGCTCCAGTATCAAAGGCTTGAGCATATTCTTGTCGATTGGATTGATTCAATCCAATCGGAATATGCTCTAGCATCCGGCGGACGGGATCGCTCAAGCGACGGGCTTCTCATTGCGAGGCGTCGGGCTCGATGATCCGGTCGGCCCGCGCGGTCAATTCCCAGACAAGGCCCGACTGAGGAAAATCGAGCGCGATTTCGGCGTCGAGCGCGCGTTGCGCCATCTGCAGCAGAACCTTGTGGCCAAACCCCCGGTGAGCCGGCGGCGTTGGCGGCGGGCCATGATGTTCGGACCAGGTCAGGCGAAAAACGGGGGGCTCGCCTTCGCCGCCAAAAACGGACCATTCGACGCGGACGACGCCGGCGGGGACGGAGAGCGCGCCGTATTTGACTGCGTTGGTGCCCAGTTCGTGCAGCGACATGCCGAGGGTTTGCGCCGCGACGACGTTGACGCGCGTCGGCGCGCCCGCGATGACGATCTGGGGTCCAAGGTAGTGAGCAAGCTGCGTCCGGACGAGATTGGAGAGATCGACTCCCGTCCAGTCGTTCGCGACGAGGAGGTCCTGGCAGACCGCGAGACCGGCGATCCGCTCCTCGAATTGCTGCACGAACAAGTTTGAATCCGTGCCCCTCATTGTCAGGCGCGCGATGGCTTGCACGACCGCGAGCAAATTCTTCGCCCGATGGTTGACTTCGCCCAGCAGCACCTTGACGCGCTCGTCGTAGCGCTTGCGTTCGGTGACGTCGACGGTGACCGCTATCCCGCCGATGACGCGCCCGGCGTCGTCAAGCACGGGCGCGCCGCGGCCTTCGCAAAACCAGCGTTTGCCGCTGGGAAGCTCGACTTCGAACTCCATCGCCGGAATAAGGGCGTTTTCCGCGACGGCGCGTTGCAGCGGCAGGGCTTCGGCTGAGAGTTCCCGGCCCTCGCGCCAATAGCGAATTTTCCGCCCCTGCGCCAAGGCGTCGGCTGCGCTGGCCGAGACGTTATCCGCGGCGCTCGCCTCGAATTGCGCCAGCAGCGCCCGATTGCCTTTTATCTTCTGGCAGGTGACATCCTCGGAAAAGCCGATCCCGACCGGAGCCGCCTCCAGGATCGCATTGAGCCGTTGGCTGGTATGCAGCAGCCGCTCCTCACTGGCGCGCAACGCCGTCTCGGTCGTCTTGTGCTCGGTGATGTCGGTGAATACGCCGACCAGCCCGTCGATTGAGCCATCGGCGGCGCGCACTGGCGCGAGCGCGACGCTATAGGCCCGTTCCGCGCCTTCGGGTCCGTGGCTCCAGTCGAATCGCGCCGTCTCGCCGGTGGTCATGATCCGGTCGTCCATTTCACGGATCTGCCGGACGGTTTCCTCGTCCGGAACAAAGGCCGAAACGCTGAAGCCGATCACCTGCTCGGGTTTGCGGCCAAAGAAATCGAAATAGGCCGCGTTGGCGACGGTGACGCGGCCTTGGCGGTCCTGCGCGAAAATGATGTTGGGCGAACTCTGGAGCACGGCCTGCAGCAAGGCCTTTTCGCTGCGGGCGGCCTCGATCTTCTTGCGTTCGGTGACGTCGCGGTCGATCTTGACGAAGCCGCGCAACGAGCCGGCCTCGTCGAAAAGCGCCGTTATTACGACCTCCGTCAGGATCAAGGAGCCGTCGTGATCGACGCGCTGGCTCTCGCCGCGGAAAACGCCCAGCCTCGCCGCTGTCTCAAGGTCCGCGTCGGGCCGCCCAAGCTCCCTTTGATCGGCAGGATAGAAGGCGCAGACATGCTGTCCGATCAAGTCCTTCGGCGCCCAACCGGGCACGCGCCTTCCCGCGTCATGCCAGTTGACGACGCGGCCCTGCGCGTCGAGCAGCGAAACCGCATGATCGGCGAGGCCGTCGAGCAGAATGCGGAATTTATCTTCGTTTTCACGAGCCAGCCGAGTCGCCAGGCGTAACTCGGCCTTTTGTGTCCGCGCCTCCAGCAGGGCCGCTCGATGCGCGGCCGAGAGCCATGCGATCAGGCAATTCACGGCGACAGAGCCCGCGAGCCCGGCAATGTCGGCGGAAGACTCGATGGGGCTGACGAAGATCGCCGCCAGGAATGCGTAAAGACCGACGCACGCCAGGCCGGGCCCCAAGCCCACCAGGAGCGCCGTAAACAAAGTCGCCGGAAAGAAAAAAAGATCCGGAAAATGATCGCCCCAAAGCGGCGTGAGCGAAACGCGAAGCAAAATCGCCGCGACCGCCGCCGCGACGCCCGCAGCGTAACGCCCGGAGGCCGGCGCGTCCGAAAACCTCGCCCAAAGCGCTTCGAGCCTCTTTCGGGCCGCCGGCGCCGGGGCGGCCGGAGGAGGAGCTGCCTCCCAAAATGGCGTTTGGTTCATTATTGGCCTGCGGGCATTGGCTTCGCTCAAGGGTTAACAGACCTCCGCCGGCGGCGCTACACCGGCGCCTCGCGTCCGCTCCGCCTTTCCTTCGCCGCGCGCCCCTGCTATCTGGCGCAAATGACAATCCATCCGTTCGAAAACATCCGCAATTTTTCCATCGTCGCGCATATCGATCATGGCAAATCGACCCTCGCCGACCGGCTGATCCAGACGACCGGAACCCTCGCCGAGCGCGACATGGTCGAACAGGTGCTGGATTCGATGGACATCGAGCGCGAGCGCGGCATCACCATCAAGGCCCAGACCGTCCGGCTCGAATACAAGGCGCAGGACGGCAAGACCTATATCCTCAACCTGATGGACACGCCCGGCCACGTCGATTTCGCCTACGAGGTCTCGCGCTCCCTCGCCGCCTGCGAGGGCTCTCTCCTCGTCGTCGACGCCAGCCAGGGCGTCGAGGCGCAGACCCTCGCCAATGTCTATCACGCGCTCGACGCGGGGCACGAGATCGTGCCGGTCCTGAACAAGATCGACCTTCCCGCCGCCGAGCCCGACCGGATCAAGCAGCAGATCGAGGACGTGATCGGCCTCGACGCGTCCGAAGCGGTGCTGATTTCGGCCAAAACAGGCATCGGGATCGATCTCGTGCTGGAGGCGATCGTCAAGCGGCTCCCGGCGCCGAAAGGAGATGAGACGGCGCCATTGAAGGCCCTCCTCGTCGATTCCTGGTACGACGCCTATCTCGGCGTCGTCGTGATGGTGCGCATCATCGACGGCACGCTGAAGAAGGGGCAGAAGATCAAGATGATCGCCGCCGACGCGCATTACGAGGTCGACAAGATTGGCGTCTTCCGCCCCAAGATGCAGGATGTCGCGGTCCTTGGCCCCGGCGAGATCGGCTTCATCACGGCGCAGATCAAACAGGTCGCCGACACGAGGGTCGGAGACACGATCACCGACGAGCGCAAGGCCTGCGACGCCGCTCTGCCGGGCTTCAAACCGGCCCAGCCGGTCGTGTTCTGCGGCCTGTTTCCCGTGGACGCCGCCGATTTCGACGACCTTCGCGCGGCGATGGGACGGCTGCGCCTCAACGACGCCAGCTTCTCCTACGAGATGGAAAGCTCGGCGGCGCTCGGATTTGGTTTTCGGTGCGGCTTTCTCGGCCTGTTGCACCTCGAGATCATCCAGGAGCGGCTCGAGCGCGAATTCAACCTCGACCTGATCGCGACCGCTCCTTCCGTCGTCTACCGCATCGTCGAGCGCGGCGGCGAGGCGATAGAACTGCATAATCCGGCCGACATGCCCGATCCGACCAAGATCGAGGAAATCCAGGAGCCGTGGATCAGGGCCACCATCCTGACGCCGGACGATTATCTCGGCGCCGTGTTGAAGCTCTGCCAGGACCGGCGCGGCGTGCAGGTCGATCTCAATTATGTCGGCAAGCGCGCGATGGCGACCTACGACCTGCCGCTGAACGAGGTGGTGTTCGATTTTTACGACCGGCTGAAGTCGATTTCGAAAGGCTACGCCAGCTTCGACTACAACATCACGGATTACAAGGTCGGCGATCTCGTCAAAATGTCGATCCTCGTCAACGCCGAGCCGGTCGACGCGCTTTCCATGCTGGTGCATCGCGACCGGGCCGACGCGCGTGGAAGGGCGATGGTGGAAAAGCTCAAGGAGCTGATCCCGCCGCATATGTTCCAGATCCCGATCCAGGCGGCGATCGGCGGCAAGATCATCGCGCGCGAAACGGTGCGCGCCCTGCGCAAGGACGTGACCGCCAAATGCTACGGCGGCGACGCGACCCGCAAGCGCAAGCTGCTCGAAAAGCAGAAGGCGGGCAAGAAGAAGATGCGCCAGTTCGGCAAGGTCGAGATTCCGCAGGAGGCGTTCATCGCCGCGCTGAAGATGGACGGGTGAGTCCGGGCGAGCGGTTTAGCCGCTGATTGGCGAAGAGCGTCGTCGCGCGGCGGAGATTCTACAGGTCGAGCACCAGAAGATCGCCCTTGGCGCGTGAGACGCAGGCGAGGAAATAGCCCGCCTCGCGCTGTTCCGCGCTCAGCCGCTTGTCGCGGTGATCGACGTCGCCCTCGAGCACCTTGGTCTGGCACGCGCCGCACATGCCCTGTTCGCAGGACGTGGGGATTTTCACGCCCTTTTCCTCGAGGAAGGCTGTGACCGTCTTGTCGCCGGGAACTTTAAAGACGGCGCCAGAGCTGGCGATCTTCACGTCGAAGACCTTGTCGAGCACGGCGTCCGGCACCTTGGCGGTGAAGCGTTCGACATGGATGCGTTCTTCGGCGAAACCTTTCAGTTTTGCAGTCTTGATGATCGGGTCCTGCCACCAATCGACGCCGCAGATGAAGAGCTGCGTATCCTCAGGCTGGTCGCCGAGAAGCGCCGCCGGATCGAGAAGCTGGTTTAGTTCGCTCGCCTCGTAATAGTATTTTATATGTTCCGCGAAATTCGACCCGGCGATCAGTCCCTGGAACAATCCGGGGCTCATCATGGCGTGAACAAAATGAAGCTCGAAGGGAATGCCCCTTGATTTCAGTTCGTCGGCGATGCTGAGGATCGGCGTCATGCCAATGCCACGCGCCAGCAGGAGGGCCCGCTTCGCGCCGCGGGGAACCCTAAAACGGTTGCGCGGCAGGCCGACATGCAACGTGTCGCCTTCGTTCACCTGCAGATGCAGCGCCTTGGACCCGCCCCGGCTGTTGGGATCGTTCCAGACGCCGATGACGTAGCGGTTGCGCTCCGAGGACGAATTGCAGAGCGAATATTGCCGCGTCAGACCTCCCGGAACGGTCACATCGAGGTGCGATCCGGCGGAAAAGGCGGGAAGCTCCGCGCCGTTGGGGTCGGCCAGTTCGAACGAGACCATGTTGTGGGCCTCTTCCGTCCGTTTTGCGACGATGACGGGGCGGGAAGTGTCGTCTGTCATACCATCCTCTGGCCGGGTGCGAGGGAAAACGCATCCCGAGCAAGAGCCGTACCGGAAGGGCGGGCCCTTCGAATGGCTTCCGCCCCTCAGGCGATCAGTTGGCGGCCTGATGGCTGATCCGTTCGATATGCGCCCTGTGTTTGGCGAGGCCGGCGTAATCGCCAATCTCGAGCGAGACCTGCACCGGATTGGTTATACCCGGCATTTCAAGGCCGCCCGCCGCGGCGTCGAACGCATATCGCAAAGTTCCCGTCGGCCGGATCTTCGCGTTGATGCGAAGGGTGTTGACCGCGCCTTCGACGGGGCCGTCATACGTATAAAACCCGTCGGCGCCCCGCACGAAGGATTTGGCGGGAATGACGCCGACAAAGGGGCCCGCCTGCAGTTTGACCGTTTCCAATTCCGGGTGGAAGCCTTTACGGTCCGCGCTCGTCAACGAGAACTCGGAGCGAAGCTCAAGCGTGTCCGCCCGCCATCCGCTGCTCAGTTTGATGTCGAGCTCCGAAACCCTGAAGGTCTTGAAAGGGGGATCGCTCTGTGGCGGCGCGACGATCGCGATCGCGGCGGCGCCTGGGCCGGCCGGAATGGGGTTTCCCACGATCGAGTTGCTGGCGGTGTTGATCACCGAAACGGCGTTTGCGTTGGCGCCGTAGAGTTTCGTCCCATCCGGCGTCAAGGCCAAAGATCCAAAATTGGGCGCAATAGTCGCCGTCACCGTACGCGTCGCGATGTCGAAAACAGACGTGACGTAGAATCCGCCTCCGATCCCGCTGATATACATTGTTTTTCCATCAGGCGACACGGCGAGCGCCTCAGGCCACCCGCATATAAAATCACAGACGATCGCGCCCGACAGAATATCGTAGACGTCGGCGGTGATGCCTCCATTGAAGATCGTAAAACCGACATAGATGTGCTGACCGTCGGCGGTCACGGCCACGGGAGCGCCGCTCGCCGGAAAGGCGTCCAATTCTCCAAGCTGGGGCGTTATCCCCTTCATGGTAGCCGCATGGGTGACGGGGTCGATGACCGCGACCGCGCCTTGAACAAAAAACTGCATGAAAAATGTTTCCTCGATCTGAAAGTAGCCCGGCGTGTAGAGCGTCTTTCCGTCCGTGGACACGGCGATCGAGTAGGGACTAAAATTGACATTCTCTTCTCCGGCGCAGACAGGAGGAATCGTCACCGTCGCAGTAACGGACAGAGCCGCCGTATCGATCACGAAAACCTCGCCGGTCTGACTGGTCGCGGGTCCAGAATCGAAGGGAGGACTATTGCAAAACGACCCCCGCCCGACAACGTAGACATGCTTGCCGTCTGGCGCTACGGCCAGGGGACAAGCGCTCGCGACGGAAATTTTCGCGATGACCTTGTTTGTTTGCTCCGAGGCGTCGATCACCGAGACGGTGTTGTCGCCGGAATTGGAGACATAGACGCGTCTTCCGTCTGAAGACACGGCGACGGAGTTCGGATTTTTCCCAACTGGAATCGACTTGACCACGAAATTGTCGCCGGTATCGATCACTGAAACAGTGTTGCCGCCGGAATTGGCGACATAGGCCAAAGGCTGCCCGGTCCAGGCCAGCGCCGCGCCTGGCGTCGCCACTACTGCTGACGCGATGATGAAAAGAGCCGACAGCGTCGACCTGAGCGGACCTGACAGATTTGCCCTATGCGCTGTTTCCCGCCGATGGATTTCGTTCATAAAGGCCCCCCGCTCCGAAGGAATTTCGACCGGTCGGGCAGCGTAATTATTGCCGTGTTTAAGTCAAATCGAATTTCGCCTGAGCCTCAAATACGATGTTGGACCGCATTATACTTGCCACCTTATACTTGCCGCCTTGTTGTCGCAGAGCTTGAACGTGAGTATTACTCGTCGAAATCCGCCTATGTGATTTGCGTGTTCTCTTCGGCAGTTTTCTGGCGTCAACAAGCGCCGAATCTGCGCGAGGACCGGCGTCAGGACGGGGCTCGAGCGCTTTCCGCAACCGCGGGGCGATGATTAAAGAAAATTTCTGGGCCAGATCATCGACCGCCACATATGCGCGACGGGGGAATTGTCGAACCCCAGCCCCTCTACAGGCTGCCTGAAATGGCGCCCGACGATGTCGGTGAAATCCTCCAGCTTCACTTGTGAGTCCGGCTGGAAGGAATAGAGATCGTTCAATGTGACCATGCGGGCCAAACCGTACCATTTGTGCGCGCGGGCGAATTCGTAATCCGCCTTGATGTACGGCTCCGGCTTATAATCCGCGCCGAAGAGATCGATATAGGCCTGCGGATAATCGTAGCCCGCCTCCGGGTCCGGGAAGAACCGCAGCGCCTGATGATACCGCACGGCGAAGACAACCTCCTCGTCGACATAAGGCGCGATCAGCTGCGCGCCCCAATAGCCGTGATCGCCGTTGAGGAGGCCCGCGACAGAGATGTCGTGCAACAGGCAGGCGAGGACGCCTTTTTCGCCGATCCCGGATTTCAGGGCGAGGGTTGCGCTCTGCAGCAGATGATCGACGTTCAGCGGCTGGAAGCGCTTTTCGAAAAACTCGAACAATGTCGGCGCGGCGGACATTTTGGGGAGGGCCGGGTCGTCTCCCATCATGAGTTTGCGGGCGCCGAGCTTGCTTGGCGGGACGATCTCCTCGTATTTGGTGAGATGCTCCGGCGTGCCCATCGTCGCCAGCGCGGATTTCACCACGATTTTTTCGAGGCGGGGCTCGCCGTCCGGAAGCGGAGCTAAAGCAAACCCTCCCTTCATCGCGGCGGGATCAGCCATGGCGGGCGATACTCCGTTTAGCTCTTCTCGTTATGCTGGTCTCGCACCAGCCGCCGGGACGCCCACGTCGCGGTGGAACGTGAAAGCCCTTCCAAAGACATATGGAGGCCGGGCCGCCGCTCCGCAAAGAGAATCCTTATCAACGGCGTCCGAACGGGAACAATCACGCCGCACGGGGGTTTTACCTCACAACGCCGGTTTCGGTGAAGCTTGCAGGTCACACGGCCGTCGGGATGCCCACGGACCGAAGAGGAGCAGACGAATGAAACGATTTGGCGCATTGACGCTCGCGGCCGCGCTCGGCTCGGCTCTGTTGGCCTCCGGACCCGCTTCCGCGCAGCAGGGTGTTCATGGCCGCGCGCACGGCGCTGGCTGGCATGACGGAAGCTGGGACAATGGCGGTTGGCAGGGCGGCGCATGGCCCGCGATCTCCGGGCTCGGGCTGGGCCTCGGACTGACGGAAGCAGCAAGCGGAGCCTATGATTACGTCTCGCCCTACAGCAGCTACGACTACAATGGCCCTTACGCCGGCTATGGCTACGGCTATCCCACTTATGGCTACGATTTCGCCTACGGTTATCCTTATGGCCCTGGAACCGGGTTCGGGACCGGACTTCTGTCTCTGCCGGGGACGGGATTCGCGGTCGCGGGCGCCCCGACGGCGCCGCCCCTGACCACGGGCCGCAGCGCGGCGGCGGGCGGGATGGGCGCCTCGTGCTCGACGCCAGCGAAAACCTGCGAACTGACCCATGCCTCGATGATCGGCAACGGCTGTTCCTGCCGCGTCGAGGGAGGGCGGGCGCGGGGATCCGTCACCCCCTGAATTGAGCACTCGAAGCTGGCCGGACGCTGGTCCGGCCAGTGTTTATTATTAAAATTTGATGAATATTACGCGATATTGAACGATTTTTCGCTCGCGCCCAAGAGCGAAGGTTTAAGGTTCGGTCCATAGTTAATTTGCTGCTTGATTTTTTTGATGCTTGATTTTTTTGGGGTTTGGCGCGCCAAAAGCGCGACGCAGAGCCCGCAAAGTGGAGGAATCGATGAAACGCTTTGGCGCAATATGTGCGGCGGCCGTGTTCGGCGCCGGTTTGGTCTTGAGCGGCGCCGCCGAGGCGCGGGGCGGTTTTGGCGGCCACGGGTTCGGCGGCCATTTTGGCGGCGGGGCGCGCTTCGCTGGCGCGGGCTTCGGCGGGGCGCGTTTCGCTCGCGTCGGCGGCTGGAATGGCGGCGGCTGGAATCGCGGCGGCTGGGGTTGGCACGCCGGCTGGCATGCTGGCGGGTGGAACCGCGGCTGGGGCTGGAATGGCGGCCGCTGGAACAACGGCTGGGGCTGGAACAGCGCCTGGTGGCCCTATGCCGGCGTCGGGCTGGGCCTTGGCCTCGCGAGCGCCTGGGATTACGGCTACCCCTATGATTATGGCTACGGATACGATTACCCGTATGGAAACAGCTATCCATACGGATACGCTGCGCCCAGCGTAGCCTATGCGGCGCCGGCGGCAGGAGCGTTGGTCACAGGCCGAAGCGTCGCCACCGGAGGGATCGGCAATTTCTGCACGACCCCCGCCAGAACCTGCGAACTCGTCAGCGCGTCCTATATTGGAACAGGATGTTCCTGCAGGGTCACGGGCGGTCGAGCGCGCGGGTCCGTGACGCACTAGCCGTCAGCGTCAATTCGCTCAAGGCATGACGGAGCTGGCTTTAGAGCATAGTCCGATGGGATTGAATCCATCCCATCGACAAGACTATGCTCAAGTCTTTGACTCTGGAGCGATTTCTGATCAATCGCATGATTTCATGCGATCGGAAAACGCTCCAGGGCGGGCTCCGCGCATGTATTTTTACGTATCCTCGATTTTATAATAGTCCCTGTACCATTCGACGAAGGCCCGGACGCCGTCGGCGATCGAGGTTTGAGGGCTGAACCCGGTCAGGAACGCGAGCAGCTGCGTGTCGGCGAAGGTGAGAGGCACGTCGCCTTGCTGCATCTCCATGAAATTGCAATCCGCCTTCAGTCCGGTGGCGGCCTCGATCGCGGCGACGAAATCCATCAGGGCTATGGGCCTTTCCGCGCCGATGTTGACGACCCGCCAGGGCGCCACGGGCGATAGGCTGTCGAAATCCCGCGGCGGCGCCGTCCTGACGTTGGGAGTCGAAGGCGCGACGTCCAGCAGCCGAATCATCGCCTCGACGAGATCCCCGACATATGTGAAGTCGCGCTTCATATTCCCGTGATTGTAGATATCGACCGGTTTGCCCGCGAACAGGGCGGCGGCGAACTTGAAAAGCGCCATATCGGGCCGGCCGAAGGGGCCGTAGACCGTAAAAAAGCGCAGCATCGTGACCGGAATTCCAAAAAGATGGCTGTAGGAATGCGCCATTTCCTCATTGGCTTTCTTTGAGGCGGCGTAAAACGTGAGCGGATGATCAGCGCGGTCAGTCTCCCGGAAAGGAATTTTCGCGTTGGCGCCGTAGACGGAGGAGGTCGAGGCCATCAGGGCGTGGCGGGGCGGCGAGCGCCGCATCAGTTCCAGGAGGTTGAACGTCCCGCAAAGGTTCGCGTCGAGATAGGCGCGCGGGTTTTCAAGGCTGTAGCGGACGCCCGCCTGCGCGGCGAAATGATAGACGGCGTCGAAGCCCGAGCCATAAACCCGCTCCATGGCGGCGAAATCCTCGAGCAAAATTTCGTGACCGCGGAAAGCCGGGCTCTCGAGCAGGATCTGCTGGCGCCGGCGCTTGAGGACAGGATCGTAATAGGGGGTGAACCCGTCGACTCCCGCGACCTCGTGCCCCTCTTCGATGAGGCGTCTGCTCAGATGGAACCCGATAAATCCGGCGCTGCCGGTGACAAGAATGCGCATGATTCAAAGCCGCGGCTGGATTTGACGCTCGGCGAAGTGATTTCGATCCAGATTCGCCGGGAAAGCGTCTTCGCACGTTGGAAGCGACTTCGCACGTTGGAAGCGACTTCGCACGTTGAAAGAGACTTCGCACGTTTTCGGCTCGTCCGCCCGCGCCGGATCGTAAAGAGGAATTTTTTTCTTGAGGGTCAAAGCAGCCGGTGCGCGCAAAAGCCGCTTCTTGACCGGACAAAAAAAGTGTAGTGCTGTCTGATCGCAACTCGTCGCGCTCAAGCAAGAACGAGCCGCCGGGCTATTTTCTGTTTTCTTTCCGCCGCTTGTCACCGGAAACGTCCCAGATGAATTATCAGCGCTTCTTCGAAGACGCGATTTCAAAATTGAAGACCGAGCGGCGCTATCGCGTCTTCGCCGACCTTGACCGGGACGCTAGCTCCTTTCCCCGCGCCCTCTGGCGGCGCGGCGGCGATCACGCCGAAGAAGTCGTGATCTGGTGCTCCAACGATTATCTCTGCATGGGGCGCCATCCGGCGGTGATCGAGGCGATGTCCCGGGCGGCCGTTCGTCATGGAGTCGGCGCCGGCGGCACCCGCAACATCTCCGGCACCAATCATCCGCTCGTCGAACTCGAAGCCGAACTGGCCGACCTGCACGGGAAGGACGCGGCGCTGGTCTTCACCTCCGGCTGGATCTCGAATCTCGCCGCGATTTCCACGATCGGCGACCTTTTGCCGGATTGCCTGATTCTATCGGATGAATTGAATCATAATTCCATGATCGAGGGCGTGCGCCGCTCCAAGGCGGAGCGCCGGATCTTCCGCCACAACGATCTCGCCCACCTCGAGGAACTGCTGATCGAGGCCGGTCCGGCCCGGGCCAAGTTCATCGTGTTCGAGAGCCTTTACTCCATGAACGGCGACATTGCGCCGATCGCGGACATCGCCGATCTCGCCCAGCGTTACAACGCCATGACCTATATGGACGAGGTCCATGCCGTTGGCCTTTACGGCCCGCGCGGCGGCGGCATCGCCGAACGCGACGACGTGATGCGCCGGATCGACGTCATCGAAGGAACGCTCGCCAAGGGGTTTGGAGCCCTCGGCGGTTATATCGCCGCGGACGCGGCCATCATCGACGCGGTGCGCTCCTACTCTCCGTCGTTCATTTTCACCACCGCCCTGCCCCCGGCCGTCGCCTCCGCGGCGAGGACCGCCGTCAAGCTCCTGAAAGGGGCGGAGGGCGCCGAACTTCGCGCCCAGCATCAGCGTCAGGCGATGCTGACCAAACATGCGCTCAGCGCGGCGGGACTGCCGGTGATGCCCAATTCGTCGCATATCGTGCCGGTCTTCGTCGGCGACGCCGAGCTTTGCAAGCGCGCCACCGACATGCTGCTCGAGCGTCACTCGATCTATATCCAGCCGATCAATTATCCGACGGTCGCCAAAGGAACCGAGCGGCTGCGGATCACGCCTGGCCCGTTGCACACGGACGCCCATATCGTCGATCTCGTCGAAGGTCTCGTCGATGTGTGGAAAAGCCTGAAACTGCCTTTCGCCGAGCGTCCCAACGTCATTGAATTCAGGCCTCAGCCCGACGCGCGCTGCACCTTGCCGGATTTCAAGCGCGCGGCGGAATAAACAGGCAGGGAACGGGCGGAAGACGGCTCGCCGCGCGTGTTTCGCCGCGAGCCGGCGCAGGCGCGCTCCCGCTCCTGACCTCGAAACTCCTGAACTCGAAACTCCGGAAGGTCAGAACGGGACGCTAATGCCGGCGACCGGCCCGTGCAGGATCGCGTTGAGTCCCTTCTGATTGAGCCCGCCGCCTTCGGAAAAATCAGCGTATAACGCGCGATAGCCGACCACGCCGGCAAAGGTCAGGCCCGCGAGCTTGAACTCGTGGCTATAGCCGCCGAAAGCCTGCCAGCTGAACTTGCTGCCAAGGCCAAAGCCGCCGATATCGCCCCTGAACTGGAATTCATCTCCGGCCGCAACCTGCTGGCGAAGCCGGAATCCGATGACAGGGTCAATCCATTGAATGGACCCGGAACTCGCGTTCGCCCGCGAACCGACGCGGCTGAGGCCGAGACTATCGGAATCGACGGAGCCGGTCACGTCGAAGCCCATCGTCGCCGAGACATTCCAGTAACGCAACCCGCCGAGCGCATCGATGGCGGTGAACGAATCCCCCGCGCCGCTCTGGGTCCATCGCGCCAGTTCGTAAGCGCCGCCGGCTTCAACGATGCCCATCGTCGCCCTCAGATGCGCATTGGCGTCCACGGACAAAGCGAGATCGGGGAAACGCGTCGCCTGCTTCAACATGGAGCCCGCGAAGCGCAGCTGAGCGAAGACAAGGTCCGTATAAAGCGCAATCGGGCCGTTGCGCGCCTCAAAATGGCCCATGAAGGCGATCGGAAACGAGCTGCTCTTGGTCAGGATGTCGAGGAAGGAGGCATTGGTATCGACCGTCTGTCCCCGCGTGGTCGTGGTCCCGTTGAGCCCCATCGCCCACATATAGGGGGTCAGGGTGAATTGCCAGCCGGGCGCGGGCGGAGCGGCGGGGATGAACTGCGGCGCGGCGAAGAGGGGCGTCGCGCCAGAATCGGCGGCGTTGGGCGCGGTACCTCCAAGCCGGTAATTCAGGCCCGCTCGAATGAGGTGCCCGTTATATCGCGTCGATGAGGAAGACGCGTCCGCGACCCTCACCGCGCCGGTGACGATATCGGTGTAGGCGAGCTGGCCGGCGTTCGAACCCGCTGTCCCGAGATCATAATAATCATATTCGATCTTGCCGCTGAGGTTGGGCGCGAATGCGTATTCGAGGCCCGCGCCGACCGTCCAGCCCGCGCGGTTCTCGTAAAGATCGCCCTTGGCGGCCTTGGAGAACAGAAGCGACGGAGACAGGTTCTGCCTGATGGTGGTGGTGAGGTCGACGCCGCCATAAGCGAGGCCTCCTGTCGCATAGACGAGCGTGGCCGGCGTCAGGGCGTAGCCAAGGCGGGCGCGCACCGTGCCGAGATAGTCGAGTCTTCGATTGACCGAAACATTCGTTTGCGCGGTCGCAGAGTCGAGCGCCGTCGCGGTCACATTGTGAAAGCCGCCCCCGCCGTTCACGCCGCCGGCCTGGATGTCCGCTTCGAGCCCGGCGACGAATTTGTCAGAGAATTGCCAATTGTACCCGGCCTGCCCGCCGCTCATGAAACCGTTGAGGCGGCTGCTGACAATTCCCGTCGCGCCTTGGGCGGAGGCGGCGCCCCATTGTCCGGGAATGAGGCCGGCGTCCAGCACATTGTTCGTGGCGGTATTAATGTTCGCGCTATTCCTCCAGGAGAAACCACTGTTGAACCCGACATAAAGGCCGGTCCAGGTGAACACCGGCGGCGCGATTGGGGCGGGCAAGTCGGCGGCGAAACTCTGGCCCGCGGCTTCCATCAAAACGAGCGCGGCGGACGTGAGCAAGGCATGTTTCATGGCGGCGCGATCCAGAGTCGAAACAAAGGCTTCGCCGATGATTATACCGAGCGGGCGCCAAGCGCAGCGCGCTTTCCGGCGAGTTGCGAACTATTTCTGGGAAGTGTTGCTTTGCTGCAGCGGATGTCTCGAAATGCCGAAGATACGGAGTTGTCGGCGCCGGCTGGGCCCGGCTACGATCCAGGGCTGGCGGCGATAATCTTTCCAGCGCTGGAATGCGCGAACTTCGATAGCCGTCGCCGCGTCGGTCGCGAAACCTCCTAGCGAAAAGCCGCCGGCGCGAGTGCCGACGGCCAAGTCTGGGAGGAAAAGCCGCGGAAGAACCGCAGCGCTTTTGTTTTGTCATGATTCGTACATATAGTCAAATATCGTCAATCAATTTTAGTCACTAACCTGGCGCGCGGCGCTGACGCTGAAAGGGCGCCCTCGCGATCGCATTCAAGAAAAACCGGCGCGGGTCGATTCACCCATTTAACCGCCCTCCGAGACATGCGATCTCTATCGGCGTTGAGTTGACCGCAGGCCCTTAATGGGGAGAGGCCTTGAATGGGGAGACGACGATGTACGCCAATATCCTGATTCCCACGGACGGATCGGAACTCGCCGGGAAGGCTGTTGAACATGGCGTCGCCTTCGCCAAGGAGATCGGGGCGAAAGTGATTGTGCTGACGGTCGTGGCGCCGTTTCGCATCTTCACCGCCAATGCGGAGATGGTCGAGGATACGCCCGCGCTCTATGAAGCGCGCATGCGCGAACACACCGGGAAAATTCTCGCCGCCGCGGCGCAAGTGGCGAAGGCGGCCGGCGTCGCCTGCGAAACGATCCACGTCGAACATGAGCACCCCTATCAGGGCATCATCGACGCCGCCGCGTCCAAGGGCTGCGACCTCATCGTCATGGCCTCGCATGGTCGTCGCGGCGTCGCCGCCCTCGTGCTCGGCAGCGAGACGGTCAAGGTTCTGACGCACTCCAGGATTCCGGTGCTGGTTCACCGGCAATAGAGCGTTTTCCGATCGCATGAAGTCATGCGATCGATCAGAAATCGCTCCAGAGTCAAATGCTTGAGCATATTCTTGTCGATTGGATTGGTTCAATCCAATCGGAATATGCTCTGGCCCGGGGCGGCGCTAAACCGAGGCCTTGCTCTCGCCGATCCAGGCGTTCAGGAGATCCCAGGCGACCGCGAGCACGACAGGGCCGACGAAAAGGCCGACAATTCCATGGGCGAGAACGCCGCCGATGACGCCGATGAGGGTCACCAGGGTCGGGGTCGTCAGCCCGCGCGCCAGGACGAACGGCTTCAGAAAATTATCGATGAAACTCACCACCGCCATGCAGGCCGTGAACGCGAGCGCATGCGTCGTCGGCATCGTGGTCCAGCTCCAGACGAGAAGCGGCGCGACAACCATCACGGGACCGATCTGGATGATGCCGAGAACCAGGATCGCGAGGGTCAAAAGGCTTCCGCCGGGAACTCCGGCGACCGCCATTCCAATCCCGCCGACGATCGCCTGAAGCAGCGACGTGCCGATCACCCCGCGCGACACCGCCCGGATTGTCGCGCCGGACAGTTTGACGAACCTCTCGCCATGCGCGGCGTCGATCTTGTGGGCGAGTTTCTTGATCGCCGCGACGAGAAGCGGTCCGGGCGAAAACAAGAATCCCGAAATGATCACAGCGACGAGAAAGGTCAGCGTCCAGGTGCCGGCATTGCTCGCCATATCCAGCAAAATCTGTCCAAGCGGCTTCAGTTCCGGCACAAGATAAGTCACCGCGCTGCGAATATTGGTCGAGGCGAGCGTCCAGAACTCATAGACCTGCTGCCCTATGAAGGGCCAGTCACGGACCGATTGCGAGGGCGGGGGAATCGACAGTTTCCCGGAATCGAGCTGCTCGATCAACGACTTCAATCCGTCGATCAGCCCAAGCCCCAGCCAGGTGACGGGTCCGATCACGACGAGGAGGCCAAGCACGGTCATCAGCGCCGCCGCCAATCCCCGCCGGCCTCTCAGCAGCGCCGCAAGCCAGTCAAACAGCGGATAAAGCGCGACGGTCAGCACCACGCTCCACATGATGATCGGGATGAACGGATGGATGAGAACGAAAGTCCATGAGACGAGGAGACCGATGAATCCGATGTGGACCGCCAATTCAATGAACGACTTGTTCAACTGACGGTAACTGAACGTTTCGGTGCGCTCTTCGGTCACTGACGTTTCCGGATCGGTCGACGGCGAGGGGTTCTCGCGGGTGTGTTTACCCGATATTTCCGGCATCGCTAAAATTTGTTCGCGTGATAATGCCGCCCGGCTGTTCCGCAAATGCTTAATCCATTGAGCTCAAAGTATATTCGTCGATCCCGGCGACGCATGACGACAGCGGATGCGGGGTCTTCGCCGCTCAATCCTCGCCGACTTGCTCGCGCCGCTCGTTCATCATTTCGCGGTTCGCTTCAGTACACCCATTCCGAAGCCGTTGAAATCGCCGATGGTCATCTGGCCCGCCTTTTGGTCCGGGCCGATTTCGAAGGCGGCGCCCGACAGGTTCGGCGTGTCCTTGGCGGGGCGGAAAAAGAAGCTGTCGCGATCAAAATGCGTCAGCGGAAAGCTCGCATCGAGGCTTGGCCCGAGCCGCAGAACAAGGCCGCCGCCCTCCTCCAGGACGACGGCCTCGCCGATAAAGTCGTTGGCGTAGCGTCCTGCGTAGGCGGAAAAAGGAAGCGCTTGCGATTGCGGAGAGGCGGCTTTCTCGTAGACGGCGCCCGCCGCGGCGCCCTGGTCGAACATCGAGGCGAACAGCCGGTTCCACTTCGAGAACCAGTCCTCGCCGACGCGGCCGTCGAACACGAGGTCGAAGAAGGAATCCGCGAGCCCTTCCGGCGCGCCGGTCGGAAAGGCGTTCGCGAGCACCACGATCCCGAGGTCCGCACCGGGGCTGAGTTTCACCAGCGTTCGCGCCCCCGCGCTGAAGGCGGCCGCATGACCCCATTCGGGGCCACGGGCGCCGAACTCGGCGTTCCAGCCGAGACCGTAAAACGAGGCGGCCCCGGTGACCGGATTCTTGCCTCGATCGATCAGGGGCGCGTGCGTGCGCGCGATCGCCTCCGGATTGATGGGAATGGCGGCGGCGCGGCCGTTTGCGTAATCGAGTTCAAGCAGCATCCATTTGGCGAGATCGCGCGCCGTCGAGCTGACGCCGCCGGCCGGCGCCTGCGCATCCGGCCGCCTTTTGACCGCCGCCCGCCACTGGCCGCCGTCCAATATATGCAGGGCGGCGCGATTGGAGCGGTTCACAAAATCGGCGTAACGCGCGCTGGTCGAAGTCATTCCAAGCGGCTTGAACAGCTTGTCCTCGGCGACCTCTTCCCAGGGTTTTCCCACTGCCCTGGCGGCGGCGGCGCCGCCCTCGGTGAACCCGAAATTGCTATAGGAATAACCCGCTCGAAAGCTGCTCGCCGGAGGGACGAATCGAAGTCGGCGCAGGATCTCGGCGCGGTCATAGCCGATTGCTTCGAGTTCGTTGCCCGCATCGCCGGGCAGGCCGCTGCGATGGGCGAAGAGGTCCGTCAAGGTCAGTTCGGACGTCGGATAGGGGTCGGCCAGGCGAAAGCCTGGGTCGAGATCGGCGATCTTCGCATCCCAGGAGGCGATGTCTTTGCCGATCATCGCGGCGACGATCGTCGAAGTGATCGGCTTCGACAAAGACGCCAGCTGGAAGACGGTGTCCGCGTCGACCCGTTCCGGTTTCCCAATTTCGCGAAGCCCGAAGCCCTTGAGATAGACGAGCTTGTTCTGGAAGACGACGGCGACCGAAAGGCCGGGGACGGACTTGTCCGAACCTGATTCGCCCGGTCCTGATTTACGCTCGACGAGCTTGTTGGCGAGCGCCTCCAATTTGGGAAGGGCGTCCATCACGCTTTTTTGCGTGAGCGCAGCCGCTTCCGCCTTGGGCAAAAACATCGTGGCCGCCAACATCAGCGCGGCCGCCGCGCTGGCCGATCGAACGCCGATCGCCGTCGATGTGCGCGTCACTGGCCGCCCCCGTCGCTCATCCAAAGTCGCCGCGAAACTGCCGGGCGTCAAGTCGAAGGCGCCGTCCTTCAGCGGCGAGGCCCCGTTCCGACGGGCTCAACCCAACAACCATTCAACCGCCGCCTCAAGGTTATCGGCGACGAAGGTTGGCCTCGCCGCAAGCAGATCCTCCTGCCCCGTGCGATATTTTCCGGTGCGCACGAGAACGCCCTTGAGACCGGCCGCCATGGCGCCTCCGACATCGGCTTCCGCGTCATCGCCAATCATCACGGCCTCGCTCGGCGCGCATCCGAGGTCTTCGACCGCGCGCAGGAAAAACGCCGAAGCCGGCTTGCCAAGGACGGTCGCGGTTCTGCCCGACGCAAATTCCAGCGCCGCCGCGAACGGACCGGCGTCGAGGCTCAATTCGTGATCGCGATCAAGGAAGTTGCGGTTTTTGGCGAGAGCGAGAAAATCGGCGCCATGAACGAGTTTCCGATAAGCCTCGTTCAGGAGATCGTAAGTGAAGAATTCGCCGGCGTCGCCGACGACGACAGCTTCGGCCGCTCCAGGCTCGAGGCCGGCGAAATCCTCCCGCAGATCCGGATGCGTCACCAGAAAAGGCGCCAGTTTCCGACTCGTCAGAAAGTCCCGCGCCATCGCCGAGGGAGTCAGCACGTCCGCTTGCGAGGCGGCGAGCCCAAGCAGCGCAAGATCCTCGACGATCCGGCGGCGCGGCCGGCGGGTCGTGTTGGTGACGAATTTCAGCGGAATCCGCAATGCGCCCAGCCTGCGGACCGCGTCGATCGAACCCGGCAAGGCTCGGCCCCCAACGCAAATCACGCCGTCGATGTCGAGCAGGAGGGCTTTGATCGAGGGAAGACCAGCTAAGTCCAATGCGCCCGCTCCCACAATCCAGCCTTTTCCATTATCCGATCGAGTTCGCGAACAATCGCCTTTTCACCGGATTCGTTTGTCCCGCTTCACTGTATTCAGACGGCGCAGGCGCCGTCGCCGAACCTGCATTGATCATCTCGGGCGCGGTCTTGGCCGGCGCGGCGATGGTCTACGGCTTCATCAACGTGTTGTACACGAGCTCGATCGAATCGGGCGGCCCGCTAACCAGACCGCGAAACGGATTGTCCAACGCCGCGGTCAGGAAGATCACGGCTCCGAGAATCGACGCGAGAATCGCGCCGAGAATCAGATGAACATGAATCTCCATGTCCTGCATCCAGATCAGGATGATGTTCATGAGCGCGCCGAACGCGACGACCCACCACAAGATCGCGGGCAAGCCAACGGTCACATCCGCAAGGCGCGACCGGCGAATTTCGATCAGATGATTGAACTGCCGCAGCGTCTCCGCGTGGATGATCTCCTGGCTTTTTTTGGTCGGCTCGAAGGCGTACAGAGGCTTTGCGAGCGCATTCATGCGGTCGGTCCCGCCCGAGGGAACAATCCCCTTGCGCTGTAGCGACCAACCCTCCTCGATCGTGTAGCGGGTATATTCGCGCAGATCGGACTGCAATTCGGCATTGAGCGGCGCCGGATAGGCGCCGAAGTCGCGATGGAGAGCCGCGATGCTGGAGGCCTCCTTATCGACGACGTCGCTGACGGTAGCGTAGTTCTGATAGGTCGCGACGGCAAGCAGGCCGAGGAGCAGGCCGAACAGCACAAAGAAACTGGACAGCGCGAAGCCGACCATTTCGTTCGCGCGCGGCTCCCTGTGGATCCAGGAATGAACCGTCCGGCGGGTCAGAAAAATTCCGGCCCAGGTCGTCGCCACAAAAACCGCAACGAACAGGCAGCCGATCAGCCAGCTCGGATAATCATAGATCCAGTACAGCATGCCGTGCGTTATCCTGATTTCAACACCGATGGCGCCGATCGGCCGCCGCGCGAGTTGGCTCCGTCACATGTTCGCGCGAGGGTCCGCCCGGACGAATAGAGCAATTCAGCCGTCGGCGGGAGTCCGGACGCCGCGAGAATTCGCGGCAAGGGCGACGCTTCGCCGATGACGTTCGGCGTGATCTTTCGGGCCTCCGCGGTCGAAACTCGCGTCAAGCGACGGCCTCGATTCGCCATCGGCTTCCCCGGGTTACGCCGCCTGAGTTTATGTTGACGATTCGCATAATTTGATTATTATTCAAGGCCTCATTCGAGACAAGTGTAAGAAACTATATAAAAGATCGGCAAAGCAATTTTAGACAATTCCTTGATTAAGGCTTTATGAGAGCTTGAGTTTTACTGGGTTGATTTCAGTAGAGAGTCTGAAACTCTTCTATATATAAGGTAGATTTGAAGCGCTTAGGCGCCGGAGACTTCGCGATCGGTCAAGCGGATCGGCGATAAAAGAACAAGTACGGCAGGCGACGCCGCAGCGCCGGACTGGCATCAGGCCGCGCCTGCCGGCTTGCCGCCGAATCTCGACGCCGCTGCTTTCTTAAAAGAGGCTTCGCGCTCAACCGTCCCGTTTCAGACTCCGAACGCACATGACTGGTTCATTGCCCACATGACTGGTTCATTGAATGAAATCGCCGCAGGATCGCCTCGAGAGTTTTCGAAAGAATGACAGCGACATGATGGAGGAAGCAACGAACGGCGCGCTCGCGTCTTCAATCCGCAGGCGGATCACGATCGGTTTCCTGGTTCTCCTGATCCTCCTTGTGGCGCTCGCGGGTGTGGCGGTCTGGCTGATCGAACCGGTCGAGGTCGGCGCAACCCTTGTCCGGGAAGACACAGAGAGAGCCGAGGCCGCCACCGCGGTCTCCCTGCAGGTCAGCGACGCGCATGCGTTTATGGCGCAATACGCTTTGTCGGCGAGCGCCGCCGATCAAAAGGCCGCTCAAGGCGGCGTCACAGGACTTGATGCGGCGATCGAACGGATGACGCGAGGGCGGTCCGACGACGGCGGCCTCGTCGAACTCGCGCGCCGTTACCGCGGCGGCGCCGACAGCACCTTCGCGGCCGTCGAACTGCGGCGAGCCAGCATCGAGCGCATGCAGTCCGCCGGGGCGGAAATTCATTCGATCACCTCCGCCATCGAAGACGCGTTGCAGCGCGAGACGGATGCGGAGAAGATCCGCCGCGGAATGCGATTGGGAGCAACCTTCCATGAGGCCGACCGGGCGGCTTTACGATTCCTCGCCTCGCGGAGCCCCGAAGATCTCGACGTCGCCAGGGGCGCGCTCGCGACCTTGCCTAAAGGGGCCGACGAACTCGGCGTCCTGCTCCGGGAAAATCATCGTATCAAGCAGCTTCTGACCACCCTCGCAAAACCACTTTCCGTTTACGATCAGTCGCTTCAGAGCGTGATCCGGGCGGACGACGATCTGCGGCGCCTCTCCACCGAACTGAACGCCGCGAGCGAAAGCGCGTTGGGCGCCGCCGCCGTGGAGCACGCGCGCGCTTTGAAATCGGAGCAGACGGCCGTCGCGTCCATGCTGGATCGCGTCCGTTCGGTGCGGGGACTGCTCATTGGCGCCTCGCTTTCCGCGGTCGCGATCGGCCTCGTTCTCGCAATCCTGAGCGGCCGGGCGGTGATGACGCAGTTCCGCAAGCTGGAAGCGGTGCAGGACGCCCTGCAAAAAAAGTCCACCATGCTGGAGACCACTCTGGCGAATATGGATCAGGGTCTCATCATGACGACCCCAGAACGCACAGTGGGCGTCGTCAACGAGAGCGCCAAGCGGCTATTGGATTTGCCTTCGTCGCTCGTGCGTGAAGGCGCGCCTTTTGACGACGTGATCGAGTATCAGCGCAAGCATCTGGAGCGCGCGGAAACGGGCGAGAATATCAGGGCTGTCCCCAGGGGGGACGCCCGCCTCGACCATCCACACTCGTGCGAATTGCGCAGTCCCAACGGAACTGTCCTCGAAATGCGCAGCGTGCCGTTGCAGGGCGGCGGCGTTGTTCAGACCTATACCGACATCACTGAACGCTCCCAGGCGGAAGAGAAGATCATCTACGCCGCGCATCACGACGTTCTGACCTGCTTGCCGAACCGCGCATTGTTCGAGGAGCGGCTCGGCGACGCGATCGCCAAAGCGACCCGCACCGGCTCACACATCGCGGTGCTATTTCTCGACCTCGACCGCTTCAAGCTGGTCAACGACACGCTGGGTCACTCTGCCGGCGACGAACTTTTAAAGATCGTCGCAAACCGCATGCGGCAGGAGATGCGCGCAAGCGACACGCTCGCCCGCGTCGGCGGGGATGAATTCGCGGTCGTCATACCGGACCTTTCAAGCCTTGAGGCGGCCGTAAACACCGCGGAGCGGCTGCGCGGAGCGGTCCGCAACCCGTACCTTCTATCGCAAGGCAAGGCGATCATCGGCGTCTCGATCGGAATCGCCTGCTATCCCATCCATGCCGGCGCTCCTGATCAACTGCTGGATCTGGCGGACCTTGCATTGTATCGCGCCAAAGCGATCGGCCGCGACGCGTGCTGCGTCTACGACGAGGTTCTGGACGTCAAGAATCAGGATGAGATGATCCTCGAAAGCTCCTTGCAGTTTGCGCTGCAGGAGCGCCAGTTCGAGATTGCCTATCAGCCGATCTGGGAAGTGCGCGCGCAAAGGATCGTGGGGGTCGAGGCGCTCGTTCGCTGGCGCCATCCGGTCAAGGGACTGATCTACCCTGACAGCTTTATTCCCCTGGCCGAACGGACCGGGCTGATCGTCGAACTCGGACAATGGGTGATGGAGACCGCCTGTCGGGAAGTCGCGGCCTGGCCGGCGCCCATCGCTTTGTCCGTGAACATAGCTCCCCCGCAATTGCGCCGCGGCGAAATTGTGCAGGAGTTGCGCGATCTCCTCGTCAATACGCAATTGCCGGCGTCGCGGCTGAAGCTTGAGATTGCTGAAAGCCAGTTGTCCGAGGATACGCCGGGGATGAGCGCCACCCTGTCGTCGCTGCGGGATCTTGGCGTGGGGCTCACTCTCGACGGTTTCGGCACCGGCTCCTCGAGCCTCGTCACGCTACGCTCGTTTCCCTTCGCCGACATCAAGATCGACCGCCGTCTGACGAAGGAAATCGCGCAGGATCTCCGGTCACGGAGCCTCTTTGAGGCTATCTTGCATGTCTGCCGGATCTTGAAGATGGATTGCATCGCGGAGGGCGTCGAGACGAAAGAGCAATTCGCGCTGTTGCAATCTTTCGGTTGCGCCTACGCGCAAGGTTTCCTGATCGGCAAGCCAGAACCCGCGGCGGCGATGCGCGAGACGCTTTGCCGCATTGCGGCCGGAGAACGGCCGATGGCCCCGGTTGCGCCGGTTTGACCCGCAGGATGTTTCGGAGAACCAATGGCGCGGCTATAAGGTCAAAGCCCGCCGCTCCGGGGCGACGCGCCCGTGAAGACGACTAAACAAAACGATTGCGGTTTGCGGGAGAACGGATCATCGGTAAAATTGAAATGTGCGCATCACCTGAAGATAAAAGTCCAGCAACCGTGCCTAAGGGCGATGCGGCGTTGCGTGTTGTCATCGTCGCCTCGGTCCTCACGTTCGCGGCGCCGGCCTTTGCACAGACGCAATCCCCGATCGCGCAGGACGCCTCCCATGTTACGGGCGTTGCCGAACCTGGGTCCTTTCTTTGCGATCAGACGCAAGATGGTGGGATCACTTGCAATCCGACGCCCCTGCTGCCGTGCGGTTCGCCGGTTCCCTTGCGCGGAGGCTCGGAATCGATGGCGCATTTCTATTGCGAGTCGCAGATACCGGACCGCGTCAAGGACGATCCCGGGCGGAAACTCTTTCCCCGCAGGAACGCCATCGTAACCTGCATGACGAAATGGCGGAAAAGCAACCAGCTGGGGCTCGCCGCGGCGCAAAAAAACTCTACTGCGACTCATGTCGCTCGTCCCCCGGAGCAGGAAACTCCGAGGCAGGCGAAACCGGTTGGCGCCGAAGATCAGGGCGTCGCGCAAACCTCTCCCCCGAAGTTGGAGGATAACGCGCCGAACGCCGGGCTGAAGCCTCAGAGCCCGCCAACAAAGCCCGATGTCGCCGGAATCTCCGGAGCCGGATCGTATTCCTGCGACTGGTCGAAAGCAGGGGCGCTCAATTGCCAACCTATTCCCGTGCTGTCATGCGGCACGTCCAGGTTGAACTCCATCGACTCGGAAGAGAAGGCGCGTGAGAATTGCGAGAATTTTGTTCCGCAGAGCATTCAGGATGAGCCGGAGCGCAAACTCTTTCCGCGCAAGACCGCCCTCGCGAGCTGTCTGAACAGGTGGCGGATGAGCAGGGAACACCGCCAAATGCCGGTCAAACAGGGAAAATAGTCTTGGCGCAAGGGCGCGTCACGGAACGCGGCTTCGACCTGATCGCCGCCGTCCCGCGCGCACCTGCCATCCCGCGCGCATCTGGAGGATCACTGAAGTGATGCGGTACGGCGAATCCGTCGCGCGCCGCCCGCCCCGCCCCGCCGGGCGGCGGTTTCGTCCGCTTGAGATCGAATGGCTCCGCGGCGCGACGATGTTCGATGCGTTTTTGCGCGGCATCCCCGTGCTTTGGGGCCTTGGCGTATTGACGCCAGCGGGAGCGCTGATGCTCGGCAAGCTCGCCTACGAGCGCTGGCCGCGCGGCGCCCTTGTCAATCTCGTCGTCTACAGCTGGATCGCTATCGGCGTTTCGGCGGCCTGCGCCGCCATCCTCAACGGGATCGCCATCGACGACTTCGCCAAGGGATTTGGAAACGCCTTCGGGTTTGGCGTTTTCGGTTGGGTCTTCGGCGCGCTGGCTATAGCAGCCGGGGCGGCTCATCGCCTCGACGACGCCAGGACCATCAGGGCGATGACCATGGTCGGCGGCTATATCATCATTCTTGGCGCGATCGCCGCCGTCGCTCGCGCCTTCGGGATGCGGGAACTCGAATTGTGGCCAACGCCGCTGGGATTGATCCTTCCGAGCAGCCCTTCGGTGTCATTCTACACCGTGACCTCGGTCTTTCAGTCCGAGGAGACCCTCGGCGAAGCCTCGATGCGGCTGATTTTGTTTTTCCCATGGACCACAGGGCTTGGCCTTGGCGGCCTCGCGATCACATTCATCAGCGCTCTCGAACGCGATCTGCGGCGGCGTTTCGTCGGCGTCGGCGGCGGGCTCGTCGCAGTCGTGTTCAGCAAGAGCCGCATCGCCATCGCGACTCTCGTGGCGGTCGGGGCGCTCCTCGTTTTTCTCAAACTGCCGTTGCGGTGGCGCATTGTCGTCGTCGGCCTTGCCATTGTAGGCTTTTTCATCGCCAGCATTAACGGATTTGATCCGATCGAAACGGTGAAGCTGCTGCGGGATGAAATCAACGGCGCCCGCGCCGGATCGAGCCTCGCCCGAGAGTTGATCTATGAGAAAAGCTGGGAGGGATTTCTTCAATCGCCGCTCATCGGACACGGCTGGATCGGCGAATCCGTTCATAAAAGAGAAGTGCTCCCCATCGGAAGCCACTCCACGATTTACGGTCTCGCCTATACCGGGGGAGCGCCGACGCTCGCCGCGTTTTTCTTCGCTCTCGCCGCGACATTGGCGGCTCTGGCCTGGCGCCTGAGGCGCCTGGCTTACGGCGACCCTCGCCGCGATCGCATGCTTGTCGGCCTCGGGCTGGCGCTCTGTCTCGCAATCTTCTGCAGGTATGAGACCCTGTCCAACCTCACGCTGCCCTGTCTGTTTCTTTTCACATGGATCGGCGCCTGTCTCGCCGACAGCCTTGAACGAGACGGTCCGACAGGCGACGCTTTTGGCTCGGGCAAACGCAACGCCCGCGTTTCGATGATAGACCGCCCTTGAGCGCATCGGCGGCGCCCGGCTTGTCCTGCGAAACTCGTTATCAGAGCCAGCCGCTCAGCCAGCGCGGAAGGTAGGTTTTGGAGCGATTGAAAACGACGCCGACGATTTGTCCATCGAAGCGCTCGATCGCCTGCTTCGTTTCGGCGACCGCCTTGCGCGAGGTCGTCTCCGCGTCAATCACCAGAACCGTGCAGTTGCAAAAGCGGGCGAGGGCGAGAGATTCGGGAGAGAGACTGACGGGAGGACAATCGAGGACAACGATCGGAAAGATTTTCCTGGCCAATTTGAACAGGTTGCCGAGACTGGCGGCGTTAATGTTCAATCGCGCGTCCTTCGTCGTCGAAAGTCGCGCGATCCCGATGCCGAGGTGGCCTGGAGCCGCATGAATTGCTTCGTTGATCCGGCCGGTTTGTAGGAAGGAATCAATCAAGGAGAGCGATCCTGGCGTATTGGACGCGCTCGGATTGCAATCGATCAAAAGAACCGGATTTCCGGCCTGTGAAGCAGCTATCTCGACAAAGCTTGACGCGACCGTACTCACGCCTTCGCCAGGAACAGAGCCGACGAATTGAAGAATATAGGGCTGATGCCCCGTATTCAATGAATCGATCGCATGAAACAGCTGGACGAATTCCGAAATTTGCGGATGCGACGCGTCGGACCTCCATGGCACCAGCTGATTGTCCAGAATTGCCGAATCAAGATCGGCGACGCCAATTTCCTCGACCGCTTTTATCATTAGTCCCGCCGCCAAAAAGAGCCGACAGACAAGCGCATTTCAAAAGCCCGACGTCATGCTGGACGTTTATGGAAGAGAGTTATAAATTAATGACGAATATCTATCTGTCATTCATATAACCGCCATCAACCCGCGAGTCGAGAGCGTCGCCCGCCGGAAGATGGGAGCATTTTCAATGTATTTCCCCGATCTGGCCAAAGCGACGGGTTCATCGGATTAAGGCTGCAAGGGGCCGCGGCGGGACCCCGAGGCGCAAGGATTCACCGAGGCGCAAGGATACACAATGTCCGATTTGATCAGAAGGCAGGACGTTGCTTCATACACTCAAGCTGCGGCCAGGGCCGGCCGACAGCAGGATATGGTCGATTCGAGCTTCCTGAGGCCCGAAGCCTCCCTGTTGCGCTGGATCCTCGACGGCTTTGTCAAAAGTTGGCGGCGCATTCTTTTGGCCATGGCGGCGACTCTCGGACTCACGCTCGCGATCATTTTACTCATCAAACCTACATTCGTCGCTAATGCGACCTTGCTGGTGCTTTTGTCGTCGGAATATTCGCCGCGCGCAGCAGGCGACGATGCGAAATCGGCCGCCATCGTGCTGGAGCGAGACGCCGTCCTCAAGAATGAGGTTGAAATCCTGACAAGCCCGACGCTCGAAAAGGAGACCTTGCGAAAGGTCGGACTGGAACGCGTCTATCCTGACTTCCTGAAACCGCCGGGTTTGCTTGCGCGCTTCTCCAGGTTTCTCTCCGCAATCCCCGGCGATGTCGGCGCTTTTTTCGGCTCGAGCGCCGCTCCGCCGCGCGTCATCGAACCCCTCGATATCGCCGCCCAAAAGTTCGCCAAGGATTTGACCGCCGCTCCCGACAAGGCCGGCAATATCATCGTCGTGAGTTTCCGCAATTCCGACCCTGTCGTCGCCGCGGAAGTCGTGAATGAACAGATCAGCGCCTATCTCGCCAAACGACAGGAGCTGTTGCGCGATACCCAAACGAAGGCCCTGTCCGGTCAGGCGGAAGCGCTGCGAGCCGAACTCGATCAGGCGGGCCGCGACTACGCCGAATTCAAGGCGAAGAACAATATATCCGATTACGGCACGCAGCGTCAGTTTCTGCTGCGCGAAAAAAGCAACACCTCCCAGGATCTCCAGCAGGCCGATCGCAGTCTGGCGCAGGCCACCCAGCGCCTGGCGGTGCTGCAACAAGAATTCGATAAATTGCCAAAGGACGTCGTGCAATATCGAAACGTCCAGAGGGTGCTGCCCCGCGCCCGCACTGTGGTCCTCGACACCCTCGAAGTGGACCGCAGCCGCGTGCAACAGGAACTTGAAGCCGCCAAGGCGCGCCACGGCGCGGATGTGTCGCAACTGGCCAAGCTCGACGATGAACTGAAAAGTCTCGAAGAGAAAGAATTCGAGCTGGAGCGTCTCGACAGAAAACGCAAGCTGGTCGACGAGAATTTCCGCTCGGTGGTCAAGGCGCTGGACGATCGCGCGCTTCAGGAGGACGTCATCGCCAAGAAGACCGCGAACGTCCGCGTCATCCAGGAGGCCGAGACGCCGGTGGCCCCGACCAATGTGCGCCTGGTTGTCTTCGCCGCCGGCATCTTGTTGACGTGCTTTGCTGGGTTCCTCGCCACGATTCTGTCAAACGTTTTCCGTCGCGGTTATCTCTCGCAGGAAGCAGTGGAACATGATCTTGGCCTGCCGGTGCTGGTGAGCCTTCCGCTGTTAAGCTCGCCGCCGCAGCCTATCACGCCTCCCGACGCGGCGAAGCCATAAGGGCAAGGCCGGGCGCGGCCTCATTGAGGCGAATAATCAGTCTCCCACGGCGATTCGGAGGGGGATCCGAAGGGGCTGTAGAAGCGCCTTTTCCTGCGCCGATGCTTGGGGGCCCGACCGCCGTCATCGTCTCGATCGATGTTCGCGGTCTGGCTCGCCGCGCCGCTGATTTCGATCGTCGCCCCGTAGCGTTCGACCCACGAATAGAGCAGCCTGGCGTGCGGGACCGACAGGCGGATGCAACCGTGCGACGCGGCGCGGCCGAGACCGCCATGACTGGAGCCATGGATCGCCGCGCCTTGTGAAAAGAAGATGGAATAGGGCATCGGCGATTGATCGTATTCGTCGGAGAAATGATTGGCGTCCATCCGCTGAACCGTAAAGGAGCCCGTCGGCGTTTCGAACCCCTCGCGCCCGCTCGAAACCTTCCAGACCAGACTGTCGCCGTTGGCCTTGGTGACCGTCATTTCCTGAGCGTCGAGGTCGACGGAAATTATCACTTTCGCGTTCGCGGGCGGCGCAAATGCAGCGTGAACCGAAGCGTGAGCGCAGGCGATAAGAAAAACTAATTTTCGCATATCTACAATCCTTTACATATCAGCAAATTCTTCAAACCCATGGGATTAACCGTGAGCGTAACAGCGCGCCCAGCGTCTTGCAGCCCGCCGCGGTCCTGATGCTCACCCCGGGAAGACTTTGCGCATTGGCGCTTTCGGGATAGTGTGATCTGGCATCGCCCGGGTCAGGTTTGCCTGACGACCACAATCTTGATCGTCCCGCTTGATCATCCCGGCCTGGCCAAATGTTGTAGGATCTCATGTTATAGGAAACGCCGGCCTGGAGATATCTGCGGATCAGATGCGGCGCCTTGCTTGTTCGAGCCTACAAGGGTCGGGCGGCTCTTTTCGAAGAAGGAGAAACATATGGGGTGGTTGCAGGGAATTCTGGGCGGCGTCGTCGGCGCCGAGGCTTTATCCGTAGTCAAGGGATACCTCGAGAAGCACGGCGGCTTTGACGGAGTCGTCGCGGAACTCGAGAAAACCGGCTATGGCCAGCAGGTCAAATCGTGGATCAGCACCGGCCCCAATCTGCCGATCAGCGCCGACGATATCAAACAGGCGCTAGGCTCCGAGAAACTGAAGGAAATCGCCGCGTCGACCGGGATCCCGCTCGACAAGGCCGCTGATTACCTGGCTCAGCATCTGCCGGCCGCCATCGACAAGGCCACTCCGGACGGCAAGCCGCCGGTCGCCTGAGGCTGTCGTCACATTGTCCTACAGTTTTTGAATCCGCAGCGATTTCTGATCGACCGAATGATCACATTCGCCCGGAAAGCGCGCTCCAGGCGCCGCCGGGCCGCATCGAAGCCCGGCGGTTTCGATTAAGATAACGCGACCATTCCAGAAAAGGAGCGGACGATGAGCATTTTCGCAAGCATCATGGGGAAAATTTTCGGCGCTCACAAAGCGCCCGACGCGGCGGCTGCAGCGCCCGGTTCGACGACCGTCGCCGCCACGACCGCGCCCGCATCCTCCGCGGCAGGATCAACGGCGACGCCCGCCGTTCCCGCTGGATCGGTGGACGTGGCCGCCATTCTCGATTCCCTCGACGAGAAGACCCCCGAGACCCTCGACTGGCGCAAGTCAATCGTCGATCTGATGAAACTTTTGGGGCTGGACAGCAGTCTCGCCGCTCGCAAGCAGCTTGCTTCGGAACTGCACTACAGCGGCGACACGAACGATTCCGCGTCGATGAATATCTGGCTCCACAAGGAGGTTATGGCGAAGATCGCCGCCAACGGGGGGAAACTCCCGGCGGACCTGACGAGCTGAAACCAACATCAGGCTGTTTTTTCGCCCGGAGCGGCCGGCAGGAGCGCCGCCGCAAACACAAAGAGCTGTGCAACGATCGGGACGGGAATCCGAACGCCGCGCGTCGTTCCTCGAACGCGCGGTCCCGGTCGAAGCGCTTCAACCCAGCAACCGGCGAGCGGAGAATTGCGGCCGACGGGCGCAAGCGGCTCGATGAGAGAGCCGCCTTTTAGCGAAATTTCGCGGTCAACGTTTCTGGCTTCTACGCTCAAGCTCATAGAGCTTGGCCTCAGGTCCGCAAGGACAGTAACGATCGGCTCCCGGAGCCAACCCGGCACGGCCTCAGTCCAACGTTGTCGCCCTCGCTGGAGAGGCGATTGACTCTTCCGCCGAAGCGCTCAGACTATTGCGGCCTTTCGTTGCAGGAGCGCCCAATGGCCCCGTCTCGTCCTTACTGGAAGGGCTATCTCAAGCTCTCGCTCGTGTCCTGTCCGATCGCGCTCTATAGCGCGGCGTCTTCCACCGAGCGCGTGGCGTTCAAGCAGATCAACAGGAAGACCGGCAACCGGCTGAAACAGCAGATGGTCGATGAGGAAACCGGGGAGGTCGTGGAGACGGCGGACAAAGGCCGGGGCTTTGAAATCGCCAAGAATACCTATGTCGCCGTCGATGACGAGGACATCGACGCGATCGCCATCGAGAGCAACCATACCATCGACATTGACAGTTTCGTTCCGCGCGTCCAGATCGACGAGCGCTTCCTTGAGAGTCCGTATTATCTCGTTCCAGACGACCGCGTCGGACAGGACGCCTTTGCCGTGATCCGCGAGGCCATGCGCGGCAAGGGCATGGTCGCCATCGGCCGGGTGACGCTCGCCAAGCGCGAGCGCGTCATGATGCTACAGCCCTGGGACAAAGGCCTTCTGGGCGTGATGCTGCGCTTCGCCTATGAGATCCGCGACGCCTCCCTCTATTTTGGCGATCTTCCCGATCTCGTCATTCCGCCGGACATGCTGAAACTGGCGGAGCACATCCTCGACTCAAAGACCGCTGATTTCGAACCCTCGCAGTTCAAGGACCGCTACGAAGAGGCCATGGTCGCGATGCTGAGGTCCAAACAGGCCGGAGCGCCGGCAAAGCAAATCAAGGCCGCCTCCCCGGAAAATCCAAACGTCATCAACTTGATGGAGGCGCTCAAGCGCAGCCTCGCCGCCGAGCCGAAAACGGCTCCCCCTTCAAAATCGAAAAAGCCGCGCAGGAAAATGGAAGGTCAGGGCGAAATGCTGCTTCCGATCACAGGGAAAGGACCGCCGAAGGCCGCCGCGCCGAAGCAGCCGGCCGCAAAGCCGAGAACGTCGAGAAAAGCGGGATAGCGCAATTTTCTCGATTCGTGTTGACGGCGGCTGCTTTCGAGGAACCGCAGGGAAATCTCTCAGGAACCGCAGGAAACATGTCGGGCTCATCGCCATCTCCACCCGGGGCCGCCGAAATTCTCGAGCCGCCCTCAGACGATGGCGCGTACGAAGCGCGCCAGTTCGATTTTTCTGGCGCGTTCGGCGGAGTTGAGGCGAGCGTGGCGCAAGCCGCTGATCCGCCCGACGCCGCGGCCCTTTCATCCGGCCTCGATCAGGAGGCGCCAGGAAGCGCCGGAGGCCTCATCGAAAAGCTGATCGCTCTGTCTTTCGGCGACCGGGCGTTCCTGCTGCCCTCCGAGGCCGTGGCGTGGAGGACCGCGATCGACGCCATCCGCCGCTCGCACCAGGCTGCCGGGCGCCCCAAGCGGCGGCGCCTGATCGTCTGCGCGGGCGCCTCCGCCGCTTCCGGCCCGGCGCCTGCGGGTCTTGAGGGCGACGACGAGGTCACGCTCCTTCAGACGGACGATCTTGGCGCCTTGTCCGGAGCGATCAAGCCGAACACGGCCGGGGTTCTCATTGCGCCGGTCAGGACCGGGAACGGCCTCGACGTGCTCGACGGAAGATTGCTCGCGGGACTGCGCGAAATGGCGGACGAATACGGGCTCGTTCTCGCCTTCGACGAAACGTTCTGCGGCCTGGGGCGCTCCGGGATGGTCTGGGCTCACGAATGGACCGGCGTCACCCCGGATTTGATGATCTCGACGCGTGGGCTTGGAAACTCCTTGCCGCTGGCGGCTCTAGTCGCCACGCGAAAAGTCGCGCAGGGCGCGCCAGCGAACCTTCCGCCAGCCGATCCCGCGGCGATCGCCGCGGCGCATGCGATGATGGACGTCCTGTCGGCGCCGGGATTCGAAGAACGCGTGCAGAACCGGGCCTGGCGGCTCGAGGACAGGCTCGGCGCGCTCGTCCGTCAACGCAGCGACATGTTCAAAGGGCTGCGCGGCGTCGGCCTCATGCAGGGACTTCTCTGCGCCCGCGAGGCCGAACCGTTACGCGCCAAACTCGCCGAACGGGGGCTTCTGACGCGCGTCATGGGGTCCGTTCTCGGCATCTTTCCGCCTCTGAGCGTCGAGGAGAGCGACATCGATTTGGCCGTCGACATCCTCGCCGAGGTCTGCGCGGGCGAGGGCGCCTGACGCCGCTCCCGGCCTCCTCCCGCCGACTGGAAGCCATTGAGGTCCGGCGAGGACCGGCGCAGAATGATGCGCCGGTCGCCGATGTCGCGCGGGAACGCTGCGCAAAACGGCCGCCGGATCGAACATGGAGAGGAGATATGAGCGTTATCGAGCACGAGTTCGGAAAGAAAAAGCGTGAAACGGTGCGCCAGTTCACATCGCTGTTGACCTTGGACGCCTTGCACGAGGCCAATGTCGTTTCGAATCCTGTTCCCTATCTCGAGCGGGCAAGCGAGCAGATCTATCAACTCGAAAAAGCCCTGTGCGAAGCCCTCGACGCCGCCGCGGCGCCGCTGGAGGGAGCGCCTTCCGCGGAGATGGTCATGGTGAACGCCGATGAATATCGACGTCTCCTGAACTGTCGGGCTATTGTTGAGAAAGCTCTCGTCCAAAGAAGGTCGAGCGGCGAAGATTAAAGCCGGATTTCGCGCCGGAATGCTGTTTCGCGGTCGCGTCAACATGCACAGCGGCGAGCTTACCGAACAAGGGCTGGCGAACCAGGGAAGGCAAAGTGAAATCATGACGAACGTCACGATCGTCGACGAAATCAACCAGGACGACATGTCGAGAAAGGCGGGCCTTTATCTCTACGTCGACACGAGGCTGTGGATCGATAACGGCATTGTGCACCGCGAGGATGGGCCGGCAATTGTCTCTCCTGACGGCTCCAAACGCTGGTTTCTTCAAGGCAAGGAACGCACGCGCGAGGTGAACTCCTGGTTTCATCAAAACGCGTGGCCGGTGGAGCGCGGCCTCGACACCCCGGAGAAGCTGGCGCAGTTCAAATCCAGCTTTCTTTGCTGATTGCCCGCGACGGCGGTCTCCCTGCCGCGAGGCGCTTTGGGCCGCCGATGAGATGTAGCGCAGATCCATTGTCTGAAGCGCCGCTGGCGACGCATCATCCGGCGTTTTTCGAGGGGACGGATACCAGAACTGTTTCTGAGTCGTCGAATTGTCGCAGGGCCCTCTTTTTTGATTGACCCACGCGATCTGGAGGTTCAGCATAGCTCTACATTGCAGCGGTGAAGTCAGGTGAACCGCCTGATTGTCTCGGCCAGCTGATCGAGCGGGACCTCGAATCCAGGCGCAATGAGCGGGGCTGCAGCTGTCGTTGCGGCAGCCCAGTCCCTTCGAGGAAGAAGCGTGCGAGGGAGCATGACTCCACCTTGGCATACACTCTGACCTTCGTCAGGTCGCCGGCGTGGCGAAGATATCAGCGCTGATTTCTGAACCCGCCACATTGCTATCACCCCTAACGGGAAGCGTTGCGCGAAGGCCAAGCGCAATGCGCACCCTGTTAGATCTGGAAAATCCCGGAGGACTTCGCAGGTCGAAGTCGAGCGGCCCCGTTTAGCCTCGCGCTACGGGGCCTTTTTTCTTTTTTGTCTCGGTGCACTTTTCGCCAAGACCGCGCCTTCGCCTACACTACGCCTTCACCAACACCGCGCCGCGGGCGCGAACTCCCCAGAGGTTTGTCCCAAAGTTCTTGGACCCCAAAGTTCTTGGACCCGCGATTGCGCCGATCGGTGGCTCGCACTTGATCAACTCGGCGCAGAGGAGAGACGCCGGGCGCCTCGACGCGCAAGCTCAAGCCGAGAACTTCCGCTCCCCCGCAACCCATGTCTCGCTGACCTTGATGTTGGCGATCGCGTCCGGGCTCATTGTGTAGGGATCGCTTTCAAGAATCGTGAAATCCGCGTCCTTGCCCTTTTCCAGCGAGCCGAGGCGATCGCCCTGGCCGAGCTGGCGCGCGGCGTCGATCGTCACGGCTCGGATCGCATCATCGAGCGAAATGGCCTGATCGGGACCGACGACGGAATTGTCGATGATGCAGCGTCGGGTCATCGCCGTGCTGATGAGCGCGAGCGGCCCCGGCGGCGAACAGGGACCATCGGTATGGAGCGTGAAGGGAAGGCCCGCTTTCACGCAAGCCCCGGCGGGGTCCATGAAGGCGGCGCGTTCAGGCCCGAAAATCTGGTCTCGATAGGCGGCGCCGTAGTAGCGCACATGGTTCATCAGGAAGGTCGGCTGCACGTTGAGCCGCTTCATGCGCTGAATCTGGTCGGGCCGCGCCATCGTCGAATGCTCGATCCGGCAGACGCCAAGCTCGGTCGAGCCCGCGTAGGTTGCCTCGATCGCGTCGAGCGCGATATTGATCGTGTAGTCGCCATTGCAGTGGATCTGCACCGGCATGCCGAAGGCCTTCACGTCGGCGACCATCTGTTTCATCCGGGCGGCGTCGAAGTTCGGAAAGCCTTTCGAGGTCGAGTTCAGATAGGGTTTGGTCTGCGCCCCGGTTTCGGTCTGGTTGGAGCCGTCGCCGACGATCTTGACGCCATAGAGCGAGAAGAGGGAATTGGCGACGCTCGCGGCTTTCGGCCCGAGGCCAAGGCTGCGGAAGGGCGCAAGGCCCTTCATGTCGTCGTACATGACGCTCGCGCTGGTGCGGATGGCGAGCGTATTCGAGAGCTTGGCGAACGCCTCGATCCAGTCCGAGCGTATCGTGCCGGGCTCATGCAGCAGCGTGTTGCCGACGGAAGCCATGTGCCGGGAGAAATCCGTGATCGCCTTCGCCGCGACCTCGGGCGTGATCTTGCCGAGGAAATGGACCGCGAATTTGAGCATCGCGCTTTCCTCGTAGACGAGGCCGTTGAGCTTGCCGTCGGGCCCGTGGCCGAAATGGCCGCCGGCCGGCAGTTCGCCGACATCCTCGGAGATCCCCGCGATCTTCAGCGCCTCGCTGTTGACGCAGGCGTCGTGCCCATTGATGTAGCAGATGAAGATCGGATGGTCGGTCGAGATCGCATCGAGATCCGCCCGGGTAAGATCCCCTCCCTGCAGAAGGTTGTCGAAGTTGGCGCCGACGATCCAACGCCCTTTCGGCGCGCCGGCCGCTTCCTGCTTCAGATGCGCGAGGAGCTTTTCCCGAATCGGATATTTGGCGTAGCCGACGTCGTCGAGCAATCCATAGATCAGCGACGCGAGGATCGTGTGGCAGTGCGGGTCGATGAGACCTGGAAACAGCGTTCTGCCAGCGAGATCGACAATTTTGGTTTCGCCGGTCTTGAGACCCGCAAGGGCGCCCTCATCGCCGACAGCAAGCACCTTGCCGTCCTTGACTGCGACCGCCGAGACGGTCGGCGCGCCCGCCATCGGACGGATCGTCCCGCCGCGCAGAATCAGGTCTGCGCCGTCGTTCGCCGCCAACGCGGGCGCGGCGTTGAGGGCGCTCAGCGCGGATGCCGCGCCGACCGAATAGGCCAAGAACGCGCGCCTTGTGGGCAGGCCAGCCGCCTTGCCGAACAGGCCGGCCATCCCGCCGGAATGAAACTCGTCGCGAAGAAAGACCTGGTTGAAACACCCGCGGCACATCGTGAAGCCTCCTCGACCCGGCAGCCGAATTAAAGCATATTCCGATGGGATTGAATCCCTCCAATCGACAAGAACATGCTCAAGCTTTTGACCCTGGCGCGATTTCTGATCGATCGCATGACTTCATGCGATCGGAAAGCGCTCTAGTCTTCGATTGGGAGAGCTTCGTCGCTCAGTTTTGTTTGAACAGCGATCAACGCGTTTTTCCGCCAAATATCAAATGTGCGTTGACCCTCATGTGGAATAATCCGCAGCATACGGACTTGACGCATCAAGATTGGCTTTTGTAGCTCGGCATAAAGAAGGCGATCGTCAAACCCGGCGTCAGCGGCGGCTTCTCTATCGGTCGAAAAATAGACACGAGAGATTCGCGACCAATAAATCGCTGACATACACATCGGGCACGGCTCGGAACTCGAGTAGATGGCGCAACCATCAAGAAACGGGCTGCTCATTGCAGCGCATGCGTTCCTGATGGCGACGATCTCAGCGTGCGCGGTCGGATCATTATCGGCGTGAACACAATTGAACCCCTCCGCAATGACCTTGCCATTGGAGGCGATGACGGCGCCGAATGGCGGACCGGAGGCGTTGGAGATAGCCTCTTGTGAAAGCGCAATTGCGCGACGCATGAGCGCTTCATCATCCGCTGTATGATGCATCTCCGCCTCTTTCTTGGCCGCTGTCTCATTGCGTCTATGCCCGCTTTCGAGCTGAGCGCCAACCAAAGGGGCAATCGCGACGAAAGGGCAGTTCTGCTTTGGCAGCCTGCGCCTCGTCGGAAATCACATGAATTCCGTTTAGTCACCACGAAATTCTGTGGAAGCGCGCCACGAACGATTTTGCGCGGTCTTTTGTCCAATTCAGAGGCCGCCGCAGCCCCGTTTCAGACAGGCAGGCATCGGGCAATAGCGTGGATCGGCGGTTCGCCGCACCGCTTGGCGTCATGCGGCAATCGGCGGGAATAAGGGCTATAGAGGGAAAATGGCGGGGATGGCGGAGAGGGAGGGATTCGAACCCCCGATAGGCTTGCGCCTATGCCGCATTTCGAGTGCGGTGCATTCGACCACTCTGCCACCTCTCCGTGGTTCGCGGCGCGCGCGACGCGCCCGGGATGGGTCTGCGGCGCAGATAGCATGACGTCAGCGCGCGTACAAGCACAAGCCCTTGACGCCGCGCGAGCCTATTCCGCGGCTTCTCCCGACGCAGGCGCGGCGTCCGCCTTCATATTGCCCGGATGCGGCATCGAAATAATATTGTAGCCCGCGTCGACATAATGAATTTCGCCGGTCACGCCGCTCGAAAGGTCGGACAAGAGGTAAAGGGCCGAACCGCCGACGTCGACAATGTTGACGTTACGGCGCAGCGGCGCATGCGATTTCTGGAAGTTGAACATGAACCGGGCGTCGGTGATGCCGGCTCCCGCCAGAGTCCGGACGGGGCCCGCGGAGATGGCGTTGACCCGGACGCCCTGCGGACCGAAATCAGCGGCGAGATAGCGCACGCTCGCCTCCAGCGCGGCCTTGGCGACGCCCATCACATTGTAATTCGGCATCACCCGCGTCGCGCCGCCGAAGGTCAAAGTGACCATCGAACCGCCGCGGGGCATGAGGGCGGCGGCGCGGCTCGCCACTTCCGTGAACGAGAAAGCGGACACCGTCATGGTGCGAACAAAGTTCTCCCTCGTCGTGTCGGCGTAACGGCCCTTCAATCCCGCCTTGTCGGAATAGGCGAGACAATGGACGACGAAATCGAGGCTGCCCCAGGCTTTTTCGAGTGCGGCGAAGGTCGCGTCGACCGAGGCGAGATCCTCGACGTCGCAGGACATGATGAGGCTCGAGCCAAGGCTCTCCGCAAGCGGCTTGACCCGTTTGCCGAGCGCCTCACCCTGATAGGTGAAGGCGAGACCAGCGCCCTGTCCGGCGAGCGCCTTGGCGATCCCCCATGCGATCGAGTGATCGTTCGCGACGCCCATGACGAGGCCGCGCTTGCCCGCCATCAGGAGGCCGGCGCCGGCGACCGGCGGTTCAGGCGTCGACATGCTTGAAGACGATGCTGGCGTTGGTGCCGCCAAAGCCGAACGAATTCGAGAGCACGCCGCGCAACTGAACATTGTCGCGGCGCTTGCGGACGATGTCCATATCGGCGAAAGCGGGGTCAAGCTCCTCGATATTGGCGCTTTCGCAGATGAAGCCGCTTTGCATCATCAACAGCGAATAGACCGCTTCCTGGACGCCGGTCGCGCCAAGGGAATGCCCGGTCAACGACTTGGTCGCCGAGAGCGGCGGCGATTTTTCGCCCGAGCCGAAGACGGTCCGGATCGCCTCGATCTCTTTCAGATCGCCGATGCCAGTCGAGGTCGCATGGGGATTGATGTAGTCGATCGGCGTCGAAACATTTGCAAGCGCCATGCGCATGCAGCGCACCGCGCCTTCGCCGGACGGAGCCACCATGTCGTGCCCGTCCGAACTCAGGCCATAGCCGGCGATCTCCGCGTAGATTTTGGCGCCGCGGGCGCGGGCGCGCTCCAGTTCCTCGAGGACCAGCACGCCAGCGCCGCCGGCGATGACGAATCCGTCCCTGTTCTTGTCATAGGCGCGGGAGGCGACCGAGGGACGGTCGTTGTAGGACGACGACATCGCCCCCATCGCGTCGAACAGGACGGACATCGTCCAGTCGAGCTCTTCGCACCCGCCCGCGAACATCACGTCCTGCTTGCCGTACTGAATCATTTCATAGGCGTTGCCGATGCAATGGTTGGAGGTCGCGCAGGCCGATGAGATCGAATAATTCACGCCCTTGATCTTGAACCAGGTGGCGAGCGTCGCCGACGAGGTCGAGGACATGGCTTTTGGCACCGCGAAAGGCCCGATCTTTTTGGGCCCCTTCGTGCGCGCGGTGTCGGCGGCCTCGACGAGCGTGCGCGTGGAAGGGCCGCCCGAGCCCATGATGATGCCGGTGCGCTCGTGCGAAATCTCCTCGGGGGAAAGGCCCGCGTCCAGAATCGCCTGATCCATCGCGACATGGCACCAGGCGGTGCCGCCGGCGTGGAAGCGCATCGCGCGGCGATCGACCATGCCTTCGGGATCGAGCGTCGGGGCGCCGTGGACCTGGCTGCGAAACCCGAGCTCGGCGTATTTATCCGCCTTGACGATGCCGGACTTTGCTTCGCGCAAGGAGGCGAGCACCTCCTGGCTGTTGTTCCCGATCGAGGAAACGATCCCCATTCCGGTGACGACGACCCGTCTCATGAATATCTCCTGTCTCGCCGCTTCCGTCGGAAGAGGCGCAGCGGCCGGCAAAGGCCAAACGATTCCAGCTGAAAAGGGCGGCCGCCAGTCAGACCGGCGCCTGGAACAGGCCCACCTTCAGATCCTTGGCCTCATAGATACGGGTCCCGTCGGCCTCGAGCCAACCGTCCGCTATGCCCAGAATCAGCTTGGTTTTGAACACGCGCTTCAGATCCACCCCGTAAACGACGCGCTGGACGCTGGGAAGGACCTGATCGGTGAATTTGACCTCTCCGACGCCGAGCGCGCGGCCGCGCCCGTTGAGGCCAAGCCAGCCCAGATAAAAGCCCAGCAATTGCCAGAGGGCGTCAAGGCCAAGACATCCCGGCATGACCGGATCGCCTTTGAAATGGCAGCCGAAAAACCATAAATCCGGTTTGATCGCAAATTCCGCCCGCACGACGCCCTTTCCGCTCGGTCCGCCAGTTTCGGACAATTCAGCGATGCGATCGAACATCAACAGCGGGGGCAAGGGCAATTGCGGATTGCCCGGACCGAACAATTCGCCCCGCCCGCAAGCAATCAGGTCTTCATATTCAAAACTCGGGCGCCGCTCGCTCATTTCGTTTCACTCTCTCGTCCCCGCTCGCGGCCAGATGCCGGAATTGGCGGGGTTTGCGGCCTTCTAACACAGTGATTGGAAAGCCGAAAGCATAACCGCCTGCCGATTTTCATCGTGCGCCGCGTCATGCCCCCGAACCAAAGGAGATGCGCCCCCGAACCAAAGGATCGGATTTCCGCCGCCGACTTTGCACTTCCGCCAGGATCGCCCATATATGCGACGTGGGCAGCGATACGCTCGCGCAACCTCAGGACAAAACCATGGCCATGCGCCAAAAAGCTTTGATTTTCTCCCTGGCCGCTCTCCTGGCTTTGGGTTTCTCCGCTGACGGCTTCGCCAAACCCGGATTTGGCGGCTCGTTCGGCAGCCGGGGAGCGCGCACCTTCAGCGCGCCGCCGTCCACGACGACAGCGCCGCGCGCGGCGGCCCCGATCGAACGTTCGATGAGCTCCCCTTCGGCCGGCCTCTCGCAAGGTTTCGCCAGATCTCCGGCCGCGACCACAGGCGGATTTCTGTCCGGCGGCTTCGGACGCGGCCTTCTCGGCGGCCTCGTCGGCGCCGGTCTCGTCGGCATGCTCTTCGGCAACGGATTCGGCGGCGGCCTCGGCGGCCTCACCTCCATTCTGGGCCTCGTGCTTCAGATCGGTCTTCTCTTCCTGCTGTTCAAATTCGTGATGGGATTCCTGCGCGGGCGCCAACCCGCCTATCAGGGGGCCGGGTTCGATCGCGGCGTGGCGCCCGGTCCCGGGCCAGCAGCCGGCTTTTCAGGACTTCGAGGCTTCGGCGGCGGAGCAGCCGCAAGCGCCAAGCTCGAAGTCGGCCCCGCAGATTTCAATGTTTTCGAACAACGGCTGAGCCTCGTTCAGAAAGCCTATGGCGCGGAAGACATCGCCGCGCTGCGGAGCCTGGCGACGCCCGAGATGGTCTCCTATTTCTCCGAGGAGATCGAAGCGACGGCAAAAAAAGGACTGGTCAACAAGATTTCCGACGTGACCTTCCTCCAGGGCGACCTTGCGGAGGCCTGGCGCGAGCCGGGCAGCGATTATGCGAGCGTCGCCGTCCGCTTTTCGCTGATCGACACGATGGTCGATCGCGCGACGGGCAAGGTTGTGTCCGGCGATCCGACGACGCCGGAAATATCGACGGAAATCTGGACCTTTGCGCGCCGTCCGGGCGGCGCGCCGGCCGACTGGACATTGTCGGCGATTCAGCAGGCCTGACCTTTATCATTTACACGGCCGCAGCGTCGCGGCCGTGTCTTCAGCGTGGGCGCGAGAGAATGGCCAGTCATTTCAAGATCGCGATCATCGCCTGCTTGGTCGCCGGCGCTTTTGCCCCCGGTCCTTTATTCGCCCCAGGTCCTTCCTTCGCCCAAGGTCTTTTATCGGACGACGACGACAATCAGGACGACAATCCGTCCGCCATGCAATGCGTCGTCGAAGAATTCGCCGGCGCAAAGCCGATAACCTGCGAGGCGCCTCCGGGCTCGCCCGATTCCCCCTGTTACTGCCCGGACGCAGGTCCCGCCTCCGGACGCCGCGTTCCTACGGAGCAGTGAGCCGCCTCGAGCGCTTTCCGATCGCATGAAGTCATGCGATCGATCAGAAATCGCTCCAGATTCAAAGGCTTGAGCATATTCTTCTCGATCGGATTGATTCAATCCGATCGGAATATGCTCCAGATCAATCATTATGAATTTGCCTGATTCAAAGGATGCATGATGGTCACTCGAAACCTCCGGATCGCGGATTTCATCGCCACCGAGCATCCAGCCGCGGGAGCCTTCGTCGAGATCCTCTGCGAGGACCATATCGGCACCTACGTCCTTCCCTTTCTCTGCCGTTTCGAGCGGGACGGCTGGCGCAACGCGGCCACTGGCGAGCCCATCGAAATCACAGTGCTCGGCTGGCGCAACAGGCCGGCCGGTTCCCCTGGCGATCGAACCGCCGGCGCGCCGCGGCGCGTTCATCAGGACCCTGGGAAATAATCGTGCTCCTTTCCGCATGGCGACGTCGCAACCGTTATTGACGCGACCAGTTGTCTTCTCGGAACATTCCAGCACCGGATTTCGCCCTTCGTGACGGCGTTAATCCCTGGCTGGAGCGTAACCAGCGACTTTGGATGTCCTCATAGGAGTGTGCGCCATGGTTTCTCGCCGTAATATTCTGGCTTTTTCCGCCGCCCTTCTCGTTGTTGCCTCGATTGTTCCCGCCGGCGCCTTTTCCTTCCAGAGCTACGACAAGGCGGTGGTGGAAAAAGCCATCAATTCCGGCGCATCCGTTGTCGTCCATGTCTATGCGCCCTGGTGCCTCCAATGCCGGGCGCAGGCTTCGATTCTGTCGGAACTCGCCGGCGACAAACACCTCGACCACGTCAAATTCTTCAAGGTCGATTACGACGGACAGAAGTCGATCGCCGATGCGCTCGGCGCGCCGCGATCGACGCTGATCGCTTATAAGGGCGGCAAGGAAGTGGCGCGTATGTCCTGGGGAACGTCCCAGGAGGACGTCATGAAGGTTTTGCAGGCGGCGTCCTGACCGGCGTGACGATTCTCGCGCTCGCCTTCCTCGCCGGCCTCCTGGCGATCCTTAGTCCCTGCATCCTCCCCCTCGCGCCGATCGTCGCGGCGAGCGCGCGAGCGCAGGATCCGCGCGGCCCTTTGGCTCTGGCCCTTGGGCTCGCGCTGACCTTTGGCCTTGTGGGCGGCGCGCTTGCGTCGGCGGGGATTGAATTCGGCAATTCGGCGTTCCTGCGCGCGAGCGCGGCCTCGCTCATGCTCGCGGCCGGTCTCGTCATGCTTTTTCCACTCTTCAGCGCGCGAGCGGAACGTCTGTTGGCGCCGCTGTCTCGATGGGGCGAAGCGCTGGCGAAGCTTATGCCGAAGGCGGGGCTCGCCGGTCAGGCTGGAGCGGGCGTCGTTCTGGCCTTCGCCTGGGCGCCCTGCGCCGGGCCGACGCTCGGCGCGGCCTTCGCCCTCGCGGCAAACGGAGGCTCCATCCCGATGGCGATGACCACAATGACGGTTTTCGCGCTCGGGGCGGCGACTGCTTTGCTCGCGGCCGGTTACGGACTTTCGCGCATCGCGGCGCGCACGCGGATCGCCGCCGCCCGGGCCGGGCGAATCGGAAACATTGCGCTTGCGATCGTCCTGATCGGTGTCGGCGCGGCGATCCTCACCGGCTTCGACCGCGCCATCGAGACGGCGTTCGCCGATGCGATGCCCGGCTGGCTCATCGCATTCGCGGCCCGGCTGTAGAACCGCCAGCGGAGGGCTCTACAGGGCGGCTCTTAGACACGGAATGTGGCGATCATCTTTGCTTCGGCGCGCCCGACCGGAATTGAATTCCAGTTCTCGCTCAAAAGGCTTGGAACAGCCTACAAGGCGCCATTGAGTGCGCTGGCGCGCCATTGCGACGCAAGTCCGTTCATCGCGACGAGCTCCGCCAGTTCCCCTTCGCTCACCCGATGGGTGGTGATCAATCGGAAAAACCGGGCGACCGACCATTCTGGATTTGGTCTCTCCTCGAGTACGATTGCGGTCCCGGAGGTCAAGACTCCAGGCTCGAGCACCCGGTAATACCAGCCGCAGAGGCCGTTTCTGATCATCGCGCGCGGCATTCCATTGTCGGCGAATCGCAGGGCCAGTTTGAAGCAGGGCTGACGGGGCTGCGTCACCTGCAAGACGGCGCCGCCGACGCGGACGATATCGCCAATGCAGACAGAGGTTTCCTCCTGTCCGTCAATGGTCAAATTTTCGCCAAGACCGCCCGGCTTGAGCAACCCGGCGTGGTCAGGAAACGCGCGGCGCCATGCAGCGTAGCTTGCAAGCCCATAACCGTAGACGGCTTTCTCCGGGCCGCCATGAACGGTCAGATCCGCTTGTTCGTCGCCGGAAAGGCCGAGAAGCCCGGCGCTGATCGGCCCGTCGACGCGATCCTTGACGAAGCCGCTTAGCACGCCCCTTGGCCCAAGCGGCGCGATCCGTCCAGCCTGGATCGAACTGATTCTGATTCCGGCGCCTCCCAACAAAGTTGCCCTCCATTAAAATCCACCGCCAAACCAATATCGTCCACGACGACTTGGCCGTCTAACCGCGACGTCCCGCCAGCTTTTCTCTGGCTTTACGCGCGCCAAGGACATCGAACGTGCGCGCGCCAGCTTCTTCCGGCATGGGTTCGAGCCAGGGCGAGGCGAGCAGGGTCTCGCGCGCGTCGGAGAGCCCCTGCGCCCAGCGCAGCTCCATCGTTCCTCGACCGAAATCATAATCCTTCGCCTGCCCCTGCTCTTCGGTCGGCCGGTAGATCAACTGAACGATGTCCATCGTCGTCACGCAGCCGAAGTTGTAGAGAAACCGGGCTTCCGGGGTCGCCTTCAGCTCGTCTGGAAGCTTGTTCCAAAGAGTGTTGACGTTGTGCCTCACGTCGTGCATCGCGCGGAAGGCGTCGGTTCCGGCGCGCGTGCGGCTCGAATACCGGATGTCCTTGTCGCGCTCGCTGACCTCCTCGAGGTTTTGCGGAACGCGCCCGCGCGCGTGAAACAGATCGACCTGAAAGGTCAGCCGGCTGCGGCGAGGAATGTATTCAAGCACATATTGCAGGGGCGTATTCGAGACGAGGCCTCCATCCCAATAATGTTCGCCGTCGATCTCGACCGCAGGAAACCCCGGCGGCAGCGCGCCGCTCGCCATGACGTGTTCCGGCCTGATCCTGATTTCCCTGTTATTGAAATAGGCGAAATTGCCGGTCCGCACGTTGACGGCCCCGACGCTGAAATCGATCTCCCGAGAATTGATGCGGTCGAAATCGACAAGGCCTTCGAGCGTCGCCTTCAGCGCAAGAGTGTCGTAAAAACTCGTCGGCGTATTGCCGAAGCACCAATCCGACAACGCCCGCGGCGCGAAAAATCCGGGCTGTCCGTAAAAGAGCGAGGTCAGCGAGCCAATGCGCCGATCCTGGGCGACAATCGCATTCGGCGTCAGCGGAAACGGCGTCCGCGACGTCACCATTTCCCAGAACGTCCGCAGCTGCTCCACGCGCTTGTCCGGCGCATTGCCCGCGATGATCGCGGCGTTGATCGCCCCGATGGAGATTCCCGAAACCCAATCAAGCTGATATTCGGAGGTCGAAAGCGCCTCATAAACGCCCGCCTGATAGCTCCCGAGGGCGCCGCCCCCTTGCAGGACGAGCGCGACTTTCTTGTCATAGGATGACGGCCGCTTCGGTGGTTGGGGCTCGGTCAAGCGCAGCTTCCTCGTCTTCGGCGCCGGGTCGGATCGACGAAGGTCATCTTGCCGGCGGAGCGAGGCTGTGCAAGTCATTTTTCCGGCGAGCGTCCGGCGCCCCGCAGCCATCCGGGCTACGCCGGGACCAGAACCAGAACCATGCTGGGAGAATGCGATGAACGAAACGTCTTCTGTCGTGATCGTGACGGGCGCCGCCGGCAATCTTGGCCGCGCCCTCCTGACCGTGCTCGCCGCTCGCGGCGTCGCCCTGGTGGCCGTCGATCACCACGCCGCGGCGTTGAAGGACGCGACGGCGGGCCTTAGAATCGCCGACGGTCATCTGACCATCGCAGGCCTTGACCTCAAAAACCCGGGCGATTGCGAACAGGTCGTCTCGACAGCGCTGGACAGGTTCGAAAGGATCGACGGCGTCGTGCATACGGTCGGAGGCTTCGAAGCGGCGCCCGCGGCCGAAACCGGGCCGGACATGTTCGAGCGGATGTTTCAGCTCAACGCGATCACGACGCTCAATATCTTTCGCGCGGCCCTGCCCTCGATGCGCGCCGCCGGAAGCGGCAGCCTCGTCGCGGTCGGCGCGTGGCCCGCGCTGCGGGCTCCTCCCGGCCTGTCCGCCTACGCCGCGGCGAAAAGCGCCGTCCTGCGGCTCGTCGAGAGTTTTGCCGATGAACTCAAGGGGGAGAATATACGCGTCAACGCCGTGCTGCCCGGCATCATCGACACCCCGCAAAATCGCGCCGCCATGCCTCACGGCGATGTGGCGACCTGGGTGCGGCCGGAGCAGATCGCCACGGCTATCGCATTTCTCTTGAGCGACGACGCCAGCGCGGTCACCGGCGCGGCGCTGCCCGTTCGCGGCGCCGGATGAAAGGAAAAAGCTTCATTTCGACGCGGCCGCGATTGGCGCGAGCACCGGCTCCGCGCGGTAGACGTCCGGGTAAAGCCGCTTCAGGTTTGCGACTTTCGGGAGGTCATTGATCGCGATGTAGGGACTGTTTGGATGCAGTGTCGCGTAGTTCTGATGATAGTTTTCCGCCGGATAGAAACCCATCAGCGGCGCGACCTCCGTGACGATCGGCCGGCGGTAGGCTCCTGACGCGTTCAACTGCGCAATGTAGCTTTCGGCGGCCTGGCGCTGGTCGTCGCCGTTGACGAAAATCGCCGACCGGTATTGCGGTCCTTCGTCCGGCCCCTGGCGGTTGAGTTCGGTCGGATCATGCGCCACCGAGAAATAGAGCTGTAGAATCTCGCCATAGCTGATCACCTTCGGGTCGAAGGTGACTTCGACCGATTCCGCATGGCCTGTCGCGCCCGTGCTCACTTCCTCATAATCCGCGCTGCGCTTTGATCCTCCCGAATAACCGGACAGGACGTTTGTGACGCCATTGACGTGCTGGAAGACCGCCTGGACGCCCCAGAAACACCCCCCGGCCAGAACGACGGTCTGAGGCGCGCCGACAGACGCGGACGCGGCGTATGCGGGCGCGGGAATGCGCGTCGCCTGTTCGGCGGCGCCGGCCGGCGCGACCGACGCCAAGACCGCGGCGAAAACAAAGCCGGCGCTCAAGCCCCGGCGGGTCGATATCAAACGAGAATTCATCGATACGGTCCTTGTTTCGATCGCAGGGCGGCGCACGCGCAAGCCCGGCGTCACGCTTCGCCGGGCCTGAAGGCCATCGCGACGCCGTTCATGCAATATCGAAGGCCGGTCGGCTTCGGCCCGTCGTCAAAGACATGCCCCAGATGGCCGCCGCAGCGGCGGCAATGCACCGAGGTCCGGGTCATGCCATAGGACGTGTCGTTCCGAATCCCGACCGCGTTGTCGAGCGGAGCCCAGAAGCTTGGCCAGCCGGTGCCGCTGTCGAATTTGGTTTTCGAGGAGAACAGAGGCAGGTCGCAGCCCGCGCAGGCGAAGGTCCCGGCGCGCTTTTCATGATTGAGGGGGCTGGTGAACGCCCGTTCGGTGCCCTCCAGCCGAAGCACTTCGAATTGCGCCGGGGTCAGAATTTGCTTCCATTCCGCCTCGGAATGGGCGGTCTCGAACGTCTCGCCCGCTGACTCAGCGGCGCTCGCCGGCGCCAAAGAGCCAAACCGCAACGCCGCCGCCGCGAGTCCCGCGATGCTCGCGAAAAGTCCTGCGACGCCCGCGAAAAGTCCCTGCCGCCTCGTGATCATAACGCGTCTCCTTGCCGAGCGGCGCCCCGGCGATTGGCCCGGAATTCCCGCCGCGCCTGGAGCGCTTTCCGATCGCATGAAGTCATGCGATCGATCAGAAATCGCTCCAGAGTCAAAAGTTTAAGCATATTCTTGTCGATTGGATTGATTCAATCCGATCGGAATATGCTCTAGAAATACGAAGGGGAATGGCGTTTCGTTACGCGGATCGCGGAATGTTGAACGGCGCCCTCGCCGCGACCCTGAGCGGCCGAGGCATTCGCGACTGTTCAAATCGGCGATTTCTAGAATGATCCGCCGGTCGTAAATCCGTCTCCGCCATCCCCGCCGCCGCCTCCCAGGCCCCCGCCGAAGCCCCCGCCAAAGCCGCCGCCGCCGCGGTCGACCCATCCGCCGCCGCCGCCGGGAAAAGGGAAATCGAAACCATCGCCGCCGCCAAATCCGCTGTCGGCGCGCCTCGGGCGCTCATAATAGCCGCCCTGCAGGACGTTCCCCAGAACTGCGCCTTGAACGGCGCCCTGAATGATGCCGCCCAGAACTTCGGCGATGACGTTTTCGTTGCGGAACTGCGCCATCGGATTGTCATAACCCATCCGATGGAATTGAGCCCGCTGAGCCTCGATCTCGGCGCGCCGTTGCGCCACGTCCTGCGTTTTCTTGCGAAGGATAGAGCGATCCTGCTCGGCCCGGCCGATCCGCTGGTCGAGAAGTTCGATCTGCCGCACCATCGCGTCGTCATCGCCGGAGCGGGTGCGCGCCGCCTTGCGGTAGAGCTCGCCCAGCGGCTCCCGGGCGTTGGCGTCGGCGAGGATCCGCACGGCCTGTCCATAGGGTGACTGATCGTCGATCTGGAGCGCCTTGTCGCGCGCGCGATCGAGCGTTTCGATCAATTTGTCCGCCTCGCGCAGCCGACCATCCGCCTCGAAAAGATCAAGACGCGCGGTCTCGAGCCGCTTTTCGATCTCGCCGCTTCCCGCCGCGGCCAGCCCCGCCTGTTCGATCAAAAGCTGCTTGTGACGCTCGGTTTCGAGTTTCAACCGACGCCGTTCGGCGTGCTCGCGAAGCCGCGCCGGAATTTCGTTGAGCATCGCATAATTGGCCCGCGCGCCATGATAGCCGACAAGGGCCGCCACTTTTTCATCGAAAAAGCGGACGAAATATCCCGACGAATATTTCGACGCGCCAAACCCGCGCGTCCACAAATACATGAACAGCGGATCGTTCTCGTAGGGCTTGCCCTTGGCCGCTCTGTCCGCCTCGGCCCCCGAGGCTTTCGCATCGGCGGCGAGGAAAATCCGCTCCGCCTGATCGACCAGCCCCTTTTGTGCGATCCATTCGGTTGAACCGCGCACCTGAGGCTCGACCCTCGCCTGAAGATCCTCCAGTTCGCCGAGGATCCGGGTCACCTCCTCCGCCTTGGAATGGCGGTCCTCCTCGGCTTTTTGCCGCGCCGACTGCGCCTCGATCAGGCGTCCCGACAAAGTGTCCAGCGTCGATTTTCCGTCGGCGATCAGTTGCAGCGCCCGCCGTTCGGCCGACGCAAGCTCGACGTCGATCTTCTCGCTCTGCAGCACGTCGAGGCGGACGATTGCGAACTGCCGGAACAGACCCGTCCGCTCCGCGCGCAGCCGCGCAAGATCTTCGTCCGCCGAGCGAAGGAGAGCGACGAATTCGCTTTCCTGACCGCGAATGGAGGCGGTCGCCTGTTCGATGGAGCGAAGCGCCTGCTGACCGCTGATCATGACTTCACCATTTGAAAATCGCGCCGCCGCTGACCGGAATGGAATAGTTTACGTCGAGATAGCCGCGCCGCTTCTGGCCGACCAATCTATTCTGGACGATGCCGTCGTCCTGCTTGTCGCGGCGAACCGATTCAAACACCTGCTGGTTCACGCGGATCGCCCATTTGGTCACGTCTTTGGTGGTTCCGTCTTCCTCGCTCGTGACAGGAAGCGAAATCGGCCGCCCGTCCGGGCCGATCGCCTCGACGATAAGATAATAATTCTGCTGGCCCGGATTGCGCGGCGGGTTGCGATAAATCCCGCTTGGCTCGCTCGGCCGAGACACGATCATGATCTGATAGCTGCGCCTCAGATCAGCGCGAAGCTGATCGAGTCCGGCGAGAGCGGTTCTTGCGCCCGAGGCATCCTGGCGCGCCAGCGCGGCGCGTCCATCGGCGGCGAACTGCTCCGCCTTTGGCTTGGCGTCAGGCGTCTTGGCCTCGGCGAGGACGGCGGAAAACGCGTCGTCGAGCGCCTTCGGCAGGGTCTGCGAAATTTCGATCTGCGCCCTCAGCGCCTCGATCCGGGCAGGACGCTCGACGAAAAAGAAATACCCCATCCAGAGCGCGCCGAGCGCCCCGGCGACGGCGGCGAGCCCGGTCCCGATGCGCCCGCGCGCGATCCAGAGCTTTGCGAGAGACACGCCAAATCCCGGCTTTGGCGGCGTATAAACGAACCGGCTCTCCTTCAGGGCCTTGACGCCTTCCGCGATGATCTCGTCGGAGACCTCGATGCCCTGGTCACGGTAGATCTTGCGCAGCCGCTCGATCAGCTCCTGTTCGCGCTGATCCTCGTTCAGTTCGCGCGCGACAAAAGCCTCCTGATGCCGCAGCGTATCGACGACGTCCATCGAGAGCATCAGGTCGTCGAATTGCGCCGGCGCCGGCGAGGAGGCTCCCGCCGGGCTCTGGAGCGCGGCGTCAGCCATTGAGGCCAAGCGCCCTTCCTTCGGTCACGAGCTGGGCGATACGGCGGTTGCCCGCCTCAACCGCGTCGCGGATCTCCTCGGAATTACGCGTCGACATCTCGCGCATCTCGCCAACGATCGCGAGCGAGCGCTCTTGGAAGCCGACGACGCTGTCGACGAGTTTTTTGACCGCATCCGCCCGGATCGTCGGACCGTAGCCGCTCCTGACCGCCGCTTCCTGCACCTTGCCCCCGACCTCGGCCAGAACCTCGATGCTCTTAGATAGCCCTTCCTTCATGGTCTCGAGAGTCTGCGTCGACTCGTGCAGGCCGAACAGACCCGTGAACGACGCCTTGAGCGCGGTCAACACGCTGTCGTTGGTCGAGAAAAAACTCACCGACTGGGCGTAAACGCGCTCCTTGGCGTTGGTCGTCTGCATCAGCCTCGCCATGATCACTTCAGAGGTGTTGTAGCCGATCGTCAGATTGTCGGCGAGATCCTTGGCGATCTGGTAGCGCTTGTCCTCGTCCTGCACACGGCGCAAATGCTCGTCGCGCTCAAGTTCGAACGCCGCGCGCTCGGCGGGTTCCGTTCCGGCGTAGTTGGCGACCTTGTCGGAGGCCTCCTTAAGGCCTGCTTTCGCGGCCTCGAGCCTCGCTTCCGCCGACTTCAACACCTCGAGGGCGAGAACCTCGGATTGCTTGAGCGCGCCGCGATAGTCGCGGTAGGCGTTGAGGATCGTCTGCTCGCGCTGGATCTGATCGCGCGTCGCCGCGGTGACTTCGAGGTAGGTCGCCTTGATCTTGTCGAACCGGTCGGCGATGTCGCCGCGCGAAATCTTCATCCAGACATTGTTCACCCGTTCGAACAGGTCGATCTTGCCGTCGTCGAGCTGGTCGACCATCATCTTGGCGTCGTCGCGGATCGAGTTGAAGCTCTGGGCGATGTCCTGATACCGCTGGCCGATCGACATCGCCGCGGTCTGGTCGCGGACGACCTCGTTGAACAGCGAGCCCTGGCCAAGCGTCTTGGCGATCACGGCGATTTTCGCCGGCTCGAGATCGGAGATCTGGGCGAGGAGCGCGTTGATCGGCGCGTCTTCGGTTTTCGCGGGCAGGAGGCCAAGATCGCGCAGCGCGCCATTCGCCTTGTCCAGATACTGCATCGGGGTCCGTACGACGATGTCGCTCATGCTCGTCTCCTCTGTTCGCCCGGGATTGCGGCCTATTGATCCGAGCGTCCCGTAGCGGACTCGCCGCCGCCCCGCAACATAGGGGCGGAGGCGGCGGACCTCAACACCTCAAATGGAGCCGGCCGCGGTCGGATGCGGCCCTACATTCACAAATACGACATACGTCTTAACTCGCACAAATACGACATACGTCTGACTCGCCGGTCCCGTTCATGATTGTCGAGCTCATGGTTGTCCGGGCGCGTTTTGACCGGACGCCGGCCCTGGTCTAACCCTGTTCCCGATTTCGACAGCAAGGGATGGAATGGAATGTACACGCTTTACTATTCGCCCGGCGCCTGCTCGCTCGCCCCACACATCGTGCTCGAATGGATCGGCCGACCCTACAAGACGGAGCGGGTGAAGCCCTCGGACCCCGATTACCGGGCGATCAACCCGGCCGGCGCGGTGCCGGCGCTCGACATCGAAACAGGCGTGATCCTCACCCAGGCTGGAGCCATTTTGCGTTTCCTCGCGCGCAGCGCCCCCGATTGCGGCCTCGACAGCGATTCCACCCTCGACCGTTCCGCCGATCTGGAGCGCTGGTCGGACTTCCTGACCGGCGACCTGCATCCGGCCTTCTTCCCCGTTTTCAGCCCGGCCCGCTACACAACCGACACCGACAAGGCGGCGCTCGACAAGGTGCGCGCGGCCGGACTGCTGCTGGTGAAAAAAAACCTGACTTTGCTCGAGCGCCATCTATCCGAACGCACTTACGTCACAGCCAACAAGCGCACCATCATCGACGCCTATCTGTTTCCGATGACGCGCTGGGCCGTGTCGGTGCTGCCGGAGGGCCTTAGCGAATTTCCCCACATCAAGCGCCATCAGGAGCGGATGCTCGGCGACGCCGCCGTCCAGCGCGTCATGGCTGCGGAGGGATTGGCGAAGGCGTAGATCTTTCATGCCGGTCGCGCCCGGCATGAAAGATCAAGCCGAACCGGCTGGCCCTATCAGCCGCGGGTCCGATTGAGACCCGCCGGCCGGTCGCGCGGTCGGCTCCGCCGCTCGACCCAAAAGTTTGAGCCATAAGTTTGACTATTTGCCGCCGGGCTCGACGTCCTGCGCGTCGGGAGAATGCTGATCTTTTTGATCCTGCGGGTCGGCGTCCGCCTGATCCTGCCGCGTCACGGGCGGAGGGGCCCAGACGCCGGTCAGGACTTCGGATTTCGGCGCATAGAGGCGCATGGTCAGGTTGAACGGCCCCTTGGGAGCGGGAAGCCAGTTCGCCTCGTCGTCGGCGCCAGGGCTTTCGTTCTGAAAATAGAGATCGAGCGAACCGTCGCTATTTTTCCGGAAAGGCATCCAGCTGCTGACAGCAAAGCGGTTCAAAGGGTTGGCGACCTGAAACCCATCCTTGTCGTAGAGCGTGACCGACCAGAACGCGTTCACGGGCGGCAGCGAGTCCTTATCGAAGTGAAGCTTGTATTTGTTCTCTCCGTCGAGAGGCTTGCCGGCGGAATCGCCAAGATTGAGCGGATAGACGGCATCCTCGGGCAGATTCGCGCCAAGACCGAGTTGCGCGACAAGAGCGCGCTTCAGATAATAATTGCCATAGACGCCCATCGTGTCGGTGTTGAGGGACCAGCCGTCGACGACCCGCGCTATAGTCGGTATTTTCCACGCCATCAGTTTTTGCGCGTCGGCGGGCGCGCTGGCGAGCGCTGCGGCGACGGCCGGATCGAGCTTGTCGAAATCAAAGCTCTTGCCGGCCTCGAAACCGATCCGTTTCAGCCGTGCGAGGATTGGCTGATCCGTGAGATGCGGCGGCTGAAGCTTGAGGATTTCGGCCGCATAGGCGTAGAATTTCGCCGCCGGCATCGTGTCCACCTGCAGCTTCGGCGGCGTTTTCATATCGACCGAGGGATCGATCTTCACGGGCGCCTGTTTCGGCTTTTTGCCCCATTGCGACAGCGGCGTGACCTTGAAGCCGGCCTGAATCTGATGAACCGCGTCATAATCCTGCGGACCATCGGTCTGCGTGCGCCCGATGATCCAGACATAGGGCGTCGGCGCGTCGATTCGCTGCGTTCCCTTCGGCAGTTTCAGGGTTTCGCTCAGTTTGTCGCGAAGGGCGGGACGCCAGCCTGGGGAAGCGACAAGAAAGGTCTGGGCCTGCGTCCCGGTGGTGCGCCAGCCCGGCGAGGCGAACACATCGGTCCACATGTCGAGCATCGGCAACAGGTAGTACCGGCCGTTTGTGTCCGGCGCCGAAACGACAATCGGCTCATTGGCGAGATCGAGCCAGGCGATCGAATAGAGCGTATCGAAGTTTGGCCGGACCACGGACCTGAAATCGGCGGCCGGAAACTCGGGGACGTTGATGAAGCTGTTCATCGGGCCGCGCCCGATTTCCTTGCCCTGCTCGATATTGGTGAATTGCTTCCGCGACACGTCCATCGTGACCAGCGGATAGAAATAAAGATAGGCGTCGACGCCGATTGCGTGAGCCTCGTCCGCAGCGATCGGAGCGGGGGGAGCGGCGGTCTCGGCCATCGCCGCGGGAGCGGCGGCGCCCGCATGGAAGAGCAAGAAAATCAACGCAAGCGAATGTTTGTTCATCCCGCCCCCCAATGCCGCGGCGCCGGCGCTGGACCGGCCGTAATTGAAATCCGCCCGCCTGTTACTTCGACAGGACGATGCCGCTTTTCTTTCTCATTTCGTCAATCACGATGCCAATGGCCTTGATGATTTTCGTCTCGGGATTGGCCTTGCAATAAACGATAACCTCGTGTTCGGCTTCCTTGCCGCGCGCAATGTTCGCATAGTGCTTCTTGGCGAGGCCGTTGTACCAGCCGCTGTACCAGGTCGTCAGGTAATTGGCGTCTTCCTGGAAGGTGTTGGCGAGCTGCGCGCAGGTCAGAGCCTGAACATCGAGATAGCCATCCTTGTCGGCGTAGGCGTTGAGTTCGGTTTGCGCGTGGGCGAATGGAGCGCACGAAATCGCGATGGCGGACGCGAGCAAAAGTTTGCGCATTGTTTCCTCCTTTAGGATATGAGCGCCAGCTTGCTGCGCCGACGTTCCCAGATCTGGAAGCGGAGCCTCCAGCGCCACCTTCTACTGTAAAGTCAAGGGCCAAGACAAGTCTGCGGCCCTCGCGGCGGAAGCTGCGCCGACGAGAGGATCGAGGCGGCGGGGTTTGCCTTGAAGCCTGAATTGAGGTTGAAAGACGAACGCGCCGCTCAGCCGGAAAATCCTTCGGCGCCGTCTGTGCTCGTATGGAAGTTTCGCCATGCGCCTCGCGCCCTTTGTCATCGCCGGAGTTCTGATGATCGCGGCGGCCGTCGCGGCCCTGGTTTATTTCGGTTCGCCCCGCGCCGATCTTCGCGTCACGATTGGCCCTCCCGGCAGCCCGGCGTACCGCTTCATCACGGCTTTCGCCTCGGTCACGGAGGCCGCCCATCCCCGGGTTCATGTCAAACTTGTCGAAGTCGGGGATCTGGCGGCGAGCGCCAAGGCGATCGAGAGCCGGGCCGTGCAACTCGGCATTGTCCGGAGCGACGCCGAGATTCCCGCGAACGGGGAAACGATCGCGATCTTGCGCCGCGACGTGGTCGCGTTCCTCACGCCCGCGAAATCGCCGATCGACAAGGTCTCCGCCCTCGCCGGCAAGACCATCGGGCTTCTGACCGGCCCGCTGCAAAGCTATAATGAGCGCACGCTCGATACGATCCTGGGTTATTATAATGTTCCGGCGGAAACGGTGAAGCGGCTGTTTCTGCCTGTCGCCGAAATCGGCGCCGCAGTCCGCGACCATCGCGTGGCGGCGGTCCTCGCGGTCGGCCCAATGGCTCCTGGCGAAGTCTCCGACGCCGTCAGCGCCATCAAAACCGCGACCAAAAAGACGCCGCTTCTCCTCGCCATCGACGAGGCGGACGCGATCGGGCGTCAATTTCCCGGACTCGAATCGATCGATGTTCCCGCCGGAGCCTTTCGCGGACATCCAGCAGTTCCAGACGATTCGGTGTCGACGCTCGCGGTCTCGTATCGTTTTGTCGCGCCCGACACGATGCTCGACGCGGTCGCCGGCGCGATCATAAGGTCGATCCTGACCACCAAGACCGGGATGATGGCGAAAACGCCGCTGGCGAACCAGATCGAGGCACCCGACCCGGACGCCAAAAACCCTGTCCTTCCGGTTCATCCGGGCGTGGCCGCTTACCTCGACACGGGAGAACAGAGTTTCTTCGACGCCTTTCAGCAATATCTGTACATAGGCGGCATGGCCCTGAGCCTCGGCGGCTCGGCGGCGGCGCTTCTCATCGGACGTTTCAACCGGAAGAAATCCGAAAGCGATTTGCAGCGGATCGATCATTTGATCGGCATCGCCGACAAGGCCATTTCGGCGCAAAGCCTCGCTGAACTCCAGAAAATGGATGAGGAGCTGAACGCGATCGTCGCCTGGTTTGTGAAGGGGCAAGCGGTCGGGGCGGCGGACTCGACCGCCTTTTCGGTGGCCATTGATCATGCGCGGCGCGCGATTTCGCGCCAGCGCGGGCTCATCGGCCAGAGAATTGCGGAAGGCGCCGTTCCGTAACGCTTAAGTCTCGCTCTATAACGCTTAAGTTTAAAGCGCCGTGCCCCTTGGCCGGACTTGACGCCACCAACCCTCCATGCGCCAAGAAAAGGTGCGGCCCCCTTAAAGCATGCCGCCCGAAGAGAGCTCCCATGCCGTTGAACGTCGCCGTCCAGATGGATCCGATCGAAAAGATTAATATTGCCGGCGATTCCACCTTCGCCCTGATGCTCGAGGCGGCGGCCCGGGGCCACAAGCTGTTCTACTATACCCCTGACAAGCTTTCGCTTTATGAGGGCCGAGTCGTGGCGCAAGGGGCGGAGGTCGCGGTTCGCGACGTCGAAGGCGATCATTTTACGCTGGGCGAGGCGAAACCCGTCGACCTCGCCGCGTTCGACGTCGTTCTGCTGCGCCAGGATCCGCCGTTCGACCTCGCCTATATCACTTCGACGCATCTGCTTGAAATGCTCCCTCCCAAGGTGCTGGTCGTCAATGATCCGGAGAGCGTGCGCAACGCGCCGGAAAAGCTCTTCGTCCTGCAGTTTCCCGAACTGATGCCGCCAACGCTCATCAGCCGCGACAAAAAACTGATCGAGGCTTTCCGCGACGCCCACAATGAAGTCGTGATGAAGCCCCTGCACGGCCATGGCGGCGCGGCGGTGTTCAAGGTCGGACGCAAGGATCCGAATTTCGGCTCGCTGTACGACCTGTTCGCGACGACGTTCCGCGAACCCTGGGTCGTCCAGCGCTTTCTGCCGCAGGTCGCGGAAGGCGACAAGAGGATCATTCTGATCGACGGCGTCGCCGCCGGAGCCGTCAACCGGGTCCCCGCGGACAACGACATCCGCTCGAACATGGCGCGCGGCGGCGGCGCAGCCGCGACCCAGCTGACGCCCCGGGAACAGGAAATCTGCGCGGTCATCGGACCGGAACTGAAACAACGCGGGCTTGTTCTGGTCGGGATCGACGTCATCGATGGCTATCTGACCGAAATCAACGTAACATCGCCGACTGGTATCCGAGCGATCAAGCGTCTCGGCGGACCGGATTTGGCGATCGTCGCCTGGGACGCCATCGAGGCTAAACTCGACAGCGCGCGTCATCCGGGGCCCGGCAAAAAGGATGTCAAACCGAATTGGATCATGAGAAGGGTGCGTGGCGCACGCCCGCAAACGAAGGAGCGGAAGCTTTGAGCGCTGCGCAAGCGGCGGCGAAACCGGCGCGCCGGGAAGCGAAGCGGTCGCCAACGCCCCGCGCAATCATGTTCCACCGCGAAACATTACGCGCGAAAATCGCCGCGCTTCACGACGCAATTCAGAATGACCCCTCTGAGACGACGGATTCCTTGCGCGCGGGCGCACTCGGGCTGCTGCGGCAGTCCCTCAGCCATGGCCGGGGGATCGCGCGGCGGACGCTGGAGAGCAACGGCGGCGGCCTCGAGTGCGCCTCCAACCTCGCTTATATCGAAGACGAGCTGATCCGCGCCATCCACGATTATGTCGTGACTTACGTCCATCCGGCTCCAGCCGGGGGCGCCTCTCGCGAATGCGCGATCGCGGCGGTCGGGGGCTATGGCCGCGCGACCCTTGCGCCGGGCTCGGACATCGATCTGCTTTTCCTCATTCCCGCCGACGCTCCCGAGCGGGGCGAACTCGTTGTCGGAGCAATACTTTACATGCTCTGGGACCTCGGCCAGAAAGTCGGCTACGCGACGCGGACGGTCGAGGAGTGCGTCGCCGAAGCCAAGGCCGATATGACGATACGGACGTCGCTTCTGGAGACGCGCTTTCTTCTTGGCGACAGAAGTCTTTTCAAGTCGATGAAATCGCGCTTCGACCGTGAGATTCTGCGCGGCGACGCGACTGACTTCGTCGCGGCGAAGCTTGCCGAACGCGACGCCCGGATTTCGCGGCGCGGCCGCTCCCGCTACCTTGTCGAACCGAACGTCAAGGAAGGAAAGGGCGGACTGCGGGATCTGAACACCCTCTACTGGATCGCCAAATACGTTTATCGCGTGGAGGACGCCTCAGATCTCGTCGGCGTCGGCCTGTTCTCGCGCGCGGAATACCGGCTGTTCTGCCGTTGCGAGGAATATCTCTGGCGCGTGCGCTGTCACCTGCATTTCCTCACCGAACGGCCCGAGGAGCGGCTGAGTTTCGATCTGCAGCGCCAGATCGCCGACCGGCTCGGATATTCGACGCGCAACGGCCTCGCCAGCGTCGAACGCTTCATGAAACACTATTTCCTCATCGCCAAGGACGTCGGCGATCTGACCGCGATCGTCTGCGCGGCCCTGGAAGAAAAGCAGGCGAAGCCCTACCCGATGCTCGATCGCGTGTTCGGGCCTTTCCCGCGCAATCAGGAGTTTGCGGTCACCGGCGATTTCTCCATCGGACATGGCCGCGTGACGGTCGCGGCGCCCGACGTTTTCGCCCGCGACCCGGTCAATCTGATCCGCTTGTTCTGGGTCGCCGATAGAAACGGGCTCGCGATCCACCCGGACGCGACTCGACTCGTCACGTTGTCGCTGAAGCGAATTGACGCAAGGCTGCGCGCCAACCCTGAAGCCAACAGGCTCTTTCTCCAGATTTTGACGTCGCGCAACACGCCGGAAATCGTGTTGCGGCTGATGAACGAGGCCGGCGTGCTTGGCCGTTTTGTTCCTGAATTCGGCCGCATCGTCGCGCTGATGCAGTTCAATATGTACCATCACTACACCGTGGACGAACATCTGCTGCGCGCCGTCGGCAATCTCTCCGACATCGAAAAGCAACGCCACCCCAACGAACATCCCCTTGCGAACGAAGTCGTTTCCTCGATCAGCAATCGGACCGCGGTCGTGCTGGCCTTATTTCTGCACGACATCGCCAAGGGGCGGATGGAGGATCATTCGATCGCCGGGATGGAGGTCGCGCGCGCGCTGTGCCCGCGCCTCGGCCTCTCGGCCGCCGACACCGAGACGGTCGCCTGGCTCGTCGAAACCCACCTGATCATGTCCGACACGGCGCAGCGGCGCGATCTCGGCGACCGAACCACGATCGCGACTTTCGCGAAGTGCGTGCAGACGCTCGAGCGCCTGAAAATGCTTTTTATCATGACCATCTGCGACATCCGGGCGGTCGGGCCCGGCGTCTGGAACAACTGGAAGGGCGGCCTCTTGCGGACGCTCTACTGGGAGACAGAAGTCATCCTCGCCGGAGGCCATTCCACGATCGACCACAAGACAAGGGTGTTTGACGCGCGCGCGGAACTGCGTTCCGCTCTGCCCAACTGGTCCGACCTCGATTTCGAAGCCTACGCCGCGCGCCATCCGCAAGCCTACTGGCTCAAGGCGGATCTGCCGCAGAAAATTCTCCACGCGAAACTGCTCAACATGACCGAAGTCGAGATGCCGGCCCCGGTCACCGACGTCTCGGTCAACCGGTCCTGGGGCGTCACCGAGATGACCGTCATCGCGCCGGACCATCCGCATCTGTTGTCGCTGATCGCGGGTGCGTGCGCGGCGGCGTCCGCCAATATCGTCGATGCGCAGGTGTTCACCACCACGGACGGCGTCGCGCTCAACACGATCTTCATAACCCGCGCGTTCGACTATGACGACGACGAAATCCGCAGAGCGGACAGAATCGCCTATTCGATCGAGCGCGCGCTCAAGGGAGGCGTCGACATGGACGCGATCGTCGCCGCGGCGAAGTCGTCCTACGCAAGCTCGATCCCAAAATCATTCCGCGTCCATCCGGAAGTTTCGATCAACAACTCGCTGTCCGGTCGCTTCACAGTTGTCGAAGTGTCCGGTCTCGACCGCCCCGGCCTGCTTTACGAACTGACGTCGGCGATCTCCCGGCTTGGCCTCAACATCGGCTCGGCGCATATCGCAACGTTCGGCGAAAAAGCCGCCGACGTGTTCTATGTGACTGATTTTGCCGGCGCAAAGATCACATCGCCGATCGAACATGAATTCATCCGCTCCCGTCTGCTGGAGACATTCGCCAATCCGATCGGCGCCGCCGGAGCGTGAGGCCCGCCCCTTTTCAGGGTCGGGTTCGACCGCAAACGAGCAAATGAGTTCCGACAAAGTTGAAAAACTGGAGCCAAGGCCATAAGACTGCGCGCGGTGCGGCGCAGAATCAGCCGGCGAACTTGCATTCTCCGGCGGCGCGGCCGATATCCCGGATTTGTCGCTATTGAACGGATCGACCATGAACGATTCAAAAAATGCTAATGAGCCGGTTCAATCGACCACGGAGGACGTTGCGGCGGCCTTCACGGATCCCGCGGCGCAATCGCCGACCGGCGGAGCCGATCCCTTTGTGGTGCTCGAAAACCTTCAGCTTGAAAATACCGGCCTCAAGGACAAGCTGTTGCGCACGCTTGCCGACATGGAGAACTTGCGGCGGCGGACCGAGAGGGAGGTCGCCGACGCCAAAGTCTACGGCGTGTCGTCGTTCGCGCGCGAAATGCTGAACTTCGCCGACAATCTCCGCCGCGCCATCGAGAACGTTCCGACTGACGCCCGCGCCCGCGCCGAGCCGACCTTGAAAAAGCTGATCGACGGGCTGGAACTGACCGAGCGGGACTTCGCCTCCCGGCTGGAGCGGTTCGGAGTCAAGAAGCTCGACCCCGAAGGCCAGAAATTCGATCCGAATACTCAGGAGGCGCTTTTCGAAGTGCCTGACGAGTCAAAGCCCAGCGGCACGGTGGTGCAGGTCGTCGAGCCCGGCTACATGATCGGGGAGCGCGTTTTGCGCCCGGCGAAGGTCGGCGTCTCCCGCGGCGGTCCCAAGGGCGCCTGAAAAGCGCATCCGCCGAAAGCTAGAGCTTGGGCGAAAGTAGAGCTTGGGCGTTAGCTAGAACTTGAATGTGACGCCTGTCGAGGCGAGCCAGGCGTCGAGGGAGATCTGAGAGCGCACCGGTATGCGCCCCGGGAGTCCCGGCGCGGAGGCGAAGCCTTGCGCGTTGGTGTTGAGGAACACTCTTTTCGCATCGACATAGACGCCCCAGTTCGGCGACAGCATCACATCGATCCCGCCCTGCAGCACAAAAGCGAAATTTTGATCCTCGCTGAAATTCGTGAGGATGCCGTCGCTGATATTGCCGAAGTTCAAGAGATAGCCGACGCCGACACCCGCATAGGGCTGGATATTGCCAAATTGCGTGAGGTGGTACTGAATCAGCGCGATCGCGGGCCCGTAGCGCACGCTGCCCAGAAGATTGCTGCCTGGATAGTAACCGGGGAGAGCCCCTTGCAAACCCGTCGCTTTAAGGTGCGCGAGGGGGGGCACGCCAACGGAGAGAGCCAACGCGAAATTCGGCGTGATGAAATAACCCGCATCCAATCCAACGGTGTAATTCGGCCGGATGGCGATGTTCGAGATCGGGAAAATCCCGCCTCCAGTCGCCTGCGCGTTAGGACCTGGAAAGACGCCGAGGGCTCCGGCGTGGATGAAGAAGCTCGGCGGCGGGTCCACGGGGGCCGCGACATCGGCGGCGGTGAGCGGCGCTATCGAAAATGCGGCGATGAGAACCAGGGCGAAAAACCGAATGGCCGGGGTCATCACGCACTCCTTTGGCGGGCGCTTCACATATCCTGTCTCTGGGTCTCTTGTCTTTTCTTGGATTTCTTGTCTCTGGGCTTCTTGATCGCGGAGCGGCGGGCGCCGCCGAGGTCTTATCTCAAGTCTTTCTCAGAGGTCTTTCTCAAGGCGGGAGGCCCATCTCCCGCTGCGTAAACCCATTCATGGGGCCGGCGCATTCTGAGCAAGGCGTCCCGCCGGACGTGTCCGGCGGGACGAGTTTTCCGAAAATCAGGCGCGGCTCAGAACTTGACGGTCACGCCGGTGCCGACCACCCACGGATTGAGGTCAACACGGACCCGGATCGGGATGTTGGTCGTGATCACGGTTCCCGTGCCGGTTGTCTGCAGCCACAGTTTTTTCACGTCGACATACACGCCGAGATTTTGTGTGAGCATGTAGTCGGCGCCCGCCTGAAGAGCGAAGCCCCAGGTTTGGTCGATGCCGAAGTTCCTCACCAGGATGCCGTCGGAGATATTGCCGAAATTCAGCAGGTAGACAGCGCCGATGCCGGCGTAGGGCTGGAAGGCCCCGAACTGCGTCGCATGGTACTGGAGGAGCGCCATGGCGGGGCCCCAGCGCGTGCTTCCGAGAAGATTGGTCCCGAAGGTGCTGTCAAGGGTGAAGCCCGTCGCCTTGGCGTGAAGAAGCGGCGGAACGCCAGCGCTGATCGCAAGCGCCCAGTTCGGGGTCACCATGTAGCCGGCTTCAAGGCCGAGCGTATAGTTGGGTCGGATCGCGGCGTTAGAGATATGCGCGTCAGGCCCCGCGGGAGTGATGTTGTTGAAGTAACCGCCGCCTGTAGATTGGGCGTTGGGGTTGAAGAAGGCGCCCATCGCGCCAACATGTAGGAAAAATGCCGGCGGCGGCGGCGGCGGCGGCTCAATGGGGGTAAGATCAGCGGCGGCGACCTTCCCTATCGAAAACGCGGTTAACAGCGCCGCGGCAACATATCGTATGGCAGGCGTCATGACACTCCCCTCTTTCTTCGTTGGCCTAGGGTTCCCGCTTTCACGGTTTTTTGTCAATCGACTACAAGGGCGTTCGGTGCGATCAGCGTGGCGCTATGACTTATTTGCAACATGTTACGGGGCCCATCCCTTGCCTTGAACACGCCGCTTTTCCGATGCGCGGCGCGGCTTGAAATTGACGCCGATCCGCGACGAATTCGCCGCGGGGCAGGGCGATGACAGTCCTTCCGGAAGATGCTAGGGAACGTGCCGAAAGATGCTAGAGAACGTGCAAACGAACCGTTGAAGGCGATCAGCCTTGAGCGCTACTGCTGGGAGGAAAACCGACGTGGCTGTTAAGTATTTTCATGGCTTCGAATTCTTCGGGTTCCGGAGTCTCCGGCTTCCTGCGGACTCCGCTTCACGGAGCGGTTTCGCCTTCTCTCGCGACGGTTTTCGCCGTGGAATTATCCTTTTGTTTGCGGCGCTTGCCGGCCTTTCGATCGGGCTGACCGGGGCGCTCGCGCATTCGAGGATGGTCAAGTCGGAGCCTGCGGCGCGCGCCGTCCTCGCCACGGCTCCGGCGGAGGTGAAGCTATGGTTCAACGAGTCGATCGAGCCGGCCTTCGCCAAGGTCTGGCTCATTGGCGCTGACGGAACCCAGACGCCGCTCCAGACTCACGGCGAGGCCTCGGATCCGCGGCTTGTCGTCGTCGCGCTTCCGGCCGGCCTGCCGGACGGAGCGGTGAACATCGGCTATCATGTTCTGTCCGTCGACGGACATGTGGTCGAGTCGCAGCTTACCTTCACGATCCAAAAACCAGCCTAGGCCAGTCAGATGTTCGATCCGCTTTCCCTCGCCCGCGCCATCGCGAATCTGGGGGGCGCAATCGTGATCGGCGCCGGGTTTTTGCTGTGGTTCGCCCGAGGCTCTCTGGCGAATCCGGGCGGGGCCCGCTGGCGCCGCCGCGTCGCGATTTTGCTCGTCTCGTCCGCGACGGTCGCCCTGGCGGCGGCGTTTCTTTTCACCGTGGGCACGGCGGCCGCGGCCGCCCAGGCGGCGCCGTTCACCTTCGATCTCGAGATCTTGAACCGGTTCCTGACGAAAACCTGGGCGGGCGGGGTGTCGCTCTTCGAACTCGGGTTCGCCGCAGCCGCGGTGATCCTCGCCGCGGCCGCCCTCTTCACGCTGAACCAAAAGGAAATCTCGGACGGATTGTTTTTCCTGGCGTCCGCCGCGGCCGCGATCGGCCTCTCGATCGTCGCCCTCGCCAGCCATCCGACCTCGATCGAGCCCCCGGCCGCCGGGATCGTCAGCGCCGTCATCCACCGGACGGCGTTCAGCCTGTGGCTGGGCGGCCTTCCCGCGCTGCTGCTCCTGATCGGCCTTGGGCCTGTCACTGAGGACTCCCGCTTCCTGTCCCAGACGATTTTGCGCCAGTTCTCGCGTCTGGCGACGGCGGCGATGCTGGCGATCGTCGCCAGCGGAGCCGTGCTGACCTGGTTCCTGGTGCGCAATTTTTCCAGCGCGATCGGAACGACCTACGGCCAATTGCTGATCATTAAGCTGCTGCTGCTCAGCGGCGTCCTGCTCATCGCCAACGGCCTGCAGCGCACGCTTCTGCCGCTGCTGGAGATGAAGCCCAGCGACGCGACCATTATGAGCTATGCGCGGCGGGTGAGGATCGAAACCGCGATGGCGTTTCTGATTGTCGTCGTCGCGTCCGAAATGGCGCAACGCAATCCGCCTGAGCACGAAGACATCGTTTGGCCGTTCCCGTTCCGCTTTTCGATCTGGTCGACCTGGGCCAATCCCTGGGTTCCGACCATGGTCGTCTCCGGCGTCCTCCTCACGGCGCTCGGCGCGGGCCTCATCGCGCTCTGGTGGCGGCCGACGCTGCGGCCCTCAAGGCTCTCGGGACTTGGGCCCCGGGCGACGCTCGGCGGCGGCGCCGCCGCAGTGATCGCGGGCTGCGCCCTCGCCCTGCCCGCGATTTCCGTCCAGGCCTATCCGGACACCTTCCTCACGACCGAAATTCCCTATGCGACGCAATCGATCGCGGCCGGCCTTCGCCACATCGAGGACAATTGCACGCCCTGCCACGGCGACAGCGGGCTCGGCAACGGGCCGATGGCGAAGAGTCTGCCGCGCCCGCCCGCAGATTTTTCGGCGCCGCACACCTCGCTGCACACCGCCGGCGATCTCTACTGGTGGGTGACGCACGGGATCACGCCCTCAGGCATGCCCGCGTTCAAGGATATTCTGACGAACGACCAGCGCTGGGACATCATCAACTGGCTGGGCGCCTTTTCGGTGAGCTACCAGGCGCGCGTCATTTCGGCGTCGGTCGCGCCGAACCAGTCCTGGCTCGCGCCGCCCGATTTCCAGGTGACCGATCAGCAGGGCCAGGTCAGCCTTTTGAGCGATTACCGCAGAAAGTCCGCCCTGCTCCTCGTCTTTTGCGCCGGCCCGCAGGACGCGCCGCGCATCGAGCAGCTGCTGGCGGCCCGCGGCCATTTCGATCAGCTCGGCCTCCAGATTGTCCTGATCGCCCCGGACAAGACCGGCGGATCCTTGCGGGCTCTCGCCGCGAACAGCATCCTGATCGCAAGGAACGATCCCGACGACGTCCTCGCCGCCTACGGCATGTTCACCCGCACCTTCGCCGACGCGAAAGTGGACCGCGCCCGGGTGCCGGTCGAGCACGCCGAATTCCTGATCGATTTTTCAGGATATATCCGCGCCCGCTGGATTCCGTCCCAGCAGAGCGACGATCCCGACAGCTGGAGCGATCTCGCCAATCTTGACAAGCAGCTCGCCATCCTCGCCCGCGAACCGCCCAAACCCCCGCCGCCTGATATCCATTCCCTGCATTGACGATGGGCCGTGGCGAGGCCAACCAGGCGCCGCGTCGAGAGGAGCGGCGCCCTCCGCAAATGCTCCAAGCTCCGCAAATACTCAGAGCATGGACGGAAGCACCCGGTCCGGCGGGCGGTGGCCGTCCATGAACGTCTTGACGTTGATGATCACTTTTTCGCCCATCGCGATGCGGCCCTCGAGAGTCGCCGACCCCATGTGCGGCAGAAGGGTCACCTTGCCCGCCGCCGCCAGCCGGATCAGTTTGGGAGACACGGCCGGCTCATGCTCGAACACGTCGAGGCCGGCTCCCGCAAGTTCGCCAAGCTCCAGCATCCGGGTCAGCGCCGCCTCGTCGATCAATTCGCCGCGCGCCGTGTTGATGACGATGGCGTGCGGCCGAAGGACTTTCAACCGCCGCGCCGAGAGCACATGATAGGTCGCCGGCGTGTGCGGACAATTGACCGAAACGATGTCCATTCGGGCAAGCATCTGGTCTAGTGATTCCCAATAGGTCGCCTCAAGCGCCTCTTCGATCGCCGACGCGACATGGCGCCGGTTATGGTAGTGGATCTGCAGGCCGAACGCCCGGGCCCGCAGCGCGACCGCCTGTCCGATCCTGCCCATGCCGACAATTCCAAGCCGCTTTCCGGTGATCTTGCTGCCGAGCATCCAGGTCGGCGCCCAGCCGCTCCATTCGCCCGCCGGAATGACTTTCGCGCCTTCAACGATGCGGCGGGCGACCGCAAGGATCAGCGCCATGGTCATGTCGGCCGTGTCCTCGGTGAGGACGCCGGGCGTATTGGTGACGGTGATCGCCCGGCTCATGGCCGCTGTCACGTCGATATTGTCAACGCCATTGCCGAAATTGGCGATAAGCTTCATTTGCTCGCCCGCCTGCCCGATCAGTTCCGAATCGATCCGGTCGGTGACGGTCGGGACGACGATGTCGGCGGTCCGGAAGGCCTCGGCCAGCTCCGAGCGCGACATCGGCTTGTCCTCGATATTGAGCCGCGCATCGAACAGCTCGCACATCCGCGTTTCGACGACATCCGGTAATTTGCGCGTAACGATGACGAGCGGTTTTTTGCGGCCCATCCCTTGCCTGTCCCTCCCGGCCCGTCCGGACCTGCGTCCGGAAAATATCGCCCGCGCGCAGGTTTGGGCGCGCGCATGACAGCGCCGACCTTTCCAGGCTGCGCGGCCAACGCGCCCCTTCTTCACCCCGCCTTAAGGAAACCCGGGGCAAAAGAATAAAACGTCAGAGTCGAGGCGCTTGCTTGGGCCTCTGTAGCAGATGGCGACCCAAAGACAAGAACGCCGGATAGACTTTCGACCGAGCGTGGAATTTCAGACCGCTAGAGCTTATCCGTCGAGTTGGGAACTTCACATTTGATCGGGGCGGCGCAGGGCGAGCCCTCGACCGGGCGGCGTCGCGGCCCTTGACGAAGCGAAAAGATAAATTGCCTGACGAGGCGGAATTGAATGAGGACGGGCGGTGGGCGCTAGCAGGATATTTCGTTTGTGGACGCGGGCGCTCAAAAGAGCGGCGGCTCCTGTCGCCGCGGCCGTGGCGCTTCTCGTTTGCGTTGATGCGGCCAAGGCCGAGCAGCACGGATCAGCGAGCGGCCTTCCCGTCCCGCGCTATGTCAGCCTGAAATCGGACCGCGTGAATCTCCGTGAAGGCCCCTCCAAGGATCATCGGACGACATGGGTCTTCCAGCGCGCGGGCCTTCCCGTCGAGATCACCGCGGAATTCGAGATCTGGCGCAGAGTCCGCGATTCGGAAGGCGCCGAAGGATGGGTGCTTCATTCGCTTCTGTCGGGCCGACGCACCGCGCTCGTCACGCCCTGGAAGAAGGGCGGCGAATCGATCCTTTATGCGAAAGCGGACGCTCAATCAGCGTCTGTCGCGAAACTTCAACCCAATGTTCTGGCCAATGTGCGCAGCTGCGACGGGGGATGGTGCAAGGTCTTCGGCGAAGGGTTTAACGGCTTCATCCAGCAATCCGACCTCTGGGGCGTCTACCCCAACGAGGTCGTCGAATGAGCGTTCCCTGAACGATTCTGTCCCTTAGCGGTTGGTGAGCTTCGACCACCCGGCCTGTATGTTCGAAGACAGAACCTTCAACCGGCGCTGCACCACATCCCAGTTCACCAGATGCCCCACCAGGGGGCCCTGCGTATAATCCAGCGCATAGGCCACGCCTACCGTGAGCGCTATGCCAACCAAAACGCCAAAAATCATGGACGTTCATTCCCTTCCGCGTCCGAAGGGATTCCCGGACGATTCGTCAAGGGTAGTCAATCCATACCCATCTGGTCAAGCACATGCGCCGGGATAGCGCGACTAGAGAATAGTCTTCTTGATCGGAAGGAATCAATCCGATTGAGAAGATTGTGCTCAAGCTTTTGACTCTGGAGCGATTTCTGATCGATCGCATGATTTCATGCGATCGGAAAGAGCGACAAGGCGCGATGATGAATCCCGGAAGGGGGCGCTAGCGCCAGCTGCGAAACATCCTCACCCGCGCATCAATAACGGAACTCACGCGCTGATATTGCGTTAATTGCAATATCAGGTCGGGAAAAAGCCGAGCTTAAACACTTGTCGTCGCTCCCTTCGTACCCACCCGCCCTTGATACTCAAGGGAATTTGTAATTTACGATAGACGATAATACTTCTTATCTTGATATAAGAAGACTTCAAACAAGTCATGTGTTTTCATCTATATTTGAATATTTTTTATCTTGCAGCATAACAAATGGAGTGACGTATTGGCTACCAACATGCGCACAAGAGAAGTTCGATCCTGCACAGAGCTTCAGATGGTTTGCTTGCAAACCTTGAAGAAATGCGCTGGGTTCGAGCAGGTGAGCGAAGTCATTGTGCAGCCTCGCGAAAACGCCGCCGGCTCCGCGAACTGGACTTTGGCGGCCGTCAGACCTCGGGTGAATAATAACGCGTTGCGCGCCGCCCGGGGAACCATCGAGTTTCTACAGCAAAATTACGAGCTGAACCCAAGCGATATCGTGCTCCTCAGTTCCCGGCGCCGGCGTTAAAATTGGGGGAACACGCAAGGCTCGGAAAAACGCCACACGCCTTTCTTCCTGAAGCCCGACGATCCGCAGGCGGGCGTATGTTGCAAAATATTAACGACAATTGAAGCCTTTAAGCCGCTTCTCGCCCGTGATCGGGAGGGAACAGGTGGCGGAGGACGGCGATTCAGCTTATCCCGTAGGTCCAGCCGCCCGGCGCGGCTTTGCTCGCCCACCGTGGTGAAAAGGGGCCAAGGGATTGATACATTCCCATATTCTCGGGACTGGCGCCTATGCTCCAAAGCGGATTTTGACAAACCAGGACCTCGAAAAAATGGTCGCCACCACGGACCAGTGGATCAGCGACCGTACTGGCATCAAACAACGCCGCATCGCCGCTGAGGGGGAAGTCACCTCGGACATGGCGGTCGTCGCCGCCCGGCAGGCGCTCGCCATGGCCGGATGTCGGGCCGAAGATCTCGACATGATCATCGTGGCCACCGTTTCGGCCGACATGCCGCTTCCGTCGTGCGCGGTCCTCGTTCAAGCCAAGCTTGGAGCTGTTCGCGCTTTCGCCTTCGATGTTTCGGCGGCCTGCGCGGGATCGCTATTCGGATTGAGCATCGCCGATCAGTTCATCCGCGCCGGACAGGCGAAACGCGTTCTTGTCATTGGCGCCGAGCTTTTAAGCCGCCTCGTCGACTGGACCGACCGCAACACCTGCGTCCTTTTCGGGGATGCGGCGGGAGCGATGGTCGTCGGACCGACGCCCGACGCGAAACGCGGCTTAATGTCCACCCATCTTCATTCGGATGGATCAGCTGCGGGCATTTTGACCATCCCAGGAGGCGGCAGCCAATATCCTCAGTCCGAGGAAGTCCTTTCCAAGAACATGCATAAGATCGCGATGAACGGCCGTGAGATCTATAAATTCGCGATCAGGGTTCTGCCTCCCGCCATTCTCGAGGCCCTGGACGCCAACGGCTTTCGCGTGGACGACATCGACCACATCGTCTCGCATCAGGCCAACGCCCGCATCGTTGAATCCGTGCTGGAGCGGCTCGGCGTTCCTCTCGAGAAATGCTGGATGAATCTGGAGCGGTACGGCAACACGTCGAGCGCATCGCTGCCGATCTCTCTCGACGAGGCCAATCGGGCCGGGCGCCTCAAGGAAGGCGACCTCATCGCGATGATGGCGATCGGCGCCGGCATGACCTGGGGAAGCGCCTTGATGCGGTGGTAGGCGCTCTATCGCGCGGCGGCCGGGGAGGTCACAAAAACTCGATCCGGGAATGGGCGGCCGCGTGAGGTCAACCTCTCATCCGCGCAGCTGTCTTGGCCAGACAAGGCTTTGAGATCGGGCCAAAAGGCTATTTGGAAACCATGACTTTCTTTGAGGCGTCAACGACCGCCTTCTTGAAATCCCCCTCGATCGTGACGGCGAAATTATAATGGCTGCGCGAGAACGGCGCCGAACGGAAAGGTCTGTTGCTGCGCCATCCAACCAGAACGGCCTCGATCACCGGATCGTCCGCGCCTGCGAGCACCGCTCCGCCCGAAGCGCCGTCGCCCGTCTCGCAATCGAACGAAAATTCACGGGTGCCTTCCTCGCCAGCCGCCAACTGGTCATGGAGCGTGCATTTCTCCATCGAAAGCCTGCGGCCGTCGCCCCAATCGATATGGCCGCGCGCGACGAATTCCGCCGGCGTGTTCGGCCGCGCGGCGTCGGCCAGGCCATAAGGCGTCACGCCATGGATCGGCCGCGTCAAACGGGCGACCGCCCAATCGTGGACCGCCTCGATGGCGTAAGGATCCGTGCTGCCGGCGACGATCGAATTGAGATCAATCGGCGTGCGGATCTGCGCGCCGTTGGATTCGATGACGAAGACGCAGGATTTTGCGCGGGGCGCGCCTTTTTCGTCGAAGAACACATGCGCGGCGGTCGTCACCAGATCATCGGTCAGCGTGAGCTGCCCCGCGCCATGCGCGGCCCCGCATTCGATAAGCCCCGAGGCGGTGAATTTCCGCTGGAGCGCGCTCGCGTCAAGGTGATTTTCGGCGGCGAATTCCTCGACGCCGCGCCGGCTGTTCTTGCCGAAAACAACGACGGGTGTGACGTCCGCGCCGACGAAGGCAGGTTCGCCTTTTGTGGGTTTGTGTTCGAAAAACGGCGCCGCCGAAACCTGAGACGCGACTCCAAAAAGGGCGACGGAAACAGCGATAGCTCGCATCCCACCTTTATGGATCATCTCTCAGGTCTCCCTCTTTCATTCACGCAGCGGCGACAAATGTCGCCAACTCACTAACGACATTACGAAAATCAACCTTACGAATCGTATATATTTTTAGAATGCGAGCAGAAAAAGGCGAGATCGTTGCGCGAGGCTTGCGTCGCAGAGCCCGCGTTTGCCCTTCGCCGATCTGTAAGGTGACGCAAAAATTAAATTTAGCGATTGCAGCGGAGAAGAAAAAAAGGCGAAGCTTCGCCTTATGCGGACCTCGAGGAAAATCCGCGCCAAAGACAGTTTTGGGGGTGCGGTGCCAGGTTCGCTCATCGAGCTATATGCTGAAAAAGTCCGCGGCGGCCTCATCGAACTCGATGGCGGCCAGCACAGCGTGCTTCGCAAGCTTGACCATCTGAGGGTCGAGCTGCGCGACGCCGCAACCGGGCGCGGCGCCAGACCGCGCCTCAGGTTGCTTGACGCATTCCTCGGCAAAGGCAAACCCGCCGCTCCCCTGCGGGGCCTCTATATCTGGGGCTCTGTCGGGCGCGGCAAGACGATGCTGATGGATCTGTTTTTCGAGAAGGCGCCGGCCATGCCAAAGCGCCGCGTGCATTTTCACGCCTTCATGGCGGAGGTTCACGCGAGGATTCACGCCCGCCGTCAGGAGCTGAAGCGGACCGGCGCAAAAGGCGACGATCCGATCGCCTTTGTCGCGGATGTGATCGCCGGCGAGGCCCGCCTGCTCTGTTTCGACGAGTTCAGCGTCACGGACATCACGGACGCGATGATCCTCGGGCGGCTTTTCGCCGCGCTGTTCGCCCGTGGCGCCGTCATTGTCGCGACGTCCAACGTCGAGCCCTCCAAACTCTATAAGGACGGCCTCAATCGCGCGCTGTTCCTGCCGTTCATCGATCTGATCGAATCCCGGATGGAGGTCGTGCATCTTTCCGCCCGCGCCGACTTCCGGCTTGAAAAGCTTGCGGATCGGATCGTCTATTACGTGCCGCCCGACGCGAAGTCGGCCGCGGCCCTGACGGAGGCCTTCAAGGCGCTGACCGGCGTCGATCGCGGCGCTCCCATGACGCTGGACATCCTCGGCCGCGAATTGCGCCTGCCGGAGGCGCATGGCCATGTCGCCCGCTGCTCGTTCGCGGACCTCTGCGGCGCTTCCCTCGGCCCGGCGGATTTTCTCGCCATCGCGCGGCAGTTTCACACGCTGATCCTCGACGCCATCCCGGTTCTCGATGCGTCGCGCCGCGACGAAGCGCGCCGCTTCATCACGTTGATCGACACGCTCTACGACCGCCACGTCAAGCTTGTCGCGTCCGCAGAAGCCGAACCCGCGGGGCTCTATCCCAGCGCCGAGGGACGGGAAGCCTTCGAATTCAAACGCACCGCCTCGCGGCTTATCGAAATGCGCTCCACCGCCTATCTTGGGCTGCCGCATGGCTCGATCGATTCAGCCGGGTCCGGCGACGCGAGCGGACTGGTCGAGACCTGACCGCCGCTTTCGCGCAGGGAAGAGCGGGGAGATAAGATCTGGTCCGGCAAATGACCTTTTTTCGGCCAATTCGACCGATATTGCGTCACCCCCGCCGGTTCGCCGCCTAGAGCATATTCCGATCGGATTGAATCAATCCAATCGACAAGATTCCGCTCAAGTCTTTGACTCTGAAGCGATTTCTTGTCGATCGCATGCCTTCATGCGATCGGAAAGCACTCTAGCGATCCACCTGGAACTCGGCTAACGTCAAGGTTTGCGACTGGCCCCCAAATTGCCCGTAAGGGGCCAAAGTGAAAGCGGATCTCATCAAAACGTAACGAAAATAAAGGATCAGGGAAGACTTCAGAACGCCTGACGCCCGAGCGCCCTCCTTGGGCGGCCCTCTCAAGCCGGTAAACATTTCTCACCCTCAGAGATAGAGCCGACCCCCTGCCGGGACCGGCGACTGACAAGGACGGATAAAAAATGGCGCGTAGCAAGATCGCATTGATCGGGGCCGGTCAGATCGGCGGAACACTGGCCCATCTCGCTGCTTTGAAGGAACTCGGCGACATTGTTCTTTTCGATATTGCGGAGGGTACGCCCCAGGGCAAGGCGCTCGACCTCGCCGAATCGGGGCCGGTCAACGGCTTCAACGCGGCGCTGAAGGGCGCGAATTCCTATGCCGATATCGAGGGCGCCGACGTCATCGTCGTCACCGCCGGCGTTCCCCGGAAGCCGGGAATGAGCCGCGACGACCTGCTAGGGATCAATCTCAAGGTGATGGAGGCGGTCGGCGACGGCATCAAAAAATATGCGCCCGCCGCTTTCGTGATCTGCATCACCAACCCGCTCGACGCGATGGTCTGGGCGCTTCAGAAGTCGTCCGGGCTTCCCGCGAAAAAGATCGTGGGCATGGCGGGCGTCCTTGATTCGGCCCGGTTCCGCTATTTCCTGTCGGAGGAATTCAAGGTTTCGGTCGAAGACGTGACGGCCTTCGTTCTCGGCGGCCATGGCGACGACATGGTTCCGTCGGTCCGCTATTCCACGGTGGCGGGGATTCCCCTGCCCGATCTCGTCAAGATGGGCTGGACGACGCAGGAACGTCTTGACTCGATCATTGACCGCACCCGCAAAGGCGGCGGCGAGATCGTCAACCTGCTCAAGACCGGATCGGCCTTTTATGCGCCGGCGGCGGCGGCGATCGCGATGGCTGAATCCTACCTCAAGGACAAGCGCCGGGTGTTGCCCTGCGCGGCCAAGCTCGAGGGCGAGTACGGCGTCGACAATCTCTATGTCGGCGTGCCCGTCGTGATCGGCGCGGGCGGCGTCGAAAAAATCGTCGAGGTCAAGCTCGACCTTGCCGAGCAGCAGATGTTCGACAAGTCGGTGGCCTCCGTCCGCTCGCTTGTCGACGCGTGCAAAGTCATCAATCCGGCCTTCGCCGGCTGAAGCTAGGGCGGAATGGGAGAAAACCCGCCGTCCGACCGAATGACCTATGGCGCGGGCTCCAAGGTTGATCTAGTAAAGGGTATGAGCGCGGCGCCGCACTTTTGCCGCGGGGCGCAGAGCCGCCGATTGCGTGGCGATCGCGTTCCGCCAGAAAGGCGACGGTGCCTCCCTCGACCGGCCGACGGCGCTATCGTCCGGTTCGCCTTGTATCGCAACCGGTTCAGCAGCGGCATGGGGCCGGCGGCGGAGCTTGGTCAGTACGGGACATCGGCATGAATGTTCACGAATACCAGGCCAAGGGCGTTCTGAAGGAATTCGGCGTTCCCGTCTCCCGCGGCGTCGCGATTCTCAAGGCGAGCGACGCAGGCGCCGCCGCGCGGGAGCTCGGCGGTCCGCTCTGGGTGGTGAAGTCGCAAATTCATGCCGGAGGGCGCGGCAAGGGCAAATTCACCGAGAAGGAAGCCGGCGACGAAGGCGGCGTCCGGCTGGCGAAATCGGTGGCGCAGGTCGAAGCCTACGCCGCCCAGATGCTCGGCAAGACTCTCGTGACCGCGCAGACCGGCCCGGCCGGGAAGCAGGTCAATCGGCTTTATCTCGAACAAGGCGCGAATATCGCGAAGGAATTCTATCTTTCGCTCCTCGTCGACCGGGCGACGAGCCGGGTGGCTTTCGTCGTGTCGACCGAGGGCGGCATGGACATCGAGGAGGTCGCGCGCCATACCCCGGATAAGATCGTCACCTTCTCGGTCGATCCGGCGACGGGGGTCATGCCTCATCACGGCCGGGCGATCGCCAAGGCCCTCGGCCTCAGCGGCGGCCTCGCCCAGCAGGCCGAAACCCTGACCGCCCAGCTGTACGCCGCGTTCATCGCCAAGGACATGGCGATGCTTGAGATCAATCCGCTGATCGTTTCCGGCGAGGGGCAGATCATGTGCCTCGACGCCAAGATCTCCTTCGACTCGAACGCGCTCTACCGCCATCCCGACATCGTCGCGCTGCGCGACGAGACCGAGGAGGACCCAAAGGAGATCGAGGCCTCCAAACATGATCTGAGCTATGTCGCGCTCGACGGCGCGATCGGCTGCATGGTGAACGGCGCGGGACTCGCCATGGCCACCATGGACATCATCAAATATTACGGCGCGGAGCCGGCGAACTTCCTCGACGTCGGCGGCGGCGCGACCAAGGACAAGGTCACCGCCGCGTTCAAGATCATCACCGCCGACCCGCAGGTCAAAGGCATCCTGGTCAACATCTTCGGCGGGATCATGAAATGCGACGTGATCGCCGAAGGCGTCATCGCCGCGGTCAAGGGCGTCGGGCTCGAAGTGCCTCTTGTGGTGCGGCTCGAAGGCACCAATGTCGAGCTTGGCAAGAAGATCATCGCCGACTCGGGTCTCGACGTCATTTCCGCCGACGATCTCGACGACGCCGCCCAGAAGATCGTCGCCGCGGTCAAGAAAGCCTGAACCGATGTCCATTCTCGTCAGCCGCGACACCAAGGTCATTTGCCAGGGCTTCACCGGGAAAAACGGCACGTTCCACACTGAACAGGCGATCGCCTACGGCACCAGGATGGTCGGCGGAGTCTCGCCCGGCAAGGGCGGCGCGACCCATCTCGGGCTTCCGGTGTTCGACACGGTCGCCGAGGCGCGCGAGGCGACCGGCGCCGAGGCTTCCGTGATCTATGTCCCTCCGCCGGGGGCGGCGGACGCCATCTGCGAAGCGATCGACGCCGAAATTCCGCTGATCGTCTGCATCACCGAGGGCATCCCCGTCCTGGACATGGTCAAGGTCAAGCGCGCGCTCTCGGGCTCGAAATCGCGGCTGATCGGCCCGAACTGCCCCGGCGTGATGACAGCCGGCGAATGCAAGATCGGCATCATGCCCGGCAATATCTTCAAAAAGGGTTCGGTCGGGGTCGTGTCGCGATCCGGAACCCTCACCTATGAGGCCGTCTTCCAGACGACCTGCGAGGGTCTTGGGCAGACGACCGCTGTCGGCATCGGCGGCGATCCCGTCAAAGGCGCCGAATTCATCGAGATCCTCGAATTGTTTCTCGCCGACCCCGAGACGAAATCCATTATCATGATCGGCGAAATCGGCGGATCGGCCGAGGAAGACGCCGCCCAGTTCATCGCCGACGAAGCCAGGCGCGGGCGCAAGAAGCCGATCGCGGGCTTTATCGCCGGCAGCACCGCGCCGCCCGGACGCCGGATGGGCCACGCCGGCGCCATCATCGCGGGAGGCAAGGGCGGCGCGGACGGCAAGATCGCCGCGATGCAGGCCGCGGGCATTAAGGTCTCCCCGTCGCCCGCCCGGCTCGCCAAGACCCTCGCTGAAATCCTCAAAGGGTGAAAGACGCCCGTCTCTTGTTGGGCGAGGGCGCGTCAAATATGAGATCAGTCTGATAACGCAGGCTTGAATTCGGGGGCCCGGTATTGCTGTTAGGTTACAGGATAATATTTTAGGGTGATGCGCGAGGGAGATTAAACGCTTCCCTCCCTTGAGGTTTGCCCGATAGACATGGCCGGTCCGGACGCGGATCTGGAGCATATTCCGATCGGATTGAATCAATCCAATCGACAAGACTATGCTCAAGCCTTTGATTCTGGAGCGATTTATGCTCGATCGCATGATTGCATGCGATTGGAAAGCGCTCCAGAGGGCCGAACGCCCAAGCTTGGAAATCAGGGATCGAGCTTGGTCCGATGGAGACGACGATGGCGCGCCAGGATGGCAGTGGAAACGCGAACGGATCGGGGGGCGCAAGCGCCGGACGCTCTCCGCCGAATGCGGCCTTCGCGAAACTGTCGTTTCTATACGGCGGCAACGCCGCCTATGTAGAGCAACTTTACGCCGATTATGAGCGCGACCCGGCCTCGGTCGACCCCGAATGGCGCGATTACTTCGCCACGCTGAACGACGATCGGGGCGCGATCGAACGCAGCGCCCGCGGACCGGCCTGGAAAGCGCAGAACTGGCCGGTCCCGGCCAATGGCGAACTGGTTTCCGCTCTCGACGGGCATTGGCCGCCGGACGCAAAGGAAATCGGCGAGAAGATCAAAAGCCGGGCGGCCAAGGCCGAGGCCTCAGCGCCGGCGTCGTCCGCCGATCTGCGGCGCGCGACGCGCGATTCCGTGCGCGCCCTGATGATGATCCGGGCCTATCGCATGCGCGGCCATCTGCACGCCCGTCTCGACCCGCTCGAACTCGAGCCTCCGCGGGACCATGAGGAGCTGCATCCGGCGACCTACGGCTTCACCGAGGCCGATTACGACCGCAAGATTTTCATCGACAACGTGCTCGGGCTCGAATCCGCCAGCGTCCGCGAGATGCTGCCGATCCTGCGCCGCACCTATTGCGACACGATCGGCTTCGAATTCATGCATATGTCCGATCCGGCCGAAAAAGGCTGGATGCAGGCGCGCATCGAGGGCCCCGGCAAGGAGATCTCGTTCACCCGCGAAGGCAAGCGCGCGATCCTCTACAAGCTGATCGAGGCCGAGGGGTTCGAGAAGTTTCTGGATATCAAATACACCGGCACCAAACGGTTCGGCCTCGACGGCGGCGAGGCGATCGTCCCGGCGCTCGAGCAGATCATCAAACGCGGCGGCGCGCTCGGGGTCTGCGACATCGTGCTCGGCATGGCCCATCGCGGCCGTCTCAACGTGCTTTCCCAGGTCATGGGCAAGCCCCATCGCGCTATCTTCCACGAATTCAAGGGCGGCTCCTACACTCCCGACGAAGTCGAGGGGTCAGGCGACGTCAAATATCATCTCGGCGCGTCCTCCGACCGCGACTTCGACAACAACAAGGTTCACCTGTCGCTGACCGCCAATCCCTCGCATCTCGAGATCGTCGATCCGGTCGTTCTCGGCAAGGTGCGCGCGAAGCAGGATCAGCTCGGAGACGTCGTCGAACGCACCAGAGTCCTGCCGCTGCTGATTCACGGCGACGCGGCTTTTGCGGGTCAAGGGGTCATCGCGGAATGTTTCGGCCTCTCGGGCCTCAAGGGATACCGGACCGGCGGCTCGATCCATTTCATCATCAACAACCAGATCGGCTTCACCACCTCGCCGCGCTTTTCGCGATCCTCGCCCTATCCGTCCGATACGGCCAAAATGATCGAGGCGCCGATCATCCACGTCAACGGGGACGACCCTGAAGCGGTCGTCTACGCCGCCAAGATCGCGATCGAATTCCGGCAGAAATTCCACAAGCCTGTCGTGATCGACATGTTCTGCTATCGCCGGTTCGGGCACAACGAGGGCGACGAGCCGTCGTTCACCCAGCCGCTGATGTATAAGAAGATCCGTTCGCACAAGACGACGCTCGAAATCTACGCGGAAAAGCTGATCGCGCAGGGCATCCTGACCGCCGGGGAAGTCGACAAGCTGCGGGCGAACTGGCACCACCATCTCGAAAACGCATTCGAGGCCGGGCAGGCCTACCATCCAAACAAGGCCGACTGGCTCGATGGCCGCTGGGCCGGTCTCAAACCGGCGCTCGCCAGCGGCGAGGACGACCGCCGCGGGCGGACCGGCGTCGAACGCTCCCGCCTGACCGAAATCGGCCTCCGCCTCACCACGGTGCCGGAAGGGTTCAATCTTCATCGCACCATCGCCCGCCTGATCGACAACCGGCGCAAGATGATCGAGACCGGAGAAGGGATCGACTGGTCGATGGCGGAGACGCTCGCCTTCGCCTCGCTGGTCGACGAAGGACACCCGGTGCGCCTTTCGGGCCAAGACAGCGAGCGCGGCACGTTCAGCCAGCGCCATTCGGTCCTGACCGATCAGGAGACCGAGGCGCGCTACATTCCGTTGAACAATATCCGGGACGAACAGGCGCATTACGAAGTCATCAATTCGATGCTGTCCGAGGAGGCGGTGCTTGGCTTCGAATACGGCTATTCCCTCTCGGAGCCCAACGCCCTAACCGTCTGGGAGGCGCAGTTCGGCGATTTCGCCAATGGCGCCCAGGTCCTGTTCGATCAGTTCATCTCATCCGGCGAGCGCAAATGGCTGCGCATGTCGGGCCTCGTCTGCCTGCTGCCGCACGGCTACGAGGGACAAGGACCGGAACATTCTTCGGCCCGCCTCGAGCGCTATCTGCAGCTCTGCGCCGAGGACAACATGCAGGTCGCCAATTGCACGACCCCGGCGAATTATTTCCATGTCCTGCGACGTCAGTTGAAGCGCGACATCCGCAAGCCGCTGATCCTGATGACGCCGAAATCGCTGCTTCGCCACAAGCGGGCGGTCTCGAAACTCGACGATTTCGTGATCGGCTCTTCGTTTCACCGCCTTCTTCGCGATGACGCGGAGCGCGGACTCGGGACGGAGATCAAACTTGTCGAGGATTCAAGGATGCGCGTGGTCGTCCTTTGCTCGGGCAAGGTCTATTACGACATTTTCGAAGAGCGCGAGAAGCGCGGCGCCGATGACGTGTATATTCTTCGCGTCGAGCAGCTCTATCCGATGCCGCTCAAGAATCTCGTCGTCCTCCTGTCGCGATTCAAGAACGCCAACGTCGTCTGGTGTCAGGAAGAATCCAAGAACATGGGCGCCTGGACGTTCGTCGAGCCCTATCTCGAATGGGCGCTCGGCCAGGCCGGCGGCAAGTCGAAACGGCCAAGATACGCCGGACGGCCCGCCTCGGCCTCGCCCGCGACCGGACTGATGTCGAAACATCTCGCGCAGCTCAAGACCTTTCTGGACGAGGTGTTCGCGGCCTGAAAACGGTCTCTCCAAGAGCCGGCCGCCCTGTCGGCGCCGACTTTCCTTCCTACAGCCGCTCGGCGGCAGGCATGATGACATGACGACTGAAATCCGAGTGCCGACCCTAGGCGAATCCGTGACCGAGGCGACGATCGGCCGCTGGTTCAAAAAAACCGGCGACGCCGTCAAGGCGGACGAACCCATCGTCGAACTCGAAACCGACAAGGTGACTCTCGAAGTCAATGCTCCCGCCGCGGGAGTCCTTGCGGAAATCACCACGAAAAGCGGCGAGACGGTCGGCGTCGGCGCGCTTCTCGGGCAGATCGGCGAAGGCGTCGGGACGTCTGCGCCAAAACCCGCCGCCGCGCCTGCGCCCACGCCCGCGCCGACTCCGGCGATTCAGCCGCCGCCCCCGAAAATCGCGGCGGAGGCGCCCTCCTCCTCGCCTGCAGCGGGCTCGCCTTCCCCCTCGCCCGCGGCGGCCAAGATCGCCGCCGATCGCGGCCTGGACCCGGCCGAGATCGACGGGTCCGGCAAGCGCGGCCAGGTGCTGAAGGGCGACGTTCTCGAATTCGGAGCCCGTGCGTCTTCAAACTCGCCGTCTTCAAACTCTACGGCAGTCACGGCGCCTTCCAAGCCCGCGGCAATTCCTGAACCCGCGGCTGTCCCCGCCACCGAGGCGAAGCCGGCGGATGCTCCTGCCGCCGCTCCCCCGCCTGCGCCAGCCCCTGTCGCGGCCCGCGCCGTGGCGGAGCCGGAGCGCGAGGAACGCATTCCGATGACGCGGCTGCGGCAGACCATCGCCCGCCGCCTCAAGGACGCGCAAAACACCGCCGCGATGCTGACGACCTTCAACGAGGTCGATATGACCGAGGTCATGGCCCTGCGCGCCAGATACAAGGACGTGTTCGAGAAAAAGCACGGCTCCAAGCTCGGCTTCATGGGCTTTTTCGTCAAAGCCTGCGTCGGCGCGCTGAAGGACATCCCGACCGTGAACGCCGAGATCGACGGCAATGATCTCGTCTACAAGAATTATTATCACCTCGGCATCGCGGTCGGCACCGAAAAGGGGCTTGTCGTGCCTGTCGTGCGCGATTGCGACCGCCTCAGCCTCGCCGGCGTCGAAAAAACCATCGCGGATCTGGGCAAGCGCGCCCGCGACGGCCAACTCAAGATCGACGAGTTGCAGGGCGGCACCTTCACCATCACCAACGGCGGAATCTACGGCTCGCTGATGTCGACGCCGATCCTCAACGCGCCGCAATCGGGCATCCTTGGCATGCACAAGATTCAGGAGCGGCCCATCGCCGTCGCCGGCAAGATCGAGATCCGCCCGATGATGTATCTCGCGCTCAGCTACGACCACCGCATCGTCGACGGCAAGGAGGCGGTGACGTTCCTTGTCAGGGTCAAGGAAGCGCTAGAGGATCCCGCGCGGTTCCTGCTCGATGTTTGACGCTCCCGCCATCTAGAGCGCTTTCCGGCCGAATGTGATCATGCGATCGATCAGAATATGCTCTAGACACTCGCCAGACGCTCGTCCTGAGGAGGCAAAAGTCCGTCTCGCAGGATGCGCTTCGCCCCAAGAGGTCTCATGCCAACCTACGATCTCATCGTTATCGGAACCGGCCCCGGCGGCTATGTCTGCGCGATCCGCGCGGCGCAGCTCGGCCTCAAGACCGCTGTCGTCGAAAAGCGCAAGACCCACGGCGGGACCTGCCTCAACATCGGCTGCATTCCCTCCAAGGCGCTGCTCTACGCGTCGGAAAAATTCGAGGAGGCGGAGCACGACCTCGCCGCCCTTGGCGTGATCGTCGACAAGCCGCAGCTCGACCTCCAGATCATGATGAAGCACAAGGACGATACGGTCGCCGCCAACGTCAACGGCGTCGGCTTTTTGCTCAAGAAGCACAAGGTCGACGCGTTCTTCGGCCTCGGGACCATCAAGGCGCCCGGCGAGGTCGAGGTGAAGGCCGCCGACGGCTCCACGCAGACCCTCACCGCCACAAATATCGTCATCGCCACGGGATCCGACGTCGCGCCGCTGCCCGGCGTCGAAATCGATGAGAAATCCATCGTTTCGTCAACGGGCGCTCTCAGCCTCGATGAACCTCCGGAAAATCTCCTCGTCGTCGGCGCGGGCGTCATCGGCCTTGAACTCGGCTCGGTCTGGTCGAGGCTCGGCAGCAAGGTCGTCGTCGTCGAATTTCTCGACCGCATCCTGCCCGGCATGGACGCGGAAGTCGCCCGGCAATTCCAGCGCATCCTCGAAAAGCAGGGGTTCAAATTCCTGCTCGGCCATAAGGTCGAAAAAATCGACAAGACCCCCGAGGGCCTTCGCGCGCGCATTGCGCCGGTGGCGGGCGGCGAGGCTCTGACCCTTCAGGCCGACGTCGCTCTCGTCGCCATCGGGCGGCGGCCCTACACCGACGGGCTCGGGCTTGAGGCTCTGGGCGTCGCGATGGAGCGCGGGCGCGTCGTCATCGACGAGAAATTCGCCACCAATGTTCCCGGACTCTACGCGATCGGCGACGTGGTGCGCGGCCCGATGCTCGCCCACAAGGCCGAGGACGAAGGCATCGCCGTCGCCGAACTCCTCGGCGGCCAGCACGGCTACGTCAATTACGAGGCGATTCCCGGCGTCGTCTACACCATGCCGGAGATCGCCACCGTCGGCGCCACCGAGGAAGAGCTGAAAGCCAAGGGGATCGCCTACAAGGTTGGCAAGTTCCCGTTCACCGCGAACGGGCGGGCGAGAGCCATGCGCCACATGGACGGATTTGTAAAAATCCTCGCCGACGCGACGACGGACCGGGTGCTCGGAGTCCATATCATCGGCGCCGGCGCCGGCGAGATGATCGCGGAAGCCTGCGTGCTGATCGAGTTCGGCGGCTCGGCGGAAGACCTCGCCCGCACCAGCCACGCCCACCCGACGCTTTCGGAAGCGGTGCGCGAGGCCGCGATGGCGGTGGACAAGATGCAGATACATTTGTGAGCCGTCGCCTTGATAAGGCCACGCCTCATTTTGAAGCGCTGGTCAACGGCGCGCGCCCTCCCGCCACTCCCGCGGCGCCTGCCCCGTCCAGCTCCTGAACGCGCGCGAAAAATGGGCCGGGTCCGAATAGCCAAGCTCGAATGCGACGTCCGTCGCGCTGGCGCCTGAGTCCAACATAGCGGCGGCCCGCGCCGAGGCCACGCGTTGAAGCAGAACATCGAAACTCACGCCACGCGAGGCCAGCCGCCGCTGCAGGGTCCGGCGGGGCATTTCCATGCGGCGACACAAGTGCTCGATGGTCGGGCGCCCATCGAGCAAATCGAGCCCGATCAGATGCTCGGCGCAGGCGACAAAATCCTCGGGATCGGGCAACGCGCCTTCCACGGCCGCGAGCGGGTCGGCAGCACTGGCGTTGGGCGCGTCCAGAAGATCCGCCGAGAAAAAAATCGCCGCCGTTTCTCCGCGCGAAAGATCGCAGCGAAACACATCCTCGATGGCGGTTCGGCCGGCCGGCGGCGGTCCCGGGAGGGCGAGCCGCGACGGCGTCCAGCCGGGTCCGGCGAAATAACGGATCAGATCGAGCATATAGCCGAAGGCCAGCATCTCGTTCTTTTGCCGTCCTTCCTCGATATTATCAGTCACGCTATAGGTCCATCGCGCCTTGCCCGCCGAAACGGTCAGCGTGAATTGCGTCGAGGATTGCAACAAGGAACCGATCGTTTCGCTCACGCAGGCGATGGCGCGATCGAGGCGGGGCATGCTCTTTGTTCGCTGGCCTAAACGCCCGAGGCTCGCAAACCCGGCCTCGGTGGAAAGCCGCGCGGCGAGCGCGCCGTCGCCGATCTCCCGCGCCGCGCATTCGACCAGATTGAGCTGATCCTTGAGCAAGATGAGCCGATCCGGCTCATCGATCAGGCGCAGCGGCAGTTCTGCGCGCCTGAAAACGCGGGCGATGGAGCCGCCTGAGCGCTCCACCATTTCGGCGACCGGCCCCATGGACCGCGCCCTGGTCAGCCCATACCCCATATGGCGGCCCGTTCGCGCTCTTGAGTCTGACATGGTGAAGCGCATGGCGCGAAATGGCAAGCTCCGCCGCGGACGCGCCGGTACTTTGCTTGAAAAGAACGAGCAAGAGGAGGCCGGCCGTGACCAGCGACCCTTCGAGTCAATCAGGAAATGCGCTTCTGTTCCGCCGAATCTGCGTGAAGGCCGCCGGCGCCGCGACGGCGGCGCTGTTGCATTGGGCTGCGCCGAGCGGCGCGGCGGAGTCGATCGCCGCGACGATCCCCGTCGCCATCGTCGACTTCGATTACATCGACAGCTCCGGCGAAGCGCAGGACCAGACCGGCAAGCATCGGACCTTGATGCAAACATTCATGGATTCGCTGCGCGAGGAATTATCGGCAAGCGAGAAATATCGTCCGGTCGCCTTGAACTGCGGGGCCGAGCCGTGCTCGGCGGCTCACGTTGATCCGTCCCGGCTTCTGGCGGCGGCCAGAAGCGCCGGCGCCGCGCTGATCGTCTATGGAGGAATCCACAAGATGAGCACCTTGGTGCAGACGGCGAAAGTGCAAGTCGTCGATCTGGAGAAGGACAAGCTTGTCCTCGATCGCTTTCTCACGTTTCGGGGCGACGACGAAGGCGCCTGGAGGCGCGCCGAGGCCTTCATCGCCGCCGATCTCAAGACCCAGGATTTGATCCCATAGGGCTTGGGCTTCCAAGGCGGCGGCGTCGGAACTTTCCCTCAAACGTCCCTGAACGTGAACGGCGAGACGCTGCGCATCGTCTCGTCCACTTGCAGGCCGCGCAGGGCCGGAGGGGCGGCGCGCTGGGGACAGGCCGGACGATCGCAGAGGCGGCAATTGATCCCGATCGGCATCGGGTCCAGCGCATCGAGATCGAGCCGCTTTCCATAGACCAGCCGGCGGGCGTATTTGATCTCGCAGCCGAGCCCGATGGCGAAACGCGGCTCGATCGACCCCCAGGGCGTGATCGAGCGGCGCACCGTGCGCGCGATCGAGAACCATTGCGTGCCGTCGGTCAGTTCGACGACCTGCGTCAGGATGCGGCCGGGATCGGAAAAGGTCGCGTGAATGTTCCACAAGGCGCAGGTGCCACCCGAATGGGCGAAGGGAAACCGGCTCGACGAGAAGCGCTTCGAGACGTTGCCCGCATTGTCCACCCGCACAAGGAAGAACGGGATGCCGCGCGCGGTCGGCCGGGCCAGCGTGGTGAGCCGGTGCGCGACCTGTTCGAAACTTGCGCCGAACCGCGCCGCCAGGACGTCGATATCGTAGCCGACAAGCTCCGCCGCCTCGTGAAAGCGTCCATACGGCATCATCAGGGCGCCGGCGAAATAATTGGCGAGGGTGACGCGCAGCAGTTTCAGGCTGATCTCGTCGCCCTGTTCGAGCCGCCTCGAAATTTCGTCGAGCAGAGGGCTGAATTCGCTGAACGCCAATTGGTAGGCGGCCTGAAAGGTGCGGCCCGGCTGATCCATGACCTCGGAGATCGTTAATTGGCGGCGATGATGGTCGTAGCTGCGCAGCCGGTCGCCCATGACCTCGACCGGAAGGGCGCGGACCCGGACGCCATGCCGGGAGCGCAGATGCTCGCAGAGCGAGAAGAAAAGGTCATGGCCGCCAAGCGCAAGATTGGAGGCGAATGTCTCGGCCACCGCCTCAAGTTCGGGAAAATGGTTGCGGGCCTCCTGGAGAATGGCGCGCAGGCGGTCGATCGGGCTCTCGCCAAGAAGCGGTTCGGCGCGGTCCCGGTCGGCGCCCGCGAACACTCCCGCCTCGCTCGCCTCGCGCGCGGCGGCATAGGCGCGATAGAGCCGCAGCATCGCGGCGATCAGCGCCGGCGAGTTCTCCGCGGCGTCGCGCACTTCCGCGCGGGGCACCCCGGCTTCGCGGAACAGCGGGTCGGTCAGCATCTGCTCCACTTCCGTCGCGGATTGCTCGCCCTCGCCATCCATGAAGGCGCGTGGATCGACGCCGTAGACGTCGGTGAGGCGCAGCAGAACCTGAACGGTGATCGGACGCTGGTTGCGCTCCATGAGGTTGAGGTAGCTCGGCGAGACGTCGAGGTCGCCCGCCATGCGCGCCTGGGTGAGCTGGCGTTCGCGGCGCAGGCGTTTGAGGCGCGGGCCGGCGAAGATCTTTCTGGGCGGCGCCTGTTTTGTCACTAATGTCAATCTATTTACATAGATACAGAATTGGGATGTGTGCTAATTACACACGCACCTTATTCCGGCGTCAAGCCCGCACTTAAGTCTTGTTGAACAAGAAGGTTTGATCAATAAGACGCTCATCTCGTCCACTGTCCATGTGGCGTTTTGTCAATCCCTGTGAAGACGCGGAAACGAAGTGAGCAAAGCTTTTCGCTTTGACGGCCAAAAGAGGCGTGCGCAATGACTTTTCAAAGCCAGATTCCCCAGCCGGGGCAGCCGAACGAATATCAGACCCATCTTGCCCAGATTGATCAGCTCGTCAAAACCAAGCACGGCGCATGGGACGGCATCAACGCCGAATCCGTGGCGCGGATGCGGCTTCAGAACCGCTTCCGGACGGGTCTCGACATCGCCCGCTACACGGCCGCGATCATGCGCAAGGATATGGCGGCCTATGACGCCGATCCCGCCAATTACACCCAGTCGCTTGGCTGCTGGCACGGGTTTATCGCCCAGCAGAAAATGATTTCGATCAAGAAGCATTTCGGTGGGACCGACCGGCGCTACCTCTATCTGTCCGGCTGGATGGTGGCCGCGCTTCGCTCCGATTTCGGCCCCCTTCCCGATCAGTCGATGCACGAGAAAACCTCCGTTCCCGCGCTGATCGAGGAGCTTTACACCTTCCTGCGTCAGGCTGACGCCCGCGAGCTCGGCGGCATGTTCCGCGAGATCGACGCCGCCCGCAAGGCGGGCGACAAGGCGAAGGAACAGGCCTTGCTCGCCGCCGTGGACAATTATCAGACCCATGTCGTGCCAATCATCGCCGACATCGACGCGGGCTTCGGCAACGCCGAGGCCACCTATCTGCTCGCCAAGAAGATGATCGAGGCGGGCGCCTGCGCCCTGCAGATCGAAAACCAGGTCTCCGACGAAAAGCAGTGCGGTCACCAGGACGGCAAGGTCACCGTGCCGCACGAGGTGTTCCTCGCCAAGGTGCGCGCCTGCCGTTACGCCTTCCTTGAGCTTGGCGTCGAGGACGGCATCATCGTCACCCGCACGGATTCTCTCGGAGCCGGCCTCACCCAGCAGATCGCCGTCAGCCGCGAACCCGGCGACCTCGGCGACCAGTACAATGCGTTCCTCGATTGCGAGGAAGTCGCGCCTGGCGACGCCCGCAACGGCGACGTCATCTTGAACCGCAACGGCAAGCTGCTGCGGCCGAAGCGCCTCCCGAGCAACCTCTATCAGTTCCGCCCCGGCACGGGCGCGGACCGCTGCGTGCTCGACTCGATCACCTCGCTGCAGAACGGGGCCGACCTGCTCTGGATCGAAACCGAAAAGCCGCATGTGGAGCAGATCGCCAGCATGATGGACAAAATCCGCGCCGTCATCCCCAACGCCAAGCTGGTCTACAACAATTCGCCGTCCTTCAACTGGACGCTGAATTTCCGCCAGCAGGTCTATGACGCCTGGAAAGCGGCCGGCAAGGACGTCTCCGAATACGACCGCGCCGGGCTGATGAGCGTGGATTATGACGGCACCGATCTCGCCAACGAGGCTGACGAGCGCATCCGCACCTTCCAGGCGGACGGCTCGAAGCGGGCCGGCATTTTCCACCACCTCATCACCCTGCCGACGTATCACACGGCGGCGCTCTCGACCGACAACCTTGCGAAGGAATATTTCGGCTCGCAGGGCATGCTCGGCTACGTCCGCAACGTGCAGCGTCAGGAAATCCGTCACGGCATCGCCTGCGTGAAGCATCAGAACATGGCCGGCTCCGACATGGGCGACGACCATAAGGAATATTTCGCCGGCGAGGCGGCCCTGAAGGCCGGCGGCGCGCACAACACGATGAACCAGTTCGGCTGATCAGCCGCTATAGCGCTTTCCGATCGCATGAAATCATGCGATCGATCAGAAATCGCTCCAAGATCAAAGGCTTGAGCATATTCTTGTCGATTGGATTGATTCAATCCAATCGGAATATGCTCTAACTGTTGATCGAACCGGAAACCGAAAGGCCCGGAGCGTCAAGCTCCGGGCCTTTTTTTCGGCTGACGTGGGGGCGCAATATCGCCGGCCGCGCCGCGTTCCCCGAGCTTGTTTCATCGCCGGCTTGATCTTCGGGCAAGGCGATTTCAACCTTGCCGACGCAGAAGCGCCGACCCAGAAGCCAATGCGGGCACCCGCCCGCCAATTTCCGTTTTTTTAAGGTCTTCGGCTCAGACAAGAGTCTTCGAACAAGCCTGAAAGTCAAAGTTCGAACGAATCATCGTTGACGCGACGTTCGTCGTGCCTCCCAAAAGAAGCTTCGGGCGAGAGTTGACCTCTTTTTTCGAATTCGACATGCTCGAGCATATTCAATTTTATTGCTTCTCATCGATCATTTGAGTCTCGTGATCGGGACTGGCTCCCGACGAACAGGATGACGCCATGACGGTTTACGCCCTCGACGCCCTCGACCTCGCCGCCCTTCTGTGTTCGCGGGTCTGCCATGACGTGATCAGCCCCGTCGGCGCCATCGTCAACGGACTCGAAGTGCTGGAGGATGAAAAAGACGCGGAAATGCGCGGCTTCGCCCTCGATCTCATCAAGAAAAGCGCCCACACCGCCTCGGCGCGGCTACAATTCTGCCGCCTCGCGTTCGGCGCGGCGGGTTCGGCCGGCGCCTCGATCGACATCGGCGACGCCGAAAAGGTCGCGCGCGGCCTTTTCGCCGGAGAGAAGACGCAAATAGACTGGCGGGCGCCGCGCGTGCTGATGCCGAAAAATCAGGTCAAGCTGATCCTGAACCTCTGCCTCATCGCGGCGGCGGCCATTCCGCGCGGCGGCGTGATCACGGTCATCGTCGACGGCGACGCGGAACGCTCCCCCCGATTTTCGGTGACGGCGAAAGGCGCCAACGCCAAACTGGCGAGCCATGCGCCAGCCCTTCTCGCCGGAACGCCCGAAGGGGCCGTGGACGCGCATGGCATTCAGGCGTTCTACACCGGGCTTGTCGCCAGGGCGGTGGAGATGCGGCTGACGGTCGCGACGGACAGCGATTTCGTCGCCATCGAGGCGATCGCCGAGTTCGCAGAGGCGCGAGATCTCGCCGCGGCGGCTGTTTAGACAGTTCACTTTACCCTTGCCCGAAGCTTTCCCCGGCGCGACACTGCGCAGGGGGAAGGCTTGTGACTAAATCCGACAGCGGACTTGATCTTTCCGGCGCTCCGCCGGCGCAGGAGACGCCGGCGGCCGAACCCGCGCCTGCGGAAAAACCAGCCGAGGCCGCGCCTGCCCCCTCCGCCGCGCTCGACGCCGCGCGCAAGAGCGTCGAGGACGCCGCCTTCTGCTCGAAAACCCGGTCAAGCTGCCGTTCCTCAATGTCGATCTGCCGCTCGTCGCGTTCTTCTCTCTCGCGCCGCTCCTGTTTGTCATCGTTCACGTCTATACGCTTGTTCATTTCGTCATGCTGGCGGCGAAGGCCGGGGCCTATGATAAAGCGCTGCGGGACGAGCTTGGCGATGCCGACGACAAGCGCAACGCCGAACGGCGGCGGTTGCCAAGCAATATCTTCGTGCAATTTCTGGCGGGGCCGAAGGAAATCCGCAACGGCGGCCTTGGCTTGATCCTCAAGGCCATAGCCTGGATTTCGCTCGTCATCGCCCCCGTGCTGTTGCTACTGCTGATTCAGGCGCAGTTTCTGCCCTATCACCTTGAATGGGTGACCTGGGTCCAGCGCTTCGCGCTCGTCGCTGATCTTCTTCTGCTCTGGGCGCTCTGGCCCGCCGTGCTGGACGGCCGCGGCAGCGTCGAATGGCCAAAGCTCTGGCGTCCCGGCGCGTTTGTTCTCGCGCTCGCGAGCCTCATCCCCATCGGGCTCGCCATCGCCGCGAGGTTTCCGGGCGAATGGCTGGACCAGCGCATCGGCGACCGGCGATGGATACCCGCAAATGGCTTCACCGCATGGCTCGGCGCGACGGGCGCCTGGGGCGAACCCATACCGACCTCCTTCCACAATCTGCTGTTCAACGGCGCCATCGACGATGTCACGCGGCGCCGCAAAAGCCCGTTTTCCACGACGCTTGTCCTGCCCGGCTTCGATTTGCTGGAGGCGGAAAAGATCGAGGACGACAAAAAACTGTCCTGGGCCAAGCATACGTTTTCGTTGCGGGGCCGCCGGCTCGAAGGCGCCCGTTTCGATTTCGCCGATTTGCGCAAGGCAGATCTGACCGGCGCCTACCTCGACCGCGCGTCGCTCGATCGGGCGCAGCTGCAGGGCGCGTCGCTCGAGGGGGCGCAGCTGCAGGGCGCGTCGCTCGATTATACGCAGCTGCAGGGCGTGTCGCTCGAGGGGGCGCAGCTGCAAGGCGCGTCGCTTTTTCTGGCGCAGCTGCAGGGCGCGTCGCTCCGAGCGGCGCAGCTGCAGGGAGCGTCGCTCATCAAGACGCAGCTGCAGGGCGCGTCGCTTTTTCTGGCGCAGCTGCAGGGCGCGTTGCTCGGTGAGGCGAAGCTGCAGGGCGCGTCGCTCGATAGCGCGCAGCTGCCGGGCGCGTCGCTCCAAGCGGCGCAGCTGCAGGGCGCGACGCTCTATCTGGCGGAGCTGCAGGGCGCGTCGCTCGATTATGCGCAGCTGCAGGGCGCGATCATGCAAGACGCGTCGGTGTGGCGAGCCGACGCGCGAAACGCAGTCGCTCCGGAAACCGTCGTTCTTTCTCCATTTTCCGAGAGAGACGCGCAAAGCTTCGACGATAGGCGCCAGTTTATGATGCAAACAATTCCTGCCGGAGAAAAGCGGGACGACGCTCTGGCGCGGATCGAGAAAAGGCTGAAGCCCGATTCCTTCCCGGACGAGAAGGCGATCGCCGACGACTGGACGAAAAAGGAAAAACATTCCGCGGCGCCGGCGGCGGTTCTGGCGGCGTGGAAGACCATCGGGTGCCGGGCAAATGATCCTAAAGAAGACTATCTCGGCGCGCCCTATGTCGCGCGGGCGCTGCTGCGAAGGCTTGATGAGTTCGCAAATGAAAAGGCGGCAAAAGCCAAATTGGTCGCGGCTTTTTTGAGCTGTCCGGGCGCGAAAGGGTTGACGGAGGACGAAATCGCGAAGCTGAACGCGATCGCCGGCTCTCCGCCGCCACCGCCGCCGGCGTCAAAGCCGAAGCCATGATGCGAAAGCGATGCCCGCGCCTTAAGCCGTGATCCGCTCTTCCTCGTCGCTCGGCTCGCGCAGCACGTAGCCGCGGCCCCAGACCGTCTCGATGTAATTACGGCCCTGGCTCGCATTGGCGAGTTTCTTGCGCAATTTGCAGATGAAGACGTCGATAATCTTCAATTCGGGCTCGTCCATGCCGCCGTAAAGGTGGTTGAGGAACATTTCCTTGGTGAGGGTCGTGCCCTTGCGGAGCGAGAGCAGCTCCAGCATCTGATATTCCTTGCCGGTCAGGTGGACCCTTGCGCCGCTGACCTCGACAGTCTTCTGATCGAGATTGACGATGAGGTCGCCCGTCGTGATGACCGATTGCGCGTGGCCCTTCGAGCGCCGCACGATGGCGTGGATGCGGGCGACGAGCTCGTCCTTGTGGAAGGGCTTCGTCAGGTAATCGTCGGCGCCGAAGCCAAGGCCCTTGACCTTGTCCTCGATGGCGGCGAGGCCCGAGAGAATGAGGATCGGCGTCTTGACCTTGGCGATCCGCAGGGTCTTCAGCACCTCATAGCCGGACATGTCGGGCAGGTTCAAATCGAGCAAAATGATATCGTAATCGTAGAGCTTGCCGAGGTCGATCGCCTCTTCGCCAAGATCAGTCGTATAAACATTGAAATTCTCGGATTTCAGCATCAGCTCAATGCTTTGAGCCGTGGCGCTGTCGTCTTCAATCAATAATACGCGCATCTGAGGTTCCCCATCTTCCCCCCGTCGGTCGCCTGCCGACGCGCGAGATCTTCAAAAGCCCTTTGCGGCAGAGGTTGAGGCGGCCCTTCTTGCTAAGGCCGGCTCGCTGCGAATTCCGTAACCTTAACGGCCATTGGTTAACAAACTCATTCCCGTAACGAAATTCGAACCATGGCCGCTAACCTTAAACGGGCGGCGCCACTGATTTGGCGAACGCCGCCGACGCGCAACCATGACCGCCGAACCTTGCGCCACGAAGGAGCGGCGGGATCGAGCGACGGAAAAATACGAACGCGAATCACTGAAGGGACTTGGGCCAAGCGTACCCCGCGCCAAGCAAACGGGGAAGATTCGTCCCGTCTCGTCAAGGTAACGAACGGGCAACTTTAATGCGGCAAAGTTACGAGGTCAGAGCGATCCCAGGCGATCCGCCCCAGAAGAGCAAGGCCGTTGGAGTTGAGGGACATGAAGCTGCAGGAAACAGTCACCCGCCTTAAGCGCTTTCAGGTCGATGAGAAACGCCGGCGGGTCGTCCAGATCGAATCGATGGTCGCCGAATTCTCCAAGATCGCCCGAGAACTCGATCAGGAGGTGGCGATCGAGGAGCAGCGGGCGGGCATTTTCGACGCCTCGCATTTCGCTTATCCGACCTACGCCCGCGCGGCCCGCACGCGGCGCGACAATCTGCATCGTTCGGCGCAGGAGCTGATGGCTCAGCTCGAGGAAGCCCGGCAATGTCTCGACGAAGCCCTCGACGACCTGACCAAGGCGCAAAATACTGAAGGCCGCGACCGGAAATCCGATCATTCCGCCGAGCCGGCGCCGCAGCCGCTCGAAGACGCCGGCCTGCGGTTACGGGCGATGGGCGCATAAAGCAAGGCTTGCCGCGGGGCCGGGAAGACCCGCGCCGGTCACCGCCGGGCAGGTTTGCCCTTGCGGCGAAAACGCTCTTGGTGCAGGGATTGCCAGAGATTTACAAGGCCAACCGGCCGAAAAGCCCAGCCTGACCGGAGCCTCATGAAACGTGTTCTCGATTTTATCTGGCCGGCGATCGGATTGATCGCCGTCGTGGTGTCGCTCTGGCTCCTTCATAAGGAGTTCAAGGGTGAAGCGGTCGGTCCTGAAGTCTGGGAATACCTCAAGGCCATCCCAGCCTCCCGCTACGTCCTGGCGGTGTTGTCGACTCTCGTCGCTTACGCGGCGTTGGCCTGGTACGACCGGATCGCGCTGATCCACCTCGGCGTGAAGCACATTTCCTGGATTTTCATCTCGCTCTGCTCGTTCACCACCTACGCGATCGCCCATAATATCGGCGCGACTGTTTTCTCGGGGGCGATGGTCCGCTACCGCGCCTACAGCACCAAGGGACTGAGCGCCGCGCAGGTCGCCGTCCTCGTCGCTGTGTGCTCGCTGACCTTCGCCCTCGGAACAATCCTGGTGGGAGGGCTGATCTCGGTTCTCGAACCGGAGCAATTGAGCCGCTTCCGCGGCATGTTGCCAAGCAATTTGCGGTTTTTGACCGACGCGACCATGGCGCGGATCATCGGCGCGGTCATGCTTGCCGGCGTCGCGATTTACGTGATCGGATCCGTGTTCGGATTTAAGCCGCTGGTCGTCCGAGGGTTCAAACTCGAATATCCAAAGCCTGAAATCGCGGTGCGGCAATTGATCGCGTCCCCCCTCGAACTGCTTGGCGCCGCGGGCATCATTTATTTCGCTTTGCCTGAGGTCGGCAACCCCGGCTTTTTCGTCGTGCTCGGCGTGTTCGTCGCCTCGTTCTCGGCGGCGCTCTGGTCGAATGCGCCGGGCGGCCTCGGCGTTTTCGAATGGTTTTTCATCACCGCCGTGCCGTCGCTGCCCAAGACGCAGGTGCTCGCGGCGCTTCTGGTGTTCAGGTTTTTTTACCTGATCGTGCCGCTGATCTTTTCGATTTTCGTGGTCATCCTGTTCGAACGCAGCCGGCTCGATGAAGTGCTGCACCATGACCATCCGGAAGACGCCCCCGCCAGGAAGCCGGATCAGAAGACGGAGGCTTGACTTGCCCGCCAAGACTTGTGGGACCAAGACTTGCTTGACCAAGACTTGCCTCATGAGGCGCGGTCAAGGCGGCGAAAAGCCGACGGCCCCCGGACAATACGCGCCGGAGGCCAGCGGGTTCGCGCTTCGATAGAGCATATTCCGATCGGATTGAATCAATCCAATCGAGAAGAATATGCTCAATTTTTTGACTCTGGAGCGATTTCTGATCGATCGCATGACTGCATGCGATCGGAAAGCGCTCAAGCATATTCCGATTGGATTGAATCAATCCCATCAATAAGAATACGCTCAAGTCTTTGACTCTGGAGCGATTTCTGATCGATCGCATGACTGCATGCGATCGGAAAGCGCTCCAGGCGGCGCGGCGCTCGGGCTCCGGTCTCAGCCGCAGACCCGGACGCGGCGATAGCCGACGAAATTGCCATAGACATCCGTCGCCGGCTGGCGCGTCATGTAGCAGCCGCCGTAACCATATCCATAGCCGTAACCGTAATAGGGAGCCGCAGTGGCGGCGGCCGCGCCAAGCGCCAGGCCGGCGGCGGCGGCGCCAATACCCCAACCCCAGGGATGATAGCCCCACGCCGCGGCGGGGGTGGACGTGGTAGCGACGGCGAGGCCGAGAGTCGTGACGGCGAGGCCGGTTGCGATGGTCTTGCGGACGTTGATCATAGCTGCTCTCCTTCTTCGCCGCTGTTCGTTCGGGCGATGTCTGGAGACTAGGCCTCGCGCTCCGGCAAGGCTGTGCGTGGGCGCACCGGGCGCCGGGCCTCAAAGGTCCGGCGCGTTTCCAAATCGATGAATTGGATGGCGAATGAGAGATCGGACAAGCACTATTCTCCGGCCGCGCGCTCTCGCGGCCGAAGCAGGGGGGCGGTCCGGCTGTTACATCACGCCCATGGGCCCGACCATCAGGCCGTCCGCGATCTTCTTCTGCTCGTCGCTGAACGAGGCGTAGAGAGGATCGAGGGAGGTCTTGATGGCCTTGAGGGATTCGAGATGTTCCTTGAGCGCTTCCTCGAAATGACCGAGCCGCGCGGGAAGCGCGGTTGAATCGTCCGCTTTCGCGGCGGCTGGCGCGGCAGTTGGGGCCGGGGCGTCGCCGGTCTTCTTGATGATGCCGAGGTCCGGGTAGGAGGTGTCGCCATGCGCGACGACAGGCTTGGGCGCGACTGCGACGGGCGCAGCGGCCGGCGCGGCCGGCATCATGTCGTGATGGGCGTGATCCATCGATTTCGCCGCGGCCGAAAGGGCGTCCGCGAAAGTCTTCCATAGCGGCGCCTGCGCATCCGTGATCTTGAGTTCGGTCTTGAGCGCCGCAATGCGTTCATCCGCTGATGCGGCCATCTGGCCCATCATGTCGTGCATCATGGACCGCATCTGACTCATGTCGCCCATCATCCCGGTGTGGTCCATGCCGCCGTGGCCCATCCCGGCGTGGTCCATGCCAGGCATGCCGGCACCGCCCATCATGCCGTGGGCGCCGTGATCCATACCGGGCATTGCCTGCGCCGGGGGGGCGGGAGCCGGAGTCGGGGCTGGCGCGGGAGCCTGGGCGGAAGCGGCGATGGCTCCGAAGGTCACAACCGCGGCGAAAGGAAGGCCCAGCAGAAGGTCAGCCGTGAGTTTCGTCATGGTTTTCGTCTTGGATTTTGTTTTGGGCGTGTTCATAAATTGTTCTCCCTTGAGGCAAAATTATTTTATTTTTACGGTGCGAAAGGCATGTGACGCGGGGCTCGCACCCACCCCATTCCTCAACAACCCATTCTCTAAAGGAGCCAAGCTCTCAACGAGGCGAGCCAGCATGAGCCGGGTTTTAGTTGACATTATGCTCCGCCGGAACGAGCGGGACTTGCTTGCATTCGATCAAACGCAAACGCCCCCCAATTTCGTTCCCGGTTCTCCGGCAAGTGGAGCGCGCGATTCTGCTCGCCTGCTGGCTCGGCATTCAGTCAGTCTAGAGAATATTCCGATTGAATTGAATCCCATCGACAAGACTATGCTCAAGCTTTTGACTCTGGAGCGATTTCTGATCGATCGCACGACTTCATGCGATCGGACAACGCCTAGGACGCGCTTTTCGCCAGGGCCCCATGACAATGTTTGAATTTGCGACCGGATCCGCAAGGACAGGGCTGATTCCGGCCGACCTTTCCATAGGGTGAGTTTTCGCCGCCGACCCCAAGCGTTTCTGTCGTTCCGCCGGAGCTAAGCAGCATGGTCTCGTTCTTCGGCGTGGCGAAGGCGCTGTTCGCGACGGCGAAGGCGGCGCCCGTCGCGTTTTCGGAATTGCCTTTGTCAAAGGCGACGGCCTCGGACGGAACCTGGCTGGGCGGCGGCTCGAAGGCCACTTCGACGCGGCTGAGCTGGGCAGTCGTCACTTCGCGCAGGCGCGTGATCAGCTCGCCGAACAATTCGAACGCTTCGGACTTGTATTCGTTGAGCGGATCGCGCTGAGCCATCCCGCGCCATCCGACGACCTGACGCAAATGGTCGAGCGTCAGAAGATGTTCCCGCCAAAGGTGATCGAGCGCCTGCAGGACGATCTGCTTCTCGACATAGCGCATGATCTCAGGGCCATTTTTTTCAACGCGCTTGGCGTAGGCCTCGTCCGCGGCGGTCTGAAGCCGTTCGCGCATGTCTTCTTCGGTGATGCCTTCCTCTTTCGCCCAATCGGCGACCGGGAGGGCGATGTTGAACTCGGTTTCGATCCCTTGCTTGAACCCTTCGACGTCCCAGGCCTCGGGATAGGCGTCGGCCGGAATATGCTTGGCGACGAGATCGTCGACGACGCCCTGCCGCATATCGTGAATTGTTTCTTCGAGGGAGTCCTGCGCCATCATGTCCCGGCGCTGCTCGAACACGACCTTGCGCTGATCGTTCATCACATTGTCGTATTTCAGCACGTTCTTGCGCATGTCGAAGTTGCGCGCCTCGACCTTTTGCTGCGCCTTTTCCAGAGCCTTGTTGATCCAGGGGTGAACGATGGCCTCGTCTTCCTTCAGGCCGAGCTTGACCAGCATGTTCTCCATGCGGTCCGAGCCGAAGATCCGCATCAGGTCGTCCTTGAGGGAGAGGAAGAACTTGGACCGTCCGGGGTCGCCCTGCCGGCCCGAGCGGCCGCGCAGCTGGTTGTCGATGCGGCGGCTCTCGTGCCGCTCGGTGCCGATGATATAAAGGCCCCCTGCGGCGAGCGCTTTTTCCTTGAACTGCTGAATTTCGGCGCGGATCTCCGCCTCCTTCGCGTCCCGCTCCGGCCCCTCGGACAGATTGGCGCATTCCTGCGCCACCCGCATCTCGACATTGCCGCCCAGCTGAATGTCGGTGCCGCGACCCGCCATATTGGTCGCAATCGTGATCGCGCCCGGCACGCCGGCCTCGGCGACGATATAGGCCTCCTGTTCGTGGAAACGCGCATTCAGGACCGCGAAAAGCTTCGAGGGCCGGTCCGCCCGAGCGGCCGCATAAAGCTTTTGCAGCGCTTGCGGCTCGGCGAAATCGATCTGCCTGTAGCCGAGCGCCTTCATCGCCTCGGCGAGTTGCTCGGATTTTTCGATCGACGTGGTGCCCACCAGCAAGGGCTGGAATTTCGCATTTGCGGCCTCGATCTCCCGGGTGATCGCGCGCAGCTTTTCTTCCGCCGTGCGATAGACTTCATCGTCTTCGTCGAAGCGCCGGACCGGCTGGTTGGTCGGAATCTCGACCACTTCGAGATTGTAGATCTCATGGAACTCGTCCGCCTCCGTCGTCGCGGTTCCGGTCATGCCGGCGAGCTTTTTGTAAAGGCGGAAGTAGTTCTGAAACGTGATCGAGGCCATCGTCACATTCTCAGGCTGAACCTGAACGTGCTCCTTCGCTTCGAGAGCCTGATGCAGGCCTTCGGAATAACGCCGACCCGGCATCATTCGGCCGGTGAATTCGTCGATGATCACGACTTCGCCGTTGCGGACGATATATTCCTTGTCGCGCTGGAACAGCATGTGCGCGCGAAGCGCCTGATTGACATGATGGACAATGGTCACGTTGGCCGCTTCGTAGAGCGAGCCTTCGGTGAGAATGCCGATTTCGCGGAGCAGCTCCTCCATATGTTCATTGCCGACGTCGGTGAGGTTGACGGTGCGCTGCTTCTCGTCAAGGTCGTAGTCGGCGGAGACAAGACGCGGCAGAATCTTGTCGATCGCGTTGTAAAGGTCCGACTTGTCGTCGGAGGGACCCGAAATGATGAGCGGGGTGCGGGCCTCGTCGATCAGGATCGAGTCCACTTCGTCGACGATCGCGTAATTATGGCCGCGCTGAACCATCTGGCGCAGCTCGTACTTCATATTGTCGCGCAGATAATCGAAGCCGAACTCGTTGTTGGTGCCATAGGTGATGTCGGCGGCGTAGGCCTGGCTGCGCTGCTCGTCGTCCAGTCCATGAACGATGACGCCCGTCGTCATTCCAAGGAAATTGTAGATCGAGCCCATCCATTCGGAGTCGCGGCGGGCGAGGTAATCATTGACCGTGACGACATGCACGCCCTTGCCGGCGAGCGCGTTGAGATAGGCCGCGAGAGTCGCGACAAGCGTTTTGCCTTCGCCCGTGCGCATCTCGGAGATCGCGCCTTCGTGAAGAACCATGCCGCCGATCAGCTGGACGTCGAAATGGCGCTGGCCGAGGACGCGGCGCGCCGCTTCCCGCACCGTCGCGAACGCCGGAACGAGAAGGTCGTCGAGCGACTTCCCGGCGGCGATCTGCTCGCGAAACGCGACGGTCCTCGCGGCGAGCTCCTCTGCGCTGAGCTTCACCATCTCCGGTTCGAGGGCGTTGATCGCGGCGACCTTGGGGCGATACCCCTTGAGGCGGCGATCGTTCGCCGATCCGAAAACCATTTTGGCGAGAGAGCCCAACATAATTTCGTTCACCTTTCTGGATGCGGCCCCTGCGATACCAAGATCGCGGCGTTCACTCTAGCGTTTCTTTTCGCCGCCGCTCAAGCGCTGCCGCCCGCTCTCTCCCGAACCGCCAGTATCCTTAGCTCTCAATCCGGGGGATGGGCGGGGATGGGCGGGGATTGGATTGTCTTCGCGGGGACTTCGGGTTCGGCGGCGGGCCGTTGATCAAAATCTGCCGCGGGCGGCGGCCATGATGGGGATTCCTGCTGTTTTTCGAGAATTAAGTTGACTCCGGGCGCCGGCGAACGCCGCCCGTCGAAGGCCAGGGCGGCCGGGCCTGGGGCGATTTGAACCGCTGCAAGGACACGGGATCCAAAGAGCGCGGAACCCTAAAGAGCGCGGAAATGAGCGGCGGTTTTGGCGCCGCAAACAACCGATCCGGCCGAAGAAATCGATCCGAAAACACTCCTATCGACCCTCGGGCGGTAGATAAGATCGGGGTCCGAGCTTGTCAAATCCCCCCGGTCGTGCATCTGTCCGCCCGTTCGAACCGCTGATTACGATCCCATTACCACCACGGGTTGGTCTTTTTCCTAGAGCCGGAGCTCAACTGCATGTTCTCACCCACGTCATTGCGCGGCACGACGGCTGGTTTCGTCTGCGCGCTGGTCCTCTCGACCGCGAGCGTTTTCGCCGTCCTGCCCGCCTCCGCCAAAGTCCTCGCCACCGTTAACGGGAAAGACATAACGGACGAGGATCTGCGCATCGCGACCGAGGACCTCGGCGCCAGCCTTCCGCCGCAGATCGAAGGGAAAGCTCGTGAAGCCTATTTGCTCGATTTTCTGATCGACGGGCTCCTCGTCGCGCAAAAAGCGCAGGCCGATAAGCTCGATCAGGCCCCCGATTTTGCGGCCAAGCTGGCCTATTACCGCGAAAAGCTGCTGATGGAGACATTGCTGGGGCAGGTGGCCAAGTCCGCCATCACCGATGCGTCGGTGAAAGCCGCGTATGAGGAAGCCGCGAAGGCGCAAAAGCCCGAAATCGAGGTTCACGCGCGCCATATCCTCGTCCCGACGGAAGCGGACGCCCAGGCGGCCTTGAAACGGCTCAAGGCCGGCGAGGATTTCGCCAAGGTCGCCAAGGAGGTCTCGAAGGATCCCGGCTCCGAGGGCGGCGATCTCGGCTGGTTCACCAAGGATCGCATGGTGCCGGAATTCGCCGACGCCGCGTTCAAGCTCGAACCCGGCCAACGCTCGGAGCCGATCAAGAGCTCGTTCGGCTGGCATATCATCGAAGTCGAAGGCAAACGGCCAAAGACCTTCCCGCCCCTCGCCGACGTGAAGGACCAGGTCAACCGTTACGTCGCCCAGAAGGCCCAGAGCGAACTGGTGCAGGAGCTGCGCAAGAACGCGAAAATCGTGCGGACCGATCCGCCGCCGGCTCCGGCCGGCAAGGACGCGGCTCCCGCTCCCGCCAAACCATAAAGCGACGCCGGCGGCCGGCGGCGTTTCTCCCGCCGCCGGTCTTCCAGATCCCCGATCCCGATTCAAAGGATTGCAGACCATGGCCGCCCCCGCCGCCGTCTCTCCGCTTGCGCCCGCGTCCTATCCCGATCTGCCCGGAATCGACGGGGTGCGCTTTTCCACCGGCGCGGCCGCCATCCGCTACAAGAACCGCACGGACGTCATGCTCGCCCTCTTCGATGACGGCGCGGAAGTGGCGGGCGTGTTCACCAAGTCGAAATGCCCGTCGGCGCCCGTGGAATGGTGTCAGGCGCGGCTTTCCGGCGGGCGCGCGCGCGCCCTTTTGGTCAATTCCGGCAACGCCAACGCTTTTACCGGCAAGACCGGGGCGAAGGCGACCAAATTCGCCGCGACGCTGGCCGCGAAGGCGACGGGCGCCCCGGCCTCGCAGATCTTCCTGGCGTCGACCGGGGTCATCGGCGAACCGCTCGACGCCTCGAAGTTCGAGGGAATCCTGCCCAAACTCGTGAAAAACGCCAGAGCCGATGGCCTCCTTGAGGCGGCGAAGGCGATCATGACGACGGACACCTATCCCAAGGTCGCGACCGCCAAGGCCGAGATCGGCGGCGTCGAAGTCACGATCGCCGGCATGGCCAAGGGCGCCGGGATGATCGCGCCGGACATGGCGACAATGCTCTCGTTTGTGTTCACCGACGCGCCGATCGCCGCGGCCGCCCTGCAAGCCCTGCTCGGCAAGAGCGTGCGGAAGTCGTTCAACGCCATCACCATCGACAGCGACACCTCGACATCCGACACCTTGCTGCTGTTCGCCACCGGCGCGGCGGCGGCGCGCGGCGCGCCCGAAATCGCCGCCGCGAACGACCGCCGCCTCGCCTCGTTCAAGGCGGCGCTCGACGGATTGTTGCTCGATCTCGCCCATCAGGTCGTCAAGGATGGCGAAGGCGCGCGCAAGTTCGTGCAGATCACCGTCGCCGGCGCGGCCTCCGCTCCCGCCGCCAAGAAGATCGCCCTCTCGATCGCCAATTCGCCCCTGGTGAAGACCGCGATCGCCGGCGAGGACGCCAATTGGGGCCGGATCGTCATGGCGATCGGCAAGGCCGGCGAGAAGGCCGAACGCGACAGAATCGCGATCTGGTTCGGCAATATCCGCGTCGCCCATAAGGGTCTGCGCGATCCGCGCTACAATGAGGCGGAAGTCTCGAAGCTGATGCGCGAGCAGGAAATCGACATCCATGTCGATCTCGGCATCGGCGCGGGCGAAGCCATCGTCTGGACCTGCGACCTGACCAAGGAATACGTCGCGATCAACGGCGATTACCGCTCGTGAGCCACCGTTGAACCTGCTGCTGGTCGTCGCCGCCGCGCTCATAGACGCCGACGGACGGGTGCTGATCGCGCGGCGCCCCGAAGGCAAGCAACTGGCGGGCCTCTGGGAGTTTCCTGGCGGTAAGGTCGCACCCGGCGAGCGGCCCGAGGCGGCGCTGATCCGCGAACTTTCCGAGGAGCTCGGCATCGAGGTCGAGGAACCCTGCCTCGCGCCGCTGACCTTCGCGAGCTACGCCTATCCCGACTTCCATCTGCTGATGCCGCTCTATATCTGCCGGCGCTGGAAGGGTTTCGTGACGGCGCGCGAGCATCAGGCGCTGAAATGGGTATTCGCCAGGGACATGCGCGCCTATCCGATGCCGCCCGCCGACGCGCCTCTCATTCCGGCGCTGATCGACCTTCTGGGCTGAGGCCCCCACCAAAGCGACGTGACCGCGCCTGTTTGGCGCAAGCGTTCCAGCCTCCCGACGGGCCAGCTTCGTCATGCGATCGATCAGAAATCGCTCCGGAGTCAAAAGCTTGAGCATAGTCACGCTCTAGGTTTCAACCAGCCGCTTGCTCAATTCCGTCCGCCATGCGGCCGGATCGGCGCTCGTTTCGGGGCCGATGAGATAACATTCCCAAAGGTCGTCAGCGGTCCTGCGCCCGGCGGCCTTGATTTCTCCCATGAACTCGCCCCAAGCGGCGCCGAGGCCTTCGTAGCCCCCATGATAGATGGTGCGAGCGACTCGCATGGCCGGCCATTGGCCCGGATTCGTCCGGTTCACGGGCGCGACGGGCGCGGCGACAGGGACGCTGATTTCGAAATCGAAGATTTCGTCGGGTCGTCGCAGATGGTGCGTGAACCATGGCCCCGTGACCACAATATTTTGGGCGGCGACGGCGGCTCGCAGTTCGGCGAGGCCGGGGCCCATAACATTGCGGATCTCTTCACGCGGTATTCTGACGGAAATGAATGCCGTGAGTCGCGGCGCCGTTTCGATAATGCGGAGCGGTTCAATCATGACGGGCGTCCAAGCATTTAAGGCGAAGCTGGCGAGGGTTCGGCGAAGGTTGAGAATGAAAGGCTCCGCCAGCTTTGACTTGGCCGAAGGTTTGCCCAATCGGAGTTTAATCATTCGCACGTCAATCGTTTTCATGGTTTGCGCCGAAGACCAGAGACTTCAGGATCAAATGGTATAACCTACCACCTCCCTGCCGCCTCGGCGTTAAGATTTCACATCGGCGGCGGCGCAGACTCCAGCGCTTGAGCACAAAAACCTTCCCGCGCTTGAGCAATGGCGAGGATAGAGATAGACCCGATCAAACTGCGAGACGAGGTCTTCATTGGTTCGCTTTGAAAATGTCGGTCTGCGCTATGGAATGGGAACCGAGATCCTCAAGGACATCAGTTTCGCCATCGAGCCGCAATCGTTCCAGTTTTTGACTGGGCCCTCGGGCGCCGGCAAGACGACGCTGCTGCGGCTGATCCTTCTGTCGTTGCGGCCGACGCGCGGCCTGATCAGCCTCTTTGGCCGCGACGCCCTCTCGCTCGACAAGGCCGCGATCACGGACCTGCGGCGGCGCATCGGCGTCGTGTTTCAGGATTTCCGCCTCCTCGACCATCTGACGACCTATGAGAACGTCGCCCTGCCCTTGCGGGTGCGCGGCAAGGAGGAGGCGAGCTACCGCGCCGAAGTCACCGAACTTTTGCGCTGGGTCGGCCTTGGCGACCGGATGCATATCCTGCCGCCGGTCCTTTCCGGAGGCGAGAAGCAGCGCGCCGTCATCGCGCGGGCCCTGATCGTGCGCCCCGCTCTCCTGCTCGCCGACGAGCCAACCGGAAACGTCGACCCGAGCCTCGCCCGCCGCCTGCTGCGCCTGTTCACCGAACTCCACAAATCGGGAACGTCGGTCGTCATAGCGACCCACGATCTCGCCTTGATGGACCAGTTCGACGGCGCCCGGCGTCTCGTGCTCGGCGACGGCCGTCTGCATATTTTCGATTGACCTCCAACTGGTCCGGCAAAGAGCGTCCAATGAACATGTTCGCAGAAGCCTGGGGACGCGTGAAGGCCATTCTCGGCGTCAAGTCCGGTCCCGGCATCGGGCGCGATCAGGCTCTGGTGCCTGCCTCTTCCATCGCCGGACGCGCGCTCGTCACCGTCGTCGCGATCATGACCTTCCTCGCCTCTCTCGCCGCCGGGGCGGCGATCCTGATCGGCGATGCGTCGAGCGCCTGGCAGGATCAGGTCGCGCGCGAGATGACGATCCAGATCCGCCCGACAGCCGGCCGCGATATCGAGGCGGATTCCGCGAAAGCCGCCCAGCTCGCCGAAAAAACGCCGGGCGTCGCCGCGGCGCGCGCCTACACGAAGGATCAATCCGAAGCTTTGCTGCAACCCTGGCTCGGAGCGGGGCTCGATCTGTCCGAATTGCCGGTTCCGCGCCTCATCACCGTTTCGCTCACGCCGAAAACCCGGCTCGACGCCACCGCGCTGCGCCGGACGCTAGCCGCGGCGATCCCCGGCGCCAGTCTCGACGATCACCGGTTGTGGCTGGAGCGCCTCGCGGTCATGGCCAGGACCGTCGTGGCGGGGGCGGCGGTGATTTTCGCGCTGGTTCTTGTCGCGATGGTTCTGGCGGTCGCTTTCGCGACGCGCGGCGCGATGGCGGGAAACCGCGAGATCATCGAAATCCTGCACTATGTCGGGGCCGCCGACGCCTATATCTCGCGACAGTTTCAGCGCCGCTTTTTCCGTCTCGGCCTGCGTGGAGGCGCCATTGGGGCCGGGGCGGCGATCATCTCGTTCCTGGCGCTCTCGACTGTCTCGTCCTGGTGGCGGGCGACCCCGAGCGGCGAGCAGGTCGACGTGATGTTCGGAGATTTCAACTTGTCGCCGAACGTCTACGCCGCCATCATCCTGATCGCGGCCGCGGTCGCGATCCTGACCGGCTATGTGTCGCGCACGATCGTGTTCAGGCACCTGCGTGATCTGACTTAAGAACCCGCGGGATCTGACGTAGACGCCTGCGGGATCTGACCTGGCAACGGGATCTGACCCAACAAAAAGCGCGGCCGCTTCACCAATCCTGGCTCTCACATTCAAGCAGAGATCTTCGCAGTAAAACCGCGAGGGGCGCCTTCTCTCGTTTTGAGAAATATTGATAATCATAACATGTAGAGCCGCATGTAGTCGGCGTCTCTGGCGGGCTTCGTCGGCAATCGGGATCTATGTTGATTTGGAGGCGGGAATGTCCGATAGGTCAAGATGGCGCTCCGCGCCCGCCATCTGAGGTTCCCTTTTCGAAAGACCGAAAACTCGAATGCCGAAGACTTCAAGGTGTTCGAACTTTTCAGCTTTCCGGCCCGGATGAAACAGGACCTGCGCCACGGCGAGATGCGTTCGGCGTCTTGTGAAATGGGAGCTTTTTCATGCGTGGAATTGACGCCCGTCTGACGCTGGCGCTTCTCGCGTCCACGGCGCTGAACGGCGGGGCGGCTTTCGCGCAGAGCCTGCCCACAGGCGGGCGAACGGCGTCCGGCTCGGTCACGATCTCTCCGCCCTCCGGCAATACGCTCAACATCCGCCAGTCGAGCCAGGGCGCCATCGTCAACTGGCAAGGGTTTTCGATCGGGCAAGGCAATAGTGTCAACATCCACCAGCCCAACTCCTCCGCCGCGCTGCTCAACCGCGTGACCGGCTCGACGCCCTCGACCATCGCCGGGCGGCTGAACGCCAACGGACAGGTCTATCTCGTCAATCCCAATGGCGTCGCGATCACGAAAACCGGCGTCGTCAAGGCGTCCGGCTTCGTCGCCTCGACGCTCGGCGTTTCCGATGGCGATTTCCTCAGCGGCAAGGGCAAGCTCAAATTCAAGGGCGCCGGCGCCTCGAAGGCGGTGACCAACGACGGCGTCATCCGCGTCGGGCGCGGCGGCTACGCCGCGCTGATCGGCGGAACAATATCCAACACCGGCAAGATCCTCGCGCCGATGGGCAAGGTCGGGCTTGGCTCCGGCGAAGCGGCGACGCTCGATTTCTCCGGCAACGGCTTCCTCAAGGTCGCGGCGCCGACGAATTTCAGCGGCAAGGCGGCGCTCGTCAGCACCACCGGAACCATCAGGGCCGATGGCGGCCTTGTGGTGATCGAGGCGGCCACGGCGCGGGAAATGGCGCGCAACGCCGTCAACATCGGCGGCCTCGTGCAGGCGCGCAGCATCGGCGGCCATTCGGGCGCGATCGTGATCGGCGCCGGCCCGGGCGGAGCGGTCAATGTCTCCGGCGCGCTCGACGCCTCAAGCATCTCGGGCAAGGGCGGGCGCATCGCCATCACCGGCAGGGAGATCGCGCTGCGGAGCGCTACGGTCGATGTCTCGGGCGGAGCCGGCGGCGGGAAGGTCAGCATCGGCGGCGGCCCGCAGGGAACCGGAAAGCTTCCCCATGCGGCGAGCGTCAGGATCGACGCCGCAACCACGATCAAGGCAAACGCGACGAAGAACGGCGAGGGCGGCTCGGTCGTCGTCTGGTCGGACGGCGCGACGAGCGTCAAGGGCAGGATCACGGCGCGCGGCGCGGGTTCTGGCGGCGGCGGCGCGGTCGAGACTTCGGGCAAGACCGTCGATTTCGCCGGGCTATCGGTCGATACGTCCGCGCCTCGCGGCGGCGCCGGGATCTGGCTGATCGATCCGGTCGATCTGACCGTCGGCGCGGCAGCTGCAAAAACCATTTCAGATAATCTTGCGTCCACGAACGTCACCCTGCAAACCACGGCGGGCGGCGCCTCCGGACCCGGAGTTCAGAGCCCGGGCGCGGGAGACATCACCATCGCCTCGGCGATTTCGTGGTCGAGTTCGCAGAGTCTGACCCTTGACGCCTACCACGCCCTCGCCATCAACACGCCGATCACGATCACGGGCGGAGGTCAGCTCAGCCTCAAGGCGGCGGCGGACCCGGCGATCCCGACGCTTGCGCTGCTGTCGTTCGGACAGGGCGCCAGCGTGCAATTCACCGGAGCGCCCGGCGCGGGTCAGGCGCTGAACATCAACGGCAAGGCCTACACGCTGCTCACTTCGATGAGCGATGTGCTCGGCGTCAACAGCAACCTCGCGGGGAGCTACGCGCTGGCGAACCCGCTCGACGCGGCGGGAACGACGTATACGGACGCTTTGATAGGCTCCGGCTACTTTACAAGGTTCTCGGGTATGTTCGAGGGCCTCGGAAACACGATCGCACACTTGGTGATCGATGCGCCGTCCAGTTATGATACAGGATTATTCGCAACCCTGGCCTCGACCGCCGTAGTGTCTGATCTAGGCATCTCCGGCGGACGGCTAGGCGGATTCAGCATGGTCGGCGCTATCGCCGGCACTAATCTTGGCTCGATCACTCGATCCTTTTCTTCCGCGTCGGTGCAATATAGCCTCGGCGGCGGCTATTCCGGCGGACTGGTTGGAAATAACCTCGGCCTCATTACAAGGTCTCATTCTACAGGAGTTGTCAGCGGCTCGCTGAGCGTGGGCGGGTTGGTCGGAACGAACGGCGGATCGATCACGGATTCTTATGCGACAGGCGCTGTCAGTTTGACGACAGGGTCTTTCCGGAACGCCGTGGGGGGGCTGGTCGGCTATAATACCGGCTTGATCGAAGGATCATTCGAAACCGGAAATGTCACCGGGAAATTGGTTACGACAGGCGGCCTTGTAGGCGCTAACTATGGAGCCATTATCCGTGACTACGCGACGGGAGCGGTAAAAGGCGCCGACAATTCAGTTGGCGGCCTGGTCGGAGCGAACTCGCAGGGCGGAACCATCGAGGACAGTCACGCATCAGGCGCGGTGACGGGAACGACGGATGTCGGTGGCCTTGTCGGCCGGATGATCGTCAATGGTTTCGTTTCCGGCTCATACGCCGACGGAACAGTCAGCGGAACCACCAATGTCGGCGGATTGGTCGGACAAAACGACGCTCAACCGGACATGGATCGAGTGTCAATCACCCGATCCTACGCGACGGGCGCCGTTTCAGGCGACGTCAATGTTGGTGGGCTTGTCGGAGATAATCATGCATCGGTAACAGAATCCTATTCAACGGGAGCAGTCAGCGGGCAGTCTGGCGCAGGGGGCTTGGCCGGGAACAATTCCGGCTCCATCGCAACCTCCTATTGGGACACGATCACGTCCGGCCAGGCCCAGGGCGTTGGAGTCAACACGGGCTCCTTCGGCGCGACCAGCCTCACCACCGCGCAATTCGTCAACAAGAAGAATTTCGTCGGCTGGAGCTTTGGAACCGCGCCGGGCGGCGACGGCTGGGTCATCGTCGACCAGGGCGGCACGCTCAACAACGCGGGGGGCCAGGCGGGCGCGACCCGGCCTTTCCTTCTGTCCGAATATTCAACCAATATCGTCAATGCGCATCAGCTCCAGCTGATGGCCCTCTCCACCACCGCCAACTACACGCTCGGCGCCGACATCGACCTCGGCCCCGCCCTGACGAACCCGTCGGAGCACTGGTTTACGCCAGCCAATACGCCGTTTCCGATTTCCGGCTTCAACCCCATCGGCCAGGACGGCAATCAGTTCAGCGGGATCTTCGACGGCAAGGGTCATACGATCTCCAATCTGACCATTGAGCGGCCGACGAACGCAAAAGACGCCGCGCATTGGACAGGGACCAATGTTGGGCTTTTCGGCTATGTCCACGCCCTCGGCGTTGTCGAGAACGTCTCCCTCGTCGGCGGCGCCGTCACCGGCTACCACACGGTCGGCGCGCTTGTCGGCAAGAATCACGGAACCGTCCGGAACGATTCCGCGTCAACGTCAGTGAACGGCCGCGATTATATCGGCGGATTGGTCGGGTGGAGCTACGGGACGCTCACGCAGGACAGCGCCTCGGGCTCCGTCTCCGGGAACAATTATGTCGGCGGCCTCACGGGCGCAAACAATTTCAGCGTGTCGCTCAGCTCCGCGTCTGGACCCGTCAGCGGCGTTTTCGCGGTAGGCGGCCTTGTTGGAGAGAACGCCTTCATCATATCGCTCTCTCATGCGGCGGGCGCGGTCTCCGGCGCCGCCGGGGGCGACACCGGTGGGCTGGTCGGGATGAACCAGAGCGCCGGAAGCATCGCCGGCTCCTATGCGACCGGCGCGGTCAGCGGCGGCTCTGGAGCCTATGTCGGCGGCCTCGTCGGTTATTATTACAAGGGGGGGTCTATTTCCGGAAGCTCTGCGGCAGGAGCGGTGAGCGGCGCGGGAGATTTCATGGGCGGCCTCGTCGGATTCGCCGGCGACTCGATCTCCGACAGCTCCGCGACGGGCGCCGTGACAGGCGGCAGCTATGTCGGCGGCCTCGCCGGATGGAGTTACGGCGTGATCACCCGGGGCGAAGCTTCGGGAGCGGTGAGCGGCTATCTTTATGTCGGCGGCCTGACGGGAGGCGCCAGCAAGGCCGTCACGAACAGCGCCGCGTCAGGCTCGGTCAATGGCGACAGCTATATCGGCGGCCTCGCCGGCTATATCGGCGCCGGAGGATCGGTTTCGCAGAGCAACGCCACAGGCGCTGTCAGCGCGAGCGCCAATTACGCCGGCGGCCTCGTCGGCGTCATCGCCGCCGGCGGCTCGGTCTCTTCAGCCTCCGCCACAGGAACGGTGAGCGGCGATGGCTACATTGGCGGCCTCGCGGGCTGGAGCTTCGGAACGGTTTCGACCAGCAACGCGTCCGGACAGGTGAGCGGCAATCAATATGTGGGCGGCCTGACCGGTGGCGACAGCAACGCGATAAAATACAGTTTCGCGACGGGACCAGTCAACGGAAACAGCTACGTCGGCGGCCTGTCGGGCTATGTCGGCCCCGGCGGATCCCTCTCGCAGGCCTATGCGACGGGCATGGTCAGCGCGACCGCCAACTACGCCGGCGGGCTGGTCGGCAAAAACGTCAAGGGCGTGATCTCTTCGACCTACGCTACCGGAAATGTCACGGGGCGCGGCTACATCGGCGGTCTCGTCGGCTTTAACAGCGCCGGCGGCGTCGTGTCGCAGAGCTATGCGGTGGGAGCGGTGAGCGGCGACTTCGGCTACACGGGCGGGCTCATCGGCGAAAATCTTGGCGGATACGTATTGAGCTCCGCCTATTGGGACAAGATCACCACCGGGCAAACGCGCGGCGTTGGAACCAACATAGGCTTTTTCGCCGCAACGGGACGCACCACCACGCAACTCCAGGCCGCGCTGCCAGCGGGTTTCGATCCCGCGATCTGGGCCATTGTTCCGAACATCACCTACCCGTTCCTTAAGAAGGTTCCGCCCCAGCCCTAGTTGATCGGAGAATAGCGGTTCGACCTCAATCAGGCGCTGTAGGGTCTCGCACTCTTAAGTTCATTCGGAAGGAACAGCATGCTCGTTGCGCCAGGCCTGATTTGCCATCCGACCGAACCGGATCCGCCGCCGCTTGTTCCCGGGCGCCCGGATCGGACATGGATGGATGAGACGAGCGACAGATTTGCCTACCGATGCATCCCGCTTTCGATCGCCAACGCCTCGGGCTGGGAAATTCTTTCGCCCTGCTCGTTCCGCGCCGAATGGAACGGCGGCCCCCTCAAGGAGGACATCATATTCTCGCTGATCGGCGGTCAAGCCGATTTCACGCGCCGCGTCGCGTCGCATTTCGGGTCCGGGATCCTGACCTTTCACACCGGCTATCTGTTTCGCACCCCGCCGGGATGGGGCCTCTGGTGCCGCGGAGCCCCGAATACCGTCAAACACGGAATAACGGCGCTGGACGGGCTTGTGGAGACAGATTGGCTCCCCATGCCGTTCACGATGAACTGGCGATTCACCGCGCCCGGAGCCGTCGATTTTGAGAAAGGCGAGCCGTTCTGCTTCATCACGCTGGCGCCACACGCGCAGATGGACGAAATCGAACCCGTCGTTCGTTCTCTCGACGCCGATCCGGCGCTCAAGAGCGCCTACGAGGCGTGGACCGCCAGCCGGGCGGATTTCAATTCGCGCCTCGCGGCATTGGAGCCCGCGGCGGTGGCGGAGGGCTGGCAGCGCCTGTACGTTCGCGGCGAGACATTGACCGGAGAAGCTTCGGGCCACCACCTTTCGAGGCGCAAGCTCAAGAAGCCTCGGCGAGAGGCTGAGACTTAGCTTTCGTCATTTTTCGGTCATCGTATAGGCCCCGCTCCAGGATGGACCGGGAGATGCGTTGCTCAGATTTTCGATGCGCGCAGCGAACAGGGAATAATATGTGTCAAGCCTGCGGATGCAGACGCCGCGGCATTGAGCCAACGCGTCCGTGGCGTCGTCCCAGCTTTGTTCCCTATAGAGACGCAGAAACGAATCGTGCAGGGGCCGCAGCCTTGCGAACTGCGCCGGCGCGCAGTCCAAAACGCCGGCCGGCGTGTAGAGTCGCGTCGGCGTCGTCCGGCCGACGACCTTCACCAGATCGAGTTCGAGAAATTCGATATTTGGACTGCCTTTCACGGTCGCCTCGCTGATCACCGCGGGCAGGCCGTAAAGCTTCGTCAGAACCTCCAGCCGCGAGGTGACGTTGACCTCGTCGCCGATCGCCGAATAGTCGAACCGCTGTTCGCTGCCGAGATTCCCGACGCAGCACTCTCCGGTGTTCACTCCGATTCCGATCCTGATGTCATCGAATGGCTGGCCGGCCGCAACCGCCCTCACCCGCCACATCTCATTGAGATCGGACATTTTGTCGGTCATCTCCAGGGCGCATCGGCAGGCTCGCTCCGCATGCCCGCTGACGTCAAGCGGCGCATTCCAGAACGCCATGATGGCGTCGCCCATGTATTTGTCGATGGTCCCGCGCTCGCGCAAAATGATGTCGCTCAGCGGAGTGAGCAGTTCATTGATGAATGTGGTGAGTTCGCTCGCGGTAAGACTCTCGGAGATCGCGGTAAAATTGCGCACGTCGCAAAACATCAGGGTGAGCTGGCGCATCTCGCCGCCAAGAGTGAGCTTCTCCGGACCGGCGATGATGTCCTCGACCACTTCCGGGGCGAGATAGCGGCCGAACGCGCTGCGGATTTCGCCACGCTGAATTTCAACGCGACGGTAGATATAAAAAGTAATGCCGCCGGTGAGCAGCAGCAGCGCGAGCGATGGATAAACCGGATCGAACAGGAGATCCCAATAGCGATAGCTGATCCAGCCGCCGGCGATGATCACGAGCGGCAGGAACGCGCCCAAGGCCGCCGCCGACGCCGGCGCGAGTCTCGGCATAGCGCCCGCCACGAGCAATCCGAACGCGACAACGAGCAATTGCTCAAGCGCGACCGCATAGTCAGGGCGCGTGAGCGCGCGGCCCGCGAGGATATGTTCGACGATCTGCGCCTGAATCTCCACCCCGGGCAACGCCGCGTCGAGCGGCGTCGCGCGAAGATCAAGCAGTCCCGGCGTGCTTGCCCCCACGAAAACGATCTTTCCCGCGATTTCGCTCTCGTCGATTTCTCCCGCGATGACTTTCCACGCCGGGATAAAAGCCGCCGGATTGCTGTGGCGGAACTTAAGCCAGACCGCGCTTGCGGAATCGGTCGCGATTTCCAGCGCGCCGATGCGCACATGATTCAGCCCGGTGCTCTGTCCGAACGCCGTTTCGCCACTGGCGTTCGATGATTTGAGAACGTATGTGGAGGCCCCTTGCGCCACCCGCAGAGCCTCGGCCGCGAGCGAAGGCGCAATCTTGTCGCCAAGCCTGAAAAAGAGCGGTGCCTGACGCACGACGGCGTCGTGATTTCGAACAAGGTTCATCGAGCCAAGTCCCCGCGCCGCGCTGTTGAACAACGGCAGGTTGCCTTCGGCTCCGGGAAAGGCGTGCAGGAACGGTTTCGGGTCGTCGCCCGCGAACACGATTCCGGCTTTCATCTCCAGCGGCGCGACGCTTTTGTCATTCGTCAGGATGATCGACAAGACGCCCGGCGCCGCCTTGAGCGCTTCCGCAAATGCTTCGTCGTTCGTCTGCCCGTCGATGAGGCCCGAGATGCGGGCGGCTTTGTCTGCTGGCAGACGCTTCACGATTTCGTCCAGCGAAGTGCGGTCTTTTTCTCCAAAAAGGATATCGAAGACGATCGCGGCCGCGTTTTTCTCCGTGAGGCGCATGACAAGATCCCGCATCGCCGTGCGCGGCCACGGCCATTGTCCGAGACGCGCGATCGACGCCGGATCAATATCGACGATGCGCACGGGGAGATCCGGATCGTAGGCCTGCGGCGCCAGCCGTTGATAGGAATCAAAGGCGATGAACCTGAGCGCCTGCACAAACAAGGGATCGGCGGCGCGAAGGACGACGGCGAGCGCAAGAAAACACAAAACGACCAGCACGAAAGAGCGGCTGATTCTGGTTTTGAGGCGTTGCACAATCCGGCCCTGGTTGGAATTATGGATTGATCCATAGCAAGAAAAGGGAACGATGGCGACGAAGGCGCACGCCGGATCGCCGCGGCCGGGACCGGGCGGCGTGCGCCGACCGGCTCTGAAAATAATCCCGCGGAGGCGGTGAGGAGCGGCTAGAGCGATTTCTGATCGATCGCATGACTTCATGCGATCCGTAAGCGCTCTGGGCCTTGATTATCTGAGCGAGTGAATCGTGACGTTGGCGCGCTGGAGCCGGGCCGCCTGTTCGCGAATGAGATTGGCGTAGATCTTGGCCGCGATGACCGGATGGAGGGCCTCGAGCCTCGTGACGGCGTCCTTGGCGATGACCACGCAAATGGTGCGTTGCTCGGCGATGACGTCGGCGGATCGGCGTGCGCCCTCAAACAGGCCCATCTCGCCAAAGGTCAATCCTGAATCCAGCGACGCCAGCCGGAACGATGGCTGGTCGGACGCCGGCGGGCTGGACACGAGGACGCTTCCCGCAAGGATCACGAAAAGGCAGTCAGCCGCGTCGCCTGTCCGCGCGATGACGGACCCAGGCTCAAACTCGACGACTGACGGCGCGAGACATGCGACGAAATTCGTCCATTCCTGCTCATCGAGGCCGCGGCAAAGATCGATTTCCTTCATGCTCTCGATCGCGGATTTCGATCGATCCTTCGACTGGGGAAGGGCAAGATCTTCAAAATATTCCAGCGCATGATCGATATCGGGAAAAACAAGTGCCTTCGCCTCCGCAAGCGCCGTGTTGAGGACTTCCAGCGCTCCCGTCGCCGGCACGCAGCTCCAGACCAGAATGCGGCCGCTGCTGGTCCATATCCGCTGAAGGCCGCCCAAAAAGGCCGCCGAAGCCGCATCGCAGGAGTACACATGGCGCAGATCCAGGATCGCCCGCGAGGTTTCGCCAGCGAGCGCGTCGAGATAGGAGGCGACGCGCTCCACATTCGCAAAGTGCAGGCTTCCCTGAAGTTCCGCGATCCGGACGGGAGCCGGATCGGCGTCGAGCAAGGCGCGGACTTCGCGCGGTCGCACCCGGCTCGAACGGACATTCCGCCCGGAAAGTTCGCGGCGGATGATCGAGCCGGCCTTCCCCCCGCTGAAAAACGAATGCAGGGATAGCATTCCCGAAATCTTCTTGCACGCCTTGACGCCCCGGACCGTATTGCCGAACCGGTCGAGACGCGGCGAATAGAAGCCGATGGCGAACTGCCCCGGCGCGACCGCCACAAGTCCGCCGGCGACCCCGCTCTTCGCGGGAAGCCCTACATCGAACGACCATTGCCCTGCGTAATCGTACATGCCGCAACCATACATCACAGACAACACGTCCTGCACGCACTCCGAAGGCAGCACGCGTTCGCGGGTCAACGGGTTGACGCCGTCGTTGGCGAGGGTCGCCCCCATGATCGCCAGATCCCGGCAGGTCACCAGGGCGGAGCATTGCTTGTAGTAGATATCGAGGGCGTCATCCGGGGAAAGATCGAGCATCCCTGCGTTGAGCATCAAATACGCGATCGCCCGGTTGCGATGACCGGTCGTCAATTCGGACCTGAAGACATCCCAGTCAAACACCATCTCCCGTCCCGCGAATGCGCCAAGAGTCGCGAGCATCTCTTTCTCCCGCTCGGCGCGATCTCCGCCTTCAATGAGGTTGGAGACGACGATCGCGCCAGCGTTGACCATTGGATTGAAAGGACGGTTGGCGACTTCGTCGAGCACGATCGAGTTGAAAGCGTCGCCGGTCGGCTCGACGCCAACCTTCGACAGCACCTTTTCACGCCCCAGCCGCTTCAATACGTCGCCGTACATGAATGCTTTTGAGACCGATTGAATGGTGAACAGCGCGTCGCAGTCGCCCACCGCGTGGATGCGGCCGTCGGTGGTGGCGATCACGATGCCGAAGTGATTGGGGTTCGCCTTGGCCAATTCGGGGATGTAGGTGGCGAGCTCGCCATCGTGGTCGAGGCAAAATTCCGCGTGAAGCGCAGTCAGAAACGATTCGACTGAACCGGCGGCGAGCGCAGAGGATTCGATTGCCGAAATAAAGTTCATGACTGGGTCCCGGATTGTGTCCGCAGCGCTTCGCCTTGCAAGAGCGGGGCCGACGCGCAGGTCTATCGAGGCCCCCGATGTTCAATCAACCGGAAGGATCTGTATTGCCGCCGAATTGCGCATGACCGCTTCCAGAGCATAGTCTGATTGGATTGAATCCATCCAATCGACAAGACTCTGCTCAAGCTACTGACTCTGGAGCGATTTCTGACCGATCGCATGACTTCACGCGATCGGAAGGCGCTCCAGCTGCGCTCGAACGCGGCTGAACTCGCAAAATCGGAGCAGATCGGACGGTCCCTATATTTGGCCGCTTCCGAGATACTATCTGTCGAATCCGCCTTATGTTGGTCCGCCACGCCCCTCATCAAGCTGAGAGAGGCAAATGCGATCCAATGGCGCCCTTCCGCCGTGCTGACACGCGGCGTCTCGATCACGGCGGCGGAGGAGGAGGCGGCGGCGGTGGCGGCGGTGGCGGAGGCGGCGGTGGCGGAGGCGGCGGTGGCGGCGGTGGCGGAGGCGGAGGCGGAGGTGGCGGCGGAGGAGGCGGCGGCGGAGGAGGCGGCGGCGGAGGAGGTGGCGGAGGAGGTGGCGGCGATGGCGGAGGCGGCGGCGATGGCGGCCGTGGAGCAGATCGGGGAGCAGGCGCGACGGTTCCGGCAGCGGCCTTCTGGGAAGCCTGCACGAGAACGTCAAAGATCTGATTTTGGATGTTCGTGGTCTGGCTCTGGATCGGGGCGACGCCAGGCGCAAACGTTCCGCTGATTTTTCCGATATCGAACTGTTGCGTCAACTGATCCGTAGGGATCGCCGCGGCTCCTCCCGACTGCCCCAGATGGCTCGTGAGGAGCGCGAGATAGGTGTTGATTTCGCCGCGCGACACGCGTATCGGTTCGGTTGGGCAGACGCGCTGGTCCGTCACAGTGACGGCGAAGCCCGTCCGCCTTATCACGACGCTCCCGCATGCGTTGCTCACCGTGATCTGACCAAAAAGGTTGATGACCCGCGTTCCGTCCTTGCCATGAGCGATGGTCGCCGTCCCGCCGCGAATTCCGATCGTCGCGACCGGCGTGTTGACGGTGGCCGCGCCCTGATGGCTGATATTTCCGCCAACGAAGCGAAGCGCGCCCTTGGTCAGCGTCGTGGCCATCTGGCCGACGCCGGAGGCCGGATCATAAATGAAATTGTCGATCACCAGATCGCTGTTGGGCCCCACGCTCAAGGTGGTCTTGTCCAGAAACATCAATTGGGCCGATCCGATATCGGTCGTCTTGATCCGCTCTTTATGCATGATCCGGGCGCCGAGCCGCAGGACGCGCGTTTCTCCGCTCGGCGGCGTCGCCTCCGAGAGCGGATTGACCGCGGTCGCAGCGCCAACGTCCTGCGCGGCGGCGGGCGCGGCGGCCATCGCGGCGCTGGCGAGCAGCGCCGTAACGGTCATTTCAAGTTGGCGTCGCCTTCGCGTCGGCATGGGACTTCCTCAAAAACTGACCGTCGGCCCCGCGCTGACCGAGAAATTTCGGATCGTGTTCGTGGGAATGTTCGAATTGATGGCGCGATATTGCAATTGCACGCCGAGACCGAACGAATCCTTGACCGGAATATCGAAACCCACGCCAACGCGCCATTCGAGGTCGCGTTCGGTGGTGAAAGGAGAGGTCGTGGGATTGGATTGGTTGTAGAGCCACGGAGCAACACCGAACGACGGCGTGACCGTCCAGTTTCGCCCTCCCCAGGGCGAGGGAGCGGCGAGCGGAAGCCAGAAATCGAACGCGACCCTGTTGTAACTGAACCAGGGCGTAGCGTCGGCGCTGTGGTTGAAGGCGAGTTTGGCTTGCCAGCGGACGCCCTCGTTGATCAGGGCGCCCGCCTGCAAGGCGACTGTCGTCAGCGAGCCGTTCAGTCCGCTCGCGTAGGGATAGAGAGTGGAATTATGATAGGCTTGGCCGCGCAGTTCGACATAAGGGTCGAAGCTGACGTCGGCCCAATTGAGGTGCATCGTGACGCCGCCGCCAAAGCTGCCGAGGTAAGGCTCGCCGCCAAGACTCGCCCCTGTGATGGCCACATATGGCTTGATGGAGGCGCCGTTCAGGGCGTCCTGCAGGATTCCGAAACGCGGTCCCACGCGGACATCAATGAACCCCGTGTCAAAAGACGTGACGTTGAACTGCTGCGCGTCATAACCAAGAATATTCGCTTCGAACACATCTCCGGCCTGATTGCCGAAATCGTGAACGTAATTCAGCGCGACGATGCCGAACCAATTTCCGTCCGGCTGAGCGGACAGGCTGTTCAGAGGCCGCGTCGCGCCAAGGAGAGGTTGCTGAGTCGGTCCGAGGTTCGCGTTGGTCTGATAGCGTAATCCGGTTTGAGCGAAACCGCTCCATTGGTCCGGTTGCAGTTTTTTCTCGATCGTATCGAGAAACTCCTGAACGCGCTCCTTCATTTCCTCTGTCGTCTTCGCGGACTTCTGGACGGTCTCGAAATATCCGCGCGCCATTTCATAGGAGCCAAGGCGGAAATAAAGCGTCCCGAGATCATAGCGGACGTCAAGCAGGCTCGGGTTATAGAACAGGAGCCGCTCGAGGGCTCCGATCGAGGCCTCGATGTCGCCTGATTTTTTCGCCTGCGCCGCATATCGAAGGGCCGCGCCGAGATCCGAGGGCCGATCGAGCGTCGCCTGAAACAAGGCCGACTCCGCGACCCCGTCCGGCAGAGTTTGCGCTTCTGCGTCGGAACAGGCGAATGTTGTCAAACCAAGAAAGGCCGAAACTCCCGCCGACGCGGGACTTCGCATGAAAGTTATCAGATCAACTACGATCCGGCGGATCAATAGATGCTTCCTTCAACGATTTGAGCCCGGCGACAGCTTGAAAAAAAGCTCCAGGCGATCAAATCGCCGTGATGTCGATGGCGCCAGAATTCCTTGGACATTGCAAGGCGGATCGGCTTCCCACATTGCGTTAGCCGCCGGCCGTGCTCTTCCTGCAACAGCGAGCCTGATCCCGCGCGGGCCAGGCTTTTGCGCCGCCGCCTCGCGATGGCTATATGAAAAGGGTTTTTCCTGAATAGCAGGGTGAGGTTCATGTGCGGACGCTTCGCCGTCACCTCGCCGCCTGAGGCGGTGCGGCGATTTTTCTGTTATGCCGAACAGCCGAATTTTCCGCCGCGCTATAATATCGCGCCGACCCAGCCCGTGCCGATCGTGCGAACCCGTTTCAATTCCGGGGGCGGCGTCGAGCGTCGCTTCAATCTCCTCCGCTGGGGATTTTTGCCGCCTTTCGTCAAGGACCCAGGGCGATTTCCACTCATCATCAACGCCCGAAGCGAAACTCTTCTGACCAAAACAAGCTTCAAGAACGCCTTCAGGCGCCGGCGTTGCCTGTTTGTCGCGGACGCCTTTTATGAGTGGCGGCGCGAGGGACGAGGCGCCGCGGGCCGACCCTATCTGTTTCGACGCTCAGACGGCGAGCCGATGGGCCTCGCCGGCTTGTGGGACACCTGGGCCGGCCCCAACGGCGAGGAGCTGGACACCGGCTGCATCATCACCACGGCCGCGAACGGTGCGACGGCGGCGATCCATGACAGGTTGCCTGTCATCATCGAATCGAAGACTTTTGACCTTTGGCTCGATCCCGATGAGGCCAGCGCGGACGCGGCTTTTAGATTGCTGCGCCCGCCCGAGAACGCGGTCTTGCGCTTTTTCGAGATCGGACCCACGGTGAACAAGGCCGCCAACGACAAGCTGGAGGTGCAAAAACCGGCGGGCGCGATGGCGGCGCCGGCGATTGCGGAAGAGTCCGCGACGCCCGCGCAGGGGCGCCTGTTCGGCTAAGCCCTCTCCCGCCAGACTTGAGAATCGGCCCTGAAGCGGATAGGAACTCTCCTCATGTCTCGCTCCGAACGCAAAACCGCCGGGACGCGTTCTTTCAGCATTGAAGGACAGCGGCCGGAATGATGCGCGAGGACACGATGTCGACGAGCGGAGCGACGCCTCGGCCCGCCGGGATGCCGGCCATCCCTTTTTTTGACGCAGGCGGCGGCGGCCCTTTACGACACGCGGAACAGCATCCCGTCCGGGCGCGCGCGCTCCGCGACGATTGCCTCAGATCATTGCCAGGCGCGGCCGCGCCGTTCCTTCCGGCGCTCGACTCCGCCACCCGGCGCTGGCTCGCCCGGTCGGGCTCGCCCTATGTGCCGGAGATCGCGCAAATCGCCGCGACCCTCGATTTTCCGGGCATCTGGCTGCTCAATGGGTCCTACCTCTGGGGCTGCACCGCGACCGCGCGCGACGAGGACGGCGCGCCATGGCTTGCGCGCACGCTCGACTGGCCCTTTCGCGGACTTGGGCGCCATGCCGACGTCGTGCGCGTCGAAGCGCCCGCCGGCGATTATTTCAACGTCACCTGGGCTGGCTACGCCGGCGTCCTGACCGCGATGGCGCCGGGGCGGTTCGGCGCCTGCATCAACCAGGCGCCGATGTGGCGGCGCACCCGCCATCACTGGCTTCGCGCCTATGACCTTGCAGCGAACGCCTGGCATACCTTTGCGAATGTCGGACACATCCCCCCCGATCAGCTGCTGCGACGGGTCTTCGAGACCTGCGCCACTTTTGCCGAAGCCAGGGCTGCATTGGAGCGCACGCCCGTCGCGCGGCCGGTGATCTACATGCTCATCGGCTGCGCGGCGGGAGAACGATGCGTGATCGAGCGGACCGAGGAGGGTTTCACGACGCGCGAGGATGACACCAACGCCGCGAATGACTGGACCCCAGGCCGGCCGATGTGGGAGGCGCGCGTCTCGGCCTCCCATTTCCTGACGCGCCCGGCGGACGAGGCGGTTGCTCGATGCCGCGCCCGCCGCGACGCGCTGGCTGACTGGCGGGGGCTTTTGTCGAAAGGCGGGTTCGATTGGGTGGCGGCGCCTGTCCTCAACCCCTATACGAGGCTTGCGGTCACGATGAGCCCGGCGCGCGCAATCCTGCGGGTGGCGGCTTACGAGATGACGAACGGCGAACTGCCGGAACAGGTCGCGCAATTCTGCGAAGCCTAAAACGCTTTCCGATCGCATGAAGTCATGCGATCGATCAGAAACCTGCTCAAGAACGGCGCGGACCGCCGGACCGCCACCCGCCAGGGCCTTCAATCAACGCCGGGAATGACTTTTATCCGCATCGAAGCCGAGAGCGATTCGCCCGGCGGGATCAGGGCGACGCCCGGCTTCTCGACGAACGGCCCGTCGAAATCGACCGGGCTCGCCATGCCGAGCCAGGGCTCAATACAAAGAAAACGCGCGCCCGTCTTCGTCCAGAGGCCAAGCTCGCGAAACCCGTCCCAGGCGATGTCGAGGCCAGGACCCGCGGGGGCGGAAAAACGGACCGAGCGGCTCGCGACCTGATCCATGATGATGGCGTCGGCCTCGAACAGATCCTCGCGCAGCGTCAACACCCGGCCTTCGACTGGTGAGGGAAAAGGCTCCGGCCGCAACAGGCCGGCGGACAGGCGCCGGATCGGCGCGGGCTCTTCTTGCGCGAAGGTCAGCGTGTAATCCTCTGGCGGAACGCCGGGGCGCAGCGGCCAGTTGAACGCGGGATGGGCGCCGAACGAGGCGGGCAAGGGTTCGATCCCGGTGTTGACCACGGTCAATGTCATCGTCAGCGCGCCGTCCCGGATCGCGTAAGCCAATTCAAGGCGGAAGGCGAACGGATAGACCGCCCGCGTCCCGGCGTCGTCGCAAAGCGAAAGCCGGCAGGACTCGGCGGACCGTTCGAGCCAGCTGAATAGGCGGTCGCGGGCGAAGCCGTGCTGGGTCAGCCGATAGGACTGCCCGCCATGATGCAACAGGTCGTCTTTCAGCCGGCCGACGATCGGAAAAAGCGTCGGCGCGCTGCGAGCCCATTCAGGGCCCGCCTGCCAGATATATTCCGTTCCCTCGCGATCGCGCAGCGACCTCAGTTCGGCGCCCTGCGCCCTGACGAGCGCGGCAAGGCCTCCGTGACTTATGACGTGGTCCATGGCTCCCCCGAAACGATCCCGCCGCTCAAAACTTGACGGCTCCGATCAGCATGAACCGATCGCCGTTCTGACATTCCGTATTGTTAATTTGTGAGACAGCCTGATTAAACGGCCCCGACCGTGGGCAGGTTTCCGCCAGGCGGCCCCATTCCAGGCTCAACGAGCCATTGCTGAGGCTCGCCTGCGCCGCCCCGGACAATCTCAGTCCGAGTCCGTAGGAGGCCGCGCGGATATGCGAGGCCTCCAGCACCGTTGGATATTGCAGGAAAACCTCGCCGACGGCGCCGAACACATAGGGCGCCGCTGCGATCTGAACCGGGTCGGCAAAAACCGGCAGGCTCCAGGGCGAGGAAAGTTCCGCGCGCAGCGAGACCCCGGAATCGCCCTGCAGCGTGCCGGCGTCGAAGGACGACAGCCCGGTCGGCGAGGCGATGCCGATCTGCTCGCTGAGCACAAGGGCTTGCCCGAGGGACGATTGCCCGCGCGCGAACAGGTCGACCGCGACATGATCGGCAAGGAGCTGCCCGTAGGACGCGGACGCCTCGATCTTTTGAAATCCGGCGTTGGCGAACTGGCGGGACAGCGGCAAAATCGGGCTCGCCTGCGCTTCGGTTCGGGCGCCGAGCGCCTCGAGCCCGAAGGAGGCGGTGATCCGGCCGGTGAAGAGTCCGCCCCAGTCCGTCTCCCATCTGCCGTCGCCCGTGAACCGCAGCACGCGGACCCGGTCGAGCGAGAGGGGCGCGTTGAGCGCCTCGCCGATCACGAGGTTTTGCTGATCATTGACGGCGTCGAAGGCGATCTCGCCATTCAGATTGAGCGCGCGCGAGCGGATGAACGGGTAGCGCAGCCGTTCGGACAGGCGCTCGAAATCGTCGTTTCGCGCGATCCCCTGCACCGGAATCGGATTGGTGCGCGCTTTGGTGGCCTCAACGTTGAAGGTCAGTCCATCGACGCCGAGAGGAAGCACGAAGCCCGCGGCCAAAGCGCGGTTGCGCGGATAGTCGCTGAGAAACCCGCTGGTACCGGCCGACGGATCGCCGTTGGCGCGCAGATAGATGAGATCGCCCAGCGTCAGCACGCTGTTGAGATCCAGTCCGACGCCCATGGTCCAGCGGCCAAGCGTTTTCGACAACGTGTTGTCGCCGCTCAGAAAGCCGCTGAGGGGCTGGTGCTTCGCCTCGATCACGAGAATGGTCGCGCCCGCCTCGGCGCCCGGGGCGAGGGTCGATTGCAGGATGACGCCGGGCGTATCGCCCGCGAGCAGGACCCGGCGCTCGATCTCGCCAAGGGTCAGGCCGCGGCGCCCCTGCAACGGGCCAATGAGCGCGCCGATGCGCGCGCGCACGAGGTCAGGGACGTCCTTGGTCTCGATCCGTTCGATATAGCCGTCGATCACATTGAGTTTCAGCCGGGCGCCGTCGACGAGCTTTTGCGGCGGCAGGATCACCCGCGCGAGCACATAGCCGGCCTTGGCGTAGGCGGCCTCCAGCTCGCGCGCGGCGGCGAAGATTTCGGCGCCCGACACCCGCCCGTTGAGCCGCGCCTCAAGCGCCTGCGTCGCGGCGGCGACAGCCTCGGACCTCGCCTCGAACCCGCCCTCGACGGTGACGCCTGCGAGGGTGACGAAGAGCTTGTCCGCCCCGGCCGGCGCCTCGAGGCCCGGAGTTGGCGTCGCCGCGATTCCGCCGCCGACATTATTTTCGAGCGGCGGCCGGTAGGATTGCGGCGTGATCTGGCTCGCCGTCTGCGCCGCCGCATGGCCGCAGAGGGGCAGCACGGCAAGACATGCGGCGAGGCGCATGTGCATCAAAGGCCCCCGGCTCCGGATCCAGCGCCGTCCCGGCGCGGCGTCGATGATGCATCGAATGCGTTGAAATAAGGCTAAAATGATGACCGGGAGGAGCCGCGCTCTTCAGCGGCGCAGTCACCCCGCCGCCGCCGCCCGATTCTCCAGCGCCGCCGCAAACAACGCCCGCGTGTAGTCGCTCTTTGGATGCGCAAGCAGCTCCGCCGCGGGCCCCGCCTCGACCACCTTGCCGTGGCGCATCACGATGATCTCGGACGACAGCGCCCGCACCACCCGCAAATCGTGGCTGATGAACATGTAGGCGATGCCGCGCCGCTTCTGCAGATCGCGCAACAGGTCGACGATCTGCGCCTGAACCGACATGTCGAGCGCCGAAGTCGGCTCGTCGAGCACGATGAATTTCGGCTCCAGCACGATCGCGCGGGCGATGGCGATGCGCTGGCGCTGTCCGCCGGAAAATTCGTGCGGATAACGGTCCATCGTCGCCGGATCGAGCCCCGTGTCCGCGAGCGCGCCCGCCACGATGTCGCGGCGCTGCGCGTAGGTCAGCGCCTTGTTCTGCACGGTCAGGCCCTCGGCGACGATCTCCGCTACCGAAAGGCGCGGCGATAGGGATCCATAGGGGTCCTGAAACACGACCTGCATGTCGCGACGGAGTGGACGCATTTCCTTGAATCGCAAGCCATCGATCCGCTTTCCCAGAAAGACGATCGCGCCTTCGCTGTGGATCAGCCGCAGCATGGCGAGGCCAAGGGTTGTCTTGCCGGAACCGGATTCGCCGACGATTCCGACCGTGCCGCCCTCGCGCACCTCGATCGACACCCCGTCCACCGCCTTGACGTGGCCGACGGTCCGCTGAAAAAATCCGCGCTTGATCGGAAACCACACTTTGATGTCGTTGGCGGAAAGAACTATTTTCGCGGCGGGATCGACAAGCGGCGGCGACCCTTTCGGCTCGGCGGCGATCAGCGCCTGCGTATAGGGATGGCGCGGCGCGGCGAAGAGGCTCGCGACGTCGTTCGCCTCGACGATTTTGCCCTTCTGCATCACCGCCACATCGTCCGCGATTCTGCGCACGATGCCAAGGTCATGGGTGATGAACAGCATCGCCATGCCGTGGCGCGCCTGTAGCTCTTTCAGAAGTTCGAGAATCTGCGCCTGTACCGTCACGTCGAGCGCGGTTGTGGGTTCGTCGGCGATGAAGAGATCCGGACGGTTGGCGAGCGCCATCGCAATCATCACGCGCTGGCGCTGGCCGCCGGACAGCTGATGCGGATAGGCGCCAAGCCGCTCCGCAGGGGCCTGAATGCCGACCTCCTCCAGAAGCTCGACGATTCGGGCGCGGACAGCCTCGGCGCCATGCGCGCCGTGAAGCTCCAGAATTTCTGCGATCTGCCGCTCGATCGTGTGGAGCGGATTGAGCGAGGTCATCGGCTCCTGGAAAACCATGGTGATCTTCGCGCCGCGGATGGCGCGCAGTTGCGCCTCGCCGCAGGTCAGAAGGTCAGAGCCCTCGAACAAAGCCTGCCCCGAGGGCGCGACGCCCTGCGGCAGCAGGCGGACGATGGAAAGCGCGGTGACCGACTTGCCGGATCCCGATTCGCCGACGAGGGCCAGCGTGCGTCCGCGTCGCAACGTAAAGGAGACGCCGTCCACGGCGGGCTTTTCAGCCCCGCCCTGACGGAAAGCGACCGAGAGGCCGCGGACATCGAGCAGGGGCGCGTCAGGCACGAACGTATCCCATGTTTATCGCGCCTCTAATGCAGCGTCTTGCGCGGATCGAACGCGTCGCGAACGGCCTCGCCTATAAACACCAGCAGCGACAGCATCAAAGCGATGATGATGAACCCGGTCAGCCCCAGCCACGGCGCCTGAAGGTTGGATTTGCCCTGCAGCAGAAGTTCGCCCAGCGAGGGCGAACCGGGCGGCAGCCCGAAGCCCAGGAAATCCAGCGCGGTCAGGGTCGTGATCGATCCGTTCAGCACGAAGGGCAGGAAGGTCAAGGTTGCGACAGTCGCGTTCGGCAGCACATGTTTGAGAATGATCTTGGCGTTCGAGAGCCCCAGCGCGCGGGCGGCGTTGACATATTCGAAATTGCGCGTGCGCAGGCATTCGGCGCGCACGACATGGACGAGGTTCACCCACGAAAACAGCAGGAGGATGCCGAGGAGCACGAAAAAGCTCGGGGTGATGATCGAGGAAATGATGATCAACAGATAAAGATGCGGGAGCGAGGACCATATTTCGATGAAGCGCTGAAAAACGAGATCCGTCCACCCGCCGAAATAGCCCTGCACCGCCCCGGCTGCGATCCCGATGATTGAGGAAACGCCGGCCAGCGTCAGCCCGAACAGAAGCGAAAGCCGGAATCCGTAGATCAATCTGGCGAGAACGTCCCGCCCCTGATCGTCGGTGCCGAGCCAGTTCCATTCGATCGCCTCGCAGCCGCCGCCATTCGCCTTGCCGAACCTTTTGGCCGCGGACGCGCATTGTTCGTCGCTGAGCATCCAGGTCGGCGGCGAGGGCGCGGGCGTCGGCAACTGGCGGTTGATGGTCATGTAGGAATAGCGGATCGGCGGCCAGATCATGAAACCGTGTTCGTCGATCTCCCTGGCGATCACCGCGTCGCGGTAATCGGTGCGCGCGAGGAAGCCGCCGAATTTCTCCTCCGGATAGTCGTGAAAGACCGGAAACAGGACTTCGCCTTTATAGACGACGAGCAGCGGCCGATCGTTGGCGATGAATTCGGCGAAGAGCGACAGGCCGAACAGGAGGATGAAAATCCAGAAGGACCAATAACCGCGCCGGTGTCCCTTGAAATTTTCGAGTCGGCGGCGGTTCATCGGCGTGAGCTTGAGCCAGCCCTGCCGCGGCCCGGCGGGCGCTGGCGAGGCGAGGCCTTCGCGCAGAAGAGGCGCGCTCATCCGTCTAGACCTCGCGCGTCGCGAAATCGATGCGCGGATCGATCCACATATAGGTCAGGTCCGCGATCAGGTTCACGATCAGGCCGAGGAGAGAAAGGATGTAGAGATCAGCGAAAACCACCGGATAATCCCGGTTGACGATCGATTCGAAGGACAGCAGCCCGAGGCCGTCGAGCGAAAAGATGGTCTCGATCAGGAGGGAGCCGCCAAGGAACGCGGCGATGAACGCGCCGGGGAATCCCGCGACGACGATCATCATGGCGTTACGGAACACATGTCCGTACAGAACGCGCGTCTCGCTCAGGCCCTTCATGCGCGCGGTCTGAACATATTGTTTGCGGATTTCGTCGAGAAACGAGTTCTTGGTCAGGAACGTCGAGGTCGCGAAAGCTCCAAGGGTCAGCGACGCGACGGGCAGCGTGATATGCCAGAAATAATCCGCGATCTTGCCGGGCAGCGAAAGCTGATCCCAGTTCTCCGAGGTGAGGCCCCGCAACGGGAAGATCTGCCAGAATGAGCCGCCGCAGAACAGAACGATCAGAAGAATTGCGAAAAGAAAACCGGGAATGGCGTAGCCGACGATGACCACGGCCGACGACCAGACGTCGAACCGCGACCCGTCGCTCACCGCTTTCCGGATGCCGAGGGGGATGGAAATCGCGTAGGAGAGAAGCGTCATCCATAATCCGAGCGAGATCGAGACGGGGAGTTTCTCCTTGATGAGGTCGAGGACCGGCACGTCGCGGAAATAAGACCGCCCGAACTGGAACGTGGCGTAGTTCTTCAGCATCAGGAAGAAACGTTCGTAGGCCGGCCGGTCGAAGCCGAACTGCTTTTCGAGTTCCGCGATGAATTTGGGGTCCAGTCCCTGCGCGCCCCTGTATTTCGACGAAAAATCCCCGCCGCTTCCGGCTCCAAGATCCCCGCCGCCGCCGAAATGGGACGTCGCTCCGGCGTCGACCCCCTGCAATTGAGCCAGAATGCGCTCGACGGGGCCGCCCGGCGCGAATTGCACGATCGCGAACGAAATCAGCAAAATTCCGAAGATCGTCGGGATCATGAGGAGAATGCGGCGCGCGATATAAGCGAACATCAAGCGCCTTCAGCGGCCGGCGAAATTGATGCGTTTGGCCTTGTCGGCATCGTACCACCATGTCGAGACGACGCCCATCTCGTATCTTGGACCGCGCTTGGGCCGATCGAAAATGTCCCAAAAGGCGACGAGATGATTCGGCTTGTTCCACATCGGAACCCAGGAATGCTCCGCGCGCAAGATGCGGTCGATCGCCCGGCAGATCGAGGTCAATTCCTCGCGGGTGTCGGCGACGAGCGCTTTTTCGATCAGAGCGTCGACGGCTTTGTTCGAAATCCCGGAGACGTTGCGCGCGCCGGGCATGCCCGCGGACTCCGAACCAAACGTCCCGCGCATGCCTTCGCCAGGCGTCAGGCCGAAGCCGAACCGCGACGTCACGATATCATAGTCGAAGGCGTCGGTGCGGCGTTTGTACTGGGCCGCGTCGACGACCCGATAACGCGCCTCGATCCCCAGCAGCTTCAAATTCTTGATGAAGGGCGCGGTGTGCGGCTCCAGCGCGCCGTCGAAATCCAGAAATTCAATTTCAAAAGGTTTGCCGCCCGGCAATTCCAGAGCGGACCCCTTTCGCTTGCATCCGGCAGCGGAGAACAATTCGTTCGCCCGGCGCAAAAGCTCGCGATCCTGCCCGGAGCCGTCCGAGACCGGCGGCGAATAGACGTCATCGAATACGGCGGCGGGAAGATCGCTCCGGTACGGCTCGAGAAGCTTCAGCTCCTCCGGCGAGGGCTTTCCTGTCGCCGCCATCGGCGAGTTCTGGAAAAACGACGTGGTGCGCGCATAGACGCCATACATGATATTGGCGTTGGTCCATTCGAAATCGAACGCGAGGCTGACCGCCTCCCGGATCCGGTCATCCTTGAACTTGTCTCGCCGCATGTTGAGGAACCAGCCCTGCGTCCCCATCGGCGATTCGTCGGGCAGCGTTTCGCGCTTGACGCGGCCGTCCTTGGCCGCGGCGAAATCATAGCCGGTCGCCCAGACGGCGGAGGTGAACTCCTCGCGAAAGGTAAAAACGCCCGCCTTGAACGCCTCGAAAGCGACTTTCCTGTCGCTGAAATATTCGAAACGGATCTTGTCGAAATTGCCCTGCCCGCGATTGACCGGCAAATCCCGGCCCCAATAATCGGGGACGCGTTCGTAGGTGATGTAATGACCCTGATCGAACGCGCCGACCTTATAGGCGCTGGACCCCAGCGGCGGCTTCAAGGTGGTCTCGTCGAATGGGTTCGCGGCGTAATAGGCGGCGCTGAAAATGGGCTGGCCAGCCACGATCAGAGCCGCCTCGCGGCTATGGTTAGGCTTCAGCCGGACCATCACGATATCGTCGGCCTCGGCTTCGACGGCGTCCACGTCTCGCAGAGGCTGACGAATGATCGGATGGCCTTTCGTCCTCAGAATGTTGAGCGAGAAGACGACGTCGCGCGCGGTCAGGGGCGATCCGTCGTGAAAACGGGCCTCCTTGCGCAGCAGAAAGCGGTAGGTGTTCTTGTCCGGAGAGATCCGAACCGCGCGGGCGACGAGCCCGTAGAGCGTATCGGCCTCGTCGCCGTTCCCCGTCATCAGGGTGTCGAAAATACCCTCGAGGCCGGCCGCGCCGTCGCCCTTCAGAATATACATATTGAGCGTATTGAAGGTCGTGAAATTCTGGTTTCCAGCCGTCGCGCTGACCTGCAGCGCAATCTCGCCCCCCTTTGGCGCGTCGGGATTCACATAGGCGAAATGGGCGAAGTCGGGCGGCAGGGCGAGATCCCCGAAAACGGAAAGACCATGGCGTTCCGTGTCTCCCGCTGCGGCCGCCGCGCCAGGGCCGAAGAGATCGCGCGGCGCCAGACCAGCCGCGACGAGGGCCAGCGCGGAGCGGCGCGTAAGTCTGAACCGGCTCGGCAAAATGACCTCCTCCTTTGCGACGAATTCGGGCGCCGGACTACAAACGGGACCGGAATGCGATGCTTCGCGCCCCCCTACATAGACGCGAAAAAGCCGGGCGCAAACCCGGCTCCTTCAAAACGCTCCGCCCGGAGAAGCCCTCTCGAGCGATTACTTGGACGACACGGGCTTCGGATTTTCCGACAGGGACTCCAGATAGACGATGATGTCGGCGCGCTTATCGGGGTCTTTTTCGCCCGCATAGGTCATTTTTGTGCCGCTCGCATAGGTTTTCGGACCGGAGAGAAACTGGTCCAGCGCGTCCGGCGACCATGCTCCGCCCTTGGACTTGATCGAATCCGAATACGCAAAACCGGCGACCGACCCGATTGCGCGGTTGACGACGCCATAAAGCGGCGGGCCGGCCTTCGCCGCGCCGCCCTTGTCGAAACTGTGGCAGGACTGGCAGGCTTTTGTATTCGCTTCGCCCTTCCCCGGATCCGCCTTGGCGAGCCGAACCGGCAGAGGCTCAGCCGCGGCGGGCGCCGCCGACGCCTCGGCGACAGGCTCCGCGGCCGGAAGCGCATAGCCCGCCTTCACGAGTTTGTGGTGGGAGAAGATCACATCCGATGCGATGGCGAGAGAAATCGCAAGGAGAAGCGAGGCGAGGAAGGCCCCGGCGAACTTATTCATCTCGAAGGCGGACAAGGCGCTCCTCCAAATCCAAGCAAAGGAACCGGTCTAAGCGTTGACGCCGGCGCCGCGAAGCGAATCGCTCCGCCGCCGCATTTTTTGCTGCATTGCAGCAATATCTAGCCTTATCTTGCTTCGCCATGCAATAGATATGATGACGGGCAAATGCTACTTTTTGCCGCCTGCGCCGCCCCGGTCCGCCGGTACAGCCGGTTTTTCCCTTATCGCCCAACATGCGATAGACGTGCCGGTTCCAGCAAGAGGTTCCGAACATGACGGTTGCCAAAATCGCCTATCAGGGCGAACCCGGCGCGAATTCGCATATCGCCTGCACGAAGGCTTACCCCGGCCTCGATCCGATGCCATGCGCGACCTTCGAGGACGCCATGGCCGCCATCGAGGACGGCTCGGCGGCGCTTGGCATGATCCCGATCGAGAATTCGATCGCTGGACGGGTCGCGGATATTCACCACCTGCTCCCGAGCGCCGGACTTCATATCGTCGCGGAATATTTTCTACCGATCGACTTTCATCTTCTCGGGCTGAAAGGCGTCCCGCTCAAGGGCGTCACGTCGGTCTACAGCCACGTCCACGCGCTCGGCCAGTGCCGCAAGGTCATCCGGGAACTTGGAATCGCCGCGCATGTGACGGGCGACACCGCCGGTTCGGCTCGCGAGGTGGCGGAATGGGGCGATCCGGCCCGAGCCTCGATCGCAACCCGTCTCGCCGCGGATATTTACGGTCTCGACGTCCTCAAGGCCGACGTCGGCGACGAGCCGCATAACACGACCCGCTTCGTGGTCCTTTCCAAGAACGCGCGATGGGCCGAACGTTCCGGATCGACGATCACCACCTTCGTGTTCCGGGTGAAAAACGTGCCGGCCGCACTGTTCAAGGCGCTCGGCGGCTTCGCCACCAATGGCGTCAACATGACCAAGTTGGAAAGCTATATGGTCGAGGGGCAGTTCACAGCGACGCAGTTTCTGGCTGACGTCGACGGCCACCCGGAAGAACCGGCCCTCGCCCGCGCGCTGGAGGAACTTGCGTTTTTTTGCAGGGAACTCGACATTCTGGGCGTCTATCCCGCTCATCCCTACCGGATCGAAAGCCAATCGGCGGGAGCCGCCCGGTCGCGCGGCCAAAGCTAGCGAGGTTCTGGTCAAATCTTTGGCCCGACAACTAGATTTGATGCAGCATGCTCCCTCAATCGGCAAAATCGCGTTGCGCTCTGGCCGGTTTGAAGGCACGCTGAATTTGATTATTTGTCACCCTCGGGAGGGACGGATGAGATTTCTCCGTATTGTGACGTTTGCTTTATCGGCCGCCTGCGGCGGACTATTAATTGGATCTTCGACAGGCGAAGCCACGCCGATAGCGGGTATATTGCTCGGCGCTCCTTCCATACGAGACCTTGAAACCTCGCGAGACCTTGAAATCTCGAAAGACTTTCAGTCGCCGAATGCATTCGCCGTCGAAAAGGCCTATTATTACCATCGGTATCATCGGCATTATTATCATCGTCACCGTTATTACCGGCATTACTACCATCGCAGATATTATCACAGACGGTATTATCGCCCCTATTATTACCATCCCTATTATTATCGTCGCTGGCATCCCTACTACTGGTAGACGGAAATCGCCCAACACAAGGCGCGCGAGAACCCAAGGCGCAGGATCTGAATGCGCCCTGGTTCACCAGTCGATCAGCGCGCCTCGGTGAACGGCCGCGGCCCGCTCCGTAAACGATGTCCCCTCGTGCAGGATGAGCGCGGGCGCGAGACTCATTGGCGCGCGGCTGCCTTTTTTGCAACGCACCAGAATCCGGACGGCTTCTTTCGCGGCGCGAGGATGAACCGGAAGAACGGCGATCGCGCCGGCCCTCCCCCCCAAGGCGTCAAGAATGGCCGGCAGCGCGTCGGGGCGATGAATGAGGATCATCGTTCCGTCCGGTTCGACGAGCGCGAGAGACGCCGCGATCCAGGCGGCGAGGCCCGCCGGACCCGTCAAAAGCATCGCGTGCGCCGCGCGCCGCGCGGGGTCGGGGGACATTCGCGCCTTGCCCGGGTCATAGAACGGCGGATTGGTGATCACGAGACCGGCGCTTGCGTCGGACAATCCGGCGTCACGTCGCGCGCGAGGCGACAAGAGGTCGGCCTCGAAAACCGCGCCGCGATCGGAAAGATGATTGAGGGCGAGGTTTTCCCGCGCCAACGCCGCAACGCGCGGATCGTTTTCGACGAGCCCGATCCGCAAACCCGGCCGATGAAGAGCGAGCGCAAGGCCGGCGGCGCCGGCTCCCGCTCCAAGGTCGAGGGCGGCTCCGGAGAAAACCGCCGGAGCCGCGGCGGCCAGAAGCACGGCGTCGGTGCCGGCGCGATGGCCCTTGACCGGCTGTCGCAGCAGCAAAGCGCCACCGAGAAAAGCGTCGGCTTTGATCGGCGCGGAAGCCGTCGCCGGCGCGTCATTCATCGCGCAATTCCTCGGCGAGCCCCGCCTCGGACAGGGCCCTGCGCGCCCGAACCTCATCCTCCGGGGCGACGAGCACGCGCCGCGGCAGAAAGCCCAATGATCCTTCCATGGCGCTCATATGCTGATCAGCGACGAAAATCTCGATTCCGATTTCGAAGAGGATCGCCTCGGTCAAGGAAATCAGCACCAGATCGTTGGTCCGCAAAATCTCGATCACAGGCTTCTATCCGATCAATGTTCGTTTGCCGGAACAATCGTGGCGGCCGGGGGCGTCTTCAGAGGGCTGGCTAGACGGCTCGAATGGCCTTGAGATAACATGCGCCAGCGTTTTTTGCTTTTCCTCGGATTTCCGGCGCCCGTTGAAAAGCCCGCAAAGTTAAAAGATCGCATCCGCCAGTTGCGAAGCTGGCTGGCGCGCCCTAAGAAGTGCGCGCATTGGAGAATCCTGTCTTGGGCGTTGTCATTCCCCTCGAAGAAAAAGCGCAAGAGCCCGGCATCGAGGGGCTGCTTGCCCTGGTGAGCCCGGATATGGCCCGGGTCAATCAGACGATTCTGTCCCGATCCGCCTCCGACGTCTCGATGATTCCGGAGGTGGCCAATCATCTCATTTCCTCGGGAGGCAAACGGCTGCGCCCGATGCTGACCCTGGCGACAGCCGGGCTTTGCGGCTACTCCGGCGCGGGGCACATCAAGCTCGCGGCGTCCGTCGAATTCATGCATACGGCGACCCTTCTCCATGATGACGTCGTCGACGAAAGCGACATGCGTCGCGGCAAACTCGCCGCGCGGATGCTGTGGGGCAACGAGGCGAGCGTCCTTGTCGGCGATTTCCTTCTTGGTCAGGCGTTCAAGATGATGGTGGAGGTCGGCTCGCTGCCCTGCCTTGAGGTGCTGTCGTCGGCCGCCGCGGTGATCGCCGAAGGCGAAGTCATGCAACTTTCCGTCGCCAAGGACACCCAGACCAGCGAGGACGATTACCTCGCCGTGATCCGCGCCAAGACGGCCGCCTTGTTCGGCGCCGCCTCCGAGGTCGGTCCGCTGCTGGCGGAACGTTCCAAGGCCGAGATCACCGCCTGCCGGGGATACGGCCTCAACCTTGGCATCGCGTTCCAGCTGATTGACGACGCGCTCGATTATGGCGGCACGTCGTCGGCGCTGGGCAAGAACGTGGGGGACGATTTTCGCGAAGGAAAGATCACCCTGCCGGTGGTGCTCTCCTTTCGGCGAGGGACGCAGAAACAGCGCGAATTCTGGCGTCGCACCCTCGAAAAGGGCGAGATCGCCGGGGATGACCTCGAGACCGCCATCGCGACGATGCACCAGCACCGCGCGCTCGAGGACACGATCGAGCGCGCCCGCCATTACGGCGCCATGGCCCGCGACGCGCTGGAGCTTTTTCCCGCCTCGCCATGGAAATTCGCCCTGAACGACGTGGTCGATTTCTGCATCGATCGCGCGAGCTAACGCTCGTTCGGGAAGCGCCCCGGGCGAGCCTGTCGTGAAAGCTGGCCTCGCCGCGTTCGCCGAAAATTAACCAGTTCTCAAGTTTGATCAGCGATAAGCGCACGAGGCGGCGGCGAAGGCATCGCCTTCGCCAGCGATCAATCATTCGCCGTGAGCTGGGCGTGTGCTGGGCGTGAGCTGAGGATGAGTATGCGTCGTTCGCGGACGGGTTGGGCTATGAGCGCCGTCGCTCCCTGGTGGCTCGGCCTGGCGTTCGCGGTTTCGATCCCGGCGGACGCGGGCCAGGAACCCAGCGGCGCCTCGTTTGCTCCGCTCTCCTGGCGCGCTGCGGTCGAACCCGCGATTTTGGTGCCTTTGCCGATCCCCTCCGAGGCGGATTTCACCCGAATTTCAGGCGAGGCCGGCCGCCAATTGCGCGCGGCGAGCCTCGTCATCGGCCAATCCGCCGAGTTCACGCGCCTCGCCGACGAAATCGAGCCGCGGGCGGATCTGAAGCGGAGCGCACGAGGTTTTCCCGAAGTCGATCGCGAACACAAGGGCGATCCCATCGTGGGATTGCGCCCTGAATTCGACGGCAAGCTGCGTCAGCCCGGCGGTCTCGCGGCGCTGCGAACCGAAGACCTGGTTTTCAACCGCGCCGAGACCGCGCCGAGCAGCGCCTTCGCGGCGAGCGAAAACACAGACCCGGACCGCGACGCCGCCGCGGCCTTCGAACCCTGGCCCGATGGCGAAACCCCAATGACGGTGCGCGCCGCGGCCGAAGCCTCGCCGCGCCAACCCGGAGCCGTCGTGACCATGCGGCCTGCGGCGCTTTCCGAACGTCTGGCGCAAGGCGCGACCCCTCCCGTCCAGCGGGCCGTCGCGCTTGGTTCGACAACGCCGTCGGACGCAGATTCGACTCCTGTCGAGGTCGCCGCCCTCCCCTGGTCTCGCGACGAGCGCGCGCCGGACGCGGAGATCTTTCCGGGATCCAAATCGAGACCTGAATTCTCCGCCCTCATCGATCAGGACCAGATCGGCCGCGAGAAGCGCTGCCTCGCCGAAGCGATCTATTTCGAAGCGCGCAGCGAGCCCGAGGAGGGACAGGCCGCCGTCGCTCAGGTTGTGCTGAACCGCGTTTCGAGCGGCCTTTATCCGACGACCATTTGCGGGGTCGTCTACCAGAACCGCCGTCACGCCAACGCGTGCCAGTTTTCCTTCGCCTGCGAAGGAAGATCCCTTCGCGTCAACGATACCGCCTCCTGGCGCACGGCGGTTCGCATCGCCGACGAAGTCACGACCGGAAAGACCTATGTCGCGGAGATCGGCGACTCAACGCATTATCACGCCAATTATGTGAGGCCGCGCTGGGCGCGCAAGCTCGAAAAGACCGACGTGATCGGACGTCATATCTTTTACAAATTGCACCCGGGCCAGACTTGAAACTTCTTTCGGTCGCGCGAGCGAAGGCGATGCGATGGCCTACGGCCCGATCAGCCCAATCGTCTTCAAACCTAAAGCCTGGCGTTCACTCCGGCCGACCGGACGAAGGCGGGACCTACAGGCGGCCGGACAACACTTTGCCCGCAAGACAAGACTTGCCCACACCAGACAAGACTTGCCCGCTGGTCCAAGAAAGGCCATGTTGAGCCCATATCGCAATGCAAGGTCGTCCGAGCCGCTTAAGGGACGCCCTTTCCCAGGAAAGCGTCCGATGTCGATCGAGTCCAGGCTTTTGGCTACAGGTTTAAGCCAGGCGTCCCGCCGCTTCGCGCGTCGCGGGTTTGTCCTCGCCGGTCTTGCGGCGGCTCTGCTTCCGGCATTTCTCGCCAGCACGCAAGCCCGCTCGCGCGAGAGCCTGGCGATCGCCGCTCCGTTCGAAGTCGGGGAGAGCCCCGCCGGAAATTATCTCGCCGCTCTCGTGGCGGGCGCCGAACGCGACACGACGGCGGCCGCGACTTTTTTCAGAGAAGCGTTGCGGTTCGACCCGCACAATCCAAAGCTGATCGAACGCGCCTTCGTCGCCGCCGTCTCGAACGGCAATATGCAGGACGCCTTCAGCTTGGCTGAAAGGCTCGTCGCCCGTGATCCCGACAACAGTCTCGCGCACCTCGCTCTCGGTGTGAAGGCGATCAAGGCGAAACAATTCGCCGCCGCGCGCGCTCAATTCGCCAAAGGCGGCGCCGGCCATGAGCGCGATATCACCGCGACCCTTCTGACCGCCTGGAGCTATCTTGGCAGCGGCGACACCAAGCGCGCCCTGGCGCTCGTCGACCGGCTCCAGGACGAGAATTTCGGCGTGTTCCGAGACTATCACGCCGGCCTCATCGCCAGCATCGGGAATAATCCGACCGAGGCGGCGCGGCGGATGAAATTGGCCTACGAGGCCGACAAGAACACGTTGCGGCTTGTCGACGCCTACGCCCGCTTCATGGCCCGCAAGGGCGACGTCGAAGAGGCCCGGAAGGCTTATGAGGCGTTCGACCAGATCCTTCCGAATCATCCGATCGTCATCGCCGCCAAGGCCGACCTTCGGGATGGAAAAGCGCTGCAGCCGCTTGTCCTGAACGCCGAGCAAGGCGCCGCCGAGGTGCTTTATGGACTTGGCGCCGCGGGCGGCCGTCAGGGCGACGAACTCGCCGCGATGATCTATCTGCGGCTCTCGCTCTACCTCGCCCCGCAGAACAGTCTTGCGATCATCACGCTGGCCGACATTTACGAACGCATCAAACAGAACGAACAGGCGATCGACGTCTACGAGACCGTGCGCGACGACGACCCGCTCCGCACAACCGCCGATATCCAGGCCGGGCTCATCCTTGAAAACCTCGGCCGGCCGGAACAGGCGGCCGCGTATCTTCAGCGGATCGTCCAGGAACATCCCAAGGACGAGGACGCCTTGCAGGCGTTGGGCAATCTCCAGCGCGCACACAAGCAATATTCCGAGGCTATCGAAACCTACACCCGCGCCCTCAGCGAATCGGCCAAGTCGGACAAGGCGAACTGGCCGATCTACTATTTTCGCGGAATCAGCTACGAGCGGGAAAAAAAGTGGCCGCAGGCGGAAGCCGACTTCAAAAAAGCGCTCAGCATCTTTCCGGACCAGCCGCTCGTGCTGAACTACCTCGGCTACAGCTGGGTGGATCAGGGCATGAACCTTGACGAAGCTTTCACCATGCTGCATCGCGCTGTCGAGCTCCGCCCGACCGACGGCTATATCGTCGACAGTCTAGGATGGGCGAACTACAAGCTCGGCCGGTACGACGAGGCCGTGAAGGAGCTGGAGCGCGCGATCGACCTCAAGCCTTCGGACCCTGTCATCAACGACCACCTCGGCGACGCCTACTGGAAAGTCGGACGCAAGCTCGAAGCGCAATTCCAATGGAACCACGCGCGCGATCTGGGTCCGGAGCCGGAAGACAAGGCGAGGATTCTCAAGAAGATCGCAGAAGGCTTGAGCGAGAACGAAAACCCCGCCGCGGCGCAGGTCGACCCCAAACGTAACGGGGGCTGACGGCGACCTCGCCGCAAAACGCGCGCGGAGAGCCCTCTGCATATTCTCCCGCGACCCGGCCGCTGTCGCGATCCGCGCGGCGAATTTCGCCGCGCCGCTTTCTATCCGCCAAACGCCTTGTCCGTCTTTTCCCGCCAAGCGTCCGGCAGGACTCCCGCAGGATCCCCTTTGTCTCACGTCCTCACCGAACGCGCGCCTGCGAAAATCAATTTGACCCTGCACGTCATCGGTCGGCGCGACGACGGCTTTCATGCGCTCGAAAGTCTCGTCGCGTTTTCGCGCGGCGGCGACACGCTCTCGTTGGCCGCTGGCGAACCTTTAAGCCTTAAGGTCGACGGGCCTACGGCGCTGGCTTCGGGCTCGCTCGAATCGAACCTTGTGCTGCGCGCCGCGCGCAACTTCTCTCAAGCCTATCCCCACGCCCGTCTCGGCGCCTTTCATCTGGTCAAACGCTTGCCAGTCGCGGCGGGAATTGGAGGCGGTTCGTCCGACGCCGCAGCGGCGCTGCGTCTTCTCGCTCGCGCCAACGGGATTTCGATCGAGGACGAGGGCGTTAACGGCGCGGCGCGGGCGACCGGCGCCGACGTTCCGGTCTGCCTCGCCAAACGGGCCAGAATGATGATGGGCGCCGGTGAAGTGCTGGGTCCGCCGCTCGAGCTCCCGCCGCTCGTGGGGCTGATCGTGAACCCGGGCGCGCCGCTCGAAACGAAAACCGTCTTCGCGCGGATGAACATCGCCGTGGGAGCGCTCACGCGTTTCGGCGACCATCCGGAGATCTCGCCGCACATGCCTTTGGACGCTCTGGTCGCCGCGCTCCGAAAAGGCAGGAACGACATGGAGCCCGCCGCCTGCGTGCTCGCGCCGGTCCTCGGGGACGTGCTCGCGATCCTGTCCGCGGCGCCAGGCGCCCGCCTCGCCCGAATGTCGGGTTCTGGCGCGACCTGTTTCGCCCTCTTCAAGGATTGCAGAACCGCAAGCCGGGCCGGAAAGGCGATTTCACGGGCGCATCCGGCCTGGTGGATCAAAACCTGCGTCCTGAACTAGAGCGCTTTCCGATCGCATGAAATCATGCGATCGATCAGAAATCGCTCCAGAGTCAAAAGCTTGAGCATATTCTTGTCGATTGGATTGCTTCAATCCAATCGGAATATGCTCTAAACGCTGCGGCCTCGAGGCGGGGCCGCAGGCTCAGATCGCGGCCGGCGCATGTGAGCGCCGCATTCTTCCAGTCGGAAACCTAGCCCTGGCAGGTATACAGCAAGCCGCCGTTCGCAACGCACGAATGCGGCGGGCGAGTCAGATTTGTCAGAACGTATTCGACGCCGCCAAAGACCATCGTCGATCCTGAGACGATGCCGACGGCGACGCCGTTCAGCACCGGAAAGATGACTTCTCCGAACAGAGGGGTCACAAGCGGAATATAAACCAGATCCCGATTGGGTTTGTGAACGACCAGAACATGCTCAGGGGCGTAGGTGAGATGCGCTTTTTGCTTTCTGTGAAACGCGAACGCGGACGACGAGGCCAGAATGAGCGCGGCCGACAGGCCAAGTGCGGCGATCTTTTTCATGCGGTTTTCCTTTGAGATCCCTGAATGCGGTCAGGCCGACGCCGTCCGATGCGGGGCGTCGCGACCGGCGAGAGTTCCGGCGTGCTGCGATATCCGCCTGAGTTTGGTTCGACCGATAGCGCACGACTTCAGGTTGCTGAACCTTCGCATGAGCAGAAGCCTTTGAGAGTGGCGAAAATTGGGCGCGCTTCGCGAAGTTGATCGAGATGATCATTTCGGCGGATCATTCGCCTGGCCTGACGCCGCCGCGGGCGAGCGGCTGACAGTTCGTCGCTCGCGGCCGCGCTCGGGGCTGGTTCGCTCCGCGAAGGCGGTCTAAGGTCGATCACAAAAAGGACGATCAGAGAGACAATGGCCCATCTCGATCCTGTGATCCTTCGCCTCGGCGTTGCTCTGGGAATTGGCCTTCTGATCGGCACGGAGCGCGAGCGCCGGAAAGGAGAGGGTCCCGATCGGGCTTCTGCGGGTCTGCGCACCTTTGCGCTCGCATCCCTCACCGGGGCTATTGGTTTCATCACTGGCGGCGTGTTCCTCCTTGCGGTCCTGATCGCCGGCGTTTTCGGCTTGACCGCTCTGGCCTATCGGCGCGGGCATGACGAGGATCCCGGCCTCACGACTGAAATAGCCCTCTCTGCGGCGACGATCCTCGGCGGACTTGCGATGACGCAACCCGGACTTTCCGCCGGCGTCGCCGTTGCGGTGACGATCCTTTTGAGCGCGCGCTCGGCGCTGCATGGATTTGTGCGTTCAGGTCTGAGCGAAGGCGAGGTCCGGGACGCGCTGATCTTCGCGGCCGCCACGCTGATTGTTCTGCCGCTCCTGCCCGATCAAGCGATGGGCCCTTTTGGAGCGCTCAACCCCCACGCGATCTGGATCATCGCCATCCTCGTCATGGGCATCGGCGCCTTCGGCCATGTCACAGTCCGCCTT
>NZ_FOSN01000057.1 GCF_900114285.1 Methylocapsa palsarum | reverse complement strand
ATCCTTGGCCGCAACGAAATGCGGAACGTTCGGCACCTCGGAAAAGAACGTTCCGGCCGGATAGGGCATCAATTTGCTGTCGTCAAATTGGTCGCCGAACCCAAAATAGAGGGTGCCCGATAAAACGGTGAGCGTCCGCGCTTCCTCGGGATGCGTGTGCGCTGCAACCTTGGTCCCGGCGGCAAGCTTTAGGCGCACTACGTAAAGCCCGGGCTGGGACGGGTCTCCACAAAGAACGGCGACCTGAACTCCTGCGGCCGTGTCCTTGAAGGAAATGTCCTGCGGGAACTTCACAATAGCGGCGTCATCTGCTTTGACCGCTTGAACGGCGATGAGCAGGCAGGAGCTGAAGAGAACCGACGAAACGCGAGTCTTCATAAATGCCTTGTTCATCGCGCGACCCCTTTAGTTGTCCGTATTGACCCGTGGCATAGCATGCCTCCATTTTCGATCATACTTTAGACAATACCGGCCAGAGGCGGCTGAACGTCTCGGGCTGATGAAGGCGGCGCTCCTATGCGATCTTCTCGCGCTCTAAATCCCTCTAACTTGGAACTCCGGAGGGCCGCCAGGATCAATTTGAAGAGTCAGATTTTCTACGTTCCTTGGGAGCGGCTGCGCGAACTTGAGGCTGCTGAGGCGGGGGGTTATCGGGTCCAGAAGAGTCTGGAATCGACCCGTCATGTTCTTCGAGAATTGCCGGACGTTTCGATCACCAAGATCCCTGCGGCGAAGAAACATAATGATCGCCGGATGAGGCTGAATTAAAGGCGTCCGTCCGCCTTGGCGCAAGTCAAGGATGGCGCGCCAGCGTAGCGCGCTCCAATGTCGCTGCGGCGTGCAGCGCTCGATCGGCCTGCCAGGCGCACCTGCAGTCGTGCCTGGCAGGCTTCCTTAAAGAAACCTGAAATTTTGACGTGCTGAAACATGGCAATAGTGTGGCGACGTAAGCTTGACGTCAATTCAAAAATTGATGCAGAGACGATATGCGCCGTCAAATTCTTATGGTCATTGCATATTCATCACACAATGCTTGCCTTCGGATACCGTCCAGCGCCCGGCGGCCAAATACTCCAGCCAGTCTGGCCGAACGCTCACGACTTTCCCGCCTCGTTCCACGCGTCGAAGCCGCTTTCGAAGATAGGGAACCCAGTTCATCAATGGGAGTTGACGGCCAACAAATACGTCGTAATCCCTCCTCGCTATTATTTTTCGACTTTATTGGGAGGTTTACAATCAATGGTTGATACGGCGGTTCGGAAGCCCGACACTTACTCCGAGATCCTTGAGGTTGCGGAGCATTTATTCGAGCAGCTCGGTTTTCAGAAGACCACAGTCGCCGATATCGCGCATGAGATGCAGATGTCTCCGGCTAATATTTATCGCTTCTTTGCGGCTAAGGGCGAGATTAACCAAGCCGTCGCAGACCGGCTGCTCGCCAAGGTGATAGTCGAAATCCGAAAAATCGCACGTGCCTCGGGGCCCGCGAGCGCGAAATTGCGCGTCCTCATCTTCACGGTCGAGAAACTAAATTCGCAACGCTTCTCGTCTGACCGCAAACTTCATGACTTGCTCGAAGCAGCCTATAATGCACATTGGCCGATCGTTGCCGCACACGACGAGGCCGTCAATAAGGTGTTCGCTCAGGTCATTTCCGACGGAATGGCGGCTGGCGAATTCAGGGAGGGCGATTCTGACCTCGCAGCAATTCTTGTGCGCAGCGCCTGTATAAGGTTTTTTCATCCTCGGCTTGTGGTGGAATACGCGCAGGATCCAGAGCCGACTGTCGATCAGATGGTTGACCTTTGCCTGGCCGCCCTTGCGAAACAGCCCCAATTGGCCGCGCGCCTCGCCGGCAAGCAACACATCATCATTTCGTGAATAGCTTCGCTCCGAGGGCGGGAGTCCACCTGCTATTCTCAGGGTTACCCAACTTAAATTTTACGCTCGAAATTAGTCAGAAAAAACGCTTAATCTCTTGGTTTTGATGGTGGGCGCACACGGGCTCGAACCGTGGACCCGCTGATTAAGAGTCTGGTGCTAATTGGGCACACAGTAAGTCGAAAGCAGGTCCGGTTCGACTTCCGAGTGGTTCGGAGCGTGAACTCGGCGGGCGTGAGCCCGCCGAGACTGGTATGTGGGCGGTTGGCATTGTAGTCGACGCGCCAGGCTTCGATGACAAGCCTGGCGGCTGGCAGGCTCCGGAACAGGCATTCGTTGAGGCATTCGTCCCGAAAACGCCCGTTCAGGCTCTCGACAAAGGCGTTCTGCATTGGCTTGCCCGGCGCAACGTAATGCCACTCGACGCCATTGACCTCCTGCCAGCGCAAGATTGCGTGCGAAGTCAGTTCCGTTCCGTTGTCGCTGACAATCATGAGCGGCTTGCCGCGCCAGGAGATGAGGGCGTCGAGTTCCCGTGCGACACGATGGCCGCCGATCGACGTGTCCACGACAAGCGCCAAACATTCCCGAGTAAAATCGTCCACAACGACCAGCACGCGGAAGCGGCGCCATTGCTGAGCGTATCCGACACGAAGTCGAGGCTCCATCGCTGATTGCGCCCCTGCGGCAGCATCATCGGCGCTCGCGTGCCGAGCGCCCGCGAACGGCGGCGCTGTCCTTGTTGCTCCAGCGGAACTCGGCGCCATCAACCCACATCCGGTGCCGAACCACGGCGAGGCGATCCGCGAGGTTGCGTTCAATTTTACCTCGGAAACGAGTGGACTTCCGCGCCGAAGAGAGCGTGACTGTGGTCATGCCGCGGTAAGGCCTGTCGCCCCCTCTCCTGGATCCCGCCCCACTGGCCCGCCGCCATTGTGGGGCTTCGGTCGTGACGGCGCATGCGCCGCCGCAACCG
>NZ_FOSN01000071.1 GCF_900114285.1 Methylocapsa palsarum | reverse complement strand
CCCGAGCCGAACGGCACGGTCCGACGTTCAAGCGGAAGTTGGTTCTCGTCCTTTGCATCGGGCCGGAAAGCCGTTAACTGATAACGACTGAAAGCTCGACCTGATAACGACTGAAAGCTCGGAGCAAGCTACACATCCAGCTCCGGGTAATGCCGGAACACACCGTCCGTGTTGAACGCCTGCCGGCGGTCGCTTTCGATATAGGCTTTTATGCGCGGCTGCTCGGCTATCCTCTGGCGCAGGGCGGCGACCAGCGGCGTCTTGGCCAGCGTCCGCGCCAGCTGCTTCGGAAATGCATAGGCGAGCCCCTCCACCGCCTGGAACAGTGAAAGGTCGGCATAGGTCAGCGCGCCGCCGACGAGAAACTCGGGCCCGGCCGGGTTGCGGGCCAATATCGTCTCCAGCCAGCCGATGAAACGCGGAATGCGATGCCCCCGAAAATGTTCGGTGCGCCGCCGCGCCTCGTCTTTCTGCTCGTGATACCAGAAATTGCCGCCAAGAGGATGATGCGCGTCATGCGCCTCGCCGACGAGATCGGCGATGGTGAGCTGGATCTGATGCGTCCAGAGACGTTCGACTGGATCGGCCGGCGCAAGGCAATGACGGTCACCAAGATAAAGCAGGATCGCCGAGGTCTGGCCGATGACGACGTCGCCATCCTTAAGGACGGGCGCGGCGAACGGCGGATGCACAAGGTTCTCGCCCGCCATAAACGCCATCAGCGTCGGCGCGCCTTCCCGCATGGTTTTGAAATTCCGTGAGATATCGACATAGGCGGCGCCGGCTTGCTCCAGCGCCAGGCGGACGAACTCGCCGCGCCCCGGAATGCCGGTCCAGTAATAGAGCTCGTACGCCATTTGATCCTTGCTACCTTTCGGACCTGGCCGTGGAAGCCATCTACCAGCGTCAAGGCATTGGTAAAAGATTGGTCGATGAGATGCGCATGAGGGCGGGCGAATGTGCCACCTTCATTCTCGAAGCAGCTCCCGCCGTCGAGTCTTACTATTAAAATATCGGTATGAAACGTTTGGCAAATTACTGCGCAATTCTGAGATCCCTGCAAGCGCCAACGGCGCTCTTGAATCAAGACTCGCCGAGCGCCGGCGGGAGACTCCTGCTCGTGGAGACCTCAGACCGCGTCGGTTAGTGAAGGAAGCCCACATTCGTGATTTCTGGCCG
>NZ_FOSN01000004.1 GCF_900114285.1 Methylocapsa palsarum | reverse complement strand
CACCAACTGCAGGCCGCTTAACCTTTAATGTCGATGAGCCAGAACCTCCGTTCCGAATAACCTGAAACTGTCTCAAATCATCTGACGACGGACAAGCAATGGAGATATCTGGACTACCCTTGGCGCCGGCGGATTGGGCGCCGTCATCGGTGTCATAGGTACGGTTTCGACCGCGTTGATCAACCGGCAACCGCCCATGGCGGCACTCATCGACGCTCGGATTCGTCTGTTGATCGAGGGATATGAGAGGCGCATCAGCGACCTTCAGCGAGAAATAAGGAGACTGGAACAAAAAATTGACGATCTCACGGCTGCGTTGGGGGCGCAAAGTAAATAAAAATAAGAATATAGAATTATTGATATGAATCAATCTGTGCAACGTGATGGTATTGCGATGTAATAAATCGAATAATAGAAAATAAAAACATTGCGCCCCCTGTCCCGTCTTTTGCGGGGCAGGGGCTTTTTTTTTGCCATTTTTCCGGACAATTTGGCCTTGTGGGGTGAATAGAGGTTCCCCGGCCGATCCTTGATCCTTCGGCTTGCCCAAGATCAGCACGGGAACCGCCTGAGTTTGCGCATTGGACCCTTAAGCCAATTGCCACTCTTGGAGAGGACGGGTAACAGAAAAGGCCAATGAGGATCTGCAAACACAAGGAGGCGTTTCATGCCGGTGCGGCTGGATGCGGGAAGCCCCGGTTTTAATGAAGCGTTCAGAACTCTCCTCCAAGCCAAGAGGGAGTCGGCGGAGGATGTTGATCAGGCGGTTCAAGCGATCATCGCCGACGTCGTCGCAAAAGGCGATCTTGCATTGGCGGCGTATTCGAAGGCGTTCGATCGGGTGGATCTAGAGAGCGTCGGCCTGCGGGTGGCGACATGGGAGATCGATCGGGCCCTCGAACTCTGTGCTCAGGAGGCGCTGGACGCGCTCCGGTTCGCCCGCGACCGGATTGTCGCCTTCCACGAACGGCAGCGACCAAAGGACGAGCGTTTCACCGATTCCCTCGGCATCGATTTGGGTTGGCGCTGGTTGCCGATCGACTCGGTCGGCCTCTATGTCCCTGGAGGGACCGCGAGCTATCCTTCTTCCGTCTTGATGAATGCGGCGCCCGCCAAGGTCGCGGGCGTCAAGCGCGTCGTCATGGTGGTGCCGGCACCCGACGGGAAGATCAATCCGCTTGTTTTTGCGGCGGCGAGACTCGCGGGCGTTGACGAAATTTATAGGATCGGCGGCGCGCAGGCGATCGCGGCCCTGGCTTATGGCACGCAGACGATCTCGCCGGTCGCAAAAATTGTCGGCCCTGGGAACGCTTACGTTGCGGCCGCCAAGCGGAGGGTCTTCGGGACCGTTGGCATTGACATGATCGCCGGCCCGTCGGAAGTTCTGATCCTTGCTGACGCGAGCGCAGAACCTGAATGGATTGCGGCGGACCTCTTGGCTCAAGCCGAGCACGACGCGGCGGCCCAGTCGATCCTCATCACCGATAGCGCGGCGCTCGCCGACGCCGTTGAAGCAGCCGTCGCGCGCCAGCTTTTGACGCTGCCCCGAAAGGCGATCGCAGCGGCGAGCTGGAGCGAATTCGGCGCCGTAATCGTCGTACCGGAACTCAAGGACAGCCTCGCGCTAGCCAACCAGCTCGCCCCGGAGCACCTTGAAATCATGGCGGCGAATGCGGAATCGCTGAGCGAGGGGATTCAAAATGCCGGCGCGATCTTCATCGGCGCACACACGCCCGAGGCGATCGGCGATTACGTCGGGGGGTCGAATCATGTCCTTCCGACGGCCAGGTCGGCGCGGTTTTCCTCGGGACTTAGTGTGCTCGATTTTATGAAAAGAACCACAATATTGAAGTGCTCCGCCGCCGGCCTCGCGCGCCTAGGTCCCGCGGCTGTGACGCTTGGCCGGGCCGAAGGGCTGGACGCCCACGCCCGCTCGGTGTCTCTCCGGCTGGGCGATCAAGCATCATGAGCGCCGCCGAACCTAAACCAAACGACCGGCTCGTTGCGGTTACTCTTGACGAGGCTTCGATCGGCCGCAGCACGGCTGATAAGGAACACGAACGACAGATCGCGATCTATGACCTGCTCGAAGAAAATTGCTTCTCCCTGCCAGGCCATGACGCCGGCCCCTACGCCTTGAAGATAGCCTTGCAGGACGCCAAACTGGCTTTGGAAGTCGGCGACGAGACCGGCGCTCCGCTGGTCGCGCATATTCTGTCCCTGACGCCCTTCCGCGGGCTTCTCAAAGACTATTTCTTCATTTGCGAAAGCTATTACGCCGCGATCAGGACGGCGATGCCCGGGCAGATCGAAGCGATCGACATGGGACGGCGCGCGATCCATAACGAAGCGGCGGACCTCCTGATCGAGCGGCTGAAAGGCAAGCTAGATTTTGATAAAGATACGGCGCGGCGGATTTTCACGCTCGTCGCCGCTTTGCATTGGAAAGGCTGAGACGTGACGCCTGCGATGCAGGACATCGAGGCGCCGTTTCAATGAAGACTGCGGTGAAAGACCGCCCGCAATCCGTGCTTTTCGCCTGTACCCTGAATACAGTTCGTTCTCCAATGGCCGAAGCTTTAGCCCGGCATTTTTTTGGAACGCAGGTCTATTTCGCGTCGGCCGGGTTGAAACGTGGCGAGATTGACCCGTTCGTCGCCGAAACGATGGAGGAAATCGGCATCGACATGTCCAAACACCGGCCTCATACGTTCGAGGATCTGGAGGATGCGTCGTTCGACCTCATCGTCACTCTTTCACCCGAGGCGCATCACAAGGCGCTGGAATTTACCCGTACCCTGGCCGCAGACGTCGCCTACTGGCCGACTCTCGATCCGACCGCGGTCGAAGGGTCGCGCGAACGAGTTCTCGATGCTTACCGCACCGTGCGCGACGGCTTGCTGAAGCGGATTGAAAAGCTTCTGGATTACCGCCCCATGGGAAATCTCTAACGCTTTCCGATCGCATGACATCATGCGATCGATCAGAAAACCCTTCAGAATCAAAGGTTTGAGCATAGTCTTGTCGATTGGATTGATTCAATCCGATCGGAATATGCTCGAGCGATTTGCGAGCGGGCCTCGGGCTACGATCGCTGCCGTCCGTTTACGCAAACGTATAGTTTCGATGAGCGGCGAAGCTCCAGAACATGACAATACACGTCGTTATGGCTTGCGCCAAAAGATACGGCATTCCTATAAAATCAATAAATAGCATCATGAAAACAAAGGTAAATCCGAAGCCGCCAATCGCCACGACCGCGAATCGCCGGATCGCCCGCTGATGCGGAGCATTGGATCCGAACGTATGGCGGCGATTGAAGATATAGGACACAACGCCGCCGGCGGTGAAGCCGGCCAGGGCCGCGACGACGGCGCCGACGCCGCCGAGTTCGACCAGGCCGATCAAAACGGCGTAATGAACCGCCGTCGCGACAAATCCCACTCCGATGAAGGTCGTAAGCTGGCGGAACAAGCGGCCTATGCTAAGATCAAGATCTCGTTTGGCGGTCACTTGTATCGTCCAGGAAAAGGGAATGGATTTCGATGAGCGCAGCTTTCCGCAGGAGGCAGATCATGCGCCATCTCGGGGCGGATGCTGCGCCTTGGCGGCCGGCGGTCCGGGCGCTCGAATGCGACATTTACCAAGCGTAGGGTTTATCTTGCCGTCTAGCAAGGCGCTCTCCGGGCGCGCTCAGGCTCAAGCCGCCGTCACCTTAAGTCTGGATTCCGTGAACATGAGGCCCCTATGAACGCTGTTTCTCCCACTGGCCCTACCCATCATAAGATGATCATCATCGGATCGGGTCCGGCGGGCTACACGGCCGCGATCTATGCGGCGAGAGCGATGCTTGAGCCGCTCATGATCTCTGGTTTTGAGCCCGGCGGCCAGCTCATGATTACGACCGACGTCGAGAATTACCCCGGATTCGCCGCCCCGGTTCAAGGGCCCTGGCTGATGGAGCAGATGAAGGCCCAGGCCGAGCATGTTGGCGCAAAAATGGCGTCGGACCATATCGCCGCCGTCGATCTCTCCCAGCGCCCTTTTCTTTTAACAGGCGACGGCGGCTCAGCCTATACCTGCGACTCCTTGGTCATCGCGACCGGCGCGAAGGCCAAATGGCTTGGCGGCCCATCTGAGGCCAAGTTTAAAGGGTATGGCGTATCCGCATGCGCAACCTGCGACGGCTTCTTTTACCGCGGGAAGCCTGTCGTCGTCGTCGGCGGCGGCAATTCGGCCGTCGAAGAAGCGTTGTACCTCAGCCATCTGGCGAGCAAGGTCACAATCGTGCATCGGCGCGACGCCTTCAAGGCGGAAAAAATCCTTCAGGAACGCTTGTTCAAACTGCCAAACGTCGACTTTATCTGGGATCACGCCGTCGACGAAATCCTCGGAACAGAAGATCCGCCGAGCGTCACGCATGTTCGTATGAGGAACGTCAAGACGAACGCCCTGCGCCAGATTGAAACGCATGGCGTTTTCGTCGCCATCGGGCATCATCCGGCTTCCGAGCTTTTCGCGGGCCAGCTCGAGATCAAGCCGAACGGATATATCGTAACCGCGCCAAATTCGACCGCGACCAATGTGCCGGGGGTCTTTGCCGCTGGTGACGTCTCCGACGAAATATACAGGCAGGCGGTCACCGCAGCCGGGATGGGATGCATGGCGGCCCTGGAGGCTGAGCGATGGCTCGCGGCCCAGGCGGACGTTCCCATCGCCGCTCAATAGCTGAAGAGACATGCCGCCGCGGGCTGACACCACAGCGCAAAGCCCAAGGGCGGGGGCCGCGACGGGCGGGCGGGGGAGGAGGAGCCCCCGTCCTGTCCTGATTTCTGACGCGCCTATCGATTCTTGTGGCTTTGCTCGCCGGCTTTGACGTGAGAGCCGCCCTGGTTTGAGCTTCCAGAGCCGCCCTTATGGCTCTGTTCCCCATTCTTCACGTGCTGCTCGTGAGAGCCTCCGCGGGTCGAGCCGCTACCCGTCTCGTTCTCGCCTTTTGCGCGTTCCCGGCCTTCCCCCTTCGAAGACCCTGACGTATTCTTGTGGCTCTGCTCGCCAGCCTTCACCTGTTGCTCGTGAGCGCCGCCGCGATTGTTCTGTTCATTCGCCATCGTCATGTTCCTTTATAATGGGCCACGCCGATCGCGGCCTTGCGCGACAACCGGCCGCCTTTAGACAAGTTCCTTAAAAATAAGGGAAAAAGCGGCCCGGTTCTAAGCCCGCCGCATGCTGCACGCACCACGGCGCTCGATGGCCCGAGAAGCCGGGCCTCTGCTTTCGTTTCCATACGGCGCCGCCACTTGATCGCTGCCGGCGACTGCAGCCCATCAAGCTACGATGTGGACGAAACAAGCCAACGACCACCACCCGCCTAACAGAGAGGCGCAGTAGGTAGATCGGTCGCTCCCTGTCCGAACATACGCACAATAAATGACAAGCGTCACATGAATGAAACACGAAATTGCAATTATCCCGCTCTGTCTAAGGTAGGACGACCGTTGCTCGCTTGGGTAGGCGAAGCGCCGGAAAGTCCATACTCTCGGCTATTGTTGTGACTTGTGTTGGCCAGCGGGTTCTTCGCCAAACTCTGCGCCGGCGCCATTCGCTTCGCCGCCGAACAATCACAGGTGGGGCGGGTTCGGATTGATGAAAGTTCTGGTCGCAACGGACGCTTGGCATCCGCAGGTCAATGGCGTGGTTCGAACGCTGACTTCGCTCGCGCAGAGTGCGCGAAGCCTCGGAGTCTCTATAGAGTTTCTTTCTCCACAGGGATTTCCTTCTGTTCCGCTGCCAACCGATCCAGGCCTGCGCGTGGCGTTACCGGGGCGCCGGGAGGTCGCGCGACGCATCGAGGCAGCCGCGCCGGATGCGATTCACATCGCGACCGAGGGACCCATTGGCTTCGCCGCTCGAAGCTATTGTATGCGAAACAAGTTGCCATTCACCACCAGCTACATGACCAAGTTTCCGGAATATATTTCCGCGCGCCTGTCGATCCCCGAAAGCTGGACATATGCGCTGCTCCGGAGATTTCATTCCACCGCCACCGTTACTATGGTGTCGACGCCGTCGCTGATGACAGAACTCACGCAGCGTGGGTTCATAAATCTAGGTCTTTGGACCCGGGGGGTCGACACCGAGGCGTTCAACCCTCAGCATTCGATCGATCTTGGTCTGCCGCGGCCGATTTTCCTTAACGTCGGCCGCATCGCCGTCGAGAAAAATCTCGAGGCGTTTCTCTCGCTCGACCTGCCCGGCTCAAAGGTCGTGATCGGCGAAGGTCCGCTGGAAGGAGAGTTGCGGAAGAAGTTTCCGGACGCAAAATTCCTTGGATTGCTCGAAAATCCCGCACTGGCTTCTCATGTCGCCGCCGCTGACGCGTTTGTATTTCCCAGCAAGACGGACACCTTCGGCATTGTGCAGCTCGAAGCCCTCGCGAGCGGCGTTCCGATCGCCGCGTTTCCTGTCGCCGGTCCGAGCGATGTTGTTGGAACCAATCCGATAGGCGTTCTGAGTGATGATCTCCGCGCGGCCTGTCTTGGAGCGCTTCACGTCTCGCGGGACGCCTGCCGCGCCTTCGCGCTGACCCGCTCGTGGGACAAAAGCGCAATGCAATTCATCGGACATATCAAGAAGGTTGTGATCGGCAAGGCGCGCAAGCCGCGCGTCGCGTAGACGTCGCTCAGGTAGTTCGAAAAGACCAAAATTTGGCGCATGCTCCAAAATAGGGGGCGGGAGGCAGAATGGGAACGGATGTTAGCAACACGTCGATTGCAACGGCCTATCGGCTTTGGGCCCCGGTTTACGATCTCGTTTTCGGCGAGGTGTTCAAGAGCGCGAGGCGCGCGGGGATCGCGGCCGCGGAAGCTGTTGGCGGCTCCATTCTTGAAGTCGGAATCGGCACCGGAATTTCCTTGCCCTTCTATTCCAAATCCACTCGCCTTGTCGGCGTCGACATCTCCGAGCCCATGCTTCGCAAGGCTCAGATCCGCGTGACGGAGATGGGCTATGCGAATGTCGAAGGGCTTGCGGTCATGGACGCCAGTAAAATGGCGTTCGCCGACAATTCGTTCGACGTCATTGTCGCTCAGCTGGTGGTGACCACCGTACCGGATCCGGAAGGCACATTGGACGAATTCATGCGATTGCTTAAGCCTGGTGGCGAAATCGTCCTGATCAGCCGCGTCGGCGCCGACAGCGGGCCGAGGCGGATTGTGGAGCAGGCCCTGACTCCAATCACGCGCCGGATTGGTTGGCGTCTCGAATTTCCGTGGTCACGCTACGAGCGTTGGGTCGCGCGGCGAAACGACGTCACGGTGATGGAGCATCTGCCGATGGCGCCTTTCGGCCACTTCTCGCTGATTCGCTTCGGCAAGAGAGAACCTGACGCTGTCGCGCATGAAATCCGCGCCGCGTGAGTCGTTGCCTTACGCGACGCTTCGGGACGCGGCTTATTCTTATCACGCCGACTCCCGTTGCGCCGCGAGACGACAAATGCGCTTGACGTTTTGCGCGCCATTGTTGGGGAACTGTCACAGTTGACCCGTAGACTAGATAATCTTGCAAACCCTAAACCAAAGAGGGGAGGACTATGAGTAGTTTTCTTGAGGTTCTGAGAACTCAGCGATGGGACGATCATCGTTATTATCACCAAAGCCGCATCAATCAGGCGCTGCATCTCTTTAGTGCGGTTAGCTTCGTGTGCACCTACGTGCTCGTTTTTACCGACCCGGTGGCGGCGGCTTTGGCGGGCTGGCTCGCGGCGATGTGCACGCGCCAGATCGGCCATTTTTTTTTCGAGCCGAAAGAGTATGACAACGTCAACCACGCTACCTATGAATACAAGGAAGAAGTCAAGGTCGGCTACAACCTGAAACGGAAGGTTGTTCTCATGTCCGTCTGGGCGGCTTCGCCGTTTGTCCTCTACTTTAATCCCACCTTGTTCGGTATTTTCGACGCTCCGGACGGCGTCGGAGAATTTATCCGGCACGTGGCGGTGGTGTGGCTGTTCATCGCGGCCGCTGCGCTCATCTTCAGGACCGTGCAGCTCTTCATCATCAAGGATGTTCAGACGGGGCTCGCCTGGGTGACGAAAATCCTGACAGATCCGTTCCACGACATTAAGCTATACCATATGGCGCCGCTCTACTTGCTGCGTGGAGAATTGTTCGACACGATGACGCCGGAACAACACGTCTGATATTTACTGGAAGCGCGCTGATCAGGCTGTGATTCTGGTCGGCCCTCAACGAAAGCCGAAGCGGCTGGCGATCATTTCCCGCAGGATTTGACGCCTGATTGCTTTGTTGGTCGTCGAAGAATCACTCCACCACCATCCATCTTGCTGCATGGTCCTGGCGGCCGTCACGAAGAGGTCGGCGACCCTCTGGAAATCCTCCTCGGAATAGTTGAGGCTGAAGATCAGACGGCCGGTTCCGACCCAACTTAATGACAGGCCTTCGGCGCGCAGATAGTACTGTAGCATCCAATTGTATCGGGCCGGTCGTGTATAGCTCACCGTCCAGATCGTGGACATATTCGCCACCTGGACGGGAAGATCCTCATCCCGAAGCCGCTGGTTTAGCATTTCGGCGCGGCGATTCCAGGTTTGGTCTAGATTTTCGTAGAGCCTGGAAATTTCCGGGGTCTCGATCCGGGTCAGGAACTCTTGCATGGCGCCCATCACGTAGGGATGGGAGTTGAAGGTGCCGCGAGCAAAGCAGACATCCAGCGGCCGGTCGTCGCGGAAACGCTTCATCAAGTGCGCGCGGCCGCACACCGCCCCGACAGGGAGGCCGCCGCCAAGCGTCTTGCCGTAGGTGACAAGGTCGGCTCGCACCCCGAAATATTCCTGCGCGCCGCCGGGCGCGAGGCGAAAGCCGACGAAGACCTCGTCGAAGATCAGAACGATGCCGCGTTCGGTGCAGACGTCGCGCACGCGTTTCAACCAGTTTCGGTAGGCCTCGCGATCGAAATGAGCGCCGCGCGAACTGTCGGCAAGCGCAGAATCGGCGGCTGCGCCGGCGTTTGGATGTAGGGCTTGCAAAGGATTGATCAACACGCAGGCGATGTTCCGGTGCGTGCGAAGCACTCGGAGTGAATCGTCGGACATGTCCTTCAACGTGTACGTTTCGTTCGCTGGCGAAGGGTTCCCGATTCCCGGTTGAACGTCGCCCCACCATCCATGGTAAGCGCCGCAAAAGCGCACCAGATGCGTCCTGCGGGTGTGATAGCGCGCAAGTCGCACGGCCTGCATGACCGCTTCAGTCCCAGACATATGAAAGGAAATTTCATCCAGTCCGGAAATCTGCTTGAGTCTCCTGACGTTATAGACAATCGCCGGATGATAGGAGCCGAGCACAGGGCCGAGTTCGCGCATACGCTTGTTGCTTTGGTCTATGCATTCCTTGTAAAAATCGTACCCTAGAACGTTGACGCCATACGATCCTGTCAGGTCATAGGACTGATTGCCGTCGAGATCGGTCAGCATCACTCCGGAGGAAGATTGCGCGAAGGCGCCGGAGTTGAGATGTTCGTGGGCGTAGCGGCTGTATTGAAAAGGAGTTCGATAGGCGTCGGTGAACTGGACATCCGAAATTGAATTTTTGATTTCCGATGTCAGGTGTGTGGTGTTCTTAAATTTGAGATGGTAGAGCGCCGATAGCCGCGCGAAGCCTGAGCGTCTCAAAGCTTCGATTTCCTTTGGGGGATTGTCCGAGGTAAAGAAGCGATCTTCACCATATTCATAGTACGGGATGAACTGGGCGAGGCGACGTCCCATTCTAGCGTGGCCAGCGATTGAACGATGCTTGGCCTTGGACAAGTCCAGGCGAGCCTTCAATTTCATCAAGACGACGCCCGCAGCGGCGGCGCCGAATGTGTAGAGACCGAGTTTTGTATATGTTTCCATGGACTTCACGCCTACCGGGGTAGAATTAACTCATGAAGATAGTCAGACGGCTGCTCGCAAAACTTTCTCGCCAGGAAGATTTGAATTTTCTGCTGACGAACAGGATACCCAGGCGGTTCGCGACCGAATTCATGGGGTGGTACAGCCAGATCGAACAGCCGTTGGTGCGTGATGCATCGATCTGGATTTGGCGCCTGTTTTCCGATCTGGATCTAAGCGAGGCGAAACAGGAAAAATTCAAAAGTATGCATGATTGTTTCACCAGAGAGCTTAAGGAGGGCGTTCGGCCAATCGACCAGGATGTAAATACTCTTGTCAGTCCGTGTGATGCGATCGTTGGCGCATGTGGTTCGATCGTTGGCGATGAGCTCCTTCAAATCAAAGGATTTTCATATACGCTTGGCGAATTGCTTTGCGATCGCAGCCTCACGGAACTCTACCACAATGGGCAATACGTCACGCTGCGGCTGATGTCCAGCATGTATCACCGTTTTCATGCGCCGCACGATTGTATCGTTGATCGCCTGACATATATCTCGGGAGACACCTGGAACGTTAATCCGATCGCTTTAAGACGGGTCGAGAAGTTGTTCTGCAAAAATGAACGTGCGGTGATTCAGACCCGGCTGGCTTCGACAAGCCATGTGATCACCTTGGCGCCGGTCGCAGCGATCCTCGTGGCGAGCATGAGGTTTCATTTCATCGATGTCCTACTCAATCTCAGGTACGGCGGACCCAACATTTTTTCGTGCGCGGTCAAATTCCGCAAGGGCGAGGAAATGGGCTGGTTTCAACATGGATCCACGATCATCGTCTTCGCGCCCAAGGGGTTCGAGTTGTGCGAAGGCGTGCGGGAAGGCGCTCGTATCCGGATGGGAGAATGTTTGATGCGGCTGCCTTGACGACCTTGCTTCAGGCGTCTGCTGTTGGCGCGCGCCATTCGGCCTGACTATGGCTCTGCCGGCCCGTCAGCTAATTGCGATGGACGGGGCTCCGCAGCCCATATCATTAGAGGGGGGGGCTGTAGGTCGCGCCCTAAGCCGCCGTGTCAGCGACGCATGAGCGCGTCGTCTTGAAGCGCCTCGATTTCAAGCGAGAGCGCGAATGAAGAGATCAACCATTTGATCGAGGGTCGGCTTCGCGTCCTGTGCGAACTCGACGATGAGTCGCGGATGACAAAATCGGATACAGGCAGTACGAACTTGTGTTGCAGCTTCAGCGCAATCGCCGACGTTAAAAACGCCTTCGCGATTACCCTGAGATATGATCTCTGCTAACGCGTTGTGCACGACCTGGTGATGTGGACGCAATATCTGCCAGTCTTCATCGTAAGCTTTCACCAACAACTCGTGGAGTTTTCGATTTAACGCGAAGCGCTGTAAATGAGACTTCTCGATCGCTTCGAAAAAGGCGCGTAACTTCTCATTCGCAGACTTCTTTTGTTCCACGACGTTGTTAATCGCCGCTTCGATTTCTGTGAGCAATTTTCGGGCGACCGCCTCATTGATCCCGGATTTCGCGGCGTAGAAGCGATAGACGTTGGCTGGAGACATACTCAGTTCGCGCGCGATGTCCGCGACCGTCGTCTTTTGAAATCCAATCTGATCATACAGACGCTCGGCGACTCCGACTATATCGAGAGTCGTGTCCTTGGACTTGAGGTTCGCAGGAGCTCTCATGTCAACGTCCTGATTGGTGAAACGAAAAAAGAGATCACGACAATCTGTATAAAGAAAATACATTTCAGTCGCGCGCGGTCGCCGCAGGGCCAGTAGAGTTCAGCTGGCGGCCAGCTGGCCGCGCGTCAATATCGACGGCGAGGCGGCAGGGCGTCGAATGGCACCAATTTGTCAGCGTGAGCCTGTCTTGCCGAAGACATTGACGCCTGCGCCCTGTCCACAAGGCTCGCCACGGAATCTCCCGCCTGAAAAGCGGCGACGCCGATATGCACGGTTACGGCCGCCGGTCCCGCCGGCGTATCGAACAATTCCGCCGCCACCGCCTTGTGCAGCCGCTGGGCGAGCGCCGTGGCGTTCGGCAGCGTCGCGCCAGGCGCGCAAACCGCAAATTCCTCGCGGCCCATACGGCCAAGGCTGTCCGAACGGCGCAGGTTCTCCGCTAGCCGATCCGAAAGGCCACAGAGCACTGCATCCTGACAGGTTGGCCCGGTCCCGTTGCTCGACGACGGGAGTTCGCCCAAGCCAATGAAAATCAGCGCGAGGCCGCCGGTCATTACGTGCTCACGAGCGCGAACGCGATTGATCTCTGCCTGCAGGGCCTGCAACATCGCGGTACGATTCAGAATTCCGGTGACAGCGTCTCGCTCGTTCAAAAACCCGACTTCGCCGTCAGGCCGCGCGTCGACGCCTGCTTCGACTTCGGTCCTTGCCGGCGCGAGCGCCGATAAGTTATTCACCGACAAATGCTTAAGGACTGTTTCAGCGCCTGTGTGGCCCTGTTCGGCAGCTTTTTGAAGCCATCGGGAGGCCTCTGCATAATCCTTCGCCACCCCGGCGCCGTCGATGAAGAGCGACCCGAGGAGAACCTGCGCGTCGGCATGAGACTGATCCGCGGCTTTTTGCAGCCACATCGCCGCTTCGGCGCAATCTCTTGGCGCGCCGAGACCATTGAAACACATCAGGCCAAGATTGAACTGAGCTTTCGCAAAATTCTTATCGGCGGCAGCGCGAAGCCATTCACGAGCCAGAACATAATCTTGCGGAGCGCCATGACCGACGGCATAATTATATCCAATTGAACATTGTGCGGCGGCGTGACCTTGCGCGGCCGCCATTTTGAGCCAGCGGACGCTTTCGCTATGGTCCCGACCTAGGCCGAACCCCTCGTCGTAAAAGGAGCCGAGGATGAATTGCGCGTCGGCATCGCCCTTTTCTGCATGCTCAATGATCTGATCAAGCGCTTTCATGAAATCCTCATAACAAACATCCATTATGGATTTCTAACCACGGTCTGTCGATTTTTTCCATATAACATTTTAGACTCTAAGTAAAATTGGCGCCTAAACTAAGCGCATGGATTAATCCTCGAAACTTGTTAAGCTTGCGCTTGTCCTTAGCGTCTCGGCGAGGTTCGAAATTACCACGTTCGTGAGTTAATTAATGCGAGTTGCGCAGTTAGAGCCTAAATGTTAATCAGAGCGGGGCCGCGCTCACAATTACATAATCAAAAAGAATACAAAAGTGGAAGTAATTGATGTATGCTATTTGTGATATCTAACATATATTAAAATGCGTTATTTGATATTTAAATCTCTAGCGTCGCAGCGGGTACGCAAGAATTGGCTTCCGCAGGCGCAAGTTGCCAATGAAAAGCGGTGGCCGACTGGATTTCTGTGAAGCCAAAGGCAAAGAAGGGATTGTTTCGTAGTGTGCTCGGCCATCCTCTCTCGCCGCCGATTGCTCACGGGCTCAGCGTCATTGGCGGCTGCTTTTGGCGTCGGCGAAATAGCATCCTATTGGCCCGAACAGGCCCTTGGCCATGGGGTGAACGCGCTCACCGGGCCAGCGCTGCCTCAATTCAGAGCCAATGCAGAAACCGCGCCTGCCCTGGCAGAGCGGTTCCCGTGGGTGCAATATGGCGAGGCGACGTCTCATAAACTCCAGATCGCAAATGCTTTCAAACCCGGCATAGGGTTCGAATCGGCGCCCACCGAGGGGCGGCTTGGGGAGCGTGAATTCACCATCGGAAGCCGTGCGGTGATCCCGTGGGCTCCGATGTTTGAACGCCCGAGCGTCATCTTCCGCGCCAATCGCGAACTCCAGAGCCTTGCCGGCGTCGAGCAGCTTTTTATCAAGGATGAGGGCAGCGATCTTGTCGCAATTTACGGCAATAAAGTGCGAAAATATGAATTTCTGTTGCCAAACCTGCATTACAGCGGGGTGCGGAAAATCTATTCGCACGGCGCCTACGGCAGCAATCATTGTGCGCACCTCGCGTTGACCGGCCGGTTTGCGGAATTCCATTCGGGGCCTAGATCCGAGGGCATGGACGTCGTGCTTAACCTCTACCCGCAGGCCATCACGGAGAATGTCGTCACCAAGCTTCGCCTGCTTTCCGCTACCGGCGTGACGCTCAATTTTATGCAAGGCGACGCCGTCGTCGGCGTGTCCATCAAGATGCTCAGTCTGATGAATCAAACGACCAAGCGCAGCGCAGAAGGATATATCGATCCGGGCGGATCATCCCCCTTGTCCGTGCTCGGGCATGTCGAGGCCGCGATGGAGCTTGCGCAGCAGATCGAAAGCGGTTCCTGCGAACTGAACCGTTACCCGGATTATGTGTTCCTCCCCATCGGCACCGGCGGCACCGCCATGGGGTTGGCCCTTGGGTTTTATCTTCTCGGATGGCCAACACGCGTTGTTGTCACCTGTTCTCAGGACAAGAGTTCTCTGGCGAAACTCGTGGTGAATGGCGATATCGGCGCGCCCTTCGATATCGCGCATGCCTGCCACCTCCTGGAGGAATCGTTGCCGTGGGCCAGGAAGCTCGGCCTCGTCGAGGACGATATCACGCCTGCGAAAATCCTGAAAGGCCGACTTTTCTATGACAACGAGACTTGGCTTCCGGCCTACGGCAAGATGAACAAGCGCGTGGCCGAGCGCGCCGGCCTCGCCAATGATCTTGGTCTCGTCTTGGATGGGACTTTTTCAGCCAAGGCGTTTGATACGCTTGGCAGTTTCGCTGAAAGGGGCCTGCTGAAGAATAAGCGGATCCTTTTTTGGAATACTTATCAACGTTTTCCTTTCGAAACCATCCTTCCTCAAGACGACGCCTGGGCAAAATATCTCCCCGAAGACGTTCAGAGTCGCCTTTTCACCTGAACGTTCGTCTGCCGGGTTTTGAGGCGCGCCGCCCGGGGGGCGATCGGCGCCAACAAGCTGCCCAATCAATCACAGCTCCGAACTCGCCAAGGTTTTCTCTCGGAGAGACCGCTTATGCTTGCGTTATTTCCAATAAAATTATATCATTTTTCCAGCATTGCGGTTCATAATCAAAATTTATTATCCGTCGTCGGTTCGGCCCCTTTTAATCAGCCGCATTTGAAACTTGCTCAAGTGAGATCCCCGCATGAGCTCAAAAAATCTGCCTCTGGCCCAGTTGGCGTATGTCGTGGCTGTGCTTGTCGGAATATTGATTTATTACATGTACAACGCTGAAATCCGGGCGCATCTTTTCGCGTCGGGCGGCTCCGAAGGACTGACGGCCTGGATCCCAATACCCCTTCTGGCGATTGCATTGTTCTTCCTGTCGGCCGTCTGCATTTTTTTGTCTATTCCAGCTGCGCCATTGTTTTATCTAGCCTTTGGGTTTTTCTTCGGCGCTTATGAAGGGATGTTCCTGGCGGGGCTGGCCACTACTGCAGGCTCGGTGGCCGCCTTTTGTTTTTTCCGCCGCGCCATCCCGCAGAACGCCGCGCTGCGCTCCGTGGAGATCAAGAACGTTTTTATGACCCTGCTTCTGTTACGATCCTCGCCGTGGTTGCCGAATCCGCTGATCACGCTGTTTTGTAGCGCAGTCGATGTCGGGATTGGGATGGTCGCGCTGACGACCTTCCTCGGAACATTGCCTTTGATTGCCATTTACACGATCGCAGCCGGACGGCTGTATGGTCATCTGGATGCTTCGATTCTCTATTCGACCGACGTAGTGGCCGCATTTTTCCTTCTCGGCGTCATCTCGCTCGTCGGCTTTCTGCAACCCGTTAAAATCGCTCTCCAATCGTTGAAGGCCATTCAGGCCGGCATCGCAGAGGAAAAGCCTACGCCGCCGGTCGAGTCGGCGCCGGCCGGCCATTCACTTTAGCGAAACAATTGTCCTGGCGCCTAAAAAGGAGGCACGAGCGTTCTAAAATATAGGCGTTTCCGCGACCATCTGGATTTCTATAATCGGGCGAGAGTCGGTGCGTCATGGGCTTTATAGTAATGAATGATAATAAACATTAACTGTTATCTACTTCATATTGGAGCGAAGCTATATTACCTTGATGTTTCAAAAATTGAATATACATTGTGTTTTTTCTCGATGCTTCATTGCAATGTGGCGGCAATCCGACCTGCAATCAGGCATGCAGGAACAGCCGATGCAGCAATTTCAGCGACTTCCAATCATGTGTGAAAATCGAATGCGTTTTTCAATCCGCCGCGTCTGGCGAAGCTCTATCGCCGCGATCGTCTTCTGCGTCTCGCTCGGAACATCGCTTGGTTGGGCCGCCGACCTGAAGGATATTCAGGCCCGCGGAGAAATCCGTCATCTCGGCATCAGGTACGCCAATTTCGTCACGGGCGACGGTGACGGGTTTGATGTCGATCTGGTTCGCGGATTTGCTCACGAGATCGGCGTTCGCTATACATTAGTTTATACAGATTTCTATACTGTTTTACGCGACCTTCTCGGTCACGACGTCGTCAATCAAAACGGCGCCGTCACATTGACAGGGGAATTCCCGGTCCGCGGCGATATGATCGCGACGGGTTTCACCGTTCTCCCCTGGCGCAAGCAGGTGGTATTGTACTCCGACCCAACTTTCCCTTCGCAAGTGCTGCTCGTCGCGCGCGCCGCTTCGCCCTACGCGCCTATCAAGGGCAGTTCGAACCTCACACAGGACATCATCGAGACCAAGCAGTTGATTGGCGGCCACAGCTTGCTGGTGATGGAACGTACATGCCTCGACCCGGCGAACTATGACCTGAAGGGGAAGGGCCTCGATTTGCGTTCCTATATCCGTAGCACCAATCTCAATGAGATGGTCCCGGCTCTGCTGAACAAGGAGGCCGAATTCACCCTTCTCGATGTTCCTGACGTCATCCTCGACATGCAGAAATGGGCCGGTCAGATCAAGGTGCTTGGGCCGATCTCGCCCGAGCAGGTGCTTGCGGCGGCGTTCCCGACAGGCTCTCCCGAACTGCGTGACGCCTTCAATCGCTACCTGAGGCGGCTGCGCGAAGAAGGCGACTATGATAAATTGGTCGACAAATATTACACCGGCGTCCGGCGCTACTTTCCTGCCTTTTTCAAAGTCGGTGGGTAGCTTGTAGTGAGCGGCACGATGATGGATCGCCTGCTTGCTCGATGGCCTCTTCTTATCGCTGTCGCTTTTTGCGTCTACGCCTCTGTCCTGCTCTGGAATGGCTTCCGATCGCAGGAGCAGCTCACCGCGGGCGCCGAGTCCCGGTTAATTACCGAGGCCCAGCGACAGGCGGCGCAGCTTGGCGACTTTCTTTCGGACCGTCGCGTCGATGTGTCTGAACTGGCGGAATCTCATGAGATCGAGACTTATCTGACCAACAAGGCGCTGGGCATGTCGCTGCGCTATGGACTGGAAGCCAACCTCGATTCGATCAGGGAACGCCTGTCGCGCTGGAGCGCCAAAAATATCGTTCGCGGCAAGGAAATCTATAATCGCATCGCCTTTTTTGATACTGATGGGATACCTCTCGCAGAGGTTGGGCCAGGCGCCGGCGCGATTGCGCTGCCCATCGACATCGCTGCCGGCGTGACAATAACCTTTGACCGCGAGCATCGGCAGCTCGTCGTGACCGCGCCGATCATCCGCAAGAAAGCCTTCGTCGGCGCAATCATGGCGTTCAGCGACATCAGTATTTTGTCCGGCTACCTGAGATCAGAGCCGGATGGGGCCCAGATGCGGGAAGCCTTGCTGACCCAGTCGGGGGAGGATGTTATCGCCCCAGAGGCCACGCCCTGGCTTGATCCCGCACTCGGACGAAAATTCGCTGATCTCCCCGAGAACCGCATCGTTCCATTCGCTGAAATAGCGCCGGCCATTCACGTTGGCGATCCGGCTGACATGGTGGCGGTGCGGACGCCAATTCCAATCTCGCCTCTGTCGCTGATCACTATTGTCGGCGATCAGCAGGTTTATGGCCACATCACATCGCGCAGACTTCTTTACTTGCTCAGCGCGCTTCCACCTCTCACGTTTTTTGCGGCGATTCTGCTCGAACAGATGCGGCGTCGTCACGAGGTATTGCACGCGCGCTATATCGAAACAACACGTCACAGCGACGAACTCCGTGATCGCAATAGCGCCTTGTCCGAGGAGATCACTCGGCGCAAGGAAGTCGAGGCGGCCCTGCGCGAAAGCGAGCAGCGTTTCCGCAAGCTGTTCGACGAAGCGCCATTGCCGAGCCACCTTATAGATCCGTCCGATGGCTCCATCGTGGACTGCAACGCCGCCGCCGCGACGATGCTCGGTTATGATCGAGATTCGCTTCGAGGCATGCGATTAATGGACATCGACCCGATTGCGCAAAATCGCGAAGTCCTCTGGCGCGCCCCGTCCCTGATGGGGCAGTCTGTCCAGTTCGAGACACAGCACCAGACGCGGTCCGGCGAAATCCACGATGTGGCGATTGCGTCCGTTCCTATTGACATCGCCCGGCGAAGACTGGCGTGCATGACGGTCGTGGATATCACAGAACGCAAGCGGGCGGAAAAACGAATCCTGCACCTTGCGCATCACGATGCGCTGACCAGCCTGCCGAACCGGATATTACTGAATGAGCGCATGGCCGAGGAGTTGCACCGCGCGCGGCGTCACGGCGGCCATTTTGCGGTCCTTTGCCTCGATCTGGACGGTTTCAAGGCGATCAATGACACCATGGGGCACGACGCGGGCGACGTGGTTCTGTGCACCTTCGCCGATCATCTGCGCGCGATGATCCGAATGGATGAACTGGTGGCGCGCACAGGGGGCGACGAGTTCGCCGTTCTACTCTACAATATCCCTCATCCCAAGGCCGCCGAACAGGTCGCCCAGCGTCTTCTGGACAGTCTTCCCCTGTCGGTGGATCTCGGCGGCTATTCCGGAACGCTTGGGGGCAGCATAGGGATAGCAATTTATCCCGAGGACGGCGACGATTGCGCCACTCTTCAAAAGAACGCCGACACCGCGCTCTATCGGGCCAAGGCCGAAGGAAAGGGCCGCTATCGCCGCTTTGAGAGCTGGATGGATCATTCCCTTGCCGAGCGTCGCGCGTTGGAGCGTGACTTGAGGCTGGCGATCGAGCATGACGAAATAGAAATGTACTTCCAGCCGCAGTTCGCCTGCGACACGTTGCAGCTGACCGGTTTCGAGGCGCTTGTGCGCTGGGATCATGCCGAGCGAGGCCTCGTGCCGCCGGGGGTCTTCATTCCGCTTGCTGAAGAGTGCGGTCTGATCATACAGATCGGCCGCATGGTGCTCGAAAAATCATGCAGACTGGCGGCCGCGTGGCGACCACGCTGCCCGGTTGCGGTGAACCTCTCGCCTTTGCAGTTTCGCGACTCCGGGTTCCTGTCGCTGTTGTCGAGCATCCTGGAGAGCACAGATTTTCCCGCCAGCCTACTGGAGCTGGAGGTGACCGAGGGCGTTCTGATCAAGGATGAGGAGCAGGCTCTTGGCACATTGCGCGCGCTGAAGGAACTGGGCGTGCAAATAGCCCTGGATGACTTCGGCACAGGCTACTCCGGCCTCAGTTATCTGCGCAGTTTCCCGTTCGACAGGATCAAGATCGACAAATGCTTCGTGCATGCTCAGGAGCACGACGCCGGCACCCAGACGATTCTGGAGGCGGTGCTGGCGATGAGCAAACGGCTGAACCTTCGGGTCATCGCCGAGGGCGTCGAGACTGAAGAGCAACTGGCGATGCTCCGCATGCAGGGCTGCTCCGAGGTTCAAGGGTTTCTTTTAGGACGGCCGATGCCGGCGAGCGAGGTGCAGGCTTTTCTCATGTCGACGATGGATGACGGCGAACGCTATGGACAGCCGGCGCCTGCTCTCGTCGCGGCTAAATAAAGACAAGCGAAAGAGCCGCGAAGTTTGAAACGCCGGTGAGTCATTTTCGAGAGCCGCGGCCGAGGGCCTCCGACAGGCGATGAACAAACGTTTTTTCCGTCGTCGGCGTAAACATTGTTCCTATCGCGAACGAGAGATTGCCTCTTCAAAGCGGGCTTAGGCCGTCGCGCCGCGCCCGAAGCGGATCGGGGGGCGCGGCGTCGCGGCGCCTGGGCTTAATGCGCGCCCGTATGGATGATCGTCCCGACATGCTCGCCGCGGAGGGCGGCGGTGAGCCGGCCTGGGGCCAGTCCGTTCACGATCTGCACGCGTTCGATATGGCGCGCGGTCGCCATGACCTCGAGGAGCGCAGGGTCGAAGGGCAATGTGCCATTTGACTTGGCGAGATCATCAGCGAGGCTGGCCGCGCTTGTCTCGCGAATGAATTTCGCCTGCTTCCCGCCGGCGCCATTGGGATCGACGTCATATACCCCGTCGACATCCTCGACGATGGTGAGGCCGGCCGCTCCGAGCGCGTCGGCGAGCAGGAACGCGCCGGTGTCGGCCCGGTGGATCGGGATGCGCGAGGCAGGGAACTCGTGGTGGTGATAGGGAGGGAAGGCGCTCCCCACGACCGCGCGGGCCGCGGAGAGGTGGATCGCGAGCTGGGTCGCAATGGTCGGGTGCTCGATATAGGAGACGCCCTCGGGCGCGAGCAGCGACGCGAGAATGTGGCCGTTCTGGCCGGCCTCGCTCGCGGCGAGCGGCGCGAGCGAGCCGGCGGGGAGGCCGAGATCGAGGCCGACGCCGTAGAGGTGACGGGCGCGGATGCCAGCGCCGGTCAGAATGAGCAGACGGTGCTCGGGTAGCAGCTTCCTGAGTTCGTCGACGATCGGCAGGATCGCGTCCGGGCCGCGATCCATGATCGAGCGGCCGCCGATTTTCACGACCTGCAGCCAGGGGAGGAGCCGGATAGGACGGCCTCCGGCGACGGGACGGGTGAGGTCGTTGTCGAGCAGGGTCTGACGCGCGAGCGGCGAGGCGACGTGCTTGATGGTGTTGGTGGGTTCGGGCATGGCGGGGGTCCTTAGCTCGCGGTGATGATGGTGCCGACATGCTCGCCGTCAAGCGCGCGCGTCAGGTTGCCGGGGACGAGGCCGTTCACCACCTGAACCTCGCGGACGTGATGCGCGCTCTTGAGCAGATCGAGCATCGGGAATTCAAGGATCGAATCGTGCAGGCCCCGCGCCTTCATCTCGTCGACCGAGATCTTCGGAATGAGAATGGCGTTCTTCGAGGTTTTCGGATTCTCGGTGTAGAGGCCGTCTTCGTCCTTCACGAAGATCATCGACTTGCAGCCGAACTGCTCGGCGATGAGGTAGCATCCCGCGTCGGTGCGGTAGGGCGGGATGACGCCTTCGGTCGGAGGCCGCGTCCACAGCGAGTAGGGCGGCATGCCGCTGAAGACGACGGCGTTCACCTCGGCGAGATAGAGCGGCACCGCTGAAAGTCCAGCGCCGCTGACGAGGGAAATGCCGTGCTTTGCGAGGAGTTGCCCCAGCATCGCGGCGTTCTGGTCGGCGACCGAGGCCCCGAGCTGCGAAAGCACGCCGGCCGGCAGGTTCAGCTCCGCCGCGATCGAGTAGAGATGCCGGGCCCTTGTCCCGGCGCCGGTCCCGATCAGAAGCTGATGCCTTTTGCGCACGGCGACGATCTCGTCCACGAGCGGATAGACAGCGGCGCGGCCGCGGTCGATCACGCTTTGGCCGCCAATCTTGATCACGCTCGCGTCCGGAAGGATCCGGAAGTCGGCCGCCGCCGCCGCCGCCGCCAGAAGCTGCGGGTCGGTCAGCGATCGCTGCATAAGGAGCCCTTCTAGCTCCGCCGTCGTGTTGGTCATGTAGGCGCCCTCCATCCAGTGTGGGTTATTCTTGCGAGCGGCCGCAAGCTTGAACGACAGTCTTATTGAACGATAGTCTTAAACGCAGATCCTTGTTCACGAAACATGCGCGGGAGCGATTTTGGCCTCGTCGAGGGCGGCGGTCTTGATCAGGGCGAAGACGTCGCAGCCCTTCTGCAGGCCGAGTTCGTCGACCGCCTGCCGGGTCGCCGCCGCGAACAGGTGGTTATCTCCGGCCAACGCAATCTCGACCATTGCGAACGGGCCGCTGTCGTGAATGGACAAGACCTTGCCCTGCAGCACGCTGCGCACGCTGGTGCGATGCGCCGGTTCGTTGGCGAGCACGACATCGGTCGCCTTGATGATGACGCGAGCTTCGGAGCCGGCCGGTCCGGCCGCGCCGCCGAGCCAGATCACGCCTGAAGAATGTTTCAATTCGGTCAGGCCATAGCGGGCGTTTTCGCCCGCGACCCTGACGGTCAGGACCGACGAGCGGTCGAACCGCGCCTCCTCGCTTTGCGCCGAGGCCGCGCTGAAGACCTCGCCCGGACCGCCGATCGCCTTGACCTTGCCGGCGTCGATCACGACGATCAGATCGGCGAGGCGGACAACCTCCTCGATCGCGTGCGAGACATAGACCATCGGCACCCTGAACTCGTCGCGGATTCGCTCGATCAGGGGCAGGATTTCAAGCTTTCGCTCCATGTCGAGCGCCGCCATCGGCTCGTCGAACAGCAGAAGCCTGGGACACGACAAAAGCGCGCGACCGATCGCGACGCGCTGGCGCTCGCCGCCCGAAAGACGCGAGGGCGGACGTTTCAGCAGCTTGCCGATTCCGAGCACCTCGATCACCTGGTCGAAATCGATCCGACGGTCGCCCTTGGGCGCGAACCAGCGGCCGAACAGCAGGTTCTGCCGGACGCTCATATGCGGAAAAAGATTGGAATCTTGGAAAACGACCCCGACGCGGCGCCTGTGCATCGGCTCGAAGATGCCCTCGTTGATGTCGACGAACGTCACGCCGTCGAGGCGGATGAAACCCTCGTTCGGCCGGATCAGGCCGGAGATGAGATTGAGCGTCAGGGACTTGCCCGAACCCGATTGCCCGAACAGCGCGGTGAAGGTCTTCTGATTCTGGAAGGCGACTTCCAGTTGGAAGCTTCCCACCTTGAGCGCGACATTGACCTCTAGCATGGGACCTCTGGCGTCCGGAGCCGGATCTTCCGGATCTTGCTCATTTGGATCTGTTTCATTCGGATCTGATCATTCAAGACTCGCGATGCGTTTTTCACCCATCTTCTGGAAAATCTCGGACGCGAACAGGGCCGCGAGCGCGATCACGATGGCGACGATGGTGAGGCGCAGGGCGCTTTCGTCGCCGCCCGGGACCTGCGTGTAGGTGTAGATCGCCGCCGAGATGGTCTGCGTCTCGCCGGGAATGTTGGAGACGAAGGTGATGGTCGCGCCGAATTCGCCGAGGGCCTTGGCGAAGGCGAGGATCGAGCCGACGATGATGCCGGGAAAAGCGAGCGGCAGGCTGACGAGGAAAAACCGCCAGGGCCCGCTCGCCCCGAGGGTTCCGGCCGCGAGTTCAAGCCGGCGGTCGACCGCCTCGAAGGAGAGCCGCATCGCGCGCACCATCAAGGGAAATCCCATGACCGCGCAGGCGACGGCGGCGCCGGTCCAGCGAAACGACAGGACAATGCCGATGCTGGCGAGAAACGGACCAAGCGCGCCCCTGCGGCCAAGCAGCATGAGCAGAAGAAAGCCGGTGACGACCGGGGGCAGGACCAGCGGCAGATGGATGATCCCGTTCAGAAGCGACTTGCCGGGGAACCGGCCGCGCGCGAGCGCGTAGGCGGCAGCTATGCCGAAGGGCAGGCTGATCAGGGTGGCGACGATGGCGATGCGCAAGGACAGCCAGATCGCGGTCCATTCCGCGGCGTTCAGATGAAACATGCGCGCTCCAGCGATTGTGAGTCAGGGCGGGGGGTTGTGTGTGTAGTTTTTGAGGGCAAGGGATTTGTGTGAGCGAGAGGCTTGTGTGAGCGAGGACCGCGCGCTGCGGCGATCATTGTCGCTAGGCTGTCGAGATTACTTTGTCAGGATCTTGAAACCTTGTCCGGTGAGGATTTTCGTCGCCTCCTGCGAGGACAGATAAGCGACGAAATGCGCGGCGTCCTTGTTTTTGGAATCGGCGACGATCGCAACCGGATAGATGATCGGACTGTGGGAGCCCTCGGGAAACGTGCCGACGACGCGGACCTTGGGTTCCGCCTTGGCGTCCGTGAGGTAAACGATGCCGAAGGGCGCCTCGCCGCGGGCGACGAGCGCGAGGGCGTTGCGGATATTGTCGGCCTGAGCCAGTTTCGGTTCGAGCGCGGCGAAGATTCCAAGCTTTTCCAGCGCCTCCTTGGCGTAGATTCCGCCGGGGCACGATGTAATGGTGCAGACCGCGAGCTTGCCGCTGCCGACCGCGCCGGCGAGGTCAAACCCCGGCTCGATTTTCAATTCGGTTTTGCCGTCGGCCGGCTCGATCAGCACCAGCGTATTGCCAAGAAGATTGTGGCGGGTGCCCGGCCTGATGAGTTTGGCCTTATCCAGATAATCCATCCATTGCAGGTCGGCGGAGACGAAAATGTCGGCCGGGGCGCCCTGTTCGATCTGTTTGGCGAGAACCGGCGAGGCCGCGTAGGAAATCGAGGTGGCCTTGCCGGTCTTGGCCGTCCAGGCCGCCGCGACGGCGTCGAGAGCGGTCTTCATGCTGGCCGCCGCGAAAATCACCGGGCCCTTGGTCGCGGCGGCGCCTGGCGCCGTGGCAAGAGGCTGTTCAGCGAACGCCGGATTGGCGAACGCCAGACCGGTGAGCGTCAGGCCTACGAGCGCCAGACCTGCGAGCACTCGGGCCTTGAGCCCCAGGCGGGTCAGTTCGATCATTGCTTTTTCTCCGTATTGAAACTGTTTAAGGTTGTGCGGATCGCGGCGCGGATTTTGCGGCGCGAGCGAGCAAGCCTTGTCTGGGAAAGGGGATGCGCCCCGGCGAGGGGCGGCGAGCAAGTCATGTTGGAAAGCTCCAGAAAGCGCGCGCTTCGTCCAGTCCTCGAAACGGCTCTGTCCGCGCGCGTGCTGCGCCATGACCTTTCCGCCGCGATGACGATTCTGTTTTTCGAGGACGGCGAATTGCGCGCGCCGCTGATCGACATCGCCGTCGGCGCCAGCGTCATCGTGCGCATCGACGCGAGCGACGTGTCGATCGCCCTGTCGCGGCCGATGGACGTGTCGATCACCAACCGGCTTCCTGGACAAATCGTCGAAATCGCCGCGCTCGACCCGCCCTATGTCCGGGTCACGTTCAATCTCGGCAGGACGCGGCTTCACTCTCTGGTCACCAACGAATCCGTAGAGCGGCTGGCGCTGGTCGACGGACTCAAGGCCTGGGTAATGATCAAGGCCGTCGCCATCTCCGAGCAAGACCTCACGCCAGATCGCGCGCCGCGGCCGCGGCCCTGGCCTTTGGATCGAACTCCCAGTCCAGTGAAGACGTGAGTTCGTCCAGCGACTTTTTCGAGGACGCCGCGGCATGGCGCCCGATCGAGCGATAGAGAGCGACGAGGCGTTCGCCGAAAGGCGTGATTTCGGCGCCGGCGGTGCGCCGCCCCGGAAAGGTCGCGATGACGGGCGACTCAAAACAGCGGTTCAGCATGTCGGCGATCAGCCAGCATTTCCGATAGGACAGTCCCAGCGCCCGGCTCGCCCCGATGATCGACTGCTCTTTCCGGATTGTGTCGATCAGGACCAGTTCCTCCGGTCCGAACGTTCCGCCGTTCGGCCAGTGGATTTCGATCGAAACCGAGGCTGGGCTCGAAGCGGACTCGGGCAGCCGTTTGGTTGGCGCCATAGCGGGCGGCTTTCGGCCGGGGGTGGGGAGAGACTGAACTTTTTGTTTCGACATGGGAACCTGCCAGAAGTCCAGTATACGGCGTTACACCGGTAAAGCAAAGCGCGGCGTTCATGGCGCTCACCCAAGACGCTCATGCCAAGACGGCCGCTCCGAGACAGGCGCAATGTTTGGACCGCCCGGATTCCGCTTGGACCGTCGTGATCCTTCTTGATCATTCCTGGCGGGTCGGGCTGGCGGTCGCCATCGCCTTGCGGAGTCTCGCGCAGGTCCGGATCGCCTTAGCGGCGGCCTCGGCGATGGCGCGGCCGCGCTGGTCGGAGCCAGTCCAGGCGGCGGAGCGGCCGCGCGGATCGATCTCGATCAGCTTGACGCCGGCTGGCGCGAAGGCCCCGTCACGGGCGATCCCGCGCAGAGAGCCGTCGATCGGCGCGAGGATCTGCGCCCCGCCGTGGCGCCCGAGCGGGAAGCCCCGGAACACTTGCATGCCGACGTCGACCGCGGTGCGCCAGATCCCGTCGCGGCGGGAATAGACGAAACGCTCGCCGCCGGCCCCGCCGAGCGCGCGCGGAACTCCGTCCGGGCCGTCCGTGGCGCCGATTTCGACAAGTTCGCCGGTATGGGCGGGATGAGTTTCGACGGCGATGTCGCAATTGACCCCCACCGCGAAGTTCGGTCCCAGCCCGACGGCGACCCGGCCGAGTCCGCGAAGGTCGGGTGTGACGCGGCGCTTCTGCATCCGCGCGTCGATAAGGGCTGCGGGCGTGCGCAGCGGAAGCAGGTCGGTCAATTGCAGCGGGGTGACGGCGACGCAGCCGTCTTCGCTCAGGCGTTCGGCGATCTCCATCGACGTCTCCGCCCGCAGGCCGGCGATGCCGTCGACCTCGGCCCGGTCGTCGAACAGGGCGTCGTGGAACGACATCCCGCGGCGGATGACCGGCGGAAACGGATCGTGGCTCAAAATGACCGAATAACCCTCCCAGGCCAGCAGCACCGCCGTCGCCGACGCGATCTCGTTGGTCCCGAGGATCAGCGCGAGAGGGCGCGCTTCCCTCGACAAAAAGGCGGCGAAAAGGTCGGGGCGCATGGTTGGACTCCTCGTGAACCTGCTCCCACCGAGCAAGCTCCGAGCCAGCGCGGAGACAGGCGACCGACCGCCGTTTCAAGCAGAGCTCGTGACCGAAAGCCGGCGCGGAACGTTCGGGGAGCCGGGGAATGTCATAAGTGTGACAATGGCCGCAACCTATATTGTTATAAATATAGCATAAATTGTCCGGACGCCTGAGAAGAGAGGCGCCTGGAAGAGTCTGGAGCCAATCGATCAAAATCCTGGAACAAAGGCGACGCCTGGACGCACAATTCAGGCGCCCGTCTTGCTTGGTCGGGACTGGCTGCGCAGCACGTCCATTGCATTGCAGGAAGAAAGAACGAGCGCATCCTTATCGTCAGCGGCTGAGAACGTCGCTTTCATTCATCGAACACCGACTTCATCGCGCCATGGTTCGTAAATTCAACTCTCCGTCTCTCGACCTGGCGCAGACCGATCCCGGGCTCGGCATTTTGCGCCTGGCGGCCCTCTTCGCCGATGCGGACGCGAAACTGGAACGGGAAACGCTCGATGCGATGTTCGAGCAGGTCGAGGCTGGCGTTCTCGCCGGCGCGGCGCCTGCGAACATGTGGCCGGAGTTGGTTCGCGGCCTCATGGCTCCCGCCCCCTCCAGGATGATCCAGGCCTTGCGCGAGTGCGGCGCGCTGGCCGTCGTCCTGCCGGAGGTGGCGGCCTTGTCCGGCGTTCCGCAGATCGCAGACGATCCCGTTGGAGTCGACCTTGGCGATCACGTGCTGAAAGCGCTGGATGAGGCCGCGCGGCGCGGGGCCCCTTTGGCGGCGCGTTTCGCGTTGCTCGTAATGAACGTCGGCAAGGCGGATTCGCCGCCCGAACACCTGCCGGCCCATTATCGTCACATCGAACGCGGGCGGCCCCGCATCGAAGCGATCTGCGACCGGTTTGCGACGCCGCAGGCGTGCCGCGAACTCGCGCTTCTGGCTTTGGCCGAATGCGAGCGCGTGCACCGGGTGTCCGAGGTGCGCGCCGGACCCGTCGCGGTGATGCTGGAACGGCTTGGCGCATTCGACGCGCCGGACCTTTTCGACTTGTTGATGATCGTTTGCAGTTGCGACTACCGCGCGTATGGAGGTCGTTCCGAGCACGATTATCCCAAGGCGGCGTTATTGCAGACCGCGCTCGAGGCCTGCTCGCGGGCCGACACAACCACCATCGACCCCGGCCTTGGCGCCGATCAGGCTTTGGGCGCCCTGCAGACAGCACGCGCCGAGGCGATCGCACGCACATTCCGCTCGCAACGCTGGTCCGGCGGCTCGACGGAGCCGTAGCGGCTTCAGCGCCTCGGATGTATCAGCAGTGACCCGCGACGAGGTCGGCGAAGCGTTCCAGATCAGTCCGGCGCTTGAAGATATCCGGACTCAGCAACTTGAGGACGAGGCTGCGGGGTTGAAGCATCGACTTCATCCGCGAGACTTTGTCGGCAATATCCGCCGGCGCCCCGATCAGCGAATCCTCGATCAGGCGTTCGAGCTTGAACCACGGCGTCCATTCCGGCTGCATTCGGGCCGTCGTGACGGTCATTCGCTCGATGAAAGGCTGCAAAAAGACAGCGGCTTCGTCTATCGCTTGAGCGCGCGTCGGAGCGAAGTGACAAAATCGGATCAAAACGAGATTCGGATCGAGGCTCGGCGAGACCTCACGATAGAACCGGACGTTGTCGCGTATGCTCTCAAGCGGAAACGGCGGCCCCGCCATGACGCCGTAGCCGCGCTCCGCCGCGATTCTCACCATGTCCGGCGTTGACGTCGCGATGAAGGTTGGCACAGGCGTTTGAAGCGGCTTGGGCGTCAGGCTCACGTCATCGGCCTTGAAGAACTCTCCTTCGAAATGCACGCCGTCTTCGTTCAGAAGTTTCTGAATGAGGCCGAGAGCCTCGATTGTCTTGGCCCGGTTCTCGCCGCTGCTCACGCCAAAATGCTTGTTCTGGAGCGGGAACGGACCGCCTTTCGCGACGCCAAAGTCAAATCTGCCTTCGGAGAGAATATCGAGGGTGGCGACCTCTTCGGCGACCTGGATAGGGTTGCGCAGGGGCAACAGCACCGCCGCCGAGCCGAGCCTGATGCGCGATGTACGGGCCGCGAGGTGCGCTAAAACGACAAGACTCGACGGCGTCAGCGCATTTGCGTTGAAATGATGCTCAGCGACCCAGGCTTCGTCGAATCCGAGCTTCTCGGCGAGTTGGACGAGTTTGAGCTGGTCGGCGAAGGCCGAACGCCGGTCGCCCTGGGGATCCTCGTATGTGCAAAATAGTCCGGTTCGCATCTCAGGCTTTCTGGTTCCAACGCCGCCTTATTCGGGATGGCGGGCGGGCTTTCCATTCTTGTCAAGAAACGGAAAGATGCCGGCCTTGAAGCTCTCCGCCATGTGGCGCGCCTTGGCGATGGCCTTTTTCGTATATTCGGCCGGAAGGGTCGCGTCGGCCGCCTCCTCGAAGAGGGAGAGCCAGCGTTCGAAATGTTCAAGTTCGACGGGCAGCTTCATATGATGGACAAACGGAGAGCCGGTGTAGTCATCCGTCATGAGCAAGGCTTTCGACCAGAATTTCTCGATCAGGCGAAGATGAACGTCCCAGTCCAAAATCACCTTATTGAAAATGGGCCCAAGCAAATCGTCGCGGCGCGCCTTGTGATAAAATTCCTTGACGCACAAGGAAATCGCGGCCTCGACGGCTTCCGAATTACATATGGAGAACTCTTCTGTCATTGCGCACGCCGTGGTTATGCCTCGTCGACGGAATACATCAAGAACCTTGCCAATCGCGGCGTCGGCCAGCGTCATGATCGAAATGAGCCTCGGCGCGGCGATGGATCGTTGACGCCGATCGCTTTGATCGCGTCAAAGGTCTCGGCCATTTTTTCGGGGCTCACGTCGGTGATGAGAGCCGCGCCAAAGACGTCCTCGCCGTTGAGCCAGGCTGTTTCGCTCGCCTTATTCGTCAATGCGATTTGTAACGCATGATTGAGCTCGTACGTGCCCCAGGCGTAGCCCGAATCCCGCGACGCCGCCTGCATTGCATTCTGAACGAGGCTTCTTACCGTCAGATGCAGTTCCGAGATCGGCACATCGCACGAAACGCCCGCCAACGCGTTGATGCAGGCCTGTTCGTCATAGGAGGCATGGCCACGACACGCCAGCGGCCGCGCCGCGTATATGACGCAAAGGCCATCCTCGATAAAGGGGCATTGCGAACCGGACGTCATTCGACCCTGTTCATCAAGTCTGCGCGCGGCGCGGTCGATCAAATCGATCTTTTGTCGAAGCTCGAACCCCATCGCGTTTGAGGACGAGCGCAAAACGCGCGCGATCAGCAGGATTTCGGGCGCGGTCGCGGCGACGCGGATCGCGCAGCAGCTTGCGCATCCGCCATGGCATACAACTCCTACTGCGTTTGCGGAATTGCTTTCAAAAGTCCGGAAGCAATCCTCGATCAGAACTCCGATGGTCCCTTGCTCGTTTGGTTGACTGACGAGGACTTTGCAAAAATTCCCGTAGAGCGCCTTGAAAAATGCGATATGATTTAATCCGTCAAAAGTCGTCATCATATCCAACATCGCCTTATCAATTCAGCTTTGCGCCAATGGCTTTCGCGGATGTGTTCGTTCAGCCGAGGTTTGGGCGCGAACGCGCAGCCGCTGCGATGAAAAAGCCAGGGAGGAAGCTTGTTCATGTATAATTTCAGATATAGGATAAAATCCGCTGGCTTTTCAACTCCGATTTTCGTCATCACGTTTTTCAAGGAAGCCGGCATGATAGAAAGACGTGCATGCGAAGACATGCTTCTTAGGAAAACATGGACTAGAGAAGACATGCGCCGCAATGGTCTTTATGGCGCTCGCCCGCCTCGCCCAACCAGCGCGATTCCCTGTCTTGTCGGGCGTGCGCACAATCCCTGATCATCCACAACGCCTGAGGCTTGACCTGCGGCGCTTTCCGCCGTCGAGACCTTGTTCAACCGACGTCGCCTTGGGCAGAATTGACGTCCTTCGGCGCCTGGTGAAAATGAACGACAGGATGGTGGCATGAAGCACGGCTTGATCCTTGTCGCGGCGGCGTTGTTCTCGCTGGTTTGTTTGTCGGCGGATCTACATGCCGCAGAATTGCGCCTGACCGGTTTCGGCGCCAGTTTTCCCTATCCCCTCTATTCAGTCTGGTTCAAGGAATTCACGAAAACGGCTCACGGCGTCACGGTGGACTATCACCCGAACGGGAGCGGAGCCGGTATTCAGGAGCTGATCAATAATACAGCTGATTTCGCCGCCAGCGACGTGGCGATGACGCCTGAGGAGATCGCCAGAGTTGGCAACGGCGTCGTGCTGCTTCCTATGACTGCGGGGGAAGTCGTCCTTGCGTATAATCTTCCTGATCTGCCAACAGGGCTGAAGCTCCCTCGTGATGTCTATCCTGACATTTTCCTTGGCAAGATCACGAACTGGAGTGATGCGCGGATCGCGGCGGCGAACCCCGAGATCAGGCTGCCGGATCTGCCGATCACTATCGTCCGGCGTCTGGACTCCAGCGGCACGACCTATGCTTTAACCAAACACCTCAGCGCGGTTAACGCCGCCTTCAGGGAAAGGGTGGGCGCAGGTGCCAGCGTTCCCTGGGCGCCGAACGATAAGATGATTGCGGTGCAGAAGTCCTACGGCGTGACGGCGCTCGTCCAGCAGATCTCTGGCGCCATCGGCTATATCGAATGGTCGTACGCGAAAAAAGCAGGACTGCCGACCTGCGTGTTGCAAAACAAGGCGGGCATCTATGTTGCGCCCGGCGGCAAGGGCGGCGCCGCCGCGCTGGCGGGCGCAACATTGCCTGACAATCTCATCGCCTGGATCGAAGACCCCGCCGAGGCGGAAGCTTACCCAATCGTCACCTTTACATGGATGCTGTTTTACAAGAAACAAAGTGCGCTCAAGAGCGAAACCTTGCGCAATCTCGTGGATTACGGCTTGACGGACGGCCAGAAGTTAGCCGAGAGCATGGGCTATATCCCGCTGCCCTCCGATATCGTCGAAAAGGTCAGATCCGCCTCCGCGAACATTCGGTGACGCCTCTCGAGCGGCGCGTCGCAAAAGAGACGGGGAGAGGGCTTGCCTGACGCTTTGCGCCGCAATAAACCTGCGCCCACAAGCAATTTTGAAGGGGGGCGCGGACATTCCGACGAGTAGGAAATCGGGCAGGGAGAAACATGCGATCCGGGTTCAATACGGCGCGTTGCCCTATCGTTTCTCAAAGTCCGGCGCGCTCGAGATTCTTCTCGTCACCACCCGTCAAACGAAGCGGTGGATCATCCCCAAGGGCTGGCCGATCAAAGGCCTGAAGCCGGCGAAGTCGGCTGCTCGCGAGGCTTATGAGGAAGCCGGCGTGCGCGGGGCGGTCAAAGCAAAGGCGATTGGAATTTTCTCATACGAAAAGCGCCTCGACGAGGGTGGAATTACGATCCCTTGTGACGTGAAGGTCTTTCCGCTGCTCGTGAAGCGTCAGGCCAAGACATGGCCCGAGTCCGGGCAGCGCGTCGCTCAATGGCTTGAGCCGCTGGCGGCGTTATCCTTGGTCAAGGAGGAGAGCCTCAGAAATCTGCTGGCGTCATTCATCGACCGGCTGGCTGCTTCCGGGGCTCTGCCCCGACGGAAGCCGTGACCCAAGCCTGCGTGCGGTAGAGCGTCTCGGGGTCATTTTCTGATCGGAATATGCTTTAGCCAGCCGCCCTGGCGAGCGCATAGAAAATAGCCGCGATAATCCCCGCCGCCGGCATCGTGATGACCCAGGCGACGACGATGTTCTTTGCGATGTTCCAGCGGACCGCCGACACCCTGCGCGCAGCCCCGACGCCGACGATCGCGCCGGTGATGGTGTGCGTGGTCGAAACAGGGACGCCCAGTCCGGTCGCGAGGAAAAGCGTGATCGCGCCTCCTGTCTCGGCGCAAAAGCCCTGCATCGGAGTGAGTTTGGTGATTTTCGAACCCATGGTGTGGACAATACGCCAGCCGCCGAGAAGCGTGCCAAGACCCATGGCCAATTGACAGCTCAACACGACCCAGAAGGGGACGTAAAATTCGGCGCCGAGCCGGCCATGCGAGAAGAGCAGGACGGCGATGATTCCCATTGTCTTCTGCGCGTCGTTTCCGCCATGGCCAAGGGAATAGAGCGAAGCGGAGATGAATTGCAGCGAGCGAAAAATATTGTCCACCGCGATCGGCGTCTTCCGCACAAAAATCCATGACACCGCAAGAACGAGGACCAACGCCAAAATGAAGCCGAGGGCCGGCGACAGGACGATTGCCGATCCGGTCTTGATCAACCCGGTCCAGACGACGGCGCCGAGGCCGGCTTTGGCGGTTCCGGCGCCGACGAGGCCGCCAATCAAGGCGTGCGAACTCGACGATGGTATCCCCAGCGCCCAGGTCAAAAGGTTCCAGATGATCGCGCCCATCAAGGCGCCAAAGATCACATGATCATCGATGACTTCAGGGGTGATAATGCCCGTTCCAACGGTCTGGGCGACATTCAGGCCAAAGAACAGGAAGGCCGCAAAATTGAAGAAGGCGGCCCAAAAGACCGCATATTGCGGCTTCAGAACCCGGGTCGAGACGATCGTTGCGATCGAATTCGCCGCGTCGTGCAGGCCATTAAGGAGGTCGAACGCGAGAGCGACCATGATGAGGCCGACGAGATAAGGAAGCGCATGATCCACTGCAACGTTCCTTGTTACACGCTTTCGATCACGATTCCGGTAACCCGGTTCGCAACGTCCTCGAATCCGTCGACGACCTTCTCAAGATGTCCGTAGATTTCGGCTCCAACCAGGAAGGCCATGGGGTCGGAATGGCGGTGCGCCAGAAAGAGAGCCTTCAATCCCTCGTCATGGAGGTCGTCAGCCTCGTCCTCGATGCGCAGGATTTCCTCGCTGAAGGTATTCAGCTTGGCCGCGTTCTGGTGAAGGGAGCGCAACAGAGGGATTGCGGTTTGCGTCAATTCGGCGGCCTGAATGATAATGTCGCCCATTCGGATCATGGGCGCCTCGAAGTTGCGAACTTCGTAAAGCAGAGTCGCTTTGGCTGTTTGATGCATCTCGTCGATCGTGTCGTCCATCACCGTGATCAGGTCGCGGATGTCGCCGCGGTCGAAAGGCGTAATGAATGTGCGCCTTACCGCCAGCAAGACGTCCCGCGTGATGTCGTCAGCCTCGTTTTCGAAGCGTTTGATCTCCGCGCAATATTCCAGCGCTCTCTCGTCGCCGTTGAGCAGCAGGCGCAGCGCGCGCGCGCCTGCGACTATGGCGGCGGCGTGCCCTTCGAAGAGATCGAAAAAGCGCTCTTCCTTCGGCATAAGCGCTTGAAACCATGAGATCATTATTCGCCTCCAGGCGGATTGGCCTTGTTAGCGCAATATCATGAAAACTTGAGCGCCGCTAATGAGACTTTCGGCCCTTTCAAGCGGAAAAGGAGAGGTTCGCTCTTACGGACGCCTCGCATAGCGCAGGTCGCGTCTCGCCCGCATGCTCCCTTCAGGTCTGCGGAACGTGCGCCGCGCCAGTCGCCCAGGACCACTCTGCGATGGGCGCGCATCGCCATTGGTTCGCATCGAGGCTCTAAATGGATGTCAAGACGATGCCGACATGCTGTGAACAAACGGAAGGAACGGAACGAATGATCCCGTCACGTTGACGCTATGGCACCGTGCAGCCGTCGGCAATCGGCCTGTCCGCGAACCGGTCCGCGATCCACGGCAGGTAAAGGGGAGCCGCCGCTCCCGGCGTCGAGAAATGCGTTTGCTTTCCGTCCAGCTGAACGCGTGTGACATTGGCTCCAAGACCGCACATCTGTTTGCGGTAAAGCTGACCCATGACTGGCGGAACGACGGTGTCGGCTGTGCCCCAGTAGATGATCACAGGGGCCACGGGCTTCACCGGGGGGACGCTTCCGTCGACGAACGCCTTTGACCAGGCCAGCGCGTTCGTGACCTCGGGTTTCAGCAGGGTCTTGAAGTTGGCGCCGAACGTGTAGTTGAGCGTATCCGAAGTAGGATGCATACACTTCTGCGATGCGATTTTGTCGAAGGTCGCGGCGCCCTCGTCCGTGAAAATGTCCGTCAGGCGCGTGTCCGGGTAGGCGGCCTGCGTTCCCCAGAGAAGCATGGCGAAATGGGAGAAATTGAAGACATTGTCCGAAAAATTGGTCACCAGTTCCTCGAGCATCTTCGCCGCGCCCGCAGCGTCAAGAGTCCCCTTCGGCGCCATCGCCGCGATCTCATGCGGCGCCAATGCGACGAAGCCGAGAAACGCAATTCCGTCGGCGGCCGTCCCGTTCTGCGCGATATAGCCGGCGAGGCTCGCGGCGGCCAGGGTCGCGCCGCCGCCCTGCGACCATCCGTAAACGATCGCTTTCCCGCCGCCGCCCGTTTCCTTCATTGAACTGGCGGCTCGAACCGAGTTGATCACGTCACGTCCGTTCGACGCCGACACGGCGTATTGATGTTTTCCGCCGGCGCCAAGACCCTGGTAATCGGTTCCCACGACGACATAACCCTGCTTTATGAAGGCGTCGACGCTGGGCAGACCGTAATCCGTCCAGGAGTTTCCCCCGACCAGGAAATATTGGTTGAGCGGCTGAGCGGGATCGAACACCTGGGACGGGCCGCAGTTCTGCGCCGTGCCGGTCGTGCCATGCGCCCAGGCGATCACCGGCCGCCCCTGTTTCGGCGCTGGGCCTACGGGCGCGACCACCAGCGCGCTCGCAAGCGTCTTTCGCTCCAGAGCGTCCGAGGAGATGTAGACGATGCGCCACGCCCGCGCGCCCGGAAGGCCGGTCGCGACCGGCTCCCGCTTGACGATTTGTCCGAGCTTGCCCTCGGCCTTGAGTTTGGCGGCCGCTTCATAGAAAGGCGGTAGAGCGACGCCAGCAACAACGGGCGTTCCGACGAGAACCACAGAGCAAGCAAGCGCCATGGATATGATCGCGGCCGTCGCACGTTTCGTCGCCATGTCATCTCCTTTGTCCTAGCCTAACAAGATCCTCGATCCTGGCCTAACAAGATCCCGCTCACGATTCGCCAAATGCCGGACATGCGGCCTCGCCGCACGCGCCGCAGCCCATGCCCTGAGCGCCTTCCGCGCTCGACTCGCCGCCCTTGTTTGGCGCGGCGATCAGCGCGATCTGTTGATCGAGATCGATACTTTGGCAGACTTCGCAAGCGGGCCGATCGCCGGAGCGTACGAGCGTCTGAAATTCTGCGCCGCACGTGCGGCAGCGATAAGCATGGATCGGCATGGCTGTTCCCGAAAGATTGGACGAACGCAGGTTGAACCCTCGGCCGTAGCTTTACCCATAGGGATAAAGCCGGCGCAATTCATTTTCGAAGCCGCTTGCGCCGCTCTTTTCCAGGCCGGATTTTACGATACTTTCAATTGAAGGCCGAGCCGCGCTCGGGCGGCTTCTTGTTTGGCGCTCGACGCGGACAGGAGATTGCTTCGCCGTCGCCTAATTTTTGAATGAAACATTCTGTCGATTGCAAATCAATTGCTAAATCGCTAGCAAAGCGGCCCACGCTGGCGCATGGATCAGCCATTCCAATTTTGTTCGAAGAAGGAATTTTCTTTATGGCCAAGGCGAAAACAACCAAGCCCGCCGCGACTAAGAAGCCAAGCAAAGCCGAAGCGCCAGCCGTTCGACCGATCAAGGAAACTCTGACCAAGTCGGCGCTCATCAATCTTGTCGCCGAGCAGAACGACATTCCGCGTAAAACCGCTGCGGCGGTCTACGCCACACTGGAAAGCGTGTTTCTCGGATCAGTTCATCCGCGCGGCGTCGGCCAATTCACCTTGCCGGGATTGCTGAAGGTGTCTCTTCGCAAGGTGCCGGCGCGCAGAGCGGGAACCCTTGTTCGCAATCCCGCCACCGGCGAGATGATGAAGGGAGCGGCGAAACCCGCAAGCGTCCGAGTCACGATCCGCGCTTTATCTAAACTGAAGACGGCGGCGGCGCGCTGATTTCAACTTCAGCGTCGATCTCGAACCGAACCACGGTGGAATATCCTTGGTTCCGAGTTTGGAACGAGGCCGCGACGGCGCTCTCCGCCGCATTGCATGGGCGCGAGCGGGGACCGCATGTCCGGAGCAAAAATATATTAGATGTGAAACGAGATCGGATTGGCGTCAGCCAAACTTTGGCGGACCGGTTCACCTGGAGCAAATTCCGATCGGATTGAACCCATCCGACCGACAAGACTATGCTCAAGCTTTTGAATCTGGAGAGATTTCTGATCGATCGCATGACTTCATGCGATCGGAAAGCGCTCTAGCTTGCGATAAGCGATTGCTGCTCGCGATGTGTTCTCTCTTCGTGCGACGCGTCGGCGGAATTTAGCCTCGCCGAATTAAATATACGGACCAAGCCGGCCAGGCGAAGCGTAGAGCGTTCCGGCTCCGTAGTAGGCGGCGATCTGGTCTTCCTCCGCCAGGGTGATCTCTACCGGGTTCTTGGTGGTTGGCGCATCTGCGAACTGGGAGGCGAAGATCGCGTTGATTTTTATTTGCCGCTTGTTTCGTTTGACGACAGCGAATGTCGCGGGCGCCAGCACGCGTTTTGCCCCGCCGGACACTTCCAGTTCATAATAGCGAATGAGCGTTTCGCTTCGATCTACCCACACGTCCACCACGGCGCCCGCGACGCGGTCATCGCCGCCGATCACGGTGAACCCCCTTGGATCAGGATCGTCCGGTTCCAGGTAAAATCCTGAAGCCACCCTCAGAGGAACGATTTTCGGCAGTTTTTCATGGAAAGTGAGGTCAGGCGCGTCGGCCCGTTGCGCCCAGGCTCCCGGTCCGACGCCGGCCAGCAAGGGGTTGCCGACAGGCGTAATGGGTCCGCCCGGAATTCCCAATGACGTCGAATTGGCGGGAGGCCTTCGCGGCTTGAGATCATCTTGGAGAGGGTAACCTTCGCGGCGATCCTCTTGCCTAAGATAAAGGATCAACCCGGCGAAGAAAATCCAGAACGCATAGAGCGTCACCTGAGCGACATCGATGTTGCTTGTGATCGCGCCGACGGGCATGGACGTTAACTCCACATTGTGTTGCTTATCCGTATTCGCTTCAGCCGTTGATCATTGGCGAAACTTCGCGCCGGTCCGGCTTGCGAAGTTCCTGATTGGCGCCATCTCCGGCGGAAAGATCCGGGAAAGCTTTTTCCATCGCGGCGAGTCCACGCCAGGGCACGGGAAAAGCTAAGATAGACGCCGGCGACAGTCAAGCAAAAATGACGTCAGAGAAAATAGACACTTCGGGTTGAGCCCAGGCCGGCGGCGTCGAAACCGCAAGAAACTTTAAACGGAAAGCAGGGTGACAGACGTCGGTCGGGCGACCTGCCCAATTCGGCGGGCGCCCGAACCTGCATTCGTTGGACAACACGGCCTCGTCACCTCGTCGCCGTCACGCCGGAGGCGAAACGATCAAGGTTGCACGTGACGGGCGTTCACGCGGCGGAACAAGGCTTGACGAAAAGGTCTCTGGCGAACCTGCCATAGACGCTGCCGATGCTGGCCGCGAATGCCACCAGATCGGCGTGAGTTGTCCTAGCATATTCGATCCGGATTTGGATGATGCTGGAGAATGTCCTGGCGTTCAGCAATTTTTCAAAGAAAGCAGAGCTGTTCGCGATTGTCTTTTTTGAATATTCAATTGTTTCTGCGGCAATGTTTTCGACGCCCGGGGCAAGGAGCGCGACCGGCCGACCGGCCCCGACCCGAATCGGCCGCACCGTCCGACGCCCGGCTTCCAGATCGCTTCGCAGTCGGGCCGCTTCCTCGGTCTTGGCTGACGTCTCCTGCTCGGCCTGGATCCGCGCAGCCTGCTCCGTCTGAAGCCGGGCCTCAAGTTCGGCCCTGATCCTCGCCGCGTCCTCGGCCCTGGTTGACGCCTTCTGTTCAGCCTTCGCCCGGCTTTCCTGCTCTTCGAGGAGCCGGGCTTCGAACTCGGTCCTTGTCCACGCCAATTGTTCATCCTTGGCCAGGGCCTTCTTTTCAGCCTCGAGCCGCGCCGTTTGCTCCGTCTGAAGCCGAGCTTCGAGATCAGCTCGCAACCTTGCGTCTTCCTCGGCCTTGGCGGATGAGTCTTGCACGGCCTTGATCCGAGCCTCAAGTTTGACTTTTAGCTGGGCAAGCTCTTCAGCTTTGGCGCGGGCATTCTGTTTAGCCTTGGCCATGACCGCTTCATCCGGTTCGGCGGCGTTAATGGTTCTTGCGCGGCCTTTTCCCTTGGAGCCTCCGCGCGCTTCGCCTTCGGCATTGGCTCGCGCGGCCTCCTCCACGACTTTGGCCCAGACCTCTTCTTCAACCAGAGATTTCTGCTTTGCGGACGGATCTGTTTCCTTGCTCGTCGCCATGTGGTTCACCCTCGGATTGGGAAGCGGCTCGCCGCCGCCGTGGAATCGGACCATGTTCAAGTTTACTCTCTTTCTACTGCAGCGCACAATGAGGGCGGATTTACGTTGTTTGATCGCGCGCTCCGCGACAACAATCCCAAATCGGACTGTCGCCTTGACAGGCTATCGCAGAACTTCCGGCAGGGCCGCGGCGCGGACTGGAAAGGACCCGGGAAAGCGCGAGTCAGAACAGCGCCTCGCGCCAGCTTCTAGCCGAGGGCGTCGCCGGTCAGCCGGCGACGCCCGTCAGCGGCGCGCGCCTGAAATTATGTTCCGTGGACGATTATTGCGCTCGCTGGCACGACGCCTTTGACGGACTTGATGGCGGCGCGAACGGGTCGAGGCAAATAGTGTGATAAGATATTGAAACAGGCGTTTCACAGAGATGGCGGCTGTCGGCGTCCTTTCAGGCCCGGATCGCTTCAGCCTCGGCTTCCAACTGCAAGATGTGCCTGCGCACGGTGTTGAAACCGTCTTCGGCGGCCTTACTGACGAGCGGGTCTTTTCCTTCGCTAATTGCACAGGCGATCTGAACCCAATCCTCTTGCCGCAACGCCTTGAGCGCGGCAGGAAAGAAAACGCGCTCTTCAATAGCGATATGCCGTCTTTCACTGTTAATGAAGTGGCGGAGAATGGCGTTGACGCCGCTCCGCGTGATCGCCCCGCCTGAGAGAACGTCCTCGACCGCCCGAGCGACCCGGCGGAGGCGGACAACGCCGTTTCTGTGCTCGCTCGCGAGATCGCCAACAGCTTCCGCCGCGACGGGATCACGCACCGCCAATCTGGCGAGAATCAGATCTTCCTGAGGGTGATGACAGGCGGTTGGATACACTTCAAAATAGGAAATGATCGCATGGATGACTTCGTAGTCCGGCCGTCCCCCGCGATCAAAAACGTGTTGCTCCCGTTCGAGAACATCAAGCAGCGTTTCCATGTTGCGATGTTGTCGCCGCAAAGAGTCAATGAGCATGTCCTTGATCCTCGGCCAAAGCATTTTTTTTCCACCAGATCGACTCATAGTCACAGCAAATTTTTTGTATGAGTCCCGTAGGCGCCGGCTTTCCCGATGAAATCGCATCGCGTTGGCTGTAGTGTGCGGTAATTGAATTATTCCAATTCAAATAATCGCGTGCGCCCCCAGCGCAGGGGGAAATGCAACCCTGGCGAGCCCGAAGGGGACAGCGGAACGGGGTTCTCATTTCTTACGTTTGGATCCGTCATCATGCCGCCTCTTCGGGTGCGGACGCCGGCTCGGAATCCTTCCGGAACAGCACGTAGAGGGCCGGCAGAACCAGCAGCGTCAGGATCGTCGAGGAGATAATCCCCCCGATGACGACGGTCGCCAGCGGCCTCTGCACCTCCGCGCCCGCGCCGGTCGCGACCGCCATGGGAACGAACCCGAGCGAAGCCACAAGCGCGGTCATCAGCACGGGCCGTAGTCTCGTCGCCGCGCCTTGGTGGACGGCGTCGAGAACGGATTTGCCTTCCCGCCTGAGCCGTTCGATGAACGCGATGATGACGAGACCGTTGAGCACCGCGACGCCCGATAACGCGATGAACCCGACGCCTGCGCTGATCGACAGCGGAATGCCGCGTAGCAGCAGCGCTGCGACGCCGCCGGTCAGCGCCAACGGCACGCCGCTGAACACGAGAAGCGCGTCGGCGATGGAGCCGAAGCTCATGAACAACAGCAGCAGCACCAGCAGCAGCGCCGCCGGGACGACGATCATGAGCCGGTTGGTCGCCGAGACCAGTTGTTCGAACTGGCCGCCCCAGCCGATCCAGTAGCCGGCCGGAAGCTTGACCTTCTGCGCCACTGCATCCTGCGCTTCGGAGACGAACGAGCCGAGGTCGCGCTCCCGAACGTTGGCGGTCACTACGATGCGGCGTTTGCCGTTCTCGCGGCTGATCTGGTTCGGTCCGGGCGCGGACTCGACGGCGGCCACCGACGAGAGCGGCACGTAGCGCGGCTGCGCGCCGAGCGCGCCAGACCAGGCGGATTTGGCGATCGCGGAGGAGCCGGGATCCTCCGCGGGCAGAGGTATCGGGATTGCGCGGATCGCCTCGATGTCGCCGCGCAGGCGTTCGGGAAGGCGCACGACGATCTCGAAACGCCGATCGCCCTCGAACAGCTTCCCGACGCTCTTTCCGCCGACGGCGATCTCAACGATGTTCTGAACATCGCCGACGCTCAGCCCGTAGCGCGACAACGCCCGCCGGTCGAGCTTGACGGTAAGGATCGGCAGGCCGGCGACCTGCTCGGTTTTCACGTCCGTCGCGCCGCGGACGCCCTGGATCACCGATTGCACCTGCTTCGCTGCCCCCTGCAGCACGTCGAGATCGTCGCCGAAGATCTTGATGCCGACGTCGCTGCGGACGCCCGAGATAAGTTCGTTGACGCGCAACTGGATCGGCTGGGAGACCTCATAATTGCTGCCAGGGATGTCGTTCGCCGCCTTCTCGATCTCCTCGATCAGTTCCGACTTCGGCTTGCCAGGGTCCGGCCACTCGCTGCGAGGCTTGAGCATCACGTAGCCGTCGGACATCGACGGCGCCATCGGGTCGGTGGCGACCTCGGCCGTGCCCGTACGGGTGAAGAACTCCTTCACTTCGGGGAGTTGCTGAATCCTCTTTTCCAGCGCCATCTGCAGCTCGAGCGACTGTGTCAGGCTCGTTCCGGGGATCCGGATCGCGGCCAGAGCGATATCGCCCTCGTCGAGACTCGGGATGAACTCGCCGCCCATACGAGTCGCCGCGAACACGCTCACCGCCACGATCACGGCCGCCGCGAACGCGACAATCCCGCGGAAGGCGAGCGCTTGGTCTAGAAGAGGCAGGTAAACGCGCTTGGCGACGCGCATGAAGAAGTTCTCCTTCTCCGATACCTTGCCGGTGACGAAAATGGCCACGGCCGCCGGCACGAAGGTGATCGAGAACAGAGCCGCCGCGGCGAGCGCCATCAGCACCGTCAGCGCCATCGGCGTGAACATCTTCCCCTCGACGCCCGTCAGCGTCAGGACCGGCAGATACACGACCGCGATGATGAGCGTTCCGAACAGGCTGGGCTTGATGACCTCGACGGATCCGCGGCGGATCGTATCGAGCCGTTCCGTCAAGGTCAGCCGCCGGCCCTTCTCATGCTGCGACTCGGCGAGCAGCCTAAGACAGTTCTCGACGATGATGACCGCGCCATCCACGATGATGCCGAAGTCGATGGCGCCGAGGCTCATCAGGTTCGCGCTGACCTTCGTCTCCACCATCCCTGTGATGGTCATGCTCATGGACAGGGGGATCACGCACGCGGTGACGAGAGCCGCGCGGAAGTTGCCGAGAATCAGGAACAGCACGACGATGACGAGGATCGCGCCCTCGACGAGATTCTTCTCGACGGTCTTGATCGTCGCCTCGACGAGATGGGTGCGGTCGTAGACGGTCCGCGCGACGACCCCATCCGGAAGCGACTTCGCGATATCGTTCAGTTTGGCGCCGACCCGTTGAGCCACCGAACGGCTGTTCTCGCCGATCAGCAGCATGGCGGTCCCCAGAACTGTCTCCTTGCCGCCGAGCGTGGCGGCGCCGGTGCGCAGATCTTTGCCCTCGGCGACTTGCGCCACGTCCTTGACCCGAACCGGCACGCCGCCGCGCGAGCCGATCACGATGTCCTCGATCTCGGCGATATTGGCGACCTGGCCTGGGGTCCGGACCAGATATTGCTCGCCGTTCTTCTCGATGTAGCCGGCGCCGACATTGGCGTTGTTGGCGGCAAGCGCGGTCATTACATCCCGAAAGCCTAGCTTATAGGCCATGAGCTTGCCGGGATCTGGCAGGACGTGGAACTGCCGCTCGAATCCTCCGATCGTGTTGATCTCGATCACGCCTGGGACGTTGCGAAGCTGCGGCTTGATGATCCAATCCTGGATCGTCCGCAGATCGCTCGGCGAAAATTCCTTTCCGCCCGGCCCCTTCGCGCCATGCTTTGCCTCGACCGTGTAGAGAAAGATCTCGCCAAGGCCCGTGGCGATCGGTCCCATCGCGACTTCGACCCCTGGGGGAAGCTGATCCTTGACCTGCTGGATCCGCTCATTGACGAGTTGACGGGCGAAGTAAATGTCAGTGCCGTCCTGAAAGACGACCGTCACCTGGCTCAGACCATAACGAGACAGGGACCGGGTATATTCGAGCTTGGGCAGCCCGCCCATCGCGGTCTCGACCGGGAACGTGATGCGCTGTTCGGTCTCAAGCGGCGAATAGCCCGGCGCGCGGGTGTTGATCTGCACCTGCACGTTGGTGATATCGGGCACGGCGTCGATCGGCAACCGCGTGAAGTTCCAGCCGCCGAAAGTCGCCAGCCCGAGCACGAACAGAATCACGAACCAGCGCTGGCGGATGGAGAATGCGATGAGGCGTTCAATCATGCTCGGCCTCCCCTTTGCCCATCTCGGCCTTCACGACGAACGAGTTTTCAGCGACGTACTTGTCGCCGGGAGAGATGCCGGCGCGGATCTCCACGAAGTTCTGGTCCGAATAGCCGAGTTCAACCGGGCGCGCCTCGAGCATGTCGCCGCCCTCGCGCACGAACACGACATTCGTGTTCTCGAAGGTCTGGATGGCGCCGGCATGCACGGCGACGGGGACCTTGCGTTCAGCCAACACCAAGCGAGCAGTAACGAACAGGCCAGGTCGCAACCGTCCCTTCGGGTTCTGCAAAATCACTCGCGCGATCGCCGTCTGGGTCTCGCTCGCGCCGACAGGCGCAAGATAGGAAATCGAGCCCTTGATGTCGCCCGCGCCGTCGTCCGGATCGATCAGGACCTCGTCCCCGGTCCGCACGCGCCTGAGATCCTGGCGGTAGATCGATAGATCCACCCAGATCGTCGAGAGATCGGCGATGATGAAGGCAGGCTTTTGCTCGGACACATATTCGCCGAGCGAGATCTGCCGATCGATGACGGTGCCGCCGATCGGCGCCTTCAGATCGTAGACCGTGAGGCTCTGGTTGCTTTCGATCGACGCCAGAAGATCGTCTTTGCCGATCACGTCGCCGATCCGCTTCTTGATCGCACGCGCGATGCCAGGAAACCGCGGGGTGACTTGCACCACGGTCTCCTGGTTGGCGCGCAGCACGCCATTGAAAGACAGCGTCTGCGTCAGCGTCGCGGGCCCTGCTTCCGCGAACCTGACGCCGGCGGCCGCCAGCTTGACATCGCTGATCACGATGCGGTCGGCGCCGTGCTCGTCCTGTTCGGCGCCGGCCTTCTCCTCTTTGGCGTCCTTGCCTCCCTGCCTTTCGACCTGACCTTTGGCGGCAGGCGCATCCATCGGCGCAAGCCAACGATAACCGAAGGCCCCGGCGGCGGCGGCGACCACAGCGAGGACGATCACGCTCGAATTTTTCATCGTGCGCTCTCCCGCGCCAGAGCAAAGGGATTGCCAACGAGTCCTTCGATCGTGGCGACGGCGACGTGGTAGTTCTGGAGCGCCTCCTGTTCGCGGAGCCGCGTCTGCATGACATTGGCCTGCGCATCCAGCACCTCGAGCAAGCTGAAGCGCCCGGCGCCGTACCCCTGTTCGATCTCGTTCGCGGCGGCTTGCGCCTTCGGGATGCCGGCTTCGCGGAGGACCGACAGTTCTTTGAGTGAGCCTTGGACCGTGTCGTAGGCGCGCCCCGCGACGACGATCAGCGTGTTGCGGCTCGCCTCTCGCTCCGACTGCGTCTTGGCGAGGCTTTCCTGAGCAGCGAAAATGTCGCCCTGGTTCTGATCGAACACGGGGATCGGGACCGACAAGGTTAGCCGGACGGCGTCGTTGTTGGTCTCATTGAAGTGACGCCACCCGGCGGCGAGACGAACGTCCGGATATGGGGTTAGCCGAGCCAGCAGGAGTTCGGCGTTACGCTTTGCGTAGATCGCGTTCCACTTGACCAATTGCGGGTTCGCGTCGATGGCGGCGATCACCGCCTGGAACGACGGCGCGCGAGTGGTCGCGTCCAGCCGGCCGGAGACGCCGGCGAACTTTAGCGACGGGTCTCCCATGAGCACCGCCAGTTCGCGACGCGCGCTCGACAAGGCGGCCTTGGCTCGCTCGCGATCGGCCTTCACCAACGCCACGGCGACTTCGGCGCGTCCGGTCTCGGCGGGCGACGATGCGCCGGCTTCGACCCGGCGCTGGAGCAACGGCGTCAGACGCTCGAGCGCGGTGACTTGTTCGTCGAAAATCTGGATTCGCCGCTGCGACCCGAGCACGTAAAGGAACGCGATCGCCGTCTCCGACAAGATCTGCAACCGCACGGCCTTGCGCTCGATCGCCGCGCCATCGAGCGCCGCCTGGCCGACCGCGATCCGCGCCTCGCGCTTGCCGAACAGTTCGAAAATCTGGCTGATCTGCAGCGTTGTCTCGGCCGATTTCGTGCCGCGATAGATGCCCGTACCGAAAGAATTGTCCTGCTCATAGGACACTTCCGGATTGAGCAGCGCGCCAGCCTGGATGCGCTGGCCGGTGGCGATGCCGACGTCTCGCTCGGCTGCGGTCAGTCGAGGACTGGCGGCGAGCGCGCGCTGCAGCGACGCTCGCAATGTAAGGGTCTGCGAATGCGACGCCACCGCCAGCCAGGGGCTGACCAGCAATGCGATCGCGCACGCGAAACGCGTGGCGCATTTAGACAACATGATGAAAACCTGACGACAGACGGAGTCAGGGCGCGGAACGCCCAGCGGTCATCTTCAAGTCAGGGATTTCGGCGGGGGAAGATCGATCCCGGGCGGCAGGCCGGGGCGGCGAGCTTCCAACACGGGGATCGCCTTGACGGCGTGCGCCACGGATACCGGTACGGCCAACGGCGCTTGAAAGGAGATGGAGAAGCAGAAGCAGCCGTGACAATGATGGTCCGCCAAGGAGCCTTGATCGGAGTGATCGGCGTGCTTGTCGGCAAGAGAGATGACGGTCTTGCCCGAAATGTTCGTGACATCCAGGTCACAGACGCCGTGCAGCAGACCGGCGACCAGGTAAATCGCCAGCACAAACATGGCCATCGCCCCCCGTTGAGAGCGCCGCAAAACACGGCCAAATTTTAAGGCTGAGAAGGGCGCTTGGCGAGTCCAGTCCATCGTAAGGACACCGAGTACCATGCGGTGGATGACGTGTCGACCCGCAACAATGTTACACGAGGCGTTTCAGCAGACGTGCGCGTACGTTAAGCGCGCAAGATTGCACGCGTGCTTTGATCTTGCTCCCCCTGATAGGAGTTGGGATCGTGGATGTCCGGCGCGCCGCCGCCTCTCTTCTGGGAGGGGACGGGTCGTGTAGCCGCGCCTCCAGCGCTCGATGATCATCTTCGCTCGAGTAGAGCATAAAACAATTCCATATTCAGACGTTCGTTGCGGAGTTTCACCGTTGAATAATAGCCGCCCCAAAATGGCAAGCGCATCCTGGCTGTTGAGGCGACGGGGCGCTTCGATCGCTGCGATCGATACGGCGCTCAGTCTCGAGCGCCCATTCCTCGGCGGCTTTGCGGCGAAGGAACGTCTCATTGACATACGTTCCTTTTCGCCGCACTTGGGCTCGCCACGAACCCGATTTGAGCTTCGTAAAAGTCGCCGAAAAATGTGCGTGCGCCGAGCTGTCGAACTGCGACGAAAAGGTCGAGTGACAGCGTTGAAAAGAGTGCGCACGACCGACCTGACGGAGTGAGACGACAGAAAATGCTCGTTGACCGCGATATCAGATTTAGCGTGGCGCCTATGATGGATTGGACCGACCGGCACTGCCGGGTCTTTCATCGCACGCTCTCGCGGCGCGCCCGGCTTTACACCGAGATGGTGACGGCGGCGGCCGTCCTTCATGGTCAGCGCGACCGTCTGCTGGGCTTCGATCCGACCGAGCATCCGGTCGCCGTCCAGCTCGGCGGCTCGGACCCTGCGCAACTTGCGGCGGCGGCGGCCATCTGCGCCGACTTCGGCTACGACGAAATCAACCTCAATGTCGGGTGCCCCTCGGACCGGGTCCAGAACGGCGCATTCGGCGCATGCCTCATGCGCGAACCGGAGCTTGTCGCCGCCTGCGTCAGCGCCATGAAGGCGCGGGTCGCGCTTCCGGTGACGGTCAAATGCCGGATCGGCGTCGACGATCAGGATCCCGAAACGGCGCTCGGCCGGCTTGCCGAAGACGTGATCGCCGCCGGATGCGACGGCCTTTTCGTGCACGCCCGCATGGCGTGGCTGAAGGGTCTTTCGCCCAAGGAGAACCGCGATGTTCCACCTCTCGATTATTCGCTTGTGCGCGCCCTGAAGCGGCGCTTTCCAAAAACGCCCATCGCACTCAACGGCGGCCTCGCCCGGCTCGACCAGATGCTTGCGGAGCTGGATCACGTCGATGGGGTGATGGTCGGGCGCGCCGCCTATCAGGATCCGGCGCTGCTCCTGTCGGTCGATCCGCTGTTCTTTGGGGCGCCGGCGCCCGTCCCGGACGCCTTCGCCGCGATCGAGGCGTATGGTCCGTACATAGAGGAGCGGTTGCGGGAAGGGGCGCCGCTGCATGCGATGACCCGGCACGTTCTGGGGATTTTCAACGGGCGGCCCGGCGCCCGGGCCTGGAGGCGTCATCTCGCCGCGGAGGCGGTGAAGCCGGGCGCGGGACTCGAAACCCTCACGGCGGCCTTGGCGAATGTCGCTCGCGGCCTCTTGGCGGACGCCGGCGCGGCCGCCTGAAAGGCCCGGTGAAAGGGCGTCTTCGCCTTATTCCGTCGTCTTACCCAGCCGCCCGGCGAGATCCTGAATGAACTGCCACGCGATGCGCCCCGACCTTGAGCCGCGGGTGAGGGACCATTCGAGCGCCTCGTGTTCGATCGCGCTTCTTTCGCCCGTCAGGCCGAAATGGTCCGCGTAGCCGAAAACCATGGCGAGATAATCGTCCTGCGAACAGGAGTGAAATCCCAGCCAAAGACCGAAGCGATCCGAGAGCGAGACCTTTTCCTCGACCGATTCGCCCGGATTGATGGCGGTTCCCCGCTCGTTCTCGACCATTTCCCGCGACAGGATGTGCCTGCGGTTGGACGTCGCATAAAAGAGGACGTTGCGCGGCCGGCCCTCGACGCCGCCTTCCAGCGCCGCCTTCAGCGACTTGTAGTTTGTGTCCGCCGCGTCGAAGGATAAATCGTCGCAAAAGACGAGAAACCGGAACGGGGCGTCGCGCAGCAATCCCATAAGAGCGGGCAGACTGTCGATGTCCTCGCGATGAATCTCGATGAGCTTGAGCGGCGGGAGTTCGGGATTTGCGGCGAGACCGGCGTTGACGCTGGCGTGGACGGCTTTCACCAGCGAGGATTTGCCCATGCCGCGCGCGCCCCACAACAAGGCGTTGTTCGCCGCGAATCCGTTGGCGAAGCGGCTGGTGTTCTCCGTCAGCAGACCGCGCACTCGGTCGATGCCGCGCAAAAGCTTCATGTCGACGCGATTGACGCGGGCGACCGGCTGAAGCCGGATTCCTGGCGCTGAAAAAACGAACGCGTCCGAGGCTTCGAAATCGCAAGGCTTGGGCGGGGCCGGCGCCAGCGCTTCGAGCGCGGCCGCGATCCGCTCGAGCGCCCCCGCGGCTCTCTCGTTTGCGAAAGGGACGGGGGAATCATGGTTCTGCTCGGTCATTGGGCTCGACACCGGATTTATCTTCGCATCCGGCTTTACCCGCCCCGCGGCCATGGCGCCAGTGGGTTCGAGGCAGGGCGTTCCGCGATCTCGCGGAGTTTCGATCAGGATCGCGGGAGTTTCGATCAGGATCGCGTTTCGCGACGCAAACAGCCTTCGAGTCCAAGCGGTTTTTGAATGCGGCGCGAGCGGCATTGCTTTCATGCGGACTCTAGTTATATTCGCGCGCGTTCGGGCAAGAGCCTTGAGCGCCGCAATTGAGGAGAAGGGTATTGTTCACGTCTGCTTTCGCTCAAGCCGCTGGCGGCCCGCAGGGCGCGCCGGGAGACATGCTGTTGCAGCTTGTGCCCTTCGCGCTGATCCTCGTCATCATGTACTTTCTTATTATTCGCCCGCAGCAGAAGCGGGCGAAGGATCATGCCGATCTCGTCAAGAACATGCGCCGGGGCGACAGCGTCGTCACCAACGGCGGTTTGATCGGCAAGATCACCAGGGTCGTCGACGAGAATGAAATCGAACTCGAGATCGCGCCGAACGTGCGCGTGCGCGTCGCGCGGGGCATGATCACGGACGTCCGGTCCAAAAGCGAGCCTGTCAAAGACCAGGCGTGACCTGAGCCATACCTCTCTACTCTCCCATCGCGCGCCTTTCGCGGGGCGCCCCTGAACCTGGATTGCTGACAACGCCATGCTGCGTTACGCCACCTGGAAGATCGTCTCCATTATCGGCATGACGGTGCTGGCCTTCCTGGTCATCGTGCCGAGCCTGCTGAGCCCTGCGAACCGCGACGCTCTGATTTCGTTTTTGCCGAAATGGGTTCCCGCGCGCGCGATCGTGCTCGGCCTCGATCTGCAGGGCGGCTCGCATGTCCTGCTCGAGGTTGACAGTCCGTCTGTCGTCAAGACGCTGATCGACAATCTGCGAGACAGCGTGCGCCGGGTTCTGCGCGAGGACAAGGTTTCGATCACGGGAGGCATCGGCGTGCAGCCGAGGGGTCTCCAGTTGCGGATTCCCGATGCGAACGATCGCGCGAAGGTGATGCCGCAGCTGAGGCAATTGGCGAGCGCCGGCAGCGGATTGGCCGACGGGTCGCGGGCGCCCGCTTTCGACGTGATCGAAAATGACAGCGGCCTCATTCAATTCACCGTCACCGAAGCGGGCGTCAACGCCAAGGTTCGCCGCGCCGTGGACCAGTCGATCGAAGTGCTGCGCCGCCGCGTCGACGCGCTCGGGACGACGGAGCCAAATATCCAGCGCCAGGGCGCCGACCGGATCTTGGTCGAGGTGCCCGGCCTGCAGGACACCAGCAAGCTCAAGGAAATCCTTGGCACCACGGCCAAACTCGAATTCCGTCTCGTGAGCGAGGCGGGCGCCGATCCCTCCGAGGCCGATCTCCTCGAGGAAGTCGACCGTCCCGGCGGGAAGCTACCCGTGGAAAAGCGGGTTATGGTGCAGGGCGAGGATCTGACCGACGCCCAGCCCGGTTTCGATACAAGGACGCAGGAGCCGATCGTCAACTTCCGTTTCAATATTCGCGGCGGCCAACGATTCGGCGAGGTGACGTCGGAAAACGTCGGCCATCTGTTCGCCATCGTTCTCGACGGAAAAGTGATTTCGGCGCCGCGCATCCTCGGGCCGATCACCGGCGGATCCGGTCAGATCTCCGGCCATTTCACCGTCGAGTCGGCGAACAATCTCGCCATTCTCCTGCGCGCGGGCGCGCTTCCCGCCAAGCTCACGATTGTCGAGGAGCGCACCGTCGGGCCGGGGCTGGGACAGGATTCGATCGACGCGGGCAAACGCGCGGCCTATGTCGGCGCCGGGCTTGTCGGCTTCTATATGCTGATCACCTACGGCGTGTTCGGCGTCTTCGCCAATATCGCTCTGCTGGTCCACATCGCGTTCATTTTCGCTGGTCTTGTCCTCCTCGGGGCGACCCTAACCCTGCCCGGCATCGCGGGCATCGTCCTCACCATAGGCATGGCGGTCGATTCCAACGTTTTGATCTACGAGCGCATCCGCGAAGAATCGCATCAGGGGCGCTCGATCCTGTCCTCGCTCGACGCAGGGTTCAACCGCGCCTTCGCCACCATCGTCGACTCCAACGTCACGATGTTCGTCGCCGCCGCGATCCTTTATTTTCTCGGCTCCGGGCCGGTGCGCGGTTTCGCGGTGTCTCTCGCCCTCGGCATTCTGACGACCATCATCACCGCGGTGACGATGACGCGGATGATGATCACGCTCTGGTACCGGTACCGGCGGCCTTCGAAGCTGCCGATCTGAATCGGGGCCAGAATATTAGTCAAAGGCGCCCCGCCGGGGATCGCGCTTGCCAACGGCGCCCGTTGAGACGATATGTTCGCTCAAGCGGCCAAGGATGTTAATCCCATGAAACTGCTGCGCCTCGCGCCCGAGAACACCAAATTTCCCTTCATGCGCTTCCGGCGCATCAGCTATCCCTTTTCGGCGCTGCTCTCGATCGCATCTGTGGTCCTGTTTTTGACCGTGGGCATGAATTTCGGGATCGATTTTTCCGGGGGCACCCTGATCGAGCTGCGCGCCAAGTCCGGACCGGCCGACATCGCCAAGCTTCGCGCCGCCGCCGAACAGATGAATGTCGGCCAGGTCGAGGTTCAGGAATTCGGCGCGCCGACGGACGTGACCCTGCGGTTCGGCCTTCAGGCGGGAGGAGACGCGGCGCAGGAAGTCGCGGTCGGAAGGGTGCGGGCGGCGATCGGGGATGGATACGAGGTCCGGCGCACCGAGGTCGTCGGACCGCGCGTGTCCGGCGAACTCGTGCAATCTGGCACCCTCGGCGTCGTGATCTCCATCATCGCGGTGCTTTGCTATCTCTGGTTCCGCTTCGAATGGCAGTTCGCGGTCGGTGCCATTATCGCGACGATGCACGACCTTCTTCTGACCGTCGGCTTCTTCGCGCTGACGCGGCTCGAATTCAACACGACCTCGATCGCCGCCATTCTCACCATCGTCGGCTATTCGCTGAACGAGACCGTCGTCGTGCTCGACCGCATCCGTGAAATGATGCGTAAATACCGCAAGATGCCGACCGATGAATTGATCGATCTTTCGGTCAACGCCGTCCTGCCGCGAACCATCATGACCGCGACGACGGTGTTTCTCGCGCTTCTGTCGCTCGTCGTGTTCGGCGGCGAGGTCATCCGCTCGTTCTCGATTGCGATGATCTGGGGAATTTTCGTCGCCACCTATTCGTCGGTCTTCATCTGCTCGCCCATGCTGATCTATCTCGGGCTGCGCACCGAGACCGTCGGATCGGCCCCGCCCGCGCCGGGCAAGCTGGCGAAGAGCCCGGCCTGACGCGCGCCGGTCTGACCGCTCATCGGATGAGCGCGGCTGAGGCCGCCAGGGAGGCCCCATGAATCAGCCGCAGGACAAGGGCTTCCTCCCCGGCGCCCATATGATCGAAGGATATGGCGGCGGCGGCTTCCGCTTCGGCGGAATGTCCCATCGCGGCTCGATCCTCGCCTTGCCGTCGGGAATCTACGCCTGGAGCGCGGCGACTCCGGCCGAGATCGACATCGACTCGCTGGGCCAGCTTTTCGCGGAGCCTGCGGGTCTCGTCGAGCATCTCCTGGTCGGGACCGGGACCGAACTCCGGCCGCTCGCCGCCCCCCTGCGCCAGCGTCTGCGCGAGGCCGGGATCAGGGCGGAGCCCATGCCGACCGGGGCGGCGGCCCGCACCTATTCCATTCTGCTGGGCGAGAGACGGCGGGTCGCCGCCGCGCTTCTGGCGGCGCCATGACCGCGGATCATCTTTTCCCGGGACGCGAGCCCGACTATTCCTATTGCGAAACGATGCTGCGCCGAGACGACCCGGACCGTTGGCTTTCCGCGCTTTTTGTTCCAAGGCCGCTTCGCCCCCACATTCACGCGCTCTACGCCTTCAGCCTCGAGATCGCCCGCGTCCGTGAAATCGTTTCCGAACCCTTGCTGGGCGAAATCCGCTATCAATGGTGGCGGGACGCCATCGAGGGGTCCGGATCGGAAACACAGGCCAATCCCGTCGCGGCGGCGCTTCTCGATACGGTCGAGCGCTCCGATCTGCCCAAACGGCCGCTGCTCGACCTGATCGACGCGCGGCATTTCGATCTTTACGACGATCCGATGGAATCGGTGGAGGCGCTCGAGGCCTACGCCAGGGCGACGTCCTCGGGCCTCTTCAGGCTGGCCTCGACGATCCTCGAACCCGACGAGCCGACTCAAGGCCTTGGCGCTGACGAAGCGGCTGGAATCGCCTATGCCTTGACCGGACTTTTACGCGCCTTGCCCTGGCATTGCGCGCGCGGCCAGCTCTATGTCCCGCTGGACCTCCTGGCGAAACATGGCGCGCGGCGCGAGGATTTCGCCGCCGGGGTGGCGACGCCCGGCGTTCTCGCCGCGCTCGCGGACCTTCGCGCCCTCGCGCGGCGCCATCTCGAGACGTTCGATGCGCGGATTCTCGGGCTTCCCGACCGGAGTCGGGCCGCGTTCCTGCCGGCGAGTCTTTGCGAACTTTATCTCTGCGCGATGGAACAGCCTGGCTACGACCCGTTCAAGACTCCGGTCGCGCCGCCGCAATGGCGCCGGCAATGGATCCTCTGGCGCGCCGCCAAGACTTGGGGCTGAGGACTTGGGGGTGACGACTTGGGGGGGCTTGGGGCTGAGGCTTTGGGGTCAGGGTGGGCCTAAGGAATTGGCCCAAGGAATTGACCAAGTCGTCCAATAAAGCGGCGCTTTATTCCGCTCCCGTCTATTGCTAGAACAATTCGATGCTACAGAACTCTCCTTTGCGGGCGACGCGAATTAGGGGCCCGGCTCGCGCCGGCGCCGTGCGCCCGCGAGTCCGGGGACGATCCGGCCGCTAGACCAGTTCGGGAAATTTTCCAGACCGATCTCGCGCACCCGTCCATATTGCCGGGCATGGTCCGATTGCGGCGATCATGCTCTCACGCGGCAGGCGCCGCGCCATGCTCGATCAGGCCTCAAACACTATGAACGAACAAGCTCCGGCCAAAACGGCTGACAAGAAGCCGGATGGCCCAGATTATTCGAAGACGCTTTTTCTGCCGCAGACGGATTTTCCGATGCGCGCCGGCCTCCCGGCCAAGGAGCCGCAATTGCTCGCCCGCTGGCGCGAGATCGGCCTCTATCAGAGGCTGCGCGAGAGCGGGCGGGGGCGCCCGAAATTCGTCCTCCACGATGGCCCGCCCTACGCCAACGGCAACATCCACATTGGCCATGCGCTGAACAAGATCCTCAAGGATCTCGTCACCCGCTCGCAGCAGATGCTCGGCAAGGATTCCAATTATGTGCCGGGCTGGGACTGCCACGGACTGCCGATCGAATGGAAGATCGAGGAGCAGTACCGCGCCAAGGGCCGCAACAAGGACGCTGTCCCGATCAACGAATTCCGCCGCGAGTGCCGCGCCTTCGCCGCGCACTGGGTCGATGTGCAACGCGAGGAGTTCAAGCGTCTTGGCGTCACGGGAGACTGGGATCATCCCTATCTCACTATGACCTTTCCGGCCGAAGCGCAGATCGCCCGCGAGATCATGAAATTCGCCGCCAACGGGACGCTGTATCGCGGCTCGAAGCCGGTGATGTGGAGCGTCGTCGAAAAAACCGCTTTGGCCGAGGCGGAGGTGGAATACGAAGACCATGTTAGCGACACGGTTTTTGTGGCGTTTCCTATCGGTGGCGCCGAAAATGCCCACCGATTAATGGCGCCGTCCGGCAAAATCTCTGTAGATGAAGAAACCGGTCAGACCATATTCGATGATTCTGCATTGTTTGATTGGGCGAACGCTCGAACCAGACATCTAAGTGAAGTTGAGAGCGTCAAGCGCCAACGGGCGCGTGTGATCATCTGGACGACGACGCCCTGGACCATCCCAGCCAACCGGGCGATTAGCTTTTCGTCCAAGATCGCCTATGGCCTGTATCGCGTGACGGCGGCGCCTGAACACAATTGGATGAAAGTTGACGATCTCTACATCCTTGCCGATGCGCTTGCCGAAAGCGTGTTCAATGCTGCAAAAGTCAACGCTTTCGAGCGTGAAAACGACGTGTCCGCCGAGGCTCTCGCGGCTCTCGAAGTTCGACATCCCCTCGCCGCAACAATCCCCGGCTATGATTTCGACGTTCTCCTTTTCGACGGCGACCACGTCACCGCCGATACCGGCACCGGCTTCGTCCACACCGCGCCCGGCCACGGCCGGGACGACTTCGACGTCTGGATGGCGCACGGCCGCGAACTCGCCGCGCGCGGCATCGAGACGCGCATTCCCTACACCGTCGACGCCGACGGCTTTCTCACCAAGGAAGCGCCCGGCTTCGAGGGCCGCCGCGTCATCGACGACAAGGGCAATAAGGGCGACGCCAACGAGGCGGTCATCAAGGCGCTGATCGAGGCGGGCAATCTCGTCGCGCGTGGACGGTTGAAGCATCAATATCCGCATAGCTGGCGCTCGAAAAAGCCGCTCATCTTCCGCAACACGCCGCAATGGTTCATCGCGCTCGACAAGCCGATTGACGCCGGCGCCTCCACAAACGCTCCCACCATCCGCCAGATCGCCCTGCGCGAAATCGAAGCCACCAAATGGGTTCCGGCGGCGGGCGAAAATCGCATCAATGGCATGATCGCCAACCGCCCGGACTGGGTGGTTTCGCGCCAGCGCGCCTGGGGCGTGCCCATCGCGATCTTTGTCGATAAGGACACGAAGGACATTCTCGTTGACGATGTGGTGAACCAGCGCATCGCGGCGGCTTTCGAAGAAGAGGGCGCCGACGCATGGTTTGCCGATGGCGCCGCCGAGCGCTTCCTGCAGCCCGGCTACGATCCGGAAAAATTCGAGAAAATCGACGACGTTCTCGATGTCTGGTTCGATTCCGGATCGACCCATTCCTTCACGCTGGACGATCCGAAGAACTTTCCCGGCCTTGCGGGAATCCATCGGCTGCGCGACGGCGGCGCCGACGAGATCATGTATCTCGAAGGCTCCGACCAGCATCGCGGCTGGTTCCATTCCTCGCTGCTCGAATCCTGCGGCACGCGGGGCAGGGCGCCCTACGACGCGGTTCTGACCCATGGCTTCGTTCTCGACGAGAAGGGCCAGAAAATGTCGAAATCGGCGGGCAACGTCACCGCCCCGCAGACCATCATCAAGGACGCCGGCGCCGACATTCTCCGGCTCTGGGTCGCGGCGTCCGATTATTCCGACGATCTGCGCATCGGGCCGGAAATCCTCAAGACCTTCGTCGAGACCTATCGTAAGCTGCGCAACACGATCCGCTGGATGCTCGGGACGCTCGCTCATTACGATCCGGCCCAGACCGTCGCGCCGGCCGCCATGGGCGAACTGGAGCGGCTGATGCTGCACAAGCTCGCGGAACTCGACGGCGAGATCCGCGACGCCTACTTGCGCTTCGACTACAAGAGGGTGGTGGCGCGCCTGTCGGCCTTTCTCAACTCGGACCTGTCGGCCTTCTATTTCGACATCCGCAAGGATGCGCTCTATTGCGAGCCGCCCTCGAGCCTTAAGCGCCGCGCCGCGCTGGAGACTGTCGAGCAGATCTTCCGCCGGGTCACGTTGTGGCTCGCGCCGATTCTCGCCTTCACGTCTGAAGAGGCGTGGCTGTCGCGCCGCCCCGACGCCGTCTCGGTTCATCTCGAAGCATTTCCCGAAACGCCGCAAGCCTGGCGCGACGACGCGCTCGCCGAAAAATGGGAAAAAATCCGCCGCATCCGCTCGGTGGTGACCGGCGCGCTCGAGATCGAGCGGGCGCAAAAGCGCATCGGCTCGTCGCTCGAGGCGGCGCCAAAGGTCTTCATCGAAAATGAAGACTGGCGCGCTCTTCTCAACGGCGTCGATTTCGCGGAGATCTGCATCACCTCCGACATCTCGATTGCGGCGGGCGAAGGCCCGGCGGAAGCGTTCCGGCTCGACGACGTTCCCGGCGTCGCAATCGTCCCGGGACTCGCCGAGGGAACGAAATGCGCGAGATCGTGGAAGATCTCGAAAAGTGTCGGCGCCGATTCCGAATTTCCAGACGTCAGCCCGCGCGACGCGCAGGCCCTTCGCGAATTGCGGGCCGCCGGCCTATGGCGATGAGTCCCCGCCGCCTTGGCGCCGCCGTCGCGCTGGCGACGCTGGCGGCGGACCAGGCCAACAAGCTGTGGCTGATCTTCGTCTATGGCATCGAGACGCGCCAGCCGGTGCGATTAGCGCCGTTTCTCGACGTGATCTACGCGAAAAACACCGGCATTTCCTATTCGCTCCTGCGCGCGAGCAGCGAGACCGGAAGGTATGTCCTGCTGGCCTTCGCCCTTGCCGCGACGTTCTTTCTGGGCGCATGGCTCTGGCGCGCGCAGACGAAAACGGTCGCCCTCGCGCTGGGGCTGATCATCGGCGGCGCGCTCGGCAACGCCTATGACCGGTTCGCCTACGGGTTCGTCGCCGATTTCTACCATTTCCACGTCGGGACATTCTCCTGGTACGTTTTCAATTTCGCCGACGTCGCGATTGTGTCCGGGGTTGGACTACTTCTTTACGATTCTTTGTTTACCTCGAACCGCGACCCGGAGGGCGTTGCGGAGCAATAATCGCCGAATGGCGCAGCTTCGCCGTCAAAATGCCGCGATGGCGCTTAACATGGCGACGTAAGCTCGGCGCAAGCGCTCTCGCGGCTTCCCGGCGATTGACCGCCGTGTTCGGGCGACGACAGGGGAGAGGACTTCGTTATGGTGTTTGACAAGGTTCAGGGACGCAGCAAAGCCTCCATTTTGGCCGCGTTGGCCGCCGGCGCTTTCATGGCCGCCGCGCCTTTGCCTGCGGCGGCTGAAGAAGACACCAATATGTTCAACTCGATGCTCGGCTTTGTCGGGCTGCAGTTCGACAAGGAGCAGGACGCGATCGATTACCGCGCCCGCGCCCCCATCGTCGTGCCGCCGCGACTCGATCTTCCCCCGCCAAAGGAAAGCGCCCGGAGCGCGTCATGGCCAACGGACCCCGATGTCGTCGAACGCCGCCGGGCGGCGCTCAGCGCGAATCAGCCGGCGCCGCAACCGACGCCGAACGCCCGCGTGGAAATGTCGCCCCGCGACCTTAGTCGCGTCACCGGCGATCTTCCGAAGGAGGGGCCGCCTAGCGAATGTCAGGCGGGTTCTGGAACGCCGATCTGCCTTTACGCGCCCTGGAAAGCCCTGCAGGCCGCCGTCGGCGGCGGCGGACAAGCGGATGTGGTCCAGCCGGGAGTCGAGCCGAGCCGGAAATATCTGACCGAACCGCCGCCGGGCTATCGCAAGGCGACCGCCGCCACCGCTCTTGCGCCGGACAAGGTCAAAGAAGAGGCGGACCCGTCGGATCCCGCCGCCTACAACCGCTCGCAACGACGCAAGAACTCGGTGGACAACTAACCTTTATGGTTCCGCGCGCGGCGGGCGGCGGCTTTCCGGGCCGGGGCCTGTCGCCGCAAATTCACAAAGACTATACCGCCGCCGATTTTCTGACCTATATTCGCTCCAGACTTTTCAACTCGGACCTCGGCCTGCTCGCCGCGGTCTCATGAAAGCGATGGATCGAATGCTTCCTGGTCAAGCCGCTTCCGGCCCGCGCGCCTGCGCCCTTACGCCCTCTGCGCAGCCCTCCGCCAAACCCGCCGGGCCGCCTGTCGCTCAGGCGAAACTCGCCAACGGCCTCGAAATCGTCGTGATCGCCGACCATCGCGCGCCGGTCGTGACGCACATGGTCTGGTACCGCAACGGCTCCGCCGACGACCCGCTGGGAAAATCCGGCATCGCCCATTTCCTCGAACATCTGATGTTTAAGGGCACCAAGGCCAATCCCCAGGGTAAATTCTCCGAATTGATCGCCGATGTCGGCGGTCAGGAGAACGCGTTCACCTCAAACGATTACACCGCCTATTTCCAGCGCGTCGCCAAGGACCATCTTCGGGTCTGCATGGAATATGAAGCGGACCGGATGACCAATCTTGTCCTCAGCGACGAGGTGGTGGCGCCCGAACGAGACGTCGTGCTCGAGGAGCGTCGGATGCGCACCGATTCCGATCCTTCGGACCAGTTGAACGAGGCGGTGCAGGCCGCGCTCTTCACCCAGCACCCCTACGGCCGGCCGATCATCGGCTGGAATCACGAGATCGAAGGTCTCGACCGTAACGACGCGCTGGCCTATTACCATCGGTTCTATACGCCCGAAAACGCGATCCTCGTCATTGCGGGAGACGTCGATGCGGCGGCCGTGATCGAACTCGCGGGGGAGATCTATGGCGCGATCCCGGCGCGGGGCGAGGCCCCGAAACGCTCGCGTCCACGCGAACCCGAGCCCCGCGCGCACCGTCTCGTGACCCTTGCCGACGAGAAGGTCGAACAGCCCTCGCACCAGAGCGTGTTCCTTGCGCCCTCGTACAGGACGGCCGAGCCCGGCGAGGCCGAGGCCCTCGAAGTCCTCGCCCATCTTCTGGGCGGCGGCCCGACGAGCCTCCTCTTCAAGACCCTCGTCATGAACGACAAGATCGCGGTCGGGGCGGGCGCGCATTACCAGGGCGCCTCGGTCGACGACACGCGATTCTATGTCTTCGCCGTCCCGGCGCCCGGGGTTTCGCTCGAACGGCTCGACGCCGCGATCGGAGAGATCATCGCCGGCGTCGCCGCCCATGGCGTCGATGAGGCGGACTTCAAACGCGCGAAAACCCGGCTCGTCGCCGACGCGATCTATGCGCAGGACAATCAGGCGACCCTCGCCCGATGGTACGGCGCCTCGCTGGCGGTCGGACTTTCGATCGAGGACGTCGCGCACTGGCCCGAGCGGATCGAGGCTGTGACCGCCGACGACGTGAAAAGAGCCGCGCGCTGGCTCGACAAGCGGCGCAGCGTCACTGGATTCCTGCTTCCGGCCGAACCCTCTGCGCGAACCCCTCCCGCGCAGGATGCTGCCGACGCCATCATCGCGTGCTGAACGAAAAGCAAAAAAAAGAAAAAATGGATCCATCATGACCGCTCTCGCCAGCACGCAAAGCCCGTCCCGCGCCGCCGCCGTCCAGAAGATCGTCTCGCCCGGCGGCATCGAGGCCTGGCTGGTCGAGGATTACGCCGTTCCGATCGTCGCGCTTGAATTCGCCTTCAAGGGCGGCGCGTCGCAGGACCCGATCGGCAAGCCGGGCGTTGCCACCCTTCTCGCCGGCATGCTCGATGAAGGAGCCGGCCCCTATGACGCCGAGGCCTTCCATCGCGCGCTCGATGAAGACGCCATCGAGCTTTCGTTCTCGGCCGACCGCGATCTCGTCAGCGGGCGGATGCAGACGCTCGCCCGCAACATTGCGCGGGCCTTCGAACTTCTGCAGCTCGCCGTCGGCAAGGCGCGTCTCGACTCCGAACCGTTCGAGCGCGTCATCGGCCAGATCTCCGCCAGCCTCAAGCGCGAGGTCAACGATCCTGACCATGTCGCCGCGCGCACCTTCCGTTCGGTCGCCTATGCGAACCATCCCTATGGCCTGCCGGTGCGCGGCGATCTCGCGACTCTGCCGACGCTGACCCGCGCCAACCTCACCGACATGCGGGCGCGGGTCTTCGCGCGCGACACGCTGAAAATCGCGGCGGTGGGCGCGATCGACGCCGCGACGCTCGCCGCCCGTCTCGACGACGTGTTCGGAGCCCTGCCGGCAAAGTCCGACCTGGATCCTATCGCTCCCATCGCCTTCTCGGGGGAAGGCGCGCGCCATGTCGTCAGGATCGACGTGCCGCAATCGGCGATCCGTTTCGGCCGGCAAGGGATCGCCCGCGCCGATCCCGACATCATCCCCGCGATTGTCGTCAACCACGTCCTCGGCGGCGGCGTGTTTTCGGCGCGGCTCTTCCGCGAGGTGCGCGAGAAGCGCGGCCTCGCCTATTCGGTCTGGTCCCACCTCACGACCTTCGATCACGCCGCCATGCTGAGCGGCGGCACCTCCACCAAGAATGAACGCGCCGCCGAATCGATGGCGGTGATCGAGGGCGAGATCGCCAGCCTTTCCGAGTCGGGGCCGACGGAAGAGGAACTGGACAAGGCGAAAAAATACCTCATCGGCTCCTATGCGCTCCGCTTCGATACCTCGACCAAGATCGTGGCCCAGCTCGTCCACCTCCAGACCGAGGGCTATGGCGTCGATTATCTCGATGAACGCAACAGGCTGATCGCCGCCGTCACGATGGACGACGCCAAGCGCGCGGCGAGGCGCATCTTTGGCGATGGGAAGCTCCTCGTCGCCGTCGCAGGGCGCCCGGAAGGGATGTGAGGGGGCAATTCCTCATCCAGATGAGCCCGTGCCTCTCGAAGAAGGATGCAGGAATGACGCACCGATGATTCTCGGTCAACCTGCCATCCAATCGGTGATGACCAGCCCCGGCACACGCTCGAATTCGCGGCGGTTCGCCGTGACGAGCGTAGCGCTCCGGCGGCGGGCCTGCGCCGCGATCAGCACGTCATAGGGTCCGATCGGCGTTCCCGCCTTTGCCAGCGCCGCTCGGATTTCGCCCGCGCCTTTCGCGTCCTCCGAGTCAAACGCGGCGATCGTGAGCGGCAGATCCAGAAACGCCGCGAGAATCGCCTGGCTGCGCTCCGGGCGCACGCTTTTGGCGACGCCATACCGCAATTCGTAAAGAACGATCGCTGATAAAAGGATTTGCGCGCCGCGCGCGATTTCCGCGTCGAGGCGCGCCGCCATCAACGGGCTTTTCTCATTCAGCGCGGCGATGACGGCGTTCGTATCGAGACAGAACATCGCCTTTAGAACGCGGCGCCGTCATCAGGCGTTGGCGGCTGCTCGGGGCGCCCCTCGGGAAGAAAATCGGCGGCGCCGAGGGCCCGCAGCCTCGCGCGCCAGGCCGTGACGTCGAAGGGTGCGTTCTCCATCGGCTCCAGAATAACCTTGTCGCCGATTTTGGAGACCCGCACCTGCGATCCCTCGAACCGAAATTCCTTGGGCAGGCGCACGGCCTGGCTGCGGCCGGACATGAAGAGCTTGGCGGTTCCTTTGGCGGTCAAATGCGCCTCCTGGAGCAAATTCCGATTGGATTGAATCAATCCAATCGACAAGAATATGCTCAATTCTTTGAATCTGAAGCGATTTCTGATCGATCGCATGACTTCATGCGATCGGAAAGCGCTCTTATGGTGGATACCATTGATATGCATCACGTTGCGCCGCCGTCAAGAAGGGAAGCCAGTGTGAGCGTCGGCGTGTCAGAGAGCGCGATGTTGGCGCAGAAGTCGCGACAAAAGCTCTTCCGCGCCGTCCAGATTTCAGGAAGAACCCGCAAAGATTCAACAAGACTTGGTTAGGCGTATCGCCGACTACACTCGCCGCATCAGACTGGCATTGGCCTTTTTGTGTAAGAAAGCTCTGGAAAAACTTCCTCCGCCCAATCTCGAACGCGCATCGGCGTCCGGCGCACGATAAGATCGGCGCAAGCCCAAGCTGAGAGCATCAAACCCCCATGCCGGTTCGCCGCCTCGATCCCGTTCTCATCGACCGCATCGCCGCGGGCGAGGTCGTCGAGCGGCCGGCCTCGGCCTTGAAGGAATTGATCGAGAACGCGCTCGACGCCGGGGCGGCCCGGATCGACGTCGCGCTCGAGGCGGGCGGGAAAAAGCTCATTCGCGTCATCGACGACGGCTTCGGCATGTCGGCGCAGGACCTCGACCTCGCGGTCGAGCGCCACGCCACCTCGAAACTTCCCGGCGGCGATCTCTCCGCGATCGAGACCCTCGGCTTCCGGGGCGAGGCTTTGCCCTCGATCGGCTCGGTCGCGAGCCTCGAGATCACGACCCGCGCGTCTGGCGCGCCGCATGGCTCGCGGATCTGCGTCGATCAGGGCGCCAAAAGCGCCATTGCGCCCGCCGCCCATCCCCAAGGGACGCGGATCGAAATCCGCGACCTCTTCGCGGCGACGCCCGCGCGGCTGAAATTCCTGAAAAACGACCGGGCCGAGGCCCGCGCCGCCTCCGAGACCGTGCAGCGCCATGCGATGGCGCATCCGCAGGTGCGGTTCACGTTTTCAGGCGGGGGCGAGGCGGCGGGCTTCGAGTTCGCCGCGCAGGGGCCGGGCGACGCGGGTCTGCTCGCGCGGCTGACGGACATTCTGGGCCGCGAGTTCAGCGCCAATGCGCTGCGCGTCGAGGCGGAGCGCGAGGGCGTGAGCCTTGCGGGCTTCGCCGGGCTGCCGACCTGGCACCGCGCCAATGCGTCGGCGCAATTTCTCTTCGTCAACGGCCGTCCGGTCCGCGACAAGCTACTCGCGGGCGCCGTGCGCGCGGCCTATATGGATTTTGTGCCGCAGGGACGCCATCCGGCGCTGGCGCTTTTCCTCTCCTGCGATCCGCGCGAGGTCGACGTCAACGTCCATCCGGCCAAGGCGGAGGTGCGCTTTCGCGACGGCGGCCTCGTGCGCGGCCTGATCGTCGGCGCGCTGAAACAGACCCTGGCGGGCGCGCTGCACAGGGCGACCCCGAACAATTCCGCCGCCGCGCTCGATCTTCTCGCCAGACGCGGCTTCGGCGCAGCCCGGTCGGGTTATGCGCCCGCCGCGAACTGGGATTGGCGGGCCTCGCCCGCGAAGCCGGAGCATTCCGGCCCCTCCGCCGGCTTCGCCGAGGCGACAAACCTTTTCGCTGCGCCTGACCAGACAAGCTTCGCCACGGACGGGGCCTTGGCGCGGATCGCGAGCGTCTCCGCGCGGGCGCATCAGCAGCAGCCTTTGCAGCAAGACCTCGACGCGCCTCTGGGCGCGGCGCGAGCGCAATTGCACGAGACCTATATCGTCGCGCAGACCCGCGAGGGGATCGTCATCGTCGACCAGCACGCGGCGCATGAGCGGCTGGTCTACGAGCGCCTCAAGGCCGCCCGCGCGGGCTCTAGCCCGCCGCGCCAGCATCTGCTCATCCCGGTGATCGTCGAGATGGGGCAAAGCGAGGCGGCGCGGGTCTGCGATGCGGCGGACCTCCTTGGCGAGTTCGGCCTCAGGGTCGAACCGTTCGGGCCGGGTGCCGTCGCGGTCAGCGAGACGCCCGCCGCGCTCGGCGCCTGCGACGCCTCGAGTCTCGTGCGCGATCTTGCCGCGGCGCTCGCCGGGGAGGGCGGCGGCGCGGCGCCTCTGGAGAAGCGACTTGACCGGGTGCTGGCGACGCTCGCCTGCCATCATTCGGTGCGGGCGGGGCGGCGGCTCGGCGCGGACGAGATGAACGCGCTTTTGCGCGAGATGGAGCGCACGCCAGGCTCCGGCCAGTGCAACCACGGCCGCCCGACCTATGTCGAACTGAAACTCGTCGATGTCGAGAAGCTGTTCGGGCGGCGGTAGGGAAGGGCGGGGCCTGGCGCGGCTCAACCGGACATATGCTTCGGCATCGCCTGCGCGATCTCCTCCGCGCTCAGGTCGCGCACATGCGTCGCAATCGACCAGCGGTGACCGTACGGATCCTCGATCACGCCGTAACGGTCTCCCCAGAACATGTCGGTGACCGGCAGGATCAGTTTCGCCCCCGCCTCGACGGCGCGGGCGGCGGCGGCGTCGGCGTCCTCGACAAAAAGATGGATCGTCACTGGCGTGCCCTTCAGCGATTTCGGACCGAACGATCCCCATTGCGGGAATTCGTCGACCAGCATGATTGCGCTATCGCCGATGCGGATTCGCGCATGCATCAATCTGCCCTGGGGCCCGGCGAGGCGCATTTCCTCAACGGCGCCGAAGGCTTTTTCGTAGAAGTCTATGGCGCCGGCCGCGCCGTCGCAGACAAGGTGCGGCGTCACGCGATGCATCCCGTCCGGAATTGGCTTTACCTGAGCGCTCGCCATAGTGTCTCTCCCTTCGCTTTTGTCCGTCAGATAATCCGCAAAGCGTCGCGGGGTTTCACGCCGCCGGCGCCGAAGGCGCGGCAATAATTCCCTTCGCGCGCGAGCGAGGGCGTTCAAGTTCAGCTCCGCCCCGTCGCCCGAGCCCGCTGGGGGGGGGAAGGCGTAAATCCGGTCCGCCCCCGACGAACGCTCCTTGACGACGGGCGCATCCTTCAGCATTTTGCCGGCCTCGGTCTTCATCCGATCAGGACCCCGTCCAATCACGCCCTCGCCCGATCCGCCGCGCAATCGGACAGGCGAATTCGATGACGCAAGCGCGCAAAAGCAGGCAAGAGGAAAATTCTAGGTGAGCGCCGTATTCCGCCTTCCGCCGGGCCTGATCGCGCAGGGATCCCACCACAACGGTCAGGCCGGCGCAAACGTTACGGCGGCGGCGTGAACGTCCTCCTCCTTGGCTCGGGCGGGCGCGAACATGCGATCGCGGCCGCGCTGGTCAAAAGTCCGCTGCTCGACACCCTTTTCGCCGCGCCCGGCAATCCCGGAATCGCCCGCATCGGTCAATGCGTGGGGCTCGACGCCGCCGATCATGCATCAGTCGCCGCGTATTGCAAGGCGAACCGGATCGGCCTTGTCGTGGTCGGCGCCGAGGCGCCGCTCGTCGCCGGCATCGCCGACGATCTGGCTCTGGCCGGGATCAAGGTCTTCGGGCCGGGCAAAGCGGCCGCCCGTCTCGAAGGGTCAAAAGGGTTCGCCAAGGACTTCTGCGCGCGGTTCAGGATTCCGACGGCGGCCTACGGGCGTTTCAGCAACGCGGCTTCGGCGTTGGCCTATGCACGCGGCAAAGGCGCGCCGATCGTCATCAAGGCGGATGGCCTCGCCAGCGGGAAAGGGGTTGTGGTCGCCGCCAGTCTCGCCGAGGCGGAAGAGGCGATCGGCATGATGTTTCGCGGCGGATTCGGCGCCGCAGGCGAGACCATCGTCGTCGAGGACTTTCTCGAAGGCGAGGAAGCTTCCTTTTTCGCGCTCTGCGATGGCGCCCGCGCCGTCGAATTCGCCTCGGCGCAGGATCACAAGCGCGTCGGCGAGGGGGAAACCGGGCCCAACACCGGCGGGATGGGCGCCTATTCGCCCGCGCCGGTCATGGACGCGGCGATGAGCCGGCGGGTCATGACCGAGATCATCGAACCGACCCTCAAGGGCATGACGGAATTGGGCGCGCCGTTCAGGGGCGTCCTTTTTGCGGGCCTGATGATCGGCCGCGAGGGTCCAAAGCTCATCGAATTCAATGTCAGGTTCGGCGATCCCGAGACGCAGGCGATCCTGCCGCGTCTGGAGGATGATCTCCTCGCCCTCATGCTCGCCTGCGCAAACGCCACTCTCCCGGACCGGCCGATACGGCTCTCCGCCTGCACCGCGCTGAGCGTCGTGCTCGCCGCACGCGGCTACCCCGAGGCGCCGCTGAAGGGCGCGGAGATCGTCCATCTTGAACGGGCCGAGGCGAAACCTTTTGTTACAATCACCCACGCGGGAACGCGGCTCGAGGGAACGCGGCTTCTCGCCGACGGCGGCAGGGTGCTCAACGTCACCGCCGTCGGAGCCAACGTGGCGGAAGCCGGCGCCAGAGCCTATGCGGCGATCGACGCGATCGATTGGCCGGAGGGATTTTGCCGCCGCGATATCGGCTGGCGCGCCTTGCAACGCCCGTAAAGGGCAAGCGTCGACGGAAACTGAGTCGACGATGGCTCGCCGTAGGCTGGCGGCCCGGCAATATAGTAAAGACTTTCTTAATCTTTGTAAAAAATTCATGTTTAGAAGTGCATTTCAGTCGTTGGAGCTCAAACGGATTTAAAAATCCGCGGCCCTGACTTGGCGGTCAAGATCGCCGCTTTAAAGCAACCGATTCCCATCTTCGGTCTTCGTTGGGCTATCGTCAGCACTAAATACCGCGTCCGACGGTTAAACTGAGCATTGTTACGGTTTGTAACTCGAATTGACCAAAGCCGCTAAATCTTTGGTCTGCAAGGGGTTACGCGATTTCAGCAAGCAGTTTAAGACGATCGGCGAGGGTTATCCCCCGATCGACTTTTGCTCCCCCCGTCGGGCGATGCTATGCATTGATTTGCTGTGGGGGAACAGTTCGATTCATTGAAGGCGCTTCGATTCATTGCAGGCTCTTTGATTCGTTGCAGGCGCAACGCCGCAAGGTTTCTTAACGCCGCAAGGTTTCTTAAAGACATCCTAGAACTCCTTTGAGACGGCTAGACCTAAGTGCAAAAAGATAACAGCCTCGCGCAATACGCCACCAAGCGCTTCCGCCTTGCCGGGAAAGCCTATCTGGAAAGCGGCGATCCATTCTTTGCTCCGACCGATACTTTGCGGCGCGAGGCGGAAGCGAAGGGCCAGCGGTTTGTCAGCTTCGCAAACTATGATTACCTCGGGCTGTCCACCCATCCGGCCATCAAGTCGAGCGCGGCCGCCGCGCTCGATACCTTTGGCGTCGGGGCGCTGGCCTCCCGTCTCGTCGGCGGAGAGCGGTCGACCCATCGCAATCTTGAGGTCGCCCTTGCGAAATTCGTCGGAACAGATTCAGCGCTGACCCTCGTCAGCGGCTATCTGACCAACGTCACGACGATCTCGCATATTCTTGGATCGCGGGACGCGCTCTTCATCGACGAATTGTCGCACAACAGCATTCTGAGCGGCGCAAAAAGCGCGGTGGCGGAAACCGTCGTTTTCCGCCACAACGACCTTGACCACCTCGATTTTCTGCTGCGCGAACGGCGCGAAAACTTCCGCAACGTTCTGATCGTCGCGGAAGGCATTTACAGCATGGACGGCGACGTCGCCGACCTCGTCCGCCTCGTCAGGATCAAGGAGCAGCGCAACGCGTGGCTGTTGATCGACGAAGCGCATTCGATCGGGGTTCTTGGGAGCGAGGGACGCGGTCTTTGCGAATACGCAGGCGTCGATCCGCAGCAGGTCGATCTCATCATCGGAACGCTGTCCAAGACGCTGGCGTCCTGCGGCGGCTTCGTCGCCGGCAAGGCGCCTGTGATCGACTGGCTGCGCTACACGCTTCCTGGTTTTGTCTACAGCGTCGGGTTGTCTCCGGTCATTTCCGCCGCTGCGGAAACGGCCTTGCAGCTCATGCAGCAAGAGACGTGGCGACTGCGCCGTTTGCGCGAGAACGCCGAACTGTTCATGGATCTCGCGCACGAGGCCGGTCTCGACACGGGCCCTGCGATCGGACGAGGCGTCGTGCCGATCCTGTTCTCGGACAGTCTCGAAACGCTCGCCGCCTCGAGATTGCTTTTGAGCCAGTATTATTACGTGCCGCCGATCATCCAGATCGGGGTTCCCAAGGATCAGCCGCGCCTGCGCTTTTTCTTGTCCGCCACGCATACGGAGGCGGAAATCAGGGGCGTGATCGACCTTCTGGCGAAACGGAAAAGCGAACATGCAGCGCCCGCCCGCGCTCTCAGCGTCGCGACTTGATCAGGCCTTGCCCGGAGCCGGACCGGCGGCTTTGCATCCGGGCGGGGCGATGAGAAACCATTCATGCTGAAGAGCGCGGTCGACGTCATTCCCTCTCAGGGGCTTGGAAACTTCCTCGCCTTTTGCCGGCTGCCGCGCCTTTTATACAAGGATCAGCCTGGATTTGCCCCGCCGCTCGACGCCGAGCGGTGGACCTCCTTTTCGCCGCGGCTCAACCCTCATTATAAACTGGTCGAGTCGCAGGCCTTTCTCGCCCGCAGGGACGGCAAGTTCGTCGGACGAATTTTCGCGCAGATGTACGACGAAGATCATGCGCCGCTGGGCGCCTCGCGCGCGCAATTCGGTTGCCTTGACGCGATCAACGACGATTTTGTCGTCGGGGCGCTGATGAAGGCCGCGGAAGACTGGCTGCAGGCACGAGGCGCGGAAGTCGTGCATGGGCCGTTCTCGCCGTCGGTCAACAGCGAGGTCGGCGTGCTGGTCCAGGGCTTCGACGCCGAGCCGATGGTGTTCATGCCGTGGAATCCCGACTATCTGCCGGGGGCTCTCGAGCGCTGCGGCTACGCCAAGGCCCGCGATCTGATTTCATACCGCTACGACGTCAGCGAAAGGGACCGCGCTGACGGTCCCAGGATTATCGACCGGCCGGAATGGCGCGACAGATTGCGCATCAGAACCCTGGATCTCAAGGATCTCGCCAACGAGGCCAGGATCATTCTCGACATTTTCAACGACGCGTGGAGCGAGAATTGGGGCTTCACCCCTTTCACCTACGACGAATTCATGTCGACCGCGGACGGACTGAAACTGGTGATGCCGCCTGAAGGCGGGTTCATGATCGAACTTGACGGCGAGCCTCAGGCTTTTGGCGTCGTCCTGCCTAATCTGCACGAGATCACCGGCGATCTTGGCGGCAAGCTGCTCCCCTTCGGCATCTTTCGAATGATCTCGCGGATCAGGAACCACAAGTTCAAATCGGGGCGGCTGGCACTTTTCGGCATCCGTCGCGCCCTCCACCGCAAGGCGGCGGGCGGGGCCGTTATACTTGCGTTCATCGAGGAAATCCGGCGCCGCAGCCGGCAGAGTTCCATCGAACATGTCGAGTTCGGCTGGGTTCTGGAGAACAACGCCGGCATGCGGCGGCCGATCGAGGCCGCGGGCGCGAAAATCGACAAGATTCATCGCGTTTACGAGAAGCGGCTCGGAATTGCGGCGCTTGCGCCATGATCGTCATGGCGGAGCGATAGCGCCCAAAGGGGACGCCCTATGAACATCAATTCGCTCGGCCTGAATCTCGACGCGGCCGCCGAAGCGCCCGCGACGCGGACCGACTTCATCGCCAAGGCCGAGCCTCGGCCGCATCCCATTCGCCGGCGCGCGATCCTGAAGGCGCATCCGGACGTCGCCGCGCTCGCCGGCTACGATCCGTTGACCGCCGTGATCACGCTGGGGCTGACGGCGGGTCAGACGTTGATCGCCGCCTGGCTAGGCTGGCTTGGCCTTTCCTATTGGCCGCTCGCCATCGCCGTCGCCTTTTGCGTTGGAGCTTTCGCCAACCACGCCTTGTTCGTGATCATCCACGACGCTTCGCACAATTGCGTCTTCAAAAGCCCAACCTGGAACAAATGGACGGCGATTCTCGCGGATCTGCCAAACGGCTTCCCGACCGCGATGGGCTTTCGCTGCTACCACATGAAGCATCATTCCCATCTTGGCGATTACGACTACGACGCCGATCTGCCAAGTCATTGGGAGGCGAGGGTTTTTGGCCGGACCTGGTACGGCAAGGCCGCCTGGATGTTCTTTTTCGCGGTGTTTCAGGTGACCCGTCTCGGACGGCTCAGGGGAACAGTGCCGATGTGGGGCCGCTGGACCTTCATCAACACGGTCTGCGTGATTTTCTACGATCTCGCGGTTGTCTTTTTATTCGGCCCCAATGCGCTGCTCTACCTGTTCGCGTCGTTCTGGTTTTCAGTCGGCGGCCTGCATCCGCTCGGCGCGCGCTGGGTCCAGGAGCATTTCACCAGCGATCCCGAGCAGGAGACCTTCGATTATTACGGCCCGATGAACATCGTCGCGCTCAACATCGGCTATCACAACGAACATCACGATTTTCCCGACGTGCCCTGGACCAGGCTGCCGCGACTGAAGCAAATGGCGCCGGAATTCTACGACGATCTGAAAACTCACGAGTCCTGGGTTGGACTTTTGTTCAAGTTCATCTTCGATCCCGGTTACACGCTCTATACGCGGGTCGATCGAAGTTCAGCCGCGCTTCGCCGGATTGGCGAACGGACCGACGCTCGATCGAGTCAGGCCTCGAAGCCCTCGAAGACGATCTGATCCGCCCACAGTTCGGCCCGCGACCTGTCCTCCGGCGACCGCACGGTCCAGGTCATGACCGGCATTCCGATTCCGGCACGGCACAGCATCGGCACGGCGTGCGGTAAATCATTGACGTTCCAGGACAGGAAATCCGGACGCGTGTCGGGGAAATGCCGCAGCTCGCGGAGCGCGGCGCGCTGCTGCGGCGCCAGTTCAAGCCATTCGCCGGTCTCGTAGCAGGCTTCGGCGACAAGGCCGAGCGGACGCGAGGCGCCTTGGGCGCGGAGACAGGCGAGGACACGAGGATCGAAGGTCTTGAGGCCGACGGGACCCGCATAGTCCGCGATCGCCGCCAGCGCGCGCGCCGCGAGGCGGACATCGCCGTCGAACCGGCTTTTGATTTCAACGATCACGGGCGTCCGGCCCGCGACCGCCGCAAGGAAGCCGGATAAAGTCGCGATCCCCTCGTCGCACTCCTTATGGGCGAGACCGGCGAGGTCGCCGGCGCTGAAGGCGGCGACGTCTCCCTTCGCGCGCATCAGGCGATCAAGGGTAAAATCGTGAAAAACGACGGCTTCGCCATCCCGGGTCCGCTGCACGTCGCATTCGATGGCGTACCCCTTGCCGATCGCGGCTTCAGCCGCCGCGATTGTATTCTCGACGAGTCCCGTCGCCCTGGCGTGAAGTCCGCGATGGGCGATCGGGCGCGCCGTCAGCCAGTCCGGCGCATTGAGGGACCAGGGGCCGGCCCGCCTGGTCAGCGTTCGATCTCGAACATGGCCTCGACCTCGACGGCGCTGTTCATCGGCAATTCGGCGACTCCGATGGTTGAGCGGGCATGCCGGCCCTTCTCGCCGAGAACTTCGACGATGAAATCCGAAGCGCCGTTCATCACCGCGGGGAGCGCGACGAATTCCGGAGCCGCATTGATGAAACCGCCGAGGCGAACGCAGCGGGAGATTTTGTCGAGATCGCCGAGCGCCGCTTTAGCCTGCGCCAGAAGGTTGATCGCGCAGCGGCGCGCGGCGGCCTGCCCATCTTCTATGGAGACATCTCCGCCGCATTTGCCCGTATGGGCGGGATCAAGCTTCCCGTCCGCGCCAAGCGGGAGCTGTCCGGAAATTACGAGAATCGAGGCGGAGATCACAAAAGGGACATAATTTGCGACAGGAGCGGCGGGGGTCGGAAGCGATACGCCCAGAGCCGCCAGTTTCGCCTCGACCTTGTCCATGAAAGATTTCCCTATGATTTGAGTGTTGCGCCGGACCCTTGTATCTCAAGTCGGCGAGATCCACAGCGCGTAAATCGCGCCGCTCAGGTTGCAGTTGGGGGGCGTTAACTCTAATTTGACGCTTTGCAGCACGAATTGGTAATCTTTGCGCCGAGACGATGACAAATTCCCGGCGCCGGCCGCGGCGCACTTCGAGGAAAAGCCAAGAATGATCGCTCCCCAAGCTCGGTTCCCTCAGGCTCGTTTTCAGGTTTTCGGCCGCGTCGGGCGGACGCTCGCCGCTTTCTCCCTCGTGGCGATCTGCCCCTTCGGGTCCGGGGGTATCGCCGCCAATTCGATCCCGCCAAATCCTCCCTCCGCGACGTCGAAGACGGAGCAGGTCCATTCCGTCTCGCTCGCGCCGCACCGCGCCGTTTACGAATTGACCCTCGCCAAATCCGTGGGGACAAAAAGCCCGACCGCCGCGCATGGACGCATCGCCTTCGATTTCACCGGTTCGGCCTGCGAAGGCTATGTGCAGAATTTCCGCCAGTTCACCGAGTTGCAGCCGGCCGAAGGGCCGACCCGCGTGTCGGACATGCAATCGGCGACGTTCGAAGACCCCGAGGGCAAGAATTTCAACTTCAAGATGCAGACCAGCGTCGATAGCGCCGAAGCCGATTCGGTTGACGGCAAGGCCTCAAAGACAGCCAATGGTCCGTTGCTGGTCAATCTCGCCAAGCCCAAGCGCAGCAAATTCAGCGTCGAGTCCGAGATCGCCTTTCCGACGGAGCATCTGAGGCGGATTCTGGCAGCGGCTGCGGACGGAAAAAACCTTCTGGAAGCCAAGGTTTACGACGGATCGGAGACCGGCGAAAAAGTCTACGAGACCACAACCTATATAGGGCATCCCATCGCCGCTCCGGCCGTTGAAAAGGCGGCGCACATTCCCCAGCTCGAAAAAATGCGGCGCTGGCCGGTCTCCATCAGCTATTTCGAGAGCGGCAAGAAAGACGACGGTCCAAGCTACACCCTGTCGTTCGATCTCTATGAAAACGGCATCTCCCGCGCCTTGCGGCTGGATTACGGCGATTTCGTTCTCGCCGGCGAAATGTCCAGCCTCGAGCTTTTGAGTCAGCCTGATTGCGGGAAATAGGCTGAACGCGTCTCACGTCTCATCGGACAAGCCGTCCTGATCGCGCGCGCGCCGCCTTTATCCGGCGTTGCGATGATTGCCCGATGAAGAAAGCCCACGGGTCTGCTAGACGTGGCGCCGGCCGCCGACTTTTCAAAAGATGAATCCGAACTGGCGAAGCGTCCGCCCCCGGCGGCGGACGCCTCTGTCCCGCTGCGGGGCAGGCCTCACAAATGTATCTGCGGGAGCGATGCTGGATGCGCATTCTGGTGACGAACGACGACGGCATTCACGCGCCCGGCCTCGCGACCCTCGAGAAAATCGCCAGGGCGCTGACAGACGATGTCATTGTCGTCGCGCCGGAAAGCGATCAGTCGGGGGTCGCTCATTCGCTGTCGCTGAACGATCCCTTGCGCCTGCGTCAGATATCCGAACGCCACTACGCCGTAAAAGGCACCCCGACGGACTGCGTCATCATGGGCGTGCGCCGTATTCTGGAAGGACGCGCGCCGGACCTCGTCCTGTCGGGCGTGAATTGCGGCCAGAACGTCGCCGAAGACGTCGTCTATTCCGGCACCATAGCCGGCGCCATGGAAGGCGCGCTTCTGGGATTTCCCTCGATCGCATTGTCGCTGGCCTATGGACCCATTGGCGGCCGGGAGGGAGCGTTCTGGGACTGCGCGGAAGCGCATGGGCCTTCCATCATCGAAAAAATTCTCGCCGGGGGAATTCCTCCCAACGTCATCATGAACGTGAATTTCCCGGCCTGTTCGCCAAGCGAGGTGACGGGCGTCGCGGTGACCTTTCAGGGCAGGCGCGGCTATCTCGTCAACATCGACGCGCGCGCGGACGGACGCGGCAATCCCTATTACTGGATTTCTTTCGATCGGCATCAGCTCACGCCGGGGCTAGGAACCGATCTTGAGGCCCTCGCGCAAAAAAAGATCTCCGTCACTCCGCTCAAGCTCGATCTGACCGACGAACATTCTCTCAAGCGGCTGGCGCAGGCGCTTGGGTGATCCTCACGGATCCTCGCCGGACGCTGCTTGGACCGGCCTCCAAAGCCGATCCGGTTATTCGGTAATTTGCACAGTTTTTTCTTGAATGATTGTTCATCTAAACGCTCCCTTAACTCAAACCCCATTTAATCGGAGGTGAGAGCTACTGCGTCAGTGGGTTGCGTCATGAGTCATTCTTTTTCCAATTTCTGCTCACGTTCCGCGTTTCGTCTGGCCATGACGGGACTCGCCGCCAGTGCGCTCGCGGGGTGCGCCAGTTCAGACCGCTTGAGCGACCCGTTCAAAAATCCTTTTGAGACATCGTCGAGCGCCGATTTGCCGACATCGAGCATCGACCCCGCGGCTGCGGGCTCGGGGTTCCCGGGATCGGCTCCGGTGTCGCCGGTGCAATCGCGGCCGTTGTCCGCTCCGGCGCAGAGCCATTCGTCGCCAGTCGTTCAGAGCCCGAAGCTCGCCGGAAATGTCGCGCGCCCTGCCCAGACGGTCGCCGGCTGGTCTGCGGAAGGCGGGACGCCGATCTCCGTCGCCCAGGGGGAAAGCGCGGAACTCCTCGCCAAACGCTACGGCATTCCAACCGACGCCCTTGTCCGCGCGAACGGGTTTACCTCGGCGGCGCAAATTCAACCGGGCTCTCGGATTGTCATCCCGGTCTACAACGCTTCGCTCGCCGCCTCGAGCGGAGCGCGCGTCGCTGAGACCGTCGCGAACGCCCCCGCGCCCGTGCGTTCTGCTGCGGGACAGGTCAAGCTCCTGAAAGGCGCCGCCCCGGCGATCGCGGCCGCGCCGGCCGCATTGGCGCCCGCGGCCAAAGTCGCCGCGGCGCCGGTGAAGGCCGCTCCCGCGCCCAAAGCCGTCATCGCCCACGCGGACGCGAAACCGGCCCAGAAAGCCGCCGTCGCCGTCAGCGAAACGCATCCTGTAGAGCCCGCCCGGAAAACCGCTTCGATCGTGAAGGAGCAGCAGGCGCCGGCAAAATCCAGGCCCGAAGGCTCCAAACCCGAAGCGCTCAAGCCCGAAAAAACCGAAACCGCGATGGCCGAACCCAAGGCCGCCCCGGACGCGCCGGAAAACAAGGGAGCCGCTTCGACAGATCCGGCCAATCCTGAATTCCGCTGGCCCGCGCGCGGACGGATCATCCAGGCCTTCAAGCCTGGCGGCAACGACGGGATCAATATCGCCGTTCCGGAGGGAACTTCCGTGAAGGCCGCCGAAAGCGGTGTGGTCGCCTATGCCGGAAGCGAATTGAAAGGATACGGCAATCTGATCCTGATCCGGCATCCCAACGGATTTGTCTCGGCCTATGCGAACAACGGCGACATCGAGGTCAAGCGCGGCGAAACCGTCAAACGCGGGCAGACGATCGCCAAATCGGGCCAGAGCGGCAACGTCGCGTCTCCGCAACTCCATTTCGAACTGCGCAAGGGCGCGACCCCGGTCGATCCGACGCAATATCTGGCGGGCCTTTGAGTTTCCCCCAAAGCCTGCTCAGGCGAGACGGTTCGCGGCGAAGACAAGGTAAAACAAGACCTCGCTGATTTGCTGGGCGGCGCCGGCGACGTCGCCGGTTTGACCGCCGATCTGGCGCTTCGCCAGTAGCGACGCCCCAAACCCGGCTCCCGCCGCTGCGCCGATACCGATCAAGAGCCTTGGCGACGACGCGCCCGCCAATGCCGGAGCCAAGGCGAACAAAGTTCCAAGGCATGCGGCGGCGATCGCTGCGCCCGGCGCTGGCCGGCCTGCGGAAAAGCCGGCGCCTTCCTTGCGCGCCGGAGGCAGCCAGACAAGCGGAATCAGCGCGGCTGCGCGCGAAACAGCGGCGGCGCCGATCAGGACGGCGCAGGCGAGGCCAAGGCTTTGGTCGAGGATCGAGGCGATGCTGGCCGCACGCAGGTACAATGTCAGCGCCAGAGCCAGGGCCCCGAAAGCGCCGATTCGGCTGTCTTTCATGATTTCGAGCTTGCGCTCGCACGTCGCGCCGCCGCCAAACCCGTCGGCGCAGTCGGCGAGACCGTCTTCATGGAGCGCGCCAGTCGACAAAATCAGGACGGCGATCGCAAGCGGAGCGGCGATCTGAGGCGGAAACCCGATAAATGAGGCGAGCCCGAGGACGCCGCCTGCCAATGCGCCGACCATTGCTCCGGCCAAAGGGAGCATCCGGATCGCCCGCGGAAAGGTGGCGAACGATTGGTCCTCGATGCCTGGAACCGGGAGGCGCGTGGCGAACCGCAGGCAGAGCAGAGCATCGCTGAGAAGCGTCGAGCCGAAGCGCATCGCTTCTCAATCAATGATCCGGACGGCTTTGTCGAGGCGGGACGTCAGGCCGATCTAGAGAGGATGGTGCTCGAGGATGCAGGTCCAGCCTCTATAAACATTGACCTGATCGCGCTTCGCGCCGTTATAGCAATAGACTTTGCCAGGGATCTCGGCGGCGGAGGCCTCGACGGCGGCCGCGGGAGTATACGCCTTGATCTGCACAGTCGGCGACTGAGCGGATGCGGCGATGGCGAGGGCGGTCGCGGTGAAGAAAAAGCCCCCGGCGATGAACGAAAGCTTGCGTGTCATATCGTCTGTCTCCAATCGTGTTTCAAACTGAGTTGCGTCCTCCATATTTCCGTTGTCGTTAACTTGGGGCGTCTTATGCTGCAGTGCAATATCGCATATGCAAAAAAAGGTGAGGCAAGACGCCGCGCGGATCGACAATAGCCCCATAGTTCAGGTTCGTTTCCTTCCATTCGTCCCGCGTGACGGGACTGTTTCCATCGTCAGGCCGCCATGTCCTCCTCCTCTCAGTCCTCCTCCTCTCAGCCGCCTTCCGGCGCGCCGTTTCAAGCCATCCGTGATCTCATTCCAATGATGCCGCTCGCCTCAAAGGACGCCATCGCGGCGGTTCGAGCGCGGCAGGCGGAGCTGACAAAGCCGCCCGGATCGCTCGGCCGGCTGGAGGAGCTCGTCGAGTTTCTCGCGGCCTGGCAGGACAAGCCGGAGCCGACGATGGACCGCCCGCTGGTCGCGGTTTTTGCGGGCAATCACGGCGTTGCGGCGAGGGGCGTCTCCGCCTATCCGGCGTCCGTCACCAGGGCCATGGTCGAAAACTTTTCCGCCGGAGGCGCGGCGATCAACCAGATCTGCGCTTCATTCGGCCTTGGCCTGAAAGTGTTCGACCTCGCCCTCGACATTCCGACGCTGGACATCGCCAAGGCGCCGGCTCTGGAGGAAGCGGCGGCGGCGGCCACCTTCGCCTATGGCATGGAGGCCATCGACGGCGGCGTCGATTTGCTTTGCCTCGGCGAAATGGGCATCGGCAACACCACCATCGCGGCGGCGATCTACCACGGACTTTATGGCGGCGCCGCCAGGGATTGGGTGGGCCGAGGAACGGGAGCCGATGCAGAAGCTCTCGCGCGCAAGATCGCCACGGTCGAAGCCGCCGTCGCGCTGCACAGGCCTTTTCTTGCGGATCCGCTCGAGCTGATGCGCCGTCTCGGCGGGCGCGAAATCGCGGCCATCGCCGGGGCGATCATGGCGGCGCGAATCGAGCGGGTTCCGGTGATCCTCGACGGTTATGTGGTTTGCGCCGCAGCAGCCATTCTCCACGCCCTTGATGCGTCCGCCCTCGACCATTGCGTGGCGGGGCACCTTTCCGAAGAGGGCGCGCATGGCGAGGTTCTGCGACGTCTCGGCAAGCGCCCGCTGCTCGATCTCGGGATGCGGCTCGGCGAAGGCTCCGGCGCGGCTTTGTCCGCCGCCTTGTTCAAGGCGGCGATCGCCTGCCATTCCGACATGGCGACATTTGCCCAGGCGAAAGTCCCAGGCCGATCCGAGACCTCCGACGCCTGATAAGTTGGCCCCGCGCGACGGGCGGCCAAGTTGCGGCGAGAACGCAGGAGCTGATCGAGGCGCGCAACCCAGCGATGGCGCGGACGCGCTTGCTTAGATTGACAATGCTCCAAGCATCCAGAGGAGCAGAAAAACGACGAGGACAGAGCCGATCGCGCCGCCCAAGCCTGATCTGCCATAGGCGGCATAGGCGTAATATCCGCCGCTGGCGCCGAGCAATAGCAACACAAAGATGACGACAGGGAGCGGGATGATCGGCTTTCTCCTTTTAGAGATTGACGAATGTGAGAAATCGAAGAATGGCGACGTCCTTGATCCGAATTAGCCCGGATTGTCTTACCCGGATTGTCTTGCCAGAATAGGATATCTTGCGCGGGGAGTCGTCAGCGACGACGTTAGCGTGAGCCTTCGCGGTCCAACGTGATTACAACCGTAAAACAGTCATATTGCCGATTTGTCAAGCACAAGGCTATGACGCGACGCCATCCTCGGACAGGGCTTTTTGCTATGGTTCCGTCTGGTCTGCCCGCAAGACTCTGATTCACAATTGCGGTCCGATGTCAGGCTTTACGTCGCGCGCATCCAAACTCACTCGCGGAACCACCGATGGGACGAATGTCGCCCTACCGCCCTTCGATCAGGTTTTTGGCGTCTTCGCGCAAGGCGGCGCGGGATTTGTCCTGAAAATAGACCATGTGGCCCCCGCCGTAGACTCTCAGCCGCAGGCGATCAGGGTCGCCGAACGTCGGCACCTGATCAATCAGCAGCTTCGAGGCGAAATAGGGCGTCACCTCGTCGGTCGCGCCGTGGACGATCAGGACGCGCAGTTGCGGGTCGATCGCCATCGCCCGCTTCAGATCCGTGAGCGCTTCGGACCGGCTTCGTCCATGTCCGCCCCATTCCCATTGCGGCGCGACGCTTTCGTTGAGAATTTCATAGCGGGCCTCGATCGGCCAGTTCAGCCGCCGGGCGGTCAGATCGGCCATCGCGCTCGCGAGCGGCGTTTTGACCGCGTCGAGAACGGGGTCCGAATAATCGCTCGACGCGGCGTGAGGCTGAGGGTCGAAACCGCTGACTCTGGCGTCGTAGGCGCTGGCGATCTTGCCTTCGTCGCGGCCGCGCTCGCGCGCGAAGCTTGCGCTGTCGAGGCGCCCGCCGAGGCGCCGCACGAACGCCGGATCGAGACCGGTGAAACCCGCGACCTTCTCGCTCATCCGGGCGAGCGCCGCCGGATCGCGCTCGCCGCGCAAGAGATCCAGCAGATAGGGGCCTTCGGCATAGGCTTCGACGTCGGCGAGCGCTGAGCGTCCGTCTGTCGCGTCGAGCTTGCGGACGGCCGCGGCCTGGGACGGCAGCCGGGTGACGTAGGTCAGGGGATTGTTCGCGCTCTCGAACCAGCTGAAGTCGAGCACAGGCGAGATCAGCACGAGCCCGCGTATCCCGACGCCTTCGCCGTCCTGGAGCCGACGGGCGAGCTTCGGGCCGCGAAAGCCGCCATAGCTCTCGCCGACGATGAATTTCGGACTGGATAGCCTGTTGTTGGCCGTGATCCATTTGCGGATCGCGACGGCCAGCGCGTCGATGTCGCCGGAAACCGAGTAAAGCTGGCGGCGCGCTTCATCGCCTTTGGCGAGAATCCGGCTGTAGCCGGTTCCGGGCGGATCGATGAAAACGAGATCGGTGAAATCGAGCCACGTATCGGCGTTTTCGATCAGCGCGGCGGGCGCCGACGGCGACGCAGGCGCCGCCTCGAGCGGCAGGCGCCATGGCCCCATCGCTCCGAGATTGAGCCACGCGGAACTCGCGCCCGGCCCGCCGTTAATCGCGAACGTGACCGGCCGCTTCGCCGCATCGCCGCCATCGAGAACAAACGCCACATAGGCGACATCCGCCAAGGGCGCTCCAGTTTGCGCTTCGCTGAGCCGAATAGCTCCGGCGATCGCCTTGAAGCGAAGGGCGCGTCCGGGCGGGTTGATCGCGTGGGACGTCGTGACGGGGGCCGGAAGGGGATTGGGCGGCGCTGTCGGCGCCGGTTGCGCCGCTTCGGGAGGGGCAGGGCGGACCGTCGTGGCAGCGTCGGGCGCTTCGGCTGACGCGCCGACGGCGATGCAACAAAGACAAAGCGCCGTGGCGAGCGTTGAAGACATGGAAGCCATGAATGACCTTGATGCTGAATGAATGACCTTGATGGTGAATGAATGATCTGGACGGTATAACGATGTGGCCCCCGGCGCATGCGCGCGCCAGCAAAACCATCCTTAGGGAGGAGTCTCCGCAGAACCGGCCCCTGATGTAGCATCAGAGCTGCGGGATCGGGAAGGGGATGAAGGTCCGCGGGATCGCCGCCGCTTCGGCCTGCGCCATTGGCGAGCCATTTCCTTCCCTCGCCGGGGCCGGTGTCGCCAAGAATATGCTCAAGCATTTGATGCTGAAGCGATTTCTGATCGATCGCATGACTTCATGCGATCGGAAAGCGCTCTAGGCGGCCGTCGACAGGCGGCGGCCATGGCGGGGTTTGGCGCTGATCTCCTGGGTCCGGAGAGAAGCCGCGGCCAAGACCCGGCTCGGCGGAAAGATCACGATCACTTCGGTTCCTTCCGCCACTTTTGATTTCAGCGTGAACGTGCCGCCATGCAGTTCGATAAGGCCCTTGACGATGGGAAGGCCGAGGCCCGAGCCTTCCTCGGCGTTCTTCTGAGCGAGGGAGCCGCGTCCGAACGAGGACATGACGATGGGGATTTCGTCCTGTGGAATTCCTGGGCCGTTGTCGCGGACCGCCAGATATTGGCCGCCGCTCGCCGTCCAGCCGATCCGGATCCTGATCGAACCGCCGTGCGGCGTGAATTTGATCGCATTTGATAACAGGTTCAGGGTGATTTGCCGGACGGCGCGCTCGTCGGCCCAGAGGGGCGGGAGGGTCGGCTCGGCGAATTCCTCGACGATGATGCTCCGCTGTTTCGCGCGCAAGTCCAGGAGGCGCCTGCAATCCTCGACCAGGGGCGCGAGCGCGAGCGGCTCCTCCTTCAGGTCGAACCGGCCGGCCTCGATCCTCGACAGGTCGAGGATTTCGTTGATCAGCATGAGCAGATGCTGGCCGCTCGCATGAATGTCGTTCGAATATTCCTTGTACGAGGGCACGACGTGCGATCCGAACAATTCGCCTTTCATCACTTCCGAAAATCCTAGAATGGCGTTGAGCGGCGTCCGCAATTCATGGCTCATCGTCGCGAGGAATTGAGACTTGGCGAGATTGGCGTCCTCGGCCCTGCGCCGGGCCAGATCGCTGTTTGCCTTCGTTTGCTCCAATTGCGCGATAAGCTCGTCTTTTTCGGCTTCGAACCTCAATGTCTCGACTAATGTCGAATGAAGCTTGCGGGCGAGGAGAGCAAAGGTGAGCAGCGTGGCGAAGCCCAGAGCGATGACCGGCGCCGCGCCGTCGCCGAGGCTCAAGGGACGCAACAGGCAGAGAATCGCCAGTCCGGCCGGAGCCAGTCCCGCAGAGACCGCGGCGGGAATCGACGCCGTGACCGTCGCGTTCATCGCACACGCCAGCAGCAACAAGACAAGGACGCAGAATCGCACCGAAGCCTCTCCCGTCTGGCTAATCAGAAAGACGATGATCGCCATCGTCACGCCTCGGGCGGCTTCAGCGAGGACGAAATCGCGACGCCAGCGCCGTCCTGAGTCGATCTTCGGCTCCGAAAGGAATTTGCTGGCGAGCCGATAGGCCCAAACCAGGGCGGCGATGTCGAGGATCGCCCAGAGCGCCGCGGATGGGAGGTCGATCCACCGGATGGCGATCGTTGCGACGACGCAGCTGAGCGCGGCCATCGCTGGCGCGGACGATCTGCGGCCCTGCGCGTACAGCCTCAGCAGTTTGACGTCGCGGCTCCCATCGGCCGTTTTCCGCGACTTTGGGCCGACGTGGGAGCGTCGCGTCAACCTGGTGAATTCGTTGCCGGCGAAGCTTTTCCCGGCGATGCTGGGGCGCGCAGAAGGCCTTGGTCCGCCGTCTCGCCCGAACGGGATCGTCTCTGCGGTAATGTCAGTCATCCGTAAAAGCGCCGCTCGAAAGCCTGCTGGAATCCAATTGAAGGTGATGAAAAAATCTTAAGGCCTGACTCGAAAAATCGATCAAAGTCATCGCACGTCTCGCCGGTCCGAAGCTGACGAAACGTTCTCCGGGCTCGAGCGAGACGGACCCTTTTAAGGCGGCTCCTTCCGTCCGGGTTTCAAGACGGCTCCATGGCCGAGGTTTTAAATGTGCGATTTCGCACGCGCCGCGGCGACAGTCTGAGGCAAACTGCGCCGCATAGGAAAGCCTGGCTGGAAATGCCTGCCGCAAAATGGCAGACGAAGAGATGTCGATCCCTTCCGCCTGTCGAATTGGAAGCGAAGCTATCAGAGAACGGGCGTCAGGGTCGGCTTCGTTGCGTCGCCCTTCAAATTAAGGCGGTCGCGATTGAACTTTATGAGCCGGCGCGGGAATTTGATGAAAGTTACAATCGTTGGATCGGGCGACGCGTTCGGAAGCGGCGGGCGAGCGCATACGTGCTTCAAGATCGTGTCGGGCGGTCTCGGCGTTATTGTCGATTTTGGCGCAGGGTCGATCGGATCCTGGAAGAAGCTCGGCCTGCGATTCGACAGCATCGACGCTGTAGTCATTTCTCACCTTCACGGCGATCATTTCGGCGGGCTTCCGTTTCTCCTGTACGATTGCCAATTCGTCGAGCAGCGGACGAAGCCCCTCAAGATCATCGGGCCGCCGGGCCTGAAGGAAAAGCTGGACGCCGTCCTCGAAACGTCGTTTCCAGGCTCGAAGAGCATGGTTTGGCGTTTCCCCTGGACCGTCGAAGAGCTTCTGGCGCGGCGCAAGACCGAGGTCGCCGGATTCTCCCTGGAGACGTTCGAGGTCGTGCATATGACCCGCGCCCTGGCGACCGGCGTGCGCCTTTCCGACGGCAAGAGCGTTTTCGCTTATTCAGGGGACACGGCCTGGACGCCCGCCTTGATTGATCTGTCCGAGGCGGCGGATCTTTTCATCGTCGAATGTTTCTCGGGCGCCGAACCGACTCCGAACCATATGAATTGGCCCACTCTCAAGGCCAATCTGCCGGAATTGTCCGCCAAGGTTGTCCTTGTGACCCATATGAGCGAGTCCGCGATGGCCTTTTGCGGCGAAATGGAGCAGGCGGGGCTCGTGATCGCTTATGACGGACAAACCATCGACTGTTGATCTCGACGCGACGCTTCATCGCATTCGCGCCTGCCGGATCTGCCGCGACGCGCCGATGAGGACGCGCTTGCCCCATGAGCCCCGGCCGGTCCTGCGGGTGACGCCGACCGCGCGCCTTCTGATCGCGAGCCAGGCTCCGGGGGCGCGGGTTCACGCCAGCGGATTGCCGTTCGATGACGCCTCGGGAGACCGGCTCCGGCAATGGATGAACGTCTCGCGCGACATTTTCTATGATGAAACGCGGGTCGCGATCATTCCGATGGGCTTTTGCTTTCCGGGTCACGATGATCACAAGGGAGACCTGCCTCCCCGCAGCGAATGCCGCGCCGCCTGGCACGACGATCTGTTGCGGGCCGCTCCCCGATTCGACTGTATTCTGGCGATCGGGCGATTCGCGCAGAACTATCATTTCGCGCGTCTGGGACGCCCGCTGGCGAAAGCCGCGACCCTTGATGAAACGGTCCGGCGCTGGCGCGAATTCGCCCACGGGACGCCTCAAATCATGGCGCTGCCGCATCCCTCCTGGCGCAACAGCGGCTGGATCAAACGCAACCCCTGGTTCGAGTCGGACGTCCTTCCGGTCCTCAGGCTGAAGGTCGAGGAGGCGATCCGCTAGAGCGCGCTTTCCGATGCATGAAGTCATGCGGTCGATCTGTAATCGCTCCAGAGCCAAAAGCTTGAGCATAGTCTGGTCGATTGGAGTGATTCAATCCCATCGGGATATGCTCGAGCGCTTTCCGATCGCATGACTTCATGCGATCGATCAGAAATCGTTCCAGAGTGAGTGGCTTGAGCATATTCTTGTCGATTGGATTGATTCAATCCGATCGGAATATGCTCTGGCGCCAGATCTTGAATTCGCCATACCGGCCCCCGATCAATCGCCACAGCGTTCATCGCGCATTCAGCGCCGCTGGTTCTGTTTAAAGACCGCGCGGCGGTCAGTTCTTTAATGCCAGGATTTCAAGCAAGAATGTCAGGATTTCAAGCAATGCTTCGATTGCCTCTTTGCGGCCTCGTGATCGCGAGCCTGGTGTTTTGCGGCGCGGTCGAGACCAGGGCGTTCGCCCAGCCAGCCGAGCCGCGGCTCGCGCTGGTGATCGGCAACGCGGATTATGTGAACCAGCCGCTGGCCACGGCGGCCAACGATGCGGGCCTTGTCGCCGAGAGTTTGCGTGCGGCCGGTTTCGACGTCACCGGGGCCGCCAATCTCGATCAGGAAGCGCTTCGCCGGGCGTTTCGCGATTTCCTCGCGAAGGCGGCGCAGGCCGGGCCACAGGCGGTCGTGTTTGTCTACCTTTCGGGGCTGGGGCTTCAATACGAAGGCGAGAATTACTTCGCTCCCGTCGAAGCGATCATCAAGCATGACGCGGACGTTCCGATCGAGGCGCTCCGCATCTCCGACTTCTCGCGCGCCCTCGGCGCTTTGCCGCTGCGGGCGCGAATTCTGGTCCTCGACGCCGCGCGAAAAAATACCTTCGCGGCCGAGGGACAGCCGCTTGCCGGCGGCCTCGCCCTCGTCGACGCGGATCCAGGGGCGCTTTACGCCTTCAACGCCGCCCCGGGGACCATCGCACCTGACGAGCCCGCGCCTTATGGCGCCTACGCGAGGGCCCTTGCCGAGATGCTGCGCGAAGGCGGCGCGCCCATCGATGAAACGTTCGCAAGGGTCCGCCTTCGGGTCAATGAAACGACGAAGGGGGCGTTCGTGCCCTGGGACGCCGCCAAGATCGTCCCCCCGCTTGTCCTGCTGCCGGGCGCTCCCGACGCTCCGCCTCCCGCCGCCGCGCAGGCGAGCGAAGCCTTGCGAGTCCGCCCGATCCGGGAATTTCCCGTCGCCTCGGAAGCCTACGCCGCCGCGATCGAGCGCGATTCGTTCGCAGGCTATCAGGATTTTCTCGCGGCCTATCCGGGCGATCCTCTCGCCGGCCGCGTTCGCGCCTTGCTGGCGGCGCGGCGGGAAGCGTTGACGTGGCGGCGCACGGTCGAGGCCAACACGCCGGACGCCTGCTGGACCTATATGCGCCGCTATCCGCACGGACCTCACTATCCGGACGCCCGCCGCCGGCTGATCTATCTGTCCGCGCCGCTTGAACCGCCGCCGCGGTTCGACGCCTACGATTTCGGCGGCCTGCCGCCGCCGCCCCAGGAGGAATACGTCATCATCGACCGCCCGGTGCTCGTCTTCGACTCCTGGGGCTATCCGCCGCCTCCGCCGCCGCCGGTCTACTTTCTGCCGCCGCCGCCTGTGGTGTTCGTCGACCTGCCGCCGCCGCCGCCGCCCGAGCCGGGGTTCCTGCCGATCCCGATCCCGATTCCAATCCCTGTTTCGGTGGGACGGCCGGATTACCGGCCGGGGGTCCTCGTGCAGCCCAATTTCGGCCAGCAAAGGCCGATTGGAGCGGCTCAATCAGGCCCAGGTTCCGTGGCTCCGGCGCCGCTGCAGCCGGTCGGCTCCGGCGGGCCGCAAGCCCAGCCAGGCGCGCCCGTCACCGCGGCTCCGCTCCCGATTCAACCCCCTGGACAGGCGGGACGTCCCGCGGCTGGAGGCCCCGGAGGCGTCGCGCCCGCGGGCGCTGGCCCGCTCCATCCAGTGGTCGGGCCTGGCGGGACCCTGCCGCCGGCAGGCGCACCGATCGCGCCGGTTTCGCCGCCGGCCGCCGCTGCTCCGACCGGGGCAAAGCCGCTTGTCCCGGGGACCCCCGCCGTCGGGACAAGCCATGAACTGCCTCAGGGAAAAGCGCTTCCGCCAGTGGCCGCTCCAGAGCATGCGCCGGCGTTGAAGCCTGGCCTGCCGGCCGCCCCGATCGTGCCGGCTCCGCCGGCAGGCGCCGTCGCGCCGTCCGAGGCGAAGCCCGCCGCGCCGGGCGCGCCCATCACGGGGCCAACCCATGAACTGCCTCATGGCACGGCGCTTCCGCCAACGGCCGCTCCAGGGCTGCCGCCAGCGGCCGTTCAAGGGCATGCGCCGGCGTTGAAGCCTGGCCTGCCGGCCGCCCCACCCGCGCCGGCTCCGCCCGCAGGCGCCGTCGCGCCGACCGAAGCGAAGCCCGCCGCGCCGGGCGCGCCCGCTGCTTTGCCCGGCCTCACTGCGCCGACAGGCCATCAATCGCCACAGGGAAAAGGACTTCCTGCGGCCGCCCCGCCGCCTCACGCCTCCGGGGTCAATGCCCCCGGCGCCGGTTCAGCGAATGGAAAACTCGCGCCGTCGGCCCCAAGAACCCTCGCGCCAGCTCTTGCACCGCATGACCAGCCCGCGCCGACAAATCCGGCGAATGGATTGGCGAGGCCGCAACAAAGCGCCCCCAAGGCGCCGGTCGCGCCTTCGCCGCCGCAAGTGAGGCAAGCAACGCCGCCGCAGGCGAGGCAAATTCAGCCGCCGCCGATGCAGCCGAGACAGGTTCCGCCTCCGCAGCAAATGAGACAGGCTCCGCCTCCGCAGCAAATGAGACAGGCTCCGCCTCCGCAGCAAATGAGACCGGCTCCGCCGCCACAGCAAATGAGACCGGCTCCGCCGCCACAGCAAATGAGACCGGCTCCGCCGCCACAGCAAATGAGACAGGCTCCGCCTCCGCAGCAAATGAGACAGGCTCCGCCTCCGCAGCAAATGAGGCAGGCTCCGCCTCCGCAGCAAATGAGGCAGGCTCCACCGCCGCAGCAGGTGAAACAGGCTCCGCCGCCGGCCAAGCCGCAGCCGCCTTCGGGGACGAAGCCGCCGCCAGGGGCTCCGGTCCAATAGCGCCGCCGCGACGCGCCAGGCCGCCAGGGCTTGGCGTTCGTCTGAAGGGTTGTTACACTTTCCTCTAGCCGAGAGGTCCGCCGCTAGAGTTTCAATCTGAAGATCGCATGGCGACGCCAGGAGTTCTGAATTGGGCCCAGTGGAAAGCGCTGACTTGTCTTCTGGGCCAATCCTTCCGGGGCCGACCTCACCAGAAAACGATGTGGGCAAGATCGTCCAGCCTGCGCGGTTTCTGGCGTCGCATCATCGTCCGGGCGAGGATCATGTTTACGCCGCGCTCGATCTTGGCACCAACAATTGCCGTCTCCTGATCGCACGACCGTCGGGCGGCGGCCGCGCCGGATTTCGCATCATCGACTCATTTTCCAGGATCGTCCGCCTTGGTGAAGGGCTTTCGAAATCCGCGCGGCTCAACCCGGCGGCGATCGAGCGCACGATTGGCGCGCTCCAGGTCTGCCGGCAGAAAATCGACCTCCGCGGGGTCACCCGGGCGAGGCTTGTCGCGACCGAGGCGTGCCGAATGGCCCATAACGGCGCCGAATTTCTTGAGCGGGCTTATGATTCGACGGGGCTCGAACTCGAAATCGTGGACCGCGAAACCGAAGCCCATCTCGCCGCCGCAGGTTCGATATCGCTCGCCGATCCCGCCGCGGAAGGCGCGCTCTTATTCGACATCGGCGGCGGATCGTCCGAACTTGTCTGGCTCGGTCCAAGCGTCGGGAAGCCGAGAGGCGGCCGCGCGACAGACGCGCCTTTGTCTGAACGGGTCCGCTGCTGGGTCTCGCTGCCCCTTGGGGTCGTCACTCTTGCGGAAAAATTCGGCGGCCTCGAGGTCTCCAGCGCCGTGTTCGAGGCGATGATCGGCCACGTCTCCGGCGAACTCGCCGGCTTCGTCGAGAGGGTCGGCGAGAGGCGCCATTGCAAACGTTTTCATCTCCTCGGCACGTCCGGCACGGTGACGACCATCGCAGGCGTATTTCTCGGCCTCGTCCGTTACGATCGCCATCGGGTCGACGGCTTGTGGATGTCTTCGGCCGATGTCGATGACAGCATCAAAATCCTGCGCGGCATGACCTACGAGGACCGCGTCGCCAATGGTTGTATAGGCGCCGGCCGCGCCGATCTCGTTCTCGCCGGATGCGCGATTTTCGAAGCCATCCGCCGCGCCTTTCCGGCGGAGCGGGTCCGCATCGCGGACCGGGGGCTGCGCGAGGGAATTTTGCATCAGCTGATCAGCGCCGATTCCGTCAGCGAAAGAGGAAGCAGCCGCGCCGCCTGCTCGCATGGACGCGCCGGGGCGAACGAGATAAGCTTCAAGCAGCCGATTTGATTGATAGGATCGAATATAAAAACGTTTTCAACGTTGATTTCAATGCACCGAAGGTCTTGCGTTGGCGCGCCTGCCTCCCCGACACAACCCATTGAATCTGAAATTTTGACGTCTAGAGCGCTTTCCGATCGCATGAAGTCATGCGATCGATCAGAAATCGCTCCAGAGTCAAAAGCTTGAGCATAGTCTTGTCGATTGGATCGATTCACTCCAATCAGAATATGCTCCAGAGCGCTTTCCGATCGCATGAAGTCATGCGATCGATCAGAAATCGCTCCAGAGTCAAAAGCTTGAGCATAGTCTTGTCGATTGGATTGATTCGATCCGATCGGAATATGCTCTGGCGCCGAGGCGGGAGAAATCCCGACGCCGGGAACGCGACGGATTTAGTTTGAAGGATTGAAATGATCGTCGCCCAACAAATGCTGGCGCGCGTGCGTGCGGCTCAAGCTCGGAAGGCTGGCGCGGATTCATTTCGCATCGGATTGTTGACGGCCGTCATCTTGTGTTGCTCAACTTGCGCATACGCGCAAATCGCGCCGCCGCCCCCCGAATTGGAATACGAACTGGAGAAGAAAGCCGCATTTTCGCAGACGGAGGCGGCGCGGACCAAAGCGCTGGAGGCTTATTCGGACGCACTGGGACTCACCGCCGCGACATGGGGCGCTCCCCTCGTGACGATGTACAGCCTTCGCTACAACGATGCTGTCGGGCCGAACGCCAGGGCGCTAGCCAACACGATCTGGCGCATGGACGACATTTCGACGCCGGAGCTTTCGCGGGAAGCTGGCTATGTCACGCCGAACGTCAACACCTTGTATGGATTCGGCTTCCTCGATCTGTCCGCCGAGCCGGTCATTCTCCAGGTCCCCGATTCTCACGGGCGCTATTACATGGTCGAGATCGTTGATTTCTGGACCAACGCCTTCGCTTACGCGGGCGGCGTCGCCACCGGCTACAAGGGAGGCAGGTTCGCCCTCGTGGGGCCTAGATGGAAGGGCAAGCTGCCGGCGAATGTCAAACGCATCGATTGCCCGACGCGCTGGGTGCTGGTGCAGCCTCGGGTGCACGTGCGCGATCGCGCCGATCTGCCGGCGGCCAAGGAGGTGCTCGACGCCATCACGGTTCAGGGCCTTTCGGCGGCGACGGGCAAGCCGGCGCCTTTGCAGCCGGTTTATCATTACGCCGCGCCGGAATTCGCCGATTCGAAACTTCCGGTCAGCGCGCTGTCGTTCAGGGATCCAGTCCAGTTCTGGGAAATCCTCGCCGCCGCGCTGATCGAAAATCCTCCGCCGCAGGATCAGATGAAAGCGCTTCTGCCGCTTTTCAGGCCGCTCGGCTTGACGCCCGGCCAGCCGTTCGACCGCGCCAAGGTCGAACCGGTCGTTCTCGAATCGATGCGCAAGGTCGCGGCGTTCACCGGAAAGGCGCTGTCGTTGCTCCCGAACGGGTCGTTCCGCAACGGCTGGGTGACGCCAGCGCCGACGATCGGCGATTTCGGCGTCGATTACTACAACAGGGCGGTCACCGCACGAAACGGCCTGACGGCCAATACGCCGCGCGAGGCGATCTACATCGGCGGCGTTGAGGGAAACGACGGCGAACGCCTGTCCGGAGACAAGCGCTACACGGTGACCTTCAAGGTCTTGCCGCCCACCGTCGAACCTGGATTCTGGTCGCTGACGCTTTACGGTCTCGCCGACAATTACACGGTTCCCAATCCGATTCACCGTTATTCGCTCGGCAGCGACGACACGGCGATGCGTCTCAACGCGGACGGGTCGCTCACCATCGCCATCCAGAAAGACAGCCCCGGCGAGGACAAGGAGACGAACTGGCTCCCCGCGCCGGAGGGCGCGTTCTATCTGGTCCTGCGCGCCTATGCTCCCGGCGCGGCGCTGCTGCGTTCGCAGACGGAGCCGGACGCCTATCCCCTTCCTCCTATCGTGGTTGAAAAAAGCCCGTGACCGAACCGCCATCCTCCGGCCGCGAAGGCGGGCGTTCCCTCAAGACAAGGGTCAAGACCGCGCGCAAGCGCTCGTTGTCCTCGACGCTGTGGCTTCAGCGCCAGCTCAACGACCCTTACGTCGCGCGGGCGAAGCGCGAGGGCTATCGCTCCCGCGCCGCCTTCAAGCTGATCGAGATCAACGAGCGCTACCCGATCCTGAAACCCGGCCAGAAGATCATCGATCTTGGCGCCGCCCCCGGCGGCTGGTCGCAGGTCGCCGCGAAAACAATCGGCGCGGAGCAGGGCAGGGGACGGGTGATCGGCATCGACCTTCTCGACATCGAGCCATTGCCGGGCGCCGAATTCAGGACGATGGATTTCATGGATGAGACTGCGCCGCGTCTCCTCACCGAGTGGCTTGGCGGCAAGGCGGACGTGGTTTTGTCCGACATGGCCGCGAACGCCACGGGCCACAAGAAAACCGATCATCTGCGGATCGTCGGACTTGTCGAGCTCGCGGCCGATTTCGCCTGCGGCGCGCTGGCGCCCGGCGGCGCCTTTCTCGCCAAGGTCATCCAGGGTGGCACGGAAGGCGAACTCCTCGCCCGCCTCAAACGCGAATTCGCGAGCGTCCGCCATGTGAAGCCGCAGGCGAGCCGCGCCGATTCCGCCGAGCTTTATGTGCTGGCGACGGGGTTTCGCGGGCCGCCCGCGTGACCGGAGCGCCGCCATGAAAGACGCCGCCTCCGCCAGTGAACGCTTCGACGCGGCCGACGCCGGGCTGGCGCTGCTGGGCCTCGCCGCCGGGAGCATGGACGCGCTTGCGTTCTTTCATCTCGCCGCCGTGTTCCCCTCGGCGATGACGGGCAATACGGCCTTGCTCGGCCTCGCGCTCGGGCGCGGAGACCTCGTTGCGGCCTCGAGCCCGCTGACTGCCTTCGCAGGTTTTTTCGTCGGCGCCGCCCTTGCCGCGCGCATCGATCTCGCCGCGCGCGGACGCCCCGCGTCGCGGGTCGTCGTGTTGCTGCTCGCGATTGAAACTGGCCTTCTCGCCGCTTTCGTGGCGGGCTGGCGGCTTGGCGGCCCGCCGTCTCACGGCGCGGGAGCGTATGGATTGATCGGGATCGCGTCCCTTGCGATGGGAGTTCAAAGCGCGGCGGCGCGGCTCGTGGGACGATCGGGAATCTCCACGGTCGTGTTCACCAGCACGCTGACCTCGATCGCCGCCGCTGTGGCCGAAGCGCTGGACCGGCGCCCGCGCGCATTGTCCTGCGCCGCCCTGCGCCAGGCCGGCATCGTCTTGAGCTATGGCGCCGGCGCCGTCCTTGCGGGCCTGCTCGCCGCGCACAAGCCGTCGGTCGTCTTTCTGCCATTACTGGCGGTGCTGGGCGCCTTGGCTTTTCTACGGCGCGCCGGGCCGGGCGCTGGAAACCCGGCGATTCGGCCTGACGCGTCGCCCTGAAAAAAATGGCCCCGTCGTTCCTGACGGGGCCAAGTCGGGCCGGGAGGCCAAGGGAAAGTCGGACGGGCCGTATCGTCAGTTCGGGATCGAAAGGCCATCGGCGAGAAACGCGGCGTCCGCGTGTTCGAACGGCGCGCCTGTCATCGCAATTGGAGAAGGACTTCTGCGGGAGAGGCCCGTCGCGTTCATGCCGAACAGGGTCAGCCCTGTCAGGAGCGTCGGAACCAGGGCGATCTTGAAGAACAGACTCATGATTGGCGTCTCGATCGATGAGGGTCGCGCCGAAATTACGCCGGGTCGTGACTCTCCGCCTCGAGCGAGGCGGTGTTGATCGCGCCGTGACCTTCGGGCGCGGCGGAGGAGGCGATGTTGATCGAGCCATTGCCCTCGGGGGCGACATAGGAGGCGGTGTTCACATTGCCGTTGCCCTCGGGAGCGGCGGCGGCGAAGATCGCGGCGGTCGAGAGAAGCGCGGCGCCGAACAGTGCGATTTTCAGAGTTTTCATTGTATTCCCCTTTGAGTTTGTTCGCCTCGGGCCTCGTCGCCCGGTGTGATCATGTGATAATCCGGCCCGCGCCGGGCTGCGGTGCGCGGATGCACATGGGAAACGTGAGGCCGGGCGCGCTTCGGCGCGGGGGAAATGCGCAGCGGCTTAAGGGTGCGGGTTCTGGCCCCGGGCGATCATCAGATGATGCATCTGATGGTGCATGCCGCGCGTCATGAGGCCGAAAAAGCCGAGGCCGCGCAGTTTGGCGGCCTCCGAAGCTGGCGGGCGCACAATGAGCATGGCGCCGTCCGCGATCTCGGACGCAATGAGGCCCCATCCGTCCGCGCCGTCCATGGCGCCTGCGTGGGCGATGACCATGCGGCGGATGGAGTCGCGGACGGCGCCCGCGCCCGTGATCGTAAAGCGCATTCCGCCCTCGACATTCTCGTTTTTGTCGTCGGCTGAGAGGATGACGTTGTTCATATCGACGAGATGGGCGCGCAGCGCGTCGATATCGACCTTCGACCAGTCTGTTGATGGGTCGGCTTCGAGAAGGCCGACGATTTCCTGAATGGCGGCGAAGGCGTCCTGCCCGGGCTGCGCAGGGATGGGGTTGGAAGAGTTGGACCCGGCCATGTGATGCATGTGCATCATCATCTGCTCATGCGTCATCTGATGCGCGGCGGGGTCAGGCGGCGGCGATTGCGCCATCGCGGCGGCGGGCACGAGGATGGCGAAAAGGGCGAGGGGGCGGAGCATGGCCATCAATCTATGTGGTGGGATTTTGAGCAGGTATGGCCAAACATTCACACCTGATTCCTGCGCTGAAAAACCACTTTCCCATCAAGGGTCGGATGTTTGTGCATAACTCTTGATTTTTGCACATCTCAGAAACTTCCTCACTCCCCCGCCGTCTCGATCTCGTCCGTTTGCGTCGCGCCTCGTCCGGCGATGTCGGCGCCGGCGTCGGGCGGCAGGCGCATGAACGACAAAGCCGAACTCATCGACACCAGCCCCATGACCGACGGATGTCCAGCGGAAGTCCTGCCGCGAATACGTTGGCCCGGCCGCCGCGCGACGATTCCGTCGCCACGCCGCCGCGAGGCTGATGTTCAAGCCTTGTCACGGAAGCATTCTTACGCCGCCTCGCCCCGGCAATCCACTGTTCGGCTGACCACAACCTGCCCCGTTTCGAGGAGCGATTTGAGATTGGACAGAACCTTCGGCCATCCGCCGGAAAAGGCTTCGACGGATTTCGATGCGGCCCTGTCCATGCTGTGAGTGACGGTCAGTTTGACGGCGCCATCCTCAGGTTCGATTTCAAAAACGCACAGCGAATAACCTTCGGCTTTCAGCTCGGGTTTCCATTCGTTGCGCCACCTGATGGCGAGATGTTTCGGCGGATCGCTTTCGGCAATTTCGCCTGCGTCGGCGACGTGTCCGTCAGGAAATTGCAATCGCCACGGCGAACCTGCCGTCCACTCGCTCTCGCAAGACATGCCGAACCAATATTGTTTCATAAATTCGCTGTTGGTGAGGGCGTCCCACAGCTTTTCAGGTGTTGTCCTGATATAGGTGACATAGACGAATTCAGACTTGGTCATCGGCATCCTCCTGAAGGGCCTGTTTAAGGTTGTGCAGCGCCTGAAGGCGGTTTTGCTCGAACTTGCCGATCCAGCGCATGTAAATCTCCTGGATCGGAACCGGATTGAGAAAGTGCAGCTTTTCGCGTCCCTGTTTCCTGGTGACGACAAGATTCGCCGCTTCCAGCAAAACAAGATGTTTGGTCACCGCCTGGCGGCTCATGTCGCGGCCCTCGCACAAGTCTCCCAGCGTCAGCCCGCCTTTTTCGCGCAAGCGATCGAGCAGGAAACGGCGGTTGGAGTCGGCAAGCGCCTTGAACACTTTATCTTCATCAGCGAACACGTCAGGATAATAGGCAACTAAATAGTTGCATGTCAATCCAAAAAAGGGGGCGTCTCTCGCCCGAGGTCCATGATTCTCGAACTCGCGATAGTCTCTTCGCGCGATCAATGAATGTTGTAGTTACTCCCCCGCCGCCTCGATCTCGTCCGTTTGCGTCGCGCCTCGTCCGGCGATGTCGGCGCCGGCGTCGGGCGGCAGGCGCATGAACGACAAAGCCGAACTCATCGACACCAGCCCCATGATGAGAAAAGCCCAGCGGAAGTTTTCCGCGGCGAAGACGTCGGCGCCCGGATGCAGCGCGGCGATCCCCTGCAGCGCCGCCGCGCCCGCCGCGATGCCGAGGCTCAGCGATAATTGCTGGCCGACCGAGGCGAGGCTCACCGCCTGGCTCATGCGCTCGTGCCCGATCTCGGCGAAGACGATGGCGTTGAGGCTGGTGAACTCCAGCGAATGGATGAAGCCGCCCACGAGAAAGAGGCCCATCATGAGGAGGATCGGCGTCGACGGCCAGAACAGCCCGTAGGCGGCGAGAAAAACGCCGCTGAGGAGGGCGTTGACGATCAGGACCCAGCGGAAGCCGAACCGGCGCAAAATATGCGGCGCCGTGCCCTTCATCGCCATTGCGCCCGCCGAAGAGATGAAGGTGATCGACCCGGATTGAAACGGGTTCATGCCGAAGCTCATCTGGAGCATGAGCGGCAGGAGGAACGGGATCGAGCCGATGCCGACGCGAAACAGCGCGCCGCCGAGAACGCTGGCGCGGAAGGTCCGCAGCGAAAATAGCTTGAGGTCGAGCAGGGGAAAAGGCGCCCGGCGCGCATGCGCGGCGTAGGCCGCCAGCGTCAGCGCTCCAATGGCGGTGAGGGCGAGGGAAAGCTCGACGGGCGCGAGGCCGCGTCCGGCCGTGGCGAGGCCGAACAGCATCGCGGCGAGGCCCGCGCCGGAGAGAAAGAACCCCCTGAAATCGAGCGGCCAGATCGCGTCCGGCTTGACGTTGTCGATGTAGAAGGTGGCGAGAGCCATGCCGAGGGCGCCGATCGGCACGTTGATCCAGAAGATACAGCGCCAGTGGAAATAGGTGGTGATGAAGCCGCCGAGCAGCGGACCCGCGATGGGGCCGAGCAGGGCCGGGATCGTGACGAAGGAGAGCGCGCGGACGAGGTCGCGACGTTCCACGGAGCGCATCAGCACGAGGCGGCCGACCGGCGTCATCAGGGCGCCGCCAAGACCCTGGATGATGCGGGCGCCGACGAGTTCGGGCAGGTTGCGCGAGAGGCCGCAGAAGATCGAGCCGAGGGTAAAGACCAGAACGGCGGCGCGGAACACGTTTTTCGCGCCGAACCGGTCGGCGACCCAGCCGCTGACCGGGATGAAGATCGCGAGCGAGACGAGATAGGAGGTCATCGCCAGCTTGAGCGAGATCGGATCCTCGTTGAGGTCGAGCGCGATGGCGGGCAGCGAGGTCGCGATGACGGTCGCGTCGAGTTGCTCCATGAACATGGCGCAGGCGACGACGAGGGCGGAAATCATATAGCGGGGCAAAGGCGAGGGATCCTTGCGGCGTTCGGGGCGGGCTGGCGCGGGGGTGAAGCGCAGGGAATAACGTCCGGCGTCATCAAAAGATATGCCAAAGCCGCCTTTGCGCGCCGCGGCGGGCGTGCTAAGAGCCGTCGTCAACTCAAGGGCCGGGGCGGCGATGCCTCAGCCAGAGGCGCTGCAGGAGTTGGCTTTTGACTTCCATTATCCGCCCCTCGCTCGGCGAGGCGCTCACTTTCGACGACGTCCTGCTGCTTCCGGGGCATTCCGAGGTTTTGCCCGGCGCCGCGGAACTCAAGACCCGGCTGACTTCGACGATCAGCCTGAACATCCCGATCATGTCCTCGGCGATGGATACGGTGACGGAGGCGCGTCTCGCCATCGCGATGGCGCAGGCGGGCGGCATCGGCGTCATCCACCGCAATCTCGATCCGGGCGAGCAGGCCGAAGAGGTCCGCAAGGTCAAGCGCTATGAGAGCGGCATGGTGGTCAATCCGATCACCATTTTCCCCGACGAGACGCTCGCCGACGCCCTTGCGCTGATGCGGCGCCACGGTATTTCGGGCATTCCGGTGGTCGAGCGCGGCCCCGGCGGCAAGCCGGCGCGGCTTTGCGGCATTCTGACCAACCGGGACGTGCGCTTCGCCGACAATCCGCTGGAACCGGTCTCGGCGCTGATGACGAAGGAACTGATCACCGTGCGCGAGGGCGTCAGCCAGGACGAGGCGCGCCGCCTGCTGCACCAGCACCGCCTCGAAAAGCTCCTTGTCGTCGATGAGGATTTCCGCTGCGTCGGCCTCCTCACCGTCAAGGATATGGAAAAGGCGACGCTGCATCCGCTCGCCTGCAAGGATTCCGAAGGGCGCCTGCGGGTCGCGGCCGCCTCGACGGTGGGCGACGCCGGCTTCGACCGGGCGCTGATGCTGATCGACGCGGGGGTCGATTGCATCGTCGTCGACACCGCGCACGGGCATTCGCAATCCGTGCTCGATCAGGTCGCGCGGCTGAAGCTCGCCTCGAACAAGGTCGCGCTCGTCGCCGGCAATGTCGCGACGGCCGACGGCGCAAAGGCGCTGATCGACGCTGGCGCCGACGCGATCAAGGTCGGCATCGGACCGGGTTCTATCTGCACCACCCGCATCGTCGCCGGGGTGGGCGTGCCGCAGCTGACCGCGATCATGGAATGCGCCGCCGCCGCCAGGGCCGCAAATATCCCGGTCATCGCCGATGGCGGCATCAAATATTCGGGCGATCTCGCCAAGGCGATCGCGGCGGGGGCGGACGCCGTCATGATCGGATCATTGTTCGCCGGGACCGACGAAAGCCCGGGCGAGGTCTATCTCTATCAGGGCCGCTCGTTCAAATCCTATCGCGGCATGGGATCCGTCGGCGCGATGGCGCGCGGCTCCGCCGACCGCTATTTCCAGCAGGACATCAAGGACCACCTGAAACTCGTGCCCGAAGGAGTCGAGGGACAGGTGCCTTATCGCGGACCGCTCGCCGCGATCCTGCATCAGCTGGCGGGCGGCCTTCGCGCCGCCATGGGCTATGTCGGCGCGGTCGATATTGAGGCGTTTCAGGCGCGCGCGAATTTCGTCCGCATCTCCGCGGCGAGCCTGCGCGAAAGCCATGTGCACGATGTGGCGATCACGCGGGAGAGCCCGAACTATCCGACCGGCGGGTAGTTCGCCGGTCTTCTTTCCAACGCGGGGCCAGATGAGTATACAATCCGTTCTGCTGCCGGTTTTCGTGCAGGTTCTGTTGACGTTCGTTATCTTCATCCTGATGGCGAAGGAGCGCTCCGCATTGATGCGGAAAGGCGACGTGCGCTGGCAGGAGATCGCCCTGCGCCAAAGCAAATGGCCGGAGCCCGTGCAAAGATTTGGCGATTGCCTCGAAAACCAGTTCGAGGCCCCGGTCCTGTTTTATCTCCTCGCGGTGCTCGCGATCATTACCAAAGCCGCCGATCTCGCCTTTGTCGTCATGGCGTGGGCGTTCGTCCTCACCCGCATCGCGCACGCCACCGTCTTCGTCACCTCCAATTACGTGCCGCTGCGTGGCCTGCTCTTCATTGTCGGCCTTGTCGATCTCCTCTTGATGTGGGCTCTCTTCGCCTACCGCATCCTGCTGTGACGCCCGGCGCGCGCGTCGCCGCGGCTATCGAGGTTCTGGCCGACATCGAGGCGCGCAAGCGCCCCGCCGCCGACGTCCTGAAGGAATGGGGCCTTTCCCACCGGTTCGCCGGCTCGAAGGATCGGGCCGCGATCGGCTCGCTCGTTTTCGACGCGCTCCGGCGACGTTCGTCGTCCGCCTTCATCATGGGCGAGGATTCCGCGCGGGCGATCATGCTCGGCGCCCTCCATCAGGCGCGCGGCCTGAGCGTCACGGAAATCGCGGCGCTGTGTTCCGGCGAGGGCCATGCGCCCGCGCCGTTAAGCGAGGCGGAAACCACGCATCTCGCCGCGCCTGATCTGACCGATGCGCCGCCTTCGGTCGCCGGCGATTTTCCGCAATGGCTCGAATCGGCCTTCGCCGCCGTGTTCGGCGCGACCGTTGTCGCCGAGACCGCCGCGCTGGCGTTGCGCGCGCCGCTCGACCTGCGCGTCAACACCTTGAAGACGACCCGCGAAAAAGCGCTGACGAGCCTCGCTCATCTTCATGCCGGACGGGCGCCGCTCGCCCCCGATGGCCTGCGCTTGCCCCTGACTCCTGACGGGCGCGGTCCGGCGCTCTCCGCCGAACCGGACTATCTCAAGGGCCGGGTGGAAATTCAGGACGAAGGATCGCAGCTCGCCGCGCTGTGCAGTCACGCGCAGGCGGGAGAGCAAGCGCTTGACCTTTGCGCCGGCGCCGGCGGCAAAACCCTAGCGATCGCCGCGATGATGGGGAACAAGGGACAGATTTACGCGACCGACGCCGACGCGCGCCGGCTCGCGCCGATCTACAAACGGCTGGAGCGGGCGGGCGCGCGCAACGTCCAGGTCCGCGCCCCGCGCCGGGATCAGGACGTCCTCGCCGATCTCGAGGGAAAATGCGACCTCGTGATGGTCGACGCGCCCTGCACCGGGACAGGCACCTGGCGGCGCAATCCTGACGCCAAATGGCGCATCCGGCCCGGCGCGCTGGAGCAGCGGATCGCCGAACAGGACCAGGCGCTCGACGAGGCGGCCCGTTTCGTCAAATCGCAGGGGCGGCTTTTGTACGTCACCTGCTCCGTCTTGCGGGAGGAGAACGAAGACCGGCTGAAGCGCTTTCTGGCGGCACATCCAGATTACAGGAGCGAGCCGCCGCGCCTGATGGCGGAAAAGGCGGGTCTGCCGGAACTCGATGGTTTTGCTTCTCCTTTCGGCTACGGCCTGCGCCTGACCCCGCTGACAAGCGGAACTGACGGATTTTTCATCGCTTTGCTCACGCGGGAATAGCCCGTTTTCGGGCAGGAACTTGCTGCGCGGCTTTTGAATTGTATGACTGGCGCTGGAGCGGGATTCGGTTTTGAAGGGGCGCCGCCCAACAGGGGAGGTGCCGGCTTGAGCGGATGCGTTGCTTTGCCCGGCGCTCGGCTTATAGTCTTTGTGCTTCGGAAGCCGCGATATCCGCCGGCCGAGGGAGTCAAATAAAAAAAGACCAATGAGGAAACGCGTCACTGGAGGAGTGTTCAATCTCGAACCGGTGAGAAAACGATGGATTACGAGCGGATCGGAGACATCAAAGTCGCGGGCGTTCTGCGCGCCTTCATCGCCGATGAGGTTCTGCCGGGCTCGGGGATTAGCGCCGAACGGTTTTGGACCGGACTTGCCGGGCTCATCAAGGATTTCGCGCCGCGCATCCGCGAGCAGCTGAAGGTCCGCGATGAGCTTCAGGAGAAGATCGACGCTTATCACCGCGCCCGCCTCGGTCAGCCCACGGATCTGGCGGAATACGAAAGTTTCCTGCGCGAAATCGGCTACCTCACGCGAGAGCCGGCCAATTTTTCCATCCGCACCGACAATGTCGCGGAAATCGCGCGGGTGGCGGGACCGCAGCTTGTCGTCCCGATCTCCAATGCGCGCTATGCGCTGAACGCCGCCAACGCCCGCTGGGGCAGTCTTTACGACGCTCTCTACGGGACGGACGTGATCCCGGAGACCGACGGCGCGGAACGCGGCAAAGGCTACAACAAGGTGCGCGGCGACAAGGTCGTCGCCTGGGTGCGGGCGTTTCTCGACGAAATCGCGCCGCTCGCCGGCGGCTCGCACAAATCAGTCATTGAATACAAGGTCGCGGGCGACGAACTCGTGGCTAAGCTCGACAACGGATTGGAGACGCGTTTGCGGCACCCCGGCCGTTTCGCTGGCTGGCGCAGGGTCTCGCCTGATTCTTATATCGTGCTCTTGCGCCACCACGGGCTGCACGTCGAAATCGAAATTGATCACAGCAGTCTCGTCGGCGCCGAGAACAAGGCCGGGGTCGCGGACGTCATTCTCGAGTCCGCGCTCAGCACGATCTGCGATCTCGAGGATTCTGTCGCGGCCGTCGACGCCGACGACAAGGTGACCGTCTACCGCAATTGGCTCGGCCTGATGAAAGGCTCGCTTACCGCCTCCCTTGAGAAGAAGGGGCTGCTTGTCGAGCGGCGGCTCTCACCCGATCGGACCTATATCGGGCGGGACGGCGCTCCGATGATTCTGCACGGGCGCAGTCTGCTGCTGGTCCGCAATGTCGGTCATCACATGATCACCGACGCTGTGCTCGACGCGGCGGAGCAGCCCATTCCCGAGACCATTCTCGACGCCGCAGTCACGAGTTTGATCGCAATCCACGATCTCAAGGCCGCAGGGCGGCCTGGCAACAGCAGAAGCGGCTCTGTCTATATCGTCAAGCCGAAGATGCATGGGCCCGGCGAGGTCGCGCTCGCGGACGATCTTTTCGGCCGCGTCGAGGACATGCTGGGCCTGCGCCGGCATACGCTCAAGATGGGAATCATGGACGAGGAGCGGCGCACCACCGTCAACCTCAAGGCCTGCCTGCAGGTGGCGGCCGACCGCGTCGTGTTCATCAACACCGGTTTTCTCGACCGCACCGGCGACGAGATTCACACGTCGATGGAAGCCGGCCCGATGATCCGCAAGGACGATATGAAAGGCTCGGTCTGGCTTGGCGCCTACGAGAACTCGAACGTCGACGCCGGCCTTGCCTGCGGGCTACCCGGGCGGGCGCAGATCGGGAAGGGAATGTGGGCCGCGCCCGACCGTATGGCCGACATGCTGAAGACGAAAATCGTTCATCCCCTGGCGGGCGCCAACACCGCCTGGGTGCCGTCGCCGACCGCGGCCACCCTCCACGCGATTCATTACCACAGGGTCGACGTCCCGAGCCGTCAGGCCGAGCTGCGCAAACGCCCGCCGGCCCGCCTGCAGGATATCCTCACCATCCCGGTCAGCCGCGCGAACTGGGCGGCGGAAGACGTGAAACAGGAGCTCGACAACAATTGTCAGGGCATCCTTGGTTATGTCGTACGCTGGGTCGATCAGGGCGTCGGCTGTTCCAAGGTGCCGGATATTCACGACGTCGGTCTGATGGAGGACCGCGCCACCTTGCGCATTTCCAGCCAGCACATCGCCAACTGGCTGCATCACGGCGTGGTGACGCCGGACGAAGTCATGGAAAGACTCAAGCAGATGGCGCTGGTGGTCGATCGTCAGAACGCCGATGACCCGCTGTATCGGCCCATGGCGCCTGGTTTCGACGGGCCTGCGTTCAGGGCGGCGGCGGACCTGATCTTCAAGGGGCGGGAACAGCCCAATGGCTATACCGAAGCCATTCTCACCCAGCGCCGCCGCGAGGCCAAGGCCGCAAGCGGGCAAATCTCGAACTCTGGCTGAGCCCAAGAGGTCCCGCGGCGAAACCGGGCGGCGGTTCTGCGTTCGCGCTATTCGAACGTCATGATCGGCGCATCGCAAGCGAGCGTGTCGCCTTCCGTCGCGACAATGGTCTTGACGGATGCGTCCTCATCGGCGCGCAGAACGTTCTCCATTTTCATCGCTTCGACCACGCAGAGCGCTTCGCCCGCTTTGACCGGCTGGCCGGGCGCGACATAGACGGCCTTCAGCACGCCCGGCATCGGACAAAGAAGCGCCTTCGCAACGTCCGCAGTCCTTTTCCGCGGCATGAGGGCGAACAGTTCCGCCTCGCGTCTTGTGTAGACGTGCGCTTCGACGACGGCGCCCCCGTGGGCGAGGATATGCCCATTCGGAATGGTCCTCACCTGGACAGAAATCTTGTCGCCGTCGATGTCTCCGCTCCAGACCTTCTGTCCGGGGACCCAGTTCGACGCGCACAAAAGCGCGTGGGCGCTCTCCTTGAAGCAAACGAGAAGGCCGCCGTCTCCCTCTTCGAGTCTCACGCCAAAGGGCGCGCCATCGAGGAGGACGCAGCGTTCGCGCTCGAAGCGGAAGCGGCTGCCGGCGCGGATCTGGCCCGAGATCAGGCGTTTGCGCTCGTTCATCGTGTGGTCGATCGAGGCGGCGACCGCCGCGAGCCGGCGGGCTGTTTCGGGGGCGAGGTCGCGCCCGGCGAATCCCCGCGGATATTCCTGCTCGATGAAGGCGGTCGAGAGCCGCGCCGTCTTCCAGCGCGGGCGCTCCATGACGTCGGCGAGGAAAAAAATGTTGTGCCGCACGCCCTCGATCACGAACTGATTGAGGGCGCGGGACTGCGCCTCGATCGCGGCTGGACGGTCGCCGGAATGAGTCACGAGCTTTGCGATCATCGGATCGTAGTGGATCGAAATTTCGTCTCCCTCGACCACCCCGGCGTCGATGCGGACGTCGGCGCCGTCAATCCTGCCGGCGGCCGGCGGCCGGTAGGTTGTCAGCCTTCCCGTGGAGGGCAGAAAATTGCGCGTCGGGTCTTCGGCGTAGATCCGGGACTCGATCGCCGCGCCGCGCAGATGCACATCCTCCTGGCGGATCCGCAACTTTTCTCCGGCGGCGATCCTGATCATCTGCTCGACAAGATCGATCCCGGTGACGAGTTCGGTCACCGGATGTTCGACCTGGAGGCGCGTGTTCATTTCGAGGAAATAGAACGATCTGTCCTGCCCGACGACGAACTCGACCGTTCCGGCCGAATCGTATTGGACGGCCTTGGCGAGCGCGACCGCCTGCGCCCCCATCTCGCGCCGCGTCGCCTCGTCGATGAACGGGGAGGGCGCCTCCTCGATCACCTTCTGATTGCGGCGCTGGATGGAGCATTCCCGTTCGCCGAGATGAATGATGGCGCCGTATTTGTCTCCGAGCACCTGAATTTCAATGTGTCGCGGGTCGGTGATGAACTTCTCGATAAAGACGCGGTCGTCGCCGAACGAGGATTTCCCTTCCGATCGCGCCCGCGCCAGCCCCTCGGCGAGTTCACTTTCCGCCGCCGCGACGCGCATGCCCTTGCCGCCGCCGCCCGCCGAGGCCTTGATCATCACAGGATAGCCGATCAGGGCGGCGATTTTGATCGCGTCATCGAGATCCTCGACGACGCCTGGAGAGCCTGGAACGGTCGAGACCCCGGCGGCCTGCGCGAATTTTTTCGACTGGATCTTGTCGCCCATCGCCTCGATGGCCGTCGGGTTTGGCCCGATCAAGACGATCCCCGTGGCTTCCAGCGCGCGGGCGAAATCGGCACGCTCGGAGAGGAAGCCGTAGCCGGGATGCACGGCCTCCGCCCCGCACGCTTTGCAGGCGGCGATGATTTGGCCGATGTCGAGATAGGATTGAGCGGCGGGCGCCGGGCCGATGGCGATCGCCTCGTGCGCCATCGTGACATGGAGAGCGCTTGTGTCCGCCTCCGAATAGACCGCGACCGTGGCGAGTCCCATGCGGCGCGCGGTCGAGATCACGCGGCAGGCGATCTCTCCCCGGTTCGCAATCAATATTTTCTGGAACATCAAAGGCCCTGGGATTTTAAGGTGAAACGCCTTTTGCGCCGCCGCTTGTCATGCTCGCCGCGCCGGTCTTCGAGCGCTTTGCGACCGAATGGAATCATGCGGTCGATCAGAAATCGCTCGAGAGCCAAAAGCTTGAGCATATCCTTGGATCGATTCAATCCAATCGGAATATGCTCTTGGGAAGCGGGAAACCAGCGTCCAGTACGTCATCAACCGGAATGTTTTCGGCGGCCCTCGTTAAAAAGCGGCTTTTTGCATGGGCGGGAACCGGGCTGGACTCATCTGATGTTACATTATAACATACCAATATCGGGTTTCCTCGCGCCTTGGATGTCGTCGTGCCAGACAGAATTCATAATGTTGTCAAATACGCCTCTTTGGCCGCCTCTTTCGCCGTCGTCCTGACGCTCACGCCCGCTGGCGCGGCGGGGCAGACGCCTGCCGCCGGACAGTCTGCGGGCGCTGACGCGACCGTCTTTGAGCTCGACGCCGTGGTGGCCACGGCCGCGCGGCTTGATGAAGCGCGGCTCTCGATCCAGCCAAGCCTTGGCGCCAGCGTTTACACTTTCAGTCCAGAGGCGCTGCGGACGATTCCTCAAGGAGAGAACGCGCCGCTGAATCAGATTCTGCTTCAGGCGCCCGGCGTCGCCCAGGATAGTTTCGGGCAGGTGCATATCCGCGGCGATCACGCCAATGTGCAGTTCCGGATCAATGGCGTCCAATTGCCGGAAGGACTCTCGGTTTTCGGCCAGGCGTTGCAGACCCGCTTCGCCAACAGTATGTCGCTGCTCACGGGCGCCCTTCCAGCGCAATACGGCTTTCAGACCGCCGGCGTTCTGGACATTCAAACCAAGACCGGGATCACCAATCCAGGACTCGCTTATTCAATCTACGGCGGCGGCTTCGGATGGCTTCAACCGAGCGTCGAATACGGCGGGCGCAATGGAGCGGTGGATTGGTATGTCTCCGGGGATTACCTTCAGAATAATCGCGGGATCGAGAATCCGGCCAGCACTTTCAATGCGCTCCACGACGCGACGCGGCAACTCCACGGTTTTGCTTATCTCTCCGGCGTCCTCGATCCGGACACGCGGGTCAGCATGATCGGCGGCGCCTTCGACGGCCGTTTTCAAATTCCGAACAACCCGGGGCAGGTTCCGCAACTTGGTCTGAACGTCAACGGCTTGTCGACGTTCAACAGCTCCGCCCTCAATGAAAACCAGTCCGAGTCGACGCAATTTGGCATCCTCTCGCTACAAAAGCGCATCGACCTCAACAATTGGGGCGACATCAACCTGCAAGCCTCGGCGTTTGTCCGCAACAGCGCTTTGGGATTTGCGCCCGACTCCCTCGGTGATTTGCTGTTCAATGGCGTGACGCCTTACGCACGGCGGTCGAATCTTGCCGAGGGCGCGCAGATCGACGCCAGCTGGCGCATCAACGACAGCCACACCCTGCGCTTTGGCTTGCTCGGTCAATTGGAACGCACAGCCTATAACACGACCTCGTTTGTCTTGCCGGTGGACGACGCCGGCGCGCAGACGTCAGCCGTACCTTTCGGAATTGTCGACAATGGAAGCAAATTCGGCTGGCTTGGCGGCCTCTACCTGCAAGATGAATGGCGCATCGCGCCGACGTTGACGCTCAACTATGGTTTGCGGGCCGACGCCGTTAATCAATACACGAACGAGGGCCAGATCAGCCCACGCGTCAACATTGTATGGAAACCGCTCGAGGGAACGGTGTTCCACGCCGGCTACTCGCGCTATTTCGTCCCCCCTCCGTTCGAACTCGTCTCGCCGACGTCAGTCGCGCTGTTCGTCAACACGACGGCGGCGCCCTCCGTGACGCAGGATTCGATCGTGAAAGCGGAGCGGTCGAATTACTTTGACGTTGGCTTCAGCCAGGTCGTCATGCCGCATCTGACAGTCAATCTCGACGGATATTACAAGCAGGCGGTCAACCTGCTTGACGAGGGCCAGTTCGGAGCTCCGATCATTTTGACCGCCTTCAATTACGCCAACGCCAATGTCGGCGGCGCGACCTTTTCGATCGCATATGACGATGGTCCCCTCTCCGTTTACGCCAACGCGGCCTATTCCCGCGCGCTGGGGACGAATATTGTTTCGGCGCAATTCAATTTCGCGCCGGACGAACTCGCCTATATCGCGCAACATTATATTCATCTCGATCACGATCAGACCTGGACCGGATCAGGTGGGGCCGCCTACACGTTCAACATGGGAACGAAATATCGGACGAAGGTTTCGATTGACGCTGTCGCGCAGAGCGGCTTGCGGGCCAGTACGGACAACGTTCCGAATGGAGCTTCTTTGCCCGCCTATGCGACATTCAACGCCAGCGTCGTGCAGAAGCTCGATCTGGGTCTCGAGCAGGCGGCCGAATTACGCTTTGACGTGTTGAATCTTGGCGACGCAATTTATGAAATTCGCGACGGGACAGGCGTCGGCGTCGGAGCGTCGCAATATGGCCTCCGGCGAACCTTCCTCGCCGGCCTGTCCCAGCGGTTCTGAAGACAATCACAACGGAATGTTATCGTGCTTCCGCCACGGATTTTGCAGATCCTTGTTGCGCAACATCGCCAGTGCGCTGGCAATGCGCTTGCGGGTTTCGCGCGGCATGATGATTTCGTCGACATAGCCGCGTTCCGCCGCGGCGAACGGCGATAAGAACCGCTCTTCGTATTCGCGCGTGCGCGCCGCGATCTTGGCCGGATCGTTCATGTCCTGGCGGAAAATGATTTCGACGGCGCCGCGCGCGCCCATGACCGCGATCTGCGCGCTCGGCCAGGCGAAATTGACGTCGCCGCGCAGATGTTTCGAGGCCATTACGTCATAGGCGCCGCCATAGGCCTTGCGGGTGATGATCGTGACCTTCGGCGCTGTCGTCTCGGCGTAGGCGAAGAGCAATTTGGCGCCGTGCTTGATCAGTCCGTTGCTTTCCTGCGCGGTTCCAGGCAGGAACCCCGGAACGTCGACGAAGGTGACGATCGGTATGCTGAAACAGTCGCAGAACCGCACGAACCGCGCCGCTTTGCGCGACGCGTCGGAGTCGAGCACCCCGGCGAGGACCAGCGGCTGGTTGGCGACGAGGCCCACGGTGCGGCCCTCGATCCGGCCGAATCCGGTTACGACATTGCGCGCAAAAGCGTCCTGAATTTCGAAGAAATCGCCTTCGTCCACAATCTTGACGATGAGTTCCTTGACGTCATAGGGCCGGCTCGGGTTTTCGGGAACGAGCGTGTCGAGCGAAGGTTCGCAGCGTCCGCCGTCGTCGAAACTCGGCCATTCCGGAATTGCGGCGGTGTTGGACGAGGGCAGGAAGTCGATCAGCCGCCGGATCTGCAGGAGCGCCTCGACATCATTGTTGTAGGCGCCGTCGGCGACGCCGCTCCGCGTCGTGTGCACCGGCGCGCCGCCGAGTTCTTCCGCGGTGACGGTCTCGTTGGTGACGGTCTTCACCACCTCGGGCCCGGTGACGAACATGTAGCTTGTGCCCTGCACCATGAAAATGAAATCGGTCATCGCCGGCGAGTAGACGTCGCCGCCCGCGCAAGGTCCCATGATGACCGAAATCTGCGGAATGACGCCGGAGGCCAGGGCGTTGCGCTGGAACACTTCGGCAAAGCCGCCGAGCGCCGCTACGCCTTCCTGGATCCGCGCGCCGCCTGAGTCAAAAAGGCCAATGATCGGCGCGCGGTTGCGCAGCGCCATATCCTGGACCTTGTTGATCTTTTGCGCATGGGTTTCGGAGAGCGAGCCGCCGAAGACCGTGAAATCCTTGGCGAAGGCGAAGACGGTCCGGCCGTTGACGGTGCCCCAGCCGGTGACGACGCCATCGCCCGGCGCATGATGCTTGTCCATGCCGAAATCCGTCGCCCGATGCTGGACGAACATGTCGAATTCCTCGAACGAACCATGATCGAGGAGCAACTCCATGCGCTCGCGCGCCGTGAGCTTGCCGCGCGCATGTTGCGCGGCTGTCCGCTGTTCTCCGCCGCCGGCGATGGCTGCGGCGCGGCGGGCGGCGAGCTGTTCCAGAATGTGTTTCATGGGGAGCCAATGTCCGGGAACGTTCGAGGGCGTTTGATGGAGGTTTAATCGGGCTCCCGGACGCATTCCAGCAATTGCGCCGCCGCCTGCATTTCGCTCCACCGCCGCGCCCGCCGCCCCAGCGCTTCGTCGTCGGCGCCCCACAGTTTCATCTGATAATCCTCATCGACATGCGCGGCCACCCAGGCTTCGCGCGCGCTCAATTCGCCATGGGCCACAGCGAGCGCCAGCAACGCCGAACCCGTGAGCGTCGTCATCACATGCAGCGCCGCAAGCGCGAACGGTCCCGACGCCGGATCGGCGCCGATCGCCTTGACCGCATCGAGGACAGCGCGGCGGGCGGCCTCGGGCTGTTCGACATGGACGACGCCCTCCGTGCAGATGAACAAGGCGCCGAGCGTCTTGCGCGCGAAGGCGAGCGCCGGATCGAAGGCCGCGGACTGCGCCCTGACGAGCGCTTCTGGCTCCCCGGCCCGGTAGCAGACGAGATCGGACCCGGCGTATCGGGCGATCTCCGCAACGGTTGGCTCGATCTCCGCGGCGACCCCGTCGATCGCCGAATTGACCAGCCGCGTCAGCGGCATGTTTCGCGGATTGATGAACTCTTCCTGCGCGGACCATTCCTCCGCGACGGCCTTCGCCGCCGCGAGTGTCGGCAAGGCCAGTTTGTTGCGGGCCGGCGTTCTCGCGCCCTTGCCGTCGAGGAGCACGGCGTAGGCGCCGTCCTGTTCCTGAGCCGCGGCCTCCTTGTAGAATCGTTTCGGCAGACCGCCGTTAAGATCGCGCCTGGCCATCGCGACCGGATCGATCGGGGGAAGGCGGGACGCCTCGCCCACCTCGCTTACGGGTTTTTCGCTTACGGGTTTTTCGCTCGGGGCCGCGCCGCTTGGGGCCGCGCCGTCCGGGATCTTTTCGCCTGAAACTTTCGGGCTCATGAGGCGCCTTTCGCAGGGCGCAAAGCCGGAAGATCTGGCTCCGCCCGGACCATCAAGAGGTCAACATATGCAATAATTCTTCGAAATCCCCAACGATGCGCTCCGCGCCCGCGGCCTTGAGGTCGCTGGCGGCATGATATCCCCAGGAAACGCCGATCGGGTGAGCGCCTGCCGCCGCCGCCATCGCCATGTCGAAACTTGTGTCTCCGATCATGTAGGTCTGATCCGGATCGGCTGCGGTCTCCGCCATCGCCGCCAGGATCATGTCTGGCGCCGGTTTGGAGGGATGATCGTCAGCGGTCTGGATCGTCGCGAACCAGTCTTTCCAGCCATAACGCTCGAGCAGAAGCGCGACGCCGCGCCGGGACTTGCCGGTGGCGATGCCGAGAACGATATCGGCGCGCCCGGCGAGCGCCGCCAAGGTCTCTCGGGCGCCCGGATAAAGCGGATCCTGAAACTGCGGCTCGCTGCGCACGTCGCCCCAGGCTTCGCGATAGGTTTGCGCCAGGCTTTCCACGGGACCTTTCGCATCGGTCAAAACCGTAAACGCCTCGATCAGCGAGAGTCCGACGATCGAAAGCGCCGCTTCACGGCCGGGCGGTTCGAGGCGATGGGCGCAGAAGGTGCGGCGCTGCGCTTCGAGGATGATCTCCTGACTGTCGACGAGCGTGCCGTCGACGTCAAAAATAACGAGCTTCACGCGCTCTCCCGAATGGCGGCGCTGCAGAGAAGGTCCGCCGCTCACCCTTTAAGGGTTCCGCCGGGACACGGACACCGCGTAGGCGGCGTCCCGCGACTCGACAAGCGGGTCATCGGAAAGTTCGATCCCATCGATGATGCGCCCGGGCGTGAACGAAAGCCCCTTCTGCGCGGCGAGGCTGTCCGGCGAGACCTTATCGAGCGTCAGCACGCCCAGATCGACGATCTTGCGGTCGTCCGGCCAGGGTTTGGACGGATCCTTTGTCTGATCCTGCGGGCTGGCGAGCTGCGCCTGAAGGCGGAACGTCGCCGGACCTTTGGCGAGCCGCTCGCTCAATTCGTCGATCAGAAAATCCGGAGCCTTTTTGGCGGCCTCGGCGGAGTCGAGATGGACAAGCTTTGCAGGCTTGAGCTGATAGCGGACCGCCTGTTTCGCGCCGGCCTTGTTGACCAGAACAAAGGCGTCGATGCCGAAATATTCCTCGTCGGCGAAACTCGCCGGAGTCTTCGCGGTGGCCCCCGCGGCGGCTACGCTTGGATGGGCGACGGCGAATTGCTCGAATTTGGTCGGCTTTGGCGCGCCGGGCGGGCTGTCGCCGAGGGCGACCAGCAGATCGCGGAAATCCTCAACATTGGCGACGGGGAAGAACTTCAGCGAGTTGATCACCATGTCTGTCTCGTCGCCGCCCGGAAGGCGGTATTTGATCGCAACGCCATGCGGATTGGCGTTGGCCGACCCGTCCGGAATATTCGGCACGCCGGTGGCGTCCGAAAAACGCACAATGACAGGGATCTCGGCGCCGCTGAAAATGGCGGCCTTGCTCAACGCCGCCGCTTCCGGCGAGGCCTTGAAGCTTCCTTCCGCCACGACGCCCTTCGCGTGATTGGCGCGAAATCCGGGATGCGCGCCAAAAAGCTTGTTCATGGCGTCGACGGCCTGTACGGGGGCCTCCGGGTCGCCGGCGGACGCAGGTTTTGCCGCTATCAGCGTCACCATCGCCGCCGCTGTGGCGAGAGCCTTCAAATTCCGCATGCACATTCCTCCCATCGAGCCCGGCGAAGCCGCCGCGGCGCATCCGTAAGCCTGACCGAAGACGCGCCCTACGCCTAAAATTGGGCCGCCACCCCTGAAGTCAAGACGAGGTCACCGCATGGCGACGCAGCTGATCTCTTTCGGCTGGCAGGCGATTCCCGGCGTCGAGCAGGCGACGCCCTGGTCCGGCGCTTCGCCGCCTATCCGGGTCTTGGCGCCTTCCGTGGTCTCGGCGCCTTCCGCCGTCCCGGCGTCCCCGGGAGGGGCGAGCCTCACGCAGACGAGACAGGAATTCGTCCACTCCAGGCAGTTGGCGTTCGCGGCCCCGAACGCCTGCATCGAGGGAGGCGGAGCCTCCGGCTTCGGCGGCGAGGCCGGTTCGGCCGCGCAAGCGGAAGAGGCGAGCAGCAACGCCGCCGCACGGAGGGCAAACCGACCGGAAAATACGTAAGCGTCCATAAGCGTGAACATAGGCGCATTTTATGCGCGGCGGAATGCCTTTGAGGCGCGGGCTCGCAAGCGTCGCGCGTCGATGAATTGCCGTTTGCGCGCGCTCATGCTAACCGCCGCCATGCTCGAAGGTCTGCCGCCAAACAACGCCGCTCATGTCATGCGCCTTGTGTGCGACGAGGCGACTGCCCGTAATATCGCCGATATCGTCGTCGAGACGTTCGATCCGGCCGACACCGCCGCCGCCGCTTTCGAGGAGGCGCCGAGCTCCAGGGACTGGAAGACGGGCCCCTGGGTCGTCGAGGTCTATTTCGGCCCGGCGCCGGACGAAGCCAATGTCCGCGCTCTGATCGCGGCTGTCGCGGGCGCTGACGCTGCGGCCGCGGCGAGCTTCGGGCGGATTCATCAGCGCGATTGGGTGGCTTCGTCCCTGGAAGGCCTGCAACCTGTGCGGGCCGGGCGTTTTGTTGTTCATGGTTCGCATGCGCGGGGGCTCGCGCGGGTCAACGAAATCGCCATCGAAATCGACGCCGCGCTCGCCTTCGGCACCGGGCATCATGGCACGACGCGCGGCTGCCTTCTCATGCTCGACCGCGTCGCCCGGCGTCGTCGACCAAACGCCATCCTCGATATCGGGACAGGGTCCGGGGTCCTCGCGATCGCGGCGGCGCGCCTGTTCAGGCGGCGGATTCACGCTGGCGATATCGATCCGATTTCGGTCGCCGCCGCCGCCGTGAATGCGAAGCTCAACGGCGTTGCAGGCTTCGTGCGCCCGGTACAATCGCGCGGCGCCGATCACAATGAACTTCGCGGCGGCGCGCCTTACGATCTGGTGTTCGCCAATATTCTGGCGCGTCCGCTCCGTGGCCTTGCGCCGGCCGTTTCGCGATTGTCGAAACCCGGCGCCGATATCGTGCTTTCCGGTCTGATCGGTCCCGACGTCGCCGGCGTCGTCGCGGCCTATGGCGTTCAGGGCGTCGTCCTGAGGGAGCGAATCGATCTTGAAGGGTGGGCGACCCTTCTCATGTGTCGGTGCTGAAAACCGGCCGGATAAAACCCATATCGATGAAGGGCGCGCCGCGAGTCGGCCCGCGAAGAGGGAGAGCTTCGATGGATGAGGATGCATTCAATATTGCGGTGCGCAAGTTTCTTAAAGTGGTCGGCGTCACGTCGCAAAGGGAGATCGAGCGCATCGTCCGCGAAGGCAAGCTCGAAAGCAACGAGTTGAAATTGCGCATGACGCTTACCGCTGAGAATACGCCGCTTCATCATGTCGTCGAAGAGACGATCGATCTGACCTAAACGCGGCCTGCCCGTCTAGAGCGCTTTCCGATCGCATGAAGTCATGCGATCGATCAGAAATCGCTCCAGAGTCAAAAGCTTGAGCATATTCTTGTCGATTGGATTGATTCAATCCGGTCGGAATATGCTCTAATCAGTCAGATTGGCGGAGAGGATCGGCTGCGACCCGCCGATCAGCGAACGCGACGGTCCGAGCAATTCGACCTTGTACCCGAGCGGCGATCGCGCCAGCGCCGCCGGTTCGACGTTGGCGAGCGCGGGATTGGCGTCCGCCGCAACCGGAAGCCTGAGGGCGAGGGGCGCGCAAGCGCCTTGTCCAAGACAGGGCCGCCACTTTGGCTTTGGCGGGGTGACGACCTCTTCGATCCCCGCGTAGGCGAGAGCCTCGGGCCGGCTGATCTCGCCAAGATTTGCGCCCTGGCGCGCGAGAGCGGCGAAGGCCGGATGCTGACCGCCGTCCGAATATGTGGTCTTGATCGCGGGACTGCCCTCGGCGATGAGGGCGCGGACGGTCGCGGCCTCCCTGACAAGACGCGCCTTCGCCAAGGCTTCCCGCGCGGGATCCTTCGATGGGCCGAACACGTAACGGCCCGCGGCGACCGCGACGGACGCTTCTTCCCCGGTCGCCTCGAAACGGTCCGAACCTTCCTTGAGCTGGTGCCAGAATTCGATATTCGGGTCGGAGCGGCGCCTGGCGATGTTCTGCGCGCTCATGCGGAACGGAAACGCCTGAAACTGGAAAGCCGCCTGTCCGCCCCGCAAGGCGTCCCGGACGATGGCGTAGATTTCGCCGACTCCCCTGTCGGTCATCGCATAGCAGCCGGCCGACGAACATGTCCCGTGCACCATGAGGTACGAGCCCGAACCGCCGTGGGCCCGGTCGTAGGCGTTGGGGTAGCCGGTGTCGAAGGACAAATAATAGTGGGAGTTCGGATTCATCTGCTTCGGGCCAACGGAATAGAAGCCCTCGGGGGTCTGCCGGTCGCCCTGCGAGATTTTCGGCCCGAGCTGTCCCGACCAGCGGCAGATCGGAAAGGTCTTCAACAGCACGTACCAGCCGTTACGGGAGAGCTTCCAGACCTCCATCTCCGCTTCTTTTTTGTATGACCGGATCAGAACCGGCGCCGCCGGAGTCGTTTCGCGGGCGGCCATCAGGGCGAGCGTCGCCGCCGGAATCGGAGCCTCGCCGTTGGAGGCTTCGGCCGCATGGGCGCGCTCCGCTGAGGCGCCAAAGGCCGCAGCGGCGAGGATCCAGGCGATGGCGCAGACGATGACCTTGGGTGGCAAACCGCGCGGCTCTCCCGGCGAAATCGGATCTGGAGCGCTTTCCGACCGCATGAAGTCATGCGATCGAGAAATAGCTCCAGAGCCAAAAGGACTATGCTCAAGCGTTGAGGAACAGCGCGCCATTTCGGGCGATAATATCGATAAGGTCAAGCACTGTCGCCGGGACGCGTCGCCGGCGAGGCGTGCGAAGGCCTCGCCTGTCGGCGCCTCGCGCCTCATTCGTCTCCGGAGCCCGGGCATTTCGCACAATGCGACGCGCCGTCGCAGCCGTTATATCCCGGAAGATCGGCGTCTTTCGCCGCAGGACTCCGGGCGAGTATGAGAGCCTTTGGAAGCATGTCCTTGGGCGAGGCGGCTACCTCCCTGGCGGGAAGCTCGGGCCTCTCCCTCATGAAATCCGCCCAACGAAATTCGGCGAATTCGGGGTGCTTGAATCCCGGCAAAACCCGTCGTCCTTTCGCATCAGACCCGCAAGCGAGCGGTAAGGGTCGTCTTCTGACCGCAATTCGAAAAGTGTCCGCGGCAGTTTTTCGTGCGGGATCGCAACGCCGTTCTTGTCTTCGAGGTGATCCAGTTTCTTTTCGGCGAGCTGGTCCCAGAAAAGCGCCGGATCCGTGGACAATTCCGGATGCTGGATGATGCAGATGCTGCTGGCGAACCCCGCATCGAGCCAGGCCAATGCGCCATGGTGATGGTCAACGATGAACAGATCGCCGTTTGGACCGCGAACGACCTTGATCGGATCTTTCTTCAGCTTGTCCTCGGCCTTCGAGGGATCCTCGCTGATCCTTTTCTCCTTGTGCGCGACTTCGTACAGGCCGATCGCGCCTTGCAGCGGGCGCAGCGAGCGAAGATCGCACGAACAGTTTTTCCCCGAATCGGTCATGTCTGCGCAGGGCGGGGGCCTGTCCGGGGCGCCGATGGCGCTAGACGGCAGGACCGCCGACGCTGTCAGGATCAGAAACAACAGCAAAGGCGCATCAGTTCGGACCATTCCACACTCCGCAGGCCAATCATCTGGCGAATGCGTCCATCGTATGATGGGCAGGGAGCGGGGTCCAATTTCTCGGCTTCTTCGAGAGTTCCTTGCGGGCGAGAGTTTCAAGCCAGGACGACGAAGGCCCCAATTTTGCGGCGCGGGCTTCGGCAGGCCGGGCTATTTCGAGATCATTTCGATCAATCCGTGTTTATCCCGGCAAGGCCTCAATAGACCAGATATTGCTGATTGATGTTCTTTCCAAGCCGGTCGTTGTTCTCGACGAAATCGGTGATGAATTCGTGCAGGCCGGTGGAGAAAATTTCTTTGGTTGTGGAATGGGACAACCGCGAGAGCACGCTGTGCGCGTGCTTTTGCGACGCGCCCACATGGCCGTATTCCCGCCCGATCGCGTCAAGAAAATAGACGATGTTGTCGTAGCAGGCGATCAGCGAGCGCGGCATTTCGATCTTGAGGATCAAGAGATCGGCGATCAGCCAGGGTTTGACGTTCTCCCGATAGACCCAATGGTAGGCGGTCAGCGCCGACACCGCGCGCAGGATCGCCGTCCACTGGAAATAGTCGAGCGAGCCGCCGACCGCTTCGTCTTCCGGCAGGAGAACATGATATTTCACGTCGAGGATGCGCGCCGTGTTATCGGCTCTCTCGATGAAGAGGCCGAGGCGCGAAAACCAATAGGCGTCGTTGCGCAGCATGGTGCGATAGACCGAACCATCGTAGTCGAGCGAGGTTTTCTTCACGAATTCCAGGAACTGCGACAGATCCTCGCGATCATAGCGCGCCCGCCCGGCGTTGCGCGAGGCGAAACGGTCGAGTTCGATCCAGGCGCCGTTGATCGCCTCCCAGACCTCGACGGTGAGGGCCGTGCGCACGGCTCGCGCATTGGTCCGCGCGAATTCGATGCAGTTCCTGATCGAGGTGGGATTGTCGGCCGCGAAGGTGAGGTATTCGACAACGCTCGCTTCGTCGACGGATTTGTGCGTGGCGCGGAACCCCTCGGCCGCGCCAGAGGATTCGAGCGCGCTTTCCCATTCCGTGCCCATTCCCGAATAACTCGCGGGAAGCGTCGCGAGGCGTTGCGTCGCTTCGACGATCCGGGCGAGAAAATCGGCGCGCTCGACGTAACGCGCGATCCAGAACAAACTGTCAGCCGTGCGGGAAAGCATTGAACGCCTCTGTTGCGAATGGATCTGGCCGGAAAAGCCCGGCCGCGGGTTGGTTCAAGGCCGAAGGTCTGGTCTCCGGGGACGTTCAGGGCGAAGCGTCGCGGCGTTTGCGGGCGCCGGCCCGATGCCGGCGATCATGCGACCGCGCTTTGATCTTGCATCGAGCCTTGAGTCTGACGGGCGTCCTCGAAAATCTTGTCGTCGACGACCCAGGTGTCTTTCGTTCCGCCGCCCTGGCTCGAGTTGACCACCAGGGACTTTTCCTTGAGGGCGACCCGGGTCAATCCCCCCGGCACGACTCGGATATCGTTCTTTCCGGTCAGGATGAAGGGGCGGAGGTCGACATGCCGCGGCGCGACCCCCGAGGGAAAGAACGTCGGGCTGGTTGAGAGGGCGAGGGTGGGCTGAGCGATGAAATTATCGGGATCCTTGGCAATCTTGGCGGCGAACAATTCGATTTCCGCTTTGGAGGCGTGCGGTCCGACCAGCATGCCATAGCCGCCGGATCCATTGACCTCCTTGACGACGAGTTCGGACAGATGCTCCAGCACGTATTTGAGAGCGTCGGCTTCGCGGCAGCGCCACGTCGGAACGTTGTTCAGGATCGCTTTTTCGCCGAGGTAGAAATCGATGATCTCGGGCATGTAGGTGTAAATCGCCTTGTCGTCGGCGACGCCGGCGCCGACGGCGTTGGCCAGCGTGACGTTGCCAGCGAGATAGGCTCGCATCAGGCCGGGGACCCCGAGAATCGAATCCGGGCGGAACACTTCGGGGTCGATAAAATCGTCGTCGATGCGGCGGTAGATCACATCGACCCGCTTTGGACCCTGCGTCGTGAGCATATAGACGCAGTCGTCGTCGACATGGAGATCGCGGCCCTCGACGAGCTCGACGCCGAGTTTGTCGGCGAGGAAAGAATGTTCGTAATAGGCTGAATTGAATCGTCCCGGCGTCAACACGGCGATCGTCGGCTCGCCGCGTGTGGACAGAGGCGCGACCGAACGGAGGGAGGCCAGCAGCAGGTCGGGATAATTCTCGACCGGAGCGACGCGATGCTCGGCGAACAGATCCGGCAGCAGCCGCATCATCACTTCGCGGTTTTCAAGCATGTAGGAGACGCCCGACGGCGTGCGGACATTGTCTTCCAGAACGTAAAAATCGCTTTCGCCGGTGCGCACCACATCGATGCCGCCGATATGCACGTAGATGTCATGCGGGACGCGCCGCCCCATCATTTCCTTTCGGAATTGAGGGTTTTGCAAAACCAGATCCGACGGCACCCGCCCGGTTTTCAGGATTTCCTGTCCGGAATAGACGTCGCCGAGAAACAGGTTGAGCGCCTTCACCCGCTGGACGAGGCCCGCTTCGAGCGCCGCCCATTCTGATCGCAGCATGACCCGCGGGATGATGTCGAACGGAATCAGCCTCTCTTGGGAATCATTTTCGCCATAGACGGCGAAGGTGATTCCGATCCGCCGGAACAAGAGTTCGGCCTGGGCGCGGCGAGACGAAAGCCTGTCCGCCGGCGTATTGGCGAGCCAGCGGGCGATCTTGCTGTAAACCCGCCGGACCTCGCCGTCCGCCAATGTCATTTCATCGAAGCACATTTCGTCTCGCAACCGCGGGTGCTCCTTTGTGATTAGATGCAATCAGAGTGATGAGATGCAATCAGATCGTCCGGCCCTCACCGAGGCTGAACGATAAGCGATTTGGAAGCATTTAATATACCAGTTCACAGAGCCGCATCCTTACCGCTCGAGGCGCGGCCTGCAAGCGCAAAGTCGTTCGAGCGCGAAAAGAACGGCGTCGCCGCTTGCCGCTTGCTTGCGCCGGCAAAGCGCTTATCCTCCGGCGTCCACGTGCTGGTTTTCGGAGCAGACGCGCCGGAAGCAAAGCTCAAGATGCTCGACAATTCTCCTTGTTGCATGTTCTGGCGGCAGTCACCGGTAGAGCCCGGACGCGTCGCCTCAAGCGACAGGGTTTCGCCAGAGGAGAGACGTCATGGCCAAAGGCCAGGTTCGCAGCAATCGGGAAGCCAAGAAGCCGAAAAAAGAGAAACCGAAGGTGACGGCAGCCGCGCCGCCCGTGGTCAGGCTGACCGAAACAAAAAAGAAATAGATTGAGGCCCAAACTTCAGGCGGATGAAGACATACAGCCTGAAGCCAAGGCCCGCCTGATGAACCTGATCGTCGGCCATCGTGCCTGTCGTAGGGGCGGGGGTCGTTTCAGGTCGTCTGTGGTTTAAGGTCGGCAACGGCGCGACGCAAATTAGGTTGGGCCGGAGGTAAAGCGAGCGATTTTTAGGCGCTTCGCCACAGCTTTCTTAAAGCGATCCTGTCGCCCGCGAACGCGAAAACACTTTGAAAATACCCGCGGTTGTATCGGTAAGAACCGTATACAGCCCTTTGACGATCGAAGTTAAAACCTGCCAAACGGCGTAAGCAATTGCCTTGATCAGAAACGCAAGCACAATACAGACTCCGGCTGCGAGCCACTCAATCAGATGGCCGATATCCGTGCAAACCCAATCAATGACAGTTCTGTTGCTTTCGTCTTTTAGAAAATCCCAGATATCCATGGCGTTACCCTCCTGCGCGCTGATGCGTGCAGCTTTATCTATTTAAAATAGGATGTTTGGCGTTTGACCTACGTCGGTCCTCCCTAGTCTTGGGCTCGACCGGGTCTCTCGACACCTTCATTTGAGTTTGACTTATTTGGCGAGGTCTGCAGTGCGGCGAATCACAATCAAGGCGAATGACATTCGCGCCGGATCGTTGCTTAAGTGAAGTGAAACGGCGCCGATTGCTTCACCCACTCCTCTTCGCTGATCGTCTTGACGCCGAGTTCGGCCGCCTTTGCGAGTTTGGATCCGGCGCCCGGCCCGGCGACGACGAGGTCCGTCTTTTTCGAGACGGAAGCGGCGACTTTCGCGCCGAGCCGCTCGGCGAGAGCCTTGGCTTCGTCCCGGGTCATGCGCTCCAGCGAGCCGGTGAAGACAATGGTCTTCCCGGAAAAGGGGCTTGAGGATACGACGGCTTCCATCGGCTGCGGCGCGACATGGTCAAGGAGAGCGTCGAGAACCTCTTCGTTGTGCGCCTCGGCGAAAAAATCCGCGACAGCTTCCGCGACGACTTCGCCGAGGCCCTCGATGTTGTTGATTTCGGCGCGGGCGTCCGACCATTCGCCCGCGGTTCTCCCCGCTGCGCGCAACGCCTCGAAGGTTTCGAAATGGCGGGCGAGGCGGCGCGCATTGGTCTCTCCGACGTGGCGGATCCCGAGCGCGAAGATGAAGCGGTTCAAGGGCGGCGCGCGCCGCGCCTCGATCGCCGCGAAGAGATTGGCGACGGAGGTCTCGCCATAACCATCGCGATCCTTCAGCCTCGACGGGGACGCCGCGTCGCGCGCCGCGAGGGTGAAGATGTCGGCCGGCGTTTTGATCAGCCCCTCGCGGTAGAATTGCTCGATCTGCCGGTCGCCCAGACCTTCGATGTCGAGGGCGTTGCGCGAGCAGAAATGTTTCAGGCGCTCGATCGCCTGCGCCGGGCAGACGAGGCCCCCGGTGCAGCGGCGCACGACGTCGGCGGTTCCTGTTTTTTCGTCGATTTCGCGGATCGCCGCCGAGCCGCAAACCGGGCAGACCTGCGGAAAGACATAGGGCTTCGCGCCTGCGGGCCGCTTGTCGAGCACCGGACCCAAGACCTGCGGGATGACGTCGCCGGCGCGCTGGATCTTCACCGTATCGCCGATGCGGATATCCTTGCGCGCGATCTCGTCTTCGTTGTGGAGCGTCGCATTGGCGACGACGACGCCGCCGACCGTCACCGGATCGAGCCGCGCGACAGGGGTCAGCGCGCCGGTGCGGCCGACCTGGATCTCGATGTCGCGCAGCACCGTCGTCGCCTGTTCGGCCGGAAACTTGTGCGCGCTCGCCCAGCGCGGCGAGCGCGAGACGAAGCCGAGCCTGTGCTGCAGGGCAAGGCTGTCCACCTTGTACACGACTCCGTCGATATCGTAGCCCAGCGAGGCCCGCATGGATTCGATTGATCGGTAATGTGCGAGCATTTCGTCCGCCGAATGGCAAAGCGCCGTGAGCGGATTGACCGGAAGGCCGTAGCGTTTGAACGCCGCGATCATGCCGGTTTGGGTGTCAGCGGGCAGGGCGCTGATTTCGCCCCAGGCGTAGGCGAAGAAATGCAGCGGGCGCCGCGCGGTGATCGCCGGATCGAGCTGGCGCAGCGAGCCGGCCGCGGCGTTGCGCGGATTGGCGAACGCCGTCTTGCCCGCTGCCGCCTGCGCCGCGTTCAGGGCGGCGAAATCGGCATGGGTCATGTAGACCTCGCCGCGCACTTCGAGGATGTCCGGCGGAGCGCCTTTCAAAATTTCTGGAATTTCGTCCATGGTCCGCACATTGGCGGTGACGTCCTCGCCCTCGAAGCCGTCGCCGCGCGTCGCGGCCTGAACGAACCGGCCTCGCTCGAACCGCAGCGAGCAGGACAGGCCGTCGATTTTCGGCTCCGCGGTGACGGGGAGCTGATCGTCCGGGCCGAGCCCGAGAAACCGGCGCACGCGCGCCACGAAGTCGGCGACCTCGTCGTCGCTGAAGATATTTCCCAGCGACAGCATGGGGACCGCATGGCGGACCTTGGCGAATTTTTCCGAAGGGGCGGCGCCGACTTTTCTAGTCAGGGAGCCGGGCGTCGCAAGGGGGGGGAAGGCGGCCTCGAGCGCCTCGAGGCGCCGGCGCAGCTCATCATAGGCCGCGTCCGAGATGACCGGCGCATCTTCGGAATAATAGCGCCTGTCGTGGCCGGCGATCTCTTCGCTGAGGCGCGCGTGCTCGGCGCGGGCCTGCGTTTCGTCGAGCCGTTCGAGCGGAGCCGGTTTTTTCATAAAGCGAAAGTCAGCATGAACTTCTCGATCGCCAGGGCGCTCTTCCATGTCACGACGCAGCGAAGTCACAGCCGCCGCGCGACAAGGGTCTTATAGGTCGAGGGTCTTATAGGTAAGGTAGAGGCCGAGCGCCAACATCATCCCGCGTAGAGAAAGAAGAGCTGATCGAAACGAAACCATTCAAAGAATGCGACCAGCGTGTCCGGCGGTGGAAATCATGGAAATCGAAAAGAGCAGAATTGTTAATCCGATCAATCTTCCAAGAAAGATCGTCAACGGCTGATGGCGGCCTCCAGCGAGGTTTTGAAACGCACCTCGCGCGAACTCGCTCGTCGGCCCCTCGAAATCGCAGGCCTCCAGCAGCCCGCGCAATCACCTCTCGCCCTCCAACAGCCGCTTCGCCGCCGCCCGCGCCTCGTCGGTGATGGTGGCGCCCGCCAGCATGCGCGCGATTTCCTCGCGCCGCGCGCTGTCGTCGAGGCTGTGCACCCGCGTCGCCACGGTCCGTTCTTTTCCAGCGGAACTCTTGTTCATATCCTTGGCCGAAACCTTGACGATGCGGAAATGCGCGCTCGCCCTGGCCGCGACCTGCGGCGCATGGGTGACCGAGAGCACCTGCACGCGCGCGGCGAGCCGGGCGAGGCGCTGGCCGATCGCGTCCGCCACCGCGCCGCCGGCGCCGGTGTCGATCTCGTCGAAGACGAGCGTCGGCGCCGACCCGCGATCCGCGAGCGCCACCTTGAGGGCCAGCATGAAGCGGGCGAGTTCGCCGCCCGACGCGATTTTCATTAACGGGCCGGGCCTTGTCCCCGGATTGGTCTGCACCCAGAATTCGACCCGATCGACTCCGTCGGGGCCCGCCGCCTCGGTCCCGATATGGGTGGTGAATTTGGCCCCTTCGAGCTTCAGGGGCGCAAGTTCGGCGGTCACGGCGGCGTCGAGCCCGGCGGCGGCGGCTTTCCGCGCAATCGACAAACTCGCCGCCTTGGCTGAATAATCGGCTTCGGCGGCCTCGGCCTCAAGCCGCAGGCGTTTCAATTTGGCCTCGCCCGCGTCGAGATCCGCGAGAGCGGCGGCGAAAGCCTCGGCCTGTTGCGACAGCGCGTCCGCGGGCACTGAATATTTGCGCGCCGCCCCGCGCAGGGCGAAGAGCCGCTCCTCGACAAGCTCCAGTTCGCGCGGGTCGAACGCCGCGTCGCGCAGCGCCTGTTCGAGCGCCTGTCCGGCGAGGTCGAGCGCGGTCAGGGCGTCGTCGAGCGCCTTCGTCGCGGGGGCGATCAACTCGGGCGCCTGGGCCTGGCGGCGCTCCAGGCGGCGCAGAACGGCGGAGAGATCCGCAAGCGGCGAGCCGTCGCCCGCGACCGCCTCAAATGCGTCGCGCAGGTCGCCTGCGACCTTTTCGGCCTGCATCATACCGGTCCGGCGCGCGGCGAGCGCCTCTTCCTCGCCAGCCTCGGGCGCGAGGCTCGTCAGTTCAGCGAAGGCGTGACGGAGAAAGTCGCCCTCGGCCCGCGCCTTCTCGAGCCTCGCTTCCTCGCCGCGAATTTCGACGTGAAGGCCGCGCAACCGCGCGTGAGCGGCGCGGACCTGCGCCACGTCCGGCGACAGAGCGCCATAGGCGTCGATGAGCTGGCGGTGCATCGCCTCGTTGACGAGCGCGCGGTCGTCGTGCTGCCCGTGAATTTCCACGAGCTCGCGGGTGATCGCGCGCAACGTCTGCGACGTGACCCGCTGATCGTTCACGAACGCGCGGGTGCGGCCGTCGGGCAATTGCACCCGGCGCAGGATCAGCCCGTCGGCGGCGTCGATGTCCTGAGCCTTCGCCGCGGCAAGCGCCGGATGGTCCGCGGCGAGTTCGAACACCGCCGTGACTTCGCCGTGCGGCGCGCCATGCCGGACAAGGGAGCCGTCGCCGCGCGCGCCAAGCGTCAGGGCGAAGGCGTCGAGCAATATGGATTTTCCTGCGCCCGTCTCGCCGGTCAGAACGGTCAGGCCGAGGTCAAGGCTGAGATCGAGTTTATCGATCAGGACGATGTCGCGGATGGAGAGCTGCACGAGCATGGGGTCGAAGTCTTCCCCGGGTCGATAAGTCTTCCCCGATGCGCCGTGAACCGGCGCTTCCAGCCAAGTTTCCGGATTTTAGCCAAGGTCTCGGTTTTTAGCCAAGTCCCAGTTTATGGAAGGACTTCGAGATCCACGACCCCTGATCTTCGTGGGGCTGAAGCCCATCGGTCTGCAAGAGCGCGTAAGCGTCCTTGTACCAGATCGAATCGGGGAAATTATGCCCGAGAACGGCGGCGGCGGTCTGCGCCTCGTTGGGAATGCCGAGCGCGAGGTAAGCCTCGGTCAGCCGCATCAAGGCTTCTTCGGCGTGGCGGGTGGTCTGATATTTCGCCAGAACCTCCCGGAAGCGGTTGATCGCGGCCGGGAAATTGCGCTGGTTCAGATAATAGCGTCCGACCAGCATTTCCTTGCCGGCGAGCTGATCGCGGACGACCTGAAGCTTGTAGCGCGAATCCTCAGTATATTCCGACTTCGGATATTTCTCGATGATCTGACCAAACAGCACCGCAGCTTTCGCCGCGCGTTCCTGATCCCGGCTGATCTCCGGGATCTGGTTGTAATAAGACATCGCCGCGAGATAGGTCGCGTAGGGCACGTCGGGCGAGGTCGGATACAGCGAAATGTAACGCTGGGCCGAGGCGATCGCATCGTCATAGCTGCCCGCCTCGTACTGGCTGAAGGTGGTCATCAAGAGACCCTTTTTCTGCCATTGCGAATAAGGATATTGCTTGTCGAGTTCGCCGAATTTCTTGCTGGCGGAGGAATAGTCTTTCTTCTGCAGCCGGGCGAGACCCTGGTTGTAGATATCGTCCGCCGGAACCTCGGGCACCACCTCGGGCTTGTACTTGTCACCGCTGAAGAGATTCATCGGGTTCAGCGAGTCGAGCGACGAGCACCCGGCGCCTTGCAATGCGAGAGCGCTGACGGCCGCGATCCGAAAGACGGTCAGCATCCTCGCCGAGACGGGCTTTTGGGCCGCCAGGGACGCTATGGTCGGCTCGTTCATGCGCTTCTCCCGGACGCGATGGTCAGCATTCTCGCTGGGGAATGCTATACGCTCAAAAGTTGACGGCGAATTAACCACAAGTCCCGTGCCCGCCCCGCTGGAACGGCCGCACGGCTCTGGAAAGGATTATCAAATCCCGGCCATTATGCATTTACTCTGCGGTCGGATTGTGGCCAAGGCCAAGACGCAGCTTGAGTATTTTTGCGGTCCGACCACCTGAACAGTCCCGGAAACCTACGGCTTCGCTCCCCGCAGGGCCTCGACGCCGGGCAAAGTCTTTCCTTCGAGCCATTCGAGAAAGGCGCCGCCTGCGGTCGAGACATAGGTGAAATCGTCATAGGCATGCGCCTGGTTGAGCGCCGCGATGGTGTCGCCGCCCCCGGCGATGGTCTCGAGGGCGTCAACTTTCGTCAATTGAGCCGCGACCTTGGCGATGGTCTGGGTGCCGATGTTGAAAGGCGGCGTCTCGAACGCGCCGACGGGACCGTTCCAGACGAGGGTGCGGGCCGAGGCGAGCATCCCGACCACCTTGGAGATCGTGCGCGGGCCGATATCGAGGATCATGTCGTTTTCCCCGATGTCGTCGATGTCGACGGCGCGGGAGACGGCGTTGTGTTCAAGCTTCGCCGCGACGACGGCGTCGATCGGAAGCATGAGCTGGCAATGGGCGGCGTCGGCGTCGGCCATGATCTTGCGCGCGACATCCGCGAGCTGCATCTCGCACAGCGACTTGCCGACCGCCTTGCCGCTGGCGGCGAGAAACGTGTTCGCCATTCCGCCGCCGATGAACAGGAATTCGACCCGGCGCATCAGATTGCCGAGAAGTTCGAGTTTCGTCGAGACTTTCGCGCCGCCGACGATCGCCGCCAGAGGCCGTTCCGGATGCGCCAGCATGCTCGTCAGCATTTCAAGCTCAAGCTGCATCGTACGTCCGGCGTAAGCCGGCAGCTTGTGGGCGATGCCCTCGGTCGAGGCGTGCGCGCGGTGAGAGGTGGAGAAAGCGTCGTTGACGTAGAGATCGCCAAGTTCGGCGAGGGCGTTCACGAACTCGGGGTCGTTTTTCGTCTCCCCGGCGTGAAACCGGGTGTTTTCCAAAAGCAGGATTTCGCCGTTGTGAAGCGCCGCCGCCGCGCTCTTTGCGACGGGGCCGATGCAATCGGAGGCGAAATTGACCATCGATCCGAGTTGGCGCTCCAGTTCGACTGCGACTGTCTTCAAGGAATTCTTGGGATCGGGGGCGTCTTTGGGGCGGCCAAGGTGCGAGAGCAAAATGACCTTTCCCCCCTTGGCGCAGATCTCGCGGATATTCGGAAGGATCCGGTCGATCCGGGTTGCGTCGGTGACGACGCCATTCTCGACGGGCACGTTCAGATCGACCCGGACGAGGACCCTTTTGCCGGCCATGTCCGCGTCGTCGAGGGTTGGAAACGGGGACGTCGGACCGGATTTCGTCATATGAGCTTCCCTATTGCGACGGCGGTGTCGGCCATTCGGCTCGAATAGCCCCATTCATTGTCGTACCAGGCGACGACCCGCACGAAGGTTCCCTCGAGCACCCGCGTCTGGTCGACGTGGAAAATCGAGGAATGCGAATCATGGTTGAAATCGGCCGAGACATTGGGCCGGTCGGTGAAGGTCAAAATACCCTTGAGCTGCTGTTCCGCCGCCCGTTTCACCGCGGCGACGATCTCCTCGGCGGAAGTCGGCCGCGCGGCGACGAACTTGAAATCGATGACGGAGACGTTCGGCGTCGGCACCCTTATGGCCGCGCCGTCGAGCTTGCCGTTGAGTTCGGGAAGAACAAGGCCGACGGCTTTGGCCGCCCCGGTCGATGTCGGGATCATGGAAAGAGAAGCCGCTCTCGCGCGGTACAGATCCTTGTGCATCGTGTCGAGAGTAGGCTGATCCCCGGTATAGGAGTGAATTGTCGTCATGAAGCCTTTTTCGATCCCGATCGCGTCGTTCAGGATCTTGGCGATGGGCGCGAGGCAATTGGTGGTGCAGGAGGCGTTGGAGACGACGAGGTGATCCTTCGTCAGTTTGTCATGATTGACGCCGAACACGACCGTCAGATCGGCCGTGTCGCCAGGAGCGGAGATCAGCACCCGCTTCGCGCCGGCCTTCAGATGCGCCGCCGCTTTTTCGCGCGAGGTAAAAATCCCGGTGCATTCCAGGGCAACGTCGACGCCAAGATCCTTGTGCGGCAGTTCATGGGGATCGCGCACGGCGGTGACCGTGATGGGCCCGCCGCCGATATCGAGCGAATCGTCCGTGACGGTCACGGTTCCCGGAAAACGTCCGTGGACCGAATCGAAGCGCAACAGGTGGGCGTTCGTCTCAACCGGACCAAGGTCGTTGATCGCGACGACTTCGATGTCTTTACGTCCGGATTCTGCGATGGCCCGCAAGACGTTGCGGCCGATACGGCCAAATCCATTGATAGCGACTCTAACCGCCATCCTCGGCGCTCCTTGTTTTCCGGCGGTTGAGATCGACTCAGCCGATTGCTAAGGGGACCGCCCAACGAGCGGGCCTTATGACTTGTGTTCCCGAAATCGTCAACTTTTGCTGCAGCGCAATATCGGCGGCGTGGCTGTTTGGGCGGCTGTTGGGAAGGCATAGCCGCATTGAAAATAAGAAGACTTCAAAGTGATGGGCCACGGCCCGGAATGAACAGCGATTGCTTAGCATAAACTGTGGTAGAGTTAAATCGGGATCCCGTTCGTTGAAATCCGTTCGTCCCTTGCAAGCCTGATCCTTCTATTATTCTGTTCAGGCGCGGGTGCGCCAGTTCGGGGAGGCGGGGACAGCCGTTTTATTTTCGTCTCCGCCGCGCGTTGACGAATTCATCCACCGCCGGATAGATTTTGTCAGCCGGGGCATTGAAGCCGAGATGAACACTCCTGAATCGATCAAAGCAGCGCTCATCCGGCTTGCGGCTGCGCTGGACCAGCTTGACGCCGCGGCGGGGAGCCGCAGCGAGGACGATGTTCTTTTCGGAAAGCTTAAGGAAGAATTAGCTGCGATGCGCGACGACCGCTCGACGCTCCAGTCGGAACTCGATGGCGCGCTCGCGAGGTCGAAGAAACTGGAATTCGCCTCCGAGGAAGTCGCCCGCAGACTGAAGGCGGCGGGCGCGTCGATCAACGCGATCCTGGCCGGAACGGGGGCCCGAGACGGCTAGAGCGCTTTCCGATCGCATGAAGTCATGCGATCGCTCAGAAATCGCTCCAGAGTCAAAGGCTTGAGCATAGTCTTGTCGATTGGATTGATTCAATCCGATCGGATCTGCTCTAGGCGTCGGCTCCTCAAAGAGCCCCCGGCTGGTCGCAGGATCGCAATCATCACGAACCAGACTGCGGGGAGTCGATGGCTCAGGTTAAAGTGACGATCGCCGGACGGGAATACCGGGTCGCCTGCGATGAGGGCGAGGAGGAACGGCTTGGCGAACTCACCCAAATCGTCGACGCCAGGATTCAGGGGATGCGCGAGCGGTTCGGCGAGATTGGCGACCAGCGGCTTACCGTGATGGCGGCGATCACCCTTGCCGACGAGATGACGGAAATTAAGCGGCGTCTTGGCGTTCTGGAGGCGGAACTGTCAGCGCGCCGGGCCGCCGAAGCGAGGCCGGCGAACCGCCAGGACGAATGGACCGGACGTCTTGCCCTGACCCTTGAGGAGGCGGCGCTGCGCATCGAGGATGTCGCCAAGGCCTTGAACAAGCGGTCCTGACTCCTTCCGCCGCGGAGCTTCAGGAGGAGCGATCCATGCGTGCGCGCTTATTTCAGATGACGCTTTTCCATAGGCCGGCGCCGCGTGTAGGATCGCTTGGTCTCGCTGCTGAACAGGGTGACCCGCATGGCCCTTGAGGACGACGACGTTTTCGGAGCGCCGGTGCGAAAGCCGTCGTCGTCCCCGCATCAGATCGGGCAGACGCTCGATGACCTTTCCGTCCAGGAACTCGACGAGCGGATCGCGGCGCTTCAGGCCGAAGTTCGGCGTCTTGAAGACATGCGCGCCCGCAAACACGCCTCCCTGAGCGCCGCCGCCGCCTTTTTCAAGCCGGGTTCGCCCTAAGCCCTTTCCGGTCGCATGAAATCAGCGATCGAGCAGAAAGCGCTCCAAAGTCAGAAGCGCGGGCATATCCCTGTCGACGGGAGGGCTTCAATCCAATCGGACTACGCTCCGGCCTGTTTCAAGCGAGGCCCGACCGGCGGCTCATAGTTTCGTCCCGACAGCGATCATTGTGGACCAGCGCGCCGAAAGAAAGTCCGAGAACGCTCCAGAGGACGGCTTGTCCGCCGAGCGAGGCCAGCCGGAACGTCCACAGGAGATCGGCCGGAAATCCGGTGGGGATCTCGTTGAATCCCGGAAGAGCCAGTGCGGCGATCGTCACGGCGGCGACAAAGACGCCGGCCTGCGCCACGCGGCCGCACCAGGCTCCGAATTTGGCCCCGAGGGCGCCGCCGAGCGAGGCGGCGACGATCAGCGAGACAACGGAAATCAAAACCATCGCGAAAAAGAGCGCGGTTCGTTCGCCAAGCGAATCCGGCGCTCCGATCGCGGGCGGATTGGCGGGGTATTTCAGCGCCGGAACGAGCGCGATCGCAATGAATCCCGCAGCCGCAAGCAAGGCCGAAACGGCGCGGGGATCGTCTTGCGCGATGCGGCCGTAGGCGAAGGCGAACGCCAGACCAAAGAAGCCGCCGGCCGCCGCCCCATAGGCGCTCGCCCCGATGATCAGTCCGACGCTTTTTTGCATTCGCCGGCTGACGATCTCGGCCTCCGGCGCCTCGCCGGCCGAGTCGGCGAGGGCGCTTTCGAACGCAATCGCCCGCTCGACGGAAGGCTCCGCCGCCAGGGAGAAAAATCCCGCCGCGGCGAGCCCAGCCAAGAGCCCCGCGATCATGCCGTAGAACAGCAGGCGTCCCGCCACGCGCTCAGACCTAGTGACAGGGAAAATCGAGAAGGTGGCGGCCGTCGTGGACGAGTTCGTGGATATAATGGCCGGGGATCAGCGCTGTCGCGCCTTGCTCGGCTCCCACGAAATACATCAAAAGAACGGACAGCAGGCCGCCGAAAGCCAGCCACGGGGCAATTTGACCGATGGGGATCGGCGTCGGACGGGCGGCGGGATTATAAACGGCGTCGCTCATGATGAAACTCCCAGGGTCGTCCGATGATCGCCAGCGAAAGGCCTCATAGGCGGTGGTCCGCCGAACCAGCGTCCGGTATTGGCGAAGGACAGGTTCGACGCGGGCACGATAGGAATCCGTCCAAGCCCTGTCAACGAAGCCCTGTCAACGAAGTCTTGTCAACGCGCCGCTGAATCTTGGGCGCGCGAGCCCCAGATCATTCCTTGAACCCATAGGCGGGAACGTCCGGCTCGTTGCCGTAATATTTGTAGGGAAGGAATTTACCCAACATCGTGAGCTTCACCCGGTCTCCTTTCGGATTGGGCTCGCGCGCGATTTCGATGTCGAAATCAATGGCGAACATAATGCCGTCGCCGAATTCCTCCTCGATCAACGCCTTGAAGGCCGGGCCGTTGACCATCACCATTTCATAGAAGCGGTAGATCAGCGGGTCGGTCGGCGGCATTGGCGCGCCCCGGTGCGGGATTTCGTTCAGCATTTTCTCCTCGGTCTCCGAAAGGCCGAACAGCCGGGCGGCCTTTTGCGCCAGGGGCTTCACGAGTTTCATCTGGCCAAGCAAGGCGCCGACGACAAGAATTTCTGACATCCCTCCGATTTCACCTGCGATGTATTTCCACGTCCAGCCCCGGTCGCGTTTGATGTCGAGGATCTTTTCGGAAAGGTCTTCGCGCTTCATTGGCTGCTCCCTTGGTTTCACTCGCGCTCATTCAGAATTGCGGAGTTCGCGTGGCAAGACCTAAGCCATGGACCGCCGCCATCGATGACGCGGCGACTTGAATTGGCAAGCGTCAATTGACGGGCGGCGGGCTCTTCCGCCTCGATCGCCGCGATGCTATGCGACGCCAGCTTCAGGAGAGGGAACGAACATGAGCGAGATTTGGCTGCGCACAGGCGAGGCGACCGTCCTCGCCGCCGAAGGGCAATTCACAGACGCCATGCCGGAGGTGATGATCGGCGACGTCAAGGGGCCGGTGGGTCATGCCTTCGCGGCGATGGCGGGCCAGACCGCCGGTCATCCCCGCATGTTCGTCATCCGCGATCTCAATCAGATGGTGCGCCCGGCGACCATGATGACCACCAAGATGACGGTGGGCTCGGAAGATTATGTCGAATTGCTCGGCGGCGTCGTTCAGGCCGCGACCGGAGACGCCATCGTCGACTGCCTGTCCGAGGGCGTTCTGGCGAAAGCGCAGGCGGACGAACTTTGCATGATCATCATGATCTGGCTCGATCCCCGCTGCGCCGAGGATTCGAACCTCGACAAGCGCGATCTCTACCGGACCAATTATGAGGCGACCAAACTCGCCATATCGCGCGCGATGAAGGGCGAGCCGACCGCCGATGAACTGATCGCAAACCGGAAGACCATCAGCCATTACGCCCTTGAAGACGTCTTCAAGGCCTAAAGATCAAATCACGCCCGATTGCCGGGAAGGTGGAATCGTGAACGTTTTCGGGAGCGCTCTCCCGCCTGGAGCGGTTCAGACCGCTCCAGCTCCAGACAAGCGCGCCATAATTCTCTGAGACCAGACGCCTAGCCTGCAAGTCTCCGCCACCAGGTCCGCGGCGGATTGACTTCGCCCAGCAAGGCTTTGAGGCTCTTGATTTCGGCTTCGAGGGCCGCCATTCGCGCTGCCAGGACGTCCGGCTTCGTCTCGGTCGCGGCTGCGGGCCGAGGGACGGCTTTCGTCTCGCGGCTCCCGGGTTTGCCGGACGACACGGCGGCCCCGGACGCAGCCCCATTCTTGGGCGGAAAAACCGCGAACAAGGTTGCGCGATCGATCGCGTAGCTCCCATCGTCGATTTTGGGCGCGGCGAGCCGGCCGCACTGGATCGCGCGCAAGATCGTGCTTTTGCTGGCCCCCGCCAGGGCGGCGGCTTCGCGCAGGCTCAGTCCGCTCTGGCGGTTCTGCGCGTCGGCCGGCGCAAGGACGGCCGGCCCCGCATCGCGCGCGGCCGGCTTGCGGCTGGCCTTCGGCCTGTAAACCCAGAACGAATCATCCGCAGCGATCTGGAGGCCGCCGCCCTGATCTTGCGCCGGTTCGGCCCTGGCCGGGGAGAAAGCCGACGGCGTCGCGACAGACGTTGTTTCCAGAGCCGGTTGTGGAGTTGAGGCGGACGCCGCATTCGCGCTCGGCTCGCGCAGCGCTTCTTGGAGGTGTAAACTGGTCATTTCGAATGTCCCATGGGGAATGATCCGGAAAGTTTGCTTTCCCATGGTTAACGAAGGGTAAAGCGTCCCGCCGCCCAGAGCGGAAGATCGCTTTAAATCGCCTCGAATCGTCTCGCGCGTCCCGATATGTCGGCCGGAGGCGTCCCGGCCGCCGCGAATTCACCGTCATCCCAGTCCAAAAGCGTCTTGTTGCGCAACGCGCCGAGACCTGACAAAAAAATTGTTCCTCTGATTCGAATTCAGGCGCTCCCCGATGTCCGACGCCGCCATCATCTCCGACGCCTCTATCGACGCCGTTGGCGATCATTTTCTTGTCGGACTGAGGCCGACGCCTGTCCTGCACGAACTCGACCGCGCGCTTTTGCGTGATCTGAAACCGGCCGGCGTCATTCTCTTCAAGAGCAATTTTTGTCACGATCTGCCTTACGCCGCCTGGCTCGAAAGCCATCGGCGCCTGATCGGCGAGGTTCTCGAGGCGACGGGACGAAGCCGGATGTTCATCGCGGTCGACCACGAAGGGGGGCGGGTCTGCCGGACCCCGCCGCCGATCACCCGTTTCGCATACGCCGCAGATTATGCGTCCAACGCCGCCGAGGTCGGTCGGGCCATGGGACGCGAACTGGCCTCGCTCGGCTTCAATCTGAATTTCGCTCCCGTTCTCGATATTCATACCAACAAGGACAATCCGGTGATCGGCCCGCGCGCCTATGGCGGCACGGCCGAGGCGGTGATTGCGGCGGCGCTGCCGTTCATGCGGGCCCTCGAAGCGGAGAAAATCCTCGCCTGCGGCAAGCATTTTCCGGGACATGGGGACACCAACGTCGATTCGCATTTCGGGCTTCCCTCGCTTGGCCTTGATCTCGAGGCCCTGCGGCTGCGCGAGATCAGGCCTTTCGCCGCGGCGATCCGGGCCGGGGCGAGGATGCTGATGACCTCGCATATCCTGTTTCCCGGCATCGACGCCGATGCGCCCGTTACTTTGTCCAGGCGGTTCGCGACGGATCTCCTGCGCGACGAACTCGGCTTTGACGGCGTCGTCGTCTCCGACGATATCGGCATGGGCGCGATGACGGATTTCTTCGGCGCCGCCGACGCGGCGGCGAGATTCCTCTCGGCGGGATGCGACATGCTCGTCGTCTGCGCGCATTTCACGCTCGTCGATCGCGCCCGCGGCTTCGCCGAGGCGATCCTTTCGGCCGCCGCAGACGGGCGTCTTGACTCTGACGTTCTCGCGCGCTCGCGGCGGAGAATCCGCGCGCTCCTCGACCAGATGCCGATGAACGAGATTCATCAGTTGCCGGAGAGCGTATTTTTCGAACACCGCGAAGCCGGAGCCTCCTATGAATCTCCGACCGCGGAGGTCGTTTAAAAGCCCTAAAAAAAACGCCTTCTAAAGCTTATTCCTAAAGCATATTCCGATCAGACTGGTTGGGCCTGATCGATCAGAACAGGCTCAAGCTTTTGACTCTGGAGCGATGTCTTGTCGACCGGATGAGTCCATCCGGTCGGAAAGCGCTCCAAGGCGATGAAACAAGCAAATCAGATGGGTTTTTTGCAAGCCAAGGGAGAACCTTTTAAATAATTGCGGAGTTCAGCCGGGGGGGTGTTTCGACTCATTAAACAAGGTCAAGAAGAAAAATGACGAAGACCTTTACTGGCAAGATCGACACTCTACTGGCCTTGAGAGCAGACGGGCGTCTGCTCGTTGGCCGTGAGCGGATTACGCTCCTCGAGGCTGTCGTCAAACACGGCAGCATCACCAAAGCGGCTGAAGTGGCCGGTTTCAGCTACAAGACAGCGTGGGACGCCGTCAACGCAATCAACAATATTCTTCCCCGTCCCGCCTTCATTACGCGCACCGGCGGTCCGCATGGCGGCGGCGCGGAAGTGACGGAGGAGGGGCGCCGGTTGATCGCCACCTTTCGCCGCCTCGAAGAAAAACTCGGCAAGATCTCCGATTCCATTGTGGAGGTCGGTCTGGAGCATGAAGAAGACCTCCTTTTCTGGGGGCTCTCGCTCAAACTCAGCATCAGGAACGCATACCATTGCAAGGTCGTCGAGGTCATTCCCTCGCCCGTCAACGTCAGCGTCAAGCTGATCATTGGTCCCGAGACTGAAATTTACGCCTTTGTCACCAACAAGAGCGTCGTCGAACTCGGCCTCGCGCCGGGCCGATCCGCGGTCGCATTGATCAATCCTCCTTCGGTGCATCTCATGGCGGTCGGCGATCCGCCCAAGATTGCGGTGCGAAACAAACTCAAGGGTTTTGTCATCGACCGCGTAGACGGCGCGAGCGACAGCGAACTGAGTGTCGACCTCGGCGGCGGCAAGACAATCGTCTCGGTGTCCAGCCGCGAAAGTGCCGATGCGGCGGGCGTCGTTGCGGGTGTGGACGTGTGGGCGGTTTTCGAGTCCGCCGACGTGATCCTGGCGTGCGACTGAGCGGCGGAGCGAGCGAGGCCTCCGTGGCGCGAGCTTGACTTGTGTAGAAAAGTATTTCCATAGATATGGTGGAATAACCAAAGGAGTTTCCACCATCATGGTCCTTTTTCCGCATCGCCGCCTGGCGGGTCTCGCTGTCGCCGTCGCCAGCCTGGCCGCCGCAGTTCTCGCCTCCACTCCCACGCCCGCGCGGGCTGAACAGGAGCTTCTGAACGTTTCCTATGATCCGACCCGCGAACTTTACCGGGCCATCAACGAAGCGTTCATCGCGGATTGGAAGGCCAAAACCGGCGAAACCGTCCTGGTCCGCGCGTCCCACGCGGGTTCAGGCGCGCAGGCGCGCGCCGTCATCGACGGGCTGAACGCCGACATCGTCACTCTGGCGCTGGCGGCGGACATCGACGCGATCGCGTCGAAATCGGGAAAACTTCCGGCGGATTGGCAAAAGCGGCTGCCGAACAACTCGACGCCCTACACATCGACAATCGTCTTCGTGGTCCGCAAGGGAAATCCCAAAGGCGTCAAGGATTGGGACGACCTGATCAAGCCCGGAATCGCCGTCATCACGCCGAACCCCAAGACATCCGGCGGAGCGCGCTGGAATTTCCTCGCCGCCTGGGGTTACGCCAACAAGAAGTTCAAAGGCGACGAGGCGAAGGTCAAGGAGTTCGTCGCGGGCATCTATAAGAACACTCCCGTTCTCGACACAGGAGCGCGCGGCTCGACCATCACCTTCGCCCAACGCGAGCAGGGCGATGTTCTGATCGCCTGGGAAAATGACGCCTATCTTGCTTCCGAGGAATTCGGGAAGGACAAATTCGAAATCGTGATTCCGTCGCTTTCGGTCCTCGCCGAGCCTCCCGTCGCGCTCGTCGATGCGAACGTGGACGCCAAGAAGACCCGCAAGCTGGCGGAGGCCTATCTCAATTTCCTCTACACGCCCAAGGCTCAGGCCATCATCGCCAAAAATTACTATCATCCCGCGAAACCCTCGGACGCCGACCCGAAGGATATCGCGCGCCTGGCAAAAATCCCGCTGGTCACGGTCGACAAGGACTTCGGCGGATGGGCCAAGGCGCAGGCGCGGTTCTTCGCCGATGGCGGCGTGTTCGACCAGATCTACGCGACGCACTGACCCGGGAAGAGTCCTGATCCGCGCGGCGGACGGTCTGGCGATTGGCGCCGCGCCGATTGCGATGATAATCCCTGGATCTGTCCCGTGATTGCATTCGCAATGACGGCGTTTGGGCGGTCGTTCGCCCGCCAAAGGTTTGGTCGATGTCGCAAGCAAACTCACGGGCCGCCGATTATCCGGTCGAGCCCTTTTTCCTCAACCGATGGTCGCCGCGCGCCTTTACCGGCGAGGCGATTCCGGACGCCGACCTCAGGACCATCTTCGAGGCGGCGCGGTGGGCGCCGTCTTCGTTCAATGCGCAGCCCTGGCGGTTCATCTACGCTAGGCGCGACACGCCCGCGTTCGCGACATTCACGGGCCTGCTGAGCGAGTTCAACCGGTCCTGGGCGAAAAACGCGGCGGTCCTCGCTGTCGTTGTTTCGAAGACGACCATCACCGTCGGCAAGAACGAGCCTTCCCCCTCCCGCAGCCATTCCTTCGACGCCGGGGCCGCCTGGGCCTATCTTGCGCTGGAAGCCTCGCTTCTGGGCTACGGGACGCATGGGATGGGCGGGTTCGATCACGTTCGCGCCGCGAAGGAGCTGAAGGTCCCGGACGATTATCGGGTTGAAATCGCGCTGGCTCTGGGACGGCCCGGCGACAAGTCGATCCTTCCCGAAGCTCTCGCCGCTCGCGAGAAGCCGAACGGACGAAATTCGCAAAGCGATTTCGTCTTCGAGGGTGAATTTCAGGGATGAGAAGACCGAAATATCGATAAGGTCAAGGCGAAGGCTTTGGCTTCGTCTTATTCGGGGCCTTCCTCTGATTTGCGCCCTTGGCGTCTTTCGGCCGGGCCTCGAACTCCGCTTGCAGCGCGAGCGCGCGCGCCTCGGTCAGACGCAGCGCGCAAAATCCATGGACCTCTTCCTTGCGATAGTTGTGGCAGGCGACCTCCCGTTCCGAGGAAAAGCCGGCCTGATCGGCGGCGATCTGCTTGATCGCGGCCTTGTCTTTACCGGCGCTCGACAGCAGCGCCCGGAAGTTGGTCCGCATCGCTCCTTCCGCCCGCGCGCGTTCGCGCTCCATCACCTTGATCTGTTTGTCGTCGATGGAGTCGCCGGCCGGGCCCCAGAGGCCGGCCGGATCGACGCGGCAATCGGCCTGCGCGAAATCGCACGGGGCCGCGAGTTTCGAGACCAGCACCGCTCCGTCAAGGATCTCGAGCGAGAACGGGCAGGCTTCAACCGCCGCGTCATAACGGGCTAATCCATGGGCGCGGCCCGCGGGCTTGAGTTCAATGGGGGCGTCCGCGACGACGTCGACGCGGCAAGCCTCGTGCGAATTGGCGATTCCGGCTCCTGTGAAGGACAGGCGGGTGATCTCGAGGCTTTTGCCGGCGCCCGATTGGAACGCCATGACGCCAGCGGCTCCTTCTCGGACGAGATCACGTCCGACGATGCCGGCCTCTGTCGGCGCTTTCTGTCCGGCTGTCCTCGGCTTGCTGGGTCCGGCTGCGCCTGGGCGAGCCCCGGGCGTTGCGGGAGCGGCGTCGGACGGGGGGGCGGCCTGCAAGGCTCCGGGCAGCATCATTTGCGCGCCCGCAGGGTCGGCAAGCAGACAAAAGCAGACGGCGAGGGTCGAGGGAACAAGGCCCAGGGCCAAGGTAGGATGCTTCAACAACAGTTCCTCTAACTCGCTCGGTGTTTCTCGCGTTTGCGCGCGCTTGCGCCAGGCAAACTCGCACGGTTGAGGCTGACGCGCCAGTTCGGGCCGGGTTCGCCAGGGTTCCGTCAAGGTTCGCCAAGGTTTGGCCAAGCGTTCTAGCTTGCGCCGCGGTTTGCTTCCAGCCGATCCTCGCTCGCCAGCCGATCCTCGCTCGCCAGCCGGTCCTCGCTCGCCGGCCAACCTTCGCCGGTAAAGTCTCGCCTTGCGCCCTGTGGCCCTCTCCCTATAAAGGTCGCATCCTGAAAAAAAGGGGCCTTGTCCTGCGCGCGGGGCGCATCTTGCTTTCGCGCGCGAGGATACCAATCTGAATAGCGTCGGGGACCGGGCGGAAATCCGTCCGCCCATAACCTGGATCGCTTCGGGGTCCGGTGGTCTTGCGGATCGAAAGGAATAACATTCATGGCAAAAGTAATTGGAATCGACCTAGGAACCACGAATTCTTGCGTGGCCGTCATGGAAGGAGCGACACCGAAGGTCATCGAAAACGCTGAAGGAGCGCGCACGACGCCTTCAATCGTCGCGTTCACGGACGATGGCGAGCGGCTCGTCGGACAGCCGGCCAAGCGCCAGAGCGTCACCAATCCGGAGCGCACGTTTTTCGCGATCAAGCGGCTTATCGGGCGGACCTTCGACGATCCGATGACCAAGAAGGACATCGGCCTCGTCCCCTACAAGATCATCCGCGCCCCCAACGGCGACGCCTGGGTTCAGGCCGACGGCAAGCAATATTCCCCCTCGCAGATCTCCGCTTTCGTCCTCCAGAAGATGAAAGAGACCGCGGAGGCCTATCTCGGGCAGCCGGTCACCCAGGCGGTGATCACGGTCCCGGCCTATTTCAACGACGCCCAGCGCCAGGCCACCAAGGACGCCGGCAAGATCGCCGGACTTGAAGTGCTGCGCATCATCAACGAACCCACCGCCGCGGCGCTGGCCTATGGCCTCGACAAGAAAGGCTCCGGCGTCATCGCCGTCTACGATCTCGGCGGCGGCACCTTCGATATCTCGATCCTCGAAATCGGCGACGGCGTCTTCGAAGTGAAGTCCGTCAACGGCGACACCTTCCTTGGCGGCGAGGACTTCGACATCCGTCTCGTCGAATATCTCGCGGACGAATTCAAGAAGGAGAACGGGATCGATCTGCGCAAGGACAAGCTCGCGCTTCAGCGGCTCAAGGAAGCCGCCGAGAAGGCCAAGATCGAATTGTCCTCCGCGACCCAGACCGAAATCAATCTGCCCTATATCACGGCGGACGCGGCGGGACCGAAACATCTGACCTTGAAGCTCACGCGGGCGAAGTTCGAGGCGCTTGTCGACGATCTGATTCAGAAGACGGTCGAGCCGTGCCGCAAGGCGTTGAAGGACGCCGGGCTCACCGCTGGTGAAATCAACGAGGTCGTTCTCGTCGGCGGCATGACCCGGATGCCGAAAGTCCAGGAAGTGGTGAAGGCCCTGTTCGGTAAGGAGCCCCACAAGGGCGTCAATCCGGATGAAGTCGTCGCGATCGGCGCCGCGGTTCAGGCCGGCGTGCTGCAGGGCGACGTCAAGGACGTGCTGCTCCTCGACGTGACGCCTTTGTCGCTCGGCATCGAAACCCTTGGAGGGGTGTTCACGCGCCTCATCGACCGGAACACGACCATTCCGACCAAGAAGAGTCAGGTGTTCTCGACGGCCGAGGACAACCAGACGGCGGTCACCATCAGGGTGTTTCAGGGCGAACGCGAGATGGCGGCCGACAACAAGCTTCTTGGCCAGTTCGACCTTGTCGGCATCCCGGGGGCTCCCCGCGGCGTGCCGCAGATCGAGGTCACCTTCGACATTGACGCCAACGGCATCGTCAACGTCACGGCCAAGGACAAGGCCACCAACAAGGAGCAGCAGATCCGCATCCAGGCGTCTGGCGGCCTCAGCGATTCCGATATCGACCGGATGGTGAAGGACGCCGAGGCGCATGCGAGCGAGGACAAGGCCCGCCGCGAACTGGTCGACGCGAAGAACCATGGCGAGGCCATGGTTCATACCGCCGACAAATCGCTGGCGGAATACGGCGACAAGGTCGCCGCCTCCGACAAGAGCGCCGTCGAATCGGCGGTCGCGGCCTTGAGAACCGCGCTCGAAGGCGAAGATCTCGAAGCCATCAAAGCCAAGACCAACGATCTGATGCAGGCCTCAATGAAACTTGGAGAGGCAATATACAAAGGCCAGGGCGGACCCGGCGCCGAGGGCGGCCACGACGCCGGCCCCGAGGCGAAGGATGACGTCATCGACGCCGACTTCAAGGAAGTCGGCCCGGACGACAAGAAGAAATCCGCCTGACCTGAAAGTCCGTCCGGCAAACAGGCTTTGCAAGTGAAATGAAACAGCCGCCTTCGCGCATCCGGGAGCAATGATCCCGGCGCGCGGAGGCGCTTTTTTGGAACTTGAGCGCTTACCGATCGCATGAAGTCATGCGATCGGTCAGACCGATTGGATTGATTGAATCCGATCGGAATATGCTCTGGCCGGCAACCGGCGCCAGTCTTGCTCACGCTATCTCCACGCGGGCGTTGTCTCCACGCGAAGCCCTTCGTGATCTATGTATTTTATCGTCGCGCTCGACTTTGTTGATCTCGACCTCGCCTTCCGGGGCGATTATGTTGCAGCCTAGAGTTCTGGAACCGTCGCAAGAGCCTTGACGCCGGTGCCGGTTGTTCGGCCGCTGGACATTGCGGGCCGCGCCGGGAACAGGTTTCCTGCGTCGGGCGTCGCGACATGATGAGCGCAATGCGGTTGGCGTCGCGCATGGGACGACTTCCAGGACGCAAGACGGGAACGCGAAGAACGATGGCCAAACGCGACTATTATGAAGTTCTGGGTGTTTCGAAGACCTGTACCGAAATCGAAATGAAAACCGCCTTCCGGAAGGCGGCGATGGAGTGGCATCCCGACCGCAATCCCGGCAATGCGTCAGCCGAGATCAAGTTCAAGGAGTTGAACGAGGCTTACCAGACGCTTTCCGACGGGCAGAAGCGGGCGGCCTACGATCGGTTTGGCCACGCTGCGTTCGAGCAGGGCGGTCTTGGCGGCGGCGACGGCTTCGCCTCGTCGATGTCGGATATTTTCGACGATCTCTTTGGCGACGTCATGGGCCGGCGCAGCGGCGGGCGAGGCGGCGCGTCGCGCGGCTCCGACCTGCGCTACAATATGGAGATTACGCTCGAGGAGGCGTACCACGGCAAGACCGCCTCGCTCACCCTTCCGACCTCGGTCACCTGCGAAGCCTGTTCGGGATCGGGCGCCAAGCCGGGCGCCAAGCCAAGATTGTGTCCGACCTGCGCCGGGCAGGGGCGAGTGCGCGCGCAGCAGGGTTTTTTCGCCATCGAGCGAACCTGTCCGCATTGTCATGGCCGGGGAGAGATCATCGACAATCCGTGCCCGCCTTGCGGCGGTTCGGGACGCGTCACCCGAGAGCGAAACTTGTCGGTCAATGTGCCGCCGGGAGTCGAGGACGGGACGCGAATCCGCCTCGCCGGGGAGGGCGAAGCCGGAAGCAAGGGCGGTCCGGCCGGCGATCTTTATATTTTCGTCTCGACCAAACCGCACGCCTTCTTTCAGCGCGAGGGGGCCGATCTTTTCTGCCGGGTTCCGATCTCCATGGTGCAGGCGGCGCTCGGCGGCGAAGTCAGCGTGCGCGCCCTGGATGGCGGCGAAACCAAGGTGAAAATTCCCGAGGGAACGCAATCGGGCAAGCAGTTCAAGGTGAAGAACAAAGGGATGCCGGTGCTGCGCTCGCGCGAAATCGGCGACCTTTACGTTCAGGCCAATGTGGAGACCCCGCAAAACCTGACGAAGCGCCAGCGCGAATTGCTGACCGAGTTCGAGAGCCTGTCGTCTCACAAAACCCATCCCGAAGCGGCCGGCTTTTTCGCCAAGATGAAGGATTTTTTTTAGATCGCCCGCGATTCGGGGCGGTCTTAGAGTCCTGCGCGCGAGGCGAGCAGGCTGCGGGCGGCGGCGCCCCGGATCGCTTGGCGGTCGGCGTCACTCTTGCTTGACGGCGGTCTTTATGTCAGCAATTTTACAACCAATAATAACGCTAAACGTCTAAAGCGAGGTTTCCTTTGCACCCCCCATCCTCGCGTCCGGACCATCGCGCATCATACGACAGACCGATCGAAGCCCGTCTGCCCGACGAAGCTCGTTTTTTTCGTTCCTGGCTCGAAAATCCGATGATTGCGGGAGCTGTGTCCCCGTCGGGGCGCTACCTCGCCCGGATGATGGCGAATTACGTCGATCCGCAGGGCTCGGGTCCGATCATCGAACTTGGACCAGGAACCGGAGCGATCACCGACGCGCTGCTGAAGCGCGGGGTCGACCCCAAGCGCCTGATCCTGGTGGAATTTGATCGAGGTTTCTGCAAACTGCTGGAGCGGCGCTTTCCCGGCGTCCGGATCGTCCAGGGCGACGCCTACCATTTGAGCCAGACGCTCGGATCGCATCTCGAAGGCCCGGCGGACGCCATCGTTTCCAGCCTGCCCTTGCTCATGAAGCCGGAATCGCAAAGGCTCGTGCTTCTGGCGGACGGGTTCAGATGTTTGCAGCCGGAGGGTTGCTTCATTCAGTTCACCTATGGTCCGGCCTCGCCGATGCCGCGCGATCATGCGGCCCTTCAGGCGTTTCATGTCGAAGCCTCACGCCCGGTGTGGCTGAACATTCCGCCGGCTCGCGTCTGGGTCTATCGCCGCAACGAGACCGGCGTCGTGAGCCACGACGGCGGGCGGCGGCAAAATCCGGCCATGGAATTTTTCGACAAGCTCAGAATCGGCACCGAAAAGATGCAACTGGGCCTGCAAAAAGAGATCGACGGCGCAAGAGCCCGTCTGCGCCTGAAGCCCAAACCCTCTCAACCGGGACGCAAGAGCGCGCCGCGTGATCTCAAGGGTCGGCCCGCGCGCCATATCGGCGACCACAACAAGACTCACCGCTCGTAATGCCGGGGGCCCCGGCGCTCGATCGGACGCTCGCGCCCAATCTGCGCGAAAAGCTCATCGTGGCGCTGGACGTCTCAACTCCCTCAGAGGCGTCGGCGCTGGTCCGGGCGCTGGGCGAGAGCGTCGTCTTTTACAAGATCGGCATGGAGTTCGCCTATGGAGGCGGCCTTGCTTTCGCGGACAGTCTGATCAAGGACGGCAAGCAGGTTTTTCTCGACCTCAAGTTGCACGACATTCCGACGACGGTCAGCCGGGCCTGCGCCAACGTCGCCCGGCTCGGCGCGCGTTTCCTGACAGTCCACGCCTATCCGCAGACAATGGCGGCGGCGAAATCAGGCGTTGCGGGCTCGCCTCTCCAATTGCTTGGCGTCACCGTGATGACCTCGTATGACGATCGCGATCTTGCCGAGGCCGGCTTCGCCTGCGGCGTGAAAGAGCTTGTCGCGCGCCGGGCGGCGCAGGCCTGCGCCGCGGGTCTTGACGGATTGATCCTTTCGGGCGAGGAGGCGAGGTCCGTCCGCGCGCGATACGGTTCAAACCTGCTTCTGGTGACGCCGGGAATCAGGCCGGCGGGCGCGCAGGCGTCCGACCAGAAGAGAACGATGACTCCGGCGCAGGCCATCGAGGCGGGCGCGGATTATCTTGTGGTCGGGCGCCCGGTTACGGCGGCGAAAGACCCGAAGGCGGCGGCGCAGGAGATCCTCGCCGAGATCGCCGCGAGCTGATTGAACAGGAAGAAATCATGGGGGATATGCGACTCGTCGTCGCCGGAGCCGCAGGTCGGATGGGCCGCGCGCTGATCCAGCTCATTCATGAAACGCCCGGCGCGGTGTTGTGCGGAGCGCTTGAACGCGAGGGGTCGATCGCGCTCGGCCAAGATGCCGGACTGCTTGCGGGCTGCGGTCAAAGCGGGGTTGAAATCGTCAGCGATCCCTTGGGCGTTCTTGTCGACGCCGACGGCGTTCTCGATTTCACCGCCCCGGACGCGACGGTCGAACTCGCCGCGCTCGCGGCGCAGGCCCGCATCGTTCACGTCATCGGCAGCACGGGATTGACGTCGGATCATCTCGCGAAGATCGCGGCGGCGGCCCGTCACGCGGTCATCGTGCGCTCCGGCAACATGAGTCTCGGGGTCAATCTCATCGCGGCGCTCGTCGAGAAGGTCGCCCGCGTCCTTGGTTCCGAATACGACATCGAAATCGTCGAAATGCACCACCGCATGAAGGTCGACGCTCCCTCCGGCACCGCGCTGCTGCTTGGCGCCGCGGCGGCCAAGGGGCGAGGAATCGAACTTGACGACCATTCGGTCCGCGCCCGCGACGGGCATACCGGCGCCCGCGCCTTTGGCGACATCGGCTTCGCCACATTGCGCGGCGGCACGGTGGTCGGCGACCACAAGGTCATCTTCGCGGGGCCGGGCGAGCGCGTCGAACTCGTTCACAAGGCCGAGGACAGGAGCATCTTCGCGCGCGGGGCTGTCGAGGCCGCGCTCTGGGGCCGCGCCCGCAAGCCGGGCCTCTATTCCATGATCGACGTTCTCGGACTGGCCGATTGACGAAAGCGAAGCGCTCACGACAGGTCGATGGCGTAGCGCTTCAAATCTTCGAGTTTGCAGAAGGCGAGCGCGCCTTCATGGGTCGATTTGAGTTTGACGCGCGGCGCGGCGCCCGCCTCGTGAGCCTCCTGCCATCGGGGCGCGCACAGGCACCAGCCATCGCCCGGCCGCACGCCGGGGAAGCCGTAATCTGGCATCGGCGTCGAGAGATCGTTCCCGCGCGCCTTTGAAAAGGCCAGAAACGCGTCGGTCGCGACAATGCACACGGTGTGGCTTCCAACGTCTTCCGCGGCGGTGTCGCAGCAGCCGTTGCGGAAGAACCCCGTCATCGGATTCACCGAGCAGCTTTCCAGCGGTTGTCCCAGCACATTGCGCGACGGTTTGCGGCCGCCGCCCCCGGCATCGTCTCTGAACATATGCCCTCGGGTCCAAAAAAAACGGCCGCTGCGCGCAGCGGTCAAACGAGCGAAGAACAGAACCGCTGAATCTTCACGCAGGCGTCTTCGAGGACAGGCGTCGCCGTCGCATAGGAAATGCGGAAATTGGGACCAAGGCCGAACGCCGACCCGTGCACCACCGCCACTCCCTCAGCCTCGAGGAGCGCGCCGACGAAATCCTCATCGTTGCCGATCGTCGCGCCGTTCTGCGTTTTCCGGCCGATCGCGTCCGCGCAGGACGGATAGACATAGAAAGCGCCTTCCGGCGAAGGGCATTGCAAGTATCTTGCCTGATTGATCATCGACACGACGAGGTCGCGCCGTTCCTCGAAAATCTTGCGCCGCTCCGCGATGAAATCCTGCGGTCCGTTCAAGGCCTCGACCGACGCCCATTGCGCGATCGAGCAGGCGCCCGAGGTCTGTTGCCCTTGCAGCATGTCCATCGCCTTGATCAGGTGGATCGGGCCGGCGGCGTAGCCGATCCGCCATCCCGTCATCGCATAGGCTTTCGAGACGCCGTTCATGGTGAGGGTGCGGTCGATCAGATTGGGCTCAACCTGCGCGGGCGTCGTAAAGACGAAGTCGCCATAGGTCAGATGTTCGTAGATGTCGTCGGTCAGGATCCAGACCTGCGGGTGGCGCAATACCACATCCGTCAACGCCTTCAGCTCGTCGCGCGTGTAGGCGGCGCCGGAAGGATTTGAGGGAGAATTGAGCAGGAGCCATTTGGTTTTTGGCGTGATCGCCCGTTCGAGGGCCTCCGCCTTGAGCTTGAACCCGTCTTCGATCTTCGTTTCGACAAACACCGGCGTTCCGCCCGCGATGAGGACCATGTCCGGATAGCTGACCCAATAGGGCGCCGGAATGATCACCTCGTCGCCCGGATTGACCGTCGCCAGAAACGCATTGAACAGGATGTGCTTGCCGCCGGTGCCGACGATGGTTTGCGAGGCCTGGTAATCGAGGCCGTTCTCGCGCTTGAATTTCGCGGCGATCGCTTCGCGCAAGGGCTGAATGCCCGAGACCGGCGTATATTTCGTTTCGCCGCGCTCGATCGCGGCGATCCCGGCCTTCTTGATATTGTCCGGCGTGTCGAAATCGGGCTCGCCGACGGACAGCGAGATGATGTCGCGCCCGGCGTTCTTGAGTTCCCTCGCCTTTTGCGTGACCGCGATGGTCGCGGACGGTTTAACGCGCAACAGGGCGTCGGCGATGAAGGCCATGCGACAAGCTCCAGTTCAGATCAAAGGGTCAGGGTTTTGGAACGGGCGGACATTATGGTCGGCGCGCGTGCAACGCAATAACAAAACCCGGGACCGAGCAACCCTTGAGGGGCCAGCAGGGCGCTGCTTTCGAAACCGCGCGTCAACACTTCGTTAACTATGAAAACCGTTAACCTCGAACCCTTTTGCTGATCGCGCATTGTCGTTTCAACACGCAATTTTTACCTCGTCCAGGCTAAAAAGCCGGCGTCGTCCGAGGAGCAATGTGCGAAGCCGCACCTGCACAAGCCCCTTCAACGCCTATGTAAGAACAATCAGTTACCCACGCAGCACTGGAGTTGCGGCATGTCGATCGCAGATCATTTTGCACCAAGGGCGGACGCAGGGTTCGTCCGCACCTATGATGCGCGCGCCGCGCGCCGTCAGTTCCAGGTGTCCGTCGCGCTGGTCGTTGTATTGGCGCTGGCTGCGTTCGCTCTTGGTATGCTTGCGCGCTGGGATCAATCGCCCCGTGGAGCTAATCCCGAAGCGTCGGCAGGCGCTTCTCATTTCGCGGAAACGTTACTAGACATCCACGGTTGATGTTATAAAACTGTCATACGAAACTCCCATTGGCCCCCGGGAGGTTCGTATTACGGGCCGCGCCCCCGATAAGGGGGACGCGGCCCTCGCTGTTTTTTAGCGACCTTTTTTTGTTTTAGCGCCTTTGTTTTAAGCGCCCTTCATCAAACCCAAATCATCAAACCCGCCGCGCGGGGGAAATTTTTGGCGGGACGCTTTCGTCTTGAATTGACGGCGCGTCCGGCCTCGCGAGCGTCAGATTCGGCAGCCGCTGGGGCGTCTCCTCCGTCTTTGTCGCTGATTCTTCGGCAATGTTCGCCGTTCCGTTTGTCGCCATGCGGATGATCGCCGCGCCGATCTCGTTGATGGTTTGCCGCAGGATCGCGTTGTCGTCGTTTTCCGTGGCGGCTTTTTCCATTTCGCCGGCTGGCTGCGCCGCTTGGGCCGCCGTCAGGCGCAGCGCTTGCGCCTTTTCCAGCCATCTTCGCCGGATCGCCCGCGCCGCGCCAATCGCGCGCCTGCGCTTTGCCTGGAGCGCATTCTCGCGCGCGTGGAGCTCATTCTCGCGAGTATGGGCGGCCTCGATGGCGGCTTCATGGTCCGCGATCGCGGCCGTACGCTCGACCCGCATCGATTCCGCGTCTTTGTGGAGATGCGCGATCTGCTCCCCGAGCGCCGTAACCTTGACTTCGGCTTGGGCGAAGAGGTCTCGCAAGCGCGCGCGCGCGGCGCTTTCCTCGGCGAGAGCCTTGCGCAAGGCGATCAATTCCGCGTCCTTGCGTTCGACAAGGATGCTCGCGCCGTTCAGCGCCGTCGAGGTCGCCGCGTGTTCGCCCGTGGTTTCCGCCAGCGAAAGCCGCAGGATGGCGATGTCCGCTCCCGCCTCGGCGATTTTCGCCTGAAGCGAGGCTATTTCCGCTTCACGCTCGACAATGACCGTCGCGCGCCGCCCGAGTTCGCCAAGATCAGCGCCGTGAATGCGGTTGAGGGCTTCCGATTTCTGTTCGAGACGTCTGCGCTCGACAGCGAATTCAGCCCTCAGCAGATCGCGATCAGCGCGAATCTCTTCCGCCGAAAGCGGTAATTGCATCTGAAGCCGGCGGGTGGAAAGCCGGATCGCGCGGCTCCAGAACGCCGGAGCGATCGCGAGGGCGATCAGCCCTGCGATCATAAAGCCGAGCGCGAAAATCATCGCCTGTTCGATCACGCGGGCACGCTCGCTCCAAAGTGAATGTCAATCATGCCATTCTTGTCCTTCAATACCAAACACACCTTTGAAAACGACAATAATTTTCTTTGACAATAATTTTCTTGGAAGCCGCGGCTGCGGACATAAACCAGAATCGATTTCTAGCTCCGCTTCGCGCCGGTTTTGAGGCCAATTTCTCTCCCCGCGCGCGACCGGAGAGCTCGCGGAGCCGCTAGCTTCGTTTCTGGAAAGCGTCATCCGCCGGGCAGCAGGACCGTGTCGACGACGTGAATGACGCCGTTCTTCTGATTGACATCCGAGATCGTCACGGCGGATTTGCCGCCTTTCGCGTCGACGATCTCTATCTTTCTTCCGTCCTGGATCAAGCTGACCTCTTCGCCTTGCAGCGTCTTGAAAACCGCCTTGCCGCCGCCCGTCTTGATCGCGGCGATGAGATCGGCGGCGGAATATTTACCGGCAAGAACATGATAGGAGAGCAGGGCGGTCAGCTCGGCCCTGTTTTCGGGTTTCAGCAGCGATTCGAGAATTCCCTTCGGCAATTTCTCGAAAGCCTTGTTGACTGGCGCGAAAACCGTGAAAGGTCCGGGGCCTTGCAATATATCGGCGAGGTCCGACGCCTTGAGCGCCGTGACGAGGTTCACATGGTCCTTCGAAGCGGCCATGTTCTCTGCAATAGTTCTCGAGGGAAACATCGGCGCTCCTCCGACCTCGACGCTCATTTCCGCCAGGGCGGGCGTTGCGGCGGAGGCAAAAAAGGCCATTCCGACAGCAGCACAGGCAAGCGCCGCCAAGGCGGGGGCGCCGGCAAGGGATTTCCGGCGGATCGACGTCATATTCGTCTCCTTGCATTGGCGCGCGCACGGTCCTATAAGCGCGCCTTATCCCACACGCGGATCGCGCGGGCCTGCTTTAAGGTCCGCTCCCGGTGGCCTTATTTTCCTGACAGAGCGTTCCTCCCGCAAGGGCGCCGCCGCAGGGGACTAAGGTCCATATCGCTCCGCGGCGGACCTAACCGGAGAACGAGACCATCATGGCATTGCCTGACTTCACTATGCGCGGCCTCCTCGAAGCGGGGGCGCATTTCGGCCATCAATCGCATCGCTGGAACCCGAAAATGTCGCCGTATATCTTCGGCGCGCGAAACAACATCCATATCATCGATCTCGCGCAGACGGTGCCTTTGCTGCACCAGGCGCTGAAGGCCGTGTCTGACACTGTCGCCCGCGGCGGCCGCGTGCTTCTCGTCGGAACGAAGCGGCAAGCGCAGGATGCGATCGCCGACGCGGCGCATAGATCAGCCCAATATTACATCAATTCGCGCTGGCTTGGCGGCATGCTGACCAACTGGAAGACGATTTCCGGGTCGATTCAGCGGCTTCGCAAACTGGACGAGCTTCTCGGGGCGGGCGCCGCAGGCCTGACCAAGAAAGAGCGTCTGATGATGTCGCGCGAACGCGACAAGCTCGAAAAGGCGCTTGGCGGGATCAAGGATATGGGCGGCACGCCCGATCTGATTTTCGTCATCGACACGAACAAGGAGCAACTGGCGATCAAGGAAGCCGAGAGGCTGCATATTCCCGTCGCCGCGATCCTCGATACGAATTGCGATCCTGACGGAATCACGTTTCCGATCCCGGGCAACGACGACGCCGGGCGCGCCATCACGTTCTATTGCGATCTGATCGCCCGCGCCGCGCTCGACGGAATTTCCCGGGCCCAGGGTTCGACCCACATCGACGCCGGCGAGCTGGAACAACCGCTCGGCGAGGATCTGACGGTCGCCGCTCCTGTCGCAGAGAGTTTCGAAGCTCCGGCCGAAATCTTCGAGCTTTTGACAGCGCCGCGCGGCGCGCCGGACGATCTTGGCAAATTGCCGGGCATCGGTCCGCAGATCGTGAAGAAACTCAACGATGCGGGCATATTCCATTTCTGGCAGATCGCGGCCATGACCGCCGAGGATGCGGCGAAGGCCGATCACGACCTGAAGCTCGGGGGCCGCATCGAACGCGACGGCTGGATCAACCATGCCCGTGGTCTTGTCGCCGCTTAATCGCGATACGGGCATTCTGCTCTAACTCATTGATCCGGCAAGAAGCCGGACACGGCGTCTACGACCGGAAACGAAGGAATGTGAAATGGCGAGCGTCACCGCCGCAATGGTGAAGGATCTTCGCGAGAAGACCGGCGCCGGGATGATGGATTGCAAGAACGCCCTCAACGAAGTCGAGGGCGAAATTGAAGCCGCGATCGATTGGCTCCGCAAGAAGGGTCTTTCCAAGGCCGCGAAGAAATCGGGCCGGATCGCGGCCGAAGGCCTTGTCGCGGTCGCCGTGAGCGGGCGCGATGGAGTGGTCGTCGAGGTGAATTCCGAGACGGATTTCGTCGCAAGAAACGAGGATTTTCAGGCTCTGGCGCGCAATATCGCCGAAGTCGCGGTGAAATCCGGCCTGACCGACGCCGAAGCTCTGAAGAGTGCGCCCTATCCCGGCGGCGGCTCCGTCGCGGAGGCCATCGCCAACGCCATCGCCACGATCGGCGAGAACATGACCTTGCGCCGCGCCGCCTCCGTGCAGGTGAAGGAAGGCTTTATCGGGTCCTATGTCCACAACGCCGTTTCCGAAGGCCTCGGCAAGATCGGCGTGATTGTCGCTCTTGAATCCAGCGGCGACCCGGCGGCGCTGGCGCCGCTCGGCCGGCTGATCGCCTTGCATGTCGCGGCGGCCAGCCCGCTGTCGCTCGATTCGGCCGGTCTCGATCCGGCGGTCGTAGCGCGGGAGAAAGCGGTTCTCGCCGACAAGAACGCGGGCAAGCCGGCCAATGTTCTGGAGAAAATCGTCGATTCCGGGCTGAAGACCTATTTCAAGGAAGTTTGTCTTCTCGATCAGCCTTCGATTCATGCTGACCATGCAAACAAAACCATCGCGCAGGTCGTCAAGGACGCCGAGAAATCCGTAGGCGCTCCGGTCACCCTTAAAGGGTTCGTGCGCTACGCTCTTGGCGAAGGCATTGAAAAGCAGGAGTCGGATTTCGCCGCGGAAGTCGCGGCCGCGGCGAGCGGCCAAGCCTGATCAAGCGCGCCAAGATCTAATCTAGCGCGCCAAGATCTGATCAGGCGCAGGCGGCGCTTTGGTGCGCCTGACGCCGATCCTTTTACAGCCGAGCCTATGCGCCGCGGCTCAGAGCTTATTGCGATCGGATTGAATCAATCCGATCGACAAGACTATGCTCAAGCTTTTGACTCTGGAGCGATTTCTGATCGTTCGCATGACGTCATGCGATCGGAAAGCGCTCGAGCATATTCCGATGGGATTGAATCAATCCAATCGAGAAGAATATGCTCAAGCTTTTGACTCTGGAGCGATTTCTGATCGATCGCTTAACTTCATGAGATCGGAAAGCGCTCCAGGCGCTGCGGCGCTGAATTTGCATGTCCGGACAGGCCTCTTTGCGACGGATTCTGTCGCGACTCGACCCTTGTCCGGTTTCTCGATATAGACACGCCCAAGCCCCCGGCGATTGGCGCTTCCGATAGGATGGAGAAATATCCCATGCATGTTCGTACTGGTTGTTCGCTTTTCGCACTCGCCGCCGCTTCGGCCCTCTTCAATTTTACATCCGTTACTCCCTCGCTGGCCGAGTCGCTTCAACGCCAGTGCAGCGAAAAGTACCAGGCAGCGAAATCGGCCGGAACCCTGAACGGCCAGGCCTGGCCGCAATTTTACAGCACTTGCGTGACCGAATTGAAGGCAGCGGCTCCCGCGGCTCCCGATGCCGCGCCTGTGGCCGCTCCGGTCGCGGCTCCTGAGCCCGCTCCCGTCGCCCCGCCGCCGGCTCCCGCCGCGGCCGCGCCTCCGCCGCCCGCGCCGGCCCCGGCTCCAGTCGCAGAGACTCCTCCCCCGGCCAATCCGCTCAAGCCGCCGGCCGCGAAGGGAAAACCCGAAAAAGCGGCCCCGATGGTCCCCGCTGCGAGCGCCGCGGGCGAAGCCGTGTTTCCCACGGAGATTTCGCCCAAATATTCCGGCCTGAAACCGGGCGTCGCCCGCCAGAAGACCTGCACCGATCAATACAACGCCAACAAGGCCACGAACGCCAACGCCGGGCTGAAATGGATCCAGAAGGGCGGCGGCTACTACAGCGAATGCAATAAGAAGCTTAAAAAGTAGACCGCCTCACAAATAGGCATAGACAGCGGCCAGCGTGCCGGCCAGCCCGAGAAAAAGCGAGCCGTACCAGGGCCAGCGCTGGCCGCGCATGATGATGGAGATGGTCGCGATCGCGATCGAGACATGAAGAAGGGTCACCGCCACGGTCAGAACGTGGTGGCGGCGCTCATGCGATTCGCTGGCGATCAGCTTTTCCTCCGTCTCATGCTCGAGTTGCTCGCCTTTCGCGGACAGCTCCTTTTCATCCTCTCCGTAGCGTTGCGATTGCGCCTTGAAGTCCTCGGCGTTGGGGCCGCCATTGGCGGCGGCGATGCCGTAGAGATTTTTCTTGATGCTTTTCGCCTGGTAAAAATTCCAGATGTCGGTGGCTTTGTTCTGGGTCAGCACGGCGGCGTTCTTGTCGCCGATGGTGGCCGCCGTCTCGATCGTCTCCAAGCTGCCCACCGTCGCAGCGATCACCGCCAGTAGCGCGATCGTGACCGAGACCTGAGTCAGGAACTTGTCGCCGAGATGCGCGACATGCTGGGCGTGTTCCGCGTGCTCGAAATGCTCGGTTGGCGATTCGCTCATCGGCTTGACCTTTTTTCAATGGGAGTTCTGACTTCCGGCGACAAAAGAGGGCCGCATCCCGTCGGCTGACGCGGCAATCAAGCTGCGCCGCAATAGACATGAACGACCGCCCGTTTTATAACCGGGATGATCAGCGTTTCCATCTCAAAGCGCCGACGGTCCGGGGATCCTCAATAGTCATGCAAGACATGCCCGCCGAAGACTTACTCGTTCATCCTTCTCCTGCTCGGGAGGCCCCGGCCGAGGCTGCGCCCGCCGGGGACGCTGGAGCGGAGTCCGCTTTCCTCCGCCGGACGATGGTCGATTGCCAGATCAGAACGTTCGACGTGACGGACAGGACGGTGCTGGCCAGACTGCTGGACGTGCCCCGCGAACGGTTTCTTCCCGCAGAATTGCGCCCGTTCGCCTATTCGGACATCGGGCTCCAGATCCCTTCGCGCGAGCCTGGTCAGGAACAAAGGACGCTCTTGCCGCCGCTGATTCTCGCGCGGCTCATCCAGGACGCGGGCGTCGGCCCCGCGGACAGAGTTCTCGATGTCGCGTCGTCCGGTGGTTATTCGGCGGCCTTGTTCGCGGGCCTCGCCGGCTCCGTCGTCGCGATCGAATCCGACCCCTTCTTACTTGAGCAAATGCGCGGCGCCCTGGACGGCTTCGGACTGCAGGACGTGCGCACGGTCCTTGCGCCCCTGGCTGACGGAGCGCCGGAGGAAGGGCCATTCGACGTGATCTTCATCAACGGGGCCGTCGAAGCCAATCTGGCCGGGCTTTTCAAGCAACTAAAAGAGGGCGGCCGTCTGCTCGCTATTCATTTTCTGCCGGACGATCCGACGGAACGCGCGGGCAAGGCCGTGCGATTCGAGAAGATCGAGGGCGAAATCAGTTCGCGCAAGCTGTTCGACGGTTCGTCGCCTGTCCTTGCCGCTTTCCGGAAAACGCCGGAGTTCTCCTTTTTTTGAACTCTTCTTCCAGCCATGCACGAGTCGCGAGCGTGGCCGGCCGCCCCGTCCGCGTGACTTTTTTGAAGCAATGGGCCGGTTTTTTCGCCGTATTCCGAACGGACGCGACGTTCCGCCACCTTCCCGCTAAATTCCGGCGGATGATAAGTGGATTCTTCCGGGGACTTGGCGACCGGGGACGTGGCGACCTGACCGCTGGCGGGCCGCCTTGTCTTGCGCGGCTTGATCGAGAAGGTGGTCTTTTGTCTGCTCTGCGCCGCTCCTCCTTCGCTCCGCGCTCCTTTCAACGGGCGAGCCTCGCCCTTGCGCTGGCCTTCGCCGGCGTGATCGCTGTTCCACCACAAGCCGGCGCGGAGACGATGTCGGGCGCCTTGGCGCGCGCCTATGGCGGCAACCCGGACCTCAATCAGCAACGCGCGGGCGTGCGGGCGCAGGACGAGAACATCCCACGCGCCTCATCGGGCTGGCGTCCGACGGCGACCGCGAACGCCCAGGCCGGCTACAATTATCTCGATTCCACGTCCGCGGCTCAGGCGTTGCGACAGAGGGCGGGCACAGGGCCGACCTCGTTCGGGTTCACCGTCACGCAGAACATTTTCAATGGCAACCGGACGCTGAACAGCGTCCGGCAGGCGCAGTCGGGCGTTTTCGGCTCCCGCGAAACCCTTCGCGACACGGAACTGAACGTTCTGCGCGACGGCGCCACGGCGTACATGGATGTTCTGAGGGACATCGCCATCCTGGATTTGCGCCAGAACAACATCGTCGTGCTCGAGGAACAACTGCGCCAGACGCGCGATCGCTTCACCGTCGGCGAAGTGACGCGCACGGATGTGGCGCAAGCCGAAGCTTCGCTCGCGCAGTCGCGCTCGGACTATTTCATCGCCCAGGCCGCTCTGCAAAACAGCGTCGCCAATTATCGCAGGATCATCGGCGTGCAGCCGACCAAGCTCGAACCGGCGCGGACGATCGAAAGTCTTCTGCCGCGGAATATGCAGAGCGCCATAGACCTCGCCCTGTCCGAGCATCCGGCGATTCAGGAGCGGCTGCACGCTGTCGACACCGCCGAACTGCAGGTCAAGATCATCGAGGGCGAGCTTTATCCGCGCCTCGACCTTCAAGGCAACGTTCAGAAACAAAATGAAGTCTCGGGGTTCCCCGGCGAACGCTTGTTCAACGGTTCGATCACCGCCAGCCTCACCGTGCCGATTTACGAAGGCGGCGAAGTCTATGCGCGCGCCCGCCAGGCGAAAGAAACACTCGGTCAGGCCCGCATTCAGGCAGATTTCGAGCGCGACGCCGTGCGCCGCGACGTGGTGTCGAGCTGGGGCGAACTCGACAGCTCCAAGGCTGTCATTCAATCGTCCAAGGCCGCCGTCAAGGCCGCCGAAATCGCGCTCGAGGGTATTCGCGAAGAAGCGAAGGTTGGGCAGCGCACCACCTTCGACGTCCTTTTCGCGCAGCAGACACTTCTCAACAGACGGGTCGACCTCGTCGTCGCGCAGCGCAACCGCGTGGTCGCGTCCTACGACGTCATGGCGGCGACGGGACGTCTTTCGGCGGCCAACCTCAATCTGAACGTAGCGGAATACGACCCGACGATTCATTTCGATCAGGTCAAGGACAAGTGGATCGGCCTGCGCACGCCGGATGGCCGTTGATCAGTCCAAGTTGATCAATACAGGTTAATCAATCCAGGCGATACGCCTTGCAAGCGGGGGCGGGCGAGGGCTAACTTGAGCGGCTCCGGCCCACAAACGGCGCGATTCGGCCGGCAAAGCGCATTCGCGCGATCGCCGGCGGGCGGGAGCGGATCAGTCTGACCGAAAGCATCGCGGCCATGAGCGCAGCCAAGCCTCTTCAAGATGAACGCCATGTGATCGACGCTCAGGCTTACGAGCCTGCGATGGAGGACATCCTCGCCTCGATCAGGCGAATCATCGCGGACGACCAGATGGCCTTTGCGGACGCCGCCCCGGACGAAACGAACGTCGGCGCGATCCCCGAACCTGCGGAAAATCCGGGGACGGCGCCGTCCTCGCGCGGGGCGCCCTCCTCCTCGCGAGGTCTCTCGGCGGCGCTCGTCTCGCCAAGGGCGGAGGCGTCGGTCGCCGCCGCGTTCAATGCTTTGGCGGCGAGCCGGTTCGCTAAGAACGCGGACGCAATCGCCGCCCTGACCACGGAGGCCTTGCGGCCCCTGATCAAGGCCTGGCTCGACGAGAATCTGCCGCCGCTGGTCGAGCGGCTTGTCGCGGCGGAAATCGAGCGGATCACGCGGGAAGGTTAGGCCGGCCGAGGTCAGCGCCGCCATCTTTCCAGCCGCGAGGGAGGCGCTTGCCTTTTGCGCCCGCGTTTGCGATCGCTCTCTTCCTGTTGAAAACACCTTGGTTAACCCCTGCTGCGCCCGGCGCGGCCGCATCAAGAATCGATTTTCGAAATGGATAAAACGTTCGATCCCCAGGCGGTCGAAAGCCGCGTCGCGGCGGGATGGCGGGAGGAGGACGCGTTTAGGGCGGGGCGGCCGGAGCGGGCGGGCGCCGAGCCCTTCACAATGGTGATCCCGCCGCCGAACGTCACCGGCGCGCTGCATATGGGCCACGCGCTCAACACCACCCTGCAGGACATTCTCTGCCGGTTCGAGCGGATGCGCGGCAAGGACGTGCTCTGGCAGCCGGGGACCGACCATGCCGGCATCGCGACCCAGATGGTCGTCGAGCGCCAATTGATGGAGCGCCAGCAGCCCGGCCGCCGCGAGATGGGCCGCGAGAAGTTTCTGGAGCGGGTCTGGGAATGGAAGGCCGAATCCGGCGGCGTGATCGTCAATCAGCTGAAGCGGCTCGGCGCCTCCTGCGACTGGTCGCGCGAGCGGTTCACCATGGACGAGGGGCTTTCCCGCGCCGTCGTCAAGGTGTTCGTGCAGCTCTACAAGGAAGGGCTGATCTACAAGGACAAGCGCCTCGTCAATTGGGACCCGCAGCTCCAGACCGCGATCTCGGACCTCGAGGTCGTGCAGGTCGAGACCAAGGGCCACCTGTGGCACTTCAAATACCCGATCGTTGATGACGCCGAGGCGGAGACCGGCGAGTTCATCGTGGTGGCGACGACGCGGCCTGAAACCATGCTGGGCGACACAGCGGTCGCTGTGCATCCGACCGACGAGCGCTATCTACACCTGCATGGCAGGCGCGTGCGGCTGCCGCTGGTCGGGCGGCTGATTCCGATCGTCGCGGATGAATATTCCGATCCCGAAAAGGGCACCGGCGCGGTGAAGATCACCCCGGCGCATGATTTCAACGATTTCGAGGTGGGCAAGAGGCATGAAGCCGAGGGCGTGTGGCCGGTCAATATACTTGACGCTCACGCCAATCTGGATCTGGCGACCAATGACGATTTTCGAGAGGGCGTTGCTGACAACGCGGTACTGAACGATACGATTGCGCGGCTGAACGGAAGCAATCGGTTTGCGGCGCGCGAGCTCATCGTCGAAATGATGGAGGCGCGCGGTCTGGTCGAGCGCATCGAACCGCATCCGCATATGGTTCCACACGGCGATCGCTCCGGCGTGGTGATCGAACCGTGGCTGACCGATCAATGGTACGTCAAAGCCGAAGTGTTGGCGCAGCCAGCGCTCGCCGCCGTGCGAGATGGCAAGACGAGCTTTGTCCCGCAGAACTGGGAAAAGACCTATTTCGACTGGCTGGAGAACATCCAGCCCTGGTGCATCTCGCGGCAATTGTGGTGGGGCCATCAGATCCCCGCCTGGTACGGGTTCAAGATTGTGCCGGACGGACAAGGCGGCGTGACGTTGGATCACACTCCTCACGAGATTTTCGTCGCTGAATCCGAGGAGGAAGCCCAGCGAACGGCCGAGCAATACTATAGTAAAGTCGCCGGCGCCGTTTTCGTCACGTCGAGTGCAACCCATGCGTTGGCGCAACTGACGAACGATCAAAAGGTGAGACTGGACAAAGGCGAGAAGTGGGACAGCCTGCCCATCTGGCGCGACCCCGACGTCCTCGACACCTGGTTCTCCTCCGCGCTCTGGCCGTTCTCCACCCTCGGCTGGCCGGACGAGACGCCCGAACTCAAGCGCCATTATCCGACCAACGTCCTCGTCACCGGCTTCGACATCATCTTTTTCTGGGTCGCCCGGATGATGATGATGGGCCTCCATTTCCAGGGCGAGGTCCCGTTCCGCGACGTCTATATCCACCCGCTCGTGCGCGACGAGAAGGGGGCCAAGATGTCGAAGTCGAAGGGCAACGTCATCGACCCCCTGAACCTCATCGACCAATATGGCGCGGATTCGCTGCGGTTCACCCTGGCGGCGATGGCGGCGCAGGGGCGTGACATCAAGCTCTCGACGCAGCGCGTCGAGGGCTACCGGAATTTCGCGACCAAGCTCTGGAACGCCGCCCGTTTCGCCGAAATGAACGGCTGCGTCCGGGTCGAGAATTTCGATCGCCATAACGTCGCGATCACGCTGAACCGGTGGATTATCGGCGAGACCGCAAAGGCCGTGAATGAAGTCACGGGGGCGATCGAGGCCTATCGCTTCAACGATGCGGCGAACGCGGCCTATCGATTCGTCTGGAACATCTTCTGCGACTGGTATCTCGAACTGGGCAAGCCCTTGTTGCAAGGTGCGGACGGACCGGAAAAGGACGAGACCCGCGCGACGGCGGCGTTTGTCCTCGACGAAATCGTCAAGCTGCTGCATCCGTTCATGCCCTTCATCACCGAGGAATTGTGGGCGATCAAGGGCGCTGAAGGCGCGCCGCGCGCGAGCCTTCTGGCGCTGGCGCCATGGCCGAATCTTGAGGGCTGTGAAAATCCCGCCGCCGAGGCGGAGGTCGGGTGGCTTTTGGAGCTTGTCTCCGAGGTGCGCTCGGTCCGCGCCGAAATGAACGTGCCCGCCGGAGCGCAGATCCCGCTGACTCTCGTCGCCGCCGGCGAGGAGATCACTGCGCGGGCGAAGCGATGGGATGAGCCCTTGCGCCGTCTCGCCCGCCTCTCGGAGGTTTCGTTCGCGGCCGAAGCGCCGGAAAAATCGGTTCAGGTCATCGTGCGAGGCTCCATCGCCGCGCTGCCGCTTCAGGGAATCATCGATTTCGACGCGGAGAAGTCGCGGCTCGCAAAGGAGATCGCCAAGCTTCTGGCCGACGCGAAAAAGACGGAAGCCAAGCTCGGCAACGCCGATTTCGTCGCCCGCGCGCCCGAGGAGGTGGTTGCGGAAAATCGGGAGCGGCTGGCGGAGGCCCTCGCTCGCGCCGACAAGCTTGGCTCCGCCTTGTCGAAGCTGTCCTAACCCGCGATCGCGTCGAGGATCAGCTTGCCGTTCAAGACGATGATGGCGAGGGCGATGACGCCGGCCAGCGCCGTCGTCGGCGCCGACGCCTTGAACGCGCCCATCCGGGCGCGCGAGGCGGTGAGCCAGACGAGCGGTACGACCGCGAAGGGCAGGGCGAGACTCAGCACGACCTGACTGAGCACCAACAGCTCGTTGACCGCGCCGGGTCCGCTGATGAAAATCACCGCGATGGCGGGGACGATGGCGACAGCCCGGGTCAGCATCCGCCGGACGACGGGACTGAGCCTGATGTTGATGAAGCCCTCCATGACGATCTGTCCGGCGAGAGTCGCGGTCAAGGTCGAGTTCAGGCCGCAGGCGATGAGGGCGATGGCGAACAGTTTTGCGGCGAGCGCGCTGCCGAGCAGCGGCGCGATCAGCTGATAGGCCTGCCCGAGTTCCGCGACCTCGTGCTGGCCGTGCGCATGAAACGCGGCGGCGGCGAGGATCAGGATCGACGCGTTGATGACGAGCGCGAAGCAGAGCGCGATTGTCGAATCGAGGATCGCGAAACGAATGGCCTCGGCCTTGTCGGTTTTGCTCGGACCGACGGCGCGGGTGAGCACGATCCCCGAATGCAGATAAAGATTATGCGGCATGACCGTCGCGCCAAGGATGCCGAGTGCGAGATAGAGCATCTGCGGTTCGGTGAAGAGAGCGCGGGCGGGAATCAGCCCACGCGCGACCTCCGCCATATCGGGGCGCGCCAGAACGAGTTCGATCGCGAAACAGGAGGCGATGAGAATCAGGAGCGAGACCACGAACGCTTCGAGTTTGCGGAACCCGAACCGCATGAAGGCGAGCACGAGAAATGCGTCGAACGCGGTGAGGATCACGCCGGCGCCGAGCGGAATTTTGAACAAAAGCTCCAGCCCGATCGCTGTGCCGATGACTTCGGCGAGATCGGTCGCGACAATCGCCGTCTCCATGATCAGCCAGAATACGAAGCTGACCGGCCCCGGCATGGCGTCGCGGCAATTCTGGGCGAGATCGCGCCCGGTGGCGAAGGCGAGCCGCGCCGACAGAGCCTGCAGCACGATCGCCATCAGGCTCGACAAAACCGCGATGAACAGGAGCGCCGAGCCGAACCGTGATCCGGCGGCGAGCGCGGTCGCCCAATTGCCGGGATCCATATAGCCGGTGGCGACGAGATAGCCCGGACCGGCGAAGGCGAGAAAACGCCGGAGGGCTGATCCGCCGCGCGGAATCTCCACGCTGCGATGCGCCCCGCCTAGCGAGGGCTGAACGTAATTTGTTACCGAAGGCGAAGCAGGCGGGGCCACTTTGAGCCTTTTCCAGATCCGGGAATAGGCCTAGAATGTAGCACAGGCTACAATATATTCAATCAGCTTCAGATTGATGTGGGGAGAAATCGTTTTGGCTCTATGCATGTGCGGGCGAATGCGCCGCGCCGCTGGACGCGGCGTCAGATGACCAAGATCGCGAGCGCGGCGCGAGGTCCGGCGATGCTTCCCGACGAAGCCGATCAGGCCCAGCGGTTCGAAAAGGCCCGTTCCGCCCAAGCCGGCGCCTTGCTCGAGGATTATGTCGAACTGATCGACGACCTTCTGGGGAGCGGCGGCGAGGCCCGCCCGACCGACATCGCCCGCCGCCTTGGGGTCTCGCACGCCACCGCGATCAAGAGCATCGCCCGTTTGAAGCGCGAGGGTCTCGCCACCTCAAAGCTGTACCGGGGCGTGTTCCTGACCCCCGAAGGACACGACCTCGCCGCTCGGGTGCGGGCGCGGCACCGGCTCGTGGTGGATCTCCTGATCGCCGTTGGCGTCCCCGAGCGCTGTGCGGAGCTCGACGCCGAAGGCATCGAACATCATGTGTCGGAAGCCGCCCTCGCGGCGTTCGCGCGCTTTCTTGAAGCCAAACGGAAGTAGCCGGCTGCGTCGCTCAAGGCCGGTGACGCAAATGTGAAAGTCGCGGATTTTGCCCGGGCGCAATGAGGCGGACGTTCTACAAACCGCGCCGGAACGAAATTTTTGTGCTTTTTGGGCAACAGAGCGGGGCTTCTTGGCCGTCGCCTGTCTGTACGGCGCGAAAGCCTCTTTCCAGCGGCGAACAACTTGATACACTCCTTTTCAACAAGCTTTCGCCCTCCCCTAACAAGTAGTTAACGGTAAATTTTGCTGCGTCATCGCCAGCCGATTTCGGCGGGCGTTGGTTTCGCGCACGCCAGTTGCGTCCTGTCTCCCTTTGATCCCCGGCGTCGCGGGGAGGGACAGACGTGATTGCGTGCGCTGCAGCGAAATTGTCAGCGCTGCTCGCGATGTGACGAAAAACACATCACGGCGGCGATATCGCGCTTATCTCACTCATATGGAGGATGGCCAAAAAAGGTTTGTCCGCCTCTATTGAATTCGTATCGGTCATGAAGCCCGTGGACTTGCGATGCACACTGAGGCAACCACCCGCGCCGTTTGTTTCGAACACGATCAACATCGTTTCGAATTTATTAACGAGCGCCGGGTTAAAGAGTTGTCACCGGAGGCGGAGCTTTATGGCGAGCGCATGGGTCCGATAGCGATTGATTCGGCGGCGCGCCTAGCCCGAACGGATCGTAAAAAAATTATTTGTAAACCCTGCAAACCGAATTCGGTTTCGATGCGTTATGTTGAATATCGCACCGCTTCCGCCCCATCCATCGCCGGTCTGAAAGACTCCCATGTTCACGCGGACTAGCCGCTTCGTCGCGCTCACAATGTTCGGCTTGGCGGTTGTGCTGCCCGGAGCGTCGATCAGCGCGCTGGAAGGCGCTGGCGTCAGCGGCGCGGCGGCGGACAAGGCGCCCCTCTACAAGACTCCGCGCGCCGCCCTGCAGGCGGGTCTTGAGGAGTTCCGGTCCGGTGACGCGACATCGGCGCTCGCCGCCTTGACCTACGCGGCCGCGGGCGGCGAATCCCTCGCGCAATGGAAGCTCGCGAAGATCTACGCCAATGGCGAAGGCGTCGCCCGGGACGATCTCAAGGCGTATGAATATTTCTCGCAGGTGGTCGCGGAATTCGACGAGGAAAGTCCCAACCGCCGCGATCAGGTTGCGGTTTCGAGCGCGATCGTCGCGGTTGGCGTCTACAATCTTACCGGCATCGCCAACAGCCGCGTTCGTCCCGATCCCGCGCGGGCGATGCAGATGTTCCAGTACGCCGCGACGCGGTTCGGCGATCCCAGCGCGCAATACAACCTCGCCCGGATGCATCTCGATGGCGTCGGCGTCGGCAAGGACACGCGGCAGGGACTTCGCTGGCTTTATCTTGCGGCGCAGAAAGGTCATCTGCAGGCGCAGGCGTTGCTCGGTCAAATTCTGTTGACCGGTCAGGACGGCGCTCCTGCGCAGCCCGGCCGGGCGCTGATGTGGCTGACGCTCGCCCGGGAAGCCGCGACCGACGCCAAGAAAGATCAGTGGATCGTCGATCTCTATGACCGGGCCATGGCTGGCGCCAACGAAGAGGATCGCCAGGTTGCGCTCGTCTATCTGGAAGAACACCTGAAGGGCCGGAACTAGCGCTTTCCGATCGCATGTGGTGCGATTGATCAGAAATCGCTCCAGAGTCAAAAGCTGACGGTGCACCTCCTCCCGAGGGATGGAGCGCGAGCTCATGCTGGCGGGATATCTTGCGCTCGTCACCGCCGCCCTGTTCACAGGGGCTGCTGTCTATATCAATTTTTGCGAGCAGCCGGCCCGCCTGGGTCTCGACGATAAGGCGCTCCTCGCCGAATGGAAACCTGCCTATCGCCGCGGCTTCGCCATGCAAGCGCCGCTCGCCATCATCGGGTCTTTGCTCGGTTCGGTCGCGGCTTGGCAAATGAGCGACTGGCGCTGGCTCGTAGGCGCGGTCCTGCTGGCGTCGAACTGGCCGTACACCCTCAATTTCATCATGCCGCTCAACAAGGCGCTGGAAGCCACGGACCCCGATGCCGCAGGCGCCGCCACGCGCGCGCTGATCGAGCGATGGGGGCTCCCTCCACGCCGTCCGCAGCGCGCTCGGAGCCCTGGCGACGGTTTCTTTTCTCTTGGTCTTGACCGCAAGGTGACTCGGCTCGCGCGTTAAGGTTTAGACAGAAGCGGGAACAGGACAGCGACGAATCACGGACGGCGGCCGGTTGCCGCGCTGTTCCCCCGGATCTTGCGTCGCACGCGGCGCCTCAAGGAGAGATCCGTCTGGCTTGTCTGACCACCGCGCGCCCAGGCCTATGATCGGACTCAGCGTCAGGCGTTAGCGTTTCGTCTCATTTTGACCAGCCCGCAATCAACCCGCGTCGTCTTTTGGTTCGGTCGCCTTTTCATTCAGATGAGGTCGATCCGAATCGGAACGTGATCGGAGGGCTTGTCCTCGCCGCGACGCTGCTTGTCGATGGTCACGGAATTCAGCCGGTCCGCCGCCGAAGGCGACAACAGAAGGTGATCGATCCGGATTCCCTTGTTTTTCTGCCAGGCTCCCGCCTGATAATCCCAGAACGTATAGAGCCCGCCATCATCGGTGGCGGCGCGGAGGGCGTCGGTCAGCCCGAGATTGAGCAGGGCGCGAAATCGCGCGCGGGTTTCGGGGAGGAAAAGCGCGTCGCCCGCCCAGGCGGCCGGGTCGGCGCAATCCTGCGCAGTAGGAATCACATTGTAATCTCCCGCCAGGACCAGCGGTTCTTCGAGAGCCAAAAGTGAGGCCGCGTGGGTTATGAGGCGGTCCATGAAGGCGAGTTTGTAGGCGAACTTGTCCGTCGTCGGCGGGTTGCCGTTCGGCAGATAGATCGAAGCGACGCGGATCACGCCATCGCCAAGGGGCGTGAGAGCCTCGATATAGCGCGCCTGTTCGTCGTCGGGATCTCCTGGCAATCCGTGTTCAACCTCCAGCGGCGTCCTGGAGAGGATCGCGACGCCGTTGAAGCCCTTTTGTCCATGCGTCGCGACATTGTACCCAAGCGCCTCCACCTCGGCGCGGGGGAAGGCGTCATCGACGCATTTCAGCTCCTGCAGACAAAGCACGTCCGGTTCGACGTCCCGCAGGTAACGCAAGAGATGCTCGGTTCTCTGCCGCACGGAATTCACGTTCCATGTCGCAATTCTCAATGCTGGGCTCCCGCGCCGGAAGTCAGCGAACGTCGCCGGGGGCGGGGCTGCATGAGACGGGGGAGCGACCCATGGGTGAGAATGCCCTCGCGCATCAGGGCGCGGCGAAGCGGCCCGATCATCAAAAAGGCGAACATGCCGGCGCCGCGCGCGACGTCGACGGGGATGAAGTCCGACAATAGCGAACGGTTGAGAATGTCGACCCCGTTGGTGCGGAGCGAAATATCGCCCTTGCGCGCGTTCGCATAGGCCTTGAGCGTCTGGCGCTCGCCGATGTCCTTGCCCTGCTCGCGCGCGTCCTCCAGCGCCTCCACCAGCGCCGCGCTGTCGCGCAGACTGAGGTTCAGGCCCTGGGCGGCGAGGGGCGGAAAGACATGCGCGGCTTCGCCGATGAGGGCGACGCGATGTGCGTAAAGCCGATCGACGCTCATTCCGGCCATTGGAAAAAACCCGGAGGGACCGTCGATCGCCATGGCGCCGAGCAAATGATCAACCTGAATCTCCACCTCGCGCGCGAGCGCCTCCGGATCGAGAGCGCGACGGCGGTCCGCATCCTCGGCCGACATCAGCCACACCAGACTTGAACGATGCGGCGCATCGGGGAGCGGGCGCAGCGGCACCAGCGTGCAGGGCCCGGAGCGGGTGTGGAACTCTGTCGATATATTGCGGTGCGGCCTGGCGTGCGACAGCAACGCCGTGAGCGCGGTCTGCGGATAGGTCCAGCTCCGCGCGCCGATTCCCGCCTTGGCCCGGGACAACGACCCGCGCCCGTCGGCCGCGGCGACAAGCTTGGCTTCGATCCTCTGGCCGGCGTCGGTGACGGCGATCACCGCGTCGTGTTCGAAGCGGATATCGCTCAGCAGCGCTTCGACGAGGCGGATGCCTGGCGTTTCATTCACGGCGGCGACGAGACCGTCGACCAGAACATTGTTTTCGATATTTTCGCCAAAAGCCGAAAAGCCGATTTCGGCAGCGGCGAAGGCGACCGAGGGCGCCTTGAACCGCGCGCCCGTGGCGTCGATCATGCTGATTCTTTGAAGCGGCGCGGTCTTGCCGCGAAACCGCTCCCAAAGCCCGAGCGACTTGTAAAAGCGCAGCGACGTCTCGAACAACGCCACGGTGCGGCCATTGGCGCGGCGATCGGTATAACCGACGCAGACCACCGAAAACCCGGCCTTCGCCAGGGCAAGGGCCGCGGACAATCCGGCCGCGCCCGCTCCGGCGACGAGGACGTCGGCCGTCACAGGCGCGTCAAGGCCCTCGCCGGAGTGAACTGAAGTGCTTGTGTCCGGTGCTGAAAGTGTCATCGGCGCCATCCTTTGCCAGTTATGTAAACCGGCAAAGGCTTTCTGGCGAGACGGCGCCCGATTTTTCGCCTGGGTTTTACCGCGGCGAAGCGACGGACGAAGCGGCCGCCTACTTCGTGACGCGCTCCGCGATCGGGACATAATCGCGCTTGGGCGAGCCGATGTAGAGCTGGCGCGGGCGGCCGATCTTCTGTCCCGGATCCTCGATCATTTCCTTCCACTGGGCGATCCAGCCGGACACGCGCGCGACGGCGAACAGAACCGTGAACATGGAGACCGGGAAGCCCATCGCCTTCAAGGTGATGCCCGAATAAAAATCGATGTTCGGATACAGCTTTTTCTCGATGAAATATTCGTCCGAGAGCGCAATCCGCTCCAGTTCGACGGCGACGTCGAGCAAGGGATCGTCCTTCATGCCGAGCTGGCCGAGGACTTCATGGCAGGTCTGCTGCATGATTTTCGCGCGTGGATCGTAATTTTTATAGACCCGGTGCCCGAAACCCATCAGGCGGAAAGGATCGTTCTTGTCCTTGGCGCGGGCGATGAATTTCGGAATATTCTCGACCGTGCCGATTTCGGTCAGCATCTTCAACGCGGCTTCGTTGGCGCCGCCGTGAGCCGGACCCCAAAGGCACGCAACGCCGGCGGCGATGCAGGCGAACGGATTGGCGCCCGACGATCCGGCGAGCCGAACCGTCGATGTCGAGGCGTTCTGCTCGTGATCGGCATGCAGGATGAAGATCCGGTCGAGCGCGCGAGCGAAAATCGGATTGATTTTGTATTCCTCGCAGGGGACCGCGTAACACATCCGCAGGAAGTTTTCCGCGTAGCCGAGTTCGTTCTTGGGATAAACGAACGGCTGTCCGATCGAATATTTGTACGCCATGGCGGCCAGCGTCGGCATCTTGGCGATGAGCCTGAACGAGGCGATCATGCGCTGGCGCGGGTCGGAAATATCGGTGGAATCGTGGTAGAAGGCGGACAGCGCGCCGACGCTGGCGACCATGATCGCCATCGGGTGCGCGTCGCGGCGCAGCCCCTGGAAAAACCGGGCCATCTGCTCATGCACCATGGTGTGGCGCGTGATCCTGTGATCGAAATCCTTCTTCTGGGCCGCGGTCGGCAACTGACCGTAGAGCAGGAGATAGCAGGTTTCGAGATGGTCGCCGTGCTCGGCCAGCTGGTCGATCGGATAGCCGCGATAAAGCAGCACGCCTTCATCGCCGTCGATATAGGTGATTTCGGATTCGCAGCTCGCTGTCGACGTGAACCCGGGATCGTAGGTGAACATTCCGGTCTGGGCGTAGAGCTTGCCGATATCGACGACCGAGGGGCCGATTGTTCCGGCCTTGACCGGCATGTTGACCGATGTGTCGCCAATATTAAACGTGCCGGTCGTCGCGCTCATGAATGAAGCCTTCCCCAAGTGTGTGTAGCAGAACCAAAGTCGTCCATCAGGCGGGCAGGATCATGGCGACCCAGCGGTGCTTGTTAATTTGATGCGGCGCAAAATCAGTACCGTAAGCGCAATTTGCATTCAAGCGGGGCGCCAAGGCCGTTCGTGCCCAGCCCGCGTCTGATCCCGTTCCAGGAAACGCGTCGTCCTCGCCAGTCAATGATTGAATTTTCCGCATAACGCCCGATTGCGGGCAGACCGCCGGATCAAGCCGACTGGTCCTTTAGGCGCGCGAGGCTTTCTTCCTTGCCCAGCACTTCGAGCACGTCGAAAATGCCCGGAGACGTGGCGCGTCCGGTCAACGCGGCCCGCAATGGCTGAGCGACGTCGCCCAGCTTGATCTTATGCTCCGCCGCATAGTCGCGCACCACGGCCTCGGCGTTCGCGGCCGACCATTCACCGAGCGCGGAAAGGCCGGGAATCAGATGAACGATGTGAAGCCGCCCGGCGGCGGCGATGTCCCTCGCCTTGGAATCGAGGGTCAGCGGCCGCTGCGCAAACAGGAACGCCGCCCCGTCGATTAATTCGATCAGGGTCTTGGCACGCTCCTTGAGGCCGGGCATGGCCGCGAGCAGTTTCGCCCGGCGCGCCGCATCGAGTTCGAGCTTCCCGTCCGCGCCATCCTGGCCCTGCGGCAGAAACGGCAGGGCGGCCTCGATCGCGGCGAGAAGATCCTTGTCGGAGGCGGACCTGATATAGTGTCCATTCATGTTTTCGAGCTTGACGAAATCGAACCGCGAAGGCGAGCGGCCGACCTGGGCGAGATCGAACGCCTCGATCATCTCCGGCGTCGAGAAGAACTCCCGGTCGCCCTGGCTCCATCCCAGCCGGACGAGGTAATTGCGCATCGCCTCCGGCAGATAGCCCATGGCGCGGTAGGCGTCGACGCCAAGAGCGCCGTGCCGTTTCGACAATTTGGCGCCGTCCGCCCCGTGCAGCAGCGGAATATGAGCCATCGCAGGAACGCTCCAGCCGAGCGCCTGGTAAATCTGTATCTGCCGGGCCGCATTGGTCAGATGGTCGTCGCCGCGAATGATCTGGGTGACGCCCATGTCGTGATCGTCGACGACGACGGCGAGCATATAGGTCGGGGCGCCGTCGGAGCGCAGCAGGATGAGATCGTCGAGGTCCTTGTTGGACCAGCTGACGCGGCCCTGCACCTTGTCGTCGAGAATTGTTTCGCCCGCGAGCGGCGCCTTGAGGCGCACCACCGGTTTGACGCCCGCTGGAGCCTGCGACGCAGGACGATCGCGCCAGCGTCCGTCATAGCGCGGCGTCCGGCGCTCGGCCCGCGCCTGTTCGCGCATCTCCTCGAGCTCCTGCGCGCTCGCATAGCAATAATAAGCGTCGCCCGAGGCGAGCAGGGCTTCCGCGACCTCCCGGTGGCGCGCCGCGCGCTGCGATTGATAGATCGTCTCGCCGTCCCAATCGAGGCCAAGCCAGCTCAGGCCGTCGAGAATGGCGTCGATCGCGGGCTGGGTCGAGCGCTCGCGGTCAGTGTCCTCGACGCGAAGCAGCATCCGGCCGCCGGAGTGGCGCGCGTAGAGCCAGTTGAACAGCGCCGTGCGCGCATTCCCGATGTGGAGAAAGCCGGTCGGGGAGGGAGCAAAGCGCGTAACGACGGCGTCGGACATAAGAAAGATCCCGCACGGCTGACAGAAGCAAAGGATGGCGGCGCCGCCCGAATGAGAGGCGCCCGTTCGCCGCGTTTAGCACGGAAAGGCGGAAAGGAAAGGCCGCAATTCCCCGAAGTCGCGGGCCGATCGCAAATGACGGATTTTGCATTTCACAAAACGTAAAACATCATTAGTGTGAAGCGATGGCGGAGACGGCCAGAACGGCGACACTCAAAACCGGCGCGGGCTCGCCCGGCCTGTTGTCAGCGCTGGGGCTCGCCGGCATTTCGATGGCGCGGCTGTTTGCCGAAGCTTTCGAAAAAGAGATCGCCCTGCGGCGGCCGTTTCTTTGGCTGCCCGTCGCCGCCGGGGCGGGCGCCGTCAGCTACCTCTATGCTGATCGCGAACCGTCGCTCTGGATCATTGTTCCGGGGGCGGCGTTGTTTGGCGCTCTCGCGCTTGTGGCGCGCGGCCGCCGGTTGGCCTTCGCCATGTTCTGCGCGCTTTGCGCGTTTTTCGCCGGAGAGCTATCCGCGTCGTGGCGGAGCGCCAGAGCCGCCGCTCCGGTCATCGGCCGGGTGACGATCGCGACTGTCGAAGGCTACATCGAACAGATGGATTTCCGTCCCGTCGGCGCTCGTTTCATCCTGCGCGTGCGCTCGGCGTCTGGCCTCGCGCCGGACGAGACGCCTTTCCGCGTGCGGCTCTCGACGCGCCGGGCGCCTCCCTTCGAGGCCGGAACCTACGTCAGGCTGAAAGCCCGGCTGCTGCCGCCGGCCCGCGCGAGCCTTCCGGACGGCTACGACTTCGCCAGGGACGCCTGGTTTGCGCGCCTTGGCGCCGTCGGCAGTTCGCTCGGGCGGATCGAATCCGTCGCTGACCCGCCTGCGCCCGGACTGTGGCTTTCAGCGATGATGAGTCTCGACCGGGGCCGCAACGCGCTGGCGCGCCGGATCTATGCGATCGTGGGCGGCGACGCCGGAGCGATTGCTGCGGCGATGGTGACGGGCAAACGCGATTTGCTGTCAGATCAGGCGAAGGAGACGATACGGGAGGCCGGAATCTTTCACATCATCACGATTTCTGGCGTACAGATGACGCTCGTCGCCGCGATCTTCTTCGTCGGCTTCCGCCGTCTGCTGGCGCTGAGCTCGACGCTCGCCCTGCGCTATCCGATCAAGAAATGGGCGGCGGTCCTCGCGATGGCGGGCGCGCTCTTTTACGACATCGCCACCGGTTCGCGCGTCGGCACCGAACGCGCGCTGGTCATGACCTTGATCATGCTTTCCGCCGTCGTCCTCGACCGCCAGGCGCTGACCATGCGCAATCTCGCCTTCGCGGCGGCCGTCGTCGTCTTGGTCGAGCCTGAGGCGATCACTGGGGCGAGTTTCCAGTTGTCATTCGCCGCGGTCGCCGCGCTCGTCGCCGTCTATGAAGCGCGGATGGAGGCCAAGGCGCGGGACCGCGAGGATCTCCGGCTTTTCGCGGCGCGCCCGCTGGCGCCGGAGCGGAGCGCGCGGGGCTGGACCGGCGCGGTTCAAAGCCTGTTCGACAGCGCGATGGCGCATATGCGGGAGGGACCTCTCGGGCTTTTGTTCGCCACCTTCTGCGCGACCGCCGCCACGGCGTCCTTCATGGCCTATAATTTCCACGAATTGAGCCCCTATGTCCTGATCGGCAATCCGCTGACCCTGACTGTGATCGAGATCTTCGCGGTGCCGGGCGCGATCGCCGGCGCGCTGCTCTATCCGCTCGGCCTCGACGCCTGGGTGTGGCGCTATGTCGGCCTTGGCATCGAAGCCATCATGTGGGCCGCGCGAGTCGTCGGCCGCTTGCCCGGCGCGACCATTCACCTGCCAGCCTTCGCACCCTGGTCGATTGCGTTCCTGACCCTCGCGGTTCTATCGGCCGTGCTGTGGCGGACGGCGGTTTTCCGCGCGATGGCCATCCCTTTCGCCGCAATCGGACTTTTCGGCGCGGCGGCTCTGCCCGCCTTCGATCTCGTGGTGGCGCCGAACGGGGCGGCGATCGCGGTGCGGGGGGCGGACGGCAGGCTCGCGATTCTCGGCGCCCGCCCCGGCCTTTTCACCGTCGAGCAATGGCTTCGCGCGGACGCCGACGGCCGCGACGCGCGCGCGGCGGTCTTCCGGGAATCCTGTGACAAGATCGGCTGCGTCGGCCGGTTGCGGGACGGGCGAATCGTCGCGCTTGTGCTCGATCGTCTCGCGTTCGCGGAAGATTGCGTGCGCGCCGATCTCGTCGTGACGCCGCTGTTCGCTCCGACGGGTTGCGCCGCGCGGGTCGTCATCGACCGGGACCGGCTGAAACAGACCGGCGCCCTGACGATCGCTTTCGCGCCAGGAGGCGCTCTTGTTCGCGCCGCGCGGTCGGCGGATGAGGACCGGCCCTGGTCGCGCGCGCCCAAACGGCAATGGGGCCGGAGCGCGCCGCCGGCGCTGGATTTGGCCGCGGTCTCAGGGCCGACGGCGGGACGAAAGCAGGCGCCCGATCCCGGCGCGCCGAACCTGCGCGATCCCGGACAGGAGGCGGCGAATGATTCGGCCGATGCCGGAGAACCTGACGACGGGTTGTTGCGGGAATAAGCGGGCGGCTGCCGCCGCCGCTCAGGTCGATAAGCGCGCCCCCGCCTGATATTTGTTCGCGCCTAATATTTGCTGCGCGTCTAATATTTGCGGAAGAGGCTCACGAGCTTGCCCTGGATGCGCACCCGGTCGGGTCCAAAGATCCGGGTTTCATAGGCCGGATTGGCGGCCTCCAGCGCGATCGAGGCGCCGCGCCGGCGCAGCCGCTTCAATGTCGCCTCCTCGTCGTCGATGAGCGCGACCACGATGTCCCCGGTCTCGGCGGTGTCCTGTTTGCGGATGACGACGGTGTCGGCGTCGAAAATGCCGGCCTCGATCATCGAATCGCCGCGCACTTCGAGCGCGTAATGTTCGCCGGGCAAGAGCATTTCGGGCGGCAGGCTGATCGTGTGGCTGCGGTTCTGCAGCGCCGCGATCGGCGTTCCGGCCGCGATCCGGCCCATAACGGGGATGGCGATGACGGCGCGCTCGCGCGGTTCGTCAGCGGAGGCGCTCGGCTGCAGCGCCCGCACGCGCCCGAGCGTGCCCTCGATGACGCTCGGCGCGAATTTCTTGCCGCGCCCGGCGTCGAGCGGCGTCGTCGAGCCGGGCAGGCGGAGAACCTCGAGCGCCCGCGCGCGGTTGGGCAGCCGCCGGATGAAGCCGCGCTCCTCGAGCGCGATGATCAGCCGGTGAATGCCCGATTTCGAACGCAGGTCGAGCGCGTCCTTCATCTCGTCGAAGGAAGGGGGAACCCCGGTCTCCTTCAAACGCTCGTGGATGAACCGCAACAGCTCGCTCTGCTTTTTGGTCAACATCAGTTCTGGCCCCGGGGCGGTGCTGCGCTTCAACTCTGGCGTGCGGCGCGAATCGGTTTCCCGGCCCGCTGGCTCTAGCCTATCGCACAAAGAGTGAACATACCCTATCTGTTCGCGCTGCGTTCCGTCAAGGGGTTGAATCGCCCTCTTGAGTTGGGCTGGACATCCAAGCTTGTTTCTATTGATATTTACGCGGCGGTCCGCGATGCCTCGGGTGATCGCCGCGTTGGCGTCCTGGTAGATAATATCCTTCGAATCCAGGGGATTCATCGTATGCTCCCGCGGATTTCGCTTCCGCGAAACCCGCGCCATTTGTTCGAATCGAATGCGAAACCTTATTTCACCGCGGCGAGATATTTCTCGGCGACATATTCCCAGTTTACGAGATGGTCGACGAAAGCCTTGAGGTAATCGGGGCGGCGGTTGCGGTAATCGATGTAATAGGTGTGCTCCCAGACGTCGACGGTGAGGATCGGGGTCGCGCCCTGGACCAGCGGATTATCCGCGTTGCCGGTCTTCGAGACGGCGATCTTGCCGTCCTTGACCGCGAGCCAGGCCCAGCCCGACCCGAATTGCGTGGTTCCCGCCGCGACGAGATCCGCCTTGGCCTTGTCGACCGAGCCGAACGAGTCGATCAGCGCCTTTTCGAGTTCGCCGGGAATGTTCCCGCCGCCGTTCGGCTTGATCGACTTCCAATATTCCGAATGATTGTAATGCTGCGCCGCATTGTTGAAGAGCGGAACGTTTTTACCGAAAGTGTCCTTGACGACGTCCTCAAGGGATTTCCCCTCAAGGCCGCTGTCCTTGAGAAGGTTGTTGGCGTTCGTCACATAGGTCGCATGATGTTTGTCGTGGTGGTATTCGAGCGTTTCCTTCGAGAGGTAGGGCTGAAGCGATTCATAGGCGTAGGGCAGTTCGGGTAGCGTGAACGACATCAAAGGCTCCTTGATCAAGACATAAGGCGAAGTCCGGCGGCGAAGTTAACGGTTCGCGCGCTTCTTTGGAACCCTTCTAGCCCTTATATTGCGCCGCAATAGGAGGCGCCTCGCCTCCTATCCTGCCAATCGGCGTCAATTGTTCTATAGTATCTTTTATGGAAAAACGGCGGATCTTCGCCGCGGATGAAACAAGATGAGCTATGTGGTCTTCGCCTTTGGCCTCGCGTTGTCGATCGGCGGCGCCTTCGCCATGTATTTCGGATACGGGATCATCTCCGTCGAGCGCGGCTGGGCGAGCCTGATCGCCGGGGCCGCCGCGCTGTCTGGGGGCGTCGTGACGATGGCGCTCGGCCTGATCCTCAACAGCCTGTCCAATCTGAGGACCGTCCTTGAAGCCGAACCGAGCGCGATCCCGCTTCCCGGGGAGGTGCGGCTCTATCCCGACGAGGATTTCCCGGGCCCGTCCTATGCCGAATCGTTCCAGACCGAATCTTTCCAGGCCGAATCTTTCCAGGACGAATCCTACAAGGACGAATCGTTCAAGGATGAATCGTTCGACGATACATTCCAGCCCGAAGCGTTGGAGGCTCATGGCCCGGGCCCGGATCTCCATGACGCTCCGGAGAATGCGTCGTGGCCTCAGCCGCGCCCGGCGGCTGAAACGATGGAGGACATCCGCCGGGCGGTCGCGGAAAAAGTGCGGGCGCGGATCGGAATCCTGGAGGATCGCGCGGAGGAAACCATCGCGCCGCCGGAGGATGAGGAGCCGGGTCGACCGGGGGTTCCCTCCGCCGCGCGCGAGATCGCCGACGACGAGTTTGACGAGACGGAGGATTACGATCCGCGGTCGGTGGAGCGGTCCGAGCCGGAATGGTCCGGGCGAGCGGTCGATGATCCCGGCGCGGCGGCGAGCCGCCCGGCCTATCCTGACCAGCGGCAAAGCGAGACAGCGCGTCCATCGGAGGAAAGCGCCGCCTTGGAGCCCGCGCCGGCGCAGGTTCAGGGGGACGAGGGACGCGTCATCATCCGCCGTTATGAATCCGCGGGCACGGTCTATGTCATGTACGCCGACGGGTCGATCGAGGCGCAATCGGAGCATGGGATCATGCATTTCGAGACGATGACCGAACTCAAGGCTTTCATGGAGGCCCAGCAGCGTAGCCCGTCATAAGGCGGGCGGGCGATCGGATCTGACCTCCGCGCAGGCCAGGGCGAAGGCGAATTCCAGCGCAACCTCCTCGAGATGTTCGAAGCGTCCAGGAGCGCCGCCGTGGCCGGCGCCCATATTGGTCTTCAACAGGATTGGACCGTCGCCCGTCGTCGCCTCGCGCAGGCGCGCCGCCCATTTCAGCGGCTCCCAATAAGTGACCCGCGGATCGGTCAGGCCGCCGAGCGCGAGGATCGGCGGGTAGGGCCTCGCCGCAACGTTGTCGTAGGGCGAATAGGAGCGGATCGCGGCGAACGCGCGGGGATCGGCGATGGGGTTGCCCCATTCGAGCCATTCCGGCGGCGTCAGGGGAAGCTCGGCGTCCAGCATTGTGTTCAGGACGTCGACGAAGGGGACGTCCGCGATGATCCCGGCGAAAAACTCGGGAGCCATGTTGGCGATCGCGCCCATCAGCATTCCACCGGCGCTGCCGCCTTCGGCGACGATGCGTCCCGGGCCGGTGTAGCCGGCCGCAACGAGATGTTTCGCCGCGGCGAGGAAGTCGCCGAAGGTGTTGGGTTTGTTTTCGAGCTTGCCTTCGGTGTACCAGCGCCAGCCCTTGTCCGTTCCGCCGCGCGTGTGGGCGATGGCGTAGACGAAGCCGCGATCCACGAGCGACAGACGGTTCGCGCCGAAGGACGCCGGGATCGGCGAGCCGTAAGCGCCGTATCCGTAGAGAAGCAGGGGCGTCGCGCCGGTCAAATGAAGATCCGCTCGATGAAGAATCGAGACCGGCACGCTCTCGCCGTCTGCGGCGGTCGCATACAATCGCCGGGTGACGTAATTCGAAGGATCATGCCCCGATGGAATGACCTGCCGCTTCCTGAGAATCCGTTCTCTCGTCAGAAGATCGTAATCGTAGGTTTCCCTCGGCGTCGTCATCGACGAATAGGAAAATCGCAACGTACCTGACTCGTATCGCAGCCTCTGGTGGAGCCCGAGATGGTAGGCCTCCTCGGGGAACGCGATCGAATGCTCTTCGCCATCGCAAAAATGACGTATGACGATGCGAGGCAGGCCCGCCTCGCGTTCGAGACGCGCCAGATAATCGGGATAAAGCGAAATCATGACGATCATCCGCCCCGGCCGGTGGGCGACCTCGTCGATCCAGAATTCTTTGCCCGGAGTTTTCACGGGCGCGCTCGCGATCTTGAAATCCTCCGCGCCGTCCGCATTGGTCCGGATGTAGAGCCGCTCGTCGCGATGCTCGACGTCGTAGCGCTGACCCGGAGCCCTTGGTTCGATCGGACGGGCGGCCGCATCGGGATCGTGCAGATCCAGCAGCAGGCACTCGGACGAATCGTGGTCGCTGACGCTGATGATGGCGAAGGCACCCGACTGGCTGCGCCTGATGTCGATGAAGCAACCCGGATCGCGCTCCTCGAAAACAAGGACATCGGATTCTGGCCCTGTCCCCAGCCTGTGCCTGAACACGGCGGCGGGGCGATGGTTTTCATCCATCCGGACAAAATAAAAGCCGCTTGAATCCGCCATCCAGACAAAACCGCCGTCGGTGTCGACGACCGCGTCGGGAAGGTCTTTGTTCGCGGCGAGGTCGCGGACATGGATGCAATAATATTCCGAGCCCTTGTCGTCGTCGCTCCAGGCGAGACGGCGGTGATCGGGCGAATGGCGAACGGCGCCGATCTCGAAAAAGCTCAGCCCGGCGCTTCGTTCGTCGCCGTTCAGCAAGATCTCCTCGGCGCCTCCCTCGCGCGGCGTCCGGCAGAAGACGCCATGCTGTCCGCCTTCGTCGTGGCGGCTGTAATAGAGCCAGTCGCCGTCCTCGAGCGGAACCTCCGAATCGTCCTCCTTGATGCGGCCACGCATCTCCTTGACGAGTTGCGCGCGCAGATCCTCGAGGGGAGCGAGGACGCGGCCGGCGTATTCGTTCTCCAAGTCGATGATCGCGCGGATCTCGCCGGGAAGGGCGGCCGGGTCGCGCAGGACATCGCGCCAGTTCTCCGCCTTGAGCCAGGCGTACTCGTCTGTCAGCTCCACCCCGTGCACGATCTTTTTTTCCCAACGCTTTTCAATCCGGGGCGGGCGCGGCTGGTCTGACAAAAACGCGGCTTTCATCGGGAGATCCTGTTGGTCGCGATCGATTGGCGTGAATGACGCCTGATCTATGTATAGAAAAAGGCGGCTTGCGGCGGGTTTCGCCCAGCGAGAACTCAATTTTCCGCGGACGATGAATAAAACGAAGGCGCCCGGCGTCGTGGAGAAGCCGCGCCTTTGTTGGCAGTTTTGCCTGACGAAGCGCGCTCATGACATTGTTACAATTGTAACACTTGTCACCAGCGGAACCCCCTCAATTCGGCGCTCTGCAATTTTGACGCTTTTTTTCGCTTTCGCAATAAAGCGCTTACGCGGCTACTTGCGGATACACAAGTTTAGCCTTAGAAAAGTAAAAATGTTCTTTGAACTCGATTCGAGAAGGTCGATAAAGAGAACGATTGTTTTAAATGGGCGAGCCGCCAATTCAGGAAATAACGGCATCGCTATAATCGGCTCCCTGTTGGCGGCGGCGACTACTCAGGATATTCAGGGCAATGAGCGAAACGTCAAGTTCTAACAGTTTCATCGAGTTGGCGGCCGACATCGTGTCGGCCTACGTCAGCAACAATTCGGTCCCGGCGAGCGATCTACCTTCGCTTATCAACGAGGTCCATTCGGCCTTACTGCGGGTCACGACGGGGACGGTTGTTCCCACAGTCGAGATTCCGAAGCCGGCCGTCCCGGCCAAGAAGTCTGTCACAAACGATTTTCTCGTTTGTCTTGAAGACGGACGAAAGTTCAAATCTTTGAAACGACATCTACGCACCCAATATAACATGTCTCCTGACGAATACCGGGAGAAATGGGGCCTCGCGCCCGACTATCCCATGGTTGCGCCGAACTACGCCAAGGCGCGCTCGAATCTCGCCAAACAAATGGGACTTGGCCAGCAGCGCAGGCGGATGCGCTGAAATCTCGCCTTTGCGCTCCGCCGGAGGCGCGGAGCAATCGCCCGTCAAGCGGGTTCAACGGCTTCGCGCGCGTCGGATTTGATCCGGTCGACCATGGACCGGACGCCGTTCGAGCGCTGCGGCGTCAGGTGCGCCGCCAGACCAAGGCTTTCGAAAAGTTCCAGGGCGTCCGTTGACAGGATCGTCGGCGCCGGCTTGCCCGAATAAAGCGCGAGAACCAGCGCCACAAGCCCGCGGACGATGTGCGCGTCGCTGTCGCCCTTAAGGTTCAGGACGGGCGTGCCCGAGGCGTCCTTCGTGACCTGCGTCTCCAGCCAGACCTGACTGGCGCATCCGCGAACCTTGTTGGTCTCGTTGTGGGATTCTGGGGCCAGGGGCTCGAGAGTCCGGCCAAGCTCGATCAAATAGCGATAGCGGTCTTCCCAATCGTCCAAATATTCGAAGTTCGAGATGATTTCGTCGAGTGTCATGCGTTCCCAAGCCCGAAATGTGACTTTCCAATATACTGACGCGTCGCGCCTTTTACCAAGGCAAAACTCGGGCCGCAGCCGTTGCTTCAAATCGGGGAACGCCGCCGGCTTAAACTTCTCCGGTTGCAGGCGCCCGGCGTTCGTCCGGCGCTTCCGCGCGTCAGGGCCGGTCCGCTGCTTCTCTTGGCGGCGGTCGGGTTCTGCCGAGAGGGGCGCGTGCGGCCGACGGCAGGTTTAGATATCCCGAGGCTTCAAGGCAGGCGGCGGGCGCGCTGACGCAGGACCTGACGATCTCGTCGCGCGCCTGCTCCAGGGCGTCGCCGGCCAGCTGACGCGTCTTTGGAAGGATGTCAGCCGCGGCTTTTCGATCAAAGTCTTTCGGCCAGAAGATCGCGGCATACACGATCGTCAGCCAGAACACGCAGCGAAGCAGAAAGAACATAGTAATACCCAAAGCCGGCGAGCCCTTCGATTTTAGGGTTCAATCCTTAAATCTCTGCCTCCAGACCGGCGCGGCGCGCCCAAGGCGAGGGCCCCGACCCGGAAGGTGTCGAAGCGGAACCCTTTCTAAACCATATTCGCGAATTAGCGGCCGTTTTGCTTGCTGAACCCGCTGCTCGACGGGTTCGGGATGGGTAAAGGCGTCAGGATTTAGGGCGAACTTAACAAGACCTGGTCACATTCAATTCATTCGTCACATCGGACGAACGGCCTGACAGACCCTTTCCTGGAGCCGATCGTGAATCCTTCGCCCCGCCTTGATGGTCAAAAAGCTCTTCTGAATGTTGCGGGCGTCGCGACGCGTCCGCCGGGGCGAGCGCGATGAAGGCCGTCCTCGCCGGCGCGAGCGGCGCCTTTACAATTCTGGCGCTGGCGACTCTTGGCGCGGCGGCCGTCCCCAGTCTTTCCACGCCGGTGCTCGGCGCGGCGCATGGCTCGCTCTACCTCATCCTGGCGATGGGGAACGCGATCACGGCCCTCGCCTTTGTCCAGCTTGCGGCGGTGCGGATCGAACCCGAGTGGCCTCAGGCCGACGGCGCCAGGCTGACGAGCGAGACCTCCCTCGATCTCATGGTGGTTTTTGAGGCCTCCGGCGCCGCCATGTCTGTTGGCGGCAATTGCCAGAGCCTGCTTGGGCTTCCCCCCGGCGAATTGAAAGGCCGCGGCTTTTTCGAGCGGGTTCACGTCGCCGACCGGCCGGTTTTTCTCAAAGCGATCACCGACGCTGGCCCTGGCTCCGCGATCGCGCGGGCGAACCTGCGCCTGCGCGCCTCGGCGGTGGTCGATCGCGGCCGCTATGCCGAGCCGGTCTTCGTCTGGCTTGATATGCTCGCCCAGGGGTGTCGCGGCGGCGATCCTGGGGAGACCGGCGAGCGCGACGGTCTTGGAATCATCTGCGTTTTCCGCGACGTCACGCAATCGAAGGCGCGCGAAGACGAACTCGAAGCGGCCCGCGCGAGCGCAGAGGAAGCGAGCCAGTCCAAGGATCATTTCCTCGCCAATGTCAGTCACGAGCTGCGAACGCCGCTCAATGCGATCATCGGCTTTTCGGAGCTCTTGAGCCATCCAGACCTCGCGCCGCGCGACGCCGGCAAGCGGCTCGAATATGCCGGAGTCATTCACCAGTCCGGCCAGCATCTGCTGACGGTCGTGAACTCCATCCTCGATCTCTCCAAGATCCGCTCCGGCTCGTTCGAAATCAGCCCTGAACGATTTTGCGTCTTGCCCCTGTTCGAGCTTTGTTGCGACATGATCCGGCTTGACGCCGCCGAGAAGGGCGTCGAACTCGTTCGCGATTACCCGGCGAGTCTCAGCGAGTTGATCGGCGACAAGCGCGCCTGCAAACAGATCATCCTCAATCTTCTTTCGAACGCCGTGAAGTTCACGCCCCCGCGCGGCCGCGTGACGGTGAGCGCGAAATCCGACGGGAATTCGCTCCTGCTCACCGTGGCGGACACAGGAATCGGAATCGAATCGCGCGATCTCGAGCGGCTCGGCGATCCGTTCTTCCAGGCCAAAGTCTCGCTTGATCGGCCCTTTCAGGGGACTGGCCTTGGCCTGTCGATCGTCCGCGGCCTCGTCGGACTGCAGGGCGGCGAGATCGCGGTCGCGAGCGAACCCGGCAAGGGAACCTGCGTCGTCGTCCGTCTGCCTCTCGACTGCCGCCCGCCGCTTAAAGACGCGCGCGCCAGCGCGCCAGTCGCGGCCCTTTCCGGCTATCGCCGGGGAGAGGAAAAGCCCGACCTTTTCAAGCAGACGCTGGATGATCTTTCAAAGCAAACGAAGGTGAAGAAAATTGCGTGAAGCTCTGGCTGCGGCCGATCATGATTTCATCTTGTCTGAACCGGCTTCGAGACAAAACCCGATGCTCGACAAGCCCTTTTCCAGACAACGGCGGCCCGCGAACCAGCGGCGAAAACCGCGCCGGCGCTATGGGCTCCTCATCTGCGCCGTCCTCGGGACCGCGGTCGTCGCCGGGATCATCGTCAACGCGCTCACCTTGCAGACCAGCCGCCATCCTGCGCCTTTGTTCGCGAAGGCCGCATCCTTGGCGCCTGCGCGTGAGCCGGCCATCGCGGAGACCGCCCCGGCCCCCGTCGCCCGAATCGCTCCGGGCGCGTCAACCCCCGCTCTAACAAGCGAGGAGAAGACGACATTTGACCATCAAGGCGCCGACAAGGTCGTGAACCTTCATCCGCGCCAGGCCCCGGCAGCAAACGCCCCCGCCGAGGAAGAGACAGGGGATCCGATTTCCACCTTCCTCAAGGCGCCTCCGGCAAAAACCGGATCGGCCAAACCCTCGGGCGCCAAAACTTCGCCTGCCCAAACCTCGCCCGGCAAAGCTGCGGCGGCGACGTCGCCGTCTGCTTCATCCGCGGCCCCGAGCAAAACGATTCTTGCGGCGCAACGCGCTCTCGTCAAACTGGGCTTTGTGCTGAAGCCCGACGGCGTCGCCGGACTGACGACAAGGCAGGCCATCGAGCGCTACGAGCGCGACAGGGGCCGTCCGGTCCACGGCGCCCTGACGCCAGCCCTGTCGCGCCAGTTGAGCGCCGAATCGGGGGTGCCGATCCGGTGACGCGACGACCTGACGAAGCGTGATGGGTGTTGCCGATGACGGCCGCAGGACTTTTATTCAGCGAGCCATAGGATTTCACCCGCCTTTCGATATCGCGGATCAGGACCGCGAGAGCAGAGTAGGCGCCGTCTATTTCGAGCGCCCGCCGAGGATTCCGCGCATGATCGCCCGGGCGATCTGGGTTCCGGCCGAGCGCGCGGCGGATTGAACGGCGGAGCGGACCGCCATCTCGCCGGGGGACATGCGCTGGCGTTTGCCGACGCTGGTCCCGGACGTTTTGCCGAAGAATCCGCCGATCGCGCCGCCGAGCCTGTCGAGAAGTCCTCCCGTCGGGGTTGCAGCCGCGTCGCCAGGCTGGCCGCCGGGTTGATCCGCCTGCGCGGCGGAGGGATTTTCTAGGCGCTCGAAGGCCGAGATCCGGTCAACGGGCGTGTCGTATTTGCCAAGCAGGCTGCTGCTTTGGATGAGGCTGCGCCGCTCCTCGAGGGTGATCGGGCCGACCCGCGCCGATGGGGGCGCGATCAAGGCCCGCGCCACGATTTCGGGACTCCCCTTCTCGTCCAGCATCGAGACCAGCGCCTCGCCGACGCCCAGTTGGGTGATGACCGCCGCCGTATTGAACGACGGATTCGCGCGGAACGTTTCCGCGGCCGCCCGCACGGCTTTCTGGTCTCTTGGCGTGAACGCGCGCAGCGCATGCTGCACACGATTGCCGAGTTGCCCGAGGACGCTGTCGGGAATGTCGACGGGGTTTTGCGTCACGAAATAGACCCCGACGCCTTTCGAGCGAATCAACCGCACGACCTGCTCGATCGCGGCGAGGAGGCTCGCCGGGGCGCGCTCGAACAAAAGATGCGCTTCGTCGAAAAAGAACACCAGCTTCGGTTTGTCGAGATCGCCGACCTCTGGCAATTTCTCGAACAGTTCGGACAGCATCCATAAAAGAAAAGTCGCGTAAAGACGCGGCGAGCGCATGAGCTTGTCGGCGCTGAGGATATTGATGATCCCCCGCCCGTTGGCGTCCGTGCGCAGGAAGTCGTGAATGTCGAGCGCGGGTTCGCCGAAGAAATTCGCGGCGCCCTGATTTTCAAGAACCAGCAATTGGCGCAAAATCGCGCCGACCGACGAGGCGGCGATATTGCCATAGCGCGCCGTCAGGTCGGAGGCGTTCTCGCTCACATGCCGCAACATCGCCCGCAGATCCTTGAGGTCGATCAGGAGCAGGCCGGATTCGTCGGCGACCTTGAACGCGATGTTGAGGACGCCCTCCTGGATGTCGTTGAGTTCAAGCAGCCGCGCGAGGAGCAGCGGGCCGACGTCGGAGAGCGTCGCCCGGATGGGGTGACCCTGTTCGCCGAAAAGATCCCAGAACGCGACCGGAAAGGAATCGGGCTTGTAGGGGGCGCCGATTTCCCTGGCGCGCGCGACGAAATGCGGCTTTGAATCGCCTGGCATGGCGACGCCCGCCAGATCGCCTTTTACGTCCGCCGCAAATACAGCCGCGCCAGCCCGCGAAAATCCCTCCGCCAGAAGTTGCAGAGTCACGGTCTTACCCGTACCGGTCGCTCCCGCGACAAGACCGTGACGGTTGCCGAGCGCCAGAATCAAATGCTCGAACCGGTCTCCCTTGCCGACCAGAATCTGACCAGGCGGATTTGCCGACTCATCGGCCATGCGGCGGATTCCTTGTGGGACAGATTATTTCGCAGGACAGAATATTTCCTAGGGACCGGTTTGACCGGACCGGTCGCCCCGCGGTCAGTCTGCCTCAAGGTCCGCGGATCAGGATGACTATAGGACATGTCTTGTCGCGATACGAGGTGCGATGGCCTCGGCAGGGTCATTTTCAAGCGCGGATCGGCTTGATTTTTGGCCTCGGCGAGCGGCAAGTGCGGGCATCGGCGGGGCCGCGAAAGCCCGGCGCGACAGGTTCGCAAGGAAGGAGGCCGACATGGATGAATTGATCGCGCGCATCGCCGCAGCAACGGGTGTGGAGCCCGACGTCGCCCGGCAGGCGACGGGGCTCATTCTTGCGTTTCTGCGTAAGGAGGGTCCGCAGGCTGAAGTAGAGGAATTGTTTACGTCCGTGCCGGGGGCCTCCGAGGCTGCGGACGCGGCGGGAGACGGCGGCGGGGTGTTGTCCGGCTTCGCTGGAATGATCGGCGGCGGCCTCATGGGTCTGGCGGGCAGGCTTGGGGAGCTCGGTCTTGGCATGAGTCAAATGCAGGCGATCGGCAAGGAAGTCTTCGCATATGCCCGTGAGAAGGCGGGCGATGAACGTGTGGGGCAGGTCGCGGCGGCCATCCCCGGCCTCAGTCAATTCCTGTAGTCCGCATCGCCTCCAAGAAACAGATTCCAAGAAACGAATTCCGAGAAACAGCGGCTTCGCTGGAGTCCGCAAGGGCGCCATGTCACAGCCATCGAAATAGCAAAGCCTGAGATGCCCGGAACCCGTTGATGGGGAGTGCGTTTTATCACATTAAAATTATCGTAAGGCCGTAGTTTAACCCTCCGGCGAAACAGCGCGCCGACGGTCGCCTCTGACCTCGACCATGCTTTTTCGTCATGCATGTTTGGCGTTGAGCAAGGTGGACTCATAAAAATAGACATCACGCGATCCGCACAGCCGGGTGCGCTGAATTCTGGAGACTTAGGATGGGCGAAGTGTTGGTTTTCAAACCTGTGACGGGCCATGGTCTTTCAGACTCTGATCGCCTTGCTCATCAAGGCCCTGCGCCCAAGCCACCTGCGCCCAAGCCTTCTACGCCAAGGCCTTCGGCCGTCGTCATTTTCTTCCCCGGCGTCCGGCGCGGGACGATTGTCGACCGGCCGAGCGAGGCCAAGGGACGGGCGCAGGGAGATCGTCCGCAAAAAAAGACGCGCCGGAAACAGTCGCAAGGGGCTGTGCTTCAAGGCAAAGACGGGGTTACGGAAAAACAAAAATATTGAACACAGGCGTCCGGTCAGGAGTTTTTGCGCCAACATGTCGCGAGAAGATCCATTCTGTGGCGGGTAAGCTTTCTTTGCGGGCTGTCTTCAATTTGGCGGTGTTTTTTCAATTTGTCGAAGTTCTTCAATTTTAAAGAGTGTTTTGTTGCGCGGCTTTATACCGCGTATCTCAAGACGCAGTCGCTTCTCGAAGCGAGTACGGCCCAGATTGTTTACGGGCCGTTGTGTGTTCTGAACCATGACGTCGAACGAGTCTGAGCGTTTTCGACGTCGGGGTTAATCCGTAGCCGGCTCCTGCGTTTCGCAGGTGAACGCTTTCACCCTTTGCTCCGCATCCGCCGTTTCGCTCGGGAAGTTCGCCAGGGCGCTCAACAGGACGAATCCCTTTTCCGTCGGAGAGAGAAGCCGCAGGTCTTGCGCCGGCGCGCCTTCGTCCTGAGCATCGTCTTCCGCCTCCAGCGCTTCGAGTTGCGCGGTGTTCAGCAGCAGAATGTCGAGTTTGCCCTTTTGCGCGGCCCGGTTGGTCAACGAATAGAAGACCATTCCAGCCGGCGTTCGAAACGACATGGTGAGCAATCGGTCGCGGTCCACGTCGCCATGCACGTGCAACGGCCCTTGCGCGAGATCGAACGTGCAGATTCCCTGAACGGTCGCGGGATCGGCGAAGGGCGTCAGCGACGCTCCGGGGGCGGCCTGTGGCAACAGCGTCAACTGCGATTGTTTTGCGAACGCCGCGAACGTCTCCATCGGAACCTTCGCGAAATGGGTCGGCAGGTAGAAAATCGTGAGGATATGCGCGAGTCCCGCAATGAAGATCAGCGCAAGCAGCCAGAGCAGGGTGGAGAGCGCGCGGTCGAGACTGGTCACCGGCAATTCTTCCGGATGAGTGCGGGAAGACTGGCCTCGTCGAGAGACAAGGTCGCGATGTTCAGATCTGGATCGTAGAGCCGCAAAACGAGCATGAATTTCGACGCATCTCCGATCGGCAGCCAATTGCCCGGGCGCGCGTGGCGCGACAGCGCGATTTCAAAGTTCCCGCCAGGCGCCCTCAAAATCTCCGCCGATGTGAATCCGTACCGCCGGGCCGCGTTGGCGACAGGCAAGCCCTCGGGCGAGAGCAATGTCATCGTCCAGTAGCGCGCTTGCGGCGTGTGGCCGCTGACGATGTAGTCGCAGTGCGCGTTGAGAGGCGCACCCATGCTGTCCTTCTGGGCGGTGAAGCCGATCCCTTCCGCCGCTCCCAGCGGAAGTTCGCCCGTGTAGGCGAACATCGCGCGCGCGTAGGGGTCGACGTCAAGCGAGCCGTTGTGGGGCGAGGCCGTCCACGGCCCCGCCTTGACCGCGCCGAACGAGACTCCGCGCTCCAGCATCAGGAGGGTTCCTCCCAGACCCAGAATGACGCCCGCCAGAACGACGCCAAGCAATTTTATGAAAAAATGCACCCGTAACCGCCAGTTCGCCAATGCCGGGCGCCACCCCGCGTTGAAAGCATCATTCTGTCCGAGCCTACCCGCCGCCGACCCGCCGCCTACCCGCCGCCGCCCGCCGCGCCTTTGCGCCCTTCAGCGGGCTTTCCGGCGACGTCCTTGACGGAGGCGCCCACGGTCGGAAGCTCCGCCTGGCTTCGTTTTCTTGCAAGATCCGTCATCTCGGCTTCGATCGCCGTGAGCGTCTCGACCGCCCGCGCCGACAATCGCGCCGGCGGACGCGGCGCTCCGGCGAGGGCGGAGTCGGCGGTCGCCCCCTCTCCCACCGGCGCCGGGTTTGGCGCGGCCGCAGGCGTCGGGCGTCCCGGCAGGGGTTTCAGTTCAACGCCGTGGTGCGCGTATTCCATGACTTCGTGCCAGGTGCCGGCCGGAAGACTGCCCCCGGTCATGTTCTCCATCGCCGTATCGTCATCATTGCCGAACCAGACCGCGCCGACGAAATTGCCGGTGAAGCCGATGAACCAGGCGTCCTTGTAGCCGTTGGTCGTGCCGGTCTTTCCGGCGACGTCGATATTGTCGAGCTTCGCCCGTTTTCCGGTGCCGGCCTCGACCACCTGCAGCAGCATCGAGTCCATCGTGACGATCGTGTCGGGGTCGATGATCTGATAGGGCGGCGGAGAATCCCGGTCGCGGCGGTAGATGACCTCGCCCCTGCTGTTGGCGATTTCCACCGCCGTGTAAGGCGGCGCGCGAAGGCCGCCGTTGGCGAAGGCGCAATAGGCCGAAGCCATGTCGATGACGGTCACTTCCGCCGCGCCGATCGGCAAGGACACCGTGTCGGCGAGAGGCGTCGTCAGGCCCATCCGCCGCGCCGTTTCCACGATTTTGGCGCGGCCGCGTTTCGCGGCCTCGAAGGTGTTGTTGTGGCCCGGCACCGAATCCGCCTCGCCGATGCCGATCGACAACCGGATCGCAACCGTGTTCAGAGATTTCGCCAGGGCGGTGATCAGCGGAAGCGAGCCGGCATAGGAGCCCTTGTAGTTGCGCGGGCACCAGTTTCCGATGCAGATCGGCGCATCGACGACGATGGTCGTCGGCTTGTACTTTCCGGTCATCAGCGCCGTCAGATAGACGAAGGGTTTGAACGAAGAGCCGGGCTGGCGCAGCGCATCCGTCGCGCGGTTGAACTGGCTCGCGCCATAGTCGCGACCGCCGATCATGGCCCGCAGCGCGCCAAGCGGCTCAAGGATCACCATCGCGCCCTGCTTCGCGTGGTAGCCGGGACCATACTGGCGCAATTGATCCTCGATCGTCGCGTCGGCGCGCCGTTGCAGATTGAGGTCGAGCGCCGTGCGGACCGTCAGAACGCGTTCGTCCCCGAGTTTTCCCGCGTCCGAGAGTTTTTTAACCTCGTCGTAGGCGTAGTCGAGATACCAGTCCGGATTGACGTCGCGTTTGCGATCGACGGGGGTCGCCGGATTTCGCAGCGCCGCGTAGATCTGGCCCTCCGTGAGATAGCCCGCGTCCACCATGTTGTTCAACACGTCGTTCGCGCGTGCGCGGGCCGCCGGCAGATTGACATGCGGCGCGAATTTCGTGGGCGCCTTGAACAGGCCCGCGAGCATGGCGGCTTCGGCGAGCGAGAGATCCTTCACTGATTTGTCGAAGTAGAATTGCGCCGCGGCCTGCACCCCGAACGCTCCGCCGCCGAGGTAGGCGCGGTCAAGGTAGAGGCGAAGGATTTCGCGCTTCGGCAGTCTGTATTCGAGCCACAGCGCCAGAAAGGCTTCCTTGATTTTGCGCTGGAGCGTGCGCTTGTTGGAGAGAAAAAGGTTTTTTGCAAGCTGCTGAGTGATCGATGATCCGCCTTGGACCACCGTGTCGGCGCGCGCGTTGACGGTCAAAGCGCGCATGGTGCCGATCACGTCGATGCCGAAATGATCGAAGAAGCGGCGATCCTCCGTGGCGAGAACCGCCTGGATCAGCGCCGGCGGCAATTCGTCGAACGAGACCGAATCATCGTGACGGATCCCGCGCCGCCCGGCCTCCTGACCGTAGCGATCGAGAAACGTGACCGCGAGGTCGGTTTTTTTCAGCCAGTCTTCAGAAGTTTCCTGGAAAGCGGGCATCGCCAGCATCAGCGCCAGCACTCCCACGCCGACGCTGATGTTAAGGGTTTCGCAGGCGAGTTCATTGAGGGCGCGCCGCCATCCGGCGATGTGGAAACGGTCCATGAACGTGGAAAAAGCGTCATAGCGGTCGCGCGCGCTCTCCTGCGCCGCATAGAGCGTCGAGTCGACGAACGCGTCAAACGCGAGCAATCCTCGCGCGATTTTCCGGCCGAAAGCCGACGACCGCAGACCATCGAACAAAGCTCAGCCGCCTTTCCCAAGCGCGGTCCGCGTTATCGCGCGGACGATGATTCAGATATCGAACGTCGCCGTTTACAGATCAAGCATAGAGCATATTCCGATTGGATTGAATCAATCCAATCGACAAGACTATGCTCAAGCTTTTGACTCTGGAGCGATTTCTGATCGATCGCATGACTTCATGCGATCGGAAAGCGCTCAGTTCAGCCGCCGGGGCTCGCGAAATTCTCCTTCAAGCCGCCAGCGGAAAATCCGTAGGGCGATAATCGCCCAAAACTATGACGCGCGGCCGTCTTCCCAAGGCAAACTGAACCAGCGCTCTGGAACGCCCCGCGAAAGGGCCGACGCCCTTGACGAAAGCCGCGGCGGCGCGCAAGTCAAACTCCTGTTCCCTTTTGTCCCGCAAAATAATGTCAGCGCCAGCGAAATTGCATCGACCCGCGCCAAATGGCGAAAACGCTACTCCCGTCCGGCGCCGCCAGAAATCTGCGCCCGAACCTGAAGCCAAGCCCGAACCTGAAGCCAAGCCCAAGCCTGAAGCCAAGGCCAAGCCTGAAGCCAAGACCAAATCCGCGCCTCAGGCCAAGCCCAAGATCAAGACCAAGTCCAAGATCAAGCCCGAGACGGACGCGATGTTCTGGAAGACGCGGAGCCTTGAGGAATTGACCCCGTCTCAATGGGAGAGCCTTTGCGACGGCTGCGGGCGCTGCTGCCTGATCAAGCTCGAAGACGAGGACACCGGGGAAATCTATTTCACGGATATCGCCTGCACGCTTTTTTCAGCCGGAACCTGCGCCTGTTCCGATTATGCGAACCGGCGGCGCCGGGTGCGCGATTGCATCGGCCTGACTCCGGCGAAGGTTCGCGCCCTGGCCTGGCTGCCGCCGTCCTGCGCCTATCGCCTCGTCGCGGAGGGGCGCGATCTCGCCTGGTGGCACCCGCTGGTCTCCGGGTCGCCACAGACCGTGCATGAGGCGGGAGTTTCGGCGCGCGGCCGGGTCCGGGCGCTGGAAAAGCAGGTCCGGCTGGCGGATTATCCCGATCATATCGTCAAATGGCCCCGGCAAATGCCGAGGCCGCGCAAGCCGAAGCCCGCCGCGGCGGCCGATGCGTCCGACGAATTGTGAGGCGTTGACGCCATGAACTCGCTGCCGCTGCTGGATCTCTCCCGCCTCGGGGGCAGCCCGCGGGACAGGGAGGCTTTTCTGGCGGATCTGCGCTCCGCCGCGCGCGAGGCCGGGTTCTTCTATCTTTCCGGGCATGGTCTCGGCGCGCAGGTATGCCAAACCCTCTTTGCGGAGGCGCGCCGGTTTTTCGCGCTTCCGGAGGCGGAAAAGCTGGCGGTCGAGATGATTCGTTCGCCGCACTTTCGCGGCTACAGCCGTCCCGGCGCGGAACTGACGCGCGGCAAGCCAGACTGGCGCGAGCAATTCGACATCGGCGCCGAGCGCGAGGCGGTCTGGCGCTCCGGCGACCCGGCCTGGCTGCGCCTGCAAGGCCCCAATCAATGGCCGGACTCCTTGCCCGAGCTGCGCGCGGCGCTGCTCGGCTGGCGAGGCGCGCTCACGGAGGTTTCGATCAGGCTGCTACGGGCGTTCGCCGAGGCGCTGGGGCAGGACCGCGAGGCCTTCGCCCCGATTTACGCGGGCGCGCCGAACCAGCACGTCAAGATCATCCGCTACCCCGGCGGCGACGGCGCGAGCGGGGATCAGGGCGTCGGCGCTCACAAGGACAGCGAGCTTTTGACCCTCCTGCTCCAGGACGATCAGGACGGGCTCGAAGTCGAGGTCGAGGAGGGCCGCTGGATCAAGGCGCCGCCGCGCGCGGGAACGTTCGTGGTCAACATCGGCGAACTTCTGGAACTCGCCTCGAACGGCTATCTGCGCGCGACCATGCATCGGGTCGTCGCGCCGCCGCCGGGGCGCGAGCGTTTCTCCATCGCGTTTTTTCTGGGCGCTCGGCTCGACGCCCGCACGCCCTTGCTCGATTTGCCGCTAGAGCTTGCGGCGCAGGCGCATGGACCGGCGAGCGATCCCGCCAATCCACTGCTTCGTCACGCCGGGGAGAATTATCTGAAAGGGCGGCTGCGCTCGCACCCCGATGTGGCGGCGCGATATTACGCCTCTGGCCATGCGGATAAATTGCAAGGTCAGATCGCCGGAGAGGGCAGTGGCTCAGTTTGAATTTCAGCACTCGACCCGGCCTCGTCGATCCAAGGCTTGGTTCCGATTCTCAGAAGCAGTCGTTTAGAAGTTGGGGAACCGACTGCAGAGCGCCCAATCCCGCCAACCGCGAAAAACGTGCCATTGTCCCTTCGTGAAACATTGCGGACATTGACATTGCCTGGCTTGACGATCTCCGAACGGCGTTGAGCGGACATTCGCTCCTCATCTCTGCACGCTGTAAGCGCCTGATATAATTGAGGCAACTTGCCAGAGCAAATTTTTGAAATATCCACAAGCGGAATTGCGTAAGGAGTGCGGACCCACGAAGAGCGAGCAGTCTTCAACAGGGGCAACGGCTTAGCTTTGCTCGGATTCAATTCGGAATGGATTAGGGTCGGAGCAAACCCTATATGAGGGATGTCGGTTCATTGAGATTTCGGAGAAAATAGCGATGTCACTCCTGAAGCGGGGTGTAATCGTTGTCGTTATCGGACTGCAGCTCGGTGGTTGTGGCGCGTCGACGGCAAATGCTGCACAAGCCTATAAGGGTAATATTACCTACATGACGTCCGGCGCGATTCGTGGCGCTGCACTCTTAAGTGCGGGTATCCTTGTCGCGAATTCGCTCGCGCAGGCTCAGCAGGCGCAGGTCGAGGGGAACGCCTCCGCCTATACCGATCGCGGCATCGCCTATGGGAAGAAGGGCGATCTCGACCGTGCCATCGCCGATTTCGACAAGGCGATCGAGTTCGATCCGAAATATGCTGTCGCCTATTACTACCGCGGCGTCGTCTACGGGACAAAGGGCGATCTGGACCGCGCCGTCGCCGATTTCGACAAGGCGATCGAGCTCGCTCCAAAATACGCCTTAGCTTACAGCAACCGCGGTGAGGCATTCAGGAGGAAGGCCGATCTCGACCACGCGATCGCCGATTTCGACAAGGCAATCGAGCTCAATCCGAAATTGGCCCCCGCCTATAACGACCGAGGTTTAGCTTATGCTAGCAAGGGCGATCACGACCGCGCCATCGCCGACTACGACGAAGCGATCGAGCTCGATCCGAGAAATGCTCTCGCCTACAACAACCGTGGCAACGCTAATACGAACAACGGCGATCACGACCGCGCCATCGCCGACTACAACAAGGCGATCGAGCTCGTTCCGAAATACGCTGACGCTTATTACAACCGAGGCATCGCTTACGGAAACAATGGCGATCACGATCGCGCCGTCGCCGACTACGACAAAGCGATCGAGCTCGATCCGAAAAATGCCCTCGCCTACAACAACCGCGGCAACGCTTATAGGAACAAGGGCGATCAAGACCGCGCGATCGCCAATTTCGACAAAGCGATCGAGCTCAATCCGAGATACGCCGCGGCCTATGCTGGCCGCGGTTTTGCATACCAGAGCACCGGCGATCAAGACCGCGCGATCACCGACTACGACAAAGCGATCGAGCTCGATCCGAAAAATGCCCTCGCCTACAACAACCGCGGCAACGCTTATAGGAACAAGGGCGATCACGACCGTGCGATCGCCGATTTCGAGAAGGCGATAGAGCTCGTTCCGAAATTCGCCTTCGCTTATAACAACCGCGGCAACGCTTATGCGAACAAGGGCGATCAAGACCGCGCGATCGCCGACTACAACAAGGCGATCGAGTTCGATCCGAAACTGGCAGCTGCGTACAACGGCCGCGGCAACGCCTACGGAAACAAGGGCGAACTCGACCGCGCCATGGCCGATTTGAACAAGGCGATTGAGCTCGATCCGAAAAATGCTCCCTCCTACAACAACCGCGCTATGGCCTACTTTGAGGCGGGTAAGACGGCGCAAGGACTGCGGGATGTCCAGACGTCACTCGAGTTGGGCCCAGACGACCCCGCCGCGCTCGATACGCGCGGTCGCATCTTGGAAGCGCTCGGCCGCAAGGATGAAGCCATCGCTGACTTCCGACGCGCGCTGGCAAAGGGGCCAGATCGGCAAGAAATAAAGGACGCCTTGAAGCGCTTGGGCGCAAGTCCGTGAGGTTCCAGGGTTGGCAATCATCGAACTTCACCCACAAACTCCGACGGCGATCGGTCAACTGGACCCGCCGAGCGAGATGCAGATACGGGTGGGGCGAAATATGCGATGGTGTGCAATTACGGCGAGCGATCCAGGCGAAAGCAGCTTCCATGTATGCGCATTTGTGAAGAGCCGAACGCTCGCGCTCGCTTTTACGGCTGGCGTCGCCACAATGGCTTCGCTCGACGCGCCCCCGTTCGCGGATTGCCAAGGCGTTTCGAACCGCTGACCTTCGCGCGGCCCGCCGCCGCGCCCTGCGTTTTCCTTTCGCGCCACGTGCGCATGGAGCATGGCGCTTGTGCGTTTGGACGGCGCACCAGTCGCATAAGCCCCAGTCTGAAACCCGTCATGCGGCTGAGAAAACTTAGCGTTTTAGGATGGCTATTTCCACCAAAACGGAAATCAAGACAATCGCTTAAACGCTGAGCGTTTTTCTTGAATTACGCACAGGTGCATTAGGTCCGCTTATGGCCCAACCTTGCCGTTCAATAGATTTCTTTGACAGGCGGCTATCCGCCCAACCACGCAATAGACAGAAAGGCCGCTTTCCAAAATGCCCGCTCGGGAACGGACTGACTGAAATCCACCCAGTGCGGAAATTCAAACTGAGACGCTGCCCGCTCTTTCCATGCTTTTACAGCTGACGCATGGCGCGGCGGACGGATTTGCGCTATTCGCCAAATCCAGCACTCGCCGGAATGATAGAAGCGGTCAAATGAACGACATTCCCTCCGAGCCTCAAAAGACGGTCCGCTCTCCCCTCATCGTCAACCAGGGCGGCGCGAAGATCGGCGAACTTCTCGCCGCGCACTGGTCGCGCCCGCAGATCATCGAACATCCCAAGGGCGCGCTGGGGTGGGAGGTTCCTCCGCAGGCCGATGTGCTGATCACGCAGGTTTCCGCCTTCCGGGGCGCGCCCGACTCGCCGCCGCCCGGCTGGCCGTTCGGGCTTCGGATGATCCAGATCATGTCGGCGGGCGTCGATCCGTTCCCGCCCTGGCTGTTCGAGGGGCGCATCGCTTCCTGCGCGCGTGGCGTCGCGGCGATTCCCATCGCCGAATTCGTGCTGGCGACGATTCTCGCCTTCGAGAAGGATTTCGAGGCGATCCGCGTGCGCGACAGGTCGCAATGGAAGATGCGCCCGCTCGGCAGCCTCCACGGCAAATGCCTTGGTCTCGCCGGCTACGGCGCGCTTGGTCGGGCGATCGCGGATCGCGCGCGCCCGTTCGGGATGCGAATCGTCGCCCTGACGCGCGAACCGCGCCCGCTCGACGAAGGCGTCGAAGGGGCGGGCGATCTCGCCTCACTCGTGGGTGTGGCGGATCATCTGGTTCTCGTCCTGCCGCTGACGCCGCGCACGCGGAAAATCCTCGACGCCCCGGCGCTGGCCCACGCGAAGCCGGGGCTGCATGTCGTCAATGTCGCGCGCGGCGCGCTCATCGATCAGGACGCCTTGCTGGCGGCGCTCGACGAGGGCCGCATCGCGGGGGCGAGCCTCGACGTGACCGATCCCGAGCCGGCGCCCGAGGGCCATCCGTTCTATTCTCATCCGAAGATCCGGCTGACGCCGCATATTTCCTGGGGAGACCTCAGGGCGACCGACCGCCTCGCCGCCAAAATTCTGACGAACCTTGATCATTACGTCCGCGGCGAACCGGTCGAGGATATCGTCGACCCCGCGCGAGGTTATTGACACGCGCTCTTGCTTTTTGCGGTCAGGGGCGTCTGTGCTAGCCAGCGGGCGCGGCCCGCCGATCAGGATCGCGGCCATATGGGATGCGGACAATGAATGAATGGCGGTCCACGACGGGCGTCGCTGGCGAGCAGGCCGGCGCGGCGCATGCGTTCAAGCTCCCGGTCGTCAGCGTCATCGTCGTCAATTACAATTACGGGCGCTTTCTGAACGACGCCGTCGGCTCAATCTACAGCCAGACCTATCCCAACGTCGAATGCGTCGTCGTCGACAACGCCTCGACCGACGACAGCGCCACAATTCTGCTCGCGCTTCAGGCGCGCCACCCGCAATTGAAAGTTGTCCGGCGTGAGGCGAACGGCGGTCAGACCCCGGCGGCGCTCGACGGCCTCGCGGCGACGAGCGGACCTTACGTCATCTTCGTCGACGCCGACGACACGCTGCTTCCCCGTTGCGTCGAGACGCATATGTTCGTCCATCTGTCGCTGCGGGTTCATGTCGGCTTTTCCTCCGGCGACATGCTCCAGGCCTCGGAGGATCAGGTGGTGCTCGGGACCGAGCATGCGTTCAATCAGTTCTTCAACGGCGACCTTGGCAAAAAAGCCGGGGCGACGCGCGCCTACAGGCATTCCTTCGGCGAATCATGGCCGCCGTATCATGTCGACGCCTCGTTGCTGGACAGGATCCGGTTCGTGAACTGGACCACCAATCAATGGGTCTGGTCGCCAACCTCAGGAAATTGCTTTCGCCGCGACGCGCTGGGTCTTTTCGCCGGCAATCCGGCGTTGCGCAATTTGCGCACCGGGACGGATCTCTATTTCTGCCTCGGAATCAACGCGGTCAGCGGCAGCGTCCTGATCGACGAGCCGGTCGCGGTGTACCGCATCCACGGCGGCAATATTTTCTCCAAACGGCCGCAGCTCGACCATGTCCTCTGCTACCAGCCGGGCTGCGAGGGCGACAGCAACGACGAGGCCAAGGCCATCCTGGTCGATCATTTGATTGACCACGCGGATTATTTCGTCGACCGGGGCTGGACGCCATTCGATTACGCGCGGCTTTTGCGCCGCATCGACTGTTCCGACCCAGCCAACACGGCGGCGCCAAAATGGTCGCGGCGCTCCCGCGTCGCCAATCAGCTTCTCGCCCGGTTCAAGACCATCGCCCCCGTGCTGGGCGCCCCGATCACCAAAGGCCTGATGTTTCTAAGCGGCGTGCCGTGGCGGAAAATCCTGACGGCGCGATAGGACTTTACCCCGCCGGCTTGAATTCCTTGACGCCTCCGTGCGCCGCCGACCATTCCGCCGGACGGCTCAAGAACGCGTCCACCTCATCGAGGACCGCGGCGTCGAAATAGCGGTTCTCGCGCGCGACCGCGATCACGTCGCGCCAGGTCGCAAGGGAATGCAGCGTCAGCCCAAGCTCGGCCATGAGGGCCGGAGTGTCGGAAAATATATCATAAAAAAAGAACACGAAGGCGTGGTCGCAGGCCTGGCCCGACTCGCGCAGCGCATTGCAGAAACTCGCCTTGCTGCGCCCGTCGGTGGCGAGATCCTCGACGAGGAGGGCGCGGCCGCCCACATGAATGTCGCCCTCGATCCGGGCGTTGCGGCCAAAGCCTTTGGGTTTTTTCCGTACATATTGCATCGGCAGCATCAGCCGGTCGGCGAGCCACGCCGCAAAAGGAATGCCCGCCGTTTCGCCGCCGGCGATGACTTCGAGGCTCTCGTAGCCGATTTCGCGCTCGATCGTCGTCACGGCGAAATCAATGAGCCGATTGCGCAGTCGCGGATAGGAAATGATCTTGCGCATGTCGGTATAGACCGGGCTCGCCCAGCCGGACGTGAAGATGAACGGCGTTTTTGCGTTGAACAGCACCGCCTCCACCTCGATCAGCATCCTGGCGGTCTCGCGGGCGATGATTTGCTTCTCGGGCGAAGAGCCGCTCATCGGTTTTTACCTTGTGTTCGAATGAATGGAAGCTTGCAGGCGGCTGTGAAAAACCGCAACCCGCTCTTTGTCCTGAGGTTAATTTTGCGGTAAGCCGGGGCTGAGGACTAAGTGATGCTTGAACGCCGAAAGGGTTGCGCGACGTGGGTTCTGGTCTTGATATGAGCGGCTCGTCGTGGAGTCCGCCGCTGTTTCTCCTCGCCTTCGCGGTTCAGATGCTCGTCTATCATGGCGCGGGGCTTTTGTTCGAATATTGGGACCGGACCAAAATGCTGCGCGCCTTCAAGGTGCGCGACGTCGACCGGCTCGGCTATCGCGAATTGTTGCCGCGGGTCCTGTTCAACCAGTTTTTCATTTTGCTGCCGTCGATGGGCGCGGTTCAATATTTCGGACTGGCCTTCACCGGCGCGCCGCATATGGGGCTCGTTCATTTTCTCGCCGCCATGGCGCTGATGGGGGTGGGGCACGATATTGTCCAATATATTTTCCATCGATTTGTGCTGCACAGGGCCGGTCTGATCCGCAAGCTTGGCCATAGCGTGCATCATTCCACGGGCGCAAGCAAAGGCGTCAGCGCGTGCTACATGAGCCCGGCGGATTTTTTCCTGGAAATCGTTCTGCCTTATCTCATCCCGCTGGCGCTGGTCGGGGCGGGAGCCGATGTCGCGTTTCATCTGATCGTCGCCAGCCTTGGCGCGCTGGGCGGGCTCTACGAGCATTCCGGGTATGATTTTGCGGCCAAAGCGCCAAAGGAACGCGCGCCGGGCCTGAAAGGGCTCGCCACTGCGTGGTTTTTCGCCGCGATCACCAGCAAGGCCCACGGCGAACATCATCGCCGCAGCAATGTCAGCTTCAGCGACGGCTTCGGCAGTCCGGGCATCTGCGACACGATCTTCGAAACCCGCTGGGATCTGGCGGGAGGCCGCAAGGGTTAGGCCGCGGCCGGGCTCGGCGCCGCAGGGGAGGGGGTCTGCGCCTTGAGGCGCGGATTGTCGAGGGTCTGGATGACCTCGAAGCCTTCGAATTCGGGATGCCCGATCGTCAGGGGTTTCTGGCCGCCCGCATGTTTGTGCGCGGCGCGAAACTGTTCGGATCTGGTCCAGGCGAGAAAATCCGCCTCGCTCGCCCAGATCGTATGCGACGAATAAAGCACATGGTCCTCGCGCTCCGGCCCTTTCAGCATATGAAACGAAATGAACCCCGGCACTTCGTCGAGGCGGGATTCGCGCGTCAGCCAGACATTTTCAAAAGCCGCCTTTTCAGTCTTGATGACCTTGAAGCGGTTCATGGCGATGTACATGACGTTCTCCGGGCTTGAAGCTTTCCGGCTTATATTAACGCCTGTCCGTGAAACAGGAAATGGCTTGCCTCGCCTCGCCTCGCCTCGCCGCGCCTTTGCCGAGGCTTTGGTTTCCGGCGGCGGCCGGGCCGACGAGACCGGGAGCGCATTCATGAAAATGATCTATGTCACGCTGAACAATGCGGATGAGGCGCGCGCCATCGCGCGGGCGCTTCTGGAGCGCCAGGCGGCGGTCTGCTGCAACTGGTTTCCCATCACCTGCGCCTATCGGTGGGAAGGCGAGATCGTGGAGGAGCCGGAAGTCGTGCTTCTGGTCAAGACCCGGGCGGAACTCACCGAAACCGTGGAAGGCATCGTCAAAGCCGCCGTCAGCTACACCAATTGCATCGCGCGGATTTCCCCTGACGCCGTCAACAGCGCGTTTCTGGACTGGCTCAACCGGGAGGTTCCGGTTGGGCCGGCCTGCTGACCTCAAGCGGGACCGCCGGGCCGAAAACGCATTCGAACTCGCGCAGGAGCGCCGCGTCCACGTCATCCATGGCCGCGTCTGATCCGAGATCGCGAAGGCTGGTCACGCCAAGCCGGGCGTCCGCGACGCCGCAGGGCCGGATCCCCGTATAATGAGAAAGGTCCGGCGCGATGTTGAGCGCTATTCCATGGAAGGACACCCAGCGCCGGAGCCGGATCCCCGCCGCGGCGATCTTGTCCTCGGCAATCTCCCCACCAAGGTCTCTCGGCTTGTCCGGCCGCTCCACCCAGACCCCGACGCGATCCTCGCGCCGGAGCCCGACGACGCCGAACGAGGCGAGCGTTCGGATGATCCAGGTCTCGAGGGCGGCGACGAAACAGCGCACGTCCGGCTGGCGGCGTTTCAGGTCGAGCATGACATAGGCGACGCGCTGGCCGGGGCCGTGATAGGTGAATTGGCCGCCGCGGCCCGATTCGAAGACGGGAAAGCGCGGATCGAGCAGATCGGCGTCCCGCGCCGACGTTCCTTTCGTGTAGAGCGGCGGATGCTCCAGAAGCCAGACCTGTTCCGCAGCTTCGCCTGCGGCGATGGCGTCGGCGCGGGCCTCCATGAAGGCGACGGCTTCGGAATAGGGGACAGGCGCGTGGGAGATTCGCCATTCGACCGGCGGCGATCCTTCGCGCGCCGTCATGACTTTGGTCAGGGTGTCGCGCGCACACGGCGCGGCGGTCGCTTGCGAGAGGGAAATATTCTTCTCCATATGCAAGGCGCAAAGCAGGTTCGCGTGAGGTGAAGAGCCGGTTCGCGGACTTCGCCGGAGGCGAGGTGTTGCGAAGATTTAGGGCTTTGAGCGCGCCGCGCCAAGGAGCGTCAGAGAAAGATGGCGGATCCTCCCCCATCCTGACGAGGTATGGTTCTTGAGGAGATTTTGGATCGCTGCTTGCCACGGGAGCGGCGATTTGTTAGACGACGCGCCTGCCTCGGCGAAGGCCTTTGATCCTTCGCACGGGCGGTTGCGGCCATGGCGGAATTGGTAGACGCGCTAGCTTGAGGTGCTAGTTGGGCAACCAGTGGAGGTTCGAGTCCTCTTGGCCGCACCAAGTTCCTGTTGGCCTCGTCTGGGGTCTGCGCCTTGGGACCCGAAGACCAATCAGTCAGCCGCTTTTCGCCAACGAGCCGAGCCCTTTCGCCAGCGCAGCGGCGAGCGTCCTCGCCGCCTCGGTCGGCCTGCGCCGCGACCCGATTGTTTTGTTGAGATCGAAGACGACGGGTTCGCCGTCGCAGATCGCATAATCGATCTTGCCGTAATCCATACCAAGCTTGCGCCGCAGATCCCAAAGCCCGGGCGGCGCGGGCTTGTCGAGTCGCGGCGTGTGCTTTCCGTAGGTGGACACGGGATCGTCGGACAGTTCGGCGCGATCAATGCTGACGTCGCCGAGGAAATACCATTCGCGCAGGCAATATTTGCCGTCATGCATCTCGGGACTGAATTTCGTGACGATCAGCGCCGGGCAGTCGAAGACCCCGGCGGGGACGTCCCGAACCGAGTCAAAGACGCGGTAGTCCTGCTTGCCGCGCATAGGATAGGGATAGCGCGGCTGAACGCCGCCCGGCCAGCGAATCCCTTCCCGGGCGAGGAGGCGGGCCGCCAGGCCAAACGGGCTCCAATGCGGATATTGCAGATTGATTTCGGGAAATCCCGCGGAGTTGAGGTCCGTCTTGACGATCACAGGCCCGTCATACCCGTCGCCGCGCACAACCCGGTTGCGGGAATAGGAGCTTTTGCGGATGTCCTGGATATTTGCGTTGACCGCGGCGGGATAGCCGTTTGCGAATTCCCGGTATTCGTCCGGCACAAGCGACTGGTCGACATGGAGAAACGCGACGTCCGCCGGAGGCCTGCGGGCTGTTCCGGCGACGTCGGTCACCGACCAGCCGGCGCGCTCCCATTCGGGGCGCATGAGACTGACGAGGTAAGGCGCGTCCGGGCCGCCCGCGGCGTTCTTGTGATGGACTATCAGCAGCCTGCGGGACATCGCTCAATGGGGCCTTGCGGAGGGTCCGGCAGGAAAAGGAGCGTGGACCGGTCGTTTGATGTCCGTCTAGAGCATATTCCGATCGGATTGAATCAATCCAATCGAGAAGAATATGCTCAAGCTTTAACTCTGGAGCGATTTCTGATCGATCGCATGACTTCATGCGATCGGAAAGCGCTCTAGCAGCCTGGCTTATCCTCGGCAAATGAGGCCCATGAATCGGGCGTCATCTGGCGTCAGCGGGCGCCCATCGGCGCCGGCGCCAGGGCCGGACGCCTCGCCGGCCGGGCGCCGTATTCCTTGGCGAAAACATTCGCGATGATCTTGTCCGTCTCCGAGGTCCAGCCTGGCGGCGCGGCCCTGAGCGGCGGCGGTTCGCCGCCCGGCGCGATATGGACGATTCTGTATCCCCGCTGCTTCAGTTCGCGGAGCAGGGCAGGCAGCATCGCCGCCGTCTGCGCCTTGGTGTCGTGGAAGAGGAGGATGCCGCGCTTTTCCTTGTCGAGGCGGTCCATGACGAGGTCAAGCTCCGCCTGCGGCGTCATCGGTTGCCAGTCGGAGGCCCAAAGGTCCGCGCCGAGCACGGCGATATTGTTCTGCGCGAGCCACGCAAGCGTTTCCGGCGAATCGGCGAAGCCCGGATAGCGGAAGAAGGGCGTTCTCGGGGTCGCGCCCGCCGCGCCGTAGCCCGCCTTGTCCACGGCGGTGAAACCCTTGACGATCTCGGCCAGCGCCGCCTTCTCGCTCAAGCGGCGCAAGGTCGCGCCCGGATGCGAATAGGAATGATGCGCGACCGTATGGCCTTCGGCGATCTCGCGTTTGACAAGCGCGGGCGAGGCTTCGGCGTTGCGGCCGACGAGAAAGAACGTGGCTTTCACGCATTCGGCCGCGAGCGCGTCGAGGATCTTCCCGGTCGTGGAATTCAGCGGGCCGTCGTCGAAGGTGAGGATGACTTCGTGATCGTCGAGCGCAAGGGTCTGCGGATAACTTTTCAGGCCGGCCCGCCAGCCGCCCTCGGTTCCAAGATAGAGCGTCCGGCTGACGCCAAGGGCGTCGGGGGCGCAGGAGGGCGACCTAGCGGCCGCGGGGCCGGGCAGGAGCGGCTGCAAAAGACCGGCGGCGACGCTCAGCACTGTTTTGGCGGCGCGCCAAAAAACCTCAAGCGTTGGTTTTTGTTGTCCCATTCGGGTAACCCTTCGAGCGCGCCAAGGCCGGACAAGTCAGGATTGGCGAAAAATTGAGATAAAAACGATGAGACTGGCGGAAAACAATAAGGCCAAAACGCGGCAATTCGTTTTCGCGGTTTGACCGGATCGCAAAGCCCTTTATGAACCCGGTGACCCCCACGAACCTGGACTGAACTGATGGCCGACACCGAGGATGACGATCAGGCCTCGGCGTCCGGCCTCCGGGACGCGGACGAATCCGGTTCCCTTTACGACAGCGACGGCGAGATTAAATCCGAATTTCTTGACGAACTGAAGGCGGCGATCGACTCGTCGGACGCGTCTTTAGTCTGCGCCCGCGCCGGGTCTCTCCACGAGGCGGATCTGGGCGCGGTCCTCGTCGCGCTCGATCCCGACGAGCGCTTCAGGCTGATCGAGCTCATGGGGCCGGAGTTCGACTTCGCGGCCCTGACCGAGATGGACGACAATATCCGCGACGAAATCCTCGCGGAATTGCCGAACCGGACCGTCGCCGAAGGCGTGCGCGATCTCGAAAGCGACGACGCGCTCACGATTCTCGAAGACCTCGACGCCGAAGACCAGGCCGAAATCCTGGAGGCCCTGCCGCCAGTCGACCGCGCCCAATTGCAGCGCTCGCTCGACTATCCGGACCATTCCGCCGGGCGCCTGATGCAGACGTCCTTCGTCACCGCGCCGCCGTTCTGGACAGCGGGGCAGGCGATCGACGTCATGCGCGACGCGGAGGAAGAAAATCTCCCGGATTCCTTCTTTGAAATCTTCATCGTCGATCCGGCGCACCGCCTGTTGGGCAATATTTTTCTCGACACGCTTTTGCGGGCGAAAAGCTCGACGCCCCTTGAAGACATCATGTCCGTGGACCGGCGCCGCGTCGAGGTGACCGAGGACCGTCAGGAAGTAGCGCTTTTGTTCCAGCGCTATAATCTCGTCTCGATTCCTGTCGTCGACGAAGGCGAGCGCCTTGTCGGCGTCATCACCATCGACGACGCCGTCGACGTCATTCAGGAGGAAGCGGACGCCGAAGTGAAGGCGCTTGGCGGCGTTTCCGAAAATGAAGAACTCTCGGACACGGTCTGGTGGACCGCAAAAAGCCGGTTCGTCTGGTTGTTCGTCAACCTTATCACGGCGTTCATCGCCTCGTCTGTGCTGGGGCTGTTCGAAGGGTCATTACAAAAAATGGTGGCGCTGGCCGTGCTCGCCCCGATCGTCGCGAGCCAGGGCGGCAATGCGGCGACGCAGACGATGACCGTGGCGGTGCGCGCGCTCGCGACAAGAGAGCTGTCGCGCCTCAACGCCTATCGCGTCATTTTGCGCGAAGTCCTGGTGGGCGCCCTGAACGGGGCCGCGTTCGGCGCGATCACGGGCCTCGTCGCGGCCTTCTGGTTCGGCCTCTCCGGGCTCGGAGTGGTCATTGCGCTCGCCATGCTGACAAACCTGATCGCGGGGGCGCTCGGCGGAATATTGATTCCCCAGGCGCTGGATCGTCTCCGCATCGATCCCGCCGTCTCGTCGAGCGCCTTCGTCACCACGGTCACGGATGTTGTCGGTTACGGATCGTTTCTGGGGATCGCGACGCTGTGGTTCGGGCTGGGGTAGAGAGCTTCGGCAAAGGAGCTGTTTCGAGCCTGCTCACCCGTATCTGATCGTCGTGAACATCCCCGCCGCCATGTGGTAGGCCATGTGGCAATGGATCGCCCACCAGCCTGGATTATTGGCGTCGAAGGCGATGGTGACGCTGGTCTTCGGCGGCGCGAGAACCGTGTCCCGCACCGCGCCCGCAAAACGGTCGCCGTTGATGGCGACAACCTGGAAGTCATGCCCATGCAGGTGCATGGGATGCGCCATGCTGGTCTTGTTGACGAACGTAAGCTCGACCCGCTCGCCTTGCCTGACCAGCAGGGGAGGGGTCGTCTCCGTCCAGGCGACGTCGTCGATCGACCATTGATAGCCCGCCATGGAGCCTGTGAGGTTCACGTCGTAGGCGCGGTCCGCCGGGCGGGGCGGCGGCGGCGCCGCCGCGCGCAGCCAGGCCTCGAGGCCGAGAGTGATCGCGGGCGTGGCGCTTGCGGCTTCCTCGGCAAGCTTCGTCACCGTTCCCGCGCCGGCGCGCAGGACGATCCCGGTGCGCTTGCGCCCGCCTTCCAGCGTTGCGAGGATCGGATAGGCGCCGGCGCCGGGCGGGACATTCAGCTCGATATCGAGGCGTTGCCCGACAACGATCGGAAATGTGCGGCTAAAGACCGGAACGACGGCATGCCCGTCGACGGCGGCGAGTCGACCCTGCAACTCGCCGAGATCGAGATGATAGCCGCTCATCGCCGAGGCGTTGATGATGCGCAGGCGGACAGGTCCGCCTGCTTCGACCTTGACCACCTCGGGATCGCGCAGGGTGCGGTCGTTGGCGAGGAAGGCGTCGTAGTCGATGTCGTTGATGTCTGGCTCCGCGTCGTGCGTCGACATTCCGGCCATCCCGGGCATCGCCGCCATTTCCTCCGGCGTCATATCCATATGGTTCATGTTCGCCATTGATTTCGGGTCGCGCAGCCGCGCGAAAAGCTCCTCGGGAGGCGTGAAGCTGAAATCGGCGAGCATCACGATCACGTCCTGCGCCCCGGAGCCGGTTCCTGCCTCGCGCACGATCAGCGGCGCGGACAGCAGCTGCTGCTCTTGAAGCCCATGATGCGAATGCATGAAGAACGTGCCGGGCGCGCGCAGCGGAAAGTCGTAGTCGGCGCTTGCGCCGGGAGCGATCAGTCCGCCGTCAAGTTCATGCACGCCATCCTGGCGCCAGGGCGGAGTCAGACCGTGCCAGTGAAGAATGCTGGGCTCATTGAGGCGATTTTCGACGCGGACCCGGAACGGCTGTCCGGCCTCCGCGATGAGCCCGGCGGAGCCGTCGGGCTGGCGGATGCCGAACACCGGGGCGGCTTTGCCGTTGACTTCAATCGTGCGATTCTCGATGCGCAGGATTGCGGGGGCGACTTCGTCGGACCAGCCGCGATGAACTCCAATGGTCCCGGCGGCGAGGGACGCGCCAAGGAATTTCCGGCGGGTGAGCATCGAGGATCTTTCTCTTGTCCAAGGCTCGCGTTTTTCGGGAGCCTATTCCGGGTTTTCGAGGCTAAAGGTTTCCGAGGTCTCGTCATAGGCGAAAAGTTCGCCGTACCGGCCCCAGTTGATGACGCTTTTCAGGGTCTGGTCGGCGTAATCCTCCGACATATAATCCTCGAGCTCCTCCAGGAACCGTGTGGTTCTCGCCGTGTGCGCCGGGCGGTCGTCGAGCACGTGCTTGATCCGCGCGGCCAGCGGAAGATAGGCGAGGAGATGATCGCCGAACAGTTTCTTGCGCACGTCGACTTCGGCTTCGGCGAAACGAAGCCCGGCGGGCGTCAACCTGATGTCGCCTTCCTCGACCTCGGCGAAGCGCAGCAGCTGCAGGGTTTCCGCCACCGGAAACAGCTCGTCGACCTCCATCTGCAGACTGTCGGCGAGAGCGGGAAGATCGGCGCGGCCGTGATAAGGTTCGGCGGCGATCTCCTCGATCATGCCGGAGATCGTGTTGGTTGAGAGGCGCGGGAGCGCCATGCCGAAGCCAAGGCCGGGAAATGCGCCGTCCCGGCCGGCCGCGGCGACGACCGGCCGCTTCGTCATCAGCGCGTAGATCTTGTCGACCAATTGCCGGAACTCGGGATCGAGCCGGTTGCGCGGATGCTGCAAGGTCACCTGGATTTCGGCCGCGATCCGGCCCGGATTTGACGACAGGACGAGGATGCGGTTGCACATCAAGACCGCCTCCTCGATGTTGTGCGTCACCATGAGGATCGATTGGATCGGCATCCGGCCTTCGACCCAGAGGTCGAGCAGATCGGTGCGCAGGGTTTCCGCGGTGAGAACGTCGAGGGCGGAGAACGGCTCGTCCATCAGCAAGATGTTGGGATGAACGACGAGCGCGCGGGCGAAGCCGACGCGCTGGCGCATGCCGCCGGAGAGTTCCTTGGGGAAGGCCGATTCGAAACCGTCGAGACCGATCAGGTCGATCGCCTTCAGCGCGCGCCGCCGCGCCTCGTCCTTGCCGACGTTCTTGGACCGGAGGCCGAGTTCGACGTTGGACAGGACCGACAGCCACGGAAACAGCGCGAAGCTCTGAAACACCATGGCGACCCCGTCGACGGGGCCCTCGACCGGCTCGCCAAGATAAGTGACGTCGCCGCCGGTCGGGGTCGTAAGGCCCGCAACAAGGCGAAGAAGCGTGGACTTGCCGCTTCCCGACCGCCCGAGAAGGCCGACGATCTCGTTTTCCCTGAGATTGAGGGAAACGTCGTCGAGAACGGCCGGCCCGCGTTCGCCAGATCCGGTCAGATAATGCTGGCTGACGTTCCTGACTTCGAGCAGCAGCTTGCGCCGGAAGGACGGCGCGGACGAATTCGTGTGAGGCGGGTTCTTGTCAGCCATGGGATGTCCTTAATCCAGCCGCAGGCGCTTTTCGGCGAGGCCGAACAGCGGGCGCCAAAACAGACGATTGAACAGGATCACGAAGATCGACATGACGACGACGCCGAGCACGATGCGGGGAAAATCGCCGTCCGCCGTCGCCTTGGCGATATAGGCGCCGATGCCATGGGCGGAGATCGTGTCGTCGCCCCATTTCACATATTCGGCGACGATGGCGGCGTTCCACGATCCGCCCGAGGCCGTCAACGCCCCTGTCATGTAATACGGAAAGATCCCGGGCAGGATCACGTAGCGCCACCAGGACCAGCCCCGGATTTGAAAATTCGCCGCGGCTTCCCTCAGGTCGTTCGGAAACGCGGTCGCCCCTGCGATCACGTTGAACAGAATATACCATTGCGTGCCAAAGATGATCAGGAAGCTCAACCAGATGTCGGGGTTGAGGTGGAATCTCAGGATCGCCACCACGGCGACGGGAAAAATGACGTTGGCCGGGAACGCCGCCAGGAATTGCGCCAGCGGCTGGACTTTTTCGGCGAGCGCCGGACGCAGGCCGATCCAGACGCCGATGGGCACCCACACTACCGTCGCAAGCGCCATCAGCAGCACCACGCGCAGCATGGTGATCAAGGTCAACAGGACCGCCTGCTCGACGTCGGCGAGGACAAGGTCGTGGCGGACGAAATTGAAGATCAGGCGGCCCGCCCAGAAGGCGAGGGCCGCGACAAGGACCAGCCAGATGACGTCAAGCAGGCGGCTCGGCGCTCGCGCGTCCGCATTCGCGGCCGGCCAGCGGAAGGGCAGTTCGAGCCGCCACAGAGAAATGCTGTGGAACATCTCGGCCGGGCCGCTCATCAGAGCCCGCAACCAGCGGGTTTGCCGGAAGACCTGCGAAACCCAGGAGCTTTCCTGTGTCTGGCTCGCCGAAAGCTCCACCCGGAACCGCGCCGCGAACACGACGAGAGGCCGGAACAGCAACTGGTCATAGCCGATGATGACGAACATCATCGTGATGATCGCCGCGAACACGGCGGGAATGCTCTTGTCGTCGATCGCGACGGCGAGGTAGGAGCCGATTCCCGGCAGCTTGATCGTGGTGTCGCCGACCGAGATGGCTTCCGACGCCACGACGAAGAACCAGCCTCCGGACATCGACATCATCGTGTTCCAGATCAGCCCCGGCATCGCGAAGGGCGCCTCGAGCTGCCAGAACTTTTGCCAGCCAGAGAGCTGGAAGCCGCGGGAAACCTCGATGAGGTCGCGCGGGACGCCGCGCAGCGACTGGTAGAAGGAAAACGCCATGTTCCAGGCCTGCGAGGTGAAGATCGCGAACACGGCCGCGCATTCCGCCCCGAGCACCGATCCGGGGAAGAGCCCCAGAAAGAACGTCACGGTGAAGGACAGAAAGCCGAGGATCGGAACCGATTGCAGGACGTCGAGCAAGGGGATCAGAACCATCTCGGCCCGGCGGCTTTTCGCCGCCAGCGTCGCATATGTGAAGGTGAACAGCAGGGAAAGGGCGATCGCCGCGAACATGCGCAAGGTGGTGCGCAAGGCGTAATACGGCAGATGCCGGTAATCGAGCGAAATGGCGGTCGATTCCGGCGCTTCGAGCGGCAAGGTCAGGCCGCTGGTGGTGTGGGAGACGGCGATAAATGCCGCAATGATCAGCGCCAGCGCCAAAAGATCGTACTGATTGGGGAGCGCCTTCCGGCCAAGCGAAGTGAAGGCGACGAACCGTGACATCATGGCGGGCCTTTAGGGGATCTGTCCGGTCAGCCGGGCGCAAGGCGGTTGCGCCTGACTAGGCCGGAACTCTAGCGCGATCAACCTTCTTGTCTCTGGCCATGACAAAGAGATGACGGATCCTTGTGTTTCCGGACCAAGGCTCACGGCGGAGGCGATCGCCGCGTTGGGGGGCGGCGTCAAAAGCGGGCGTCGAACAGATTTCTTCACATTCTCGCCAAAAAAGGAGCAAATGGTTAACGTCAAGTTGGAGGAGAGGGTGTGCGCCTTCGCGGTCGTTTCGATTTATTCATCAAAGCGATGCCGGACACTTTGATCGTTTTTCACGGACCGGCGAGACCGCTGGTCGAAAGCCCATCGTGGTGGATCTGGCGGTCCGCCCTCGCGGTTGTTAATGACGCGTTACCTTTTTTGAGAGCATCCTGGCCTGATCGAAAATTGGTTTTTGCGTGATGCGGCACATTTCGTCTTTCATTTTTACTCTCGTCTGCGCGCTCTCGCTCGCCGGCTGCGCCGGGACAGGTCTCGTGGACGACCCATTTCCCAAACCCTCGGACTTCGAGGTCTACGGCATCGACGTTTCGAAATACCAGGGCGACATAGACTGGGACAGCGTGCGCGGCTCCGGCGTCCGCTTCGCCTGGATCAAGGCGACCGAGGGCGGCGATCACATCGACGACAAGTTCCAGCGCAACTGGGAAGCGGCGAAGGCTGCGGGCATCCCGCGCGGGGCCTATCATTTCGCCTATTGGTGCAGGCCTGCGGAAGAGCAGGCGGCCTGGTTCACCGCGAATGTGCCCAACGATCCTGACGCGCTGCCCCCGGTGCTGGACGTCGAATGGAATGGGCAGTCGAAGACCTGCGCCAAAACCGTGCCGAAGGATGTCGCGCTTGCGCAGATGAAAATCATTCTGGCCGCTATGGAGAAAGCCTACGGCAAAAGGCCCGTGATTTACACCGCCGTCGATTTTCATCGCGACGTGATGCAAGGCGAATTCACCGATTATCCGATCTGGGTCCGCAGCGTGAAATACCATCCCTCGGTCAAATACGGCGCCCGCCGCTGGCATTTCTGGCAGCATACCGCCGAGGGCCATGTTCCTGGGATCAAGGGCTATGTGGATCGTAACGCCTTCAATGGCACGGCCAAGGAATGGCAGGTCTGGCTGACGGGGCTCCGAACCAGCGATCACGCCTCGCTTCCTCCCGTCGCTGTGGCGAAAGCGGACTGAGCCGACTTTTTCCGGACTTTCGATTCCTTCTCGTTTCCGGGAGACTTCCGCAAAAGGAAGGGCCGCCCGGGGCCGTCGTTTCTCAACCGCCCCGGCGATTGCTGATCGATCGCATGAGTCCATGTGATCCGGAATGCGCTCTCAGCTTATCGCGCCGCCGAAGTCTTCGGCCGGAATGCGTTGCCAAAGACGATCCCGCCCACCTCGTTTCCCTGGTGAATGCCGGCGTCGGCGTCGAACTGCCAGTGAATCCCCAGATAGATGCGGCTTCGGGCGTTCTCCCGCTCCGCTTCGCCAAAACTTGCGAACCTCTTCACGATCAGGGGACGCGGCGTCGTTTCGCCAGGGCCATAATTCCTGCCGTTATATTCGTCCGAGATGAACGAGAAACCTTCATCGCCCCCTTTGGTTGACCAATAGGCTCGCAAGGTCTGGAACAACGCTCCTCCGAACACCGCATGGCCCGAGGGAAACGACGGAAACGGAGGGGTGAAATTGCGGCCGTTGGCGTCGCCATTCGAAATAGGCGCGCCGAGCGGCGTCCAAGCGGGATTAGCTTTTCCCTCCGGCGTTCCATCCGCCGGCAAAGTGCGGATATAAGTCACCGGCCGGCCGAGGCGCCAATGATACTTCGCCTCCCACGCGGAAATGCCTGCGTCCGCCAGAGAAACGTTCACGAGGGCCAGATAACGGGCCATGTCGGCGACAGTGACGATCGGCTTTTCCTGCAGTGCGACGGACGTCGCGATTTCATTATAGAGCCGGGGCGGCGCGCAAAGCAGCGCGGTGCCGTCATACGCCCAGAAATCGCCAATGATGGTTTGTGCCGGCGATCGCGTTGTGGGCGTCGTTCCTCTCGGCGCTTGAAGGTCGGCCGTGGCGTCGCCTCCGAGCCGCCTGACCTCCTTGTAGGCGTCTACGAAGAGTTTCGAGTTGATGTCGGGAGGAGTCGGCCGCAAGCGCGCGATATCGGCGCCAGTCAGCACAAAGGGTCTGACTTTCATCCAGTCGCCGCCAAGCGCAATCAGCACCGAGGCATGGACCGGGTCCGGATGCCAGCGCCCGTCGGCGGGATATCCGCCGATCGGGTATTGGCTGTAATCGGGAGCAGGTTCGGTCGGCTCTCCCGCTGACGAGCCATCGTTGAACGTCGAGACTTTCGTTGATTGGGTCGCGGCTTCATCATAACCGCGTTCGTCCAGAACGGCCTTGGCAGCCGCCTTGCCAAGATAATAGCCAAGCCTGTGCGCTGTATCCATCTGCGCCGGATCGGTGCGGTTCCCGAAGGTCTGAAGCGACACTCTCTCGGCGTAGTCGGCAAAATCCTGTTTTTTCGGATAAAGCGCCGTGAGCGTATCGTGCGCGGACTCGGTGATGGCGACATCCACAACCGCGGTCCTTGGAGTCAGTTTGTCGCGGGTGAGACGAGGATAACGTTTCTGTAGCTCGGCGATGATCTTGTCCTGAAGTCCGTGGTAGCTTTCGAACGTGTTGAAAACTGCGTTCACCGCCTCGAACACGGCGAGATGGACAATAGCGAGCGCGCGGCTCGTCCGATGCGGGCCGTATTGTTCGTGACCGTTGGAATTTGGACCGGCGACCAATGTGTGATCGATTGCGGTCATATCGAGCGCGTTCAAATTCCACATCAGAACAGCGCCCAGCTCCGGCGCTTTTTTCCTTTGCAACAGAAGGAGGAGATCGTTGTGCTGCAAATACGTTTTGTACGCAGGGAGGGACGCAGGCAAAGCGATACGCTTGTTTTGCGTGTCAATGAGCATCTCAAGCTCCTGCTTGCTCGCCGACGCTTTCTCTTCTCTCGATTGGGACAGACGAAGAATGTCCGCCAATTCTTTTTCTTGAAAGTCGGAGAGCGGCGTCTCCGCCTGCAGAGGAATGGCATAAACGCAGCAGAGAAGCGTTAAGGCTGGAATTATTCGACTGTTGCTTAACACAGCACTCTCCAAATTATAATAAATGTTATCATTTATAAGGCCCGTCACGCCAATTATACTTTCGAGACAAAATTATAGTCAAAAAACAAGTCCGGGATGTGCGCCGCTCATGGCTATTTACGGACAGGACTTTGAATAAATCGGCGCGGGCGCCTGTCGACGCAAAGGCTCCGGGGGGTTGGCGGACGCTTGCGTCTTCGCGCGCCCGCGCTTGACGCTTTCGCGGGACGCGCCTACCTATTGCGTTCACCTAGGGGATCCCCGGCAGGGGGCTGAGAGGCTGGCATCGCTTTCCATGAGCGGCCCGGCGACCCTTCGAACCTGATCCAGTTCGTACTGGCGTAGGGATGGTCTTATGATTTTCTCGGACAGGACGCCTTTTTGCTTATCGTCCGTCCCGCGCGCGGCCGCCGGCGATGTCTGACGGCCCGCGTGTTCGCGTCCTTGGCGCCGGCGTCGCGGGGCTTGCCGCCGCGTTCGAGTTCGCCCGCGCGGATTGTCGCGTCGAACTGATCGAACGGCGCGAGGCGGCCGGCCTTGGATGCTCGCATCTGGCCGGAGGCATGCTCGCCCCCTGGTGCGAGGCGGAGAGCTCCGAACAGATCATCGTCGATCTCGGCGTCGAATCGATCGAGTTCTGGACGCATGTCGTCCCGGTCGCGGAGCGGCGCGGAACGCTGGTGCTCGCCGCCGCGCGGGACCGCCCTGAACTTGCCCGCTACGCGCGCCGGACTCTCGAGCGTGAGAGCCTCGACGGCGCCGCCATCGCGGCCCTCGAGCCCGATCTCTCCGGGCGTTTCGAACAGGCCCTGTTTTATCCACGGGAGGCCCATCTCGATCCCCGCGCGGCGATGGCGGCGCTTCTGTCGCGTCTCAAGGGCTTTGCAAACGTCGCGCTGCGGTTCGGCGTGGAAGCGTCGCCGGCGTCCGACGATGCCGATTGGACCATCGATTGCCGTGGCTTGGACAGCCGGGACCGCTTGCAGGATCTGCGCGGCGTCAAGGGCGAAATGCTGATTCTCGCCACGCCGGAGGTGAATCTCTCGCGGCCCGTCTGGCTGCTCCATCCGCGCCAGCCTGTCTATATCGTGCCGCGCGGCGGCGGCCGGTTCATGGTTGGCGCGACCATGATCGAAAACGACGAGCCAGGGCGGATCACGGCCCGCGCGATGCTGGAGCTTCTCGGCGCCGCCTACACGGTCCATCCCGCTTTCGCCGAGGCCGAAATCGTCGAGACCGGCTGCGGCGTGCGCCCGGCCTTTCCCGATAATCTGCCAAGACTCCGGCGCGAAGGCAGGGTTATTCATGTCAACGGGCTTTTCCGGCACGGATTTTTGATCGCGCCGGCGCTCGCGCGAAGGGCCGCGCGCATGGCGCTTGACGGCGCTCATTTTCCAGAGGTGACCGATGCTGATCCACGTCAACGGCAAAGCGCTTGAAGTGTCGTCGGCGACGCTCGCCGCGCTTCTGCAGGAACTCGACTTCGAGGAAAACAGCGTCGCGACCGCGCTCAACCAGACGTTCGTCCGCAAGACGGAGCGCGCCGAGACCGGCCTGAAAGAGGGCGACGCGGTCGAAATCCTTTCGCCCCGGCAGGGCGGCTGAAACCAGAGCCATGACAAAAGACGCGCTGACCCTTTATGGCGTTGCGCTTTCCTCGCGCCTCCTTGCGGGGACCGCGCAATATCCCTCGCCAGCCATCCTCGCCGACGCGGTTCGAGCCTCGGGGTCCGAGGTTGCGACAGTCTCCTTGCGCCGCGAGTCGGGAGCGGCCAGGGCGGGCGAAACCTTCTGGGCGCTGATCCGCGGCCTTGGCGTCAAGGTCCTGCCGAATACGGCAGGCTGCCGGACCGTCAAGGAAGCGGTGACGACCGCGCAGATGGCGCGCGAAATCTTCGGCACGCCCTGGATCAAGCTGGAAGTCATCGGCGAGGACGACACCTTGCAGCCCGACGTGTTCGGTCTCGTCGAAGCCGCGTCGATCCTCACCCGCGACGGATTTCAGGTGTTTCCCTACACGACCGAAGATCTCGTCGTCGCGGAAAAGCTGCTCGGCGCGGGCTGCGAAGTCCTGATGCCCTGGGGGGCGCCGATCGGCTCCGGCCGCGGCCTCAACAATCCGTACGCGCTGCGGGCGCTGCGGGCGCATTTTCCGGAAATTCCGCTCATCATAGACGCGGGCCTCGGCGCGCCGTCCCACGCCGCTGCTGCGATGGAAATGGGCTACGACGCCGTCCTCTTGAATACGGCGATCGCGAGGGCGGGCGATCCCGTGGGGATGGCGAGAGCTTTTTCCCTGGCGGTCGAGGCGGGGCGGCTCGCCTTTCTCTCCGACCCGATGCAGCCGCGCGACATGGCCGCTCCTTCGACGCCCGTGATGGGGCGGGCCTTCACCGGCGTCGCGCGTGCTTGATCCGTTTTACCTCATCGTCGACAGCGCGGCATGGCTCGCCCGGCTGCTGCCCTGCGGCGTCAAGCTGGCGCAATTGAGGGTCAAGGACCGCTCGGGCGCTCCCCTGCTTGCGGAGATTCTCGCGGCCAAAGCGCTTTGCGCGCGGCATGGCGCGCAGCTTGTCGTCAATGATTATTGGGAAGAGGCGATTGGCGCCGGATGTGATTTCGTCCACCTCGGGCAAAGCGATCTCGATCACGCGGACTTTGCGGCCATCCGCCGCGCGGGCCTGCGCCTCGGCGTCTCGACGCATGACGAGGCCGAACTCGCCCGCGCGCTCGAGACGGCGCCTGATTACATCGCGCTGGGGCCGATTTATCCGACCATTCTGAAAAAAATGCCGTTCGCGCCGCAGGGACTGCTGCGCCTTGGCGAATGGAAGAAGCGCATCGGCGCGGTTCCGCTGGTCGGCATCGGAGGAATTACCCTGGAGCGGGCGCAAGGCGTGTTGGCGGCCGGGGCGGACAGCGCGGCGGTCGTGACGGATATCACGCTCAATCCCGACCCAGAGACCCGGGCGAGGGACTGGGCGGCGGCGACGAGAGGGTTTTGTTCCGGACCGGCGGCGTAGCGCCCGCGAAATCATGTTCTTCCCGTCGCGGCGCCGTATTGGTCTTCGAATCGGCTCGCTGGAATGCGTCTCAAAAGATCGAACCTGGAGGCGCAAATGCGGCCGCTCGATATTCTCTCCGCCTTGATCGCCGCGCTTGCGCTGGGCCTGGCGTTTATCGCGATCAAGATCGGCGTCGCCGAGGCGCCTCCGATGCTTCTGACCGCGCTGCGCTTCACCTTCGCCGCCTTCCCGGCCGTCTGTTTTGTGTCTCCTCCAAAGGCGCGGATCTCGATCGTCGCGCTTTATGGGCTGCTGATAGGGGTCGGCCAATTCGGACTGCTTTTCCTGGCGATCGGGCGCGGGATGCCGGTCGGACTGGCGTCGCTGGTCATTCAGCTCCAGGCCTTCGTCACGGTTCTGCTGGCATGGGCCGCCTTAGGCGAGCGGCCCAGCGCGGTTCAGGTGACGGCGGCGGCCGTCGCCCTTGCGGGAATTGCGCTCATCGGTTCGGCGCGTCTTGGCTCGGCGAGCCTCGGTCCGTTTCTGATGGTCGTCGCCGCCTCGCTCTGTTGGGGCGTCGGCAATCTCGTGGGCAAGATCGCCGGCCGCATCGACATGTTCGCCTTTACGATCTGGTCGAGCCTCGCCTCGCCGCTGCCGCTGCTCGGTCTCTCGCTTTGGGTCGATGGGCGCGACGGGCTCCACGCCCTGACGCATCCGACGCTGGTTTTGGCGCTTTGCGTCGCGGGTCTCGCTTATGGCGGGACGTTGATCGGCTTCGGACTCTGGAGTCGGCTCCTTTCGCATTACCCGGCGGGTCAAATCGCTCCCTTCGCGCTCTTGATCCCGGTTATCGGGATGATCGCCGGCCGGATTGTTTTCCTTGAACCGCTGAGCCGGATCGAGATGGCCGGCGCGCTGCTGGTCATGGCGGGGCTGACTTTCAATGTTTTCGGCGAGCGTCTGCTCGCTCGCCGCATCCGCCAGATCCCGTGACTCTGATCATCAATCCCATGAGTCTGGCAGCGCGTCTTGCCGCCAGCTCGTGACAGCGCCGCCGTCTTCCCGAGCCATAAAAAGAAGGGCCGCCCAGGCAGGCGGCCCCTCCATTGCCAGACTGCGGTCCGGCGATCATTCCATTGCCTGAGGCGATCATTGCGCCGGTTTAGAAGGCGCAGTTCCCAAAGGCGGCCGTCATGATCCGGGCCCGCAACGTGAGACAATGAGACACGTGCTTTAGGTTGACCAGGAGATATCATCGGCGTTCGCCCGATAAAGAAATCCCTATATAAATCTTGCGCTTGCCTCCAAGATAGCCAAATAAACGATAGCGCCGATATCCGTCGGATACCCCTGATTGCGCCCCGACTTTGTTGTCCGGGCGTTGTCCTGACCAAAGGAACGGCCATGGCCAAGAAAGAGCTCACCGATCGATTCCTCAAATCGATCAAACCGGCCAAGCCTGGCAAGCGCGTCATCCATATGGACACTAGGGAGCCGCAGCTCGGCGTTCGCGTTACTGAAAAAAGCACGCCCGCCAATGTCGGCTCTTTCGTATTAGTCGCGCGCTTTCCTAGCTCACCCAATCCAACGGCGCGCCGCATCGGCGATTATCCGGACATGTCGCTTAGCGAGGCCCGAGAGAAAGCTCGCGAATGGCGCGCGCTTATCAGCAAGGGCATCGATCCGAAGACCGCTGCTGAGGCCGCGAAGCGTGCTGAGGAGCGCAAGCGCTTGGACACCTTCGGGGCCGCATGGCTGGTCTACGCCGAGGAGAGATTGAGCCAGCTGAAGTCCGGCCCCGCTGTTCGCCGAATGGTGGAACATTACGCGCTGCCGACCTGGGGTTCGATTCCGTTGACCGAGCTCGGTCCCGACGATTGGCAGAGGATCAAGGGCGAGGCGACGAAGAAAATGCCTCTCGCGGGAGCGAACCGATTGTACGCCAACCTCCGCGCCTTTTTTCGATGGCGCGCCGACAACGGCCATTTTAACGAGCCCGATCCTCTCGCACGGGTCAAAAGGCCACTTAAGGAAAAACCGCGCCAGCGCACCCTTGAGCCGGACGAAATCCGCGCCGTCGCGCGCGCCGCCGACCTTGTCGGCTATCCGTTCGGCGATCTGACGCGGATGCTGTTGTTGACCGGGCAGCGGCTGCGCGAAGTCGCGGAAGCAAAATGGTCCGAAATCGATCTTGCCGCAAAGCTTTGGACGATTCCCGAAACCAGAATGAAAGGCGACGCCGCCCATAAAATTCCATTGGCCGAAGCCGTCATCGATCTGCTGGGCGCGCTGCCCGTTGGCGAACGGGGCCCGTACATTTTTTCATCGACGGGCGGGGCGACGCCGATCAGCGGATTTAGTTTCGGCAAGCGTAAGATCGACGCCGCCGCGAAGATCGGAAAGGGCTGGCGATTCCACGACTTGCGCAGGACATTCAGGACCGGACTCGGCGACTTAACCGTGCCAACAAACGTGGCCGAATTGTGTATCGCGCACAGGCAGGTCGGCATACACAGGGTTTACGACACCGGCGCTTATTTGCCCGAAAGGAGGCGCGCCATGGAGTTATGGGCGCGTGCAATCATCACGATGTCCGATCCGGGAGGGGCGTCCAATGTGGTGAACCTGCGCCAAGATCATTCAGAGCCCCGCGAGTTCGCGACGTCTTGAAATACGGACCGGCAGGCGCGCCAACCCCTCGCCGGTCCTTGACCAGCCATGAAGGGTAGAGTCATGACCAAGCCCCCAAAAAACCTAGTTGCTGTTCCCGCCTCCGGCAAGACGGAGGTGTTGGAGTCGGACGCGACTTTTACTGTTTGTGCGGGCTCGGCTACGGCTGAGGCGGTTGCCCGCGACCTCGGAAAGGCAGTGACGCCGCCGGAATTTGTTTCTGAGACGCCGCCGCCTTGGTTTGATTCTGGTCCGATGCTGCTCGCGGCGAATAAACGCCAGCAACGCGACCTCGCCAACCGGCCGCGAAATCTAGAAATCAACGCCGTGCGAGAGTCCTACATCCGCGAATTCATGAAAGACCATCCAACTCTCACACAAGTAGAACTGGCCGAGAGAGTCCGCAACGCGTGGCCCGATGAGTGCAAGAAGAAGCGCGGGAAGAACCTCGGGAAGAACCTCGGAGTCGTCACCATTGTTGAAATCATTCGCCGCGTTGAGAGAGCGGACGGCTGGCCCCGGAGGCGAACTAAAGATTAACAAATGTTAATATCGGGTTAACCGGTTAAGCGTCTGTTTTTCCCATTGCGGGTGGTGTCCGATAGGTCCTGTTGAAACGACAACAGGACCTAACCGATGCCCAACGTTTTGCCGGAAGCCTTGCGCGCCGAACTGAACGAAATAGTTTCGCCTGAGACCTTCCGCCGAATTGAGGCGGCCTTTGAAAAAAAGAACCTCGAAAACTTTCGTTACCGTGACCTAAAAAGTCGCGGGATTGTAGACTCGCGAGCGACGCTCGCGCGTTGGATTCAGGCGGGCGATTTTCCGCCCGGAATTTTGATCGGTCCGAACATTCGCGTTTGGCCCGCAGCACAAATCGACGCGTTTCTGCGCACACGTCCGACGGCGGCCAAAGCAGCGCCACGCCGCAAGGCGGCTCGAGTTGCTTCACAGGCGTTAGCGCCATGAAAAAAGCCGCCCAACACGGGGCGGCCTTCTTTAAAAAACTAGGTCGCTTTGCAGGCGAAGATGTTTCTAAAGGAAATCCACCAGAAAATCAAGTAGCAGCCAACGCGAGCCCGGCGCCGGACCGCGCGATCCCGACGATCGACCGGCATGTCGATGCGTTCATCGCTGAAAATCAGACTTTTGACGCGGCCCGGCTGGAGCGCCGCCGCGCCACGCTCAATGCCTCTGAATGCGTTTCTTGCGCCCGTCGCGTCCGCGCTGGCAAAGACGCGGTTCCCCCTGATCCTCACTACGTGGAAAATCAGCGCTGCGCTTTCCGCGGTCAGATGATCGAGGCCGGGCTATTCGCGCCCGCCATGCGCGGGGCCTACGGCCGCCGGTTCCGTTACGGCGGCGCACGCCAGCACAATTTTTCCAATGGGCGCCTCGCCGCCACGCCGGACGGATTGTTGCTGGGATGCCAACGCCACGAGTTCGCGCATCTTGGCGTCGATCTCGGACGTGATAACGCCGTCGTCATCACGGAATGCAAAAGCGTAGACGACCGCACGCGCGACCTCCCCAAAAACACCCACGTCGTCCAGGTGCAGATTCAGCTCGGTTTGGTTCGCGAGACGTCTCGCTACAAGCCTGATGTTGGAATCATCATCTACCTTTCAGCTAGCTTCCTCAAAGTCACTGAAATTCCGATCAGGTTTGATCCGGCCGTTTTCGCGGCGGCTGAACGGCGAGCGCGACTCATCATGGGCGCCGCGTCGATGGCGGACTTGCCGGCCGAGGGCCGTCTCGCCGGCGGCGGCGAGTGTCAATATTGCCCCTACGTCGCCACGTGCGGCGCCTGCGGTGAAACACGAATTCGGGACCTTCATTCTGACGGGCCGATGGAGCCCCGACGCGTCGCGTCGGGAAATTGAAAGCAAAAGGAAAAAGTCATGACAACGAAGCAGGCGATCAATGATAACGCGGGAAAGACGCATGTTGCCGCGCCCAGCGTCCCCGCGCCAGCGCCGGAGCCGAAGGTTCCGGCCGTGGCGGGTCCTGGCCTCCGGTATAATGCCTACGCGGAATTTGTCGCGGACGCGGGCGGCATAAATGAGGGGCTGTTCGGCAACCGGATCAAGTTCGACCACCGCTCGGGGAATTATACCTCCGGTCAGGACGGTCATCCGCTGCCGACCGGGCCATATGTCGCTCTCATGCCGACCGCCAAGGCCGGTTTCCAGAAATGGCGTGAGGGCGCCCTCGCTGGCTCGTCCATGGGCTTTATCGATGGGGGATTCCGCGTCGATCGGGACTCTCTGGACGAGGCCGATGAATCAGCGTGGTCGTTTGAAAACGGCAAGCCGAAGGACCCCTGGCAGCAAGCGTCGTCGTTCTGCGTAGTCAACGCCCAAGGCGACGGCTTCACGGTGAGCTCGATGTCCCGCGGCGGCTATACCGGGTTCGTCAATCTTCTCGGCCTGTTCGGACGGCATTTGCGGATGGAGGCGGGAATGCTTCCGATCATCACATTCGAGAGCTCCAGCTACGCGCACCCCCGGAAGGAATACGGGCGTATCCACACGCCCGTCTACAAAATTGTGGGCTGGGCGCCGGAAGATGAATTCTCCGACGTCATCGTTTCCATCAAGGGCGACGGCGCCCCGCGCTTGATGCTGCCCGCTCCGGCGGACGGCGCGGCCGGCGATTACGCGCCGCCGTTCTAATCCAGCCCCCTGCCGCCGGCCGCCAGTCTCGCACTGGCGCGGCGGTTTTTTGTCTCTTTTGCAGTGCTCGCCATGACTATAAACCCGGATTTTCTCGACGCCAATTCTTGCGCGGCCCCGGCCGAACCTACGATTGCGCTGACTAAGTTCGTCAAGGACCACGGCAGTTTGACCAAGCGAATAGCGCTGGCGCCGGATGGCGGGCTCGCGAGCGACAGCTCGCAATGCGTGATGGGAAGCGGTTTCGCGGAACGACTGGAGACGACTGTCGAAACCTTCGGAGCCTTGATCGAATCGACGCCCCGCAACGTCGCCTATGGGCTCGGCGCCCCAGCCGCCGGCGTGCCGGACCGCGTCCCGATCGTCTCGCGCAATCGCCTGAACGGCGGCGCGGCGATCGCGCGGATCCGGGAGAATTTCGATTATCGGCCGGGCGAACCGGCTTTTGTCCTGCTCGACTTCGACCGCAAGGACATGCCCGCGGACGTTCGCGCCCGCATCGTCGCGCTGGGCGGGTTCCAGGGCGCGCTGGAGGACGTGTGCCCTGGTATCGCCGCGGCTGGCCGCGTCGCCCGCTCCTCGACCAGCGCTGGCGTGCTGAGAGCCGCCACGGGAGAGCCTCTAAGCTCCGGCGGCGAGCATGTTTATCTTCATGTCAAGGACGGCGCCGACGCGACCCGCTTCCTCGCCGCGCTGCAGGTGAAATGCTGGGCCGCGGGCTTTGGCTGGCACGGCGTCGGCCTCATTGGTCAATTGCTCGAACGATCGATCATCGACAGGTCCGTCGGAGGCGGCGAGCGCCTGGTCTTCGAGGCCGACCCCGAACTTGGCCCCGGGCTGCGGCAGGGTCCGCGTCCGGCGGTGACGCACAGCGGCCCGCCGTTCGACACCGCGGCGATCGTTCCGAGCGAGCTCCAGCGGATCGAGGCGGCCCGGCGCATCGCCGCCTCGGCGCTCCTGCTTGAGCCACTCCGCAAGGCCACACAGAGGCGCGCCGAGGACCAGCGCGTCGCCGCCGCGGTCGAGGCCGGCGTTCCGGAGCCTCGGGCGCGGGCGATGGCGGAAGCCTGGAGCAAGGGCGTCCTGTATCCGGACGTTCCGCTCGACTTCGCCGACCCGAAGTTCGGGGCCGTGACGGTGGGCGACGTCATGGCTGAGCCATCGAAGTTTGAGGGCCAGGCGCTCGCCGATCCGCAAGAGGGCGTGGCCTACGGGCGCAGCACCGCGATCGTTTATGTCCGCGATGACGGGCGGCCGTGGATTCGGTCTTTCGCGCATGGACTGACGACCTATGTCCTGCGTTACACGCCGCCAGCCATCGAGGCCGCGATGCGGGCCGACCCCACGAACGCGGTCCGGGTTTTTGTTGGCATGCTCCGCGACGCCGAATTGGACGCGATTGACGATGAGCGACTTCGCAACCTCGCGAAAGACCTGTCCGGCGACGGCAAGCGCGGCATCAATGCGACGGTCAAATCGGCCCGGGAGAAGGCGGACCATGATAAGGCGGCCTGGGCGAAGAAGCAGGATGCGAGGCAGATCACGGCAGGCGCCGCCCAGGGCGCGGACGGGGAAGGCGTGCAGCTCGGCGACTTCGTGGCCTACATGCAAAGTCCGATGTGCATTTTTAAACCGACAGGCGAGCTCTGGCCACCTCAGCGCGTCGATCAGCGTGTGCCGCCGGTCCAACTCTTTGACGCCCGCGGCCGCCCGCTCATAGACGAGGATGGCGAAAAAAAGAGCTTGGCGGCCAGCTCCTGGATCGCCAGAAACGCCCCAGTCGAACAGCTGACATGGTCGCCGGGGCAGCCGCAGTTAATCAAGGACATGCTCATCGCTGATGGGGGGTGGATCCCGCGCAGAGGGGTCTCGGTGTTCAATCTTTACCGTCCTGGCCGCCCCAGTCCCGGCGACGCGACGAAGGCGGGTCCGTGGCTCGACCATGTCCGCAGGGTCGAGCCAAACGACGCTGAGCATATCTTTAACTTCCTGGCGCAGCGCGTACAGCAGCCCGGCGTCAAGATCAATCATGCGCTGTTCCTTGGGGGGTCGCCGGGCATCGGCAAGGACACGATGCTCGAACCTGTCAAGCACGCCGTTGGGTCATGGAACTTCACCGAAATCACACCGCCTAATTTGCTTAATAGTTTCAACAGCTACTGCAAGTCTGTGATCCTCCGCATCTCCGAAGCGAAGGACATGGGAGAATTTGACCGTTTCTCGTTTTATGAACACATGAAAACGTATGCCGCGACGCCGCCAGATGTGCTCCGCGTCAATGAAAAGCACACCAAAGAATATTATGTACAAAATGTTATGGGCGTCATTATCACGAGCAACCATAAGACTGACGGAATCTACCTGCCGCCGGACGACCGCCGCCACTACGTCGCCTGGAGCGACCTGGAGCAGAAGGATTTCGACGAGGGATATTGGTCCCGAATGTGGGTGTGGTACTCGTCGGGAGGTTTCGGCCATGTCGCGGCATGGTTGGCCGAGCGCGACATCTCACGCTTCGATCCGAAAGCTCCGCCGCTCAAAACGGAGGCGTTTTGGGCAATCGCCAACACCGCCCGCTCGCCAGAAGTGAGCGAGCTTGCTGATGTTCTCGACCGTCTCGCGGTCGAGAACGGCGGAGAGCTGCGCGTCGTAACCCGCGAGATGCTGGTGAAGGCTGTGATAGGGGACCACTCGCTCTACGAGTGGCTGACGAGCCGCAAAAACTGGCGTACCCTCCCTTACCACATGGAAAAAAATGGTTTTGTTCCGATCCGGAACGAAGCGGCTAAGGACGGCCAGTATGTCGTTGGTGGTAAGCGCCAGACTGTCTACGTCAGGACGGGTTTGGGGTCGCAGGAACAGACGGACGCGGTTGTCGCTTTGTGCAGGTAGGAGGGATGGCCGCGAATGGGACGAATCGAACGAAATCGATGAAATTGATGATTTCCAACTGCGCTATTTATGGACCCAAAATATTTCGAAATCGACAAGATGGACGATATCGATGATTTCGCACTGCTGTATCTTTCAAATTAAAACATATATTTTTTATCTAAGTATCTAAAATTATCACCAAAAATCGCAAAAGTAGCAGGAGCAAAAAAAAGGGAGAGAAATATATTTTAATTCGAAAGATACAGCAGTAGGCAATCATCGATATCACCGATGTCATCGTTCGCACGCCTCACACGACCACATCCGTCACCGTCCGACACCACCCTCCACTCCGACATCTTTCGCGCACAAACGCTTCGCAACCCTACCGTAACCGGCTAAGCGCCCAGCGCATCGCACCTTAACCGGCTAAACCGACATTCCCTCAACGGTAAGCTTAACAATTCACTTTTGCCACAACTTCCCAGGCCGATTCGAATCGGCCCCAATTAAGATCACGTGACCCTATATCTTGCGCTCCCTGCACGACAGGCCCTATGTACACCCTTGATATCTAATGGATACCTCCGGCGCATGTTGTCCTTCGCGACGATGCGGCTTAAATTGGGGCAACGTAGGGACAACAGTCGCGTTTTTTTTAACGGGAGTGGCTTTTTAATCATGCTAGGTACCCCCCCCCAAGATGCAGCGGTCTTAATGCAAAGCGCCGCCAAGTGGTGACGACGCTGGGGTGACACAAGGAAGGATTTCAACTTGGACGATTTGGCGATGTCCGCCGCAGGCACTTCGGCGCAGAAGAAAATCGTCGCCCACCGAACCCAGCAGACGGAGACAGGCAGGCACGGCGACCATCGCGGGCCATCCAATCTTGATTATCCGCACCCGCGAAGCCAAGCGATATCTAGCCGCCTACCGGGCCGCCGCTGCGGAGTTCGGTAAAAGTGATCCCCGCGATCCAAGAGCTGGCCACTCTGAAACTGGCGATTGAAGACACGAGCTTGAAATATTCCACGGCACCGCCGGGGCTCTCGTATCCTTGGCTGCCCTCACCGATTTTCTTGATCGCCGCGAGAAGAGACTTCGCTCAAACTCGCCGCCACCGACCTCGCCAATAGGCCCGCCATGAGTGTGGTCATACGGCAACACGTATCCTACTATGGTTTCTTTTCTGGCGCCGGGAGCGGATATCGTTCTCCCCGTCAATCACCCTTCGGGAGCAGACCGACGCCAGGTTCTCGGGCTAATCAGCTAAGCCCGGATAGCGAAAAAAGGCGTTCTCGGGGGCCGCTGCCGCCGACCCGCAGCCAGTCTTGTTCACGGGTGAGGCCTTTGACGATCTCCGCTAGCGCCAGCTGGCCGTTGAGGCGGGTTAATTTCTATTCCGAAACTGCCTAACGCGACGTTCTTGAAAATCCGTTTAGCAAACACGGTTCGCCCATTTCCGTCGTCTCAACGGAGCGCGGCGGTCTGGTCATCGCGCGTTACCGCAGCCGCGTCAGAAATTCACGGCCATTCCGGATCAAAGACGTCAGACGCCTTCGCTCATCCACTGCCTCCGCAGTGAAGCCGCCGTGCCTCCAATTCCCGTTCCGCTCTCCCTTTGGGGCTCCACTACCTGCCGCGCCACCATGCATTCGGCAGCGCCTTTTACCGCTGACCGCTGGCGACTGGCACTGCGTCCCGCGTCTCGTCTTCGCCAAGCAGCGCCGCGCCTGGCGCAAATGTGATGGTTCCTCCATTTTGAGGTCCGTGGGGTTGTCCACGATTTTCGACATGATCCCTCCCGCCGTGGCTCACTGTACCAACAATTGCGCGCGCGCCGGTATGCACGTGAACGTGTTCGACGGTCACTTTCTGCTGCCCCTTCCCACGATACCGCTGCAACGCCTCGGTCTGGGCCGCGAAGGTTCGCAAAAGTTTCACTGCCAGATTTCCGTTGCTGTCCTGCTGAGGGATCGTGTCCGAGCCTTTCAAGCGACGAAGCGCGCGTGTTGCGGCGAAATGCGTGGCGACCATCTGCACTGCCAGCATCGCTTCGATTTCGTCGTTCGCCCCGACGCCATGAACGGCCGCCAGCATTCCGTTGACCTCTTTTTCGCTCGGCGAATGATTAGGGCCGCTATCACAGGCTGCGCTGATAAGGCTCTTGAGCAAGGTATTTGCAAGCCCGGGATCTGTGGTTCCGAAAGCCAGCGCTAGGCCCGCGTCGTCAGCCAGTGAAGGGCTGCTGACCGCCAACGGCTCGCTCGATTGCGATTTGACGACCAGACGAGGCGCGTGGGGTCGACTCTTGCGGCGCTTGAGGTAACGCTCGATAATGGCGCGCTGTTGCGGCGTTGGCATTGTTTCCGCAGCATTAGCGAGGCCCTCTGTGTGGTCGGGATCGGTTGGCTTCGTCATTTAACGAGTCCTGGCAACATGGCCTCAGGGAGAACTATAGGATGAAACGCCCATTCGGCAAAAACTACCTGCAAAGAATTGATAGGCGACTAGGTTCTTGCGTTCGATTTCGTTATTAGTTGTGAGCAACGAATAAGCGGATCTATATTGAATCTGTTTGGCCCCCTTTGTCCAGAATTATCAAAAAATGTTCATGTGGTAGAGTCTTTTTATTTCGATTCATTGGCGACGGTGTAGGCAGAACGGTTTCAATGCGATAGGTGGAGGTCTGCATCTCGGCCCCGACCGCTGATTCTAGGTCCCGTCACCGCTTGGCGCCTCAATTCAGGCGATCGTGAGTCGGCTATAAATGAGGGGAGTCCTGAGGCTCTTTCGTACTCTTGAACCAGAAATGGGCTATATTTTATACTCTGAATCCTTTTATAATCAGCCATTGAAAAAATATATATTTGTTTTGCACCCTCTGATTTTTTGATCGGATCTAACCTAATTGGAAGCCGGATATCTTCTTCCAGATGTTCCATCAGCTCTCTTATGTTATTAAAAATCCAAAACTTAGTTGGGGTGCTTTGTCTATTTAATTTTCTCTTGTCCTTTACATGTCCTTCGACAATCCAAAACTCTAGTGGAAGTCGCGGTTTTTGTTTGCGCAACCTTTGTAAATATAGTATAGCGACTTCCTCTATTGCTTCTGCTCTTTGTTTTTCATTGGAAGAACCGGAAACAATGAGAAGCAGTTTGCATTTAAGCCAAACTATGAATCCTATTGTTATAAGGATGAATAAGAGAACTGGCCTTCTATATTCTTCATAAATATTCATTTTTCCTTGTCTCTCCAATTATGTTGTAATAACGGTATGTTTCGGGATTAAGGCGGGTTTTGCCTTGACCCGAACGGAGACCGGCATACCGAGACGGGCGTCCCTCAAGAGCGCCGAGTCCCTGCTCGATCTGCCAGACGCCGCGCGCGATTAACGACCGCGCCCAGCGGCGGCGATCAGTCTCCGGCGCCACGAGCTCGTCGCGGCGCGATATCGATCTCTTGCCGGATAGGCCATGAAGCGCTGTAGCTGCGGGTGATCTTTTAGGTAGAGAGCGTGCTTCTCAACCATGTTCCAGGATAGATAGGCTAACGCGACGCTCAAGGGCATCGCGAGCGCAAGATTGAAGGCCCAGTTCTGCTGGCCTGGGAAATAATGCATCAACGTCTGCTGCACGGGGCAGCCATAAAGATAAATCCCGTAGGAATAGTCGCCGTTGGAAAGAAGCGGGATGCGAGGAAACGCGGTCATGCCGAAACAGACGACAAGGTAAGCGGCGCAGGCGGAAGAAGGAAAATAATAGGCACCCGTGTAGAAAGACGCAGCCATCACGATAAGCGCGGCGACGACGCCAAAATAGGTCAGCTTGATATGATCCCGCCAAAGATAGGTTGCAACGCCGCCGATAAAGCAGACAAACAGGGTGTAGTGCGTGACAATATCTTTCGGGTTTGGCGCGAAGACGCCCTGCGCCTCGCCCGCCGCCTGCACGAGCACCGCGCCGACGAAAACCACCAGCATCATCCGCTTGTTGGCAGCAACGCCTAGAAGGATCAGGATGGAAATGCCGATGTAGCATTGGATTTCGATCGGCACTGTCCAGAGAGAAAAGTTGACGATCGAGGGAAGCGGGTTATCCAGGAACACACCCGGCAGATAGTAACGAACTTTCCCGATGATATTGAAAAAATACTCAAAGAATCCGCGATCCGAAAAATAGGCTGGTAATGTATAGACAGTCACAATTGGCCCAAGAATGAGCGCCGACAGAAAGACCTCGCATGACAGCGCCGGGACGATGCGCAGTACGCGGTGAACGATGAAAGTCTTGAGCGACTTCACCCGCGTCAGGCTGCCTGCTATCAGGAAGCCGCTGAGGGCGAAGAACATGGGCAGCGTGGCAAGAAAGAGCGGCTTGAACGGTCCCTCGAGGACCGCATCCTGCGCTTCCTGCCCGTAGGAGGTGATAATGGAGTGAAAGCAGAGGACGCCGAGCGCAAGCACGAGCCGCGCCATGTCGAATCCCGGGCCCTTTCCTTTATTCTCATTGAGGATCTCCCCTACACTCTTTGGCGCTCCATCCGACCTGCGCCATGCCAGCGCGGTGGCGCGGAAGAGCGTGTCAAGGCCTCGTAGACTGCGCCTCGTCTCCTCATACTCAATCATGCTGATCTCCCAAGAAACTCGGCCCCCAGCTTTACTCGCGGGCCTCGCCTATCCTCATCGGGGTCGCCGTGTCCGGTGCGCTCTCTTGCAAAGGGAAACGCCGCACAGGTTTGAAATTGACGCGACGTAGCGCGCAGAAAGAGAGGCCTTGCGACGCAAGATGTTGCGGCCTGAAATAATTGCGACGCCGCAGAGTGCGTCAAATCCCTTCAAGTGGAGTGATTTTTGATCGGTCCTTTTGTAGGGCCTTTGCAGCCGCGGTGAAGTGCTCGCGGGCGAGCGCCGGCAAAACAAGTCCGACCGCAGCGCCGAACGCCCGCCAGTCCGTGAAGAACAACAATGGCCGTAGCGCCACCGCTCGTCTAAGGAGGTTGAAGGCGTCGCCTCGATGTCCGCTGGAAAGCGCCTTCCACGCGGCGATACGGTAATGTTCAGCATGGCCAGCGCGGAAGATGCGTTCTGGAACATGCGGCATATCGCGGCGCAGGATTTCCATCGCCTGATCCGCATAGCTGACAAACTTTGTCGCGTTGAAGGAAAGGCTGCTTTCGCGTCTTCTGTAGAGAGTAAGTGGTTTTGGCACAAGAATGGCGCTGTAGGATGTAAGCCAAAGAATACGTCGCCACATCTCATAATCCTCGCAGCTCCGCAACTCCTTCCTGAACAGCCCCGCCTCCCTGAAGCACGCCCGACGGGCAACGACCGTCGATCCATTGCCAAAGTGGTTGCGGCGAATCATTTCGTGGAGTGAGGGACGAGGATTGCCCGCAAGCAAAAGGTGGCCTGTGCGCTCGCCTTTCTCCGTCAAATATTCGGAGTGGCTGAATGTAATGCCGATCATGGGATCGACAACCATAACCTCAATGTGCAGCACCGCCTTCCCGGGAAGCCAGATGTCGTCGCCGTCAAGTAGGCCTATGAACTCGCCGCGAGCGGCGCGGATCCCAGCGTTGCGCGCGGCGGAGAGGCCGCCATTTTCCTGACGTATGACCAGTAGGCGCGGATCCTTCAATTTGTCCACGAGGGATTGCACGATCACAGATGTCGCATCTGTCGAACCATCGTCAACGACGATCACTTCGATGTCATGCAGTGTTTGGCGCAGCGCCGAGAGAACCGCAGCCTCGATGTAGGGTGCGACGTTATAGGCGGGAATGACAATGCTAAGTGAAGGCTTCGACCCCTCGCCGCCCTGCGCTCTCGGCTCACAAGCATTATTAGGAAGACTTTGTAACGGCGTTGACATTACACGGAATCTCCTAAATAGGGCCTATTGGCGCGAAGGCGTTCTTATCAGCCCCGCGATGATGGTAATTCGGTTGAAGCGCGCTCATCGTGCGTAAGGGGATGCGCGCAAGAGCGCGCCCCCTGTCCGGCGAGCCACGGCGGTCGGCCTTGGAAGGCGGCGCGAGAGCTGCGCCAATGAAGACGAAGAGAAATACGCAGGGAAGCGTAAGGTTGAATAGCGCTTCGTAGCGGCAGTAGAGAGCAAGACATGAAAAGAGACCGCCAGCGACGACGACGTGGGCGCGACGCGGATCGTCAGATCGCAGCGTTAGGTAGCGCCGGATGAGCCCGAACAAGATCGCCCCCATGGCGATGACAAAGGCCGCGAAAGTTGGCGCACCCCCGGTGTAGAGCAGGCCATAGATGGTGGAGTGGCTGCCTATCGGCAAATTCTCCTTTGAGTGCACGGATTCGCCGATCCAGCCGTGACCGATAAGAGGCGACTGTAGAAAGCCCTCATAGCTCCTGTCGTAAATAAGCTCACGAGCGAGACTGGATCCGGCCCGCGCGCCATTCACCCGATCTTGTATCTGGGCGATCTCGCCAATCGGATCGATGCCGAACAAGGGCAGCGCGAACAGCGTTGTGAGCGCGCATCCGATGACGGTGAATTTGACGAAGCGCGGAGCTCGCATAAAAGCGATGAACGCGCCGACGACGACCAGTGCTCCAATGGCAATCCGGCTCCAGCTGAAGACAACGCCGACGGCGCCGCCAGCCACGCCGAGAAGGCGCCACAATCGATTGCTTTCGAGCAGGCTGATGAAGGTCACCGCCAGCGCCCCGAGACCCAGCGCCGGCGCCCAGGGAAAGAAAAGCACGAGGCGAGTTGAAAGTTCGCCAAGCGTTTCTTCCGTCTGATAAATGAGCGCGGCCGTGTAGAACGTTACAGAAGGACTATTTGGCAACAGCATTCCGATCGGCGTCGGCCATATATAGAGTTCGCGCTTTCCAGCGAGATGGCCGAGCGCGGCGATCGCGGCGAAAATCAGCATGTAAAGGCCAACCCAGGTCACAGCACGAATCGACCGTTCGTCGTCGAGCCTGTGCGCTGCGCCGACGGCGATCGCGAGGCCGCCGAACGCCCAACCGACGACGCCGAAACCTACCGCGTTGGCTAAGCCGCGGCCATAGTCTCCGATATCGACGCCGTTCAGAATGGAGGCTGCGGCTTGCGAGAGCCCAATAGCGAACCAGCTCCAGACAATCACGTTGGTCATCACCCCCCTCGGCCAGCGCTCCGCCGCGAGCTTGATCAGCATGACCGCGCCCGCTGGCGTAAGGACGCCCAATATCCACATCGCGGGAATGGCGCGCAGATAGCCGCAATAGAGCCGCCGGTCGGACAATCGGGCCAGGACGCTCCGACGCATGCGGGGAAACGCGGAAAGGGCGCGCAGGCTTGGCGACGGCGCTCGCGGGAGGGCGGCTTCGGCGCTCATTGCGCGGCTCCGGCTTCAGCAAAACTCGGCGCAGCGCGGGGCCCGAAGGACGCGCTTGCGCGTGCGGTGAGGGCGCAGGCGATCGACACGTGAAGGACGGTCGCGAGGATTGCGCCAAGCGCGCCGCCGATTGCAGCCCCTGCGGGCACAATTGCAAGCGCCAGGGCAGCCCTGATCAACGAGATGCGGTTGACCGACCCGAGCGCTCCGATTGCGCGCAGATGCAGATCATAGGTTGAGAGCAGATAGCGGATCGGCGTGGACACAAGAATCAGCGGCGCAAACAGGACGAAGCGCGGCAGATGAAAAACCATAAGGCCCAGTGGAGCAGCAATAACAGCCGCGCCGACCGCACATGTGGCACCAAGCCGGAGCATCAATCGGCGCAACTCGGGCATAGCCCCGTCGGGATCCGCCACGACGGTCGGATATTTCGCCTGCATTTGCGACCAGCCTGGCGTCTCGGCGACGGTGAGGATTTGCCGGCATAATCCGAACAGGCCGAGATCATCGCGACTCATGAGATAGGAGACAATAAGCACCGTGATCTGATCGACGCCAAGATTGAGCGAGTCGCCCACAAGGTATCGACAACCCTCGCGCGCTTGACGAATGAAAAGAGGAATGTCGAACGGCGCGCGCTCAAGACGCAGGAATGCGACGAGGACGCCGCCAAACCGAAAGGCGGCGAGAATCGCGGCGAATAAGATATAGCTCGAGGCAAAGAGCGCCGCGGCGGCAAGGCCAAGCGAATTGGCGACGGGAGCAATGACGGTGTCGCCCGCCTTTCCTTGAAGCACCTGTAGCGAGTTTAGAAGATTGCCCTGTGCGAAGAACGGACCGCCGAGCGCAAGCAGAACGATGACCAGCATCTCCTCATGTGTTTGCGCGGCTAGCGCGCCAAGCGCCACGAGAAAGGGCAGACTCAACGGGACGACTGCGAGCGCTGCCGCGAAGCCAAGAGCGTTCTTGACGCGCATTTGCGCATCCATGCGCGCAAAGACATAGGGGAGGCCGAAAGTTCCGACAAGCGCGATGACTGTCACCGCCACCGCCGCCACCGTAAGAGTGCCCGCTGCGGCGAGGCCAAAACGACGGACGATCAGCACGGAAAGAAGCAGCCCGTTGGCGTTCTGCAGAACGCGTGACAGCATTACCAACCCGGCTTCGCGCCCGAAGCGGTCGGAGAGCAGAGCGGCTCTGGCGCGGAGCGCCCGCGCGACGGATCCAATCATCGTGCCGCCATCCGCTGCGTCGATGCGATCGTCGGCCTTGCGCGCAACGGGGTTCGGTAGAGCTGAGCGTAGCGTTCCGCGACGACATCCCAGTCGGGCAAGGAAAGCGCGCCAAGATTGCGCGCGACCCCCTCAAGGATCTGCGGGGCGTCGAGTAACGTCGCGAGCACAGCGCGCAGCCCTTCGACGTCACGAGGCTGAAAATAAAAGCCGTGGGCACCGACGACAGCGCGGTTTTCGGGAATATCAGTGACGACCGCGGGAACTCTGTAGCCGAGCGCTTCAAGCAACGCCATCGACATGCCTTCCACGTATGACGGCAAAACGAAGAGATGCGCGTTGCTGAAGAGGGCGGCGAGAGCGTCGCCCGACTGATGGCCGACGAAGACGATCTTGTCAGGATTGGCCGCCCGACGGAGCGAATCGAGATAGACAGGCTCGCCGGAGGATCCGGCGATGACGAGCCTCATTTCAGTCGTCAGGCTGTTGAACGCCTCTATGAGGTCGTGGCAGCCCTTCTCCGGCGTCAGGCGGCTCGCGAAGAGAATATAACGTCCAGGCTCAATGCCGAAGGACGAGAAGGACGGCCCAGGCGAAACGCGGTGCTTGTTTGGCATGCCGTTCGGAACGAACGCCGTGGCGACATTGTAGCGCTCGATGAAGTAACGCCGCAGATTTTCGGATACCACGGTGATCTGGTCGGCGTTGGCGACCAGCGTGCGTTCGGCGAGACTGAGACAGGATCGTGCCACGACGCCCCATTTGTCACGCTGCTGGTCAAGCCCGTGAATGGTGACGAGGGAGCGCTGACCAAACAGGTTTGTCGCTGCCGACAGAATCCCAGGCCCGACCGCGTGGAGGTGAATGAGGTCATAATTGCCGAGGGCCCGCCGCAACGCAACAACGCTGCGAGAGAGCGTCTCAAAATGCTTGCCGCCAAGGGAAGGCACGCGAATTGCGCGCACTCCACCGTGATCCTCGAAGGTCACCCTAGCATCAGAGAATACGTCGACTTCGTAGCCGAGTTTTCCAAGTCTTGGACACAGTTCATTAAGCACCCGCTCGATGCCACCGTAACTAGAGCCGACTCCACGGGAGCCAATCATCGCGATACGCAATTCGTCCCCCTTCGATAGAGCTCAGAAACTCTAGAAAAGAGCATCCATTTACTCTAAGCTAGTATAAGTGAGAGCGTAGAGGCAAACGAACAGCATGTCACTATATTTTGTTGCGTCGCAGCAATATAATATAATGGCATTGGTAATGCGCCTACGTATATTTAACAACCATAAGTGATCTGATGAATATTGTGTATTATCTTGTGTTCTGTTGGGTATGCGATCCTTTATAGGAATCGACGAAAAGATATCCGCTTTTATGGAAATTTTTCTTATGGCAATTTTCAGGCGTCCGCGCCGTCGCCTCGCGCGATCTCTCGCCTTTGCGGCTGGGCTGGCGGTATCCGGGCAGGCCAGCGCCCAAAACCGGCCTTTCACATTCGCATCAGTGTGGAACACGACGATACCAGCGGCCGCCGTGTACGCTTCCGAACCGGCGGACCCCGGTCTAGTGGCCGGCGTGGATTCCTGGGACCAGCGGAACGTCTGGACCATTCCTATTTATACGGCCGGGGCGAACGATCCCCTGCAGCCGCTCCTCTACAATTCCCTTGCTTGGTACAAAGTCTTCACCGGCGAGTGGAAGCGTGTCGGCAATAGCGCGGCTGTCGAGGCCGACATTCTCGCCTCTTCAAAAACGAGCTTCCCCTACCGCGGCAACGTCTTCTCGACGACGACGCCAAACGCTTGGACTTTGCCGGCTTCCTACAACGAGACGGTCAGCTCTGCTTCGCCGCCCGCCCGTTTCCGGATCGGCGCGGGCATGACACCAGCGATCGGGACGGACGGCCATATGGTGGTGTTCCAACCGGTCGGAACGGCGCTTGAGACATATGCTACGATCGTCTTGAGCTCGGGGCCGGTGGTGGCCCTCTCCTACGCGACGACGTCGACCACGAGCGCCGGCGATGGATGGCAGAATGGCCAGACCGCTTCGATGCTGCCTGCCTACGCCGGGCTCTTCTGTGATGAGGACGTCGCTACTGGTCTCAATCACGCCCTGGCGATCACCGTCCCGCCTACACTGCTCGCGCCGCAGATCGCATATCCAGCCTACGCTTTCGATCGCGATAGCCTGATCAACAAGCAACCCTACGCCGGCGTGCTGCCGATGGGATCCCGGCTTGCGCTGCCGCCGTCGGTTTCCGTCGCATCGCTAGCCCTCTCAACCGCAGCAGGCAAAGCGATCGCGACGGCGGCGAAAGCCTATGGTTTCATTATCGTCGACCGCGGCGGAACCGGCGTGACGATCCGTGTGAAACCAAAATGCGCGACGTCGGATAGCGTCCTACGCGCCTGGAATTACGGTTTGCAAAACGATCTGAACGCCATTCTCGCGAAGGTCCGGAGCGTGACTTGGTGAACGCCTTCGCCCTTATTGAACCCTCCCGCTATTGCGGCATCGGAGAATGTGCGTTCACGCTCAGTCGAACCAAAAAGTTCGCGACGCCAGTTGCTTTCGCTCCCAGGCCTAAGCGCCCTTCGGGACGCCCCTTCTTTCGTCCGGGCGCAGTCGAGCGTTCAAATGGCGAGGAAGGCCTGCGTCGGGCAAAAGAACCGTGATATCTGGCAAAATGCCTTTGTGGGCGGAGGCCCGACCTGCGCGCCGCCGCGGCTTCAAGAGCCGGCAGCGCCCGCTCCGTCCGGTGCCCGGTCGAGCACGGGAATGACGCAGAGCACCGGAAGGCCTAGCGTCTTTTCAAGCTTCTCCGGCGTGATGAAGCTGCGGCGAAAGACGTCCGACAACACCGCAGCGAGAGCGCCAATGAAGAGGGAGAGCAGGATCCCCGCCGCGATGATGACGGCGCGCTGATTCCCGGCTTCGACTGGCGGGGTCGCAGGGTCGATAACCCGCACGCTCGCCGCCGCGCGCGAGCTGACGTCTTCCTGGAAACGGCGCGCATCGAGAGTCTTGGCGGCGGCGATGTAATGGTCCTCCGCAAGCGTGCGCTCGCGCTCGAGACGCGCCAGTTCGAAAGCTTTCGTCTCGATAGACTTGATGTCGCGGTCTGTAGCGGCAAGCTGCACGTCGTCCGTTGCGACGCGCACCCGCGCAGCCTCGTATCCTAGGCGCGCGCGGGCACGTTCGATCTCGAGCGCGTCGACGACATTCGGACGGCCGTGCCGGACAAGCTGCTGCCCGCCACGATAGGCGACAATGTCTTTTGGGGTGTCGTCGAGCTCGTGTTGCAGGACGTCGCTGCGTTCTGTCGACTGCGCGGCATCCAGCTCGCCGAGTTGCCTGTCCCGCATAATATCGGCGCGCTGGCGCAGCAGCAGGTCGCGCTGCAGGGCGTGGTCGGCGATGTCGTTGCGCGCCTTGAAGTCTGCCACCGCGCGGGCCGCCTCGTCGGCGCGTTGGCGCAGCGCCTGCGCCTCGATCGCTACCACGGGCGACTGCACGTCGGCAAACAGGACTGCGCGCTTCTTAAGATAGTTGGCTACCAGCGTATTTGCCGTCAGCGCGGCGACGGCTGGATCAGCATTACGGAAGCTGACGGTAATTAGATTGCCGGTCTTATCCGGGGTCGCCGTGAGATCTTTCGCAAAAGCGAGCGTCGCGGCGCCGAGCGGATTGGCGGCAAGCGCTGGCTCCAGAGTCCATTGAAAAACTACTTGCGCGAGACGCGCGCGCAGGCCCGGCTCCGCAAGGCCCGGATACATCTTCGCAAGGCCAACGTCCTCGATTGTGGCCCTCGCCAGCGAAGGCGCCGTTAGGATCTCAACCTCGCTTTTTAGAATCGCGTCCTTTTCCAGCATGGCTGGCGATGCGGCGGTTTCCGCACCCACCGCTGCACGGGCCGCGTAGTCAGGGGAGAGCGGCACCAGCAGATGCGTCTCGCCTGCATATTTCGGCTTGACGAGCGTGGCGACGGCGACGGCGACGACAAGCGTGACGACAATGGAAGCGGCGACAACCCGCCAGTCCTTGCAAAGGGAGTTGAGCGCGACGCGCAGGGTGGCTGAGTTGGACCGACAATAAGTGAGCGCCGACTCATTAGAGACTAGACTCATGATTCATTTGCTCCAGAACGTCGGATAGGCGCAGCTCCCGTTAAAAAGCGATGTGGAATCTGATTAATTATGTTTTTTGTCAGTACTTATTAAGAATTCGAGAGAAATTCGACTTCCACAGGTCATTTTTATCTTTTTTGTTGCGCTGCGTCAAACTCGAATGTACGTTGGGATAGCTAAAAAAAGCTTCCATATGACAATTCAAGCGTCGCAATTATCTTCCTTACAATTATCTTGCCCTAGCATGGGCATGGCATCACAGCGCATCGAAAACACCCTCCCATTTCTGAAGGGTAACATGAACTTGCTCTCAGCTTATTGGTCATCAGTTGATCGGGACGTCACCGCTTATTCTTTCGCGTGCGGAGGGGCGCAATGACGGCGCATGCTTCATACCCAAGAGAAGAAACATGTCTTCCGGCCGAAAAGAATCTTTTTCCTTTTGGTCGTACATCGCCGCGGCGACCGCACCCGTCCTATTTGCAGCTCTTTCATGCCGTCAAGGCGATGAACCGCGAAGACAAGCCGTTCGTGCTGCAGTTCATCGCCTCTTCCCATGGAGAAGGGACGAGCGCGACGGTGGTCGGCTTTGCGGATGCGGCGGCGGCTCATTGGGGAGGACGGGTCCTCCTCGTCGACTGCTCTTCGACCGCCTCGGGAGAGCGTCTTGGGGCGGGCTCGCCATCCCTGCTTGAGGCATTTTCCAACAAGGGCGCATTGCATCACGCGATGCACCCGGCTCCGGGCCGTCCGGGGGTCGTTCTGGCGCGATTGATCGCTCCTGAAGGCGTCTTGTCGCGTGTCGACCTCAGCGATCTTGGCCGGCTATTCACGGAAGCAAAGCAAGGCTTCCCCTTCATCGTTCTCGATTGCCAGCCCGTGGCCGAATCGCCGGAATCGCTCGCGCTCGCCCGATGCAGCGATGGCACAGTGCTCGTCGTGGGCGCGGGCTCGTCGTCCCGCTCGATGATCGTTCAGACCCGCAACGACATCGAGCGCTTCGGCGGGCAGGTCATCGGTTGTGTCCTCAACCGGGCGAAGAATTATATGCCAAGCTGGCTCCAACGCTGGTTTTAGGCTCCGCCCGCCCTTCTCGTCGCACATGGAGGAGCGTCCATGAACAGTCAAATTAAAAGCCAGGCATTCGTCGAGGCGACCGCATCCGTCGAAGCGGTGATCGCTGATCTCTGGGACCGCATTCTGGAACGAGGTCCGCACGCCCGCACGGCGAATCTTTTCGATCTCAGACTCGGCGTGCAACGCATACATCGGCTTCTGGAAGCCATCTCGCAAGCGACGGGCGTATACTTGCCAATCACCACGGTCTTCGAAGCCTGCACGATCGGAGCCATCGCCGACGTGGTCAAGCGCGGCAAGACTCCGGCTCAGCGTCCGACGGTGCTCGTACAGCCGCAGGATGGAGGAACTCCGCTCTTCCTGTTCCCCGGCCTCGGCGGGCTGCCGCTCGAACTCTTAGATCTCGGCAGTCTTGTGAAGGCCGGCGGCCCAGTCTACGCAAATATATTTCAGGGCCTCGACGGCCTCGAGCCGCTCCATCGCTCTATCACTGAAATGGCGCGATATCAGGCGGCCTGCATCCGCAGCATACAGCCGCGCGGCCCCTATCGTGTTGCAGGCTTCAGCCTCGGAGCGCTCGTTGCGCTTGAGACGGCGCGCGTCTTCTCGGATGGTGGCGAACAAGTCGACTTCGTTGGGCTTATCGAGCCTAATCTGCCGGAACGCTGCTGGCCGCCAGCGGTGAAGCGCGCCTTTCTCTGGCGACGCCTTAAGACGCACCTCGCCACAATCAAAACGCTGTCGCCCCGCGCAATTCTTCCCTATCTCGTCGAAAGGGCGACACCGGTGGCGCGCCGGTTACGCCGGCTCATCGGCGACAAGGGCGAGGCGTCCGCGTCGCCTTACACGCTCGCAACTCTGCCCAAAGAGCTTCTCGATGCGCGGGAGGCCGGCATAGCTGCTTTTTACAGCTACGAGATGAGCCCCTATCGGGGAAAAGTCATATTTTTCGACTCGGCCGGCGGCGATCCTTTATCCTGCCGCCCACTGGAAGTACTTCCGCCCTATGTCGGCGCCTACGAGTCCCATGTTTGCAGCGGCGATCATGCGAGTGTGATGCGCCAACCACACGTGGCTGAACTTGCCCACCATATGTCGGAGGCGCTTGCGAGGCTCGACCGGCCTTCGCGATGACGGAAGGCAACGATGGCTTATTCCAAGTCTCGGGGATTAGTAAAACCGATAGGCATTCGCGCATTCCGATGGGCATGATTTTCCAGGGCATGTCGATAAGCTTGTTCTAGGCGAAACCGGAGACTGTCTAACACCTGGGGGGTGCGTCAGGATCAGCTGATCTGGTCCAGCCGGTGCGCCGGCTAACGTCTATTTCGGGCGCGCCGAGAGCATTCTCCTCGAGCGCGAAAGGATCAAACGCCAGACCATCGCCAATCGTCGCTTGTAGCATCGGCTGCAGGCCGCGTAACCTCAATCACCGATGTGCCAGAGCCTCCGTTCCTGACGCCCGAAAGTTGTCTAAAATAACCTGGCGACGGACAGCTCCGTAGCTTTTTTCGTCAGTCCGGCGAGGCAAAAAGCAATCATTTGATCGATTGGCGGCGAGGGGGCTTGCGCGGCTTCAGCTATAAGTCGAGGGTGGCAAAACTGCATGCAAGCGCTTTGAATGAGAATCGCAGTAAGGTCTGCGCCTCCAATTGCGAACTTTCGTTCGGACATGCCCAGACCGATGATACGGACGAGGGAATTTCCGATGGTCTTTGTGTGACTTGTAACCACCTCCCAACGCTCGTCGTACGCCGTAACCAGCAACTCGTGGATTTTCGGCCTCCATGCGAATTGTTCCGTGTGAAGATTATAAATCGTCGCTATGGAACGTCGTAGCTGGTCGCTCGCCGAGTCAAAGCTTCCTTCAATTTGCTCTACGCGGTTTTCGATTTCCGCGAGCTGGCGGCGAGCGACTGCTGAATTGATTTCAGCTTTCGAGTCAAAAAATCGATAAATGTTTGCTGGAGACATCTTCAGTTCACGGGCAATATCGGAGACCGTCGTCTTCCTAAATCCGAGTTCTCCGAACAAGAGCTCGGTTACATCGACGATTCTTGTAGATATATCACGTTCGAGCGTCACTGGGGTCATGCGCTACTCCTACTACTATTAAAAGAGGATCATGGCGCAGAAACCGTCATGGTTTAGCTTTGAACGACACATTTAACTGATGTTCAGGGCCTACTTCCTATCGTTCTGAACCTTGGCGGTTAACTCCACAATTGGCTTAAAAGCCTCTTTGCCCAGATCAGAATAGAGGGAGTTTAATTTCTTCGCCTGTGCGGTGAACGCCGCATAAAATTGCTTGGCGTATTCCGACTGGATCTGGAAAGCGGTGTCGATGGATTTGGCGTTACTCAGCTTTTCCAAAAAAGCAGCTCTGTCTGCAAAAGAGTTTCTCGAGTAGTCGATAGCCTCAGTTGCTATCGTTCGAAAATTCTGGATAAATTTAGCTGCAGAGTCGGTCGCTATTTCAGTGTTGTTGAGGTGGTGCTCGATTTGTTCCATTTTGATTATTGATCCTTCCAGAAATCGAATTGGTGCGCTTGACCTTGGCGATGGGCGCCCCGTTTATCTGTTTCGAAACGCTGTGTTGCTCTACGAGAGCTTCAAGATGGGATTAATAGCCGTTCGGCGGCTGACAGGACTTTTTCCGCGCTCGCAGGTTTTTGGATCCATTCTGTGTGAGATCCAATTTCCGTGTATGTGAAGTGTTTGCGGCTGTATCCAGAATAGATGATGAAAGGCACACCTTTTTGTGTAAGTTTTTCGATTATCAATCTACTCGAACCGTCCAATACTTTAATGTCGATGATAGCTAGGGTTGGTGTTTGATTTTTGAGATAAGCAAGAGTTTCCCTGCAGGTTGTGAATGGTCCAGCGAGCACGTATCCAGAAAAGCTGACGTAGTCAGCTAAATCAAAAGCAATCCAAGGGTCATCTTCCACAATCAAGCATAAACCTGAGACTGGCGTCATTTAGCTTAAGCTCGCGACAATTGCCGACTGATAGAAAACGAAATTTTATTATGCACTTATAAATTGTTCTCTCTGTGGTATACACCACAGCGAAAGAAAAAAATCGGTTTGTTCCTGGGAGATATTAATGAAGCAGTTCCTGCCTTCGGAGCATGAAAATCAGTTGCTCCGCGCTTTGGAGTCGGCCATCCGCAACCGGATCCGCTCCCATCTCGAACCTGTCACCCTTAAATTGGGATCAATCGTCTGCGAAGCAGGCGGCGTTCTCAAACACGCTTACTTCCCGAGTGGCGCGGTTTTTTCTTTACTGACCATTTTGGAGAACGGCTCGGCGATTGAAACCGCAAACATAGGGCGTGAGGGCGCGTTCGGCCTGTTCGCGGCCATGTACAGCCGCACCTCTTTCAATCGGTGCATTGTACAGTTAGAAGGTCCTATGGGCCGGTGCCCGATAGAAGTGCTGCGACACGAATTTGCGAGCAGCGAATAGGTGAGGGATCTGTTCGTCAGCTATTCTGAGACGCTGCTGTCTCAAATCCAGCAGACAGTCGCTTGCAACTCCATGCATTCTATCGAGGAAAGAATGTGCCGCTGGCTACTCATGATGGATGACCGAGCTGAAGGCGAAGTTCTTAAATACACTCACGAGTTTCTCGCGGGCATTATGGGGGCCAATCGGAAATCGGTGACGCTTGCGGCTCAATCGATGCAGAACGCCGGCCTCATCAGTTATCGACGGGGAATGATCCAAGTTTGTGATCGTTCCGCCCTCGAAAAGGCCTCGTGTGAATGCTACGCGATTGTCAAACAGCGGTTCGACGCCTTTCTCACCCCGCCCTCGACGGCATTTCAGGGCGATACAAAAGGGCGAAAAAACTAGAAAGGGCCGAAATCTGGCGACTGGTGCGCGACGTTGCCCGTGCGCGGCTCGCGATGGTTTAAACTCCGAAAGCGGAGTTGAGATCACCCCAGCAGAGGTGAACCATAACTCAGCGGCTATAGCACGGCCGCCGGGCACGATTGAATACCCGGCCGCGCCGCGGAGCCAGGTCGCCACCTTTTCGATCAATTTATCGACTTCCCCGTCATGGGAATGGATGTGTTGGCCGGCGATATCGGAGATGAACTTCTGATAGCGGTGCATTTGTCGATCGAGAATGAGGCTTTCTTCTGCATGTGCTTGCGGCCGCCGAATTTACGGGCACCCAAGAAGAGCCCAAGTTCCAGCTGGCCTGCCCCCGAGGGGTGATCCAGTTTCAATGTTAGTGCATGGCGGCGTCTGACGCCAAGGTTGTTTTCGGCGACCATGGGTGGGTTTCGCAACCGCTTTCCAGGCTGCAAGAAAAAACTAGGCGATTCCGCATGCTGATGAGGCGGGCAACCCGTTTCACGAAAAGGAGAGCTGGCCCGACGAATTTGGACAATCGGCCAAGCGGAGTCTTGCCTGATCGCGGCCTAAATGGTCGCAGCGCAGGAAAGGCGATGAGCAAACGACCCCACCGGAACCACGCACCAGCGATAGCCTTGGCCGCGATCAAGGGCGAAAAGACGCTGGTCGACCCACCCCGCAATTCGTGTCCCGCCAAACCAGCTCATTTCATTGAAAGGCTCAGTCTGCTCGTATGGTCGGCGGGGAAACTGAAACTCCTTTCGAACCTCGGGCGGTCAACCAGCGCCGAAATTTCGAAAACCGGCTTTATGGCATTGGGATTTCGGACGGCGCTGAGCCTCGACGAATGGGTCCTAGGCGGAGCCGAGACGACGAGCGCTTGTCGAGACGGGAGCTACGTGACGAGGTAGGCGGACACGCGCTTCGAGGCCCGGTCCGAGGAGCATAGCGGGCTGGCGAAGGTCGCCTAGGATGTCGGCCAACGTGAAACCGTGATTGACCTCTGTCCAAGGCTCGTTGCCCTCCGCTGGAACTCGGCGCCATGGGGAAATCGCGGGACTTTCTGCGGGCATGCACTTTACGTTAGGCCATAGAAAGGATTTACGCGAACAGGAAGTTCGAGGGAATAATCGACCCTCTGCTTTATACGTTTAGCGACGCGCTTCCAAAGTGCAGCCTCGAAATAATCTAGTAGCAGCCATACAGTTAATCGTAATGCAGGGAGAGGCGCCTAAAAAATATATAACCGTTGACTGAAGAACTTCGGCTTGACGGCAAATGTTTTATGGCGAGAATACGGCGAGGCCCAAATTTGGCTGATTTCATTGTTTTGAAGACGATATTAAGGTGTCTCTATGCGCCGCAGTCACTCACGCTTCGGCGCAGTTCTGCTCGCTTCGACGGCGCTGAGCGGCGTGGAGCCTGTTCTCGCCGGGGGCATTAGCATTCTGCCGACCGGAGGCAGTGTCGCCTCCGGCTCGGTGACGATTTCACCGCCTTCGGGCAATACGCTGAACATTCGCCAGTCCAGCCAGGGGGCCATCGTCAACTGGCAGGGCTTTTCGATCGGCCAGGGCAACACCGTCAACATTCATCAGCCCGGTTCATCCGCGGCGCTGCTCAACCGCGTGACCGGCTCGACGCCCTCGACCATCGCCGGACGGCTCAACGCCAATGGTCAGGTCTACCTCGTCAATCCCAACGGCGTCGCGATCACAAAGACGGGCGTTGTCAGGGCCGCCGGGTTCGTCGCCTCGACGCTTGGCGTTTCGAACGAGGATTTCCTCAGCGGCAGGGCCAGACTCAAATTCAAGGGCGGCGGCGCCTCGAAAGCCGTGACCAACGACGGCGTCATCCGCGTCGGGCGCGGCGGCTACGCCGCGCTGATCGGCGGAACCGTGTCGAATTCCGGGAAAATCCTCGCGCTGATGGGCAAGGTCGGGCTCGGCTCCGGCGAAACCGCGACGCTTGATTTCTCCGGCAACGGCTTCCTCAAGGTCGCGGCGCCCACCCGTTTCAACGGCAAGGAGGCCCTCGTCAGCAACACGGGAACGATCAAGGCCGACGGCGGCCTCGTCGTGATCGAGGCGGCCACGGCGCGCGAGGCGGCGCGCAACGCCGTCAACATCAGCGGCCTGGTGCAGGCCCGCAGCATCGGCGGCCATTCGGGCGCGATCGTCATCGGCGGCGGCGCGGGCGGGGCGGTCAATGTCTCGGGCAGGCTCGACGCCTCCAGCGTTTCCGGCAAAGGCGATCTGGGCAAGGGCGGGCGCATCGCCATCACCGGAAGGGAGATCGCGCTGCGGAGCGCGGCCGTCGATGTCTCGGGCGGAGCCGGCGGCGGGAAGGTCCGCATCGGCGGCGGCCCGCAGGGAACCGGAAAACTTTCCCATGCGGCGAGCGTCAGGATCGACTCCGCGACCACGATCAAGGCCGACGCGACGGCGAACGGCGAGGGCGGCTCGGTCGTGGTCTGGTCGGACGGCGCGACGAGCGTCAATGGCAGGATCACGGCGCGCGGCGGCGCCTCGGGCGGCGCTGGCGGCGCAGTCGAGACCTCGGGCAAGACCGTCGATTTCGCCGGGCTGTCTGTCGATACGTCCGCGCCCCGCGGCGGCGCCGGGATCTGGCTGATCGATCCGGTCAATCTGACCGTCGGCGCGGCGGCGGCGAATACGATCTCCGGCAATCTGGCGTCCACCAACGTCACTCTGCAAACGACGGCGGGCGGTGCCTCCGGGCCGGGGGTTCAGACGCCGGGCGCCGGCGACATCACCATCGCCTCGGCGATTTCGTGGTCGAGTCCGCAGAGCCTCACCCTCGACGCCTACCACGCCATCGCCATCAACGCGCCGGTGACGATCAAGGGCGCGGGCAAGCTCAGCCTCAATGCGGCGGCGGACCCGATGATCCCGACGCTGGCGCTGCTGTCGTTCGCGTCAGGCGCCGGCGTTCAATTCACCGGCGCGCCCAACACCGGCCAGGCGCTGACGATCAACAGCCAAAGCTACACGCTGCTTTATTCGATGAGCGACGTGCTAGGCGTCAACAGCAACCTCGCCGGCCATTACGCGCTGGCGAAGCCCCTCGACGCGGCCGGAACGACGTATACACAGGCGCTGATCGCGCCGGGCGG
>NZ_FOSN01000050.1 GCF_900114285.1 Methylocapsa palsarum | reverse complement strand
CGAATATCTTTCACAAGCTGTTCTGCCGGGGCTTTCGCCGGCACGGATTTCTGTCTCATCTGCGCTCCTGAATGGGCTAAGATGAACCAGAAATCTCCCTTCAGAAAATACCCCGATTTGTCTCATGGGCGCTGACGCCGGACATGAAAGTATCTCCCGCTCTCCTTCGGCAGGAAGATCTACACCAGCCGCAAAATTACGGGCACTCTCATCAAAAAGGCTCTCTAGCGCCGCCTGAATTTCATTATCGTCACCCGAGACGTCCTGCTTACGAAGAGCCTCCTTAATCATGGCGACAGCCTGCGACTTCATTGTCTCTCCCATCCTCCAGAGACTCTTCGCAAACGTTATCGTTTCAACAGCCTCAATTTCATTTCTAAGTTTTATAACGCTCGAATTTTGAATTTTAAGATCCGGAAGAGATATGGCGGACAGAGTGCGCGGGAAATAGAGGTTGGTCTGATTTATCAAAGCAGCGACAAGTGGGTGGTTGCAACTAGTCTGCGTTGCATCGTTACCGAGCCACGGACGATCTCCAGGGCAGGTAATCCCCTCCTTTTGGAATTCGGAATGCTCCCCATTGTAAATGTTAGGAACCATGGTGGTTCGAGCAAGACTTTTTCCCTTGTGTCCGCTTGAGCCTTCCGGACATGTCGTGCAATGCATTCTTATGCTCGTCAGCTCAGATCCGCCGCGGTCAGTTAATTTCATCGAGCCGTCGCCTGAACACTGGCAACCAATCCAAGCCTTCCAAGGGAACTCATTAAGGTGCCCCCCACAACAGACAGATATAAAACGAACCGGCTGCCATCTCCCTCCATCCTTAGGGCGGTCGACCTTTAATGTATGTAGGTTAAAACGTTTCAGCACACCCGTAGCAGTATGTCTATACCAAATTGGAAACCTCAAAGCAGGCACATGAAGCCCGGCATTGGGAGGAGCTGCGTCACCTTTGTGGACATGACGGAAATCCGGGGGTAGGCAAAACCGATCTACGTGCAAGATTGCGGACAGACGGGTCTCGAAGCGCTCAAACTCTGAGCGATTGCTGCAGTCGACCATCTTCCCGGATGTGTGGTCCCAACTTTTGAACCAATAATCCAAGCCGCCAATCACGTGAGGAATACCGCGGCTATCGGTATAGATGCTGCCGGGTCCAAAGGGCTCGATTAGCTGATTTGTTCTGATCTGCTTGCTGCCCACGAGGATATCTCCTGTCTAGCCGGAAAATCAGAGTTCGCGTCTATTGCTTAACTTCACGCGCTTTCTTCGGAGGCATAGCCTTGAGTAATTTCAAGCTCCGCGCTCCTGTCGACCTGCCGCATGCTGCTCGGAATGACGCAACCACGCTTTTTCTGGATCCCAGTAGCAAACTGCCCAGGCCATAACATTAGGTACTCTCCACTGATTTGTTGGGGAAAATGCTCCCACTCCTGTGGATTGAAGCTGCTCCATTTCTTCTTCAGGTCTTTGAAGACCCTTTCTAGTGCGTCGAGTGACCTAGCCTGATCCGCGATTGATTGAACTTTCTCACACCGCTTCCTTAATAGATCATAGGCGAATTCAAGTTCTAGTTCGAATTCAGAATAGTTCGACACCGGGGCACGCGAAAATTGGCGCGTCCAGCAGCTTAATGCGCCTGCCAGCCCTCTCAAAATTGCAGATGTCGCAAATGGTGTCGCAGTAGTTGGCTCTACTCGCTCGTAGAGACGAAGATGATAGCTCTGGAACTGCTCATAGTGGGATCTGTCACGGCTCTTTGAAGGATTATAGAGTGTTAAAATCAATCCCGGGCGTTCCCACCAACGTCTTCCAACTCGACCGGTAACCTGAATATAGGTGGCGGTTGTCTTTGGTTGTCCTACCACTGCCATAAGTGAGAGGCGATCGATATCCACACCGACTTCTATAATATTAGAAGCCAGACATGCATCAACTGTAGATTTGTTATTCTGAGCATCATATGGAAGACCTAACTGATCCATCATGCCTACGATTTCAGCCTGTGACAATCGGCTAGTCAGTTCTTCAACGATGCGGAGGTTTCTTCGATCCTGATGAGCAAACGCCTCCCGGTTGAATATAAATTTCAGTCTGGATCGTATATCTGAGTCGAATAATGTCCGTGCACCCCCTAATTCGCGAATGCTATTATAAAAAGCCAGTAACGTCCACCACGGGTCTCTGTCATTGGGCTGAAACTCCCATGGACGAAAGAGACAAGATGAAAAGGTTCGGACCTGGGTGGTCAGAATAGATCCATAATCTGGAGCATGAATGCCGAGGTAGAGGCGGCCACTTTTAAGGTGGCCATTTTGGTCCTTGGCATATTTACCGAAGAATGAGTCGCCCATTGTCAGTCCAGGGCTTGGGAACAATTGCAATTGTGATCGCGCGTACAAGGAATTTATTTGGTCCGCGGCCCCACGAATTGTAGCGGTAGACGAAATAATCTTCGGAACAATGAGTGTTCCACCATCGGATGGTACACTACAAAGCCTCTCAAAGATTCCCTCATAGAGCGCATACATCGTTCCTAAAGGACCGGAAATTAGATGCAGTTCATCCTGAACTATAAGGGATGGTGGATAAGAAACTTGCTCAACCGTGCCCGTTCCGCGTAGTTCTCTCCTGCCGAAAAGCGCCCCGGCTTTTGGGCGGTAGGTTGCCATAGCGAACTTATCCGCGGTCGCTATAACCAATGATGGCGGAGACTCGTAGATTCTTTCATCAATAACTTCTACAGGTAGCCAGCTCTGATAATTGGCTTTACCGAACTCACAGGCCGTATCCGGACAGTGCAACAATGGTCCTTCCGTGCCGCTTTCCGTAATTCCCTTGACCCGAAGCTTGGACCATATCTTTGCATCCATCTTTATTGGTGCAGAATCCTCACATCGTCCTATCTCAGCCCTACACCAAGGGCATTCTGTGAGGATGAGCGGATTTCCCTTCTCATCCCCCCGTTTAAAGGCTGCCAGTGCGGATCTCGCGTCCTTGATTTTATTCGGCGATCCGTCGCCACCAACCCAAAGGCCCAGCGAAAACCTCTGTCCGCTTATTCCTCTGAGTCCGTGAGAGCTTGCATTGCGTCTAATATATTCCATGCAGCAAATTAAGCTCGCGGCTCTCTGAAACTGCTGTGTTGTTAACATTCGGAGGGTATATCTCATCAGCACATTCGTGCCATCGCGTTGTAGCAGGTCATCTTCATTGGCTGAGAACCGTTGGAAAAACATACAATAGGCGATCACCGCAAGATAGGCTTCCGTCTTGCCGCCGCCCGTTGGAAACCAAATCAGGTCTACGATCTCTCTATCGGCATGCTTTGGATTCGTTATGCCCTGAAGTGACATTAGTAAAAAAGCTATCTGGAACGCTCTCCAATTTCCTAACCGTGATGTTTCCTCGGTATTAGAGTTGAAAATTTGCCATGGAGATCTGTGTTCTCCATTAGGAACCACCTGATCCTTAGCGGCGGACCAGTGGAGTTGTCGGCGTATCAATTGCTTGGTAGTGATCTGTTGTAGAAGCATCGAGATATTGGTTAGCCTGAAAGCATCGCGCGCGTCAGAATTATTTTTGAGCAGTTCAATTCCCTGCCGCATCCTAATTAAGCAAGACTTGCATTTAAGTATATGGCTCACCGAAATAGTAGCAAAGTGACTAGGGAGCGTTGTGGACTCCTTCTCTAGCTCCTCTATCCACTTTTCGTATCCAAGGACCAGAGAGTTTAAGGTTTTCCAACCCGTGCCAGTCCCGTCGGCACTCAGCTCTGATAAATTGCGCATCGACAATTCGATCGGAACTCCGTTGAGTTCGATATCTGGAGTCATGCTCGGTAGCTCCACGGCAGGCATGACATCGGCGTATATTGTTGCGGGTGAACTGCCGGGTTGGGCTTCCCAACCGGCAGAACAACCGTGACCAATCGCCCAAGTGGCGGAGTCTCTATAAAGTGTCCGGCGTCAGCGCCCATGAGACAAATCGGGGTATTTTCTGAAGGGAGATTTCTGGTTCATCTTAGCCCATTCAGGAGCGCAGATGAGACAGAAATCCGTGCCGGCGAAAGCCCCGGCAGAACAGCTTGTGAAAGATATTCG
>NZ_FOSN01000065.1 GCF_900114285.1 Methylocapsa palsarum | reverse complement strand
CCGCCGTCGTCGATGTCGAAGTCGGGGTCCAACACCGTCTTGCCCTGTTCGCCGACGAAGGCCGGCTGCGCCTTGATCCATTCGCTGGGCTTCTGCTGCTTGGCGTACGCCATCAGCCGCGCTTCGAGATCCTTGACGATTTCCGGATGCTCGTCGGCGACGTTCGTGGTCTCGCCGGGGTCGCTCGCGAGATCGAAAAGCTCCGTCTTTCCGGGCAGCAGCGCGACCTTGACGAGCTTCCAGTCACCCTTGCGGACGGCGCCGCGGAACGCCTCGACGTTGATCAGCACATCCTCGTTGGGGCTCGGCTTTCCCTCGGCGAGGGTCGCCCAAAGATCCCTGCCGTCGAACGGATGTCCGGCATCGCCTTTGGCTCCGGCCAAATTCAGCAGCGTCGGCATGACGTCCACCATGTGCACTGGATCGTTCACGACTCGGGGCTTGAGCTTACCAGGCCAGTTCACGATGGCCGGGACCCGGACGCCGCCTTCATACAGCGAACCCTTGCCGCCCCGGAACGGCGCGTTGGATGCCGGCGCCTTGGCGCTCTGGTCGATGCCTCCCTCCTCATGCGCACGCTCCTCCTTGCTTTTTGAGCCGCTTGCGAAGAGTCCGCTCAACGCGCCGCCATTGTCGCTCGCAAGAAGGATGATTGTGTTGTCGCGCAGACCCTTCTTGTTGAGTTCGGCGACGATGCGCCCGATTTGAGCGTCGAGATCGGTAATCATTGCGGAATAGGTCCGCCGCTGCTTGTCCTCGATGGATTTGTATTTTTCGAGATAGGCCTCGGGCGCCTGGAATGGCGCGTGCGGCGCGAGCGAGGCAAAATAGAGAAAGAACGGTTTTTTGCCGTCCTGATGATCGATGAGTTTCACCGCCTCATCGCCGATGAGGTCGGTGTAATAGCCCTTCTCAGCCAGAAACTTTCCGTTGCGCTGCCAGTCGATCAAACCGCCGCGCTCTCGCGTGAAATAATCGACCTCGCCGACGACGTTCCCGTAGAAATAATCGAAGCCGCGATTTTGCGGCCAATATTTTTTGTCCGCGTGGCCGAGGTGCCATTTGCCGACCATCAAGGTATTGTAGCCCGCGTCCTTAAGGGCTTGCGGCAAGGTGCGCTCGTCCATCGGCAGGCCATAGGTGTGGCTTGGGAAAATCACCAGCGTCTGCAATCCGTAGCGCATCGGATAGCGCCCGGTCATCAGCGCCGCGCGTGAGGGCGTGCAAACCTGCTGGCCGTAGAACGATTCCAGCCGGACGCCTTCGCCCGCCAGTTTGTCGATGTTAGGCGTTTCGATCTTGCCGCCTCGATAGCCGAGATCGGCGTTGCCAAGATCATCGGCCATGATGAAGATGATGTTCGGCCGGGCGGGATCGGCTTTCACCGCGAAGGCGAGAGCCGCCGAAAGGAGGACGGCGCAGGCAAGCGCCTGGACGTAGCGGATCATAACTTCCTCCCTCGGCGCGCCGCCGCGCTAGCGCAGCTCGACGTTGACGGTCTCAATTTTGCCGCTGAAGGGGAACGGCGCCCGCTCGAAATAGTCAAGCGACACGGGGGAGCCGAGATCGACGCCGACGTCGAACGTTTCGCTCGCGGAAAAGGCGCCCGCGACCGTTCGCTTGACCGGAATGCGCAACGCCTCGGCGCCGTCGACCGCGATCACGACGTCGGCTGCCGCGGCGGGTTTGGCGATTTTGGTGTTCACGGTGATCTTGTGTCTGCCGGGC